>CAVQUU010000024.1:0-201136 GCA_963716825.1 uncultured delta proteobacterium
CCGAGATGGGCAGGGTCCTCACCAGGCCCGCCACCACGTCTTCCCCTTGGTTTTCCAGGGTGAAATCGCCCCATGGACTCAAGGTGTCCCCGGACCAGCGGGGGTTGTGGGTGAAGAAAACGCCGGAGCCCGCCTGGGGGGAGATGTTACCGAAGACCATCTCCTGAACTGTGACGGCGGTGCCCCAGTCGTCCGAAATGCCCATGATTTTCCGGTAGGTCTCTGCCCGAGAGGATCCCCATGAGGAGAAGACCGCGTTGATAGTCATAAAGAGCTGGTCCAGGGGATCTTCGAGCACCTCCACGCCTTCTTCCTGGATCCGCGTTTTGTAGGCCAGGGCCACCATCTTCATCTGCTCGCCGGTGAATCCTTTTTTCAGTGGGATGCCCAGCCGCGTCTTGAATTCGGCAATGATGGCATCAAAATCGTCGCGCGCCAACCCGAAGGCCATGCCGTAGCATTGCAGGAACCGACGGTAGTTGTCCCAGGCGAACCAGGGGTTGTCCATCTTGTGGGCCAGTCCCTCGGCGATTTCCTCGTTGATCCCTACGTCTAGAAACGTTTCCATCATACCGGGTTGAGAAATGGAAGCACCGCTGCGCACCGAGAAGAGCAGGGGGTTTTCCGGGTTCCCAAACCGTTTTCCGCTGATTTTCTGGAGCTGGGTAATATGCTGCCGAACCTGCTGTCGAAAGTTTTTCTTCACCGGAGCGAAACCGTCGATCAGTGCCCGACAACGAAAGGCCTCGGTGGTCACGATGAATCCAGGGGGCACCGGCAGCCCCAGGTTTTTCAGTTTAAGCAGATTCAGCCCTTTGTTACCCATATAGATGATGCCGACGGCGCTGTTGTTGACCGCTTCCAGGCCGGTTATGATCCGCTGGGGGTCATAGTTGAGCAGCAAATGGAGCTTGTCCTTGGGGAGCATGTTGGACTGATGAAACAAGGTGTTGAGAATCCGGGTTAAAAACAGATCCAATTGCTGCAGGCCTAAGGAGGTGGCGATACGATCACGGAAAAAAATCTCGGAGACCCGGTGCTTGAGCTTGTCAGCATCTACGGAATTCTCCCGGGGAAGGTATTTTTCCAGGATCCGGTCTGCAGGCATATGGGAAAGAATGCGTGTCAGATTCTGCCCGTGAATGTTGTTGAAGTAGTCGTTGATGATATTTTTGACGGCGACGGCGAATCCCTTGAAAATATCCAGGTACTGGGTAAAGGTGAATCCTCTCACCTCCAATGCATGGGCCAGTAGGTCCAGTTGACCTTCGAATTCCACCGAGTAAATGCCATCCAAACGAAGGGCCTTGTCAAACAGGGTGAGTCGCTCATAGATGTCGTGAAACGTGGCCCGGGTGATCAGGCCGAGATTGATCTGGTCGACCAGCTCTTCGAACAGCACGTTAACCAGGGACTCGACCCGAAAGGTGAGTCCCAGTGCATCGAACTTGCGCTCGTGGTAGCTGCCGTACATGGAGGGAATGTCGATGGTGATGTGCCGTTTTTTGTAGATGTCCGCCCGGATTTCGTAAGTCTCCTCGGAGAGAATGACCGCCTTGAGCCGCTCCAGGTAGTCCATCAGCATGAACAGCCGCCGTTTCAGGTCGGGCTCGTCCAGGGCCGCGCGCAGCATGTCCAGGTTTGGAAAAGATTCCCTGTCCAACTGCTGCATGTGGTGGCGGAGGGATTTATAGTCCAGTTGGTATTTGTGGTAAAGCAGTTTGTAAAATGCGGCGATGAGCACCACCCGCTCGGTGTCGACAGCATTGGTGCCGGACGTTTCTGCCAGCAGGGCCTGGATACGTTCGTTTTCTTCCACGAGCAGTTCTTCGGGAATTGCCATGCCTTGGTTGATCAGGTGCGTGAAAAGGGCGTTGACCCCGTCAATGTATTCACCACGGGAATCGATCTGCGCAAAGATGTTGGGGGGGACAAAGGGTTGAAGCGATGCCTTGTCCCGTGTCTTCCAGAAGTGCAGAACGGCCTCTATGAACCGGATGATGCGGTTGGAACTCTCCACATGGCTTTGCTTCCGCAAAAAATGGATCAGGATGTCCCGCCGGTGGGTGATTTCATCCAGCCGTGTGGAGATGTCACGCAGAACACCCTCTGCGCCAATATCGTTAAAAAAGGCCGGAAAGAGGCGGGTCAGCTGTTTGGCAAGATTATAGACCGGCCCGATCTCACTGTTGAGAAAACGGGTGATGTCCCTGGGGAACAGGTCCGTGTCTTTGATGAATATCCCGGATAACGAGAGTTTGATGATCAGGCTGGAGAGCAATCGCGAGGACCATTTGGGCTTGCATTCGATCAGCTCCAGCCATGTTCGGATGTTCTGCAGATGAGCCGAATTGACCTTGATCTGCCAGTCGTTGCCCACGCCGCCCAGCATGGGAGTCTGAAATCCCAGATCCACCACCCGGTCGATAAAAAAGTTAACCAGGTCGATCTCGTCGGTCTTGTAAACCCCCTGGCCCATGTTGAGAACACAGGTGAGGGACGTGGCCGGAAACTGCTCCGTCCGGGTTTTCAGGATATACAAGGTTTTTTCGATCAAGTCGCCGATGTGCCGGTAACTCTCGTTTTCGATCAGCCAGCTCACGGTGCGGTTGATGTCGCGCAAGGCCTCTTCATGGATCAGGTTGAGGCCGGAAATGCTCATGATATGAAAAAGAAAAATGACCTTCCATTGCTTGCCCTGCCCGCCGTCGGCGCCAGCCTGAAGAAGCATCTGGGGCATCTGGCGGTATCGCTCGACGATGGCACTGAAATCCGTTAAGGTTATCAGCTGGTCGAATACCGACGGGGCATCGTTCTCCGGCAGACGCTCGATCTGGTCCAGATGGTCCTTCAAGGTGCGCAGTACTTCATGTGAAATTTCTGAAAAACAGGCGCGGACAGGCTCCGGATCACGGATCTGGCCCGCAGCGGCTTGAAAACAATCCCACGGGTCCTTGACCTCGCACCAGAAATCATAGGTGACCTTGCAGGTGCGGATCAACAAGCGATTGAGCACCGCATAGTCGGTTATCGCGCTGTTGCCTCGGTCCCTCAGCAACCGGATGATGCGCTTGATCGGGTAAAAACTTTTAACAAAGAGAAAAAACCGGTCGTCAGGGCAGTCGTGGATCCAGTTGAAGGCCGTGTTGAGAGCCGGCAGAAAATCGGGAAGCCGGTCATGCGAGTCACCGATCATCTGCTGCAGGTACAGCAACAGGTTGTCCACCGCATCCGTGCGAACGTCATCATCCACCTCGGCCTCGATGACCTCGCTGAATATCCCGACCATGGCTTCAGCCGCTTCTACGCCCCGTGGGTGCGACTGAAACAGATGGAAGTAATCCAGCGCGTACCCCCGGGCCTCCCCCACGATAAATTGCCAATTGCGATAGGGATGGCTCAGCTCGCGAAGAAAGGTGTTCACCCCTTCCATCAACCCGAAGTAGCGGGACATAACCGCTTGAATACATTCATAGCGGGCATCGATGGTAACATCCACATAGGTGTTGGCCAAGTTGGCTTCAAGGGCTTTGGACTTGATCATGGTCATATACGAAGAAGATCTCCTCACGGTTCGGGTTGTCTGTTTAAACCTAAACTATCAAAGCGATGCCTGTATTTCAAGCTGCGCCTTTCCGGTTTTCGATTTTCGTTTTGAGAAAATTGTGATATTTAACAATACCTCTTGGAATCATAGGGTTGACTCGCCTTCGGTGTTTCGGCTGAGCATCAAATGATTGACCGCGCCGACATGAACGTGCCAGGGGCCGCCAAATTGCCTTTTCACGCTACACAGGTCAGGGCCATGGATGAAAAAAAAATACACCTGGATGATGCCGCGGAACAGCTTTTTTCGCAGATCGAGGGAATCGAAGAACACAAAAAAGGTCGATCGGCTTCGGAGTTGATGGCCGAGAGCCTGGCCGAAGAGCAGAAGCAGCAGGACGTATGGCGGATTTTGCTTTGCGAAATTGTGCATCACATCGCCGGCTATTTTCAACGATTGGATCTTGACGCCCGGCAGGCCGAGGAGCGTCAGACCTTCGATCAACTGACGGAGACCCTGGCCAAACTTTCCCAGCTGCCCCGACAGGCAGGGCGGATTCTGGTCCGCTTTCGAGGCCTGTCCACCGATTCGGATATCCCCGAGCGGTTGGATTACGAAATCTTTTTCGGAAACATGGTGGTTGACCTGGATTTCGTTCCCACGATGATCAAGCGGCACGGGTCGCTGCTATCCCACCTGATGGGCCAGCTGCTGGATGCTTTCGGAATTTTTTCCGACCGCGGCATCAACAACCTGCACCTGAAACTGCCCAAAGGAGATCCCGATTCCCTGGACCGGTTGCGTCGCAGTCTTCACATCCTATGCCGGCTTTACCGTGCACACGACAACCAGCGTGACATCGTCCTGGGAACCGGTAAAGAGAGCCTGGTGCCCATGGTAACCGATGAGAAGGGGAGCCTGAGTACCAACCTGACCCTGGTGGCCGGCGTCAATCGATTGGGTGCCAAAACCATGCGCAACCTCGTTACCAAGGTGGATGCATGGATGCAGAAAAAAGAGGCGTCCAACGAAGGCTGTCAGTATACCAGCGTATACAATGCCATTTTCGGCCTGTCCAAGATCAGTGCCCAACTGATTCCTCCGCCCCTGGAGATCAACAATCTGGACTGGCTCATGCGGGGAGAGAGCGAAAAGCGTTTTACCCGGGAAAAAGCCAAAGTGGCGCGGATCATTGCCAGCGTGGAGGCTTCACCTGAAAAGGCCGCCAAGGTGATAAAAAGCGTATACGGTGATGACTACCAGAAAATCAACTCTCACCATCTGGAAGAGCGGCTGGGACTCTCCTCCGGCCTGCTTCAGGCCATCGACAATAAACCCAAAAGCGAAGATGCCCGGAAGGAGGTGTTGAGCAACCTGCAAAAGCGCCTGGATACAGTCAGAGACGATGTGTTCGACAACCTTTATTTCACCCGTTCCGAGGACAGCGACGTGGGCGTCCGTGGTCCCATCTTGGGCGCGATTCACCGGCAGTTGCATAAAATGGTCTTCTTTTTCAAGGGGCGGTCTTCCACCCGGAAGAAGTTGACCTCCATGGTTCACGGCACCATCCGTTTCGAAGAACGGGATTATGAGGTCCTGTCCGAGGATTTTGGCATCGATATGGATGAAGCCCGCCAGTTGGTTGATGTACTGAAAACGTGTTTCAACGACAAGGGTCGCTTCCTCAAAGGGTCATTTGCCGACGCCCTCTCCCGATTCACCCGCTACGAGAAAAAGATTTTCGAGTTCCTCTGGCGGCATCTCAAGGATGTGGTGGTGCCGGAAGACCGTACCGCTTTTCTCAATGCCCTGCAGATGCTTACCTCCAGGATGAACCAGCCCAAACGGGCGTTCAAGATCCTGCTGGAGGATTTTCTCAAGGACCCCGGCGATATTCAATTTTCGGACGCCAAAGCATTGGTGCTGGCCAACCTCATTCTCCACGAATATGACAAGAGCCTGGCCGACATCGAGATTACGCCGGAGGACATCCTTTTCAACCAGCGTGGCCTGAACAAGGAGGTGGCGCGGTATGCCGCCTGGCGCATGGATCGGGACCAGGAAGCCTTTTTCGACAAGGTCCGGACCATTCATCAGGCCCTGTGCGAAGCCCTGGAATTTGGCGTGACCCGCAAGCACCGGTTGTCCGCGAAGGATCTCCTTGGTCTGGAGCGGGAGGTTTACATCTTTTTGTCCATGATCGAAACTACCGTAGGGCAATCGGTGCTGCGCAGTGCCGTTACCGAATACGGCAGCCCGGAATCGGACCTTTACTTTCTGAAGGAGAGCGACCGGCTCATGTCCCACCTGTTGCAGAACCTACGGATAACCATCCGCGGAATGGCCAACATCGGCAACATGGATAACATTCCGACTCTCGACGCCGTCAAGACCCGTGAGGAGATCTTTCAGCGCCTCAAAAAAACCAAGGCGCACCGTGATCAGTCCCGCCTTATTTCGGAATGGGTGGACGAGGCGGTGAAGATCATCAAGTTCCGTTCGTAGTGCCACCCCCCTTTTTTTGAGCATAGGCGCAAAAAAACTGCTTGACGTTTTATGAGCTTATGCTTAAATTAGATTTGGTCAAATACTCGTTTGCCTGCGGACCATCCCACAGGCAGACGGGGCGACATCAACGCATGCAGGATTGTTATTCAGGGAGGGTAGATCCAATGATCATTAGCATCGCCAGCGGTAAAGGGGGGACCGGAAAGACCACCGTGGCCACCAATCTTGCCGTATCGGTATCCGGCCCGGTTCAGTTGTTGGACTGTGACGTGGAAGAACCCAATGCCCACCTGTTTTTACGACCATCCATCCAGGAAACCAAAACCGTCAACACGCCGATTCCTGAAATAGACCTGGATAAGTGCACCCACTGCAAAAAGTGTGCAGAAATATGCCGGTTCCGGGCCATTGCCGTTCTCGGCGATACGGTGCTCACGTTTCCCGAGCTTTGCCACAGCTGCGGCGGATGCATGGCGGTATGCCCGGAGGGGGCCATCACCGAGAAAGGACGGGAACTGGGTGTTCTGGAAGCCGGTGCCATGAACGGTGTCTCCTTTGTCCACGGACGGCTGCGGGTGGGGGAAGCCATGTCTCCGCCGCTGATCCGGGCGGTTCGAGACCGCACCTGGGCTGACGGCCTGACACTGATCGACGCCCCGCCGGGCACCTCATGCCCGGTGATCGCCGCCATGAAGGATACGGACTTCGTCCTGCTGGTCACCGAACCGACCCCCTTTGGTCTTCACGACCTGAAACTGGCCGTGGAGGCGGTGAAAATACTCGACATTCCCATGGGACTGGTGATCAATCGCGCCGATATGGGTGACGACCACGGTCCGGGAGTATGCCCAGGCCGAAGGACTCCCGATCCTTATGGAGATTCCCTTTGACCGGCAGATCGCCGAAAGCTATTCCCGCGGGGAAATGTTCGCCCTGGCCCTTCCCGAATGGAAGGCCCGTTTCCGGGAACTGATTGAAAATATTGAAACGATGACTGGAAAGGGGGTCGGCGCACAATGAAGGAACTGGTTATCTTGAGCGGAAAAGGGGGCACCGGCAAGACCAGCCTGACGGCAGCGTTTGCCACCCTGGCCACCGGTTGCCTGCTGTGCGATGCGGATGTGGATGCGGCGGATCTCCACCTGCTGATGCAGCCCGATATTCGCAAACGGACTGATTTTCAGGGTGGGGGGGTGGCCGTCATCGACCCGCAGCGATGCACCGAATGCGGCACTTGCATCGAGATGTGCCGGTGGGCGGCCATCGGGCCGGACTTCGTCGTCGATGAGATCGGATGCGAAGGCTGTGGGGTATGTGTGGATTTCTGTCCGGAGCAGGCCATTGATTTTCCCGTCAAAACCTGCGGCCAGTGGTTTATTTCCGACACCCGTTTCGGGCCCATGGTGCATGCCCGGCTGGGCATTGCCGAGGAGAATTCCGGGAAGCTGGTGACCCTGGTGCGTCAGCAGGCCAGGCAATTGGCCGAAGAGAGAGGTCTTGACCTGATCCTGACTGACGGCCCGCCGGGCGTGGGCTGTCCGGTGATCGCCTCGGTGGGCGGTGCCACCAGCGTGGTGATCGTTGCCGAGCCCACCGTTTCCGGCATCCACGACATGGCCCGGGCCATCGAACTGTGCCGCCATTTCAAGGTGCCGGTGATGGTGTGCATCAACAAGTCCGATCTGAACCCGGACAACAGTGCCACCATTGAACGCATGGCCCGTGAGGGGGGCTTGCCGGTGGTCGGTCGCGTTCCCTTCGATCAGGCGTTTACCCGGGCCATGGTGCAGGGGAAGACGCTGTTGGAATACGACGGCACCGGGCCGGCGGGAGTTCACCTGCGGCAGGTCTGGGAAAGCATCTTGAACATCATCGGCCATGAGGGCCGAATAAATAACCAATGAGAAAGGAGACAGTGATCAATCATGGAAAAAGGAAGAATCGCCATCCCTTCGATGGAACAAGGGGGTCTGGACGGCAAACGGGCGGGGCATTTTGGCCATTGTGACACGTTTACCCTGGTGGACGTGAAAGACGGCATCATCGAAAAGATTTCCACCATCGCCAACCAGGATCACGTTCAGGGCGGCTGCATGGTGCCGGTGAACCTGCTGGCGGAAAATCAGGTCAATGCCCTGATCGTGGGCGGCATCGGCATGCGCCCGCTCATGGGGTTCCGTCAGGCAGGCATCGATGTCTACCACGACGACCAGCGGCAGGATATCCGTCCGGTGGTGGAAGACCTGATATCGGGACGGCTGGCCATGATTGCCGACGATCAGGTGTGTGGTGGCGGCCATCAACCCTCAGAGAGGGAGGAGATTACATGAAAATTGCCGTTACATCCACAGGAAAGGATTTGGAGTCACCCATGGATCCCCGTTTTGGGCGGGCGGCTTATATCCTGATTGTCGACACCGACACGTTGGATGTCGAGGTGCTGGACAATACCGAGAACGTCAACGCCTTTAAAGGCGCCGGCATTCAGGCCGCCACCATGATCTGTGACAAAAAAGCCGAGGTTCTGCTCACCGGGTATTGCGGTCCCAATGCATTCAAAGCCCTGGATGCCGCGCGGATAAAGGTTGGCGGTGATGTGAGCGGTACGGTTCGTCAAGCGGTTGCAGCGTTTGCAGATGGAAAAGTCAAACTGACGTCCGAACCCAATGCCGAGGGGCATTGGTAAACCCTGTCCTAAATACCTAGTGTCCGTCCAGAAATGAGGGATTTTGGTCGAGATCAAGGCGTGCGAAAAATTTTACCGGAGGCGCCCTGAAAGAAGTGCCCTTGGGGTGCATATAGTTGATATTCCGAGGATAAAATTTATTGCGCAACGCAGAAATCGGGCAAAATAACCATTTATGGATGGGCACTACCTAAACCCACGCGTTTTCCCGCCTTGACAGACAACTATTTGACGGCAGCGTTGCTTTGCACTATTTTAATCGGTATCGACCGAAAACAGACCCATGACCACCGATTGTGCAATTCTGAATTTCCACCCGATGATTTTACCCTTGGCCAGCATTGCCCACTGCCTTTAAGAATGAGGTCCAGGGTGATGGTAATTGGAAAAAGGCCGGGCCTCCAACGCGGTCCGGACTAAACGAGAGGCGCCCCCATGCATGTCATTAGAAAACCCCGACGAGTGACCCGAAGTCAGCCGGTGATCGAGGGTGCCGGCGTTCATCTCAAGCGAGCCTTTGGCCACAGCGAGGCGCCCGGATTCGATCCGTTTATGCTGCTGGACGATTTCCGTTCTTCACGCCCCGATCACTACCTCAAGGGCTTTCCCTGGCACCCTCACCGGGGCATGGAGACCATTACCTACATGCTTGACGGTTCCGTGGCGCACGGTGACAGCATGGGCAACACGGGAACCATCGGCCCGGGGGACGTGCAGTGGATGACTGCCGGCAGCGGCATCGTTCATCAGGAAATGCCCCGGGGGGACGCCACGGGAAAAATGGGGGGATTTCAACTGTGGGCCAACCTTCCGGCCACCCACAAGATGATGGCCCCGCGCTATCAGGAGATTCCGGCCCGCCAGATTCCCGAGGTTCTTTTCGATGGCGGGATTCGCGTCAGGGTGGTGTGCGGCCGGGTGGGCGATGTGAACGGACCGGTCACCGATATCGTCATCGATCCCCAGTACCTGGACGTGTCCATGCCCCCGAACACCCGTTTCAGCCATGACGTCACCCCGGGATACACGGTCTTTGCCTATGTCGTGGCGGGCCGCGGTGGTTTTGCCGAGACGGTTGATTCCCCGGCCTTGGATAACGGCACCCTGGTGGCCTTTGAAGACGGCGACCGTGTCGCCGCAGCTACCGCCGACGATGCTTTCCGGTTTCTGCTGATCTCCGGCAAGCCTATCGGGGAACCGGTGGCCTGGCAGGGGCCCATTGTCATGAACACCCAGGCAGAACTGGATCTGGCATTTCAGGAGTATCGGGACGGGTCATTCATCAAATCCTTTGCCGGGAGCCCATGATGACCGACGCATCCGAACGAAGCAATGATGTCCGGGTGGAAAGCTGGTGCGAGCTGTGCGAGCGCCTCTACGACAACTCCTGGCAGGATGCGCTCTTGCGATACCGGTCCAACTATGCCTTTCGGGGACTTTCGGACACGGCCTATGACCTGAAGACCAGTTTCATGCGGCGATGCGGGGCTCACTCGCACCTGGAGTACCACCTGCTGCGTAATTTCAGCAAGTATGCCGAGATGCCCTGGACCGGAGAAAACGCCTCGAACTGGCGCTGGCTGACCGTGGCCCAGCACCATGGGCTGCCCACCCGTCTGCTGGACTGGACCTATTCCCCGTTTGTGGCGGCTCATTTCGCCACGGCGGACACGGATCGCTTCGACTGCGACGGTGCCATCTGGTTTGCCGACTACGTCAAGATCAACAAGATGCTGCCCCGTCCGCTTTCAGACGAATTGGTCAAGGTCGGGGCCAATGCCTTCACCCTGGAGATGCTCGAACACGCGTTGGTCGACATCAAGGGCTTCGACGCCCTGGGCGAGGCGTTGGTGCTGTTTTTCGAGCCGCCATCCATCGACGCGCGCATCGTCAACCAGTTCGCCTTTTTCTCGGTCATGTCCAGCCCCACCGCGCAGCTGGATCTGTGGCTGAACAAGCATCCGGATATTTACGGCCGGATCATCATCCCCCGGGATCTCAAGTGGGAGATCCGTGACAAGCTCGACCAGGCCAACATTACCGAACGCACCCTGTTTCCGGGACTGGACGGCCTGGCGCTGTGGCTCAAGCGGCAGTACACCCCCCGGACCTGAACACAATTACCAATGATAGCCAAAGGAGATACGCACGATGCCATCTGAAACATTTAACGCCCTGGTCGTGGAAGCCGGTGAAGACAAAACCTACTTGCGGCAGATCAAGAAACGAACGGTCGATGACCTGCCCGACGGGGATGTGCTCATCCGCGTTCAATACTCCTCCTTGAATTACAAAGACGCCCTGTCGGCCATCGGCAACAAAGGGGTTACCCGCAGCTACCCTCACACACCGGGCGTCGACGCCGCGGGAACGGTTGCCGACAGCCGCGTCGATGCGTTCAAAAAGGGGGACGAGGTTCTGGTAACCGGCTACGACCTGGGCATGAATACATCGGGCGGGTTCGGCCAGTACGTGCGGGTTCCGGCCGGGTGGGTTGTACCGCTGCCGGAGGCCTTTCCCTGAAGGAGAGCATGATCTTCGGCACTGCCGGCTTTACCGCGGGAATGGGCATTCTTTTTCTCACCGAACGGGTCAAACCCGAAGACGGCCCGGTGCTGGTCACCGGCGCCACCGGTGGGGTGGGCAGCGTCTCCGTGGCCGTGCTGGCCAAGCTGGGATATACGGTAGCAGCCGTCACCGGTAAACCCTCCGAGGCGGCATTTCTCAACGGCCTCGGTGCTTCACAGATCGTTGCCCGGGCCGATGCCGCCGACACCAGCGGCCGGCCGCTGCTCAAGGCCCAGTGGGCCGGGGTGCTGGACACCGTGGGCGGGGAGATCCTGGCCACGGCGATCAAATCCACGCATCCCTGGGGCACCGTCACCTGCTGCGGCAACGTGGCCTCGCCTGACCTGCCGCTGACCGTTTTTCCCTTTATTCTGCGCGGGGTCCGGCTGATCGGCATCGACTCGCAGAACTGCCCCATGGACGTTCGACTCAAAGTTTGGGAACATCTGGCCGGTGCCTGGAAGGTCGATGGCCTATACGACCTGTGCACGGAGATCGGCCTGAAGGGCCTGAACGAAAACATCGACCTGATCCTGAAAGGCCTGCAGAAGGGCCGGGTGGTGGTCAACCTGGGCGAATGACCTTTCAGGGGCGCGTGCTGTTCAGCCCCACGAACGTCCCACCATTGCGCTGGCACAGAATACGCATCAGGGTGGCGAAGCGCTGACCGGTGTTGCCTGGCTGGTCGGTTTTTCCCATAATCACCGGAAACCCCACCGCGTGGATCCTGACCCTGCGGCCGCCGTCCCTGTCGGCGCGGTTGATACGGTCGATGGCGTCCACCACCGGCTGGATATGGCTCCCGCTAAACTCATCTCCGAAAACATACAGGCTGATTTTCTTGTCGGCGGCGTAAAAGGTGTTGATCGCCTGGTGATCCCCTCAACCGGGCTGCTGTTGCTGAAAGGCGCGCCAGGTGCTCAGACTGGAAATAATGGCCCGCGGCGGCCGGGTGAGTCGGGTATCCACCGGCCCTGGTATTGGGAAAACATGTAGCTGCCCATGTCATTCATGACCTGGATCCCTTTGACTTTGGGATAGACATCAAGGGTTTCTCGAATTTTCTGCATGACCAGCCCCCAGGCAAGCGCTGCATGCTGCCGGAGGTGTCGATGATAAAAATGATGTACTCGCTGTCCACCGGGAATGCCGCCCACGAGTGGTGCTGGCCTTGGGCGGTGGGCCCGGCCAAGCAGACGGCGCATTTCGTCGGTCAGTTCCTGCCGCGCCCGCGCCAGCTGACCCTCGATGATATTTCTGGGCACGCGGGCTATTGGCTCTTGGATGCCGAATATTGTCCTTGCAAGACGGACAGGTCGTCCTGCAGTCGCGCCAGACGCTCTTTTTCCTCGGACAACTGCTCGACCCGGGCGGTCAAGTCGCGGTTGAGAATACGGGCGTCACCCTGCATTATGGGCAACGCTTCCTCCAGTTGGAGAACCCGGGCCGTGAGGTCCTTGGTCAACTCCTCGATGACCACCGGTTCGGCGAACTTGGATAGCACGAACAGCAGGATAATGGCGCCGAATCCACAACAGATGCAGTCCAGAAAGGACAGGCTGAATATATCGATATTTCTTTTCCCGGTCTTCATGGCATCTATTCAGGGCCAGTCTTTGGATGGGCTGAAAAAAGAACCGTTGGATTTTTTTGCCAGCCGCCAGAAGGCATCGGCCGCCAGCGGATCACCTTCCATGGGGAACAAAACGATATTGACCGGCACCCCTGCCGGCAGCCGCGCGACGGCATCGTTGAACAGCGAGCGCCGTTTTTTACTGGAGACCCTCTGGGTCCACGGCTTCTTGGTACCCATGGTCGGCAACCCGTCCGTAAGCAAAAAGATGTTGTCGGGTGGCGGCTTCAGGTTGCCCGCAGCGCGAAACGCGTTCAGCAGGCTGGTGCCCTTGCCGGGAACGATCTGCCGCATGTGCGCCACAGCCCGGTTCAGCGATTCTGCATCCCCGGCATCGAGCCATAAACCGCGGCTTTCCTCGATCAGCGGCCGGGCGGTTTCGTTGAACATATAAACCTGGAAGCGGCTGGCCGGCGGCAGTCGCGCTGTCAGCCAGTCCACCGTGGCCACTGCCTGGCGCCATTTGGCGGATTTGAGCTTGTCCCGATCCGATAGGTTGCGCCGCCGGATGATGTCGACGATCGATTCGGCCAGCATGCTGGCCGAGGCGTCGGCGAGGATCAGAATCCGCTGGCCCCCCATTTTCAAGTCGGTGAGGTAGTGGCGATCGCCCTGGCCCGGAAATTCCCGCAGGCGGCTGCCCAAGGCGTCCTGCTTTTTGGCCCCAGCCTCGAGGCGCTGCATCTCCTCCTCAATTGCTTTTAAATCGGATTTGAGTTTGTTGGCATGCTCCCGGACGGCGAGGGTATCCTTGTCCTCATCTGCCAGTTCGATCTTCTTGGCCTTGATCGTCTCGAGGATTTGCCGCGACAGGCCTTGCGTCAGTGTAATCTGGGTTTCTGTCTCGGCCAGGGCGTTGCGGGCGTCGGCCAGATCGGCCTGGTCTTGGGTAAGCGAGGTCTCGAGCCGGTTTACTTCGGCGCGCAGGTCTGAGGTGATGGCATCTTTGCGGGCGGCACTTTTGGCGTTGACGACCACGAACAACAGGATGATGGCACCCAGGCCGCAGCAGATGCAATCGATGAAAGAGAGACTGAAAACGTTCAAGCGTTTGCGCCGCATAGCGATTTACCAGTGGAATCTACACCGTTTTCAACGGGCCGTTAACCGGGGTCTGCGGTAGGATGCTCAGCCCTGAATGCCAATCACATCGGCTGGCAGGCATCGGATCAGCCGAAATGTTTTATCCGGTCCCCCGACGGCGATGGTCTGACCGATCGTTAGCACCGTTCGTCCCTCCACGCACACCCCGTCTACGTGGGTTCCGTGCTTGCTGTGGTTGTCAAGGATAACTTCTGTCCCCTCACGGTGGACCGAACAGTGTTTTGCGGAGATGGTCCCGCCGGCCAGCCGAATGACCCCAGCGCCCGCCCCGGGCGAACTGCCGATCACCAGCGGGTCGACGCCGATGGGATAAGCCGTGTTCAGGAAAAGCAGGTGTGTCGGTTGTGTTCCGCCGTCGGCTGTGTGCGGTCCTTCGTCGGCATGGTGCTGGACCAGGGGGCGCCGGGTATGGCGGGCTGGCAATCGATCAGCGTTTTGGCCTGTCAGTGCCGACCAGCAGCCGGCGGCGCCCAGAGCAGCGGCGCCGAAAGGGAGTTCCTCGGTGTTAGAAGGGGTGAATGCTACCAGCAGATCTTCCAGTCCCGGCAGTCCGCGGGCCCGATGGGAGAGTTGGAAAGCCAAGGGCCGGCCGGCGAGTTCATTTCTTTCAAGCAGGGTTGCAACCAGGTCCGCAATTTGGGCATACACCGGCCGGGCGTGGTCGATCATTACCTGGCGCTGCAAAGGCATGTGGTAATTGTGCTCGCCGGTGTTCATTTCGAACCGCACCGTCTGATGATCCGTGAGCTTTTCCAGCAGGGCCGGCAGGTACCGGTAGACTTCCTGCTCCGAGGCTGCGGAATGAAACAGATCAAACCGCGTGACCTGCATGAATTCACGGGCGGCGGTCTTGGCCCAGATGCGGTATAGACTTTCCAGCCCGGCATCCGGCACGGAAGCGGTGTCCATTTGGATCAGCTCTCCGTTGTGCCTAAGATAGGTGGCTTCGCAGCGATGGAGGTGAAAGTCGATGTGAATGCTCTCTCCGTCTACGGTTGGGTTGACCGCTGTCAGGGCGATGGGCGCGAAACCCCGTACATCGATGTCCAGTTCACGGGTTATTCCCAGCAGCAGTCCCAGGCTGTTGCGGCTGTAATGCCCGGGTACGCAGAAAACGACTTCATCCCCCACCGCTTCGATGGCCGGCCAGATCCGTTTCAAGTGCGCATACGCAAGCTCGGCGTGGTTGGCGGCCGTAAATCCGGCCTGCCGGATCGGCTCCGTGTTCAGCCGATCCCAGAATCGGCTGATGGTCTGCTGCGGGAACAGGCGAGCCTGTTCGGCGGCGGTGCGACCCACCATCAGCCGGTGGCCGTCCTGCAGCGCAAATCCCGGACTCGCCGTGCTGCGGCCGTCCACGGGCAGTATCTCAGCGGGTGCTCCGCCGGCGGCGATGATACCGACATCACTCAGTTCTATGCTCAGCGGTGCCATTGATCAGGCTCCCGAATGAAGGTGGCGGGTCAGGTTTTCCTCGCAGTAGGCCTCGGCTTCAAGGACATATCGCTCCTGATGCAGCTGCAGCTGATGGAGCATGAACATCAGAACAATGCTGATTAAAAGGGCGATCAGGGTCGAATTGAACGCCACGCCCAGGCTGCGGGTGACACCGAATATATTGCCTTCGATGGCCTGATGGGCCTGACCCAGGGCGTCTCCAATCCCTCGAACCGTACCGATGAAGCCGATGGAGGGAATGGCCCAGGCAATATAGCGAATCATGGACAGCTCGGATTCGAGGCGTTCGCTTTCCGCTGTACAGTAAGCAAGCGTGGCATCGGCGACATCTTGGATGTTGCTCGTGGCGGTAAATCGCTGCAGGCCGGCCAGGAGTGCGCGGGGCAGAAGGGCACTGCGTTGATGCGACGGCAGCGCTTCAATGCGTCGTGAGACTTCCCGGGTGTCTTCGGGGAGAATCCGCACGCCCTCGGCCAGGGGAATCAGGTCCCGGTCAAGCAGGGCGCGGTCGCGGGTGGTTGCCAGGGCCTTGAAAGCCATGATGGCCAGGGACCAAAACATGAGGATGAAGCAGGCCTCCTGTTCATAGTCGCGGATTAATACGAACAGGGTACGTTCGACAACGTATGTCGAGTCCGTTTCAACGCGCAGGGCTTGCTGGGCAAGAATCACGTCCGCCGCAGGACGGATAACGCCGACATAGGCTGCGTGGACAACGATCACGATCAGTACCAGGGAGAATATCTGGTAGACAAATTCGTTGGAGAACCGGTCCTTTCTTCGCATCACCATTCCTCGATAATGATTAACGTCCACTTTAGATGTCGTAAGGGAAGTCAACCCCCTGGTCGGCATCGATGGTTTCCGATGGTGTGAAGGTTTCCAGTTTGTCCGACTCCGATTCTGCCGGTGTTGTTTTCGAATCGGGTAAGGACGAATTCTGACCGTCCGGGTCGGTATCCTGCTCCCCTGCGTTGGCTGAAGCAACGGCGTTGTCCCGCTGAACCAGGAAAACGGACGCCCCGCAGGGCTCGGCGATAGTGTTGCAGGTGGGTCCAGGGGGCGCGATCGAAGCGAAGGCCCTGCAGGGAAATGGGGCTGCGATGCACGCCGACAAGGCGAGCGTGCCTGCAATTATCCACCGGAACCGACATAATCGGCCAACATTCCCGTTGCCCAGCATTCCAGATATGTGCAGTGAAACGTCCATCACCCACCAACCCGGTCCGTCGAATCATGCTCTTCGGTCCCGGGTATCCTATTCTGCGTAGCGGCACACGCGAAAACCCAGGTCGTCGCGTTTGTCGTCGCTGTAATCGCGGTAGGCCGACCGCAGTTCACTGATGCCGGCGTGTTTGAAGCTCGATCCGCGGACGATGCGATGCCGGCCTTCGGCGGGGCCGGTTGGATTGACGGTGACCTGATCCGGTTTATAACTGTATATGGAATAATAATCCTGGCACCATTCGGCCACGTTTCCAGCCAAATCGAAAAGGCCTTGGGGGCTGGCCGTGAACTGTCCCGTCGGTGCGCTAACCGGGTAGTCGTCATTGTAGCCTTTAAGGGTCGCCGCGAGCAAGTCCCGGGCGGACCGGTCGGCAAAATTACCTGCACGGTCGGGCGGTGGGAATCCCTCCCCCCACGGATACTTGGCGGTGACGCGGTTGTCTCGAAGGCGCGCACAAAACTCCCACTCCGCTTCGGTCGGTAGCCGGTAGCCTGCACCCGTCGGCTTTGCGACAATAACACCGCTGCCCGATTTTTCATATACCGACGGGAGGGAATCCTTGGCGCTCAGCCAGTTGCAAAAAAGGGCCGCCTGTTCCCAGGTCACCTGGACCACCGGCTGTCGGGGACCGCTCAGGGTCTGCTTTTTCAACGCCCCCGATCGGTGTTCAGATTGAAATTGTCTGAACTGGGCGTTGGTCACCTCGTGAATCCCCATGAAGAAAGGCCGTGTGAGGTCGATCGGCCTGAGCGTCTCATTGGCACGGCGTCCCTGCTGGCGTCGTGATGACCCCATGGTGAATGCCCGCGGACGGATCAGTTGCAGGGAGTACCCGTTGGCGGCGGTGATTTTTCCGTCTGCGGTCGGCGTGGCAGCCCCCACCTTTTTAAGCGCAATCCGGATTTCCTGGTCAAATCCCGGTCGTGGGGTGATGCGCGTGCGATGGGTTTGGTAGCCCGATTTGCTGATCACAATTCGATGTTCCACGGCGAGCAGGCGCATGTTGGCGGGAGGTCTGCCGATCGTTCGGCCGTCGACGGCGAGTTCGGCGTCCGCCGGCGTTACCGTGAACCGGACGACACCTTCCCGGGCCTCGAGCGTGACCGCGAGGCGATTTTCCTCACCGGGTTCGAGGGTCACCTGTCGCTCTGACGTTGCATACCCGGTCTTGGAAATCCGTAGCGCATGCTTGGCATTTGCAGCCAGGGCAATGGTCAGCGGCGTCCGTCCGGCATAGCGGGCGCCGGCCAGCACGGTGGCACCGGACGGCGTGCTGGTGACGGTCAATTTGCCGTCCGCCGGCTGCAGAACGACATCTTCAACGGATAGCCTCTGATCCGCCTGGACAGTCAGACGGGTCCGCCAGGTCTGATAGGCCACCAGGCGCAGTTCCACGGCATAGATTCCCGCTGTCAGTTCCATGCGCAACGGCGTCTGGCCTTCGACCCTTCCGTCAACGGCCACCGTCGCACCGGCTGGTATCGAGTTGATGCTGACTGCCGACCAGTCGGGGAGCAGGTCAGCCCGGTGGGTTTGCAGCACACCGCAGCCTTCGATCGCCAGGTCGGCTGAATAGTCCTGATGCCGATCCGCGCTGATCCGTATTCGTCGGCTTCCGGCCGGCACCTCAAGGGGCTTGATCGTGCCCTCGGCCAAGGCCACGTCGTCGACAAATACCCTCAGTCCGGTCAGGGAGGCCGGCGTCGCACCGCCGGGGTGGATTTCCAACGCCAGTTTGCCGGGTAGCTGGATCATTGCCGCGCGAATCGACTGTGTTTCGGCATCGGTTATGGTGAATTCACGTTGCAGCGGCTGGTAGCATTGCTTCTCCGCATTCAGGGTATAACGACCGGGACGCATCAGGTAGTGGGAACCGATTTTAAGGGCTGGTAGACCTCCGTCAATCTCGATCCGATCAGCCTGCGGGGTTATCTCCAGGGCTACATGGCGTGCGGTAAACACGAACCATGCCGCAGCACAAAGAAAGATCATCACTGCGCCGGCGGCACCTGCGAGCAGCCATTTCAGGGTCCTGGTATGGCCCGGGCGCCGCGATCTGGCGGCAGGACGAAAAGGGATCGGCTCGATTGCTTCGGGCGTTTCGGAATTGGATTCTATTTTCGCACTCATCTGATCGGGGTCACAATCATCGCTAGCGGATCTCCTCTTTGCAAACCACATGCACGACCGGGGGCGTTGCCCCGGGGTGGACGGTGACGTTCACCCTGACGTCTCGGTATCCGTCGCGGGTCCCGACTACCGTATACGGCCCCGGGCGAAGGCGCAGGTCATGGGTTTCAAAGCGACCTAAACGACCCACCTTGTAAACCACCACATCGGTCTGGTTGTCCGAGGTGATGGTAACGCTTACGGGTGTCTGCGCCGCTGTGACGAGTTGATCGAGTTTTTTCAGGTTGGCCGCCAAATCGGGATCCTGGGGCGCCACTTTCTCCGCATCCAGCATAAGTTGAACGGCATTGCTCAAATGACGGTCATCGAACAGTGTTTCGGGTTGGTTCAGGTAAAAGTCGACACGCTTGGCGATGGTGATGCGGCGCATGGTGCGTTGCCTGCCTCGCAGTGCAAAGCCGACGTTGGGGTCGATTGTTAAGGCGGCAAGATAGTGTTCAAGGGCCGTTGACCAGTGTCCATTTCCTTCGGCGGCCGTTGCCAGTCGTTGCAGCCGATCCAACTGCGCCAGCTTCAGCGCGTGGTCAACCTGGGTCAGGGCCTCCCGCACCTCATCCGATTCGGGGTCGATGGCTGCGGCTTTTTGCAGCGTGCCGCGCGCTTCCCCGTATTGCCGGCGGTGCAGTGCCGCCAGCCCCAGGGACAACAATTCCCGGAAGCGCTTTCGGGTCGGGTCCGGTTGTGCGGCGTTACCGCCGGCCACCTTTTCCACTACTGGTGCCTGCCTGCCCGGTTCGCGCTTCATTTCGTCTTCGAGAACCGGGACAGGCGCCGGGGCGGCACTCCGGTCCGGCAGGACCGCTTCCGGCGCCCTTTCGGCTTGCGAGGCCTGCGATTCTGGCTCGCCGGAAACGATCGGTGGGGGCGCCGCCGCAATGTCCGGGGAAGCAGGTGTTTCCGGTGTCTGCTCGTGCGGGACGGTGACCTGCGGTATGACCGGGTGCTGCTGCAAATGGTGCAGGATCAATCCGCCCGCAGCGACGAGCAGGACAATCATGCCGGCGAGAACCCAGCCCCGCAGGTTTTTAGGTTGCTTTACGGATTGTCGTTTTGCACCGTCGAGGGGTGGTTTAAATGACAGGGAATGTACCGGTTCCGCTACCGGATCCGGCAACCGGTCGCCGGGCGGCGTGCCGGTTCGCCTCGGTTCAGGTGGGGTCGGCGCATTCATCGGACGGGTAAGCTTCAATCTGCGGCATCGTCTTTCGTTTCATCCAGCGGGGGGGCAGGGGCGAAACCGGTTTCGGCATAGTAGATCTTGCGCAGGAGGTCACGCCAATTTTGGAACTGCTCTTCGGCCGAACCGGTCAACTCGTATTGCCGGCCTTGAAATTCCATTACGACCGGTTTCATTTCGCCGGCGAACGATTCGCTCAATTCCTTGAGGGCCGCCGCGTGGATCTGGGCCTGTTTAGAAATATTGAACCCGTCGACGATGACCTGGGTGCCGGCAACGGCCAGGCCGATTTGAAGGGGCCCGGTGTAGTCCACGTCTCCGGCCCCAAGGGCAACCGCACCGGCCACCATTAAAATGCCAGCCACCTTGCGCATCATTGCTTCCCTTTTGATTTTACGCATGGCCTCGCGTTCGGTCAGGCTCATTTTGCGCCATTCTGCGTAGGATGTCCACATCTCGTTGTAAAATACGTCGTAGTATTCGTTCAGTGTGTCCACATACATGGTCTCTCGCCCCCTGATCTTGAGCAGGCGGTCCATCATGGGGTCGTCTGCGGACGGAAGGCGTTTGATTTCCACCTGGTCTTTGCCATTTGCAGAGAGGTAGCCGCTGAACGGTTCCGGGGCCAATTCTTCAGCGTACTTCAGGCGAGAAATCGTACGGATCGTTTGTGCCGCGTTCGCATCCAACGCCGCCCGGTACTGGGCAATGTCGTTAGCGATGGCATTATACACGTCCTGGTAGACATCATTTCGGCCCGGAGCGGTTTCCCTGTAAGAGAATTCGGTCGCCCGAGCGCTGTAGGTTTTGCTGAGCCAGGCCCTGCCGGAGGCATCCACTGCATCGATTTTCAGGGTCAGCGTCTCACCATTTGACTCCAGAATTTTACCCTCGATCAACACGTCCACGTCGCCCTCTGAGGCCGGGAGAACGCTGATGGCCCCCCATTGGCTGCTCGAGTGGAGCGTGTTTTTCAGATGGTAGGCCATAAAGTGCGATTCCGCTTTGCGGATGTCCGGGTTGGTCCCCTCGTCTTCAGCTTCCTCCTCGGTCATTTCGTCTGATGTGAATGGCACAATGCCCACATCTAACAACTGTTCCTGGGAGATCTCTTCTTCAGCCTGGATGATGGGCGTGGGGCCGACTTTTTGATAGGTGCTCGACGCGCACCCGGCGAGGAGCCATGATATCGCCACCCATTGCAGCAGAAGACATCCCCATTTTTTATCCATCATGGCCCTGCCTTCACGTCCCGCCTCGCTTGTAGGCTTCGTACTCCTGCCACAGTTTTTCCTTCAGCACGGGGTCGGTTTCCTGCTCGGCAGCTTCTCGCAACTGCCGGGCGACAATGTCATCGTCGCTGCCATCATATCGGTCGGTCTGGTTTTGCCGGTCGCCCTCAACCCCATCGGCGGCTTGACCTGTCGTCGTCGCAGGTGAATCGGAATCGCCCGTCCGGTCCGCTGCACCGGAGGCTGTGCCGGTTGCCGGGTTTTCGGATTCCTCCTGGGAATCGGATTCCATTTCCGAGGGATTTGCATCGATGTCGATCCCCCTTTCCCGCAGTCGTTCGGCCGCTTCGGCCGCCTCTTGCGCAAGGGCGTCTATTTTCGGGGATGATTTTTCGCGAATCAGTTTCAGCTCCTCCAGGAGCATATCGTCAAATTCGGACAGCGAGGCATTCAATTCCCGGTCTAGCGCGGTGACTTCGCCCGTCACCTCGGCTTCCGGAATCGGGGCGTCGATTATCGCCTGCAGCGCCTCGGCTTCCGATGCCTGTTGTGACGATGTCGTGCGTGCACGCTGCAGATGCAGTCGTTCCAGTTGCTCTACCAGTTGCCGGTTTTCAGCCACCATGGCGCGCACGCGCGCCAGATAGGCTTCGTAGTCTGTGATGACCTCGCAAGGGGTTTGGCCGGTTCGCTGGAGCTGCTCTAAATTGTCCGCGATCCGGTCTGCCAGGGCCGTGTTGATCTCAAGGTCACGGCGCGCATTTTCCAGAGTGGCAATGATGGCGTCAGGTGGCGCGGCATGAGCGGGTACGGGAACTGTGTTCAGTATCGCAGACGTCAGAGAGAACAGGCCGACAACCATCATCATCTGTAAAACCAGCGCGTGCCTAAAAAAATGCGCGTATTTGGCATTGGTCCGATATTCCCGGGTCAGAAGACGACGACGATTTTGGATCATTGAATTAACAATCTGAAATCAATTAATAATATTATAAAAATCAAAGCTTGAACAATGTAAGATTTTCGCCGAATCGTGTCAAGCGACAAGAAACGCAATATCCGTTTGACAATCCATCGATATCGTCATTTAATAAAACAGATTACCGTTTTATCCGGCAGCCGGCACATCTAACCGTCGATCGTTTTCAGCGCCGTCTCCCTTTCAATTGCCGGTAAGTCTTTTATCACCAATCCGCAACGAACGATTGCAGGCGTCTTCACCCACAGGAAAAAGGAGGCTCCCATGAGTGTTAAAGTTCTGATCACCCGCACGGTTCCCAGAGACAAGGGTCGGCAAATGCTTGAGCTGTTCAGGGAGATGCGCTCGCTGGCCACGGGCCAGCCCGGTTATATTTCCGGCGAAACCATGAAAAGCAACGACCGCCCCGATGTGTTCCTGGTCATCAGCACCTGGGAATCTGAAACGGATTGGGAAAAGTGGCTGCTGAGCAAGGCTAGACAGGCCATCCAGAATAAGATGGACGCGTTGCTCGGTGGAAAGACCCACTATGAGATGTTTCACTATGGTTTCAGGGAGTGATTCCAACATCTGATGATTAGAAGCAATCTTAACACCTATTGTTGAGGTGGCTTTTATGGTTCCGTTTTGTCCACCGGTGATTTTTCCATGGTGACCACCTCGATTTTGCTGTTTAGCGTGCGGTGCACCGGGCAGCGGTCGGCGATCTCCATGAGCCGTTGTCTTTGATCCGCGTCAAGGCGGCCGAAGATTTCGATTTGTCGCTTGATCTGATCCAGGTTCCCACTTTCGGTTGCACAGGATTCACAGTCCTTCGCATGGATTTTTTGGTGTGATAACGAAACCGTGACCGCCTCCAGGGGCCAGCCCTTTCGATCGGCATACATACGCAGGGTCATGGCCGTGCATGCCCCCAGCCCTGCCACCAGCAGATCGTAGGGCGTCGGGCCGGTATCCGTGCCCCCCGCATCGGCCGGCTCGTCGGCAACCAGCGTGTGGCTGCCGGCCGAGATTTCCGTCCGGTAGCCGGTCTTGCCGATGCGGGTGACCACCCGGTGCTCGCCCGCCGGCGGCCGGTTCACCGTTTTCTCCCGCACATCGATATACCTGGCGGCCCACCCGCCGATGATACTGCCTGCATACTCGGCATCCGCCGGCTGGCCCAGCATGTGGTCGGCGGTGTCCAGCGAGATGAAGCTCTTGGGGTGCCTTGCCGCTTGGTAGATTTGCGCCGCGTTGTCGATGCCCACCATTTTGTCCACCGGCGAATGCAGCACCAGCAGGGCCCGGTTCAGCTTCGGCAGTACGTTGAGCATGTCCGCCGTATCCAGGTCTTCCAGAAACTGCCGCTTGATCCGAAACGGCCGACCGGCCAGGGTCACCAAGGCTTCACCGCTGCTTTCGATCGCTTGCCGGGCGTCACCCAGCAGGTGCCGAACATGAATCGGGTCGAAGGGGGCGCCGATGGTGGCCACCGCCTTCACACCGCGAAGTTGCCCGGCGGCCTTGAGGCAGGCCGTGCCGCCGAAGGAGTGGCCGATGAGAATCTTCGGAGCTGCGAAATGGGTTTCAAGATACCCGGCGGCGGTGATCAGGTCGGCCACGTTGGATGAGAAGGTCGTATCTGAAAAATCGCCCTCACTGTCACCCAGGCCGGTAAAATCGAACCGCAGCACGGCGATGCCCTTGCGTGTCAAGGCATGGCTGACGGCTGTCACGGCCTTGGTGTGCTTGCTGCAGGTAAAACAATGGGCAAAGATTGCATAGGCGTCCGGCACTGGCCCCAGCGGCAGATCCAGCCGCCCGGAAAGGGTCTCGCCGTCTGTGTTCTTAAAGGTGATGTTTTTGAATGTCATGATATCTCCACATTGGCGGATTTAGTTGCTTTGAATCCATCGGGTCACTTCGTCGACTTGTGACATATCAAAAAATTCCATGCGGATGCCGCTGAACAGGCTGAAAATTCCCACCCAGGTGTCCTTCCAGAACCGGTCGCACACCACCGCCACCTTGTCGATGGCCTGGTCGTAGAGCTTTAAAAAGCGAAGGTCGTCGTAAAAATCCTCGGCACTGTTAAAGGAAGGGTAGTGCCGCATGACGATCACCAGACGAACGCGACCCAGGACAGCCACGGCCTGGTCCATATCCCGGCAAATGGCCTTGAACCGGACATCCCGGATCTCCGATCGGACTTCGAGGGTCAGCAGATTACCGGTAATGGTAAATTCGGAAAGATGCATGGCCTGCCTCCTTTGTTCGCATTCATTGAATGGTAATCACTTTTAGCGCTGTTGTAACATCTAGGCTCGTTTTGCGGATGAAGGCGGATTAATTGGATGGCTCCCGGCAGTGAACGGGAACCCTGCGCTTGCGAATCGCCAAAAAACGGTTACTATAGTGCTTTCATACTCGGTTGCCGTCCACAAATGACACCTTTCGGCCCGAACCGGTGTTCGCGCACTTTTGAAACCCTGGACGTAGCGTTGATAGGCCGGTGGTTTCAACCTCGCTGCGGCCTTGGCGGGTCGTAGATCCCGAATTCCGGGAACCCAAATCTACCATTTGTGGACGGACACGATTTTACCTCCACAAAGGAATAACGGTGATGCCGGATAGCAGCAACAAAGGATTTTCGAAACCCGTGGAACTGCATTTTACGCGTACCAACGGCCCGGTGGACGACACAATCGACGGGCTGATGGCCCAGGTGGGCGACGTTGCCCACCCGGATATTGTGCGCGAAATCATTCTGGCCGGCCTCAAGGCCGGCCAGGAGAACGGCGGCCGCGCCGATCTGAAGCTGATGAACTCATCCATGAAGGAGATGCGCTTTACCGCCAAAGTCTTCGGGCCTTATCGAAAGATACGTAAAGTGTCGGTGTTCGGCTCGGCCCGGACCCGGCCCGATGCGCCCTTGTACCACATGGCAACGGATCTGGGGAAAAAGCTGGCCGAGGCCGGATTCATGGTGATCACCGGCGGCGGCCCGGGCATCATGCAGGCCACCAATGAAGGGGCCGGCCCGGAACACTCCTTCGGCGTCAATATCCGGCTGCCCTTCGAACAGAAACCCAACCCCGTGCTGGTGGGCAATCCCCGCCACATCACCTACAAATACTTTTTCAACCGCAAGGTGGCCTTCCTGAAAGAAGCCGACGCGGTGGTCCTGTTCCCCGGCGGGTTCGGCACCCTGGACGAGGCCATGGAGTCCATTACCCTGCTGCAGACCGGCAAACTCTATCCGCTGCCCCTGTTTTGCATTGACGAACCAGACGGGACCTATTGGGAACATCTGTTCAGTTTCCTTGATAACGAACTCTCCGGACACGGGTACATCTCGCATGACGACTTCGGCCTGATTGAACGGGTGACCCGGCCTGCGGATGCCGTGGCCCGGATCCGCCATTTCTACTCGCGGTATCACAGCTTGCGCTATGTGGAAGACCAGTTGGTTATCCGTATGTCCACGCCGCTGGCTCAAAAGCATGTGGACACGCTCAAAAAAGCGTTCGCGGACATTTTAATCCCCGGCGGGGATATGCGTTTATCCGGCCCCTTTGAGGAAGAAATCAACCAGCCGGAACTGGCCCATCTTCCCCGGCTGGTGGTAGATTTCAACAAGCGGGATTTCGGACGGCTGCGTCAGCTGGTGGATGCCATCAACGATTTATAGAATGTGGGTTCGGCCCGGCATTGGTCGGACTTTCGATATCGGCGGGCCGGATGTGCTGAGCTACCGGGACATCATTCAGATTTATGCCCGGGGGACGCCCTGCTTGAGTTTGTGATTACCCGGAAGGCCAGGACAAGGTGGAACTGAAGATGGTGTCGCGCTTCCTGCCCCGGGGCCTGGCCGGCATGCTCTTCTGGTACGCCCTGCTGCCCACGCACCGGTGGCTGTTTGAAGGCATGCTGCGCGCCGTTGCCGCAAAGACCGGTCTTCCTGTTATCGATGGCCCTGAAAAAGCCCCTTTGACCTGGTCCCTGGAATGCCGCCTCTAATCTCATACTGCCTTTGGCGGCGCGGGGAAGATGTTGAGCCGTTTGCATTGGCTCAGGCGTCGCTGGACCCGAAACCCAAGTTTGGTATGCATGCGGATGGATGCATGCCAGTTGCTGTAAATGCCTGCAATCATATGGCTGCCGCGCTGATCGCGAACAGCCGCCATCAGCGCCCCCAACAGAACCGAACCGATGCCGCGTCTGGCAATTTGCGGATGTACGAAAATATAAATCAGGCAGGACCATCCGGGACGCAGCTTCAGGGTATACCAATGCGCGAGCCTGAAATCGGAGACGGTTACCCAGGCAAAGTCGCAGATGCGCCCGTCGTGCTCCAGAACGAGGCAGCGATTTCCCTTCCAGCGTCATCACCAGTTTGCCGTCACAGCATTGTTCGGCGATGTCCAGAAGGATGCGTGTCATACCGGCAAAGCCTGCCGGGGTCACTTTCATCTTCCCGAGGGGGTCGTTGAAATGGATGTCAAAACCGGCGCTCACCAAGACCAAGTCCGGTCTGAACGCCAAGGCGATGGCTACATTGTTGTAAAGGCAGAATCCTTTGGCCGCGGTCCGTTCGGCATGGTGACCCGGAGGGCGGACCAGGGCGAAGGCGTTGCCCACCCGATCGGCATGGACTGCTTCGATCGCCCGGCCCAATCCCCCGGCTGCCGGTTAGGCCACTTCGTTGGATAGGGGCGATGTACGGGGTGTCCTCGTCCAGATAGACAGGCCCACGCCCTGACGTGGCTGCCAGGCGTTGGATGTAATCCTCAGAATGAACGCGTTCGAGCTCTTTTTTTTCAGCCTTTCTGGGTGAGATATCCTGAAAACAGCCGTCCAGTTCCGGTTCCTTGAGCAGGGTATCGAGCACATCCGGCCGTTCTGGACATTCCGGTTCATCCGGCCCCATGCAATGTCCGGCGTAGCGCGAATCTTTGAGGATGCCGGTTCGTTTTCTCACCACCGGTCCGTTTTTACTTTTTCGCTTTCCGCAGTCGCATCAAGGCAAGATACCACACGAATCGGTGTGGTCCGTTTTTGTGGGATAGCCATAACCAACTTGCTCGGCAACGATAATTCCGACCTGCGTGACTGCAAACGAATATCCCAGCGTTGACAAAAATTCCCAGCTTAAGCTACTCTCACTAATTATGATAACAGCGGACAACTAGTCTGTATTTTGGCAAGAAACAATATTCTCAAATAAACAGGTAATAGATACTGCTTTATATATAATTGGAGACGTGTCTGTAATAGGATAATTTAACCAGATGGTGGCAACACGATTCGATAGCTGGCTGATATTGGTTTTTATTTCCCGCATCGCGTTGTATGCAAACTTCATGGTATACGCTGCCTGTTTGCCGATCCTTCTCAACAAATGGGAGATGTCGGCCACCCAGGCCGGGAGCATCTCGTCGGCTTTTATGTTTGGCTACGCCGCCTCCCTGTTCGTGTTTGCTTGGCTTTCTGATCATTACGGCGCCAAGCGATTATTTATTCTCTCTGCTTTTCTGAGCGCATCCTCAGCTTTGGTCTTCGGCTTTTTTGCACATTCCTACCTTTCGGGGTTAGTGCTGTATGGCCTTGCTGCAGCCACACAAGGTGGCCTCTATACGCCGGCGATTATGCTGTTCGCGGATCGCTATGACTCGTCACGACGTGGTGCGGCGGTCGGATATCTGATTGCGAGCACCTCTGTTGGATATGCGTTTTCACTAATAGTGTCAGGGCTGTGCCTTACTTGGGGAGGATACCGCGCTGCTTTCATCGTGACCGGGTGTCTGCCATTGGTTGGCCTGATCTTATCTTGGTACGCATTGAGAAAAACTCCCAACAACATCCATCCACGTACAGAACGCATTAGGATAAAAACTATTTTGAAGCACAATCGCAATGCACGCTTTTTAATCGCTGGATATACATTCCATTGCTGGGAATTGTTGGGTATGTGGTCATGGACACCGGCTTTCTTTGCCGCAATTATAGCCGTCTCCGGAAATAATTTCGGAGAAACCGCCCGGTTCGGTGCCTTTCTTGTGGCTTCAATGCATCTCATTGGAGCACTGGCATCAGTATTGACGGGCCGCCTGGCGGACCTATTGGGCAGGCGCGTCGTGCTGATCCAGGTTGCGGCAGTCGGCACCTGTTTATCGTTGGTGATTGGTTGGCTGACCACGTGGCCCATAACACTGCTGGTGTTCATAGGGCTTGTTTATTATTTTTTTGCAATTGGCGACTCACCGGTACTGTCTACCGCACTAACTGAGGTAGTGGAACCGAGCCATCTCGGATCCATCCTCGCCGTCCGGTCCCTATTTGGCTTCGGTGCTGGCGGTATTGCGCCAATAATATTCGGGGCTATGCTGGATTTAACGAACCCACCTGACACCCCTCCTGAGACCTGGGGTTGGGCATTCACGGTCCTTGGGTTTGGAGGCCTAACTGCTACGCTATGCGCCATCTTTTACCGAGAACCTGGACGGCTTAGTTAGCCCGCCTAGAATAGGGAATGGATCTGTCTTTTAAAAGCGGGTCTAGCGACTTTCATTCCTCAATCTTCCAGCACAACTGACTTTTTGGGCTTTATTCCATGCTTACGCATCCGATATTGCAGGGTAGAGCGAGCGACACCCAATAGGCGAGCGGCGCCTTTTTCACCGCCAATGACCCCCTTGCACTTAATCAGGGCCTGTTCGATGGAATGGCGTTCGGACTCCGCCAGGGTGGGAAGACTTATTTCGTTCTCCGTGTCGGCCCGCTTTTTCGAGTCAATCATTTTTTCAACATCCTCGATGCTGATTTTTTCACTGGGCTTGAGAATGATCATTCGTTTAACCAGATTTTTCAATTCCCGGACATTTCCAGGCCAATCATAGGCAGTTAACAGGTCAAGCGCCGACTGGCTGTAGACCGGCGCGATTTGATGGATCTGGGCGGCTTCAATCTGATTGATCTGTTCAACCAGCAAAGGAATGTCTTTCCTTCGGTCGCGCAGGGCGGGCACATGAATGCGAATGATATTCAGGCGGTAATACAGATCTTTTCTCAACTTGCCTTTTTGTATGCTTTTTTCGGGATCCCGGTTAGTGGCGGCAATCAGTCGAAAATTGACATCGATTGGCCGAGTGTCGCCAACACGTTCAAAGCGCTTTTCTTGCAATACCTGCAACAGTTTGGCCTGCAGGCCAGCGGGCAATTCGCCAATTTCATCAAGGAAAACCGTGCCCCTGTCACCCATTTCAAATCGCCCGACTCGTTGAGAATCGGCACCGGTGAATGCGCCTTTGGCATGGCCAAACAACTCGCTCTCAAACAGGGTCGAAGAGATGGCAGGGCAGTTGACTTTAATGAACATGTGATTTTTTCGGGGGCTGATATGATGCATGTATCGCGCTAAATAATCTTTTCCGGTTCCGGTTTCCCCGGTAATTAAAACCGGCGCGTCGATTGCAGCGACTCTTTTAACCAGGTTCATAATCTCAGACATTTCAGAGGAAATGTAATAGAAATTTTCCGGATTGTATTCTTCAAGGACGCCAATCAGATACTGTTTTTCTCTTTCCAGGTGTTGTTTTTCATCCTTCAATCGTTTGTAGGCAACCAGATTGTCTACGGCAATGGCGACCTGTCTGGATACTTCAGTAAGCAAATTCGACAATTCCGATAGATACTCCGGGCGGGTTTTAAATGAAAAATGAAGCGTCCCCAATACTTTTTTTCGAACGATCAGTGGAAACGCCATGGTTGACGTCAAACCGGCTTTAATCAACTGGTCGATAATTGGCAAATCCGAATATTGTGTCAAATCATCGATGATAACCGGGTTCATAGACTGGATGGCCATCTTGGCAATGGATCCCTTTAGCGGGCGGTGTTCCTGCTCTGAGATGGTGTTACGGCCAATTCCATTTACTTTGGTGAAGTACTGTAGCGACTGTTTTTGATTATCATAAAGGTTGATGCTCAGACGGTCGCAGGGGAAGTGTTTGTTTAGCTCAGTCGTCAGTGCATCAAAAAAGCCCTGATTGGTCTTATTGGAAATTACAGCATTGGTAATTTCAAGCAGTATTTGGTGCCGGGTTGCAAGACTCCATTCCATTAAGTTCACCATCATTGAAAGTAGGTTGTCGGAAATCGGATCGGTTGTCCGATATCGACCAGCAATGATGCGCATTTTAAATGTTAAGATCGCGTTCGTAAAGCCCAATTTTGGGCACCGTGCCCAATATTGGGCCCCCAAAAGCTTCAATCTCGTTTTTGTACCAGATTATTTTCATAATAATTCAGTGCAATACGAAATTTTTAGAGTTGGCACCTTCCATGCTGATATTCTGTAAACACGTAAAAACAGGATTGTGCATTGGAATACCTGTTGAACCATCACAAAGGCCTAAAGCTCATAAAAATACCCGAAAAAGCCAACGTAACGGTTCTGCAACCCGAGTCTATGCCCGTCAGAGAAACACTTTCAAATATGTTGGATCTTGCCCTGCACAACGCTCGGTTCATTGCCCAATTGAGGAAAAAAAATCCGTCGCGTATTGCCATCGTCATTCCGGATGAAACTCAGCCAGTTCCGTTAGAAGCGCTTTTGTCGAATATCATTCAGCAGTTGTTCCATGCACTGCCCAGCATAACGCCGCCGGCAGTGACAATTATCCTTGGGAACGGTCTTCAACCGCCCCCAAACCGTGAAATGATCGATAGGATTCTTTCATCAAGTATGATTCGCAGCTGCAATATTGTCGCCCATGTTGCCCATGGCGCACGGATGAAAGATTTCGGCATTACCCGTCGCGGAACACCGGTGAGAATCAACGCCGCCTTTGGAGAGGCGGACTTTAAAATGGTTATCGGCCTGATCGAACCGCATCAGTATTTCGGTTTTACCGGCGGCGCAAAGGAAGCGGTGATCGGATGTGGGTCAGCTGATAGCATACGACATAACCACCGCCTGATCCAAGAAGAGCCCGCCCATAGATGGCATCTTGGGGGCCACCCGATGCGAAAAGACCTGGATGAGGCCGGTCGAATGATTGGAATCGATTTTGCGATCAATGTCGTCCTGAATACCGATAAACAGGTGGTTCGTATTCTGGCCGGCGAGCCGGAAGTTGTCCTTGAGCAAGGGGCTGAAACCTGTGCGGCTGTTTATGGCCTCGAACTTGGCAAAAAATTTGACATCATTTTAGCATCCTGTGCGGGCTACCCCAAGGATATCAGCGCATATCAGGCCCAGAAAAGCTTCAGTCTCGTTTCCCATGCGGTGAAAGAAGGCGGCAAAATTTTGCTTCTGGTTGCCTTCCGGAAGGGCTTTAGTGAGGATGTCTATTTCGACTATGTTTGCCCGTTTGCCGAACCGGAAGCGGTCATGAAAGACTTTACCAATTTCGGGTATACCATGGGGGCTCGCAAGGCCGATTTATTTGGCGGGATGCTCGTGAATTACAAAGCCAGTGATTTCGACGATCTGGATAGCGAAATCATGAGACATTGCCATTTGAGGGCTGCAGATCCTTCAACCATCATGGAGGAATGGGTGGATGATTTTAAGGGAACCCCGGAAGTAGGGGTCATTCCTCATGCCGCGACCACCTATTTCATAAATAGTGACGATCAATAACGTGTTGTATTCATTCCAGCATTTAAATTGATAATCACTGACCCGGTCAGTGTTTGACCGGCATTCTTTTTTTTAAATTTAAGGAGGAACGTAAATGATTCAATTTCTAGTTCACGAAAAGGACGACAGTGTCGGGGTGGCCACCGTCGACATCAAAGCTGGTGAAACAGCAGAGGGGTTGTTCATGGACTCCCAGGAACCGGTCGAAGTCAAGACGCTTAGCGATATCCCCCTGGGGCACAAAATCGCCATGATCGATCATCACGTTGGCGGCTCTGTCATCAAATACGGTGCCGACATCGGGAAGGTCGTGGCAGACGTCAAAAAGGGCGGACACGTCCACACCCAGAATCTGAAGACAAGGAGGTGGTAACCATGAGCAATCCCAAAGTTATGGCCTATAGACGTGAAAACGGACGCGTCGGTATCCGCAACCACGTGGTAATACTGCCGTTGGATGATTTGAGCAATTCAGCCTGTGAAAAAGTGGCCTACAATATCAAAGGCTGCAAGGCACTCCCCCATGCTTACGGGCGGTTGCAATTTGGCGAAGATTTGGAGCTGTTCTTCCGCACCCTGATCGGCACCGGCGCCAATCCCAATGTCGCGGCGGTGGTCGTCATCGGCATCGAACCCGAATGGACCAACCGAATTGTGGAAGGCATCGCCAAGACCGGCAAACCGGTCACTGGTTTTGCCATCGAGCGGCATGGTGAGATCAAGACCGTGGAGATGGCCAGCTGGAAGGCCAAAGAGTACATGCACTGGGCCAGTGAACTCAAACGAGAAGCGTGTGACCTGAGCGAGATCTGGGTATCCACCAAATGCGGCGAGTCGGACACCACTTCCGGTTTAGCATCCAATCCCACGGTGGGCAATGTTTTTGATAAACTGGTGGCCATGGGCGCCACCTGCAGCTTCGGCGAAACCAGTGAAATCACCGGCGGTGAGATGATCGTCAAGGAAAGGGCCGCCACACCCGAGGCCGCCGACCAGTTCATGGCGCTTTTTGATCGTTATGCGGCGATGATCGACCGCAATAAAACCGATGATCTTTCCGGCAGCCAGCCCACCAAGGGTAACATCGCCGGTGGGTTGACCACCATCGAAGAAAAAGCCATGGGCAACATTCAGAAAATCGGGAGACAGTGTAAATATGTCGGTGCTCTGGACAAGGCGGTGACTCCCACCGGGCCGGGATTGTGGTACATGGACTCTTCCAGTGCCGCGGCCGAAGCGGTTACGCTGTGGGCTGCAGCCGGTTTTGTCGCCCATCTCTTTCCCACCGGGCAGGGCAACATCATCGGCAACCCCATCGAACCGGTGATCAAACTGACCGCCAATCCACGCACCGCAGGTGATATGTCCGAGCACATCGACTACGATTGTTCTGCCATTCTGAGGGGTGAAATGACCCTGGATGAGTCCGGCGACAATCTGATGGAGATGTTGATCCGTACCTGCGAAGGCCGTCTGACTGCTCAGGAAGTCCTCGGACATGAGGAATATGTACTGACCAAGCTTTACGAAAGCGCCTAAATCAGGCAACCGCAAAAGATACTGTCAAAATCAAAGATTTTCATTTCGACTCCGGACGCCGGCAACGGCGCCGGGATCGAAATGTTGCCGGATAAAAGTAGAATGTTAAGATTTTTGTTTGGCAGGAGAAGGCAGGTAACCCCTTATCGAGAGCGTCTGTTAGAAATCGATAAATCGATATGATTAGCCCGGAGGTGAAATGCCATGCTGGCAGAACAAAACAACAAGACAAACGTTAAGGAGGGAAAAGGTGCACTGATTACCTTTTTTCTTCTTTTCGCCCTGTACTTTATCAACGTACTCGTTGGCAAAGCGAAGGTCTCATATGGCCTGAATCTGCCCCATTTAGGTAATGTGGCAGAATTTCTCCTGCTATCCGTGGCTTGCGTTGCATTGATCGTAGCGGCTTTGAGGAGAGAAGCTGCTGAAAAGAAATCTTCAACCGAGACAAAAGGAGACGAAAAATGACCCAAGACCAACAGAAAGAGTCCGGCCCGAAAATGGTAGAGCGGCGTCGCTTCATGGAATTGACGACCAAATTTGGATTTACGGCTGCCACGGTAGCGCTGTTCAGTGGCGTGTTGGGTTCCAAGGAGGCCAGTGCGCAGGTTGCCAAGGAGGAGCAGACACGCCAAAAGACAGCCAAATACAAGATGAATATCGCCACCGCCTATATATTGGGGGCCTCGCGCAGCTACCCCATCATGCAGTTGGACATGAAGGAAAATATCCAAAACTGCACCAATGGAGAAGTTTATGTCAAACTGGCGCCGGGCGGACAACTGGGAGCCGGTTCCGCGCTGGTCCAAAAAGTTCAAGGCGGCACGATACAGGCTGCCCAGCATTCCATTTCCAACTTCGCCCCTTTTGCTCCGGTCGCCGATTTAATCAATATCCCCTATTGGTGTGGCGAAAATCAGAAGTTCGTCAACCTGGTCAATTCCGATGCGTGGCGCAAGGAAGTTCATACCAAGGTGGCCGCAAAAGGTTTTAAGGTTCTATGGTATGTCGTCATCGACCCAAGGGTGGTGGCGACCCGCAAGGGGGTTGCCGGCCCGATCAAGACGCCGGACCAGATGAAGGGAATCAAGTTTCGCGTACCCGGGTCCAAGATTCTGGCCCAGTTCTATCAGCTCTTGGGTGCCAATCCCACCCCCGTGGCCTGGGGTGAAACCTCTTCAGCCATCAAGCAGGGGGTGGCCGATGCCTTGGATCCTTCCGTTGAAGCGCTGCATGTCTTCGGTTTCAAGGATGTGCTGGACTGGGTGACCTTCAACGGGGCCGTGCCCGACAGTCAGGTTTATTCTTGTAATCTCAAGTGGTTTGAAGGATTGCCCAAGAAAATCCAGGAGGGCATCGATTTCGCCAGCGAAATCACCATGCAGCAGAATCTGGCCAAAGTGCCGGCTGCCCGCGCCTATGCCATGGCGGAACTGGCCGCTGCCGGTGTGAAATTCTATGTGCCCACGGCGGATGAAAAGAAACAGTGGGTGGAAAAGGCCGGTGCTCAATTGCCCGCATGGGACAGTTTTAAGAAAGAACTGGCCGGATCGTTAGAAACCTTTGATATGCTTCTCAATGCGGCTAATACGATGGGCCGATACTACGTGCACGACGTCAAGGCATAACTCTTGATACACGGCGGCGCCGTTCCCGAAAAAGGCGCCGCCTGTTTATTAATGGGAACTAGGCAGGGAAATTAAGGATGTGACGCATGACGATTCGAACGATCCTCCACAATATTGATGAAAACGGCGAGCGGTGGCTGCTATTGCCGATTTACGCCTTGATCGTGATCACGATCTTCATGGAAGTGTTCCGACGGTTTGCATTGAGCTACTCTTCGATCTGGGCCGAAGAGGTCGCGCGCTACGCCTTTATTTACGTGTCATGGATTGGCGCATCGGCTGGCATTAAGGCGCGCGCCCACATCCGCATTGACGTAATCCTGCCATTCGTCGGCAACCGCACAAGGGCCGTGATCATGATCTTGGGCGATCTAATTACGATTGTGCTGGCTGTTCTGGCCTTCTGGTGGTCCCTTGAAAGTGTTCTGGTATCCATTAAATTCGGGTCGGTGACCCATGGCCTGCAAATCAGCCTGGCCTGGTTTCTGGCTGCCGTGCCAATCGGGTTCGCCATGATGCTTGTCCGGCTGATTCAATCCATCATCCGAGATGTCTCCGACCTCAAGGCCGGTCGACCGGTATTCGAGGGTAAGAAACTTTTCGATTAGGAGTATACACATGCTTCAGCAATACTTAATGCAGCAAGAAGAGATCATTCTCGGGTGGGGCTTCTTTGTTCCATTGGTGATGATGGTCGTCCTGATTTTGCTGGCTGTGCGAATTTGGGTTGTCATTGGCGTCGGTTCGTTTGCCATGCTATTACTAACGGGTGTCCTGCCTCCTACATTGCTGGGCGAGGCGCTGTTCGATGGAATCGATTCATTCGCCTTGATCGCAGTGCCTTTGTTTATACTTACTGGAGACATTCTGGTGCGCACCGGGTTGTCCGGTAAGCTGCTGGACGTGGCCGAAGCCACCATGGGCTCAACGCGATCCGGATTGGGAACCTCCACCGTGCTGGGCTGCGGTTTTTTTGCCTGTATCAGCGGATCCGATGCCGCCGATGCCGCAGCCATCGGCAGGATCACCATCGACCGCCTGGCGGCCAAAGGCTATCCCAAGCCCTATGCCTGCGCGTTAGTGGCAGCGGGGGCATGCACCGGAATTTTAATTCCGCCATCCATATCGTACATCATTATCGGACTGGTGCTGGGCATCAGCGCATCAACCCTGTTTCTGGCTGCGGCCATTCCCGGTGTGCTGATTCTGCTCTCGATCATGTTTTCCAATGCTGTGGTCAACCGTATGAAAGGATACGAAAACAGCACCGCGGGGTTCAATTTTCAATACTGGCGGAAAACGGTATACGCGGGGCGATTTGCGCTTCTCATACCCTTTATCATTTTGGGCGGCATCTACTCGGGCATCTTTACCCCCACCGAAAGTGCGGCCGTGGCGGCGCTCACCGCAATAATTATCGGATTTTTCCAGCGAACGTTGAAACTCGGTGATATTCCCAAGATTTTAGAGACGTCCGCAAAAGTAAGCGGTGTGATCGTACCTATCATCGCCATGAGCCTGCCGTTGGCCCAAACCCTGGCCAGTTTGCAGGTTCCCCAGGCGTTCGTCAGCTTCATGACGTCCCTGACCAGCAATCCATATTTGATCATTCTCATCATGGTCTTCATTTTGATGATTGCCGGCTGCGTCATGGAAACGACACCGAATATCGTAATTCTGGCGCCACTGCTGCTGCCGCTGGCCCTGGAAATCGGTATGAACGAAGTTCATTTTTGCATATTCATGATCACCTCTTTAGGTATTGGTTTTATCACACCCCCCATGGGCTTGAACTTGTTCGTGGTTGCAGGCGTCACCGGGACACCGATTGTATCCATCTCAAGATACGTCTTTCCGTTTGTGTTTTGCATGCTGGGCATTGCGCTTTTGATCGGCTATGTGCCATGGATTTCACTCTGGTTGATTAATTGATCTATTTCGAATGAAAACTAATATCAACCTTTAAACGATTTAGATTAGGAGTATCCCAATGAGTATCGATTACTTAAAAAAGGCTACCAAAACCGCTGAAACCGATGAAACGCAAACCCGTGATATCGTTGTGGGCATGTTGAACGATATCAGGGAAAATGGTGAAGCGGCGGTAAAGAAGTATGCTCAAAAACTTGACAATTGGACCGGTGAGTTCATCATCACCAAGGAAGATATCGATAAGGCGGCGGCGAGTTTGGATCAGCGCACGAAAGACGATATTCAGTTTGCCCATGAGCAGGTATACAATTTTGCCAAGAAGCAGCGCGAGAGCATGCTTGAATTTGAAACCGAACTGCACCCCGGTGTTATTGCCGGACAAAAACTGATTCCGGTGAATGTGGCCGGGTGCTACGTGCCAGGAGGCCGCTTTGCCCATGCCGCATCGGCGCTCATGAGTATTGCCACGGCCAAGGCAGCCGGGGTTCCCTATGTGGTGGCCTGCTCGCCTTCCCATCACGGGGGCGGTATCCATCCTTCCATTCTCTATGCCATGTCGGTGGCTAAACCGGACGTGATTTTGACCCTGGGGGGCGTGCAGGCGGTTGCCGCCATGGCCTTTGGGCTGTTTACGGGGAAACCGGCAGATATCCTGGTCGGACCGGGTAATAAATTTGTTGCTGAAGCCAAACGGATCCTTTACGGGGAAGTAGGCATCGATGTGTTTGCCGGTCCCTCAGAAATCATGGTCATTGCCGACGAGACGGCGGACCCTGACATTGTCGCCGCCGATCTGGTGGGGCAGGCGGAGCACGGCTATGACTCACCGGCTGTGCTGATTTCAACATCACAGACGCTGGCCGAGCAAGTCATGAAAAAAGTGCCCGAGGTGATTGCCGCATTGCCGGCCCCCGAGGTGTCCGAGGCATCCTGGCGCGACTATGGAGAAGTGATCGTGACCTCCACAAGAGAGGAGGCCGTTAAGGTGAGCGATGCGTACGCATCGGAGCATTTGGAGGTTCAGGCAGCAGATCTCGACTGGTGGTTGGATACATTGACCAATTATGGTTCCCTCTTCCTGGGAGAAGAATCCACGGTGGCCTATGGCGACAAGACCTCCGGTCCAAACCATATCCTGCCCACCAAGAAAGCGGGGCGCTACTCCGGTGGATTGAGTGCCGGCAAGTTTATCAAAACCGTCACCTACCAGCGATTGACCCGGGAAGCCAATCGGCAGATTGGATGTGTCTCTGCGCGTATTTCCCGTCTGGAAGGCATGGAGGCCCATGCGCGTACATCAGATGTTCGGCTGGCCAAGTATTTTCCGGATGAGAAATTCGCTTTGGGAGAAATCAAATGAGCCTGATCCACGACCTGTTTGATTTGAAGGGCCAGGTGGCCTTGGTGACGGGGGGCAGTTCCGGCATCGGGCGGGCCATCGCCAATTACCTCGCCCAGGCAGGTGCGGCGGTGGTGCACGCCGCGCTTCCCCACGAGGAGGAGGGGCTCAAGGCCGCGGTGACCGACGTTGAATCCGTGGGGTCGCGTGCTGCCTATGTGACCTGCGACGTCAGCCAGCTCGACGCACTGCCCGACATGGCCGAGCGCGCCACCGCATGTTTCGGCCCCCCCGATATCCTGGTCAATGCCGCCGGTGTCAATTTCAGGGAGTCATGGGACAAAGTGACCCCCGAGTCATGGAACAAGACCATTACCATCAATTTGACAGGGCCGTTCTTTCTGGCACGGCTTCTGGTGCCATCCATGCAAGAGAAAGGATGGGGGAAGATCATCAATATTGCATCGCTGCAGTCGCTGCGCGCATTTCCCAACAGCATGCCCTACGGTGCTTCGAAGGGTGGGGTGATGCAGCTCACGCGTGCCATGGCGGAAGCGTGGTCCAAGGACCAGAGTGGCATCACCTGCAATGCTATCGGGCCGGGTTTTTTCAAGACCGGCCTCACCTCTCCCCTGTACAATGACCAGAAGGTCATCGACGCCTTGTCACGCCAGACCATCATCGGACGCAACGGAGAATTGTCTGACTTGGCGGGCGTCACCCTGTTTCTGGCCTCACGGGCGTCGGATTACATCACCGGCCAGACCATCTTTTTGGACGGGGGTTGGACAGCCAAATAGTGGCGTCCAGAGACGGGATCGTTTCTTTGCAAATGGAGGGTGAAGATGACGAAGGCGGTCATCTTCGCCCAACGCAAAAAATGGCAGCGCATGGCCATCGATAGATGGATACGAAACAATCACTTCCGACTGGTGTAACAGTCGGTTGAGACAACCACGGCGTTCAGGCGGTGGTAAAACCCTCTTAAAGACCCCATACACAATTTCTATGTATGGTTGGCAGCCAACAGGATATCGCACATGAAAGCATTGGTCTACACGGCAACAAATGAAGTCATCTATCGCGAGGAACCCGACCCGGTTCCCGGCACCGGGGAATCTCTGCTGAAAGTGGAAGCGTCGGGCATCTGTGGCTCGGACATGCACGCCTATCACGGAAAGGACCCTCGCCGCGTGCCACCGCTGATTTTAGGTCACGAGGTTGCAGGCACCGTTATTTCAGGCGCGACGGAGGGCAATCGGGTGGTAATCAATCCCTTGATCACCTGTGGACAATGTCCGCTTTGCGATACGGGCCGGTCGAACCTGTGCGCCCGCAGGGAACTGATCGGGATGCGACTGGCAGGCGCATATGCTGAACTCGTTTCCATTCCTTCGGTCAATCTGATACCGGTTCCCGAAGGCTTGAGTGCTGTCCATGCGTCGCTTACCGAACCGGCCGCGACGGCACTCCACGCATTGAATCTGGCCATGCAAGCGGCCCATCGCCCTTTGGCCGAACTGCGAACGTTGGTCATCGGTGGTGGGGCCGTGGGACTTCTGGCGGCATTGCTGCTGAGGGGATATGGCTGCAAGCGGCTGGTGGTGGCGGAGACCCACAGCATGCGCCGGGAATCGGTTGCCCGCAATGTCGGATGCCAGGTTCATGATCCGATCAACGACCCGGCATTGGACACCGACGCCTTCGATCTGGTGATCGATGCGGTGGGTGGCGGGGTTACCCGCAAAAGCGCAATGGCTGCCGTCAGCCCCGGCGGCGTATTCATTCACATCGGCCTGATGGATTCCAGTGGAGAACTGGACATTCGTAAGTTAACCTTGTTTGAAGTATCCATGATCGGCGTTTATTGTTACACAGCTGCTGACATGCGGGCGGCTGTCCAAGCCATCGCTAACGGAATGCTGGGAGACTTAGGTTGGGTGGAAACACGCTCCCTTGCAGACGGTGCCCAGGCGTTTGACGACCTGCACAATGGGCGCAGCGCGGCAGCAAAAATCGTTCTTGTTCCCTGAAAATAGCGCCCAACATGCAACGTGGTTACCTTTTTGCACCAATTCATTTCGCTGACCCCATTTCTAACACCTTGATGAGTGCTGTGGCCATCTATCCCATGGCTCGGACAACCACCCTGGAGGTTATTCCAGCCTGCACGTTTCGCTTAGCGAGGACCTACATCATCTGATCGACACCGAAGCGATTGCCCGGATGAAACCTGGATCAATCCTGATTAACGAAGCACGGGGAGGGGTCGTTGACGAGAAAGCCTTGGTGGAAGCCTTAAAGTCCAACCACCTTGGCGGAGCGGCCTTAGCCGTATTTGAAACTGCATAATACCAGCGAAGCAAATGCGAATATGGTCGCCCGTGCGTTGGTGGCAGCCGAGGCCGATGGTTTGGGAGGGCACGGATTATCCAGACTGCCGTCTTATTGTGCCCAATCTGCGAGTGGTAAAGTCAATGGGCATGCCGTGCCTGTCGCTTGATGGCCATTGCGCCGGGTCCTTTATCTAATGGTCAATTCGAGACAAGACTTGAAGATCTCATTGAGGAAATTCTGCACCAGGAAAATGTCCGTCTGCCCGGTGATCGTCGACTTGAGCTGCGCGAGAAAGCATCTCGGGATGGAATAAGGTTGACGGATAAACAGTATCAGGAAATTATATCCCTTTGTACGACTGAATCTGAGGGTCAATAAAGAGGGGCAAAATGATCTATGTAATTGCATCGATATCTATAAAAGAAGGCCGGTTGTCCGAGTTCCTTGATATTTTCAAATCCAATATGCCCAATGTAATCAGGGAGAGAGGTTGTATTGAATATGTACCGACCATCGACGTCCCTTCGGGACTACCGGCCCAAACGTGTGATGGAAATGTTGTCACGATAATCGAGAAATGGCATACCTTGGAGGATCTAAAAAAGCATCTGTCGTCGCCCCATATGCTCGCATATAGAGAAAAAGTTAAGGATCATGTAGAGAATGTGTCGCTAAAAATACTAAGGGAAGCGTGATCTGCAGTTGGATGGGCGGCAGACCAGATTTCGGCAATGTGCTTGTCTGCAATCCTGTCCGCATGCATGGTCGTCAATTCCGTTGATTGGATGGAAACCGTCTACTTGCCGATGCCGTAGGCCTGCCTGCGCGGGTCCGCGCCGGCCTTGAGCACACCGTTTTCCCGGTCGATCATGATCACCTGGGAAGACCCCATGATGTCGGCGTAACCTTCAATGACCTGGACATCATGCCCTTTTGCTTTGAGTGCCGCGATGGTCTTTTCCGGGAAGCGATTTTCCATCATCAATGAGCCGTCCGGGTTGGAGCGCCAGCGCGGCGCTTCAGCGGCCTGCTGCGGATCGGCCTTAAAGTCGATCAAGTCCATTGCCACCTGCATGTTGGTCTGGGTCTGACCGTCGGCCCCCGGGGTTCCCAGCAACATGGCGGGCCGGTCATTTTTAAGAATCATGGCCGGGTGCAGCGTGTGGTACGGCCGTTTGTTAGGCGCCAGCACGTTGGGATGGGAGGCCTCCAGGGTGAATCCCCGGGCGCGGTTATGCAGCACCATACCCGTTGCGGGCACCATTACGCAAGAACCGAAGGCCTCGTACAGCGACTGGATCAATACCACGGCGTTGCCGTCTGCGTCCACCACGGTCAGATAAATCGTGTCATCACCGAACCTTGTGAAGTCCCGGGCTTCATAGCCTTTGGCCGCCCGATCCGGATCGATTAAATTGGCGCACTCCCTGGCCAGGGTTTGGGACAGCATCTGTGCTACCGGAACCATGTGGGTGGCAGGATCACATACCAAGGCGTCCCGATGGACAAAGGCCAGTTTCTTGGCCTCGACCATCAGGTGGATCAACTCGGCCGAGTCCACGGCCATGGTTTTCAGGTCATGGGTTGCCAGCATGTTGGCCTGCATGAGCAGGGCGATTCCCTGGGAATTGGGGGGCTGGGTAGCCAGGGTGTAACCGCGGTAATCGCTGGTGATCGGCGTTTGCCATTCCACCGTGTGTCGGGCCAGATCGGCCTCGCTGAAAAATCCCCCGATGGCCTCAGAATGGGCAACCAGAGCCTCACCCAATGGCCCACGGTAAAAGGCGTCCGGTCCGTTTTCCATGAGCGTCTGGCAAGACTGGGCCAGCTTGGGCTGCACCATCAACTGGCCTGTCCGGGGGAGTATCCCACCCGGCAAAAAAGTCTCTCCGGCGGCTCCGGCGGCAAGCAGGATAGCCTGACGTTCTTTGAGGGCATTGACCAGGTCCGGGTAAACTGGAAACCCGTCTCGCGCATAGGGGATGGCCCTGGCCAGCAGGGTGTCCAACCCCATTGAGCCGTGTTTCTCCAGGGCCGCCTGCCAGCCGGCAATAGCACCCGGCACGGTGCAGGCGTGAATCCCGGTTTCGGGCACGCGCTGGTAGCCGAGTCCTTGGTATGCCTCCAGGGTGGCTCCCGCCGGGGCCCGGCCCGAAGCGTTCAGGGCGTCGAAGGTTCCCTTGGAGGCCATGTGGATTAGCATGAATAGGTCACCACCGATGCCGCACATATGTGGCCTGACAGTTGTCATCACCAGGTTAGCGGCGACAGCCGCATCCACGGCGTTGCCGCCGGATTCCAATACGGCTGCGCCGGCTTGGACGGCTAAGGGATGATCGGCCGTAATCATCCAGTTGGTGCTCATTAGAAGCGGGCGATGGGTGGCAAAATGGTTCGACATGGTTATGGGACTCCCTGCTTATAGAATGGCTTACACCTTCTGGTGTAGATATTTTTCCATGGCCGTCAGGACGACGCCTCAATCCCCCTTCAAATTATTGGCCGCTTGAATGCCTCCTAAACAGTCAACTGAAGATTACACCACCAAATTTCCTTAAGACAACTTTTGATTATATCTCTAACGAGATTGATGCCGGGCGATAAGGAGTAAATAGAGCGTTCTCCAGATGATAATCTCATAGGTCTGAATGCCAATGTGTTTTAGTTATCAGATCTTGAGAACGTCTTAATGTCAATTTTTTTTGTCAGTTTATCGAACACTCCCCTCATACCTGTTTACTGAAAATCGCGGGCAGTTCCAAGTTGGCAACGAAATGGGAATGCATCCAGAAGCATCCTGTTGGATTGAAGCGGTGCTCATTAATAAGGAAGGATTGAACCCTCCCCGCGACAAGCCGCGGGGAGGGTTCTGCCTGCAACGGCAGTGCTTCGCAGCACCGTATGGATTAAAAATCGATTTTCAGTTCGCTCGCTAACCCCGCCGCGAGCGGCGAGGAATGCGCTCGCTAACGCGGTTCAAATTTCATATTGCCATTTCAAATCGCATACATGCTCTGATGGCGTATAGCTGCTATGTCATTCCGGCCATGGCCTTTGGGGTATCGGCGACGACCCGGTCGGGCGGGCCGGTGAGCCGTGCCTTGAGGATCCGGCCGATAAAGATCGGATGGCCGCCGGCATCCACGGGGAGTTGATCCTCGGTTTCGATGGTGACCGTTCGGGTGCTGGTGCCGGCCTCTGCAGCCAGGGACCTAACCATGCCGGCCAGCTCGTTTTTGGCAAATGCATCGGCCTCTTCGAAGACCTTGAAGCGTCGGGCGCCGGAGAGGCCTTCGATGAGAAAGCCGCCGCCGCCGCCGGGAATGATGCGCACCTGGCGTTCGATGACGACGTTGCTGGTGATGGCCCCGATGGCATTGGCCACGTCGGCATGCTCGGGCAGCACAGCCTGGGCACCGATCATGGCGGCGGCCCGGGGAAGGAAAAAGGCGATGGGCGCACCGATGCCGATCACCGGCCGTTTAAAATCGATGTGCAGGCGATAGTGGCTGTTGCCGCCGGAAAAGACGTTGTTCATCAAGGCTTTGCAGACCGGGCAGCTGTGCAGGGCCTCGGGGTTGACCTCATCGTCCAGCTGGCGCTTTAAAATCTCCAGGGCCAGGTTTTGCGATACGGTTTCCAGCAGCTCCTGCCGCAGCTCGGTTTCATCCCTTTTGCTCAGGGTGGCGATCATGCGGAAGAACGGCCTTACCGCCGCCGTGTCCCAGCGTTGAAATTCACCGGCCAGATGGAGCAGGTCGGTCGGGGTCAGGCCGCATCGCTGGACGACAAAGTTCTCTTCGAGACGCTGAATGGGAAGGTGGCGGTCGATGAGAACGCCGGTTTTGCGGGTCAGCTCGTCGATGGAACGCGGTCGCTTTTCAAGCAGAGACAGGACCGTCTTTTCCATAACCGTGGGCTGGAGATGATCCGCGGTCCCGGTGACGGCAAGGATCTGCATATTGCGGGTGGACGTTTCAAAACTGCGCAGGCGGGTGCTTAGATAATCGATGGCTTCATCGGCACCGGCGAAACTGGATCCCAGCCAGGCAATGGGCGCCACCCGGCGGGGGCCGATGGAGAAGATGCCTTTCTCGCGACCGATCAGGCTGTCCCCCCCCAGGCCCGCGGTGCGAATGTCCAGGGCCCGCACGTGGGTTCGGCGTCCGGCTACGGTGGATCCGGAACTGCAGACGCGCACGCTGCCTTGCTCCACCGCCGCCGTGTCCGTGGTGGTACCGCCCACATCCACCACCAGGGCATCCTCAAGGCCGGTGAGATGTCTGGCGCCGGCCACGCTGGCCGCCGGTCCGGAGAAGATGGTCTCCACTGGACGCGATTTGGCCATTTCCGCCCGCATCAGGGTGCCGTCTCCCTTGACCACCACGATGGGCGCAAGGATTCCTATTGCTTGCAACGCCTTTTCGAGGTTGGCGATGAGTTTGCCCAATCGGGGAACAATCCGGGCATTCAGCACGGCCGTTGTCGCCCGGATTTTGAAATCGAGGATGCTTGACAATTCATGGCCACAGGTGACGAACAGGCCCGTCTCCGACCGGATGATTCGCCTGACGGTGGTTTCGTGGTCCGGATTGATGGCACCGGCAAAACCGGATACGGCAAAGGCATTGACCCGGTCTTTCTCCACCATGCGATTGACGACCTGTCGCACCTGGCTGGCATCGACGGGTTCGATTTCCTCGCCGGTGATGGACAGGCGGCCGGGTACCAGCGCTTTGGGTTCGTGGGGGTAATCCTTAGGGTCGTAAACACCGTAAGGCGGCATGAGCAACAGGCCCACCTTCTGGCCGTCGCCCTCCACGATGGCATTGGTGGCCAGGGTCGTGGACAGGGCCACCATTTCGACCTGCTTGAGTTGGTTCGGATCCAGTTTTTCCAAGGCCCGGCCGATACCGATGGTAAAATCCCAGCGGGTGGTCAGCGCTTTGCCCTTGCATTGCGTCGTTCCGGTTTTGAAATCATAGATGACGGCATCCGTATAGGTGCCACCAGCATCGATGCCCAATCCGATGGTGGCGGTGTGCGGCAAGGAGGTGCGTTCATCGGTAAAAATGATGGTGCCGGTAACCTTGGCGGCCCCGCCCTCCCACAAGGGGTGCGATGAGAGGGTGCCGGTCACGGCATCGAATTCGATCGCATGGTGGGGTTCGACAAATAGGATATCGTCCGTGGTCTGAGTGACGACCAGCATTTTTTCGATCAGGTCCAGGCTGCCGGAGATTTTTTCATACGTCCACCCATAGGCCTCGGCCATCTCCCTGGCGTGGTCTTCGTATGTCGATCCGCTCCTGGAACCGGTGTCGATATAGGCGGCCCGCTGATAATTTTTCTGCCATGAGTTGAGAAATGTGATCGTCCGGTCTGCCGCCTGATCGCCGTACCGGCGGGCGATTTCATCAAAATGCACCCGCTTGTCGCCATACCAGGCTTGCAGCTTGCGTTGGGAGACCGGTACGGCCTTCTCCTCGTGCCATCCGGCGGAAATATAGTAAGTCCCGGGGAATTTTTTGAACTCCCTGCGGTACGACTCGGCACCACCCAGGAACATGGCGATGCAGTCATGCACTTTAGGGATGCTCAAGGGAATATCGCGGGACTGAATGCCGATGGTGCCCCTGCCGCAGACGCCGTAACCGATGACGATGCGGCCGGCCTCGCCGGCAGCCGACACCTCATCGATGGCATTCTGGAGTTTTTGCTTCAATAAATCCGGCCGTTCATGCAGGCCGGCTTCCAGAAATTTAAAATCGACCGCCAGCCCCAATTGCCTGGCGGCGTATTTCATGTCCACACCCAAAACCGCACATCCGATGACGACGATGTTGTTTGGTCTCACTGCATCTCCTTGTTGCTATCCGCATCTACCGTTGCTGGGGTTTATTGGCTTGACTTATTTTTGGCAACCCTTTTCATACGATAATGTGCATTGATAGCCGGTGCAATGTCCTAAAAACGCCCCGAACCCCATTTTTATCTTTCGTGGAGGCTATCAGGTGGTGTATCGTGCTCACCAACGAAGAGTTAATCCGATCAGGGGCAGCAGCCATGTTTAAAAAGAAAATTCGTGTCTCCTCGGGCGTCAGCCAGCTCGACCGGCTGTTAGGGGGCCTGTGTATCGGCGACAACGTGGTCTGGTACGACAATGCCGGCAGCCTGGCCTCGATCTTCAGCCTCAATTTTATCCAGCAATCCCAGCGCCAGAACAAGCCCTTGATCTACATCACCTTTGACCGATCCCCCAAAACCCTGCTCGAAGATCTGGGGCCGCTGGCGGAGAATCAGCACCTGACCATCCTGGACTGCTTTACCCACGGCAAAGGGGACGGCAGCGAGGTGTTCAGCAAGTTTTATGAGAAAGACGGTGCACAGTGGCCGTACCAGATTGTGCGAATCAATGCGCCCGGAGACCCGGACGTGGTGTCCGACGCCTTCTACAATCTCCACGGGACCATGACCGGGGACGTCCGGTTCGTCTTCGATTCGCTCACCGGCATGCAGGACTTGTGGGGCGGGGAAGAAGCGATCCGGAAATTTTACTCACATGCCTGCCCGCGCCTCTATGAATTGGACACCATCGCCTACTGGATCATGGAAAAAGGCGCCCATTCGGAACGCCTGAGGGCCGGCATCAACCAGATTGCCCAGGTGGCCATTGACCTTTCCGTCAACCGGGGGAAATCGTCTCTGACCATCCTTAAGGCAGACAAGCGCAGACCCGATGCGTTGAACCGTCCGCTGGTGTACTGGAACGACGGCCTGGACGTGGTCTTTGAAACCGAAACGGGCAAAGGCGGAAATATCGATCTGGGCGGCCGGGTGAAGCAGATTCGAAATCGTCAGGCCATGCCCCAGAAGGAACTGGCCGCATTGGTGGGTGTGACCCCCAGCACCATTTCCCAGATCGAAAGCGGCACCATTTATCCCTCATTGCCGGCATTGTTCAAAATCGCCCAGGTGTTGAACCTGCCGGTGGCGGCCTTCTTCCAGGATCGATCAACAGCGGTCGACCAGGTGGTGTTCTCCGGCGGCGGCACCCGGATCAACCTTTCCAATCTGCCGAAACGGGATGTCACCGGCTACCGTCTGTCTCCAGCGGATTTTGATGCCGACGCCGAACCCTACCTGATAGAGATTTCTGCCGGGAAAAAACTGTCCGCTCATTTCTTTATCCATAAAGGACAGGAGATGGGGTACCTTCTCGAAGGCCGGTTGGAACTGAAAATCGGTAATCGCCTGCACCAGGCCGGGCCGGGGGATGTGATTTACCTCACCGGTGAATTGCCGTCCCAGTGGAAAAACACGGGTAAGGGGACGGCACGGCTGCTGTGGGTGAAGATCCGGAAATAAGGAGGTTTTCCCATGAATCAGATCCGCCGCCGAACCGTCGCCGGGCTGAATGCCGGCGACACATTCACCCTCACCCGGACGTTCACCGAAAAGGATGTCGACGCCTTTACCGAAGTGACCCGGGATCATAACCCCATTCACTCGAGCAAGCGGTTTATTGAACTCAAGGGGTTCGGCGATCGGATCTGCCACGGTCTTCTCGTGGGGGGCATGATCACCGAGGTGGGCGGTCAGATGGGGTGGCTGGCCTCGGGCATGAATTTCCGTTTCATCAAACCGGTTTACTTCAACGATACCATCACCTGCCGCTTCACCCTCACTGCCGCGGATGAGAAGAACCGGGCCGAGGCTGAGGCCGTCTTTACCAACCAGCATCATGAGATCGTTCTTGAGGCCAGCCTGTTCGGGGTCCTGCCCAATGCCCGGGAACGGAAGGTGCTTCAGGATTTGTGAGAATCGGAAGTGATCCATGCGCGTTTGACGGCCACGTCAGGCATGGGGTAATGCTTGGTGTTCAGCGTATATATTTTTCCATTGAGTTGTATGGTGGTTGCGGCCAGGATGGCGTCGTTAACATCGATGTCGCACTGCGGATTCCAATGGCGATAGAGCTCACCAGCCTTATCGATGATTCGTTGGTCAACCGGTGCAGTCCTGAACTGGGACAGAAACATCATTGTGGCGTCCTCCTCAACCGGCCGCATGAAAAAGACCACCTCGGCACGTTGCATGGCGCCGATCCACAGCTCACAATTTTCCTTGTCTCGAAGCTTTTTCAGCAGATTGAGCGCCTTCCGTTCACCTCGCAGATGCCAGATGAGAACATCGGAGTCGATAAATGCCTTCACCGCTTGTATCTTTCCTGTGATTGGCGCATGGTATCCTTGACGGATCGAACCGTTTCGGTGGCCGATTCGTCTCGCTGCCAACTACCCAAGGTATGGGTCAGAATATCGAATTTCAGTTCCGCCTCGATCTTTTCCGCATACTGCCGAACGGCATTTTCCAAGATGGCCTTTTTTGACGTGCCCAGTTTTTTTGCCAATATGCCGATGTGTTGAATGACGGCCTCATCCATTCGCGTTGACATAATCTTATCCATGATGACCTCCAATTCCGTACGTAAGGAATATAACGTAAGAAAATAGATGTGTCAATGCATCGCCCCCATAAGACTGCCGTTGGGTGTTGGGCGGCAAGACTGACATATGGACCCGATGTAGGAAAAATATCGAATAGTTTCGGCTGGGTTCCAGAATCTCCTACGTTGGCTCCCCGTTACCCATCGACGTCAGTTGGTCCGCCCATTCCACGGCCTCCCTGAATGCCGCGGTTACCTTTTCGCGGTTCAGGTTGAGCCGCTTCATCATGACGTCGGCATCCTCCCAGCGATTCTCTTCGACGCACTGGGCCAACTGGACCAAGGGCAGATACTCGTTGTTGGCGTCCCGACGCAGAGCGTCCTTGAGTTTGTTCTCGATGGGCAGAAAGGTGACGATTTCGTCCATGGGGGTGCCCAGCATGGTGTCCAGCAGGGAGAACAGGCCCAGCAGGTGCAGGCTTTCCGGATCGAACCCCCAGAAATCGTGATCTTGTGCCACCCGTTCCAGGAATTTGCCCCGCTGGGCAGAGAGTTGGAGCAGGTCCGGCGCCGCCGTTGCCTCACTCATGTCGTTGAGCAGGACCACCCGCAGCCAGTTTTTTAGCTTCGTCCACCCCAGAAGCCGGATGGCGTGATGGATGGATTTGATATTTTGAGAAAAACCGAAAGCCGCCGAATTCAGGTAGGTGAGCAGGCGGAAGCTGATGGCGGCATCGGACTGAATGGTTTCCGCGAGTGCATCGATATCCGGGTCCCGCTGCTCGATGCGCTGCAGCAGCTTGAGGCGCGACACCGCGCTGGAGGTCATTTTGTGGACCGTAATGGTATCCGGTTTTTTGAAAAAGGCCCCTTCGAACAGGGTGACGCCCGCTTCCCGGCTCATCGCGAACCCGGCGGCGTCATCCACCCGACGGGCCAGCAGCCGGGCATCCACATCGTGGATGGATGCCAGTAGGGTCGCCACCTCCGCCTTCTGTTTACCGATCACCGGTACGGCAATGATATCCGCCAGCTCATAAAGCGGGTCGAACTGCGGCTGCCCACTGAATCCGCGAACGGCGATGAGATAGCCGTCAGACTTGAGGCGTTCCAACATCTCCGGGATGTCGGGGCGCAGAAAGACCCGCTCATCCACCTGAACGGCGGCATGCACCGGCGGCAGGGCATAGGGCATGTCGTCCAGGATGCCCATCTCATCAAAATTGAGCATGATGTTCTGGCCCTGCTTCAGGATCTGCTGGAGTCCCATATAGGCGCTGGCCGCAACGCTGATCGCCGTGTTTTCCGGTTCGGCGTCCGGCCTTGCCGACGGTCCTTCACCCACACAAAACAATTCATATCCCCACAATCGACGGTTTTGGTCAAATATGGGCTGCCGGGCAATGGATACCGATGCGGAAGGGGATGACGGCATGGAATCTTTGGACATGTGGGTGATCTCCTGATTGGGTAGACGGTGGTTTATGAGGCGAACCGCAGAATATCGAATGTCGAAGGAATGTATCGCTGCGCGATATCGATAGTGAGAAAGGACATTATTTTTGCCTTCTCTTGTTTGCTGTTTTGATGCTTTTTACAAAGATCGAGATCAGTTGATCGGTTTCATCGATCAAGGTATCTAACCGAGAGGCAGGTTTGATCAGTTTTGCCTGAATGATTATTTTCAACCATACTTTGGATTTGCGCAGTTCTTTGAGACAAATTCTCATTTTGTGAATGAAATCTGATCTTGACTCCGCCCCCTGGGCTTCACCGTAATTGGGCGCTGGAGCAGTCCCACATCGAATAAGTTGCCCGGTGATATGGTTCCCGACTTTGGATTTGGGAAGGCCTTCTGCCAACTGAATAATTCTGACGGCAAACCCGATGAGCCGCTTTTCCAGATCGAACTCACCCTTTACCTTCGACATTCGCTTTTAGCTACTGCCCCGCCGCCGTCAGTGGTTTCAACCCCCAAATGTTGTCGGCATATTCCATGACCGACCGGTCGCTGGAAAATTTTCCCATGCGGGCGGTGTTGAGGATCGATTTTCTGGCCCATTCATCCTTGTCCAGAAAGAGGTTGCTCACGGCTTCCTGGGCGGTAACATATGCCCGGTAGTCAGCCATCAGCATGTAGTAATCCCCCCTGTACAGCAGTGATTCCATAATGGGTGAAAAGAGATACGGGTCTTCCGGTGAAAAGTCCCCCCGGCTGATGCTGTCAAGGGTCTGCCGCAGTTCGGCGTCGCTGTCGGCGTAGCTTTGCGGGTTGTACCCGTCGTTGCGAAGGGACGTGACCTGGTCCGCCGTCAGGCCGAAGATGAAGATGTTTTCCTCGCCCACCTCCTCCATGATTTCGATATTGGCACCATCCAGGGTGCCGATGGTCAACGCCCCGTTCAGTGACATCTTCATATTGCCCGTTCCCGAGGCCTCCATGCCGGCGGTGGAAATCTGTTCGGACAGGTCTGCCGCGGGGATGATTTTTTCAGCCTGGGAGACACAATAATTGGGTAGAAACACCACCCGCAGTTTTCCCTGGACGTCCGGGTCGCTGTTGGTCTTCGCAGCCACCGCATTGATCAGCTTGATGATGCGTTTGGCCTGGTGGTAAGCCGGGGCGGCCTTGCCGGCAAAGATGACGGTCCGCGGCACCATTGGTGCGCCGGGGTTCGCCCGGATACGGTGGTACAAGGTGATCACATGGAGTACGTTGAGCAACTGGCGCTTATACTCATGGATGCGCTTGACCTGCACGGAAAACAGGGTGTCCGGATCGACGCCCACGCCGATTTTTCTCAGGATATAGCGTGCCAGCCGTTTTTTGTTGTCCCGCTTGGTTTTCATCCAGCGTCGTCGAAAGGCGGCATCTTCGGCCAGGGGTTCCAGTTTGCGCAGCCGGTCCAGGTCGGTGATCCACTCGGGACCGATGGTGTCGTTGATCAGTTTCGCCAACGGCGGGTTGGCCTGGGCCAGCCATCGGCGGGGTGTGATGCCATTGGTGACATTGGCAAGACGGCCGGGAAAAAGGGTGTCGAAGTCTCTGAACAGCTCCTCCTTGATAATTTTGCTGTGGAGCTCGGCAACGCCATTTACGGTGTGGCTTCCCACGATAGCCAGATGAGCCATGCGGACGCGCTGCTCTCCGCCTTCGACAATCAGGGAAACGCGCTGTGCAAGGCCGCTTTCACCCTTTTTTTCGGCGTCGACCGTGGCCAGGAAACGGCGGTTGATCTCGAAGATGATTTCCATGTGCCGGGGCAGGATCCGGCGGATGAGGTCGACGGGCCAGGTCTCCAGGGCCTCGGGCAGTACCGTGTGGTTGGTGTATGCGAAGGTTTTCTCGCAGATGGGCCAGGCGTCGGCCCACACCAGCCCCTCCTCGTCCATGAGCAGACGCATGAGTTCGGGAATGGCGATGGCCGGGTGGGTGTCGTTGAGCTGGATGGCTACGAAGTCGGGCAGTTCGGAAAACGCCCGATTCATTTTCCGGTGTCTTCGAAGAATATCGGCCAGGGTGGCGGCAACGAAGAAGTACTGCTGTTTCAAACGAAGTTCCCGGCCCTGTTCCAGCTCGTCGCTGGGATAGAGGACGCCGGAGATATTTTCGCTGAGGACTTTGGCTTCGACGGCGCCGATGTAATCGCCCTGGTTGAATTCATCCAGGTTGAACTCCCGGCTGGACTGAGCCCGCCATAACCGCATGTTGGTGACAAAATCATCTCCGTAGCCGGGAATGAGGATGTCGCAGGCCATGGCCATGACCGTTTCGCCGTCGATCCAGCGGTGGCATTGGCGGCCGGCGGCGTCGGTGTAAGTCTCGGTGCGGCCGTAAAAGCGCACGGATCTTAAATATTCTCCCCGGCGGATTTCCCAGGGGGTCCCTTTACGTGACCAGTTGTCGCACCGTTCCCGCTGCCAGCCGTTTTCAATCGTCTGATGGAAGATGCCGTAGTCGTAACGAATGCCATAGCCGTAACCGGGAAGGTCCAGGCAGGCCAGGGAGTCCATGTAGCAGGAGGCCAGGCGCCCTAAGCCGCCGTTTCCCAGGCCCGCATCCCACTCCTCCTCTTCCAGTTCGTCCAGATCAAAGCCCATTTCCTCAACCGTCTGACGGGCGTCGTCAACCAGCTTCAGGCTGATCAGATAGTTCATGAGAAAGCGACCCGGCAGAAATTCCAGTGAGAGAAAATAGACCCGTTTGGCCAGTGTATCATATTGTGACCGTTGCGTGCGGATCCACCGGTCAATGAGGCGGTCACGGATGCTGTATGCCAACCCCATAAAACAGGCATGGCGGTTGGGCTTTTCCGGGTCTCTGGCCATGGTGAAGCGGATGTGGCGCTTAATTTCATCCTTCAGCGTGGTGGTTGAATTCAAGCCAATATGGCTGGCGCCGCTCGTTTCTGGATTCGTTGGCATGGGGTTAGCCTCCTGCGAATTAAAGAAAACGAATGCCTACATCGTTTATCATTTTTCGTTGTAGCCGAACACGACTGACTGCAGCACCGCTTTCCAATGCTCCGTTCTGGAAAGAATATAGTCCTTGTTTGCCTTCAAATCGCAAATTTCGAGAATCGAAAACTGGAAATTGAACTGATAGTCACCCACCTCACGGCTCAGCAGCCGTTGCAGGGCTTTGACCTCCCCATGGCCACTGATGGCAAATGAGACCCACTGATGCCAGATCGTGTCTCCGCCATGGGCGCTGCCGACAAAATGTTTGCCGGTATGGTTGTCCGTAACCAGATAAACCCCGCTCACATTGCTCAATGCAGCCTTCCACTGCGGCATGTTCTTCCTCACAACGGTGCGCAGCAACCGGTAAGACAGGTTCACCGCATTATACCCCGGAAAGTCCGACACCCGCATCCGTTTTTCACGAATTTCCGACACCAGCAGCTTGTCAATATACTTGGTGCCGATCAGGTGGGATGCAATAAAACGCTTGCGGAACTGAATTACCAGGCGACCAGTGAGATGCTCGATGCCAGCCATCTCTTTGGTGCCGTATTCGAACCAGCTATTCTCCCCCTGTTTGCGGTGCTTGACGCCAAGCACCTGATACAGACCTGCAAAAAGCCATTTGTCCTCCTGCAGATAAATCAGAGAGATGATCTCATCGCATCGAAAATTCTGCTGGTTCTGATGTTCCTGCCACGCCTTGAACCGGCCTTCAAAGAAGGCCTCCAATGGGGAATCATCCCTGCCTGCCGCGCAGTGGATTTTGTAGCTGTTTAAATAAACGCCGGCAAGCTTGAGCAGATCGATGAATTTGATCATATTGAGGCTCCAATCGTACTCGGTTAATCGTAATCACCCTGCAATCCACCTGCACGGCAGAGCAATCGTCCCCCCCCGATGAAGACCACGATATCTGAACCGTCAACGAAATGTCGCACGTTTAACCAAAAACGGCAAGTCAATGCCAGCGGGCTCAAGGTTAGCTGCCTATTCCAGGCAATGGAGAAGAACATTCCGATGCCGTTGCGGTTCAACGATAGCCTTCCAAGGTGACAATTGCCTTACAAGTGCACTAAACATGCCGTACTTGTCGCATGTCGATTAAACCCGGCGGCATGTGCCAGTTGACACCTTCGGTCCGGTTGGCATAGGCTGGCGCAGACACCACCTCAGGGACCAAATCAGCCCCATGAATATTCATCGTACCAACACGATTCTTTACTGTAACCGATGGGAAACCACGGTCAAGTTCTATCGCGACAGGGTCAAGCTTCCCGTGCTTCTGCAAAAAGCGTGGTTCGTTGAATTCCAGCTGACCGACAACAGCTGCCTGAGCGTGGCCGATGCGGCACGCACGTCTATCGGCAGCGCAGGTGGGGCCGGTGTGACCTTGTCCTGGTCGGTGGAAGACATCGACGCCGCACATGGTCGAATGCTTGCCGACGGCATCGACGTCAGCCCCTTTATGGTCACGTGGGGTGCCCGGGCTTTCTACCTGTTCGACCCAGAGGGCAACCGCGTCGAGATTTGGGCAAAACCCTAACGCTCAAACTGCACATCCATCTGATTCAAATTCTCCGGGTCAAAATCCTCTATCCCTTGGGTTCGCTCCAAAAAGGCCGCGATGGCTTTTGCCGCACCGGCATAGGTCTCCATCACCGATGCCATCCGGGCTGTGACCGGGTCGTCCTTTCCCAACTGGGCGATCATTTTTTCCAGCAGTTGCGTGCCCTTGTTCAAATGCTGCTGGATGCCTGAAAATGCAGCTTTGCGCATTTCGTACTTTTTTTGTTCATTGTCGATCATCGGCAGCAACCGCCGCACCGAAAACTCCACCAGTGCATCGCGCGGTGCGTTGAAGGCCCTTGAAATCTCATCCAGCAAGGATAGGGAACTTCTGCTGATCACGTAGGTTTTTTGGACCCGGTTTTCCGCCCCGACCCTTGCATTCTGGACTTTTTTTGCGATGGCGTTGAGGGAGTCGCTGTCCTGGGCCAGATGGTCGAACAGGGATTTTTGTTTGATGCCCAGCTGCGCAGCAACGATGCTGATGGCCTCGATACAGCCGGAGGAGAGCTTGAAGGTCGCTCGCACCGATTGCCTTCCCCGAAGACCCGAACTGGTAATGAACGTTAGCGAGCCGCTTCCATCTATCGTATTTTTCCGAGCCATTTCAGATCTCCACATATGTCGTTATTAGGGAATTACCATATTTATAATATAATAAAAATAATGCAATAAAATAATTATGCCACGATATTGACAATGTCAAATCCATAAGTATTGTTTGGTCAGATCAGACGGGCAATCAGTACCCATAACAACAGGAGGCTTTACAATGATCTACAGAACACTTTTCGGTGCCCCCAGTCGGCGTTTCGGTTCTTCCTTTGCAGACCTGGAGGGAATGCGGCGTCAGATGGAACGCCTTTTTGAGACCTACGGTGATCGGGCCCACGGCCAGACCGGAGCCGGTGTGTTTCCGGCGGTCAACATCACGGAAGATGCAGATGCCTATTACGTCAGTGCGGAACTGCCCGGCGTGAAGTCAGCGGATCTGGATCTCAGCGTTGCCGCCAACCAGTTGACCCTGGCCGGAGAACGCAAGATTTCAGAAGAGGCGGCAGATGCACGCTATCATCGCCGGGAACGGGAAGCCGGACGCTTTTCACGGGCCGTTGCCCTGCCTGGCGACATCGATTCGGACAATGTCAAGGCCAGGATGGTGGACGGCGTGCTGACCGTGACCATCGCCAAGGCGGAAAAATCCAAGCCCAGGCAGATTGCGGTTCAATAACGCGGACGATGAAAGGAGCAACCGATCATGTCAGACACCAAAGAATTGAAAGCCATCGAAAAACAGGCGCTGGCCTCACCTACCGAGCAGATTAAGCCGGGCCCGGTGTTCACACCCAACGTGGATATCTTCGAAACGGAAAAGGCCATCACCCTGCTGGTGGATATGCCCGGCGTGAAGGCGGATGCGCTGAATGTGGATCTTCGGGACGATACCCTGACCTTGACGGGAGATGTGCTTCCCAACGTGGGAACGCCCGGTGAGAAGGTCTACGTGGAATATGAAACCGGACGATTCTATCGCCAGTTTTCCCTCTCCGAGGTCATCGTTCAGGAAAAGATCGATGCCAAGCTCAGCGACGGGGTGTTGCGCCTTACCCTGCCCAAGGTTGAAAAGGTCACACCGAGACGGATTGCGGTTCAAGCCGGTTAAATGGTTTTGGCCTTGCCGGACGCCCAGGAGGCTTCCGGCAAGGCTGCCTGCCCCCTGTCCAGTATTTCATTTCCCAACCCCCCCGACCAAAGAAAAACGGCGCACCGTTGCGTGTACCGTTGGATATGGTTGTCCTTAAAAACCAAGCGGTCAGACCTTGAAACTTCCCACAATTTTGTACACACTTCTGATAACCCATCGAAGATTGGGATGAGGGCCAGAAAAACGATGACGCCGGGCCACTTAAATGATCCAACAACCTTTTAATCTCGAGGCAGCCATGCAAAACATCTCATACGGAATTGAAGGAAACGTGGTATTGGTCACCGGCGGCAGCCGCGGTATCGGTCTGGATCTGGCTAAAATGCTGCTTGCGCAAAAGGCCAACGTGGTGATTTGCGGCAGAAAGCAGGAGGGTCTGAATGCGGCGGCAGCCGAGTTGGATGGCGGAGAGCATGTGCTGGCCATCGCGGCGCACATTGCCAAGGAAGCGGACGTGGAGCGGCTCTTCGACCGGACATTGGAACGCTTCGGTCGCGTCGATGCGCTGGTGAACAATGTGGGCATGAATCTGATTACGGGCGTGGTGGATGCCGAACCGGCCCTGTTCAACAAAATTGTCGAATCCAACCTGACCGGTACCTGGCTCTGTTCTCGCAAAGCGGCCCAGTGCATGCGGGAGCGGCAGGCAGGCAGGATCGTCAGCATCACTTCCATTGCTGCCCGGCGGGCCGCCCCGTTCATGGGCATATACGGTATCGCCAAGGCGGCCATCGAGATGATGACCAAAACACTGGCCCAGGAACTGGCACCATTCAACGTTCAGGTGAATGCGGTGGCGCCGTGCATGGTTCGTACCGCTTTTTCCCAGCCCTTCTGGTCCAACGATGACCTGCTCAAGGAGATCGTCAAGACCATCCCCATGGGCAGAATCGCCGAGACCGCCGACGTGGTTCACCCGGTTCTCTTCCTTTGCTCCAAGGGGGCCGGATTCATCACCGGTCAGACGCTCATGGTTGATGGCGGGGCCAGCGCGGTGTAAATCCAAGCGCGGCAGGAATCCAGGGAATATCGAATGTCGATATTCGACATTTGATATTTTGCGGTTCGTTATTACTTGACGCGGTGGATCCAATCTGATCGCGCCCTCAGCCCTCAGCCCTCAGCCCTCAGCCCTCAGCCCTCAGCCCAGAACCCAGAACCCAGAACCCAGAACCCACTCGATACTACTCCACCCTGAAGAATCCTTCCTCGAATTCCGGCCGGTCCCGGTAGCGAGCCATGAAAAAGCCGGGCAGTTGGTCAATATTGTCGAACATGCCCGGATCGGCATCGATGCCGGCCTGGTGCAGGGCCTTGACGATATCTGACGGCCGGGGCGGGCACCCCTTGACGGCGATCATCTGGTTTGCGGGATGTACAAGAGAAAATGAAAATTTGTTCATTATCCTTGACGATTACAATTGGGATGGGATAGATTTCGAAAAAGTATAAATATGAATGCCGGGCGCTCTCGGGCCCTCGACCCGCTTACGATACTCGCTCCAGTGAGACGGACTGCTTTTCGCTGCCTTCCCATACATCTGACGGATCTCCGGTCGATGCTATCTAACGTAAACCGCCAACCATGGTAACCAAAAAAAGGTGTTCAGATGATTGAACTATACTTTGTTCGGCACGGCCAGGCGTCGTTCGGCCAGCCGGCGTACGATCGTCTGTCCGCCGTTGGCGAACGGCAGGCCGCGCTATTGGGCAGGCATTTTCATAAAAATGGGGTCCGGTTCGATGCCGTTTATTCCGGCGCGTTGAGGCGGCACATACAGACGGCCACCATCACCATGAGCCAGACCAATGGCGACGGGTCACCGGATATGATTATAGACGCGGATTTTAACGAGTTCGACAGCTCTGACCAGATGATGAACCGCTTATTCACAGTGATTCAGGAAGACCCGCTCCTCTCCGAGCAGATGAAACAGATTCACACCGACCATGGTGCTATCGGGAGGATCTTCGATATCGCTGAGAAAGCGGAAATGATGCCGGTCGAAGTCGCGGCGCGTATGCGACTGGTGCAGCAATTCAGAGATCGGATCAGCGGCGCCATTGACAACCTGGTGCGCAAGGTGGGGGATAATAAGAAGGTGGTGGTGTTCACCTCCGGGGGGCCCACTGCCGCGGCATTGCGGCAGACCCTGGCTACCTCAAGAGAGCAGACGATCCGCCTGGGGTGGGAATTGCGCAACACGTCCATTACCGTTCTGCGCCATCATCAAGAGCAATTGTGGCTGGTTCTTTTCAACTGTGTGGCCCACCTGGAGGCCCAAAACGATCCAGGACTGATTACCTATATTTGACTATCCACGCACTTTTTTTGACAAGGCCCCGCCGAGCTTCTAAGAGGGGCACGATTTTGAGGCGGCCGATCATGCGGGCGCGCACGCGCGTTGCTAACACGTTAGGGGACGATTCATGGCAAAAGCAAAGCTGAAGGAACACCGGATCAACCGGGACTGGTGCAAGGGCTGCGGGATCTGCGTGGCGTTTTGTCCGAAGACGGTGCTGGAAATGGACGACAAGGACAAGGCGGTGGCAGCGCGGGTGGCCGACTGCATCGCCTGCCGGCTGTGCGAACTGCGCTGCCCGGACCTGGCCATCGAGGTGGAGGTGGAAAAACCATGACCAGACAGATCAAATTCATTCAGGGCAACGAGGCGTGCGTGGAAGGGGCGCTTTACGCGGGGCTGGAGTTTTTCGCCGGCTATCCGATCACGCCGTCCACGGAGATTGCCGAGCATTTGTCGCGGCGGCTGCCGCAACAGGGCGGCAAGTTCATCCAGATGGAGGACGAGATCGCCTCCATGTGCGCGATCATCGGCGCGTCGCTGACGGGCAAGAAGGTGCTCACGGCCACCTCGGGGCCGGGCTTTTCGCTCAAGCAGGAAGCCCTGGGCTACGCGGTGATGGCCGAGATCCCCTGCGTGATCGTCAACGTGCAGCGCGGGGGGCCGTCCACGGGGGTGCCGACCCACGTGAGCCAGGGCGACGTGATGCAGGCGCGCTGGGGCACGCACGGAGACCACAGCATCGTGGCGCTGACGGCGTCGAACCACCAGGACGTGTTCGCCATGACCGTGGAGGCCTTCAACATCGCCGAGACCTACCGCACGCCGGTGATCCTGTTGTTCGACGAGGTGGTGGGTCACATGCGCGAGCGGCTGGAGATACCCGAAAAGGGTGAGATCCCGTTGGTGGAGCGTCTGCGCACCGCGGTGCAGGGCGGTGTGGACTACCACCCCTACCTGCCGCGCGAGGACGGGCGGCTGCCCATGAGCGACTTCGGCGACGTGCACCGCTACAACGTGACCGGGCTGGTGCACGACATGTGGGGCTTTCCGTCGGACAACCCCAAGATCGTGCACGGGCTGCTGCGCCACCTGGTGGACAAGATCGAGAACAACGCCAGCCAGATGGCGCACTACAAGACCTTTTACCTGGAGGATGCGGAGACGGTGCTGGTCAGCTTCGGTTCGGCGGCGCGCAGCGCCCTGCACGTGGTGGAGCACCTGCGTCCGCGGGGGGAGAAGATCGGCCTGTTGGAGCTGCAGACGCTGTGGCCCTTTCCGGCGGATGTGGTTCAGCAGTACTGCAACCAGGCCAGGACCACGGTGGTGGTGGAGATGAACATGGGCCAGGTGTGCCAGATGGTCAAGACGACCGTGCGCCACCCGGAGCGGGTGTTTCTGGCCAACCGCATCGACGGGGTGTTCATCACGGATGCCGATATCAGAAACGTACTGCGCCTGATCGAAGGCAAGGGGGTTTAGATGGCAGTCAAGGATTATATCCGCCAGCGTTTTTTTCCGCACCTGTGGTGCTCGGGCTGCGGTCACGGGATCGTGTTGAACGGGCTGATCCGTGCGGTGGAACGGCTGGGCATGAGCCGCAACGAGATGGTGATGGTGTCGGGGATCGGCTGCTCGTCGCGCATCTCCGGGTACATGGATTTTCACACGCTGCACACGATCCACGGGCGAGCGCTGGCCTTTGCCACGGGGGTGAAGCTGAGCAAGCCGGAGCTGAACGTGATCGTGCCCATGGGCGACGGCGACGCCTTGTCCATCGGTGGCAACCATTTCATCCACGCGGCGCGGCGCAACATCGACATCACGGCGATCGTGATGAACAACCGCATTTACGGCATGACCGGCGGTCAGTACTCGCCGCTGAGCGGTCCGGGGATCATGGCCACGACGGCGCCGTATTCGAACATCGACCAGGGGTTCGACGTGGTGGAGATGGCCAAGGCGGCCGGTGCGACGTTCGTGGCGCGCACGACGACCTACCACGTGCAGCAGATGGCCGACATCATCCGTGCGGCGATCCTGCACGAAGGCTTTTCGGTGGTGGAGGTGATGAGCCAGTGCCCGACCTACTTCGGTCGCAAGAACAAGCAGGGCGGGGCGGTGGAGATGATGAAGCGCATGAAGGAGAGCACCACGCCGATCGGGTCGAAGGCCAAGGCCGAGAACCCGGAGCTGATCGAGCGGGGCATCTTCGTGCAGATCGACAAGCCCGAGTACTGCAGCGAGTATGACCGGATCATCGAACGGGCCATGGGAGGGGTATAGATGGAGCGATGCAGGATGGTATTTTCAGGATCGGGCGGTCAGGGGGTGATCACGGCCGCGATCATCCTTGCCGAGGCGGCGGTGCTGCACGAAGGTCTGACGGCGGTGCAGACCCAGGCTTACGGAGCGGCGGCGCGCGGCGGGTGCCACGCGCAGTGACGTGATCATCTCGGATACGCCGATCAATTTTCCCAAGGTGATCCAGCCGAACGTGCTGGTGTGCCTGACCCAGGAGGCCTACAACAAGTTTTACGACATCATCCGGCCGGGGGGCCTGATGATCACGGACACGCGCTATGTGCAGCCGCAGCTGAAGGTGGACGCGGTGCAGCGCCAGCTGCCCATGTACGAGACGGTGATGGATAAGATCGGCAAGCCGATCGTGTTCAACATCTGCATGCTGGGTGCGGTGGTGGGTCTGACCCAGCTGGTGCGGCCGGAATCGATCATGAAGGTATTGGAACAGCGGATCCCGTCGGGCTTTATCGAGATGAACCGCCAGGCCCTGGAGCTGGGGCTGGAAATGGGCCGAGAGGCAGCTTAAAACGCTGCCTCTCGGCCCATTTCCGGTCTCTGGTTTATGGTTCCTGGTCTCTGGTTTAAACCAAGGACCAGGGACCACAAACCAGGGACCATTTTTTTACTCTTTGGTCCCCGTATAGGTACCGGCCTTTTTCAGGGCCGACACCATCTGGTTACCGATCTTCGAACAGGCTGAGGTAGCTGCCATACCCCTCTTTTTCAAGCTCGTCGGCGGGGATGAACCGCAAAGACGCCGAATTGATGCAGTATCTCAACCCCGTGGGTTTAGGACCGTCATCGAACAGATGCCCCAGATGGGAGTCGGCTTTTTTGCTGCGCACCTCGGTACGAACCATCAGCCAGCTCATGTCCTTTTTCTCGACCACGTTGTCCGGCTGCAGCGGGCGGGTGAAGCTGGGCCACCCGGTTCCCGAGTCGAACTTGTCCGTGGAACTGAACAGGGGCTCGCCGGACACCACATCCACATAGATGCCCGCTTCGTGGTTGTCCCAGTATTCATTGTTGAAGGGTGGTTCGGTGCCGCTTTCCCGGGCCACCCGGTACTGCAGTGGGGTCAGCGTCTGTTTGAGCTGTTCATCCGTGGGGACCTCGATCACCATTTCCTTTTTATCGTCATCCGTCACTTTGGAAGCCGTCTTTTCCATTTTCATCTCCTCACCGGCCCAGGTCGTCTCCAGGAACCGGTCCCGGCCGGAACCGGAGCGGTACCAGTTATAGCGAAGTGAATTCTTTTTGTAGTAGTCCTGATGGTAGTCTTCGGCCTCATAAAAGGCACCCAGGGGGAGGATTTCGGTTACGATCGACCGGTCGAAGCGGCCGGAGGCGGCCAGCGCTTTTTTCGAGGCTTCGGCGATCTGCCGCTCCTCATCGGTGGCATAGAAAATGGCACTGCGGTACTGGTCGCCCCGATCGACGAACTGGCCGCCAGCATCGGTGGGGTCGATGTGGCGCCAGAGTACATCCAACAGCTGGCTGTAAGAGATCTTGGCTGGATCGTAGACGACCTTGATGGCTTCTATGTGGCCGGTGCCGCCGGCAGAGACCTGCTTGTAAGTGGGGTTTTCCATGCGCCCACCGGTATAGCCCGACACGGCTTCGATCACGCCGTCTACTTTTTCAAAATCCGATTCCGTGCACCAGAAGCAGCCGCCTGCAAAGACGGCCGATCGTGCATTCTCGACCATTTTATCCATGGGTTTCTCCATTTTATCGTCCATGCTCCTGACCTGCTGGTAGCCGAAGAAGACTGCGATCAGAACCAATGCTGCAATCGTTGCGTTTTTCATTGCACACCTCCTGTTTATCCGTCCATTTCAATGCGGTCATGGACAGACAATAAGACACCCAGTTAAGGGATGTGTAACGTTAAAGTAAAGATTCAGTAAAGAATTTCAAGGGGAGGGGAGTGGGGGGACTTTGGGATTTAGGGATCGGGGTATTGGGGATTAGGCGCCCTGACTTATATTTGAACCGATAGATTACCAAGAATGGTATCTGTACGATTGTGCCATGCCAGCATCGATGATCTGGCCCCTGGTCATTGCGCCAACGGCGTATACGGCCGACCTCGGGCCGAAGTCGGGCATAACCACCCGGTGGGTCTGGGGGTCAATCCGAATGGTGGCATATCGGTCCGCGTCGGACATGGGATCTCGGTCTCCTATCGCTTCTTGTTGTCGCAAAAAAGCAGCCCTGTCGGCTGACTCCTGAAGGATCTGAGTACTTATCCCTACAACGTTACTTGATGATCTTTGAAAATTTCACGTATGCGCCTTTTGCGATGTGACAGGTAGGCGCGATGGTTCCGGGCCTGTATCCAGGCGATCTGTTCGAGCAGGCTTTCAAACGTGTGCCGCTTCATTGGCAAAATGAGTTTGAGAAGGATCCTAAGCTGCGACAGCGTAATAGACGGTGCTTTTTTTTCCCATCCTGATTTTCAGGTGCCAGAGGAAAAAATGTGCCAGCATGCACGTTAGCATGTGGTGCTGCCAGCCAGGAAACTTGCGCACCTCGTAGTGGTCCATGCCCAACTCGGTTTTGGTCTCCTCAAAACACTGCTCGATTGCCCATCGCAGGCCGCTGAGCCATACGAGCGTTTTCAGCCTTGTGCTCGACGATGCATTGCTGATGAAATAACTGTATTGCGGATCATCGCCAAGGCTACGTCGGATTAGCAGCCAGACGGTTTTCTGAGGAAGTCCGGCAGCGGACAGGATGACCCGGCGACGGGTAAACTCATAAACGATGGGTCCTTTGGTGCCTTCGGACACCTGCCGACGATACCAAAAATAGTCGTTGATGTTCCGGGCCAGTTCTTCCACGGTCAACGGCTTGCTGTCAGGATCGACCAAAAGCGTCTTGGTCCTGGTTTTTCCACCCCAGCGATACGTCCGCGTAATGGTCATCGGTCGTTTTAGCCAGCATTGCGTATCTTTGGGAACCGATACGAGGTAGGTTTTGTCCGGCAAGGACTCAACTGCGGCGATAAAATCAGGACTGATCCCGTATATGGAATCGGCTAGCACATACTTGAAAGGCAGGACGTTTTCTTGATTGACAGCGTTGAGCATCTCAACAGCCAGTTGGGGTTTGGTCCGGAAAACGGTGTCTTCCGGCAGATTGCACTTTTTCCGGCGCTGAGCGTAATCGTCGGCAAACCATTTCTCGGGGATGAACAGCCGCTTGTCGACCATTGCATATCCGTTTTCCGATACGTAGGCGGCGAAGACGCCAACCTGGCAGTTGTCGACTTTTCCGATGGTTCCGCAGTATTGTCTGGCGACGCCGATAGAGTCCTGGCCCTTTTTGACAAAGCTGCTTTCGTCGAAGATCAAGGCACCGTCAGGACTACCAAGGTCGTCGTTAACAAAACTACGATACTTGGTTATCATTTTGTCGTCGTCCCATGGCGCATCGCTGACGAAACGTTGCATCGCCCTGACATTACCATCTTTCACGGCCAGCGCGATGGGCTCGATGGATTTACGCTCAAGCGGACTGAATTGTCCGGCCATGAATTTTAAAAAGTGATCTCTGGATTCACTGCGTTGAAAACAATCGTAGAACTGTTCGTGAAATCCTTTGAGTTCATTCATAAAATCTTTAACATCGCCTTTGCCAAGATCGAATTTGGGAACCGGGTAAAGGTGTTCGTCGCATCGCGTGACGGGTAGCATGGCCTGCCTCCTTTTTTAAAGGGTTGTTGCGTAGTATGGCAGACCTTGGTGAAAAATTCAATCTAAATATTCATAAGTAGCGTTGTAGGGCTATGTCCCGTTAATCATCCGGGTTGGAATACATTGACACTAATCCACTATGGCGGCACCTTTAAACTCCTGGACTTACCAGACCATACCTGCCGCTACGGGCTTGGGTATTGACAAAGGTTCGCTTGAGCGGATTTTTGACCCATTCTTCACGACAAAGGATAGAGGGCGTGGCACGGGTCTGGGCCGGGCATCTGCATACGGAATAGTTAAGAACCACGATGGAATCGTCACCGTAACCAGTCAGCCTGGTCTCGGAACCACGTTCAACATCTATTTGCCTATATCAAATCAGGAAGTGAAGAGAAAACCTCAAACAATAGACGGGGTTGTCAGGGGATCAGAAAGCATCCTTTTGGTTGACGACGAAGATATGATTGTCGAAGTTGGAAAGGCCATGCTGGAAAAATTGGGTTACCGCGTAGTTGTCGCCAAAGATGGGGGAAAGGCGATTGACATCGTTTATGAAGCGCAAGGCAATATCGATCCGATCATGCTTGATTTGATAATGCCGGGGATGAACGGCGGTGCGACTTTTGACATCATTCGCAAAAAGGATCCAAAGATCCCAGTATTGTTATCCAGCGATTACTCGATTGACGGTGCAGCAAGGGAAATCATGGGAAGAGGTTGCAACGGTTTTATCCAGAAGCCATTTAAATTGTCCGAGTTCTCTCGGTAGATTAGAACGATCCTTGATACGGGAAAGGCTCAAGCCGAGGAAGAAGCTTCTTGAGTTGTTTAACCGGACTGGAACTCGCGATCCTACCAGGAATTAAATATTTTGAGTCCTGAGACTATCGTTGGTACTGCCCAAGCATTCAATGACGTAATCATCCCTTGGGAATTTGAGAATGGATGATAAAGCATCTCTTAATACATCCATTTTAAGTGGTTTAAAGAGGGCATGATTGATTCCGCTGCCCTTTAGCCTTGGAAATATGTTGCTGGGAGATTCTCCCGTAAGCGCTACAATGGGAACGCAGGGCTTGAGTGCTTTGATGCGAATGGCGAGTTCCCAACCGTCAATTATGGGCATGTTGATATCTGTCAGCACCAAGTCAATGCCATAGCCATTTGCTAAACAAGTAAGCGCTTCAGACGCATTCCGGGCGGACACTGCCCGGTAATTTAGTTTTGACAGCATCAAGCAGACCAGGTTCCTTATAAGTTCTTCATCATCTACAACAAGAATGCTTGCTTTTTTGTGCATAGCCATCTGTTTTCCTTCGATTTAAATAGGATCATTTCTGTCTGGTTACTCTACGATTTCCAAAATCATTCTTTTATTGGCCTTTCCTGATGCTGCATTTAAGATTGTTCGCATTGCTTGAGCGGTTCGACCATTCTTCCCGATCACTTTCCCTATGTCTTCCTTGGCCACCTTCAGTTCTAAAACCGTGGTATGGTTACCTCCCACCATGTCAACAGTAACTTTTTCTGGATTATCAACCAGTTCATGAGCGATCAATTGAATCAATTCTTTCATAGCAGGCCATCCTTTCTAGCGTCTCCGAGTCGGATCAATCTGGGCATTCAATATTAACTGGGTTCAGATTTAATATTATACGGAAATGCGCTGAAATTCAGATTGGAGACAGCACGGCAATTGGCTTCGCCAGATTGCATTCCGCCACTACAATGGTAAGATAACGTATAGAAATATACATACAAAATTACTATCAGGAGGATATGTCATACAAGATGGGATGAATAGGAGGGATATAAGGGGAAAAACCTCGTACTATGTAAAAGATCGGAGATAGGATTGCAGGTTTGTTTTTTTGTTTGTGAGGTTGAGTCTGCGGCGAATGTTGAGCCGGTGAAAATCAATCGTGCTCTTGGACACGCTCATTAGTTCGGCAATCTGCTTGGTGGTTCTGCCCTGGCGGATCAGGTTGGCCACCTGCGTTTCTATTGGCGTCAAGTGTCGGCCATCGATGATGAACCGCCTGCTAAGCGGTGATGCAATGTCGTCTATGCTCCTTCTGATGGTATCAAGCAACAGCCGTTGGCGTTGGGACAGTTTCCCGGACGCGATCACGGCAAGGTGCGGTCGAATCAGATCATCGAGGTTACAGACGACCTTTTCTTCAAGCTCGCGACGCTCATTTTTAACCTCTTTCAGCAACACCTTCAAGGCGGCGTTGGCCTCTTCCAGTCCTATAGAATGCTCTTCGAGTTCTTCGGCTTTTTGTTCCAACGCAATCTGGGTTTGCTTGCGGGCATGAATCTCTTTTTGAAGCCGTGTGTTGACCTGTAGCAGATCGGCCATTTGATTTTTGACCTGAATTTCCAACGCTTGGCGTGCTTTGTCCAAGGTCTGCTCGATTTTCTTTTGGTCGCTGATATCGATAAAGGTCGTTCCAACGCGTTGATCGTCCAGCCAATAAACCGTCATGAGGAAATACTTGTCCAATTCACGATGAAATCCTTCCACCGTTATGGACTGTCTGGTGCGAATAACATGACCAATTTTATCGAACCAGAAATTTTTGGTCTCTGGCCAAATTTGACGAATAGATTTGCCTACCGCCCGATGGCTCGGGATACCGGTTAAGCGTTCAAAGGCTGCGTTGACTTCCAAGACACGGGCGTCGATGATGCGGCCTGATTGGTCAAGATCCAAAACTTCCAACACTGCCGCTCCACTGACCAAATTATAGAATAGCTTTTGGTATTTATCTTGGCTGTTCTGCAAAGCGAGGTCAGTCTTTTTTTTCAAAGTGATGTCCACCAATACCATGCGCCACTGAATTACTTTTCCAGTTTTGTCCCGGTCCGCCTGGATGTCTGCTCGAACCCACACCGGCTGGTCTTTTTCACTGTTGAGAAGAAGCTCGATACTTTGTTTTATTCCTGTTTCACCAGATTTTTGCAGTGCTGCCAGGTAGAGATTCTCATAGCCCGTAGCAATGAATTGGGTAATACTCGATAGTGGAAGTATTTTTCTATATTTTCCAAGGAGGTTGGCACCAGTCAGGTTAATGCGTTTGATGATCCCTTTGTTATTCATCGTTACATATCCACAAGGGGCGAACTCATACAGGTCCTCAAATTCATGATGCAATTCGGAAATTTCATTCTGAGCCCTTTTGAGCTCTTCGTTCTGGATTTCCAGTTCGGTATGGTAAATTTTTAGCTCGTGGATGAGTTCCAGAATATCCAGGGAGGAAGAAGGCCTAACATTTGGCTGCTTTTGGATCAGTTCTTCAGCCCGACCCCGGAGTCGTTCGAATTTATTTGTTTGGTTTTGGCGGGAAGTCATTTTATCTTGTCTTTCACCGATTCTCTGTAGGCAGTTAAAAGAATTGGTACATAGTGACAGCGCTCTTTTCTAAATTATGACGTAGACTGAATATATGCAACACTTTACATGCAAAGACATGGATAGACGATAACCAATCAATTTCTTGACATAATTCCCTCCGCAGGTCTATCCTTCCTACGAATCACCACCCTTCATTTCCCACGCAAACAAAAAATCAGGAGCACCGAACGCATGAATAAGGTCCAACTGATCCAGGCATTGAAAGATGCCACCGGCCTGTCCAAACCAGAGGCGGAAAAGGTCGTTAACCTGTTTTTTAATGAATTGGCCGCCGTATTGGCGAATGGGGAACGGGCTGAAATCCGAGGCTTTTGTTCTTTTTTCGTCAAGGAATACGGAGCTTATACCGGACGAAACCCCAAAACCGGAGAGAAGGTGAAGATCAAACCGAAGAAGCTGCCATTCTTTAAACCAGGCAAGGAATTGAGGAGAGGGTATTCCAATGCGCAGGCATAAAAATGTGACTCAATTGCCATGGATATAAATAGAAAAATTTCTGGTCAAATTAAACTCAAAAAAATATTTGGGATAGGCCCTACGGGAGCGATTATCAGCCTTTTCTTATTGGCTGTTTTCGTGTGGTCAGATTCAATGATTAAGCTCCCAATTGTCGTGGATTATGCGGGTTTAATAAAAACTGTTGGTATAGTAATGGTCATCTTAGGTTTGGGGCTTCATTTTTGGTCTTTTTCTACGCTGCGTAACTGGTGGGTAGATGACAAACTTTGTACAAGTGGTCCTTTTAAGCATTTTCGTCACCCAATGTACGCTGCCTGGATTACATTTATATGTCCTGGATTCGCCTTGTATTTAAATTCCTGGTTTTATTTGTTTTGGGTATTGTTGTTGCATTTGTTTTGGCACAAACTTGTAAAAAAAGAAGAAATAATAATGATCGATACGTTTGGAGATATATATAAGGATTATGCAAAGCGAACGGGCCGGTTTTTCCCGAAAATGCGGCAATATGGCAATAATGATTAAAATCGCCTGACGAGACAAATTCACTCGGATGCAAATTCCGCTGCGCTTGTGTGTCATGACGAAAGATAAAATTCAAAGGAAATAAATCCATTGTATGATCAAGAGAAACGAATTTCATTAACCATCTGGATCAGATGAAGTTTCAAGGGTTGGCAACGAAAGGTTGAACATATCATGAAAATGGTCGATCATAGATTTACCCTGATTATTATTGGTGTAATGGCACTGGTTTGGGGATGCGCTGCCGGGCCGCGTAAGATGATGCCCACCCCCAACGTGTATCTAAACGAAGCGCATGATCCCTATCATGCGCTCAACCCTGATCTGAAAAGCACTCAAGTCCGGCTTTTCTACGTTACCGATCGGGCACCCGAACAAGACAAAGCAGGCAACCTGCGGTATGGCTACGGCCGTTCCGCCTCGCTGGCGTTCGGCGATGCCGTCGTGGATCTCGGCGTTAACTTTACCTGGGAGGACCTGCTTCAGGCCAGCCGGACACAGAAGCGGTTAAAACCCGTGGAACTGACCCTCGGGAAGATCACCGAGCATATTCGGGGACCGAAGACACCGCTTCCATACGCCATGGTCGATGGCAAAATTGTCGAGGAGCCGTCCTGGGTGGCACAAAGCAAGCAGGCGGCTGAGGCGTTCAGGAAAGAATTGGTTCAACAACTGGCAGCTGACTCCTCGCAAGGAAGTATTTCTCTATATCCACGGTTTCCATAACACCTTCGATGATGCCGCCTTTGCCATGGCGGAACTGTGGCACTTTTTAGGGCGCATCGGGGTGCCCATGATCTATACCTGGCCGGCAGGTTTTCCGGGGTTGTTCGGCTATACCTACGACCGGGAATCGAGTGAATTTACCGTTTTTCACCTGCGCAGGGTTTTAAAATTCATTGCCGGGTTTCCCGAAGTAGACAAGATCCATGTGATTGCCCACAGCCGGGGAACCGACGTCGCCGTGGCTGCCTTGAGGGAACTGACCATCGAAATGCGTGCAGCAGGGCTCGATCCACAGCAGGAGCTCAAGCTTCACAATTTTATTCTTGCCGCACCAGACATCGATCTGCAAGTCGCCGTGCAGCGGGTCAGTGGAGACCATCTCCCGTTAAGTGCCAAACGGTTTACCGTTTACACATCACCCGACGATAAAGCCATTGGTGTCGCCAGGAAATTGTTTCAGAGTCCGCGGGGGCGTGTTGGCACTTACGGACCAGAATCCATAGACGATTATCTGAAGGTCGGCGCCGAATTCGGCAAGGACAATTATTTCATTGTCAGATTCGAGGGTGCGTCCGGTGGATTCGTTGACGTGGGTGACAAGTACGGCCACAGCTATTTCCGCAACGCCCCGACCGTGAGCTCCGATGTCGTACTCATGCTGCGCGATGACCTTGACCCAGGTACTCCCGAAAGACCCCTGGAGCATATCGACCTCAATTTCTGGCGCATTCCGCAGGGATATCCGGCCTTGAATCCGGCACAATAGCTCGGAAAATCCCACAGGGTCACCAATTCAGTGTGCATGTTTCAACATGCAGTGCCAATGGGATGCCTTGTCGCCAAGATCCTTATCAGTGAGAAAAGCCCGTGCCAAAGAAAAAACCGATTCCAAAAAAAAAGCCAGGCAAAAAAAATTCCGGAACATCCACCGACAGGTTGGCAAAAGGACCAGCAGAAGCATCTCCGGATACAACGGCCAAAAAGTTTCCCATCGTCGGATTGGGTGCCTCCGCTGGGGGACTGGAGGCCTTAAAATCCTTCTTTGCTGAAGTTTCCGAAAACAGCGGCATGGCTTACATCGTCGTGGTTCACATGAGCCCCAAACAGCCGAGCATGCTGCCTGATCTGCTCCAGAAGGTATCCCGGATTCCGGTCTCCGTTGCCAGGGATGGCCAACCGATTGAACCGGACCACATATACGTAGTGCCACCCAACAAAGAAATCACCATCTTTAAAGGGAAGATCCAGCTACTGGAGATCCTAGCCAAAGGTGCCGCCCTGCCGATCGATCTGTTTTTAAGATCCCTTGCTCAGGACCAGGGAAGAAGCGCCACTGCGATCATCTTGTCGGGTACCGGAACGGATGGGACACTTGGTGTGAAAGCGATCAAGGGTAGTGACGGGCTGGTATTGGTTCAAAGCGAAGAGACGGCGGCTTACGACGGCATGCCCCGAAGCGCTGTCAGCACAGGGCTGGTGGATCTGGTACTGGCCCCCGAAGCGATGCCTGCGCGGTTGATTCAGTATTTTACGCACCATGAAAATGCATTCGATTCCGGAAGCATTGCGACAAAAAACGAACAACAGGGGTGGCTGAACAAGATATTCGCCATTTTGCGTGCACGGGTCGGGCACGATTTTTCCGCCTATAAGCCCAATACCATTCTCCGCCGCATCAGCCGCCGCATGGGACTGAACCAGATTGACAACCATCTGCTTTATGTACGCTATTTGCGGGAAAATCCCGCCGAGGCGCAGGCCTTGTTCCGGGACCTGCTGATCGGTGTGACCCAGTTTTTTCGCGATGCCGAGTCCTTCGAGGTGCTTAAAACAGCAATTTTGCCTGAACGCATTAAATCCATGCGGGAAGGTTCAACCTTCCGGGCATGGGTCCCGGGATGTGCAACGGGCGAAGAAGTCTATTCGCTGGCCATGGTGCTTTGCGAATGCCTCGACCGGAATCCAGAGCGGATCAACCTGCAGTTGTTCGGTACGGACATCGACTATCATGCCATCGACAAAGCCCGCGAAGGTATCTTCCCGGCCAGCATCGAAGCCGACGTAAATGCCAATCGACTAATCCGCTTTTTTACTAAAGAAGGGGACTTTTTCCGCATCCGCAAGGAAATACGGGACGATATCGTGTTCTCCAAGCAGGATGTGCTCAAAGACCCGCCCTTTTCGCGCCTGAACCTGCTGTGCTGCCGCAACCTGCTCATTTATCTGGATGCCAATGCGCAGAAAAGGCTCCTGCCGCTGTTCCATTACACCCTGGCACCCGATGGGATTCTGGTTCTGGGTTCATCCGAGACAGTCAGTGGGTTCACCAATCTCTTTGAAATCCAGGACAAAAAATGGAAAATATACAAACGTCGGGAGGTGCCGCAGGCCCTGCGCCAGGTTGTCGATTTTCCCAGCGGGATGTTGAGTACCGAGCCCGTTCAAGTCGCCGCACCGGACGGCCCTGCCGCCCGACCTGCCGACATCGCCCGAATTGCCCAAACAGCGATCCTTAACCAGTTCGCCCCCACAGCCATTCTTATCGATCCCAAAGGAGAAATCCTGCATGTGCAGGGGCGCACCGGCAGGTATCTTGAAACGCCCAGCGGAGCACCCACCCATAATATTCTCAACTTGGCCAGAGATGGGCTGCGCATCGAGCTGTCGTCCGCTATCCGACAGGCAGTATCCTCGAACAAACCGGTAACCCGTAGGAAAATTGTTATAAAAACCGACGGCGATGGTCAGATGATCGACCTGCATGTGTCTCCCCAGCGATCGCCAAAGGAACTGTCCGGATACCTACTGGTGGTATTCGAGAACATCGATTCCCTAATGCATGGCGACACGCCACCTGACGAAAGCAACACGCCAGTGGAATCATCGCGCATTACCGAACTGGAACAGGATCTGCTTAAAGCCAGAGAGAGCCACCAGGTTACCGTTGAAGAGCTGGAGTCTTCCAACGAAGAGCTCAAATCCACCAACGAGGAGCTTCAGTCCGCCAATGAGGAGCTACAATCTACCAATGAAGAACTGGAATCCTCCAGAGAAGAGCTTCAGTCCCTGAACGAGGAACTGCAGATGGTCAATGCCGAACTGCAAAGCAACGTGGAGGAGTTCTCCGCAGCCCAGGACGACATGCATAATCTATTGAACGGTACGGAAATCGCCACCATTTTCGTAGACAATGATTTGCGCATCCGGCGATTTACCCGGAAAGCGACCACGATTATCAATCTTATCCAAACAGATATCGGTCGCCCTCTCGAGCATGTGGTGACCAATCTGGCATATGATAGAATGATCACCGATCTGAGCGACGTTTTGAAAGATCTCACACCCAAAGCGTGTGAGGTGCAAACTACCCATGGCGACTGGTACAATATGCGCATTCTACCTTATCGGACCATGGACAACCGCATTGACGGAGCGGTGCTCACCTTCGCCAGCATTGATGATCAGAAAAAAGCCCAGGCAAGGCTGGATACCTCGAAGCGTGAGATGAAACAGGCGTTGGAACTCGTCCGCCACGCATTCGATATGAATCCGGACCCGGTTGCGGTGCTTGACAACCAAGGCAGGATGGTCATCGCTAACACTGAATTGTCCAGTCTGCTTAATGTCGCCCAAAATGAAATCAAAGGCATGGACCTCCTGAGCCGTCAGCGCAGTATCTTCGAAACCATCGATCTGACATCGGAGTTAAAAACTGCCCTAGATAATGACACGGATTTCACTACCGGTTCCTTCGAGATCAATTCAGTGGAAGGCAGCCAGCGATTCGCCCTCCACGGTCGGATTATTAAAGGCAGCGATGACTCCCCTTACCGTATCCTTTTGCAGTTTTTAAAGGATCCGTGAAATGCAGAAAAAAAAGCCCAAGACTATCCATAAAAATTATATAATTTTTTTCGACTGCGGAACTCACCGCACGCATTATCTGATCAAGCAGTCGGCCACCAGCTCCCAGAGGTATTTAACGGTCAGGTCTTCCATGCCGTAGGTCGCCTTGATGCTATTGATCTGGCCATGGCAGCTGTGGCACGGCAATACCAGCATCCTGGCACCCGTTGCACGGATTTGCTCCATTTTACGGCGGCCATAGAAGATCCGTTCGTCGTTGTATCCCGTGGTCAGCGCACCGCCGCCGCCGCCGCAACAGATCTGGTGCAGCCGGTTGGGATGCAGATCAACCCAATTTTCGAGGCACTGGTCCAGGATCCATCGGGGCTCCTTGAAATAGCCGTGACCGAAGCGTTTATTGGCCCGTCGCCCGTAGTTGCATGGGTCGTGGTAGGTGGCCCTCACGTCGAATCGTTGGCGGTTCAGGCGAATGCGTCCGCTCTTGATATACTCGATTAAAAGGTCAAACACGGTAACCGTTTTAAATTCTTCCAGGGCGTCGGGAAACCATTTTTGCAGACCATACCTGGTCGCCAGATAGGCGTGCCCTCATTCGGGCCACAGCAGCGTGTCGACCTCCAATCGGCGCATGTTCTCCACGATGCGTCCGGCCATGATTTTCATGGCTTCGTCATCGCCGGTAAAATAGCCCCAACTGGTCCCTTCCCAGTTGTCCGACGCCACGGTCCAGTCTTCTCCGGCGGCATGAAAAATTTTCCACCACGGCTTGAGGTCCTCGGTGTGCGTGTTCACCAGTTTGTTGTGGACCGTGGTGAGCAATCGTGCGCCGGTTTTGTCGATGGGCACGCTAAATCCCTCGAAGCCCGGTTCTTCGGCAACCTCTTCGGCCACATCTTCCAGGATGAAGACAAAATCTTCTTTGGGCAGGGAGAGATTGTTGCCGGTTGCAAGGGCGGCGGTAAGACCTTTGTACAAAATCCCCGGGACATGTCGGCCTTCCCGCAACGATCGAATGCGCCGGGTGATATCGGCGATGTCGATGCCCATGGGGCAAATCTGTTCGCACTTGCCGCACATGGTGCAGATCCAGGGCCAGCGGGATTGGGCCACCTGCTCCAGCATACCCAACGAGACCATGCGCACCATTTTGCGGGGGTCGTAATCATCCACCCCGGCCACCGGACAGGCACTGGCGCACATGGCACATGTCAGGCAGACATCCTGTTCATGGGACCAGTCTTTGCAGCAGGCTGAATTCAATGCTTCCAAGCGGTACGGTCGATCTTTGGCCATGGCGGTTTTCCTCAGATGGAAGGTTGCTGGTCTCGTAAAAAGTCGAAATGTCCTCTTGCTTGTCATCCCCGCGCAAGGCGGGGATCCAGTATTTTTAAATGGTTATGGATTCCCGCTTTCGCGGGAATCACACCACTGGCGACTTTTTACGAACCCGTCAAGGTTGAGCGATCGGTTAAAGCAAGCGGCAAGTACCCGTGCGGTGGTCAATTACGACCCGTTGAGCGCCTTGATCCGATCAACAAACGCGTTGATCATGAAGGTGAAATCGTTGCCCATGTTGGCCGCCACCGAGGCGATGTTCAGCCGGCTGCCATCCACACCGGCCTCCTCCAATAAATTCCGGACCGAATCGGCTCTCTTGCGGGCCACCTGATTGCCGATTTCCGACCGGCAGTTGTCGGTATGGCAGGTACACAGCATCACGCCATCCGCACCGGCGTCAAATGCCGCCAGCAGGTGTCGACTGGAAATGGTGCCACCGCAGGGTGCTTCGATAAACGTTACACCCTGGGGCAGGATATGGCCCGTCAAGCGGGACAACGCAAGGGCCTGGCCGGCTGAGCGGGTGCAGCCGAACACCATCACCTGCGGCGAGCCTGCCGGCGCGTCTTCCGCTACCACGGGTTTTCGCAACCGTCGATAGACGTCCGCGCCGATTTGCATCCCCTCCATCTCGATGGCCCGGGCCGGGCAGCCTGCCACACAAATGCCGCAACGCTGGCAGGCCTCGGCCACCACCGACACACGCTGCCCGATGTCAATGGCCTTATGGGGGCACAGCCGATGGCAGGTCAGACATCGGACGCACCGGCCGCGAACGATCTCAACCGTTGGCAGGGGTTCAACATCCAGATCCTGCAGGAAGGCCAGCACATTCAAGGTGACCTGATCCGCGTCGGCCAGCTGCTCGTCTTCAGACAGAATCCCCCGGGAACCACCGGCCACGAAAACACCGCGACGATTGGTGGCGTTGCTCATGCGATGGACATTGTCGCTCTGGGCGAATCCAAGGTCATCCTGAGTGATTGCAAGCCTGTGCGCCAACGCATCCAGGTGTTGGCCCGGCCCGATGGTTTCATCCACGACCATCCAATCGGCCCTGAGTTGAAATGGCGTGCGGGTCAGTTCATCCAGACAGTCAATTTTAAAACGGCCCTCCGCCAGTGTTTGAATGGCTGGATAATCACGGGTGAATTTCAAAAAGAGGGCGCCGGCGCGTTTGGCCGCCTGAACCAGCGCTTCCGCGCCGTTGGCGGCAACCTTGAGGTTGCCGGTCATAAAGTAAGTGGCCACCGGGGATTGGCGCTGTAAGTGGAGGCAGCAGGCCAGCATCCGTTGGGCGATTGCCGGATGGCTGTCATTTTGCCAGCCACACAGAAAAACGATACGCGCATCGTTATCAACATAGTTCTTGCGTCGATGCCTGACGTATTTTCTCTTCCAATGCAGAGATGGACAACACCCGGGGATTGGGTTCCAGGCCATATGGCGCATAGTTGGGTGCGCGAGCATCATCTTCTGCAAGGACAATGGCCGTCACGTGTTGACCAAAAAGCGAATTTCCTCTGCCTCAGATTCAGGTCAAAGTTTTTGGCGAAACCGCGGCAGGCGGTCAGTTCGATACCGGGCAGCCAATGCAGTCTGTCGCCACGGCCGGCTGCACGGGGTGAATCCTCCCTTGCCGCCAGCCAGGCATTGATGCCATGGTCATAAAGATTCGCGGCAATTTTCTGTGCGCAGGCACCGCTGCCGAAAATCATCACATCAGGCGGTGGTGAGGCTTGTTTGCGCAGGTCGGTATTCGTTCTTTCGTCCATGTCGATAATTTCTCACCTGAGTAGAACCCTGGCCTTCAAAAGGGGGATGAAGTATCACGCAGAGGACGGACATTTTTTATGATGCCGTCAGGTACCGGACTATATCAAAAACCGTCTTCTCCGCACTGCTTACACTTTCGGCGATCGTCATGGGGCCCGTGGCCGCACCGGCCGTAAAGATACCTGCCGGTGCAGGGTAGCGGTCGCTGCCGTGGATGCGGCATGAACCCGCTTTCATCTGCGGTCCAGTCCAGTATCCGGGCCATGCGTCCATTGTCTCCGGCCGGAAGCAGGCCCACCGACAGCACCACGATGTCAAATAGAGATTCCTTGGATGCGTGGGTATCCGGGTCGAAGTAGATGACTTCCAATTCATCCGTGTCGGTTCTCAATATGTCGCCGGGGATGGCTCTGATCATTCTGACGTTCTCGCGGGCGTTCCGGTAAAAGGACTGAAAATCTTTTCCAAACGTCTGCACATCGATATAGAAGAAGGTGATCTGCGCATCTTTCCGGCGGGATTGAATCAGCCGCGCCATTCTCAGCGACGACCCGCAGCATATTTTCGAACACCAGGGATGGCCCAACTGGGCGTCCCGGCTTCCCACGCATTGAACAAAAGCAATGCGTCCGGCCGGTCGACCGTCCGACGGGCGTTTCATCATGGCATGCTCGCGCAGCCAGCCGCTCCGCATCCAGGCTGGTGATGACATTCGGGAACTGGCCGTAACCATACGGCTTGTCGCTGGGGTTGTAGGGCGCAAAACCGGTGGCCACGAATATGGCATCCGCCTGCATCGTTCCCGCCTGAGCTCGGGCAGACAGACCGATGGCACCTTGCGGGCAGGCATCCCTGCACAGGGTGCAGGCGGCGTTGTCGAAAAATCGGCACAGGTCCCGTCGAATGGCCACGTAAGGACCTACACGCGGGGCCCGCCCCTGCAGAATGGCCCCGGGGACTGGACATTTTTGAAAGCAGATGCCGCACCCGTTGCATTGGTCTGCATTCACCAGCGGGTGAGTGGGTGCGATAAGCGATCTGATAGGGGGGCCGGCCGCTAACGGCTTCGATCTGTGTACCGGTATGGATCTCAACATTGGGGTGTCGGGTGGCACGACGCAGTTTGTCTTCAGCCACACAGGCGCCGCATTTGACGCAGGCATCGGTGGCCTTGCAATTGAGTTGAATGGCGTGGCCGCCGAGAAAGGGGGTTTTCTCAAACAGCGATACGTGCGCCCCCCAGCCGGCCAACGCGTCGGCGGCCGTCAGCCCGGCCACGCCGGCACCGATGACGGCGACGTGCTTGCGATCAATGTTCATCGATTTTCTCATCCTTGATGCCGGTATGCTCGCGAATGTCGTATTCCAGGGATTTCCAAGTTTCAAGCAGGCAACGGTCCAGCAGTTCCATGGCAGATTTCCTGTCTCTTCAGGTTGGCCATACGGGCGGCAACACGTGGAATGTGTCGGAGTATAAACATAACCGAAAAAAAGTGCAAGTTTGGTAGTATACTAAACTAATTAAATATGTTAAACGATTACCGTTCGCCGTGAACGGCAGACCGGAATTCTGATATTGAAATGGCTTCTCCTAAATTGACATTGCACCTATTCCCTGATTTGGTGAGGGGAACCTCGTTTAAAATGGTTTAATGGATTGACGAAGTCACCCGATGAATGGCGGATGGCCTCGATTCATTGTCGATCGAGAGGATGGTAATTTGCCGAGAATTTACGTCGATGCCGATGCCTGCCCGGTCAAGCAAGAAGTCTGCAAAGTGGCCAGGCGGTATGGGCTGGCCGTGACCTTTGTTTCCAATTCGCGCATGGGCATTCCCGATCCGGGCATCTCGACGCTGGTGGTTGTCGACGGCGGCTTCGATGCAGCCGACGACTGGATCGTCGGGCAGGTGTCAACGGACGACATCGTGGTCACGGCGGACATCCCGCTGGCCCACCGATGCATCGGCAGGCGCGCTCGGGTGATCGGCCCCACCGGCCGGCTTTTCACCGAGGAGAACATCGGGCAGGCGATGGCCATGCGCGAGCTCATGTCCGATCTGCGTGATTCCGGAACGATAACCGGCGGGCCGCCGCCATTTCAGAAAAGGGATCGCTCCCGCTTTCTTCACGGCCTGGACCAGATGATTCAGGCGATCAACCATCAACGGCTGCATTAGGTTTGACACCCTGACAAATCAAGACAACGGCCTTACAGTCAATGATGCGACATCGGATAAAATGACTGCGATTCTATTCATGGAAATGGAAAAGCGGCATGGTAAAAGGGCATCTTCGAGGTGACACATGAGCAATCCACTTAAGCATAAAACCGTCGTCGTCATCGGCGGCAGCTCGGGCATGGGGCTGGCCGTGGCCAAACAATCCTCCCAGTCCGCTGCCCGGGTGGTGATCGCCAGCCGGAGCCAGGACAAACTGAAAGCTGCTGCCGCGCAGGTCGGCGGGGATATACACTGGCAGGTGGTGGACACCACGGACGAGGCGTCGGTGGCGGACTTGTTCGAGACGGTTGGGCGCCGTCGACCACCTGGTGATTCCTGGCAGTTCGGTGAAAACCGGCACCCTGCGGGAGATGCCCCTGGCCGATGGCCTGTTCACCATGCAGAGCAAGTTCTGGGGGCCATACCTGTGCGCCAAATACGCCCGGATCAATCCCGAGGGGTCGATCACGTTCTTCTCGGGTATACTGAGCCGGCGGCCCGGGCAGAACGACGCGGTGCTGGCGTCGGTCAACGCCGCCGTGGAAGCCATGGGCCGAGCATTGGCCAAGGACCTGGCCCCGGTGCGGGTCAACGTGATTTCTCCTGGCATGACCGCCGGCACCGGCGCCTACCTGAAGATGCCGGAAACGGCCCGGGAAGGGATGTTTTCGGCCATTGCCGAGCGTCTGCCGGTGGGGCGTGTGGGCCGGCCCGAAGACATCGCCGATGCCGCGCTGATGCTGATGACCAACGGATTTATCACCGGTATCGTCCTGGATGTGGATGGCGGCGGTCTGATTGCCTGATCGTATCGTCGTGCCGGACCTGATTCGGCATCTGATGGCCGATCCGATGCAATCCGTTCGTTTGCCTGCTGCTGCCGATCTTCCTTCGGCTTGACTTTGCCGGCAGACACTTTATTATGAGTGTTGAACGATTGCTCCCTGCCATTGACAACCCATTATAGCCTGTCGAGGTAAATATATGTTCTCCCACCTTGATCCCGTATTCCTGGCCCGTGCCCAGTTTGCCTTTACTGTGGCCTACCACATCACTTTCCCGGCGTTTACCATCGGCCTGGCCAGCTGGCTGGCCGTGGTGGAATGGCGCTGGCTCAAAACCGGCAACCCGCTGTACGAGCAGATCTACCGCATGTGGGTCAAGATCTTTGCCGTGACCTTCGGCATGGGCGTGGTTACCGGCGTGGTGCTCTCCTACCAGTTCGGCACCAACTGGTCCGTGTTCGCCGACAAGGTGGGCAACGTGCTGGGGCCGCTGCTGGGCTACGAAGTGCTCACGGCCTTTTTCCTGGAAGCCTCCTTCCTGGGCATCATGCTCTTCGGCTGGAACCGGGTGAGCCGGAAGATGCACTTTGCCGCCACGGTGATCGTGGCGGCGGGCACCCTGATTTCGGCTTTCTGGATCCTGTCGGCCAACAGCTGGATGCAGACGCCGGCCGGCTTTCGTGAGGGGGTCGACGGCCTGCTTTACCCCACCGACTGGATCCAGGTGATTTTCAATCCGTCTTTTCCCTTCCGCTTCATCCACATGGTCACTGCAGCCTACCTGACCACGGCCTTCGTGGTGGGCGGCATCGGCGGGTACTACCTGTGGCGCGGTCTGCACGTGAAACACGCCCGGATCATGCTGGGCATGGCCATGATCATGGCCATTTTCGTGGCACCCATGCAGCTTCTGTTCGGCGACCTGCACGGGCTGAACACCTTCAAGCACCAGCCGGTCAAGGTGGCGGCCATGGAGGGCATCTGGGACACGGAAAAGGGCGCCGGCCTGCGGCTCTTCGCCTGGCCGGACCAGATCGAGGAGCGCAACCGCTTTGAGATCACCATCCCCAAACTATCCAGCCTTATTCTTACCCACGATCTCGACGGTGAGGTTAAAGGGCTCAAGTCCTGGGCCAGATTGGACCGCCCGCCCGTGGGCGTGGTCTTCTGGACCTTCCGGCTGATGGTGGGGCTGGGCATGCTGATGATCGCCACCGGCCTGATTGCGCTGGTGCTACACTTCAAAAAACAGCTTTTTACCACGCGCTGGTTTCACCTGTGGTGCGTGGCCATGACGCCGGCCGGCTTCGTGGCCGTGGTGGCCGGCTGGTTCGTCACCGAGGTGGGCGGCAGCCGTACATCGTCTTCAACGTATTGCGGACGTCGGAAACCATCTCACCGGTGGCCGCGGGTCCCATCGCCATCTCCCTGGCCGCGTTTGTCGATCACCTACGGCCTGGTGTTCACCGCCGGCGCCTATTACATCCTGAAACTCATCGGCAAGGGACCGGAAACCACCGAAGAAGATACCTATGGAAGCCACGGCGTGAAACAGCCGCCCCTGGTCACGGATCTGGCTGCCGGGACAGGAGGGAAAAATGTTTAGTTTCGAGAGTTTTCTGGATCTGCCGCTGATCTGGTATTCGCTGATCGGCACGGCCATTTTCCTGTATATCCTGCTGGATGGCTTCGACCTGGGCGTGGGCATCCTTTTTCCCTTTGCCCCCACGGACGCGTGCCGGGACCGCATGATGAACTCCATCGCCCCGTTCTGGGACGGCAACGAGACCTGGCTGGTGCTGGGCGGCGGCGGGCTGTTCGCCGCTTTTCCGCTGGCCTACGCCATTCTCATGCCGGCTTTTTACATCCCCATCATCCTCATGCTGCTGGGCCTGATCTTCCGCGGGGTGGCCTTCGAGTTCCGCTTCAAGGCCACCGGCAAGTCACGGCGTATCTGGGACTACTCCTTTCACTTCGGCTCCCTGGTGGCCACCTTCATGCAGGGCATGGTGCTGGGCACCTTCGTTCACGGCATCGCCGTGGACGGCCGCAATTTCGGCGGCAGCGCCTTCGACTGGCTGAACGCCTTCAGCGCCATGACCGGCGTCGCCCTGGTGACCGGCTACGCCCTGCTGGGCGCCACCTGGACGATCATGAAGACCGAGGACGACACCCAGGCGTGGGCCCGCAAGTGCGCCAGTTACGTGCTTTTATACGTGGCCCTGTTCATGGGCCTGGTCAGCCTGAGCATGCCGCTGATGAACAGCGACATCAAAGCGCTGTGGTTCAGCCTGCCCAACTTCTACTTCCTGCAGCCCATGCCGATCCTGTCGGTGGTCTTTTTCGTCATGCTCTGGCGGGATCTGCGCACCGAGCGGGAATACCGGCCTTTTTTTCTCACCCTGGGCATATTTCTGATGAACTACATCGGCATTGGGATCAGCACCTGGCCCTGGCTGGTGCCCTTCAAGGTGACCCTGTGGGATGCGGCCGCCGCACCCGAATCCCAGTCCCTGCTGCTGCTGGGAACGGTGTTCCTGCTGCCCTGCGTCCTGGCCTACACCGGCTACTGCTTCTGGGTGTTCCGCGGCAAGGCCTCCCACGAACATGATCCGGCTTACTGAAAAACAGCGCCAGTGGCTGTGGTTCGCCGGCCTGTTTGTCGGCGGAATGGCCGGTATGCTGGTGCTGGCCGGGATCGTGCGGCTCATGCTGGGAATGAAGATATAGGTGGTCTACATGCCGACAGTCGCTGAAAACCAGGTACTGGCTCTGCTGGCCAAGGAGTGGGATTATACCGGACCACCGGGAATAGGACATCAGTGACGTTGTCACCGCGCTTCCCTTGGCGCCAAGTGAAACCCTGGCACTGAAGACGTTGTTTGCAAGCGGCCTGATCGATATGAACGAACTTAAAAGCAGCGCTTTCTCACCCAGAGGGCTATGATGTTGCCAGGGACAACGGGAAACCCCTTTGAAACCCTGATTCAGTCCTGTCCCGCATCGGTCGAAAAATATCGATTCCCGCTCCTCTCTTTGCCAAACAATCTGATCTTCAGCCTCCGACCGCTCTCTTCCAATAACGCCTCCTTTGCCTTGAGCGCTTTCTGGCGTTCTGGATCGAGGAACCACTTGTAAATGTCCGCTTCCATGTCGACCTGTCTACCGAGGATTTTTTCTTCGATCAGGGAGAGTGCCTCAATGGACTTGTCGCATACGGGGTAGCCTTTTTCGTCCAGATGGATTGAAGGGTCGAGAGAGACGCCTGAAATGTTGTTGATGTCCACCAGGCGAATCCCGCCGCTAGTGGTGATGATCAGATTGCCCGCGCCGGCCAGGTCAGGGATGTGTCCGGCTTCGCTGATCATCCATTTTATTTTGTTGATGAACCGGGAACCCTTCTTGCCTGACCGTTTCGATCCATTGGTCTTTGGATAAGGTCAATGGGCTGTCCTGGCAACGAAAGGCCTCGTACAGCGCCGGCAGCAGGTCGGCCGCGCCGAGAATGGTCCACGGATCCAATATCTCACCTGCGACGTATTCCTGGAATCCGCACAGCATCAGGTCACGGCCTCCAGGCCCCTGGTAATCCACGATGCATTCAGTGGACCGGGCCATGAAATCGGGTGCCAGGTAGCGTTCGACGATTTTGACCCGGGCGATTTCGACAAGCGCGTTTTCGAGGGTTTTCAGACGGGCCCGGAATATGCGAAACATCCGGCGCGGCGTAGCTTTGGGAAAGCACCGCACACCGGCGACCATCTTTCCGGTCTGCTCAACTTCCACATCGGACGGGTCCAGAATCTCCATGATGTGCGAGCGAAGGCCCTGCCTGAAATGCCTCCTGAACACATATGGTGTGGATGATCGGACGAAGTTCAGTGCGGTGACATCCGCATGGCTGATCGTTGATCGGTTCCTTATGTCGTCAGGCATGTCTACCTTCCCGATGTCTCGATAAAAAGGGGGAACTGCCGATCCAGAAACCGAACCCGGTATTGCCTGGATGATACGTCTGGTCGACATTATTTCCAGCCGCCAGCATAACCCAAACCCACCTTGGCGCACAATTCATTTGCTTTCACTCGTGTGGGGAAGGCGGCGGTTTCTCCACCCATGCCGACATTTTTTATGGCTTTTAGACAAGCAGTCTATTGGTCATGCAGTGATAGGTTAAACCCACCGACAGTCTCGACGGCATTCATTATTTTTAAATATAAACAAATGGTTGTATTTTTTTCCATCGCCTGCCCGGCCGTCCCGCTTGATCCGGGTGCGCCTTGAAGATCCCAAGCCGGTGACTACACTTAAGACTGTAAGTTCAATCATTATTCAACACTGAACCGACAACCCGAGAGGTGAACCATGAAGATCAACGTTAAATGTTTTGCATCGCTGTCCACTGACGATACCTGCCGGCATGACCAGCTCAGGTCCATTACCCTTGGCGGCGACAGCGCGACCGTCGGCAATCTGATCAAACAGGTACGGCTTCCTGAAAAGGAAATCGCCACGGTGTTCGTCAACGGCAGGCGGTCGGGGTTAGAATCCCGGCTGTCGGACGGTGATCGTGTGGCCTTTGTGCCCGCTGTCGGTGGAATGTAGGCGGTCTCTTACCCGGGGAAGGTCGGCAATTCTATGACATCTATCAAGGCTGATGAGAATCGAAGATTGGCTCAGACCATCGAGCAGCGGGCCGGTACAGGTCATTCGGAGATCGTGGCCGGCTGGCAGTCGATGTTGCAGGACATGCTGACTCGAATGCAACCCTTCCTGAAACCGGGGTCCATCGTCACCTTCCAGCAACTGTTGCCGGATGAGAAAGTTTTTTTCGACCGGCTGGTCGATGAGGTGCCGGTGCCGACAGTGGCCCAGGCCTTTTACCTGCCGCCCAGTGTGCGGCATCAAATGATGGGCGGCCAAGCCGGCGACAGTGACGACATCGGCCTTTCGGACGCCGGGGTGCTGGTGGCCAGCAGGGTCGACAATCATGATGTCATCGTCAATGCGCTGTTTGCTCTGCGCCTCCTGCACGCCGGCGGTGGATGTTTACGAACAGGGACAACTGGTGGCGGGGTATCAATATCCCAGCATCGATGCCTGCCGGTTCGAACTCGGCACCGTTTTGAAGCGGCATCTGCAGCAGTCGAGCATGAGTCACCAACATACATGTGGAGGATGGAAAATGAGTACAACGTCGTTTGTCGTGGTCGGCGGTTCGTCGGGTATCGGACTGGAGATTACGCGCCGCCTGGCAGCCAAAGATTGCCCGGTCGTGGTGATTTCCCGGTCGGCGGACAGTCTGGCCGAGCTGCCCGGGGTGACCCACCTGCCGGTGGATGTCACCCGGGATGAGATCGATGCGGGCAGTCTTCCGGAAAGGATTCAGGGCCTGGCCTACTGCCCGGGTTCCATTCGGCTGAGGCCCGTTCCACCGCCTCAAGGAAGCCGATTTCCTTGCCGATTTGCAGATCAATCTCCTCGGTGCCGTCAAGGCCATTCAAGCCTGCCTGCCGGGCCTGAAAAAGGCGGATAACCCGTCATCCATCGTTTTGTTCAGCACGGTGGCGGTGGGAACGGGCATGCCCTTTCACGCCTCGATTGCCAGTGCCAAGGGGGCCCTGGAGGGCCTGACCCGTTCGCTGGCCGCCGAGTTCGCCCCGAAGATCCGGGTCAACGCCATCGCCCCGTCGCTTGACCGACACCAGTCTGGCCAAAACGCTGCTGTCCGATGACGGCAAACGATCCGCCGCTGCGGATCGCCATCCGCTCAAACGGTTTGGAACGCCCGGAGATATCGCTGCCGCGGCGACATTTTTACTCGAGGATTCATCCTCGTGGGTTACCGGCCAGGTGATTGCGGTGGATGGGGGCATGGGGGCGTTGCGGACATTCAAGTAACCGGTTTTTTTAGGATAAGGAGTCTTCATGGTCACTTCGGCCGACAGGCAATCCCGAAGAAAAGGTGCACTTCTGGGCATGTACATCGGCGATGCCCTGGCCATGCCGGTGCACTGGTATTACGATCGACAGGCACTGGCACGGGATTACGGTCGCGTGACCGACTATCTGGCTCCGAAAAATCCGCATCCGGACAGTATCCTGTGGCGCTCCGCCTACACGCCGCTCAACGCGAAGGCCGATATCCTCCATGACCAGGGCCGGTTCTGGGGGCGACCGGGTGTGCATTACCACCAGTTTCTCGAGGCCGGTGAAAACACGTTGAACTTAAAGATCTGTACGTTGTTGCTCAACCACCTCAAGGAAAACGACGGCTACGACGCCGATGCTTACCTGGCCGACTACATCGCTTTCATGACCACCCCCGGCAGTCACGGGGACACCTATGCGGAGGAGTACCACCGTCATTTTTTCAACAACTATGCGTCCGGAAAGCCGCCACGGGCCTGCGGGGTGATTGAGAAGCACATCAGCGGCATTATCGGTATGATTCCACTGGCCGTCTATCACGCCGACGACCCCGACCTGGCCAGGCGGGCGGCCTTTGAACATCTCGGCCACACCCATCTGGGTGCGCGCATGCAGGCGGCCGGTGAGTTGCTCATGGATGTGCTGCTTCCCGTCCTGGGCGGTGAAGACATCGTTGACGTGATTGCCGAAAAGGTCCGGCGGCAGGACAACCCGCTGCTGGGCCACCCGTTGATGCGATGGCTCGACGATCCCGATGAAACTGTCGTGGGCCGACGTCTCAGCAGCGCCTGCTACGTGGAAGATGCGCTGCCGGCCACCGCCTACCTGGCGTTGAAGTATCACGGTGACGTGTCCCGGGGCCTGGTCGCCAACACCAACCTGGGTGGCGACAACGCCGGCCGGGGAGCGGTGCTCGGCGCCCTGCTGGGTGCGGCCAACGGCCTATGGGGCCTTTCCCGAATCCTGGGTGAAGGGACTTCGTCACCCGCCACCGGAACTGTTCAGTCGCTGAACGAGTGGCCATGAGAATGAAATGCGGCAGTTTGCTGGTTTACATCTACAATCGAAGCGACGACCAATCCATCTGCGCTTTGGATTATCTATAATCGAGAAAGGAAAAAATTATGAACACTGAAAATTCGGAAACCTTATACGTGAAGGTCAAAGATATGGCGGGCAACGATTTTGTGTGTCCACTGGACGAACTGAAAGACCCGAAAAGTATCAGCGATGCGGAATTGGAAAATTGTGTCGAAGACGCAGTGGTCGGTCGGTATGCAGGCCAGATGAAAATTGTCGACCCGGCGCATTGAGACCCCATTTGCTGGATTGCCGATATAGAAAAGCGCCGTGAGCTGTTGCCCACGGCGCTTTTTAAATGGACCGATCCTCATCTTAGCGTATTTCGGGGTTGCACAGATTTTTCTGGCTTCCCGCGCTTCGGCCGCAGTCCCTGCAAAAGTGCGCGGCGAGGATAGCGAGCGAACTGAAAATCGATTTTTTTCCTTACGTTGCTGCGCAGCACTGCCGTTACAGGCAGACCATTCCCCGCGGCTTGCCGCGGGGAGGGCTCAATGGCTACATTCCCGCAAACAGTTCATCGAAAAAGAAGGTCATGTGCTGCCAGGAGCGGCGGTCCGCCGACGGGTTGTAGGCCAGGGCGGCCATGCCCCGCTTGTCCGCATCGGGGTTGGTGAAGCTGTGGCGGGTGCCGCCGTAGGCAATCAACTGCCAGTCGATGGATGAGGCGTTCATTGCATTGACATAGGTGGTCATGGCTTCGGGTGTGTTCATGGGGTCCATGGCACCGTGGCAGATCAGGATTTTCGCTTGGGTCCGTCCGGCCTGCTCGGCGGAGGGCGGGATCAGGGAACCGTGAAAACTGACCACGCCTTTCAGGTCTGCGCCGCCATAGGCCAGCACCTGGACCGTGGCGCCTCCGAAGCAGTAGCCGATGGCTGCCAGTCGTGCGGTATCCACCTGCGGCTGCTTTTTGAGGACGTCCAGGCCGGCCAGGGCCCGTTCCAGCCACTGGTCCATGTTGGTGTTGATTTCCTTCATCCAGGCAGCGGCCTGGTCCGGGTGCTCGGTGGATTTGCCCTTGCCGTACATGTCCAAGGCAAAGGCCACGTATCCCATCCGGGCCAGCTGTTCGGCACGGGAGCGGGCGTAGTCGTTGAGCCCCCACCATTCGTGGACCACGAGAATCCCGGGTGCCTTGCCGGAAACGGCATCATCGTAGGCCAGATGGCCTTCCAGGGATACACCGTCGTGCATGTAGGACAGTGGCTGGGAAACCACCTTGGCCAAGGCGGTTTCCCAGCTGCTGGCAACCATGCGCGTGTTTCCGGGTGGACCGCGATAAAAAACCGATCAGGAACGCGAACGGTTCCTGATCGGTTTATGCAAAATCACTTCATTGCCGGTGGGTTGTCACCGTCCTGGCCCTGATCTTAAGGTGTTTGGGACGGCGTAATCAATACATCGATACGCCGGTTCATGGCACGGCCTTCCGGTGTGGTTTCCGGTGCCAACGGCCGACTCGGCCCATAGCCGGTTGCCCGGATGCGGCTCGACGGCAGGGTCTTGTTGGCCACCAGGTAGGTTTTGACTGCCTCGGCCCGTTTCTGCGACAGTTCCTGGTTCGTCTGGGCGGAACCGGTGCTGTCGGTATGACCTTCGATGGTCACGGTCGGCTGACCAAATGTCTCAATGGCCTGCTGCACTTTGCTCAGCAGGGTATAATTTTCCGGGGTCAGGGTCGCCTGTCCCACCGGGAACTGAATGCCCCGCATGCGGATGACCAGTTGGCCGCCCTGTTTGTAGACGTCTGCCTCGTCAGGCCGGAAAAACCGCTGGACTTTATTAAATTTCTCATTGAATTCGCGTTCGGCGGCGAGTTTTCGCTTGGCCGCTTCCTGTTCGCGCGAATAACCCTGCAAGCCGGTAAGCTGCTGCTCCAGGTTGGCAATCTGCGACTGGTAATTCAGATTGTCCTTTTCAAGGGACCGATTCTTTTGCCCCATCGCTTCGACCGTCCCGGTCATCGCACTGAGCTGAGCATCGATGCGCTTATCCCGCAAATCACCGCTGTTCATGGTTTTTTCCAGGCGGGCGAGCAGGCCTTCCACATAAAGGGCGGACGCTTCCGGTGTCATCACCTGAAACTTTTTGCCACTCTCGTCGATGCTCATCATCCGCCGGGCCATGAATTCGGCATGGGCGGCCTTCTGGCTGATGATGTCTGCCTCGTATGGGTTTTGCCCGATATAGGCGTCGGCCTCGTTCAAGGCCTGGAGGGCATCGTTGTATGCGGTCGGGGCGGTTTTCTGGACCCTGGCCTTATCGGCGTCGGCCATCATCTTACGCGCATCGCCGATGGCACTGTTCTTGATAGCCATGATCTCCACAGTCCCGGAAGGCTGCCTGGACCTCAGCGGCATTTTTCTGCGCATAGCTCAAGTTGTCGTTCTCGATGGCCTTGGTGAGTTTCAGATACTGTTTTTCCACCTTCATGTAAGGCTCGCCCAGCCTGTCGGCCCCCACCTTGAGGGCGTTGTCCCTGGCTTTGTTCGTTTCACCAAGAATCGTCCGTGAGACCTGGGCAATCTCTTCGGCCTTTTTCAAACTGACGCTTCCTTGGGCAATATATCCCTGGATGTCAGTCAGCTTGGCACCTTTGTCCAAGCCTTGTTTGGCCTTCATGAATGCGGACTGGGCGTCGTTGAACAAGCCCGGTGCAAGAACGTCCACCTGATTGGATCGTGCCCGGGTCAAATCTGCTTCAAACTTTTCGACCAGCGCGCCTGGATTGCCAGATGGCATGCCTCCAGTTTGCGGCGTGGCACAGGCGCCTGCAAATGCAAGAACGAAACCCACTAACAGAAGTCTCAACGGTTTGTTCATCTTGTGCTCCTCTCGGCTATTTGTTGATGCGGCTGCTTGTAATACAATGAAAAAGTGTTTCTCTATATCTGCCCAATGGCTATCAGATAGAAGGAGGGTTCAATCGGTTGTTTTGAGCGTCTTCACCAGTAATCATGCTGTGTTCAGACATTTGGTAAATTATTAGAAGAGAAGGTAAAATGGGATGATAATCATGGAATATTACATGGCAAGAGCAGTTTTTTGTTTAAATAAGAATACATCAATCAGAAACCAGGAGCAATAAAAAATATGCTGTTGGCTCAGGGGATAGCGGCGGCATGCGCGATGCTATCCGTTCATTGGTGGCCCTTTATCTAAAGTCGAAAACAAGTTGATATTTGTTTGTTTTTCAGGGCCAGGAAGACTGAACGGCAAGCCCATGGAAACGCAGCGAATGAATCCTGATCGATAAGATTCGATGTCATATTATTGTCTGTGGCCGGGTCAAAATTGACGGGCGGCATGGCGCCGTTTCTACAAACCATCACCAATCCCATTGTTTTTTAGATTAATTTGATCTTTCTGGAGTTGGCATAAAAATTGTTTACTCCTTTTTCGGAGAAACCATGCGAACGGGGCTACCATGATACAGAAAACCAGGATGACGATCGATACGTATCTGCGGAATGCGGGACTAAAGTCAGTCGGCACAACGAGCCCCAAGCAATTCATTCCCCTGAAAACCGACCTCAACCCCTCTTTCTCAGCGAAACTCGCGTCGGCGAAATCTTCGATTCCTGAGGCGGCGATTGGAAAAACAACAGGGCTGACGATCGTGGACTATCTGACTCAGGCCTCCACCGCTGCATCCATTGGTTTCTTTAGAGACTCGACCATCCGGGACGGTTCCCTTCAGTCCGGCCGCCTGGATCGGTTCGGCCATGCGTTGGTACCGTCAAATGAAGATCCCACCCCTCCCGCTTCAGCGTCCCATGGTCGTTCAATCGGTGCCGATACCAGTGATGCCACCCCTCTGGATGGTGAGGCGTTGATTGCCGACAGCATCAAACGCGCTGCCAGGCGCTATAACCTGCCGGAGAAACTCATCGCCAGCGTGATACAGGCCGAATCCAACTTCCAGGCGGATGCCGTATCCCCGGCGGGTGCCCAGGGATTGATGCAACTCATGCCGGCAACGGCCAGGGAACTGGGTGTGGACGACCCCTTTGATGTCCGACAAAACATCGACGGCGGCGCCGGCTATCTCCGGCAAATGCTGGATCGTTTCGGTGGAGACGTAAAATTGGCCCTGGCCGCCTACAATGCCGGCCCGGGGACCGTGGAGAAATATAATGGGAACGTTCCCTACCGGGAGACGCAAAATTATATCGACCGGGTTCTTAAACGGGTTTCGGCTTGACCGGGATGCTCCGGGCAGCCGGGCGACCAGTCAATCCCGCTGAAAAGGCTACAGGTCCAAACCACATTTGTTTAGGGTCACCATGCCACCCTGCACGCTGACCGGATCGGTCAAACCCATGTCCCTCAGGTTGAGCTGGGCTTCGTAGGAGCGTACACCGGTATTGCAGACCAGGATCAGATCTTTGTCTGCCGGGACTTCAGCAATGCGCCGGCGCAGTTCATCCTGGGGAATGTTGAGCCAGCGGTCTGGGTATTTTTTAGCATAGGCGTCGCCATCCTGCCGCGCGCGGCAGTCGAGGATCAACAGGTTGCCGTTGCCGTTGACCCATTTTTCGGCGAAGCCGTCGGCGTCGATGGGTTGGAATCGGCCGTCCAGCATGTTTTCAGCGGCATTGGCCAGGGCGTTGAGAATGTCCATGGCCGATGAAAATGGCGGTGAATAGGCCAACTCCAGGTTGCTGAGCCGATCGATGGTGGGGCGGTCTTCCAATATTGCGGCCACCATATTGATGCGCCCAACCACGGCGTCCCCTACCTCCCCGAAACCCTGGATCCCGAGAATGCGCCGGGATTTTCTCTCCACGACCAATTCCAGGTGCACCATGGCCTTGTCCGGGTAAAAGTGGGCGCGGTCCAGTTGTGCCACCTGGACGCTGACCGCATCGAATCCGGCCCTGCGGGCGCTTTCCAGGCTCAATCCGGTTCCAGCCAGGGCCGCCTCGAAGGTCTTGATCACAAAGGAGCCGACTGCGCCCTTGAACACGGCGCTTCCCCCGGCAAGGTTGGTTCCGATCACCCGGCCCTGTCGATTGGCCATGGAGCCTAAGGGATAATAGCCGGGTTGGCCGGTCACCAGGTTGCGGATCTCTGCACAATCCCCGCCAGAGTAGATCGCCGGGTCGGAGGTGCGCATGTGCTCGTCCACGACAATGGCTCCGGTTGGGCCGATCCGCAGCCCGGCTGCCCGGGCCAATTCCACGTTGGGGGCGGCCCCGATGGCGATGATAACCAGGTCGGCCTCTAACCGGCGTTTGTTGGTCACCACGGCCTTAACGGTGTCGGTGCCTTCGATGGCCTGCACCTCCTCGTCGAGGAAAAAGCGAACACCGTGTTGTTCCATTTGCCGCTGGGCCATACGGGCGAACTGGGGTCCTACGAAACCGGGCATGATCTGACTGAAATATTCCACGACCGTGGTATCCACCTCCCACATGTCGGCCAGGGCTTCGGCCATTTCTATCCCGATAAAACCGCCGCCGACGATAACGGCCCGCTCCACCCGGCCTTTGGTGACCAGATCCTTGATCGCCTGGGCATCGTTCAGGTTGGCAGACGTATGAACCATGGGCAGGTCGGCGCCGGGGATCGTCAGGCGCCGGGGACGGCTGCCGGTTCCCAGCACCAGCTGGTCATAGGCCAGGGTGTCGGTGGTGCCGTCCAGCCGACGGATATGCAGCTGTTTGTTCTCCCGGTCGATCCGTTCCGCACGGGTCTGGGTGAGCACCTCGATATCCTTGCAATCGCGGAAAAAGGCTTCGTCGCGCAGCATGTGGAAACTCGTTTTGCGCAGATCGTTGACATCGCTGACATCGCCGGAGACATAGAAGGGAATTCCGCATCCGCCGTAGGATACGAAGCGGTCTTGATCGATGATGGTGACGTGGGAGCGGGGTTCCAGTCGTTTAAATCGGCAGGCCGCCTTGGATCCGAGGGCGACACCGCCAACGATGACGATGTTCTGTGACATTTTCAACCTCTGTTGCAACCCGTTTTAAAGAAACACATTGTGTTGCGGATCATGTTTTTGATTTCATTGCCGTCGCCGACAGGCGCAACACCACCCTCGATTAACGAGATATCGCGCACAAGAAAATGAAAATGGCCTCTTTTTTTGGCTTTGTCAAGGTCCGGCTGGGCAGAATTGAAAAGTGGTGACCATCAATCGCGTCGGACCAGCCGCAGGGTGTTGCCGATGACGGTCAGGCTGGAGAGCAGCATGGCTGTTGCAGCGATTAGGGGGGTCAGCAGTCCGTTCATGGCGATGGGGATGCTGATCAGATTGTAGATCCAGGCACACCAAAGATTCTGGGTGACTTTTCGATTGACCCGCCGGGACAGGGGGAAAAAGTCAAGCAGTTGGGCAGGGTCTCCCCGCATGAGGGTGATGTGAGCGGCCTCCCTGGCCAGCCCCTGTCCGGAATGAACGGCCACTGCCAGGTCGGCCCGGGCCATGGCTGCCGCATCGTTGATGCCGTCGCCCACCATGGCCACCCGCCGCCCCTGTTCCTTCAATGCATCAATATAAGTTGCTTTGTCTGACGGCAACAAACCGCCCCTGGCTTCGGTTAGACCGATGGTCCGGGCCACCATACGGGTGGCGGCCTCTCCGTCCCCGGAGACGAGGTGAATGTCCCGGGCCGTCCGTCTCAGCGCGTCCACCATCGATGCTACCGTCGGTCGGATCGTATCGCCAAAGATCAGGGTTGCCGCCGGACGGTTGTTGACGCTTAGAAAGACGCGGGAAGTCAGCGTCTCTTCGGATTCCTCCGTTACGTCGCCAGCAGGCGGCACCTTGCCCCAGGCAAACTCCCGGTTGCCGATGCGCACGATTTTATCGTCCAGCCGTCCCTGCACCCCATCCGGATGGACGATGATGTCCGTTGCCACGGCCGGCGTTATCGCCTGAACGCGGGCATAGGCCTCGATGGCCCGGGCAATTTCGTGATCCGACGACTGCTCCAAACCGGCGGCCCAGGCGGCGATGGTCGCTGGATAGTATCCCGGTTGGCATTCGATATGATTCAGACGCCAGCGGCCGTGGGTCAGTGTGCCGGTTTTATCGAAAACAACGCTGTCGATGGCATCGGCCCGTTCGAAGGATTCGATTTCCCGAACCAGAATGCCCCGGCGGGCGGCCAGGGAAATGCCGGCCAGGCGCACCATGGGAATGGCCACACCCAGGGCGCAGGGGCATGAAATGACCATCACGGTCACCGCTCGCACCATGGCCTGGTTAATGGGTAAGCCGACCATGACACAATACACGCCCGTTCCCACGGAAAGGGTGATGATGATGGGGACGAACCACCTGAGCAGTCGATCCGTGCGGCCTTCGAATGCACTTTTCTGCTCCAGGCTGCGGGTCATGATGGCGATCATCTGACCTAAGATCGTATCATCGCCTACCTTCTCAACCCTGGCGGTCACCCGGCCATCAATCACCCGAGCACCGCTTTTAATGAGATCATTGGTCCTTACCCGCACCGGCCGGGGTTCGCCGGTCAGTGTGGATTCATCGAGTGTGGCGTTGCCGGATTCCACGCGACCGTCCGCCGGGACTATTTCGTCCGCCTCCGCGGCAAATCGATCACCCGTTGCCAGCCGCTCGATGGCCACATACCGTCCCGTTGGCCAGGCGTCGCTGATCAGACGGACCTTGGCGGGCTGCAGGGCGAAGAAACTGTCCAGGTCCCGGCGGACACGGTTTTTGGCCTGTTGCTCCAGAACTTTCCCCAACAATACCAGGGTGATGAGCATACAGGCAGTGTCGAAGTATAAATGGATGCTGCCGGTCAGCCAGTTGTAGAGACTGTAAACAAAGGCACATGCGGCGGCCATGCCCACCAGGGTTTCCATGCCCGGTGCCCGGTGAATCAGGCCGAACCAGGCTTTACGCAGCATGGGGCCGCCGCCATAGACCAGGACCACCGCCGCCATGGCCACGATGGGCAGGGAAATTTTAGATACGGCGTCACTGGACAGGTGGGTGAAGAAACCGGCGTAAAGGGCCCAGGAGAGCATCATGACGTTGGCGGAGAGCAGGCCGGCGATGATCAGGCGAATCAACTCCTTGCGCTGGGTGCGCTGCCCGACCTTTGCGGCACCGCTTTCGCGGAGGCCATAACCCAGGCGTGTGACCGACTTGCGGATCTGGTCGGGGGCCACGCGGTCCGGACGATAACGGCAGCGCAATTGGTCCGTGGAAAAATGACAGCTTGCCGCCTGTACCCCGTTTAACCGGGAGACCGTCTTCTCGATCACCCAGGCGCAGGCCGTGCACCACATGCCATCGACCATCAGGTCCAACGCCAGGGTGCCGGATGGGTCCGGAACTGTTTGCTCATCCTCAATCGGTTTGTCGCGGGCCTTCGTCTCCTGCTTTTCGCGTGTGCTGATGCGTTGCAGATCGTCCTCGTTGGCGGGGATTACCCCGGCAGCCACACACTGCCGGTATAGATCGGTATCCTTGAACCGCGCCGGATCATCCACCTCGGCCGATTCCAGCAGCATGCTGTAGACCATTCGGCAGCCCTGGCAGCAGAATCTCAAGGATTGATCGTCATTGGAATGGGCAACGGCGCCGAAGCGCAGGGGCAGGCCGCAAAGATGACAGGTGGATTCATTCATGGCTGGCAGCAGGCGTGATGAAGGTGAGGTGAGATGCGCCTGAGGTCGATTGTCGGATCAGTTGCGTACGCCTAAACTTTTGACCAAGGCGATGGCGTGCCAGCGTTCGTTCAGCGTCATGGTGGTGGCCAACGCCGGCTGGCGTCCGTCGGGAATACCGTAACTGATCTCCTTGAACAGCAGGCCGGGTGACATAGATTGGATTTTTGCCGTGCGAAGATCGCCGGGCGGTGGGGCAAAGCTTTGCCCCACCGTACCGTAACCATCGAAGTTCGGTCCATGGCACTGATAACAATAACGTTGGTAGGCGATTTTACCCGCGGCGATGGCTGTCGGTTCCGTGAGCGCAAAAGGTGGCGTTATCGTCTCTGCAGCCGCAGTGCGATAGAGTGCCTCTCCACCGGTAACGGGCACACTGCCGGCCGCCATGACCGGAATGGGCTTCTCATGGGCTTTGATCGCCGGCGTGTGCCACATGCGCCCCACTGACATGTTGTAATCGTAAAGCGTGATCACACCAACGGCGATGAGCACTACGGTGGACACGACTAATCCGAGCACTAAAATTCGTTTCATTTACTCCCCCTTTGCGCCGCGAACATGCTGGGGAAATGGCAGGCTGGGATAGTAAGAATATGCCGACTCGCCGGGCACATCCTTAACCGGTCGGTAATCCCAATCGGGTTGACCCAGATCGCCGATGACAAAGTAGGCCAACCCACCTTTGAACAGGATAAAAACGACCATCAAAAGAACAATTACCCACGCCTTGAAGGCGGTGTGGCCGTTGTGGCCGTGGTTGGTTTCCGTTTCGGCGATCATATTTTGACTCCCAAGACACCATAAAAAATGATGTACAATATCCCCCAAACAATGGTTCCACCCAGGATCAGAATCAGAACCAGTGGAAATGGGGCGTTGCGCTCCTCTATCCCACCGACATAAGTGGTATGGACTTGTTGCATGCGTGCATCGTCATCCTCATGGCGAAAATGGATTCGCGCCAGGCCGATAGCGAAGATGAGAACGCCCAACACCGCCGGCAGCAGATACAGAACGAAGTGCTGGATGTTGCGCAGTTCGAAATAGTGCATAATCGTTTATCCCTTCCGATGGACCGGCATTACTCGACCCGCAGCAGCGCGAAAATGACCACCGCAAAACTGCTGCACAACCCCACACAGGCCAGGCCGAACAGGGTGTAAACCTCAATTCGGCTGATCCGGGTCGCCCTGGCGCTTTTCTGTTGCGGGGCATCAAAGAGCGGCAGAAAGCGCGCACGTTGCTGGTCCCGGAATTGATGGTTTTTCATTGCCCAGGCAAAAACCAGCAGCGCGATGAACAGGCCGGCCAGCATATAACTTATAAAATAAGGGTAATACATAGATTTTTGTCACTTACCTACGGCTCATTGGCCGCATCGATGCCCTTGGGTTCCATGTTGGCGTCGCTGTCATTGATGAAGTATTCGGCGACGTAATTGCCGACTTCCCAGATCTTCTGGGATTCGAGTTCATGCTTGAAATAGGGCATAGCCGTTCCGGTGATGCCGTTCATCAGTTGATAGTAGATGATGCCGCCGGAGATCTCGCGGCCCTTTAAAATCGTGAAATTCAGCGGCGGCGGATAGATCCATGGCTGGGCCGGTCCCATGCCGTCTCCCACCGGACCATGGCAGCCGATGCAAAATTGCTGGTAGACCACATGGCCCCGCTGCAGGCTGGCGTCGCTGGTCGGGTATGGATTGGGCAGGTCGCGCCAGCCCTGGGGGACGATCTCCGCCAGCCAGCGGGCATTGGCATCCGGCCCGGCCTCATAGGCTTTGATGGATTCTGCTTTCCAGTGGCGCTGTCGGTCCATGCGTTTGTCGGCGCCCTTAAGCCCTAAGCTCTGCACGTAACGCGTCAGGGTGCCGATGCGTTCCTCGCCCAGCCATCTGAAGGGTGGCATGATCGAATTCGGGCGGGTATAGCGCGGGTTGACGAAATGGGCGACATGCCAGTCATCCGGGTGCTCGCCGCCCTCCTGGGACAAATCGACACCCGTTCGCGCCGATCCCAGTTGGATCGGGCTGTCGCCGACGTAGTCACCGGATTGGGCAATCCGATGGGCGCCGTGGCCCCAGTCAAAAGCACGTATCGACTGGCTGTGACAGTAGACGCAGCCATTTTGGAGATAGATCTTGAAGCCGGCTTTTTCGACGTCTGTACGTTCACGGAAGATTTCCGAAGGTGTCATGTCCGCGGTGGAATAGGGCCAGGCGACCATCAACAAGACGATAACGGTCAAAATCACCAGGGCGCCACCGATCACCACTGTGGGGGTCATTTTCATTCTGTTGCCGCTCCGGGATTGAAAAAAAGCGTTCGAACGATATTATACAATCCGAGATACGCGCCGGCGAGAATAAATAATCCTGCCGATGCGCGAATCACATAGTAAAGATGGACCTCGGGCAATACCCGATAGATGGTTTCGCCGTTTAGCCAGGCATTGCCCTGCAGCAGGCCGACAATGGTCAGATCGATGATCATCACGGAGACGCCGATGAGGATCAGCCAGTACTGCAGGTCGGCCAGATAGCGGCTGTAAAGCGGTTTTTTGGTAATTTTGGGGAGAATAAAATAGAGCCCCCCCAAGGCGGTGATGCCCGCAAAGGCAAAAACGCCGAGGTGGGCATGCCCCACCACCCAGTTGTTAAAATGGGTGACCCGCTGAACCTGGGGCAGGGCCATGAAACTGCCCTGGATATTGGCGAAAAAGTACATGATGGTGCCCGTGAAAACAAACTTGGCGCCGATGTCGGCATGAATGTCGCCCAACTTGCCCTTGACCGTGAACCAGATGTTGATCAGAAAGACCATTACCGGGATGACCATGCCCACGCTGTCCACAATGGAGATGGCTTTCAGCCAGGTGGGCACGGGAACCTGCAGCAGATGATGGGTCCCCACATGGGTGTAGACCACAATCAACGACCAGAAGCCTATCAGGGACAGGGTGTGGCTGTATAGCGGACTGCGGGTGGCCAGGGGCAATACGTAATAGGCCACGCCGAGGGCCAGGGGCGTCAGCAAGAGGCCAAAAATATTGTGGCCGTAAAACCAGAGCAAAATGGCATCCGGAATGCCCAGCAGGGCGCCGCTGTCCGGTTTCCAGATCACGTTGCCCAGGCAGTATCCCACGGCCGTCAATATCACCGCAGCGCAGGAATACCAGATAGAGACATACAAGATCGACTCCTGGCGCCGGTGCACGGTCATGAAGAGGTTAAAAATGACCAACCCGAAAAGGCCGGCGATCATTATGTCCACCGCCCAGGGCAACTCGGCATATTCACGGCCCTGACTGTAGCCCATGCCCAGGCTGATCACGCTAATGACCAGGGTCAGATTCCACAACATGGCCGTGATCACCCCCAACCGCTGGCTGTACAATTGGGTCCGCAGCAACCGGGGTGTGTAATACAGGGCCGCGGCCAGCAGACCGGGGGTGACAAAGCCGAACAATACCAGGTTGACATGGATGGGTCGGACGCGCCCGAACTGGATGAATTCGATATTGGCCATAAAGTCCGGCGCAATCAGATAGCCGGCCGCGATCATGCCAAAGCTTGTGGCAAAGGCAAACCACACTGCGGACGTCAAGGTAAATGCTTTTGCAGCCGCCTGGCTGCCTAGTTGTTCAGTGATAGCGACGGTGGAGGCCATTGGATTCCTCGTTCATAGGTGGTGCGTTAGCTGTGGCAGGCCAGCCAGCAGCCCAGGTTGACCTTTTTCTCGCGGTGGCACTCGATGCAAAAGCCCATATAGAACCGTTTGCCTTGCAGGCGGTCCATCTGCCGGACCTGCCCGTGGCACGATTCGCAGGCAATCTCTTTTCGGATATGGCGCATGTGGTTGAACAGCACATGCTCGGCCAGTTCGTTAACCTTTACCCACGGGGTGGGCGTGTTGCTGTTATAGTAGGCGTGCTCTTTTAAAATCTGCGGGTGGTTGGCGATGATGTAGTTGTGGCAGTGCAGGCATTTCTCCACTGGCGGCAGACCAGGATGAAGCGAACGCCCCACCTGGGGGTGGCAGTAATAGCAATCGATGGACTTGACCCCTGCGTGCAATTGATGGCTGAACGGGATGGGCTGCTCCGGATAAATCCGGCTTCCCGGCGTGGCATAAAACAAAAAAAGAAATGCCAGCAGCACGAAAACGGTCAGACTGATCAAGACCAGCGGTTTCCTGTTAGTCCACATGAGCCACATGGTCTCGCCAAAGGCCGTGAAAAAGCGCATTGGCCTTGCCCGGGTACCAATCAGGATGGCAATCACCGCGAGGGTGAAAAGAGATAGGGTCGTAATCAGAATTTCCATAATGAGGACTCGGGAATATTAGTTATGTATGGTTTCAACCTTCAGCCGATTCACGTCGCCACCATGTAGCAGCTCTGGGAATTGTTGGAAGTAACTGATGACGGCAGCGGCCAGCAGACCCAAAAAACCGATGCCCACGGCGGCTTCCACCCAGCCCAAAGGGATGGATTGGGCGTCGTGGTGAAAGGCGGGGCCCAAGAGCAGGTAATGCTCCAGCCAAATACCGGTCATCACCGCCAGGCAGATCACTGTCATGGCCCTGGGCATGGTTTTGATCCGACGGTTGAGCAGAATCAGAAACGGGGCTAGGAAGCAGCCGATGAAAACCGTCCAGGCCAGTACGTTCCAGGGAGCGGCCATGGTGCGTTCGATCACATAGGCGGTCTCCTCAGGGATGTTGCCGTACCAGATCACCACGAACTGGGCATAGAAAAAATCGGCCCACACCAGGCAGAAAGCGAAAAAGAGTTTACCGATATCGTGAAACTGGTTCTCCTCGACATGGTAGCCGTTTCTTTCGCTCAGATGCAAAAGGGAACTCAGCACGATCAAGGCCCCGAAGCCGATGAAGATGGCTTTGACAAAGGTGTAAGCCCCAAAAAGGGTCGAGTACCAGTGCGGGTCCGTGGCCATGACCAGATCGTAGCCCACCAGGGAGAGGACCAGGGCGAAGGCCAGCAGGTAAAGGATGCCGAAGACGGTCATGCGGCTGGCCAGGCGTGCCTCGTCGGGCGGATGTTGGTCCCAGCGCGCCAGCAGCCAACTGCCGAAGGGGCCCGATGCGCCCCGGTCTTTCAGGGTGAAATAGAGCCGATGGTACAAAAAGGCCAGGCCGAGGCCATACAGCAGACACAACCCGAAAAGATCCCGGCCGAACATGAAAGGCACGTTGAGCCAGACCTCTTTGCCGTGCAGGTCTTCGTGCAGCCATGGAAAGATGTGCTGCTGGCCGAGAAACAGGATGACGAACAGGACCAGGGAAACCGGGAAGAAGGCGGTAAACGATTCGGCCACGTCCGTTAGTGGTCCGCTCCAGCGGGCTTTTACCGTGTGCATGAGGGCCGAGAAGAGCACGGCACCCTGAGCGATGGCCGAGAAAAACAGAAAGTTGAGCAGGTAGGCCTGCCAGGCTCGGGCCGGGTTGCCGACAAGGGCCACCATGATGAAAATCAGAAACCCGACGGCAATCAGGGCGTAGGAGATTTTCATCAAAGGCAGTCGATTTTCTTGATTATCTGACGGATGCATGGCTTCCCCAAAAATCGCACGACTTACAATTTGTCATCGGTATTTATCTCAGCGCCGTTTGCTTCGAAAAAACGGGTTAGTTCATCCTGCTCATCAGCACTGCAGCAGGCCAAGACCCCGAAGCGATCCCCGGAAAAGCGTTCATCGTAGTGCGTCGGGGTTTCAAATCGCGGCAGTCGGGCCTGGGAGATCAGCCCCAACACATTGCCGAAAACGGCAAACAAGACGGTAAATTCGAATCCCACGATAAACCAGGGCACCAGGGCCACCACCGGTTTGCCGCTGACGATCAATGACCAGCGCAGAGAGGTGAAGGCCGCCAGCGAAAATCCGCTGAAGAATCCGATGATGCCGCCGACCAGGGTAAACCAGCCCACCCGGCTATTGGGTGGCTCCAGGGCGTCTTCGATGGTGTGGCTGGGGATGGGGCTGTGGACCCGCTCGATGGTCCAGTCGGTTTCTCGCAGCCCGTCGATGGCCAAAGCGGCACTATTCTCGCTGGAAAAAATTCCCATGATGGAAACCGTGTCAGCCGGCATGGGATTCTCCTTCATGCAGGGTTTCTTTCATCTCGGTCATGGAAACCGAGGGCATATGCTTGACGAACAGCACGAACAGGAAAAAGAAGAGGCAGAAGGCACCGATCATGATTCCGAATTCAACCAGGCTGGTGCATAGAGCCCCCAGGCATGGGGCAGAAAATCGTGGGCCACCGACCCGATGATGATCACGAAGCGTTCGTACCACATGCCGACATTGACAATCAAAGAGATGACGAAAAGGAGGCGGATATTGGTGCGCACCTTTTTAAACAAAAGGAGCAGCGGGACGATGGTGTTGCAGACGACCATGATCCAGTATTCCAGGGCGTAGTCGCCGAAGGCCCGCCAACGGAAGGACTCCATCTCCACCGGATTGTGGCTGTACCAGGCGATGAAGATTTCGGTGCCGTAGGCGAATCCCACGATCAGCCCGGTGAAGACGATGGTTTTGGCCACCGCTTCCAGCACGCGGATGGTGATGATGGCCTCGTAGTTGAAGATCACGCGCAGGGGGATCATCAGTGTCAGCACCATGGCCAGACCCGAATGGATGGCGCCGGCCACAAAATAGGGGGCGAAGATGGTGGTGTGCCAGCCGGGAACCACGCTCAGGGCGAAGTCCCAGGAGACCACGCTGTGCACGGAGATGACCAGGGGGGTGGCCAGGGCGGCGAAAAAAAGGTAGCCGCGGGTGTAGTGGCGCCACTGTTCATATTCACCGGTCCACCCCAGGGAGAGCACCTTGAAGATTTTGTGACGCAGGCCGTGGGCCCGGTCGCGGATGGTGGCCAGGTCCGGCAGCATGCCGGTGTACCAGAACAGGCTGCTGACCGTCAGGTAGGTGCTGATGGCCACCACGTCGAACATCAGCGGTGACTGAAAGTTGGGCCACAGGGTGCGCTGGTTGGGAATCGGCAGCATGTAGTAGACCAGCCAGACCCGCCCCAGGTGGATGAAGGGAAACAGGCCGGCGGTGCACACGGCAAAGACGGTCATGGTTTCGGCTGCCCGGGCGATGGGGTTGCGCCATGGAGCCCGGAAGAGGTGCAGGATGGCCGAAATCAGCGTGCCCGAATGGGCGATTCCCACCCAGAAGACGAAGTTGATCAGATAGGTGCCCCAGAACACCGGGTTGTTCTGACCGCCGACGCCGATGCCCACCAGGATCTGGTAGGTCCAGCATCCTGCGCCAACAAGTACGCCGGCAAACAGCAGGGCCACCAGCACCCAGTAGCTGCGTTCGGGCGGTGTCAGCGTGTCCAGAACCGTGTTGTCAATGGACTCGTAGGTTAATGTCTGCTCCATCGATACCTTTCTCCTAAACGGTTTGAGTCACTTTTTTCAGATAAATCACCGCCGGTTTGGTGTTCAGGTAGCCCAGCACCTGGTAGGCCCGGGGATCCTGGAACAACCGGCTCACCCGGCTGGTCTTGTCCATCAGGCTGCCGAAGGTCAGCGCGCCGGTGGGGCAGGTCTGGACGCAGGCCGGCACCACCTCGCCGTCGCGGATGCCCCGCTTCTCATTCTTGGCCACATTGTGGGCATCCTTGATGCGCTGGATGCAGAAGGAGCATTTTTCCATGACGCCCTTGCTGCGGACGGTGACATCGGGGTTGAGCTGCATCGGCAGGGGTTCTGGCCGCTCCCAGTCGAACCAGTTGAAACGTGCGCACCTTGTAGGGGCAGTTCTGGGCGCAAAAGCGGGTGCCGATGCAGCGGTTGTAGATCTGGTTGTTGAGCCCTTCTTTGTAGTGATGGGGGGCGAAGACCGGGCAGACTGCTTCACAGGGGGCATTGTCGCATTGCTGACACATCATGGGCAAAAAGGTGAGCCGGGCTGCGTCTGTCGGATCCTGGTAGCGCTCGATCTGCAGCCAGGCCATTTCCCGCCCTTCAAGAATTCGCTTCTCTCCGACGATGCCGATGTTGTTCTCCGCATAGCAGGCCGCCACGCAGGCCCTGCAGCCGATGCAGCGGTCCAGGTCCACGATCATGGCCCAGCGGTAGCCGTCATGGTCATGGGGCGGGTAAAGGTCCCGTTTGGGATCGTAGCCCTCGGGAGTTGGCAACGTCAGCGGGAAGCTGTCCATGGTCAGTCCCGGTTTGTCGTGGCCGGTCTTTTTGTGATTGATTTGGTCGATGGACACACTGGGGGCAATCTTGCGGCCCTGGGCCAACCGGTTGCCCGAGGTGATGGCCAGCGCCACCGTGCTGCCGCTTTTTTCGAGGCTTTCCAGCGGTGTCGCAAAGGTGGGTGCACCGGTGTCGGCGTCTGTCGATGGGTCCAGCGCTGCAATGGGGCTGACGCCCTGATCGCTGGCCCAGCGGCCGAAGGTCGTGTGCCCTTGCCCGACAGGCACCACCACGGTTCCCGGGAAAACCCCCGCGTAGGCATACACCGGCACTTCGATCTCACCGGCATGGGTCTTTAGGAGGACGCCGTCGCCCTCTTTAATATCGGCGGCGGCCATGCTGTCCGGGTGGATCAATGCCGTGGTCTGCCAGGGGATCTGGGTGAGCGTGTCCGGAGTTTCGATCAGCCAGGGACGGTTGGCGCCCCGGCCGTCGAAAAAACGGATGGAGGGCGGCGCCATGATTACGTCCCCCGCTGTTGGTTCAGGCAGCTTCGCCAGGTAGGTTCTCAGCGCAGCAACCGCTTTCAGATTGGCTGTGGGAGCCTTGCCCCTTGCACTATTGTCGGCAAAGCGACCGCCCGTCTGGATTGTTCTCAGCCAGGTGGTGGCGGTTTGACTGCTCTGGCCGGCCAGCACGGTTTGGCTCACCAGTGACTGATAGTCGGCCGCCGGTCGCTTGTCGGATGGGAATAGATTGATCAGCAGATCCCCCAATGCAGGTGCTTGGGTGATCTTTCCCATGGTGGGCTGCAAGGTGGTCATCGTGGCGCTGGTGCTCTCATAGGCGTCCCAGGTTTCCAGAGCCACCTGCACCGGCACGATCAGATCGGCGGTGGCGGATGTCTCATCCATGAAATTGGCAAAGGCCACCACGAACCGCTTTTTCTGGCTGATGATCTCGGCGATGCGGTTGCCGCCGGGAATGGAGAAGACCGGATTGACGTTGTTGAGCAAGACCATTTCCACGGCGTTTTTATCCATGGCATCGAACGCTTCAAGGACGGTGGATCGACTGTCGGCAATTTCTACCCGGTGACGATTGTTGAAGTCGAACAGGCTCAATTCGGGGTCCAGGGCCAGGTTGAGAAAAAGGGCAGCCAGCTCGGTAGCCACCGCATGCCCAGCGTAACTGCCGGCACTGGTGCCCAATACCAGGGGGCGCTCAGCCGCCAGCAACCGCCGGCCAAGCGTGGCTTGATCCTCGACACTGACGCCCGACATGCGGGCCACCGCTTCCGGGGTATAGGCCCCGGTGAGGTCTGTTAGGGCTTTGCGGAGATTTCGGCTCACGTTCCGACCGTTCTCGTCGTCGGTCACCATACGAATCAGCCCCATGATCACTGCGGCCTCGGTGCCGGGCCGACAGCCGATCCAGCGGTCGGCATTGGCACCGGTGAGGGACTGAAACGGGCTCACCTGGACAAAGCGTCCCTTGCGGCCGTCTTTCAGCCCGTGCATATCCTTAAACTTGCGGGCGTATTCCACCGGTGACAGCCAGGTCTCCAAAAAGTCGGCGCCGAACCCGACCAGCACATCGGCCCGGTCCAGCTGAAGGACCGGCAGGCTGGGGCTGCCGAAGAGTTGCCGGTGAGCATATTTAAGGGCTTCATAGGCCAGGGGTTCGAACACCACCGGCGGGCCGCTGCCAAAATGTTGCAAGACCGTGGTAAAAAGGTCCAGTTGGGTCTGGCCGACGGTTTCGGTGACCATGGCGATGCGCCCGGTCCCGCGATTGGCTGCCGCCCGGGCCTTTCCCCGGATCAACGCTTCGGCTTTTTCGAAAGGGATCTCCTGCCACCCATCCTCCGTCTTCAGAAGCGGCATCCACAGCCGGTCAGGATTGTAGAGCCCCTGCAGGGCCGCCTGGCCGCGTATGCACAGGGTCCCCCGGTTGACCGGATGCAAGGGATTGCCTTCCAGCTTGATGACGCGTCCTTCACGGTTTTTGGCCAATACGCCGCAGCCGGCCGGACACTCGCGGCAAGTGGAGGCATACCAGGTGGACTGGCCGGTGACCATATCTTCGTTGGCCCGGACCATGGTAAACAGGTTGTCTTCGGGTTTGGCTGAGCAGCCGGCAGCAACGGCGACGCTGCCCATGGATGCAATCTTGAGAAATGTTCTGCGATTCATGCGTGATGCCCGTTCGTGCCAGGTTTCCCATGCCGATGACATGGGTGGATCGGGTCCTGCACCCATCCTGTTTCCGATGGATGGTGGATTGTCAATGAAAATTACCATTCGCCGCAAGTGCTGCGGTCATGCTGCTGGTGAACGTCGGGGTCAAAAGGGTTTGAAGCAAAACTATTGCCACGATAGCAAAAGGCTGCTGGGGTTGTCAATCGCGTAAAGTGAGGGGCGGGGGCTATCGGTAGGCGATCGGTTGGCAGGGGAAAGACCGCTTGTGAGGTATTGAGTGATTAAGGAATTGGGGATTATCGGGATAAAAGAGAGACTACCATCGTCGAGGTTAACTTAACCTCATTTTCCGTTTCTCAATTTTGGCCAGCGTGGATCAGGGCGAACCATTGAGCCAGACGCCGGTGCGCAGGCGCCAGGCGATGGCCGGTCCTGCAGTCAGAAGCGTGAAAACCATCACGGTTATCGCTATTCGCCAGGCGGACCGTCGGATACGCTTGCCGGCCGGATCGGTCAATACTGGATATCGGCAGCGGGTGTGCTCGGCTATCCAGAGGGTGATGCTTTCCATGAGGACTGCGGCCATACAACCGAAAATGATGAACCCGACACCATGGTAATCCGGCAAGAACAGGCACCAGGGGCAGGGGTGGGAGAGGACCTGGTAGTAGTAGGCGGACCACACCTGTTTTACGGCAACCAAGGCTGCGATACCCCAGAGGATCGCGATGATGGTCATGATAACGCCTGACGTGCGGCCCGGGGATCGAATCGCTGACACCGCCAGGGCCATCAGTGCCGCACTGCCCACCAGGTTGAACCCGAGGCATATGGGCACGAGCGTCTTTATAACCGTGGATTCGGATGCGCCGGTCAGCACCTGATCGTATACCGCCGCACAGCAACTGACCGGGGGGACGTTCTCAACCCGCATCAGGGCCTGCCAGGAGAAGAAGACGGCCAGTCCGAAAAAGGGGGCGGCGCTGAGCATCACCCGTGCGATAGGCTGTGTCAATACCCCCTGGGGATGGTGACTGTCCATGCCGTCCAGCACCCGCCAGCCAAATAGGATGAGCAGCGTGAGACCCCAGAAAATCATGGCCCGGCTGCCGTCGGTTCCCATGGCCTGCAGGACACCGGTTCCGCACATGGCCCCGGGAACCAACCGATGCCAGACCCCGGCGATGCCCACCAGACCCAGAAAGGCGGCTGCTGTCAGGCAACCCAGGGCCCAGCGTCCCAGCAGCACGGCCGTTTCAGCATGGCGTTCCCGTCGCAGCTGATCGATGTCCGCATGCGCCGGGGTCCAGTTCAGCATCACGTCCACCGCCTGAACGGCACCCGTTGCATATAGCAATCCGCCGGTTGCCGACGCCACCCAAAATGCCCAGACCAGGGGATGCCAGATCATGGTGCTTCACGGTGTGCAAAGTTCTCGTGCAATGTCGCCGAGGCCAGATGATATCGCCGATCAATTTCATCGGATGATCGCAGCCGCGGGTCGTGGGAGCAGATGACGACCACCGCCCCTTCACGGGCGGATTGGCACAGCTGCGCTCGTATCTGCGCTGCATGGTGATCATCCTGGAAGGCTGTGGGTTCATCGGCCAGGATGAACCGGGGCCTGGCTACCAATGCCCGGGCGATGGCCAGGCGCTGGCGCTGCCCACCGGACAGGGCGCTTGTCGGGGCTTCGGCCAGCGCCGACAGGTCGGCGTCAGCCAGCTGCCGGAGAATTTCCTCCTGCATGCGGGACCAGGCGATCTGCCTCGGGATCATGGGCAAGAGCAGGTTTTCCGCCACGGTGAGGTCCGGTATCAATGCGAGGTGCTGAAACACGATGCCAACCTGTTGCCGCCAGGGGTCTCGGTGACGGGACGGCCAACGTGAGACTGGCAGGCCGTCGGCCCACACCTCGCCGGCCGTGGGGCGAATCAGGCCAGCCAACAAATGCAGCAGGGTGCTCTTGCCGCTGCCGGTGTCTCCGGTCACCAGGCTGGCCGTACCCGGGGAAAATACCGCCTCCACCGATTCCAGCACGAGTGGTTCATCGGTGTGTCTGCCGGGCCACCTGAAACTCAGCCGGCGGCAGGCCAGTCCCGCATTCAGTTCCATGGATCCGCCTGCAGCATGGCCCAGGGGGTACCGGCTGCCGCCCGAACACTGGTGAGAAAGACGGTGCCCAGGAAGGGCAAGCCCACCAGTGCAGCGATCTCAAGCAAAATAACAGCGGCTCCGCTGCTCACCAGGGTCAATGCCGCCAGGTGCTGGCCTCCCGTGATCCAAAAAGCGGTGACCCCTGCAGCCGGTGGATAGAAAACGGCGGCGTATGCCGAGGCCAGGCCCAGCATCACCGCCGGAATTCCCACGATCAACGCCCGGTTGACTTGAAGCCGCACAATGTCCGCGGTGGTCCATCCCAGCGATTTGAGCAGGCCCCAGTGGGCCCGCTGGCCGTTGTTGTCCAAGACCGTTCCCGTGATGATCATCAGCAGGGCAAGCAGGGCCGGGATGCCGGCGACCACAGCGATGCCGCCCAATCGAGCGGCCCGGGTACGATGGCGCAGGGCACTGGCAGTGCGGTCGGTGATACGAACGGGCCAGGGGAAGGCGGCAGCGAGATCGGCCTGGATGGCCTGCTCCTCTTCACGCCGGAACAGATGGACGGCCAGGTCGCTGGCTTGGTCCGGCGCCAGCCCCAGCAGGTGACGCGTATCCTCCGGGGTCATCCATACCAGGTCGTGGGTGGCCAGACCGGTGTCGGCCGGGAAGACATCGATAACGGTGACGCTCAGGGGATTGCGGATGCCCAGGGTCAAGCGCTTGTCCGACAAGGCGCGGGCCACTCCCTGGCCCACCACGGCCTGGCCAATCGTCGGAGGCTTTATTCCGTTCAGCACGCTTTCGGGGACAACGGCGATTGAGGCGACCACCGTAACGGGGCCCTCGGGGCCCGGTACCACACCCCACAGACGGGGGGTTGGGTCGAGCACGCCGGGGACGCCTGTCGCATAGGCAACCACGTCGTCGGCTGGGATGGGCACCCACCCGCCGCCGTCGATGCGCCGGACCACCAGGTCCGGGGCCTGGTCCAGGAGGTGGGCCCAGGTCGCGTCCAGTGCCTGGCTGAACAGCAGGGCCGTGGCAATGAGGAAAACCAGGCTGGTCAGGCAGGCAAACAAGAGCATGGACCGACCGGCATGGCGCTGGACCTCCCGTGCGGCCCAAATGGCCATGGACGGGTATCGGGTTCGCGGCATCATGGGGCGGCCACCAGGCCGGCGGAAAAGCGCAAATCAACGCCCGGATGCACCGTCTCCGGGTGGCGCATGGGGCTGCCGGCGGTCCACAGTGCCGGTGCGGACAGGGTCATTGCTTTCATCCATGCGCTGGCGTTGTCATCCTCATGGGCAACCCGCAGTAACTGGTCGCCGGCCGTGGCGAGCACAAGCAGCATGCTAGTGCCGACGGCGACCATCAGCAGGCGGCGGGCGCCACGGCACGGCGCCGGACTCCGATGGTTTTTCTCTTCAGGCGGGGTATGCATGGTCAGAGGTTGAGGGTTCAGAGGTTCAGGGTTCAGGGTTCAGAGGTTCAGGGTTCACCGAAAACCTCGGCCAAAGAGATCATTAACGGTGAACGCTGAACCGGTGAACGATTATTGTCGGTTCAATCCGTTTTTTCCGTCGGCAGGTCGCGGCGGCTGATCTTTTTCCACAGCGCGTCATCGACCTGATCGAAGGTGAATACGGTTTTACCGCCGTGGCGGTTTTTGAAGGTGGCCAGTTGAGCCGCGTCACCCAGTGCGATGATGGCCGGCCCCATGGGACCCACCACATCGGATCCGGCCACCCAAGTGGCCGTCCGTCCGTCGATGGGCTGGCCGGAAAAATAGTCCCGGACCACCAGGCGATCGATCTCCAGCTGCGTTTTGCCCAGGTAGACCGTTGGCCGCAGCCAGGTCCTGAGCAGGCAGCCGTTTCCGCAGAGATAAAAGGTCTCGCCGCTTTTCAGGGTTATGGCGGCGGCCGTTTGAGGCCGCCGGGCGGGAAACATGGCGCAGACCGGACAGCGGTCGGATTGGCTGAGGTTCAGCTGCCCGTCTGTTGAAAGCGATCTCAAGGCCGGCACTGGTCCGCCATCGGCTGACTGAGCGGTCGTTGAGACAAGAATCAGTGCAACCGTCACGAGAATTGACGACAACCATGGCCGTAGGTGGGATGAGAATTTCAAAACCGGTGCCTCCTTTTTATTAAAAAAAAGTTGTCAGTGTCTTCAATATAAACGACGCCGATGTTTGTAACCGATTGGAAACGAAAAAATAGCGTGTCAATGTAACTGCTTTTGTGCCAAACTGCAAGGTTGTGTCATCCAGAAACGGCATCTTGAAGTCCATATCTGCGTTCTCGTGTTTTGGAAATCCTCGACGTAGCGATGCTACGCCTGCGTTTTCCAAAACCCTGCGGCCTTGATCTGGACCTCAACCTGCCCTTTCTGGAAAGACCCATAGGTATGCAATAGGGAATTGAGGAACGGGTGAGCAGATGACAACGCCAATCGATGCGGTCGCCCTTTTCATGCTGGGCCTTTTGGGGACCGGCCATTGCATCGGTATGTGCGGTCCCCTGGTGGTGGCCCTTCCAGGACAGACCGGGCGGTTTTCGGCTCACCTGGCCTACCATGCCGGCCGCTTGGTCACTTACGGTGTCATCGGTGGATTGATGGGCGCTGCCGGAGGCGGATTGATTGGCCTGGCCTCGGCCGTCGGCGGCAACCCGATGGTCTGGATAACCCGGGTGCAGGTGGGTATCAGCCTTCTGGCCGGCCTGTTTCTGCTGTTTTTCGGCCTGTCCCGCCTGGGATTAGTCGCCGAACCCAGGTGGCTGGCCGTTGCCATGCCCAGCCGGATGCCCGGCTGGCGGCGTCTCATGTCCCGGGCGCCCGCCCTGCGAAGCAACCTGGATCTTTTCCTCATGGGCCTGTTTCTGGGGGGGTTACCCTGCGGGCTCTCCTATGCCGCCTTTGCCAAGGCGCTGTCCGGCGCTCAGATGCTTTCCGGCGCCGTAATGGCCCTGATTTTCGGTTTGGGCACCCTGCCGGGGCTGCTGGCCGTGGGGGTCGGGGCGGCGGTCTTTTTGAATCGATTCAGACAGCAGGCGGACATCCTGGCCGGGTTGATCATGATCGGCATGGCGGCGACACTTATTGTCAAGGCATTTGAGACGATAGTTTAGCGTCGGATGTCAACAACCAGATATCCAGTGAAAAGTGTTGATGGACAGGGATTATATACCGATAGTTAAAATGATCGATCCACACAATCTGACATACTTCGAAAGATGATATCTGCAAGTCAGACCTTGATTGTCGGTACAGTCGATTTTGGGTAACATCTCAAAAAGTTATGGTAGTAATCGAAAAATGTCTGGACACTCCCACCACACTGTGCTATGCACATGATGTATGAAAGGGACCGTGTTTTCCTCGAGCTGACAATTCAAGCCGCCGACCCTGTCTCTAACCGGCGAGAAGGCGGCTGAATTTTTTTCCGATGTTCACGCCTCCAAACTCTTTCTTGCCACCGCCGGGATATCTTTCGACGCGGGCCTGACCTACCCGGGGTTTAATGATCTCTACGTGAAAAGGGCCATGATCAAGGCGGCCAAAGAGGTCTTTCTTGTGGCGGACGCAACAAAAATCGGCAAGGTGTCTTTGGCCTCCCTGGGTGGGTTGGACCTGATCCAAACCTTTATCACCGATACCTCTATAACTGATGAAGACCGGCGCCGGTTTGAAGATATGGGGGTGAAGGTGATACTTGCTGAATAGGGAAGGGGTGTATGAGAAATGAGGGGTTGTTGCACTCGGAGCTATGTCGGACTACCACCGCCATGGTCTATCCTGACTGGATCCAGGATTAAAAAATTGTCAAACGTGACATTCCCCCCTGAGGAAGTATTTTAGAAATAGCCAGATCGTACCACCCGTTTTCCCACACGGCAGGTTACTGCTAGAAGCTTGAAGTGGGTTAATACCCTGTGAAGTTGTATTTCAGGCTATCAGGCTATCAGGAAACAGATCCTGACAAGTCAGAGAAGTTCCGTTCTGATTGGAGAAGACCTTAAATAGTTCAAGATCCCGGAAAATGGGTTCGCCTTCGGTGCAGTCCTTAATCCTGCAATCCCGCCTCCCGCAACATCGGCAGCAGGTGGGCAAGGCTATCCTTGCCGGCCGCTTCGGGCCGATCGGTGTAGGGGTAGAGCTCCAGGCTCATGTCATGCGGGTAGCCGGCCTGCTTCATTACCCTGAACACCGAGGGAAAGTCGATGGCGCCCAGGCCGGCGATGAGATGATTGTGTTCGCGGCTGGGGGCGATGTCCTCGATGTGAATGTGGCCGATCCAGGGGGAAAGTTCTTCGAAGGCGGCAGCCGGGTCTTCGCCGGCGCAGTAGAAGTGGCCGATATCGAAGTTGATGCCCACGGCCGTCGCCTGGATCTCGGACACGAAAGGCTTGATCTCTGCGGTGCGCTCCATGAGCAGATTCGGCTCGGGTTCGATGAGCAATTGCACCCCCAGGTCCTGAGCTTTGGGGATGACCTGGTCCATTCCCTGGTGGAACAGGTGTAGGGCTTCCTTGCGGGTCATGCCATTGGGCAGCGGTCCTCCCGGTGGCACCGAGATATTGCGGCATCCGATGAACGCGGCAATCTCCAGGCAGGCCAGGGTGTGGTCCACGCGGATTCGTCGGCGTTGGGCCTCCGGCTCGATCCAGGACGGCAGGTAGGTGTCTCCCACCGCAAAAAGCGTGAAGCTGTTCAGGTTGGTGGGCTTCAGTCTGTTTTTCTCCAGCGAGGCTTTTACTTTCGTCAGCGCGGCGTCGTTATAGTCGGGCGGGTAAAGGTGGGGCTGGTCACACATGATCTCGACGCCGGCAAAGCCCAGCCGGGCAACCATGTCAAAGGAATCCAGCAAGGAATATTTCACGAAGGCGTTGGTGCTGTAACCGAAAACCATGGGGTTGATCCTTTCTTTCTATAGCGGCAACGTCATCATCCATCTCCGCGAGATTTTTCGGCGATGCGGGATTCGATCCGGGATTCCAGACGTTCCAGGGCGGCAAGCTGATCTTCGAAGGTCAGCGGCGCGCTGTCGCCCACGGGTTTTTTAAAATAGAACCCCAGGTCGGGAACGGGGCCGGCGAATCCGGCGATTTGGAGGGCGACGGCCCAGCGGGCCAGGTCCAGGGCCATGGGGGCGGCCAGGATGGAGTCCCGGCCCTGCAGGTTGAGGCGCAGGCTCATGGGCATGCCGAAGATTCCCCTGACGTCGATGACGTCCCAGGCCTCCTTGGCGTCGCCCCGGGGCGGGTAGTAGTCGATGTGCACCTTGTGGGCCGAGCGGCCGTAGCGTTCACCCACCGAATAGCCGAGGAGATCGTCCAACAGATTGGTCTTGTTGTTCAGCTTGCCGCAGGCATGGTCCGGGTCCATCAGGTTCAGCCCATCGGCGTTGCCCAGGATGTTAAGGCTGTACCAACCGTCCACATACAGTCCCCGGGCCTTCAGGGCCGAGGCCAGGACCACCTTGAAATAGGTCTGGCCGGTCTTGCCGTCGCGCCCGGCGAGGGGAGCGCCGTTGGCCTCGGCAAGGCTGCAGATGGCGGGTAGTTCCACCGTGTTGGGGGTGAAGTTGACTACCGGGATGCCAGCGTCGACGGCAGCGATCACGTAGGCCAAGTCAGGCAGGATTCCCGCACCGGGTTGGCTGAGGAGTGGGTCGACGGTCGTGAAACGCGCCGGGTCGGAGATGTCACAGGTCGCCGGCAGCAGGTTGACCATTACGGGACGGGCATCTGGGAAATGCTCGCGGCATTGCCGGATATCCGCCTGCAGCTGCTTCACCTGGCCTGCAATGGAGAGCGTTGCGTCAGGGGCATTAAAAACGGATATCTGCGCCAGACGCGATTCATAGGGTCGCCACATGCCCTCGGGCAGTACACCGTGACGGGCGATGGCACCGGTGATGCCATCCGCGGACAGATCCCAGCCGGCCATGGCGACGGAGGCACAGTCACCCAGAAAAACAAACTTCTCGGCGGTGGTGAGTCCGGATAGAATCAGCGAGGGGTTTTCCTGCATGGCGGCAACGGCCGCCGCCAGCGTGGTGCCGATGGCCCCTTTGACGCCGGCCACCAGCAACAGCAATTGGGGTGTGCGATCTGACGGTCTGTCCATTGATATCGGTCTTCCTTATCGGCAGGCCCGCGGGCCGGTATTTTTAAACCGTCGTACCATAAAGGGAAGGCTGTCCAAAGTCAAGGCGGTGGCGCCATTTGGTGGATGTCGGAATGATTGTGATCCGTCGGGAAAAAAGACGCCGGTTTGTGGGCCTTACCCGAGGATTGAAAAAAGGTTGCCGGCATGCGTGGGTGGTTCAATTCCCTGCCAACATCTCCCGGAATGTTGCCATGTGTTTCTTCTCTTCGAGAATGATCTGTTCCAATTGCGTGGCGATTGCCGTTTCGTCGATGAAGGTTTTCAGAACCTCGTAAAAGGCGATGGTGTCGTCTTCGAACCCGATAAAGGTGCGGAGCATTTTGTCGGGGCTGTCGATGGTTTCAAAATCGACCTCCTGCAGGGAAAATGCCTGCCCCTGGACCACATCTTCCACCAGGGCCCGGCTCAGTTCCGCCATCAGATGGTGATCCTCACCCTGGGTCAATCGGTTTTTCAACTCGGTAAACCAGCGGGCGTGATCGTGCTCTTCTTGGGCGATCCATGTCAAAAGGGTCTTTAACTCATCATTCGATATATGCAGTTGGGCATCCCGGTAGGTTTTCTCACCGTTTTTTTCCAGCCGTATGGCGATGTCCAGAATATCCTGGGCGGTAAACATAGACACTCCTCATCGTTCGCGTGGGTTCATATCGAGGCAAATGTATTGGATTTATTTAAAGGCCCGATGACACGCCGTCATGGCCGATCGGATGTCCCGCAGCTCGTGCTGGAAATCGGCCAGTCGGTCATCTTCCACAGCCCGTGTCATATTCTGTACGTGGTCCCGGTAAACGGCCATCTCTTCGGGCCACTGTTCCTGGGACAGGCTCTCGAAATCGGCGGAGTCCTTTAAATACTGGTCAACGATCGGGATGGCCGGCAGCGTACCCTGGCCGGCGGCTTGGGCCAGGGCCTTGAAGGATCGGCCCAACTGTTTTTTGGCTGCCTTGAACCGGTCTTCCCAGTCTTTCACGGCCGCTTTTTGCGGTGGTGCGTAATGTTCCACCGTCGACCATTTGAATTTGAGGCGGGTCTGCAGACGTCCCTTCTTTTCGACGATCTTGATCTTGGCGGCCAATGCCTCAGGTACCGGCCAGGAGCCGCTTGCGGTTTTAAACCGGCCGTTGCGAAGCTGGCGGGCCATGGCCTCCAACTGGCCGGCCAGTTCCGTTGGGCTCATTTTCTTTTCTATTTTGTTCTCCATTGGCGCATTCTCCTGCCACCGCTAACCTGTCAGTGAAAAATGGATGCCCGGAATCGGGTTGCTGACTTCCAGATTAGATTAAATCCGGCTTGGTGTAAAGACGGCGCCGCAGTCACCGGTCGGTCGCGACGGTGGCGGAAACTGGACCACCCACCCGTGCCGGCATTCGACCCCCCCCCCCGAAGTGGGCATTCAGGCGGCTGGGGCGCTTTCAGCACCGGCCTTGAGCGCTCGGAGGGACGCCTGCCGCCGATGGTTTTTCCCCTTCAAGCGAGTTTCCAGAACGGCTTCGACATCATGTGGGGAACAATATAGCCCATCGTGGCCGAAGGCGCCGCGTCGGGCGCTGGCAAGGGCGAACCCGAGCATGATGAGATTCACGGATCGGGGGTCGTCCATCTCTCGGGCCAGTCGGTCTGCATCGAGATAATAAAGCCTTGCGGTTTCTTCCATCGTCGGTGGCGCAGGGCCATTGATCACCGCCCATCCCCCTGACTTGAGATAGCCGCCGTGCTGGTCCAGGCTCTCGGCCTTAAGGGCGATCAGGCCGTCGGCGTTTCCGGGGCTGATCAGCGGGCTGGCGAAATCACCGATTTTGAGATGAGAGATCACCGTGCCGCCCCGTTGGGCCATGCCGTGGGTTTCGGAGGTAAAAACAGGCAGGCCTTTTTGAATGGCCGCTTCGGCCAGCAGCCGGGTAATGAACAATACGCCCTGTCCGCCCACGCCGCTGATCACGATCTGGTATTGGTTTTCTTCTTGCATAGATTTTCTCAATTTAAATGACTCAAATCTGTTGTTTGGAACCTAAAACCGGATAAACCGGAAACAACAAATTACAATATCCAAAATCACAAATAAAATCCAAATTACAAAATCAAAATCTCAAATGAGGGCGAAAAAACCAATCGTTGATTGTCATTTTGATCTTTAGTGAATGGTATTTGTTTGTCGTTTGGGTTTTGGCTATTGCGATTTATTTACTATCGCTCCCTTGGGGCAGACGTCCAGACATACGCCGCATCCATTGCACACCAGCGCGTCCACGGCGGTTCGCTGGCCATCGTCCACGGCCACCAGCCCCGGGCATTCGAAATGCTGATGGCAGAAACCGCAGCCATCGCAGTCCCCGGTCACCATGACTTCAATCGGGTCGGCTGCCTTTCCCTGGCGCGCCAGGTCGATGATGCAGGGATGCCGGGCAATGACCACCGCAGGCCCGTCGCTTCGGCTGTAGGCCACCGCCGCCTTGACCATGGCAATGAAGCCGTTGGTATCATAGGGATCGCCGACTTCAAGGAAATTTACACCGCAACCGTTGACCAGGGTTTCCATATCCACTTTGACCAGGGTTTCCCCTGTGGCGCTTTTGCCCGTGGCCGGCGTGGGCTGGCTGCCGGTCATGGCTGTGGTGCGGTTGTCCAGGATCACCAGCACCATGCGCACATTTTGGTTCACCGCGTCGATGAGTGCCGGCACACCGGCATGAAAAAAGGTGGAATCGCCGATGGTGGCCACGATATCGGGCCGCTTCTCTTCGTGCTTGTAGGCGTGGTAGAATCCGGCGGCCTGGCTGATGGCCGCGCCCATGCACAGCACCGTATCCACCGCCTTGAGATTCAGTCCCAGGGTGTAGCAGCCGATGTCGCTGGTGTAGATACCCCGTGGTGCCGCTCTCTTGATGGCATAAAAACTGGCCCGGTGGGGGCAGCCCGCACACAGGGTCGGACGTCGGCCGGGCGCCTGGGCCAGCGACGGGATTTGGGCGCTCACACCGGCAAACGCGGCCAGCAGCGCCGTGATCGTTTCGGGCAGGAGTTCGCCCACCCGCGGAACCACCCCATTTATTTTGCCTTTGATGCGGCTGCGGTCGGCCAGTTGCATCTCGATGATTGCCGTGGTCTCCTCAAGGATCAGCACCTCGTCATAGGTCTCCAGCAGAAGGCGGATAAAGGCGGTGTGCAGCGGAAACGGTTGGCGAACCTGATAAAATGGCAGGTCACGCCACAATTGAAGCGCGTTGAGGGCTTCCGCCGTGTAGGCCGCGGCCACGCCACAGGAGACCACGGCGCGCCGACCGTTGGCCTTTGGATTGTGCCGAACGGGTTCGGTTGCCTTGTGGTCGGCGATCCGGGCCAGCTTTTCTTCCAGCTCCAGGTGAAGCTGATAGCGGAATTTGGGTGTCGCCGCCCATCGCGAGGGGTCTTTTTTAAAATCCGGTTTCACTTCCAAGGGGCGGATCGCGCCGGGACGCACATCCTGACGGGAGTGGCACACGCGGGTGGTAGGCCGCAGCATCACCGGGGTATTAAAGGTCTCGGAGAGGCGATAGGCCATGCTGACCATTTCCTTGGCCTGGCGTGGCGAGTCCGGGTCCAGCACGGGGATTTTGGCCATCATGGCCATCATGCGGCTGTCCTGTTCCGTCTGGGACGAGTGCGGGCCGGGGTCGTCGGCACTGATGATCACAAAACCACCGGCCGTTCCCATATAGGCCGCACTCATCAGCGGGTCCGACGCCACATTCAGCCCTACCTGTTTCATGCTGACGGCCGTGCGCAGTCCGGCTTGGCACCCGGCGTAGGCGATCTCGAAGGCCACCTTTTCGTTAACCGCCCATTGGATGTGCATCCTCGCGTCCAGCTGCTTGCCGGTGTCAGCCACCGCGGCGAGAATTTCCGAGGCGGGGGTGCCCGGATAGGCGGTCGCCATGCTGCATCCGTTTTCAATCAATCCGCGGGCAATGGCTTCATTACCCATCATGAGTACTTTTTTACCTGCCTGTTTCATACCTTCCTCGCATCGACGTCGATGGACAGCTTCAAAATAAAATATTGCGCTGCTATTACACGGTTGCGGACAAATTGTCGAGGGTGGTTGATGGGTGTCATCAATGGATCACGTGTCTATGTGGCACCGATCGGGCTGACCCGCCGATGGGTCCCCAATGCCACAGCGACTGAAAAACGGCATCGAGCCGCATTTCCCTTCTTGACCTGCGCCCGCTGGTGACGTAGTCTGAGCCTCTTTAAATTCATGATTGTTTCTATCTGGAGGAACAGTGTCCGGTTTTCAGGACCTGCTGCAATTTGTGTTTGCCGGTGTGACAAGCGGTGCCATCTACGCACTGATTGCCTTGGGGTTTTGCGTGGTGCACAACACCATCGGCATCGTCAATTTTGCCCAGGTGGATTTTGTCTCTTTGGGCGGCATGTTCCTGTTCACCGGCCTGTTCTGGGGCGGTCTGCCCATGGCGCTTGCCCTGCCCGGTGCCGTGGCCGGGGTCACCCTGGTGGGCATCGTTGTTGAACGTCTGGGCGTCCGGCCATCGCGTTCCCAGAATCACCTGGTGCTGATCTTTCTCACTATCGGCATCTCGATCATCCTGCGCGGCATCATGAAGCTTGTCTGGGGTAAAAACCGTATGGCCGTCCCGCCGCTTGCGGGCGAGGAGCCTCTGCGCATTGCCGGCGCAGCCATCTTGCCCCAGGCCGTGGCCATTTTGATCATTACCGCCATTGCCATCGGCCTACTGGTGATTTTTTTTCGAGGCACCCGACTGGGCCTGTGCATGCGCGCCGTGGCCTCCAACCAGACGGCCGCTTCGGTGGTGGGTATTCCCGTGGGGCACGTCAAGGCGGCCAGCTTTGCCCTGGCCGGCGGATTGGGTGGACTGGCCGGCGTGCTGGTGACCCCCATCACGACGTTGAGCTATGACGTGGGCGTTTTGCTGGGGCTCAAGGGCTTCGCCGCAGCCATTCTGGGCGGTTTCGGCTCATTCCCCGGTGCCGTGTTGGGGGGAGTGATGCTGGGGCTGCTGGAATCCCTGTCGGCCGGATACTGGAGTAGCGCGTACAAGGATGTAGCGGCATTCGTGGTGTTGCTGTTCGTTCTGTTTGTCAGGCCCAAGGGACTGCTGGGGAAGTAGAAGCCATCATGATGACGGCCAAAGACAATCTGTTCTATTTTATTTACCTGCACCGCACCGGGCTGACCGTTCTGGCCCTGTCCGTGCTGCTGCTGGTCTGGCCGCTTTTGGAGAGCAACCCCTACAACCTTGGCCTGTCCAACCTGATCGCCATCTATGCGATCGTTGTGCTGGGATTGAACCTGTTTATTGGTTATGCGGGCCAGATCAGCCTGGGACACGCCGCTTTTTTCGCTATTGGCGCCTACGGATCGGCCATCGGCACCACCACACTGGGCGGACCGGCCTGGCCCGTCATGATCGTGGTCGCCCTGGCGGTATCCCTGGTCGCCCTGGCGGTGGGGCTTCCTGCACTCAAGCTGAGCGGGCACTACCTGGCCATGGCAACCCTGGGTTTCAACATCGTGGTCTATTCCATCCTGGTGCAGTGGGACCATGTCACCGGCGGCCCTAGCGGTTTCTCCGGCATTCCCTATCTCAGCATCGGCTCCGTGGTGTTCGACAATGAAATCGCTTTTCACTACCTGGTGTGGACCGTTGCCATGATTGCACTTCTGCTGTGCCTGAATCTGGTGCGCAGCGGGGTGGGAAGAGGCCTGGCAGCCCTGGCGGAAGATGAAACCGCGGCGGCGGCGTTAGGGGTTGACACCCGCCGCGCCAAGGTGAAGGTGTTTATCCTGTCGGCCGTGCTGGCCTCGGTGGCCGGCAGTCTGTTTGCCCACTGTTATGCCTTTGTGAGTCCGGATTCATTCAATATTTTCGTCTCTGTGGATTTCGTGATCATGGTGGTGGTGGGCGGCATGGGCTCCATTTGGGGAACCTTGTTCGGGACGGCTCTGATCACCTTGCTGCCCGAATGGATCGAGGCCCTGGAATCGTATAAAGATATCATCCACGGCCTTATCCTGGTGCTGATTCTGCTCTTTCTGCCCCAGGGGCTGGTCACGGGCATTGTCGACGCGGTGCGCACACGAATTGCCCTGAGTCATCATGATTGAACTGAGAAATGTCAGCAAATGGTTCGGTGGCCTGCCGGCGCTGCAGGATGTCTCGTTCTGCATGGAACCGGGGCGGATCACGGCGCTCATCGGCCCCAACGGCGCCGGCAAATCGACTCTGATCAACTGCATCAGCGGTGTGGACCGGGCCCAGAGCGGAAGCATCCGGTTGGCACACCACCCGGTTGAAGCATTGCCGGCCCACAAGATTGCCGCCCTGGGCGTTGCCCGCACCTTCCAGAACCTGAAGCTGTTTGCCAGGCTGTCCGTGCTGGACAACGTATTGACCGGCCTGACCGTTGCGGCCGAACGCTCCTTCACCGTATCCATGCTGCGGTTGCCGGCCCTGCGCCACCAGGAACGGCAGCTCCGTCTGCGCGCCTTGGAGGCCCTGGATGATTTCGGGCTGGCCAAAAAAGCGCACTGGCCGGCATCGTCGCTGTCTTACGGCGAAAAAAAGCGGGTGGAGATGGCCCGCGCCTTCGTGAGCGATCCCCTGCTGGTGCTGCTGGACGAGCCGGTTGCCGGGCTGAACACGGAAGAAACGACGCAGATTGCGCGCCACATCCGCCGACAGCGCAACGCCGGCCACACCATGCTGCTGGTGGAGCACGACATGGAGCTGGTGATGGACGTGGCCGATCAGGTGGTGGTCCTGGACAGCGGGCGCTGCATTGCCTGTGGCAAGCCGGCGGCGATCCGCAGCAACCCCATGGTTCTGGAGGCCTACCTGGGCCGCATGGAGGCCACGGCCTGATATGAGCGAAACCCATTTGCTGGCCATCGAGCAGTTGACTGCCCATTACGGGGCCGCCCAGGCGCTGTTCGGGGTGGATCTGACCATCGATCCGGGAGAAACCGTTGCCCTCGTGGGGGCCAACGGTGCCGGGAAAACCACCCTGCTGAAATGCATCATGGGTCTCATGAAACCCTCGGCCGGGGACGTCTTCCTGGAGGGTCGTACGGTTACCGGTAACACGCCGGTGCAGATGGTTCGCCACGGCTTGGCGCTGACTCCCGAGGGGCGTGAGGTCTTCCCGCAACTGACCGTGGCGGAAAACTTGCAGCTGGGTGCGGCCGCATTGAAAACCGGACGAAAGGAAGTCGCCCGGCGCATGCAGGTCGTGTACCATCGTTTCGGCCGTCTGGCCGAGCGTCGGGACCAGGCGGCAGGAACCCTGTCCGGCGGCGAGCAGCAGATGCTGGCCATGGGGCGCGCCTTGATGGCCCAGCCCCGCATGCTACTGCTGGATGAACCCAGCCTTGGGCTGGCGCCCTTAATCACCGATGAGATATTTGCCATCGTGCACCAACTGGCGCGTTCCGGCGTAACCATCCTGCTGGTGGAACAGAACGCCGCCAGAGCGCTCTCGGCCTCCCATAAAGCCTTTTTGATGGCCGGCGGCCGTATCGTCCAGCAGGGACGCAGTCAAGACCTGCTGGTCGACCCCAAGCTGCGCGCCGCTTTTCTGGGTGCCGCCAGCCAAGAGAAACCAGCGGCCAGCCGGCTGGGGGCAGCCGGTCTGACCAACATCCGTTTGGAGAAACCCGATATGCATCAACACACATTCATGCCCGCTTTTACCGATGACCAGGCATTGGCCGCCCATCAACTCAAGGGGTTGCAGTGGACCGTCCGCCATGCTTTTGAAGGCTCCAGCTTTTATCGGCAGCGTCTGGAAGCGGCCGGCGTCGATCCCGCGTCCATCCAGAGTCTGGAAGATCTCAGGCGGATGCCCTTTACGACCACCGACGATCTGCGCGAGTACTATCCGTTTCCCCTGCGTGCGGTTCCCTTTGAACAGATCGTGCGCATCCACGCCAGTTCAGGCACCACCGGCAAGCGTAAAATCATCGGTTACACCCAGAAAGATCTGGACGACTGGATTCACTTCTTCGCACGCTGCTACGAAATGGCTGGCGTCACCCCCCTGGACCGCGTCCAGATTGCCGTGGGCTATGGTATCTGGACGGCCGGCATGGGCTTCCAACTGGGGTGCGAGAAGGTCGGCGCCATGGCCGTCCCGGTGGGGCCCGGCAATATCGACATGCACCTCCAGTTCATGCAGGATGTCCGCTCGACGGTTTTTTGCAGCACCGCTTCCATGGCCCTGCTCATGGCCGAAGAGATCCATCGCCGCGGTATCGCCGATAAGATCAATATCCGTAAAATCATTTACGGTTCCGAGCGCAGCTCACGGTCCATGCGCCGCAAAATCTCCGAGCTTTTCGGCGGGGCCGAGCTCTTCGACATCACCGGCCTCACCGAACTCTACGGCCCCGGCACCGGCATCGAGTGCGCCGATCATGACTGCATCCATTACTGGAGCGACTATTACATCCTGGAAATCATCGACCCGGAAACCCTGGAGCCCATGCCGGACGGCGAATGGGGTGAAATGGTGGTCACCACATTGAGCAAGGAAGCGGCGCCGTTGATCCGCTACCGCACCCGGGACATCACCCGCATCATTCCCGGCAGCTGCACCTGCGGGTCGTTTATGCCCCGCCACTCGCGGATCAAGGGCCGCAGCGACGACACCATCAAATTCCGGGGCGTCAACATCTACCCCTCCACCATCGATACCATTCTCTCGGCGATTCCCGGGCTGGGCTCCGAATACCAGATCGTCCTGACCCGCGACGGCACAACCGGCAAGGATTACATGAAACTGGTCATCGAAAGGGGGCAGGCCGTGGATGCAGGTAGGACGGCCGAATTGGTCCACGAAACCACTTACCAGATGAAAAGGCAGCTGATGGTATCCGTCGACGTCGAGTTGGCGGACTATTGCCAGCTGCCCCGTACCGAGCGCAAGAGCCAGCGGGTGTTTGATACGAGAATAACAGACGAAATCGTCTGATGTCTGTTGATAAGCGGCGTCTTACTGTCCATATCGGCGTTCTCACACGTTTCAAATCCTCGACGTAGCGCTGCTACGCCTGCGGTTTTAAACGTGCTGCGGCCTTGATCCGGACCACCATTCACCACTTTTAAACGGACATCGGTTCCGCTTGAATTGAGATTATCAGATATAAAGAGATACGGACCGATTTCAAGGAAGATGGTTGTCGGCAATCAACGCCACAAAAACTAAATGACATAGGAGAAGGAGGAGAAGATGAAACGGATGAATCGACTGGCGGCTATAGGCGTTGCTTTGATACTGGTTTTTGCCGGAGGTAGCGCTGCAGCGGAAGATGCCATCAAGATCGGCGCGTTTTTCGACCTGTCCGGTCCGGCGGCCTTCATCGGCACGCCCACCCGACTGGTCGCCGACATGGTGGTGGATAAAATCAACAAGGAGGGCGGGGTCAACGGCAAGCCCATCGAGCTGATCATCGGCGACACGGAAGGCGATCCGGCCAAAGCCGTCAACATCGCCAAAAAGTTTATCTACAAGGACAAGGTGGCCGCCATCATCGGTCCCACACGCACCGGCACCGGAATGGCGGTTAAAAAAATCATTCACGGCGGCCAGGTGCCGACTTTCATGACCGTGGGCGGCGACCCGGTGATCATGGGTGGAGAGAAACTGGGTCCCTTTGACTGGGTGTTTAAATCGCCCCAGCGGTCGTCGGTTGCCGTCAAGCGCCTCTACATGTACCTCAAAGACAAGGGCCTCACCAAAATCGCCCTGCTGACCGCATCTGACGGGTTCGGCAAGGACGGCGTCCGCTGGCTGACCACGCTGGCGCCCGATTTCGGCATCGACGTGGTGGCCCAGGAAGCCTTCGGCCCCAAAGACACCGACATGACCGCCCAGTTGACCAATGCCAAAAACGCCGGTCCCCAGGCCCTGGTGGTCTGGACCATTGGCCCGGCAGGATCGATCGTCTCAAAGAACAAAACCCAACTGGGCATCGACCTGCCGCTGTTCCAATGTCACGGCCTGCCCGGTCCCAAGTACATCGAACTGGCCGGAAAGGCTTCCGAGGGTGATCGCATGCCAGCCACGAAATTGATGGTTGTGGATGCGCTGCCCGACAGCGATCCCCAGAAGCCGGTCATCGAGGAGTTCATCCGGCTCTATACGGATGGTTACGGCTACGATAAGCAGTTCCCCATCAACACCCATTCCGGCTATGCCTGGGATGCCATCATGATCGTAGCCAACGCCATGAAGCAGGCCGGCACCACCACCGCCGCCGACCTGCGTGCCGCCATCGAGCAGACCAAGGGCTACGTGGGTGTTTCCGGTGTATACAACATTACCCCTGAAGACCACAACGGCCTGGATGTGGATTCCATGGTGATCGTCCAGGTCAAGGGTGGCAAGTTTGTCATGGCGGATTAGCGCCCATCCGGCAACAATTTTTCGCCCACTTGTGGAGTTGGTGCCGGGTTTCAACCATACGGCGTGCGTGAGTATGCCGGCGGGTTAGAAGCTCGGCGCCGCCTGACCTTGAACCACGAACCCGTGTTTATGGACGCCGTCTAAATGGCATGTTTATGATCGTTCAAACCATTCATGTTAAAACTTCTTTTTTCAGGTGCAGTTCAAACCGCTCCACCAGCAGGGAGCAGACCAGGCAGATAGCGAAGTAGATGGCCAGGATCGTGATCCATACCTCGAAGGTGAGAAATGTGGCGGCCATGAGTTCCATGCCCTGGAAGGTCAGTTCCTGGATGGAGATCACCGAGACGATGGCCGAATCCTTGATCGTGGAGATGAACTGGCCGGCCAGGGGCGGCATAATTCTGCGAAGGGCCTGGGGGAAGATGATGTAGCGCAGCTGCTGGGTACGGGTGAAGCCTAAACCGGAGGAGGCCTCCCATTGGCCCTTGTCGATGGATTGGATGCCGGCCCTGATGATTTCGGTGATGTATGCCCCTTCGTAAACCGCCAGGGCCACAGTGCCGGAGATAAAAATGGACACCTGCGAGGGCTCGGCCACGAACAGGCGCAGGAGGCCTGACAGCGGGCTGCCGCCCGTAAACGTCGTCCGGCCGATGCCGATGGCGGGCAGGAGCCGGTCGCCGATGAAATAATAGAAAAGAAAGATCCACACCAAGACCGGGATATTGCGGATGATCTCCACATAGCCGGTTCCGATCATGCGGCGGTAACGACTGCAGCTGGTCCTGAACAGCCCCATGATTGTGCCGATGAAAAGGGCGATCAGCGTGGCCCAGAAACTCAACCGCAAGGTGACCAGCACGCCCTGAAGGATCAGGCCCGGCACCCATTGACCGCTTTTTTCATCCAGGCGCAGCAGGTATTGGGGAATGGCCTGCCAGTTCCATCTGTACTGGGCCTGAACGGTGGCCTGGTAGAGCAGCCACACCACCGCCACGCCGACCCCGGCCAGCAGGATCAGGTCCGTGGCGGTGATTCGGGTCTTTTTCCCGATCACTGGATCTGCGATTCCCAATCTTTGGTTTCAAACCAGTAGGTTTTACGTTCCTTCAGCCAGCCTTCGGCAGCCACATAACCGATCCAGTTGTTAAAGTAGTTCAAGGTGTCCACATCCCCCTTGCGCACGGCAAAGCCAATCGGCTCGCGCGTAAACGTGCCCTCGATGGGCAGAAAGAGCTTGTCCGGGTACTTGATGGCCTGAAAGGCAGGTGTGGGGGCCGAACCGACCACGGCATGCACGCGTCCGTTGATCACTTCCTGGTACGCCTGGGCCTCGTCGTCGAACATGCGGATTTCCGCATTGGGCAGGTATTTTTTGGTGGCTGTGACTGCGGTGGAACCCAGGCGGGCTGCGATGATGACACCGGGTTTGTTGAATGCCTCGATGCCCGTCATGCCAGCGGCCATCTTCTTGCTGGCCACAATGGACATGCCCGTAAAATCATAGGGGTCGGTGAAGTTGACCTTCAGATTGCGGCTGGGCAGAACACCCATTCCGCCGATAATGACGTCGAACTTGCCGGTGAGTAGCGCCGGGATGATACCGGACCACTTGGTGGGAACGAATTCGACCTTGACACCCATGTCCTCGGCCAGACGGGTGGCCACGTCGATTTCAAACCCGATGAGCTTGCCGGTTTTATCTTTCATGGCCCAGGGTACAAAGGTGGACATGCCCACCCGCAGCACCCCGCGTTGGATCACCTGTTCCACGACACTGTCCTGGCTGTCGGCGGCCATTGCGCCAGGTATGCCGGCCAGGGTGAAAACCAGGACGGCCAGGAAAAGCAACCGGGTCATACGCGTCACGATTCTCATACATGCACTCCTTTCCTTGATTAATATGATTTTTTGCATCACACCAAACCATCTCAACCTGTCAGGGCCAACCGTCTTTCCATGGCTTGGGTGGCCAATGACAACGACAGGGTCAATATCAGGTAGATGGCTGCGATGGTAAACCAGAGTTCAAATACCAGATAGGTTTCAGCGATGATCTCCTGGCCCTTCATGGTCAGATCGTAGATGGCGATGGTGCTCACCAAGGCCGAGTCTTTGATCAAAGAGACGGCCTGGCTTACCAGCGGCGGGGTCATGTGCCGAAGGGCCTGGGGCAGAACGACGTGCCGGTAGGTGCGATACCGGCATAGTCCAATGCTTTTGGCCGCCTCCCACTGGCCTTGGGGAACAGCCAGGATGCCCGCGCGGATGATCTCCGACGCATAGGCCCCTTCGAACAGGCTCAATGCCAGAACAGCCGATGCAAATCGGCTGAGATCCACCATGGGCGAAAACACGAAGTAGATAAAAAATAGTTGCACCAGCAGCGGGGTGTTGCGGATCGATTCCAGATAGGCCCGGGCAAGGGCGCGGGCGGCAAAGGATCCGGATAATCGGCAAACCGCCGTAATCAGGCCGAGCAGACTGGAGAGCACCAACGAGACGGCGGAAACCTCAAGCGTCACCACTAACCCCTTGAGCAGGGGACCGGCCAGCAAACGGCCTTCCGAAAAGGTATACAGATACCGAGGTACCCGGTACCACTGCCAATTGTACCCCAATCCCGCACCGCCTGCATAAACGAACCAGACGAGCAGGCCAGCAGTGGCAATTACCCGGAACCAGTCGAAAGCAAGTTTCCTCCAATTGGGCCGGGCGCCGTCGCCTGGTATAAGGTAATCACAAGCGTTCATGGATAAACGAGAAACTCAATTCGTCGAACGGGTGTTGGCTATCGAGGCGCACAATGACCGCCTTATGGCTTTTGTCTCTTCTCACTACGAGATACCCATCGGTAAATCTTGGCTTTGAACAGCGACAGCGAGCGCAATACCCGCCGCTTGCGGTGGTAAGGCTTCAATAACTTGCCTATTAACATGTGCCATTTTGCACAAAATGCAAGTTTTTATGGATGACGGGTTATGATTAAATGCCAAAAAAGTAACAACTGTCCGCATCTTGAAGAATCTGTTTCATGTATTATTTTTTATTGGTACACAAATGTATCGTTCTACAACTTGCGAACATTGAGGCCGTTAATTTTGCCGAGAGCGCTTTAACAAAGCAGCCCCAGCAAAGTGGCGGCTGAGCCGTAACCATTCTTTAAATAAGAGTATTTCTTGAAGTTGGTGATCAGTTTGACTTGCGGGCGGTATTGGCATGCTTCTGGCTTTATAGTAGTCGAATAGATTCAGAATCACAACCGTTAATCCGACCGGCCGGGTGCCGGAGTATTAAAACGTTCAGGAGTGCCGACATGATGAATCTTGAGGAAATCAAACGCAACACGGATCTGGTTAATGCCATCGACTGGGAAATGACCCCGGAAGAGGCCGTTCGTCTTTACCTGGAATGGGGTAACAACTGGACCCGGGGAAATTATGTGATTCGCTCGAAAGATGATGTGTCCCACTATTTCGTGGTCAACACGTGGAAAGAGGAGCCGGTGATCTACTTTATCCGCCGGAACAGTGACGAAGCCGTGGAACTGGCTGAAATCAGGATGCCCCATGACTTGAAAAAACGCTACCTGCATTCTCTAGGCAGACACAAAGGTGTGTGGGCGCTTGAAGGCGAGGTCAAATCCTGGCTCAAACGAAAATTAGATGTTCAGTAGTAGGGTCTTAAAATTTCTGAGCGCAGGCAATGCGAAGCAAAATTTGGCGATAATTCCCCGTTTAGGGTGATGACTGTGTAATCTGAGCAGGGTGTTAAGACCGCATCGCTGAGCACTATCGCCTTCAACAGCCGCTCTTCTATTTGGGGCAGGTTTTTTTATCTAAGACCGGTGTTTTCTTCGAAGCGCACCGGTCTTTTTATATGGATCCACCTGAGGCGGCGCTGTCACGGCGAACATCGTGCATGGATCAAGATGCCCTGATTGAGCGGACGGTGCATTTTAACCCGCTTTCGATCTCACTCGAAGGCGTTGCCCGGTTTGAAACCCAGCGGTTTGAGAATCTTTACCAGCGGACAGAATCCCGTGAAACTGGATTGCAGCAGGTTGGCACCGACAAAAGCGGTGAACCACAGCCAATAGATGCTGTGAACCTTAGACAGAAGCAGGGAAATCAGGATCATGGATCCGGCAAAAGCGAGAATCATGCGATCAATGTTCATATTAAACCTCCTGAAGCGGGTTTGACGATTGGTTGTTGTGGGCTATAGAGATCCGTTGGACCTGAATTGTTACAGCTTAATTATCACCGTTCTATACCGGAGCCAATTGGGCCCGCTCTCAAAAAAACCAATGGCATGTTAGTTGCTTTTTTAGTATGTTCGTGTGCATCCACAGGTTTAATTGCGAACCGGCCTTTGCGCAAGTGAAAGATGCTATCCGTTTCTTTAATACCGTTTCATCGATTACCATTTTCTGTATCAAGGGGGTAACATGAATTTCAATTCCTTCGAAGAGATCCTCGATTTTGCCATTGAAAGGGAAATACAAGCGGTCAGTTTTTACCAGAAACTGGTCGACAGGGAAACTTTTCCGGCATCCAAACAGACCCTTGCCGAGTTTGTTGAAGAGGAGAGAAAGCACCAGGTTCTATTAGAGGAGTTCAAGAAGGGCAATCGGTCTGTGGTGGAGTACGATTACGTGTGGGTTCCGGATATCAAACGCAGTGACTACATCGTGGACATGAAGTACGAACCGGGCATGGACTTTGCCGAAATTCTCCGGCTGGCCATGAAGCGTGAGGAAAAGGCCCTGAGGCTATACAATGCACTGGCCACCAAGACCGACGATGCCGATTGCATCAAGCTCTTCAAAATGCTGGCCCAGGAAGAGGCCAAACATAAACAGACGTTCGAAACCCTATACGACGATCACATGGCCCAGCTGGGGGATTGATGGATAGCACGCGTCGCTATGAATTGCCTGCGTGTGGCGCCCGTGATGCTAAAATAAGTGCTTGCCTTACGGATTGTGCGCGTTTCGGAGGAGTGAGATGATTGACTATATTTCCCAGTTCAGCCCCATTACCCAGGCCCTGCTGGCGACCTTGTTTACTTGGGGCGTGACGTCTTTAGGTGCTGCTATCGTCGTGTTCACCAAGCGGGTCAACCCGCTGCTGATGGATACCTCTTTAGGATTTGCCGGCGGTGTGATGATTGCCGCCAGCTACTGGTCTCTGCTGGCTCCGGCCATCGATATGGCGGAGGAGGCCGGCATGATCCCATGGCTGCCGGCAGCCGTCGGTTTTCTGGGCGGCGCGCTGTTCATGCGCCTGGTGGACATGGTGCTGCCTCACCTGCATCTGGGGCTTCCCACCAGGGATGCCGAAGGTCCCAAGACCTCCTGGCAGCGTTCGACACTGCTGGTGCTGGCCATCACGCTACACAACATCCCGGAGGGGCTGGCGGTCGGCGTTGCTTTTGGTGCCGCGGCGTCCGGTGTGGGCGCCGCCACCGTGGGGGCCGCCGTGGCCCTGGCCATCGGCATCGGCTTGCAGAATTTTCCCGAAGGCATGGCGGTGTCGCTTCCACTGAGACGAGAAGGCATGTCCCGGGGCAAAGCCCTTTGGTATGGCCAGTTATCCGGCATGGTGGAACCGGTGGCTGGCGTGTTGGGGGCGGCGGCGGTCATGTTCTTCTATCCGATGCTTCCCTATGCCCTGGCCTTTGCCGCCGGAGCCATGATTTTCGTGGTGATCGAAGAGGTGATTCCCGAATCCCAGCGTGGCAACAATGGAGACATCGCCAGTATTGGTACCGTATTGGGCTTTACCACCATGATGATTCTGGATGTGGCCCTGGGGTAAGTACCCATGCCATATGACTTGAAATCCGCCGGTGGACCGGCGATGATCCCTGCACAGGAGTGACTATGCTGCCTCAAATCAACAACATCCTTTATGCCACCGATCTGTCTGAAAATGCGCGCTATGCTTACACTTACGCCGCCAGCTTGGGCCAGCAGTACGGTGGGCGCATCACCATTCTGCATGTCATCGAAAAACTCACCGCGGAAACTTTTTTGCAGATTCATGGATACGTGGGTGAAGAGAAATGGAAAAAGCTCCAGGAGGAAAAGCAGGCTGACTTCATCTCTACCATCAAGGGCCGGCTGAGCAACTTCTGTGATGAAATCAGCAACGAGGTGGATGCCTGCACCTTTCAGGTGGACAAGATCATCGTGAAGGAGGGCATCGCCGCCGACGAGATTCTTCACCAGGCCGACCTCAACGACGCCGACCTCATCGTCATGGGCACCCGGGGGTTCGGCATGTTTAAGGAAGCACTCATGGGCGGAACGGCCCGTCGGGTCGTGAGAAGAAGCACCATTCCGGTGATGGTGGTCAGGCTCGCCGAAACAGTATAGCTTTCAGATTCTGCCGGTGTTCCGAAAGAAGCGACATATAGTCGGCCTCCAGGCGGATCATCGGCTGGTCATTTTTACGCATCCATTCGCTGAGCCAGGCAAAGCGGATGGCCAGCATCAGGTCCGGCAGGGCGTCCCAACTCTCGTCGGAAAAGAGGTCCGATCGTCTCAGCCGGCTGACCAGACGGTGCACAAAAGGACCGCCCAGGCTCTGCGGATCTTCCATCCCCAAACATCCCAGCAGGTTGGCCAGATCATAAATCTCCGGCTTGATACCGCAGAACTCCCAGTCGATGACTGCATGAATGGACTGCCCTCCCCATATAATGTTGATGGGGTGCACGTCTCCGTGGCAGAAACCCATGGGAAGCCCTTCGGCAACAGGGAACAGGCTTTTTTTCAAGTGCGCCATAAACGGGCGATAACGGTCGGCAATTTGCGGGTTCCGGGCAGACAGCGTTGCAAACAGGTCCAGGGTGTAGGCGGCGATGGAAAACGACGATGGTTCCAAATCCAATGGGGATTGAATGCTGGTGGCGATAAACTGGATGAGAAAATCCGCAACCGCATCGCCCCGCCAGCCGTCCATGGCATAGGCGGGCCGGTCAAGCACCACGCCGCCTACGTAAGGGCACAACTGCCACAAACCGTGGTTGATCAAATGGATGAATTCGCCGCCTGCATCCGGCAGGTAAGCGACAATCTGCTGCATACCCCGATCAGACAGCTGTTGGAGAATGGCGGCTATCCGACGCTTGCCACCATATAATTTCGAGGGAATCCGTTCCAATACAAACAGCCGTCCGTCGCTGGTCTCCACCACGCTTCGCCATGCGGTGCGTTCCGGGCTGCCGGCGAGGGAAAGATCCGCGCGCAAGCGGACGAAGGCCATTTCCCATTTCCGGGATATCGCCGATAGCAGGTCTGTTTCGTTGAACTGATATTGCACGACGTTCGATCTGTCCGACCGGCTTGTGTCGAGGATTAATCTGGGGGTGTCTGACAGGCTTCCGGGTCTGTCCGGCAGGAGGTCTCACGGCTTTTTTCAGCCAGGCGCACCCGGCGCCGGGCCTGCGCCTGGCGGTTGCGCCGCCGGTCTTCATCGGTTTCCAGGACCAGCGGGGGAACCGGCCGGGGGTGGAACTGGTCGTCCAGGGCCACAAAGGTCAGATAGGCCGATGCGGTATGCCGGATTTCTCCGGTTTTCAGATCTTCGGTCTCCACCCGCACCCCTACTTCCATGGAGCTGGTGCCCACCAGGTTCAAGCTGGCTTTGAGGCTGAGCAGGTTGCCGATGAAGGCCGGGTTGTGAAAGTCCAGCCGGTCGATGGAGGCGGTGACCACGCTGCAGCGGGTATGCCGCAGGGCCACCACCCCGGCGGCGTCATCGATGTGTTTCATGACCACGCCACCGTGGACGATGCCTGCCGGATTGGTGTCCTGGGGAAGCATCATGTGGCACATGGTCACCCGGCTGTATCCCGCCGTTTTAGGCAAATGCGGGGCCCCGGTTTGCGAACACCCGGTCATTATTTTTTCCAATAGGGGTTGATGATGTCTTCGAAAATGGCCAGGGCCGCTTCAGAGCCGTAGCCGGCCGCGGTGACGATCTGTTTGAAGCCGCCGGCCACATCCCCGGCCACGTAAATGCCCGGGATATTGGTGCGAAATTCCTTGTGTTTGATGTAGCCCTCCTCGGTGAGTTCCAGTCCCACCTTCTTGGCCAGGTCAACGGCCGGATCGTATCCGATGGCCATAAAAACGCCGTCGGCCGGTTTTGTGGCCGTCTCACCGGTGGCCTTGTCCAGCAGCACCACTTCCGTGACCCGATTCTCGCCCCGGATCTCCTTGACTTCGGTGTTGAAGAGGATGGGAATGTTGCTGTCGATCAGCTTTTGAACCAGCACCTCCTGGGCCTTCAGACGATCCCGGCGGTGGACCAGAAGGACGTCCACGCCCATATTCTTGAGGTGAAGGGCTTCAGTCGCGGCACTGTTGCCGCCGCCCACCATGAAGACCCGTTTACCCTTGAACAGCGGCCCGTCGCATGTGGCGCAGTAGCTGACCCCACGGCCGGAGAAGCGTTCTTCTCCCGGAACGCCCAAGTGCCGGTGGGAGGCACCAGTGGAGAAGAGCACGGCCTGGGTTTTGAACTTTCTCCGGGAGGTCTGGACAATGTGCGGTTCACCGGGGATGATGTCCACCACCTCTTCGCCGGGAAAGATCTGCACGTATTCCAGGGCGTGGGTAACCATGATGTCCACCAGGGTTTTGCCGCCCACCTCCTTCATGCCGGGATAGTTTTCCACGACCGGGGTCAGGGCCACCTGTCCGCCCAGGACACCTTTTTCCACCACCACGGATTTAAGGCCGCTGCGGGCCGCATAGATACCGGCAGTCAGGCCGGCCGGGCCGCCGCCGATGATCACCAACTGGCATTCCACCTCCTCCGCGTCGCTCTCGGGGATGAAAATGGTCTGCTGGGCCATCTTGTCCAGGGAGGCCATAAACAGCTCTTCGGTCTGGGCGCCCAGGGCGGTGAGTACATCGTTGGCAAAGGTCTGGGGCACCGAGTGGGCACCGTACTGGTCGGCCAGTTCGGCGTTGGCCTGTATATCGATGATTTCCAGAGATACCATCTCCGGCCGCGCCACGGCTGCCTTGAGGGCATTCAACGCCTGCTGGGGACAGTAGGGGCACGATGCGCTTACGAAGACTTTCACCTGACGGGGCTGATCGATCTTTTTCAGCACGGCCATGGCCGTCTCGTTCAGGTCGCTCTTGCCGGTGCCGATGCGCAGCAGGACTTCCAGGAAGATGCGGCCCTCCTCGCCCAACGGCGCGCCCAACCAGCGGACGTTGTAGCGGTCCGGATCGAAGACCAGGGTGGGCGAGTGGTCGATGCCCATCTGTTTGGCCTTCTCATGGGTCAGGTCGAATTCCCGCAGAACGATCTTGTCGGTTAATTGTCTGAAAAAACGCAGGGCCTGCCGGGCGGCATCGTTGAAGACGTCGTTTTTACCCACCTGTGTGAACAGGAAAACGGGTATTTCATGTTTAAGGCCGCTGAGAATGCGGGTCAGCTCCAACTGGACTTGCTGCATCTGTGCTTTGTCAATATCGTGTGCCTGATTCATTGCTTGGGACTCCTTATCAGTCTCTAAATACCAGCTTCCCACCATACCATCCGGCGATGCTGGCCGCACCCAGCATTATAAGGTTGATCAGGAAAAAGGCAACCCGGGAGGGTTGGGGGGTGGTGACCACCGCCGGGTTGACCAGCAGCCAGATGAAAAGAAACCAGGCGGTGACCGTGACGATGATGCCACAGGCGATCTTCACAATAAAAACATTCGTGATGGCACCGTTGAAGCGGTTCTGCCAGTCCACCCATCCGAAAAACAGGACCAGCGGCATGGACAGGGCTACTGCACCCAGGTTGTAAGTCGCCGCGGTGGTCATCCCTTTGATGCTGAACAGGGCCGAAAGGAAAATGAAAAGGATGGTAACGGGCAACAGGCCATTGGGAATATGGACCGAAATGGGGTGCCCGTGGTATTGGGTCAGCATTTCGAACAGCTGGCGGTATCGCGAATTCTTGAAAGGGGAAACCGGTTCGGGTTCGGCAGGTTTGGCCACTGCCGCCGGTGCGGATATTTCAGGTGAATCCGTTTTCGGTGGAGGTTCGGTAGCTTCGGGCGGCGCCGGCGTCGGCGCCGGGGCCGTCGGTTCGGTGACGTCGATGAACTGGCTTTTGGGGGCCCCGCAGACCGGGCATTTCTCTGGGGGTTCATCGCCGGTGTGAATGTAGCCGCAGACCAAGCATTTCCATTTTTTCATCTTCTGTGTCGAGCCTCGTGCTAAGGGTTGAGTAAGTCGTGGGAAATTATCGCTCATTCATGGGAACGAACGCGCATTCGTCGGGTCCGCAGTAATCGCCGACATAGTCGGACTCCGGCCGGTACAAGGTCGGTTTTGCCGCGGCCCCGCCGAACTGCTCTTCGATCACATGCGCCGACCATCCGGCGATACGGGAGATGGCGAAGATGGGCGAAAACAGATCCACGGCGATGCCCATATAGTAATATAGGGAGGCACTGTAGAAATCGACGTTGACAAAAATGTCCCCTCCTTTTTTCTTTTTAAAGGCGGCCTTGCCCTTGATCTCCAGGGCCTTGGACAGATCGTACCAGCGGGTGTCTCCGGACCGTTTTCCCAGGGACAGGGACATGGGTTCGAGGATTCGCGCCCGGGGGTCGTCCACCTGGTAGACGGCATGGCCCAGTCCCATGATCACACCGCCGGTGTCGAGGATGTTGGTGACGTAATCATCGACCTTGTCCACCTCGCCGATCTCCAGCAGCATCTGCATTACCCGCGTGTTGGCGCCGCCGTGAAGGGGGCCGGAGAGAGAGCCGACGGCGGCGGCCACCGCCGCGTAAAGATGGGCCTTGGTTGAGGCCACTTCACGCGCGGCAAAGGTGGAGGCATTGAAGGAGTGCTCGGCGTGGAGCACCAGCCCGGTGTCCATAAAGCCGGCCAGTTCGTCATCGGGCACCTCACCGTTGAGCATGTACAGGAAGTTGGCTGCCTGGCTCAGGCTAGGGTCAGGGGCGACGGGGTCTTTGCCGTTGCGAATCCGGTCCCAGGCCGCCACGATGGTGGCGAACCTGGCGATCAGGCGAACGGCCATACGGGTGGCGCTGTCGATGTCTGTCTTGCGGAGGTCAGGGTCATAGTTGGCCATCATGGGGACGGCGGCCTGGAGCACATCCATGGGCAGTGCATCCTTGGGCATGGCTTTCATGGCGGTGAGAATTTCCTCGGGCACCGCGCGCTGTTCGGCGATCTGCTGCTTGAAGTCCGCCAGAGCCTCCTTGTCGGGCAGCTGTTCGAACAGCAGCAGGTAGACCACCTCCTCGAATGAGATCTTACCGGCCAGGTCCTTGACCCGGTATCCCCGGTAGACCAGTTTTCCTTCGGCACCCTTGACATCGCTGATTTTCGTACTGGCGATGGTTACGCCCCTTAATCCTGTGTTGAGAACTGGTTTGCACGCTTCCATGGGCCACCTCTTTTATGGTCTGGGGTGAAAGATCAATCGTTACGGAGTGTCGGGCCGGATATCCGATCCATCAGATTCAAACATATTCAAATTGCATGCCAGGGGGTGATGCCGATCGTTGTGTGCGGGCATCGCCCGTAAGTGTTCCCTTTTCAGGTGTGGTCGGCGGGTGTTGAGATCATTTCCGTTGACGGGCGGCGTCGGCACCATATACCCGTATTGTCTCATGCTTTGTGTGAAACAGGTCTGTATCATAAAACAACCATCTGGAATAAAGAGGATATTGTGCGTTTCGGATCCGGCCTAGCTGGCTGCTTGCTGCTGATTCTGTTGCCTGGAGCACTGGGGGCACAGTCCGGTGAATTCCAGATTGTGGCCAATGATCTCAAATACGGTGGTGCCGTAGAGATCATCTTCCAGTTCGTTGAGCGGTGCGATGGGCGCATCGTCAACGCGACCACAGCATACGCAGCGGATATGGTAGTGTTTTTTGGGAATGCCATCGAATCGTTTCATGGCGCCGGAGAGCTCCAGACGTTGGATCTCTCCCAATTCGCAGAGCACATCGAGGTTCCGATAAACCGTGCCCAAACTGATCCGGGGCAGCTGTTTTCGGACCCGCTCGTAAATTTCATCGGCGGCTGGATGGTTGTTATACCTGCGGATCTCTTCCAGGATGACTCGTCGCTGTCGGGTCATCCTCGTTTTTTTGTCGATTTCCACGCCCATGATCTCCGGAAAAAGGTCTGATCTTTTCCTAAGATGAAATCGAGCATATGTCAAGGGGAGCCGTCCCCCCGTTGCAGTGTGATCACGGCCAACTGCTGCACGTTCCGATTCAGGGCCGGGAAGGATTCACGGCTTGCAGATCCGTTTAAGACGTGTCAAAATAAACCTTTTTTAAATTTGCACCCTGTGTGCCACAACCAAGGTTAACCGATGAATGCCATACATCTGAAAAAGGGGTTTTCGATCCGGATAGCAGGAACCCCCGAACGGCACTTGCACCGGCTGGATACGCCGGACCATGTGGGCATGGTTCCCGAACAGATCCCTTTTGTCAAACCCCGGCTGCTGGTGGAAGAGGGCGATTCGGTGTCCATCGGCACCCCCCTGTTCGAGGACAAACGCAATATCCGCATTCGTTTTCTTTCTCCCGGGGGCGGTCGGGTGAAGCGTATTGTTTTCGGTCCACGGCGGATCATTCGGCAGATTGTCATTGCGTTGGACAAAGATGAACCGTGTGAAGCCTTTGATGTGCCAACGGTCGAGCAACTGGATGAAATCCCGCGGCAGGCTTTGGTGGACACCCTGCTTGCCGGCGGGATGTGGCCGTTTTTCAAAACGCTGCCCTTCATGGACCTGGCTGACCCCGATACCGTTCCGCCGTCCATTATCGTGCGTCTGGGCAACGACGAACCCTTTGGACCGGACCCGGTGGTATACCTTAAAGAGCAGGAAGACCGCTTTGGTCTCGGCATGGATCTGCTCAACAAATTGTGCGACCGGGTGGTGGTCAACCTAACCGGTGACGAATCGATTGTGTCGGCCCTGCCCGACCAGGCCGTGATTCAGCGGTATACCGGGTGCTATCCGGCGGGCAATCCCAGCGTTCAGCTTTACCGTATCCGGACCGGGTCGGATCAGAACCGAGCCTGGTTCATCGATGGTCAGGATGTGATTCTGATGGGCGACTTTTTGCGGACCGGTCGCTATCCCGTGCAACGGGTCATGACGGTGGGCGGTAGTCTTGCACCCGCCGCAGAACACGTATCGACCCGGGCCGGTGTACCGTTGCGGCTGATGTGCAATGGCGGCCTGGCGGGCGAACCAGCTGCCCGATACATCGTGGGGGGCGTGTTTACCGGGTTTGCCGGCAGCCCCGACGGCTTCATGGGATTTTACCAGAACGCACTGAATCTTCTCGATGACGGCGATCGAGAAGAGCCCTTCGGATTCATTCGCCCGGGCGCCAACAAGCCCAGCTACTCCACGGCTTTTCTTTCCGCCTTTCGCCGCAGGCCCTTTCCCATGGATTGCGGGCAGCACGGAGAGGTACGCGCCTGCGTCAACTGTGGCACCTGTGCCCGGATCTGCCCGGTGGACATCCTGCCCCAGTTCACCATGAAGTGCCTGGTGGCCGACGAGGTGGAAGAGGCCCTTGCCCATGGCCTGCTCGACTGCGCCGAATGCGGGTTGTGCACCTATGCCTGCCCTTCCAAGATTCAATTGCGCGAGGTGTTTCAGGCTGCCAAAGCCCAATACTACAAGGAGATTTCCTGAAATCCGGGAGCCATCGGCGAGAATGACCCGCTGGCAGAGAATGGAAAATGATGAAAGTGCTCAAAGGTTTATTCAATACCACCCGGCCCCATTTTGAATCCGGTGGCCGCCTGGAGAAACTGCACTCCCTGTTCGATGCCATCGAAACGGTGGCCTTCACCCCTGCACTGACCACTCGTTCCGACGCCCATGTGCGAGACAGCCTGGACCTGAAGCGGTATATGACCTTCGTGATCATTGCACTGATGCCGCCCTTCTTCTTCGGCATCTACAACACCGGCTACCAAAGCCACCTGGCGTCGGGGTTGAATCTGGGATTCGTTCCAGTGATGATACAAGGTGCCTGGGTCGTGCTGCCCATGCTGATGGTCTCCTATGCCGTGGGGCTTTTCTGGGAGGTCCTGTTTGCTTCGATTCGCAAGCACAATATCAGTGAAGGTTTTTTGGTGACCGGTTTGCTGTTTCCCATGACCCTGCCGCCGACGACACCCCTTTGGCAGGTGGCCGTGGGCATCTCCTTTGGCGTGGTGATCGGCAAGGAGATTTTCGGCGGTACGGGCAGGAACATTCTCAACCCGGCCTTGACGGCCCGGGCGTTCATCTTTTTCGCCTATCCGGCCAACATGTCCGGCGACCGGGTCTGGACCCTGGTCGAGCAAAGCGGCCAGCAGGCAGTGGACGCGGTAACGGCGGCCACCCCGCTGGCCCTATTGCCCCTGGCGACCGCCGGTGAATCGGCTTCCCGCATCCTAGGGGATGCCGGCTACACCTTCCAGCGGCTCTTTATCGGCAACATTCCCGGCAGTGTTTGCGAGACGTCGGCCCTCATGTGCCTGCTCGGCGCCGTTTTCCTGGTGCTGACAGGGGTAGGCAATTACCGGAACATGCTCGGTGGCGTTTTTGGTGTGCTGGCAGTGGCATATCCCGGTTATTTGATCTACCTCTCGTCCGGTGGGCAGACGGCCACCATGTTTTCCGTGCATCCGGTCTGGCATCTGGTCATGGGCAGTTTTGCCTTCGGCATCGTATACATGGCAACCGACCCGGTGTCCGGACCGGGCATGAACCTCTCCCGGTGGATATACGGATTTGCCATCGGTGCACTGACCGTGATGATCCGGGTGTTCAACCCGGCCTACCCGGAAGGGGTAATGCTGGCCATCTTGTTCATGAATCTCTTTGCCCCGCTGATGGACCATTTCGTGATCAAGGCGCGGCTGAGAAAAAGGGTGCCCAATGTCTGATCGATTGAAATCGATTGCCTTCACCGTTGCGATCGCCCTGGTGTGCAGTCTGCTGCTTACCGGTGCCGCTACCGGCCTCAAGGAACGGAAATTGCGCAATGTGGCCGTTGACCGTCAGAAAAACATTTTGAAAGCTGTGGGACTCCTCGATCCCGACCAGCCGGCCACCGTCGTCCAGATCGAGCGGCTCTATCAGGAAACGATCCGCTGCTATGCCATGGATGGTGCTGGCCGGATCGTCGGTGGCGACGCAGATGCCATACCGGTCTGCTTTTACGTTAAGGACTCCCAGCCGGCCGCCTACATTCTTCCGGTGGACTCCCGGGGCTTGTGGGGCAAGATCCGCGGCTACATGGCCATCGAAAAAGACGGCAAAACCGTGGCCGGATTTTCCGTCTACAGCCACAACGAGACCCCTGGACTGGGGGGCGAGATCGAAAAGCCCTGGTTCCAGGAAAACTTCGTGGGCAAGCGGATCGTGGACGAGGCGGGAGCATTTGCCGCCGTGGGTATCGCCAAGGGCAAGGTGGCCGATGCGATCACTGCGGACCGGCAGGCCAACTATGTGGACGGGATTTCCGGTGCCACGCTCACCGGCAAGTACCTCACCGGTGGTCTCAAGGAGATCCTGTTGGACTACGAGCCCCTGTCCGAGCAGTTCCGGGCCGGCCCGGTCTCCCTGCCGGCGGGAAGCTGAAGGGATAGCCGGCAAGCTGATGAGCCGATCAGCTGTTCAGCCAAAATGGTTTTTCGTTCTTCTCGCCCAACGGCTCAACAGCTCAAATCAATTTGGATGAGACTAATAACCGCTAACAGGTGAATCCGTTGCCATGAAAATAACCCAATCCCTGACATTCAAGGCCTTTTCCGAACCGGTGGCCAAGAACAACCCGGTCTTCATCCAGAGCCTGGGGATCTGCTCGGCCCTGGCCGTTACGGTGCAGCTCAACACCGCCATCGTCATGGCCCTGGCCATGACCTTTGTCACGGCTTTTTCCAGCCTGACCATTTCGGCCATGCGCAACGTGATTCCCAGGAACGTGCGCATGATCGTGGAACTGTCCGTGATCGCCTCGCTGGTGATCCTCGCCGATGAAGTGCTGCGGGCCTATTTTTACGACATCAGCAAACAGCTCTCCGTGTTTGTCGGTCTGATTATCACCAACTGTATCGTCATGGGGAGGGCGGAAACGTATGCCCTGGGCAACCCACCGGTTCAGTCGTTTATGGACGGACTGGGCAACGGCGCCGGCTATGGATTGGTACTGGTCACCGTGGCGTTTATCCGTGAGCTGGTCGGCGCCGGCAAGCTCTTCGGTTACGCCGTGGTTCCTCAGGTCCTTTACGATCACGGATACATGAATATGGGGTTCATGCAGTTGGCGCCGGCGGCCTTTATTATCATCGGGTTGTTGGTGTGGCTGCAGAAGAGTCTGATGAAAGGCTAGACGGATATGGAAAACCTGATCGGTTTGTTTCTCAATTCGGTATTCGTGGGCAACATCCTGCTGTCCTATTTTCTGGGGATGTGCTCCTTTGTGGCGGTATCCAAGAATATGGACACGGCCATCGGTCTGGGTTTTGCCGTGGTGTTCGTGCTCTCCATCACCGCGCCGGTGAACTGGCTGGTCTTCCAGTACTTGCTTTCACCCGGTGCTCTGCGCTGGGCGGGCCTGGCGTCCATCGACCTGAGTTTTCTAAAATTCATCACCTTCATCGCCGTGATCGCCGCCATCGTGCAGATGGTGGAGATGGTGATCGACCGCTATTCGCCGACGTTGTATATGGCGCTGGGGGTTTTCCTGCCGCTGATCGCGGTCAACTGTGCCATTCTGGGCGCATCGCTGTTTATGGTGGAGCGCGACTACACCTTCATCGAAACGGTGGTTTTCGGTTTCGGTTCCGGCGTGGGCTGGCTCATGGCAATCGTCTCCATGGCCGCCATCCGGATCAAGATGCGCTACGCCAACGTACCTGAAGGCCTGGACGGGTTCGGCATCACCATGATCATGACCGGGTTGATGGCCATGGGGTTCATGCTTTTCTCGGGCATCACGCTATAAAGGAGTAACCCTTGATATACCTCGTGGGAACCACTGTTTTTGTCTCGGTGATCCTGATTCTTGTGGGACTGCTGCTCTTTGTCGAGGGCAAGGTCGTCCAGAAGGGCAACAACCGGGTCATTATCAATAACGACGAGGAAAAGGGCATCGATGCGCCGTCAGGCAGGACACTGCTGTCCGCCTTGTCGGCCAACGGCATCTTTATCCCTTCCGGCTGTGGGGGCGGCGGGGCGTGCGGCATGTGCAAGTGCAAGGTGGAGGAAGGTTCCCGTGGCCCGCTTCCTACCGAACTGGCCCACCTGTCACGCAAGGAGAGAAAGAGCGACATTCGCCTGGCCTGCCAGTTGAAGGTCAAAGAGGATCTGAAGATCCGCATCCCCGATGAAATCTTATCGGTTAAGAAATACACGGCCACGGTGGTTTCCAACGAGAACGTGGCCACCTTCATCAAGGATCTGGTATTGGAACTGGACGATGATGAACAGCTGAATTTCACGGCCGGCGCCTACATCCAGATCGATATCCCGGAATACGAGATCCCATTCGAGCATTTCCGGATTCGGGTGGCCGAGCGGTTCCGGCCCGACTGGGATCGCTTCAACCTGTGGGGACTGCGGGGCAAGAATCTGGCGCCGGTGTTCCGGGCCTATTCGTTGGCCAATCCGCCCATGGAAGCTACCCGGCTGCGTTTCACCATCCGAATCGCCACACCGCCGCCGGGGGCCAAGAACCTGCCGCCCGGGACCGGCTCTACATTCATCTTCAACCTTCAACCCGGGGACAAGGTGACCCTGAGCGGACCGTTTGGCGAGTTTGCCGTCAAGGACACCGACAGAGAGATGTGCTTCGTGGGCGGCGGCGCCGGCATGGCGCCCCTGCGCAGCCAGATCCTGGACCAGCTGATAGGTGTGAAAACCAACCGCAGGCTGTCATTCTGGTATGGCGCCCGCTCCAAACTGGAACTGTTCTTCGATGAGGAGTTCAAGGGACTCGCAGAAACATACCCCAATTTTTCCTATCATGTGGCCCTGTCCAACCCCATGCCCGAAGACAAGTGGGAGGGGATGACCGGCTTCATCCACCAACGCCTGCAAGACACTTATTTGGCCACACACAAGGATCCCACGGAAATCGAGTACTACATGTGCGGGCCGCCAATGATGGTCCAGGCCGTGGAGGAGATGCTGGACAGCCTGGGGGTGGAACCGGAGATGATCGCCTACGACAAGTTCTCCTGATCAAAAAAACATTTTTTCAGGCGGCCGGCGTTCGGGCACGTATTCCTGTTCGATTTTTCCTTCGTTCCATTCTTTGGAAACGTAGAGGTTGCAGTAGCAAGAGCCAAATTCGGCCACGTCGGGCTGCCGATAGTCGCAGGGGCAGATGATATCCCGGTCATTGTCCCGATCGCCGGAGGCCAGTCTGCAGGGACAGACCATGTAGCCGTAACGTGCCTTGTTCACGAGCAGGGCTTCCATCAGTTCCATGACCCGCTCGTGGTTGTTGCTGAAGTAATAGCCTTTGGGCTCATGGATTTTTTTCAGTTTTTCGTAAAGTTCACTGGCATCCATCACAGTCCCAGCGCCTCCTTGATTTTATCTAACTTGTAGCCGACGATGACATTGTCGCCGATGATAACCGTGGGAAATGAACATCTGGGGTTGAATTTCTTCACATCGGCAAGAATGGCCTTACGTTCATCCCCATCCAATAGATCGACATCGACGAATTCGTATTTAACGGTGCATTCATCCAAAAAACGTTTGGTGGATTTGCAGTGGCTGCATGTACTCAGCGAGAACACCTTCACAGGTTTGTCAGACATGGTCCTTTCCTTTCCATGGAAAAAGGGGCGTGGGCCTGCGTTCTTCCCCGGCCCTATCAACGTGGGGCCTGTCCAAAACAATGGGCACCAACTCAAACCGCTCCGTTGCAGACGGTCCCTATGCGCGTGGTTGAGCGTCCTTACATTAAAGGTCCACCGTAAGTCGGTCAAGGAAAATCAGTGAAACCGGAATACAATCTCGTCATCGGTGGTGCGCTAACTGGGTGGCGCAATGGATTGATGCCGATCAAAATACAAATAAAAAACGAAACAATTCTTGACAGGACCGCAATAATTATTTAATTGAAATAGTAACCATTCCTGATAAGGATGATATGAAATGACATTTACGCTTCATTCAGAGCTTGCCACAACTTGATTTCAAATCGCACATGCGTTTCCGGAATATACATGCCATTTAGGCAGTTTACACTAACCGTAATTATATAACCCACACGTAATCTTTCCACGAAGGAGGGAACATGGTCGACAAGAAAGAAGGTAAAACTGGAAAAGAATTCGAAATCAAGGACGTTACTACCTGTGAGGCCACTCAGCAGATGCTGTTAAAGGCCCGTCTCGACGGTGTCGAGACCCATTTTGACCGGGCGGTCAACATGAAGGCCTGCCCCATCGGTGCCGATTCGGCCTGTTGCAAACACTGCTTCATGGGACCCTGCCGGATGAATACCAAGGATCCCTATGGCAAGGTGGGTGTCTGCGGGGCCACCATCGATACCATCCAGGCGCGCAACTTCGGCCGCATGGTCGCCACCGGATCGGCCTGCCACAACGACCACGGCATGGCCATGCTGGACATCTTCCGCGATGTGGTCCAGGGCAAGATCAAGGACTACCGCATCAAGGATGTCGGCAAACTGGAATCGATCTCCAAGGAGATCGGCATCGAGACCGAGGGGCGCAGTGTCGAGGACATTGCCATGGACCTGTATCATGAGTTGGAAAAAACCTACACCCAGGTGGAGGGTGAAATCCCCTTTGCCAAGCGCGTCCCGCCCAAAACCTTGGAAATGTGGCGCAAGCACGGCATCGTTCCCCGGGGCGCCATGCGCGAAATCATGGAGATGATGAGCCGCACCCATATCGGCATGGATCAGGATCCCCAAAACCTCATCAAACAGATCAGCCGTACCGCCCTGGCCGACGGTTGGGGAGGATCCATGGTCGCCACCGAGATCAGCGACATTCTCTTCGGCACCCCGTCGCCGGTCAGCGTTGAAGTCAACATGGGCGTGCTTGAAGGAAGACCATGTCAACGTCATCGTGCATGGCCACGAACCCAACCTGTTCGAATCCATGCTGGCCTCGGTCAACGCGCCCTCTCTGATCGAGTCGGCCAAGGAAGCCGGTGCCAAGGGCATCAACCTGGTGGGCATGTGCTGCTCCGGTGCGGAGGTGATGTCGCGCCACGGTATCCCCCATGCCGGCAACTTTTCATCCACCGAGCCGGTTATCGTCACCGGTGCCGTGGATGCCATGGCCGTCGACGTCCAGTGCATTCAGCAGGGCCTGGTCAAGGTGGCCGAGTGCTACGAGACCGCGTTGTTCACCACCAACCCGCGCTGCCACTTGGAGGGCGCCACCCACATCGAACTGGATGAGCACAATCCCATGGCGTGTACCGATGAGATCGTCGTTAAAGCCATCAGCCGGTTCAAGAACCGCAAATTTCCCGTCGAGATTCCCAAAAAAGTGGGTGTCGGCGTCCACGGCTTCTCCCATGAGTACATCAACTACATGCTGGGCGGATCCTTCCGGGCGTCCTATACCCCGCTCAACGAGAATATCATCAACGGCCGCATCCGCGGCGTGGCCGGTGTGGTAGGCTGCACCAACCCGCGCGTCAAGCAGGATTACGTGCATGTGGAACTGGTCAAGGAACTGATCAAAAACGACGTGCTGGTGGTCCAGACGGGCTGTTCGCAGATCGCGCTGGCCAAAGCCGGACTGACCTCGCCCGAAGCCGCGGTCCTTGCCGGTGATGGTTTGCGCGAGGTATGCGAAACCGTGGGCATGCCGCCCGTATTGGGTTTGGGGTCCTGCGTGGACAACACCCGCATCCTCATCGCCTGTTCCGAAATGGTACGCACCGGCGGCCTGGGCGACAGCATCGCCGATCTGCCGGTGGCGGGCGCCGCACCTGAATACATGAGTGAAAAGGCCATTGCCATCGGCCAGTACTTTGTGGCCTCTGGTGTGTATACCGTGTTTGGCGTTACCTTTCCGGTCACCAAGGGCACCAAGTTCGAAAAGCTGCTCTTCGAGGGGCTGGAGGAGATGGGTATGGGCAAATGGGGCTTTAACCCCGATCCCCACGAGATGGCCAAAATGATGATCGCCCACATCGACAAGAAGCGCAAGGCCCTGGGTATCGACAAAGCCCGGGATCGCGTGCTCATGGATATGTCCGACCGGCGGGATATCGAAGCCGCTTAACGGTCAACCCGTTGGAAAAAAGAACAGGGGCTCGTTATCGAGCCCCTGTTTTATTCGTCAGTCAACACGTGGGGGTGATCACCCTAAAAACCGGTATAAGGTGGCACGGCCGACACCTAGGACTTTGGCGGCCCGGGCCTTGTTTCCACCGGTCTTCGTCAGCGCCGCCTTGACCATTGCTCCGTCCAGTTTGCGCAGTGGCCCCCGTTTGGGCTTTTCGAATATGATGTCCTTCAACTCCAGGGGCAGGTCTTCCGGTCGGATCACTTTCCCCTTGCAGCGGACGATGGCAAATTGGACGGCGTTTTGAAGCTCCCGTACATTACCCGGCCAGGCATAGTCCATGAGCATGTTCAAGGCTTCCTGGGCGATGCGGACCGGCCGCAGTCCATGAATAATTGGCGCTTTGGACAGAAAGTGCTCCACCAGCAAGGGAATGTCGGGTTTGCGTTCGCGGATGGGAGGGATGTGGATGGGAATGACATTGAGACGGTAGAACAGGTCTTCCCGGAAACTTCCCTTTTTGACCTCTTTTTTAAGGTCCTTATTGGTGGCGCTGATCACGCGCACATCAACCGATACCGTTTTCTCCCCGCCTACTTTCTCAAACGTGCCTTCCTGGAGAAATCGCAGCAGTTTCACCTGAAGCAACTTGGGCAGTTCGGCAATTTCATCGAGAAGGATGGTGCCTTTGTTGGCCAGTTCGAAGCGGCCCTTCTTTTCCCGGATGGCGCCTGAAAAGGCCCCTTTCACGTGGCCGAACAGTTCGCTTTCGATCAGGCCTTCGGGCAATGCGCCGCAGTTGATTGGCACAAACGGATTGCCGGCGCGCAGGCTTTCGTTGTGAATGGCATTGGCCACGAGTTCTTTGCCGGTGCCGGTTTCGCCGGAGATGTGGACAGGGTAGTCGTAGCCGGAGACATCCTTGATTTGCCGAAACACGTCGACCATCTTGTTGTCGCAGCCGATAATGTTGCAAAATCCTGTCATTTCCTTGGCTTTGACTCTCAGTTCGAAAATGTCGGTGACATCCCGGAAAGTCGCCAACACGCCGACTTCCTGGTCATTTTCGTCGCGCATCATGGTGGCTGTCATTTCAAGTCTGCGCGGCTCCCCACTATGTGTGATGATGTTGATGGGGTATTCGGCGGTATCGAGAAAGATGGGCTGGCTGCCGCAAAAAGAACATCGGCTGCCGCAAAAGGGCCCACCGAGGGCTTCGTGGCAATCTTTACCGAGGACATCTTCCCGGCGATATCCGGTAATTTCTTCGGCTTTCCTGTTGAAGTAAAAAATGCGCCGGTCCAGATCATGGGCGATGATGCCATCTTTCATATTGTCCAGAATGCGTTCCAGGTTTTTCCGGTTGGATAATATGTTGTCGATGGTCAGCGCGCTCATTTTCGCTCTAAATTCAGTCTGAGAACTGGGATCCTGGAAATCGAAGTGGTGCCCGCCCACGATCGGGCTGCCTGCGATAAGCGAGCGTAAGATAGCACCAATGCTTGAAATGTTCAACCATTCAAGCCGTCCATTTTTCTGGAGAATGCGTCGATATCCGCATCGGTGAGCAATTGGGCAAAGCGCTGACCGCGGGTACTCCGTGATTTGTAGAATGCCAGGAAGTCGGCGATCATGCGCACCACCGTTTCCGCATCGTGAATGCCCGGCAGTTCCCTGGCCAGTCGGGGATGGCGGCCCAGTTTGCCGCCGATCAGCACCCGATAGCCATTTTTGCACGCCTCCAATGTGCCTGTGGGGCAGACGGCCACGCAACTGCCGCAGTGGACGCAGCACGTAAAGTCGATGGCGCTGGCTTCGCCGTTTTCAGACAGCACCACCGCATCTTCCTTGCAGGCCTCGGTGCAGGCACCGCAGGCGCTGCAGGGGATCTTTGTGAACCCGGGCGTTGCGGCGCCCAGGATGCCCACATCCTTGATCTGGGGCTGGGAACAGGCATTGGGGCAGTCGGCGATGCTGATGCGAAATTCATGGTGAAACTTCAGATCGCCCTGTACCCGAGACTTTAAAAATCCCAACAGATCGGCATCCGCCATAACCCGTTCGATCTTTTCCACCAGCACCTCGCTGGCCATGGCACGGTGGGGGCATCCGCCGCTTCCGAAGCAGGCATCCAACTGGTAGCCTTTGACTTCGCTGCTCATTTTTTTAAGGTATCGGGCCTGGGTGGCTTTGACATCGGAAAGGCTCACGCTGGCTTTACCGGCGTCGGCCGCCTCCTTCTCCACCCGGCTGCGAACCTTCTTGCGAACGAAAAAAGGCACCTTCTTCACGGCCGCTTCGGCGTCGTCAGTCCATTGCATCGTTAAGGGTTTCCTTTTATCAGCCGGTTGCTCGCATACGTAAAAGTTGATTCAAGTCAATGATCGGGTGATACGAACCGGGATAACCTCTGCCATCGCCGACCGTCAGCTGTCCCTGGGTAATTACAGGGTGTTAGAAGATATGTCCAGTATTTCATTTTACGCTTTTTTAACCGGAGATTTTCTGTCAAAATAGCTCTTCGGCTCAAGGGACCGCTTTACATTGCCAGTTACGGGGATTAGTTTTTGGATCGCTTTGAAGCGGGCGTGGGAAAGCTTGGAGCTGTTTGTTATGCAAAAATATCTTTGACGCCGCCGCCAGCCGACCGGATACAGGTGGCCCATGGCCCGATTTATCGTTGCCCATCATGAGGAGTTTTTATTGAAGAACGCGAATCCACTGTGGAAATTTTTCTGTTCCGTCACGCTGACCATTGTGCTGCTGCTCTCATTGGCGATCACATCGATCATCGGCACCGTTATTCCCCAGAATGAAAGTCCGGATGCCTACCTGCATGCCTATGGGGCCTTTCGCTATCAACTGCTCAGCACCCTGGGTATTTTCGATATGTACCACTCCTGGTGGTTCCAGGGTCTCCTTTTGCTTTTGACCATCAATATCGTGGTCTGTTCCATCGACCGGCTCAGCGGCAGTTGGAAGCTGATTTTTACCCGGAGCCCCAAGGTCCGTCCCGAGCGTTTCACCAACCGATCGGACGCCCGGACGCTGACCGACAAGCGGGATGCCGAGGAACTGGTCAGCGTCTATGAGCCGATTGTTGCCCGCCGATACGCGTTTTGCAAGGTTACCCGCTCGAATGATGGGGCGGTGATTTACGGTGAGAAGGGCCGACTGTCCCGCCTGGGCGTTTACATTGTTCACCTGAGCGTGATTTTATTGCTCATCGGCGGCTTGGCGGGCTCTTTTTTCGGCTTCGAGGGGTATGTCAATATTGCCGAAGGTGAAGCGACGGATACCATCCGTATCCGTCGCACGGGGCAGATTCACCGCCTGGATTTTCAGATCCGGTGTGATGACTTCAGCCTGACGCTTTACGAGACCGGAGCACCCAAGGAATATCGATCCGCCTTGACCATTTTAGAGGGCGGACAGGCGGTAAAACAAAAGGACATCATCGTCAACGATCCCTTGCGCTATCGGGGCATCAATATCTTTCAGTCCAGCTATGGCAAACTTCAACCCGAAAAGATGCCCCGGCCGGAGACACCGGTCAAGGGACCGGCGGAGGCTTACACCCTCAATTTCACCAGCCGTGCCTCGGGGATGAGCTATACTGTAACAGCCAAGGTGGGGGTCCCCGTTGATATCCCCGAAGGGCTGGGCAAGTTTGTCGTCATGGCCTACGAGTCCGAGACCGCGTTTCGCGGGATGGACGTCGGGGCGGCCCTTAAAGGAATTCTCACCCCAAAAGAGGGGGAACCGGTGGAGGTGCTGCTTCCCTTGAAGTTTGCCAACTTTGACAAAATGCGCGGTGGCGAAGTGATGATCGCCGTTGCCAATCAGCCGCAAGAGAAATTCACGCCCCAGCAGCCCGCCGAAGAGCGCTATTACACGGGCCTCCAGGTGACGAATGATCCCGGCGTGTGGCTGGTTTACACCGGATTCACCCTGATGATCGCCGGCTGCTTCGCGACCTTTTATCTGTCTCATCAGCAGGTGTGCATTGTGATCGAACAGCTTCGCAAAAACAGCCGGGTGACCTTTGCCGGAACGACCAACCGGAACAAACTGGCCATGAAGAATACCACCGAGAAGATGTTTGAAGCCATGACCGACAGTTAACCCCAACGGCACCGCCGGCGGTTGGGTGATAAAGGAGTAAAACGAAGCCCATGAGCAGTTCACACGTACTCTCCATTTCGACCTTTGTTTTTGCCCTGGCTGCCTTTTTTTACGTGGCGGCACTGATTTTTAAAAAACCCCGATTGACGTTGCCGGCGCGTTGGACCGTCGTGGCCGCAGTCGTGGCGACAACGGCGGGACTTCTCCTGCGCTGGGTGGAATCCTACCAGATGGGAATCGGGCATGCCCCGTTGTCCAACCTTTACGAATCCCTGGTTTTCTTTTCCTGGACCGCAGGGGTGATTTACCTCTTCGTGGAGTTTAAATATAAAAACGCACTGATCGGCGCCTTTGTCACCCCCATTGCCTTTCTGGCCATGGCATACGCGTCAATGTCGCCCAATATCAGCGATCGCATCCAGCCGCTGGTGCCAGCCCTGAAAAGCAACTGGCTCATCGCCCATGTGGCCACCTGCTTTTTCGGTTATGCCGCCTTTGCCATCGCTTTCGGGATGAGCATCATGTATCTGATCAAGGCGAGGAATCCTGATAAAATCGAAGGGGTTATCGGTCATATTCCCAAATTGGACGTATTGGATGAACTCACCCATCGGATGGTGGTGTTCGGCTTCCTCTTTCTCACCGGGGGGATCATCACCGGTGCGGTGTGGGCCAACTCGGCCTGGGGCACCTACTGGTCCTGGGACCCCAAGGAGACCTGGTCCCTGATCACCTGGTTTGTCTACGCGACCCTGCTGCACGCGCGCCTCATGCGTGGTTGGGAGGGCAAGCAAATCGCCTATCTGTCCATTCTGGGGTTTGCGGCGGTACTGTTTACCTATTTCGGCGTCAACCTGCTGCCGGGGCTGCACAGTTACGGAAAAGTATAGGGATAATAATGGACGACTTGGACAAAACGATTCTCAATCGCATTCAGACACGATTCCCCCTGGCCCCACGGCCCTTCGAATCGATTGCCCAGGAGCTGGGTACGACGGAGGCCGAGGTGTTGGTGCGGGTGTCCAGGCTCAAGGAAACGGGCATTATCCGGCGGATCGGCGGAAATTTCGTGCCGGGCAAGGTGGGATTCGTGAGCACCTTGTGCACGGCCCGGGTGCCCGAAGAGAAGGTGGAATTATTTGCCCGGACAGTGAATACCTTTTCCGGGGTGACCCACAATTACCTCCGGGAAAATTCATTCAACGTGTGGTTTACGTTTATCGCGCCTTCCATGGAGGTGATCCGGGACAATTTGGCCCGGATTGCCGAAAAAACAGGTGTCAAGCGGATCCTCAATCTACCTGCCACACATGTCTTCAAGATCAAAGCGAAGTTTGATCTTTGACTGGGTTTAGGAACAACCCTTGAGGATGCCTTGTATCTTGGCTGAGAGGTCGGCGATCTGGTAGGGTTTCTGGATGACTGAACTGGGCTGCATGTCGCCGAATTGGCCGGTTACCTGGTCGACGGCAAGCCCGCTGGCAATGATTATCGGCAATTCGGGGCTCAGCTCCCGCAACCGCTTGAACGTCGCCTGGCCGTCCATGCCGGGCATGGTCAGATCCAGCACGACACAGCCGATGGATTCCCGATGCTGGCCGAATCGATCCAGGGCTTCCTCGCCGCTTGCAGCGGTAATGACCGCATTGCCCAGTCGCTGCAGAATGGCCTTTCCGACCTCAAGCACCATTTTTTCGTCATCGACCAAAAGCACCGTATTGATGTTCATTGAATTGTCAGGGGCATCCGTATTCATTGTTGCCTCCTCATGCTTGTTTCCAACAGCCGCGTCGTTTGTGCTGTCCGATGACGAGACATTTTTGGATCGAGTTTCATGGGCATTTTTCAAAAACGCTATTTATACCTGTTATGATAGGGTAAAAAATAAAGGATATCAAATCTAATTTTTATCGTGCCGGTATGGGTGCGTTGGGGTTGTCCCATTCGTGGTGCTTGATTTTTTCCGCGGCCCTAAGTCATAGGGTAATCGATCGTTCAGCCGAATCGTCTCGAGATTGATGGAGACATCATAAACGATGATCTCGACGCCATGTTGCGATGCTTGACGCAGCTTCTTACCGTATGCGGGATCGATGTGATCGGCGGGGGCAAATGAATGGGCATCCATGCGCTGGATCAGAAAAAACATGGCACATCGATAACCCGAGGCCACCAGATTCTGCAGTTCCATCAAATGCTTCTGGCCCCGCAGGGTCACGGCATCGGGAAAGGTGGCCACGCCGTCGGTCACCAGGGTGCAGTTTTTTACCTCCACATAACAGGGGCGGCGATCCGGTGACGCCAGCAGGATATCAATCCGCGAGTGGCTACCCGCCCTGACTTCCCGTTTGACCGTTTCATACCCGTTCAATTCAGCCACATCGCCCGATGCGATGGCCTTGGCGGTCAGGCGGTTGGGCACCTGGGTGTTGACGCCCACCAATGAGCCGGGCATGTGGATCAACTCCCAGGTATACTTGAGCTTTCGTTTGGGGTTGTCGTGAAAGGAGAGATAGACCGGCCGGCCGGACTGGCAGCAGGCTTTCATGCTCCCCGAATTGGGACAGTGGGCGGTAACGGTTTCCCCGTTTTCCAGCCGGACATCCGCCAGAAAACGCTTGTAGCGTCGGATCAGCGTGCCGGGGATCAATTCCGGCCAGGTGATGATGCCTTTATTTATTTGCGTTTGGGTCATTGCTCTCCTATCGGTTAAATAGCAGAAGACGCGCCCTTTGACCATCACCCATTGACAGAACCTGTTTTTGTGGGTTAGGGGGGCTATGTTAACGTTGCCAACATGGCCGATGTACCATGGCCGGAAAACAACCGCACGGATTGACAGGTGCGGTAAAAAAGAGATGTGAGGAGGGCTATCCATGCTGTTCAATCCGAAAAAAGCGGGGTTCGACCACCTGGATCCGCGGTCCAGGGAAATCATGCAAAAAACCATCGATTTCTTTGAGACCAAGGGAAAGAAAAAACTCAAACAAGACGATCATGAGCGGGTCTGGTATGAGGATTTTCTTGAGTTCATCAAAAAGGAGCATATTTTCTCCAGCCTGCTGACCCCGACCCCTTACGGCGGTGAAGGATGCCGGTGGGACACCTTTCGCAATATGGATTTCAATGAGATCCTCGGTTTTTACAGCCTGGCCTACTGGTACACCTGGCAGGTGAGCATTCTGGGTCTGGGGCCCATCTGGATGGGTAAAAACGAAGCGGTCAAGCAAAAGACGGCCAGGCTGCTGCAAGACGGCGGGATTTTCGCCTTCGGACTCTCTGAAAAAGAGCACGGCGCGGACCTGTATGCCAGCGACATGGCCCTGACTCCCCTGGGAGACGGCCAATATCGGGCCGATGGGAGCAAATACTACATCGGCAACGGCAACGAAGCGGCACTGGTCTCCACGTTTGCCAAGAATTCGGAAACCGACGAATATGTCTTCTTCGCCGTGGATTCCAAGCATGAGAATTACGAATGCGTCCAGAATATAGTCAACTCTCAGATGTACGTCTCCGAGTATGCCCTGCACGGCTACCCCCTGACCGACGACGACATCCTCACCACCGGCAGCGAGGCCTGGGATTCCTCCCTGAACACGATCAACGTGGGCAAGTATAACCTGGGCTGGGCCTCCATCGGCATCTGCACCCACGCCTTCTATGAGGCCATCGACCACGCGGCCGGGCGTTTCCTGTTCAGGCATTATGTGACCGATTTCCCCCATATTCGCCAGCTGTTCGTGGATGCCTATACCCGGTTGTGTGCCATGCGCATGTTTGCCGCGCGGGCGGCGGATTATCTGCGCAGCGCCTCGGCCGACGACCGGCGTTATCTGCTTTACAACCCCATGGTGAAAATGAAGGTGACCACCCAGGGCGAGGAGGTGATCAACCTGCTGTGGGATGTGATTGCGGCCAAAGGTTTTGAGAAGGACACCTACTTCGAGATGGCGGCCCGGGACATCCGCGCCCTGCCCAAGCTGGAGGGCACCGTCCACGTGAACATGGCCCTGATCGTCAAGTTTATGGCCAACTACTTCTTCAACCCAGGACAGTTCCCGGCGATCGGAAAAATGGACACCGCCGTCAACGACGACTTCCTTTTCAAGCAGGGACCCACCCGGGGTCTGGGCAAAATTCAGTTCCACGACTACCAGCTTGCCTACAACAGCCTAGACCTGCCCAACATCGGGATATTCAAGGAACAGATCGTCCTGCTGGCAGAACTGCTATCCACCGCCACCCCGGACAAGGAGCAGATCAAGGACATCGATTTTTTGCTCAATCTGGGAGAGCTGTTCACCCTGGTGGCCTACGGCCAGCTGCTCATCGAAAAAGCCCGGATCGACGCGGTGGAAGACGACTTGATGGATCAGATCTTCGATTACATGATCCGGGATTTCTCCAAGTTCGCCCTTCAGCTATACAGCAAGACCAGCAGCACGGGCAGACAGATGGAAATTTGCATGCGGATGATCAAAAAGCCGACGGTGAATCCGGAGCGCTTCAACCGGATCTGGGAAAACCATGTGTATGCGCTTAGAGGGGTCTACCGGATGAACGACTAACAATGCCGGCGATCTCTCGTTCGTTGACCCGCACGACGCCGGGATCGCCGGTGCAACATGCACCACAGCGCCGGCATTGAAAGCGAATGCCCGCATCGAAGAAATAAGAACGTTGGTCCAGATGATTCATGCGGCGGTTCATCCTCCATTTAAAATGTCGTAGGCGTATCAGAATTTCTTCATGGAAGACAGTCTAAAGACCGGTGATGAAGTCATGTGTGGTTAGTCGATGATCGGATAATCGTCGGTGGGGCATGTTATCGGTTTAAAAAAAATGCGCCGGGCGGATGGCCCCCGGCGCATGGTTGGTTTATAGCGGTTTTTTTACTGGTTAGGGCAGTTACCCGGTCCGTATCCCATTCCCTGGCCCATGCCATGGTGGCCCATGCTCCGGCCTTGCATCATCCATCCTCTGCCGGCATCGGGATTGATCTTGCGCATGGCCATGATGTGGCCCAGGTGTTTCTGATCCAAACTCGCCTGCAGGTCGGAAACCGCCTTCTGCAATGCCGAGGCCTTATCCATATCCGGCTGGCTTTTGGCCATCTCGGCTTTCAATTCCAGCCGCTTGGCATAAAGCTCCTGCCGTTCAAGTTTGGTGGCATCGAAAAAGGCCTGGCGCTCGGTCTCCATCTGCTCACGCTGCTCCGGTGTGAGGTCTGCCTTCATCTGCCCATAGGCGCAACCTCCCCTTCGGTTCTGGTTGCCGCAGTCTCCATATCCCCGCCCATCGTCTCGATCGCCCATTCTTTTGCCCGCAAAGGCGTTTGCCCCGACGACCATGACGGCAGCGGCTGCCAGGCTGACAATTACGGTTCGCATGGTGTTGGTTTTCATGATGCATTCCTTTCAGGTTTAAAATAAATGTTGGGTTTGCCGAACGGATATCGGTATTTCAATTTCGACAACCCCCTTGAGCAAGGCCGATGCCAATTCCATTTGATTTTTGGCATGGAAAATCGTAACCTTCTAAAACTAATAACTAAAAATTTATTTTCAACTCTTGGCGGGAATGGCTGCCGGGATCAGCCATGGGTCAGGGTGGGTCGAAACGATCCAGATCGGATCGTCGATCCGGGTAAAAAGGTTTCAGGTACCTTCGACACGTCCCAAGCCTTTTTGGATGATCGACACGGCCGTCCGGGCTTTTTAAATAATCGGACAACCTGGCAGCCTTCTTGTATTCTTTGGTCGGGATGATGACGGACAAATACCAATTCAAAGTATTTCTATCGGGTTTCTCGCCATGGATCATCCTCGGCGCCGTTCTGGTAATGCTGCCCATCGTGGCCTTGATGACCCTGGAGACCATCAATCGCCAAAAAAAGCAGAGCATCCACCTGATGTTGGAAAAGGGCGCCGCCCTGATCCGATCCTTTGAAGCCGGCACGCGAATGGGCATGCGCGGAGGGCACGGCAGCGGGTTCCAACTGCAGCGGCTGTTGGTCGAAACCGCGGCCCAGCCGGACATTGCCCACCTGCTGGTGGTCGGCATCGACGGTACCGTGATTGCCCATAGCCAGGTGGATCGGGTGGGCAGCCATTATGGCACCGGTCTGGACCTTGAATCTGTTTATGCGTCTGCCGCGCTGACCTGGCGACGGACCGTTGCATTGAATGGTCAGGCGGTTTTCGAGATCTTTGGAAAGTTTGCCCCATTGACCAAACCACCGAATCGACCCATGCATGGCCACATGATGCGCATGATGGATAGGCCGCCTCCCGAACGAGAGGCTCAGCCCATGGTAATTTTCGTGGGATTTCGAACCGATGCCGTCGATGTCGCCCACGCTGCCGATGTGCGGCATGCCGTGATGATGGGTGCGGTCCTGCTGCTGGTGGGGTGTGCCGGTGTGATGCTGCTTTTCCTGGCCCAGAACTACCGGTCCACCCGCGCCTCCCTGGCGCGCGAAAAGGTTTTTTCCGACAACCTGGTGTCGCGCATGCCCATCGGTCTGGTGGCCGTGGACCAGGACGGTCGGGTGACCGCCGTGAATTCCGTTGCCGAAGCCACGCTGGGAATCCGTGCCGTGGGGGTGATCGGTCTCGCTGTCAAAGAGGCCATCCCGGCGATACTGGCAGATACCCTTGCCGGCACCGACAGCCTGGTGGAAAAGGAGTTGCTTTGCCCGATGGCCGACGGGCGTCGCATCCCCATGGACGTGAGCGCCGCCAACCTGACCGATGAAAACGGCGAACGCTTCGGTCAGGTGATCCTGTTCAAGGATCTTACCGAAATTCGCGCCCTTCGTCAGGAATTGGAAAAGAACCGGCGTCTGGCATCGGTGGGGCGTCTGGCCGCCGGTGTGGCCCACGAGATTCGCAACCCCTTGAGTTCGATCAAGGGTTTTGCCACTTACTTCAAGGAGAAATATCGAGAGAGCGACAGGGATCAGGAGATCGCCGGCATCATGATTCAAGAGGTTAACCGGCTCAACCGGGTGGTGGGCCAACTGCTGGAATTTTCCCGCCCGATCCGGCTTCATTTTCAGCAGGTGGCGCTGAAGCCGTTCGTTCAGGATGCCTTCAGGCTGGTGGAACCTCAGAGCAGCCAAGCCAATGTCACCATGGCCCTGGACATGGCCGATGAAAGCCTTTGCGGCGTTATGGACACCGATAAAATGAGCCAGGTGATGCTCAATCTCCTGCTTAACGCCCTGGATGCCATGCCGGGCGGTGGTCGTCTGACGGTCCGGGTGTCCACCGACGGAGATGGCAGCATCGCTATCCAGGTCATGGATACCGGAACGGGGGTCGATCCCAGGGATCAACCCCACATCTTCGAGCCCTATTTTTCAACCAAAAAAACCGGGACCGGGTTGGGGCTGGCCATTGTTCACAACATTGTCAAGGCCCACCAAGGTGACATCCTGGTGGAGCGTCAAACCGGTGGGGGCACCATGGTTGAGATCACCCTGCCCGCTGACAAGGAGGCATGATGCCGGAATTATACCGGGTACTGGTCGTGGATGACGACACCGCCCACCGTACCATGCTGCGCACCCTGGTGGGCGATTGGGGATATGCCATCGTGGATGCGGATGACGGTGAGGCGGCCGTTGCTGCCGTCCGGGCCCAGCCGGTGGACCTGGTGCTGATGGATATCCGCATGGTCCGTGTCTCCGGCATAGAGGCACTGGAACAGATCAAAGCCATCAACCCCGCCATCCCTATAGTGCTAATGACCGCCTACGCCTCCGTGGAGATGGCTGTGGATGCGCTCAAAAAAGGCGCCTATGACTATCTGATCAAGCCCCTGGATTTCGACAAACTCCGGCTGACCCTGGAACGGGCCTTGGAGCATATCCGTCTTACCGCTGAGAACCGTCAGCTCAAAAGGCAGCTGGAAGCCGGGTTTCAGTCTCCGGACATCATCGGCAGCAGTCCGGCCATGGTTCGCCTGATGGAGACCGTGGCCCAGGTGGCGGTCTCCGAGGCTACGGTGATGGTGACCGGCGAATCGGGAACGGGTAAGGAGCTCGTGGCCGCGGCCATTCATGACAACAGCCCGAGAAAGGCCGGTCCCTTTGTCAAGGTCAATTGCGCCGCCATTACTGAAACCCTGCTCGAGTCAGAGCTTTTCGGCCATGAAAAGGGGGCGTTCACCGGCGCAGACCGCCGCAAGGAGGGGCGGTTCGTTCAGGCCGACGGGGGCAGCCTGTTTCTGGATGAAGTGGGCGAGATGCCTGTTTCCATGCAGGTGAAGCTGCTGCGCGTGATCCAGGAGCGGGAACTGACCCGGGTGGGTGGGGAGCAGACTATCCCCGTGGATGTCCGGCTCATCGTGGCCACCAACCAGGACCTGGCGCAGATGGTCAATGCGGGTGCCTTCAGGGAGGACCTTTATTATCGGCTTAACGTGGTGGAGCTGAAAACCCCGCCGTTGCGGGAGCGCCGTGAAGACATCCCTCTGTTGGCCGCCTATTTCCTGACACGCTTTGCCGAAAAAAACCGCAAATCGGTGGAACGGTTCACTCCCCGGGCCATGGATTTACTGATCCGCCACCCCTGGCCGGGAAATGTTCGTGAACTGATGAACACCATCGAGCGGGCTGTGGTGCTGGCCCGGTTGGCCTGCCTGGACGAGAGCGATTTTGCCGCGTTGACTGAGCGACTGCACGAAATCGACGCAGCCTTGCCCGGCAGCGCCTTTCCTGCCAACATCACCTTGGAACGGATCGAGCGGGAGGCCATCGTCAATACGCTGGCGTCCGCCGACGGCAACAAGAGCGAGGCTGCCAGACGGTTGGGAATTACCCGTAAAACATTGCGGGAAAAGTTGAAAAAATACGACCGGTCCCTTTAATGGCCAAATCCGTGTTCAACCCGATCGCAATGAACCATGTCGCCCGGCGTAAGCCTGCTTGGTCCGGCACCATACCCATGGCAAACAACGAAACGCGTGTTTTCTCGACGGAGGCAGGATGAATTTTAAAGCATTGGGAGAAACAATCGGTCTGGAAGAAGATGAATACCGTGAGTTGGTCGAGCTGTTTCTGGAAACAGGCATGGCGGATTACAACCGTTTGAAGGGTGCATTCGAAGCGGGCGACACCCAGCAGGTGGCCCGCAGTGCCCACACCATCCAGGGCGCCGCCGGCAATTTGGGAATCATGAACGTCCACGAAGTGGCCAAACGAATCGAGCTGGCGGCAGGTGAAAACCAGCTGAGTTCCGTTGCCGGCGAAGTGGACAGCCTCAAAGGGCTTTTCGACGAAATTGCCCGATTGGTTGAAGCATAGCTCTCGTCTGTTTCTTTTTGCCCAAAACTGGTATGGTCGGGCCATGACGCAACCATTCAATGATACGCAAGGGGATGGCCTTGTCCGGATCATCGAGGCGCTGGAAAATGGGGGGTGCCTCACCGATGCCATTCTCGATTACATCGACGCGGCCCTCTTCTCCCCTGAACCCGACCGGCTGGCGGCGTTTTTGATCCGGTGATACGGACAGCCAGCGGGACAGCCTGCTGGACCTGATTTTTTTTCCGGATCAGGCCGTTCAGATTGACCTGGAACCGCTGCTGGAAACGGCCCGATTTTCTGCGCAGGATGAAAAGCAAATGCACGACCGGCTGATGGCCCGAACGATCCATGCCCGGGTCAGCATGCCTGACGGCAGACAGCTGGTCCGCATTCGGGTGCCCGATTTTATCAAGTCCCAATACCTGGCGCGGCTGAACATTTCCTGGCAGATGGATCTCCATGTGGCGGCGGCCATCGAAAAGGGCCTGCCGGCGTCAATCAGGCCCATTGTCAAGGTGCGGCTCAGAAATGCCGGCATCAGCACGGCATCCGGCCAGCGGGTTTTCCTTTGCCGGTTCTTCCAACGAATGATGCACAACGACCCCGATTACCTGGCCTGCCTGGATCTGGTGCTGCCCCTTCTGGAAAGCGCCGGCAAGGGCGTCGAGGTTTACGACCTGCTGGTCGAACACAAACGGTCCCTCTTTCGCAGCCTGCAGCAGGCCAGGCGGTTCGAAACCCTGCTGGGCCGATCCAACATGGAAACCCTCATGCTTCAGGGCGTGCGTGCACCCCATGTCTCGCCGGATGCCCTGATGCGCCACATGCGCCTGATCGATCTGATTTGCCTAAGGATTTTCGGAAACACCGAATCCATCGATCTGCCCGTGGAAGCGCCGGTCCGGCAGGTGTCGGGAAGGGATACGGCCGAGGCGGCCATACAATCGTTGCTGCGTTAAGGTAGCATTGCCCATTATATTTACAAACCGGATGAAATGGGATACTCAGGTCATCGCTTAACCGGGGTCGCCCAACTGGCGCCATATCAGAGACCGCAAAGGAGAGGGGCACTATGGACAGTTTGAAAACCGATGGACCCAAACCCATCTTTATGATCATGGCCATGATGATGCTGGCGATCGCCTGCGGTCTGACGCGACCCTCGTCGGCGGCTGCGGCCGACCCGACGATCGACACGATTATCGCCGGTGTGGAAGCCCGCTATAATGTCCCCGGGTTTACGGCGGATTTCGACCAGGAATCGATCCTCAAGGCCATGGCGGTGACCGATACGGCCTCCGGCAGGCTGATGGTCCGGCAGCCTGGGAAAATGCGTTGGGAATATCTGGTGCCGGATCCCCAGACCATCATCACCGACGGCAAGGAGTTGTGGGTTTACCGGCCCCAGGAAAACCAGGTGCTGGTCGGCAAAGCCCCGTCGTTTTTCGGGGAGGGCAAGGGCGCCGGATTTCTCTCCAACATCAAGACGGTTCGAAAAAGTTTCCAGTTGTCCCTGGAGTCGTCCACCGACCCCAATCTTTACCGCCTCAAGCTGTTGCCCAACAAGTCCTCGGTGGAGCTGATGGCGGTTGAGCTGGATATTGTCAAAAAGACCTACGACCTGGTGCGGATTACCACCTTTAACGTATACGGGGACGAAACCCGCATCGAACTGAAAAACGTCAGCTTCGACAACCCGCCGCCGGAGGTGCTCTTCCGTTTCGACGTGCCGGAAGGGGCCGATGTGCTGCAGATGAACCCTTAATGCGGACGGTCTCGTTCAAAGCCCGATATCTGCGTTATGCTTTATCCCTCATCTCTGCGACGTACTTCATGTACGACTCGTTCCTCGGGACTCGCAAGCCTTGATCTCGGGCTTTGTACAAAACCGTCCTGACTGCAGTGGCCTATGGATGTATTTATTCTAAAAAGAACTAAAATAGGGGAAGCCTGAAAAAGGAAATGATCATGCGAGAAGCCATTAAAAAGCTGCTCAAGGAAAAAAATGCCATCATGCTGGCCCACAACTACCAGCCTCCCGAAATTCAGGATCTGGCGGACATGTGCGGGGATTCGCTGGAACTGAGCATCCGGGCCGCCGACACCGATGCGGAGACCATCGTCTTCTGTGGGGTCCACTTCATGGCCGAAACGGCCTCCATCCTCTCGCCGGACAAGACCGTGCTGCTGCCGCGCGCCGATGCCGGCTGCCCCATGGCCGACATGATCACCCCCGGCGCGTTGAGCGCGCGTCTGCAGACAGCACCGGAGATGCCGGTGGTGACCTATGTGAACTCCTCGGCTGCCGTCAAGGCGCTGTCAACCATCTGCTGCACGTCGGCCAATGCCGTCGAGGTGGTCAACAGCCTGGCGGGCGATGAACTGCTCATGACCCCGGACCGCAACCTGGCCCGCAACACGGCCAGGCATACGAACAAGAAGATCCACCTGTGGGACGGCTGCTGTCCCATCCACGACCGGCTGACCGTGGCCGATGTGGAGGCCGCCAGGGCTGCCCACCCGGGCGCCGTGTTTATGGCCCACCCTGAATGCCGACCCGAAGTGGTAGAAATAGCGGATGCGGCCCTGAGCACTTCGGGGATGATCCGGTTCGCCGCCGAATCCGATGCCACCGAATTCATCGTGGGAACGGAGATCGGGCTGCTCTATCCGCTGGCGCAGAAAATACCCGGAAAGACCTTTTATCCGGCCTCGGACAAGATGGTCTGCCCGGACATGAAAAAGATCACACCGCAGGATATTTTAGACTGTCTGGAGAACTTGTCCGGGCAGGTGAAGGTCCCCGAGGATATCCGTATCCCGGCGTTGGCCGCGGTGACCCGGATGATCGATCTGTCGCGGTAGGGTGTTTCAGCTAAAAATAAAAAACGGCCGGCAACCGCATTGTTAGCGGCGCCGGCCGTCTTTGTGGTTCTATCTTGATTCGTTACATGGCATCCACCATGTCGTCGGGAATGTCGGCGTTGGTGTAGACTTTCTGGACATCGTCGCAGTCGTCCATGGCCTCCATCAGTTTGAGCATGCGTTCGGCCTCTTTTCCCTCCAGCGGGCTCATGTTCTGGGGCAGCATGGTCACCTCGGCGTCGCTGAAGGGGATGGCCGCCGCCTCAAGGGCTTCCTTGACGGCATCGAAGTCTTCGGGTGCGGTGATGACTTCGAAGCTGTCGTCTTCTTCGCGGACATCCTCGGCACCGGCTTCCAGGGCGACTTCCATCAGCTTCTCTTCGCTGACGGCGGCCTTGTCCACATTGAAATAGCCCTTGTTGTCGAACATCCAGGCCACGCAGCCATTTTCGCCCATATTGCCGCCGTATTTATTGAAGATGTGGCGGATTTCGGCCACGGCACGGTTTTTGTTGTCCGTCAACGACTCGACCAGGATGGCGGCACCGCCGGGGCCGTAGCCTTCATAGGAGTTCTCCTCGTAGCTGACCCCTTCCAGTTCGCCGGTGCCTTTTTTGATGGCCCGCTCGATGTTGTCCTTGGGCATGTTTTCAACCTTGGCCGCGGCCACGGCGGTGCGCAGCCTCGGGTTGGCGTCCAGATCGCCCCCGCCCGTCCGGGCGGCCACGGTAATTTCCTTGATCAATTTGGTGAAGACCTTCCCCCGCTTGGCGTCCTGAGCGCCTTTGCGGTGCTTGATGGAAGACCACTTGTTATGTCCTGACATGTAAACCTCCTGTTATTTTTTTCTTATTCCGATGACGTACACCTCACGGCTGGCTTTTCGTGTGCTTTGGGGCCTGAACGCCGCCTGCCGGTCAAAACGGCTTTTCACGGCATCCGTAAAGGCCTTGAAATCGCTTCCCTGGAAAATCTTGCAGACGAAGTCGCCGCCGGGAACCAGGGTCTTTTCGGCAATGTCCAGGGCCGCTTCGCACAGGCCCATGGACCGGGCTTCGTCGACGTGCCGGTTGCCGGTGGTGGCCGGCGCCATGTCACTGAGCACCGTATCGAAGCGGGTCTGCCCCAGCCCGGCGAGGTGCCCCTCGAGATCGGCCACGTCACCCGTGATCACGGTTACGTGGTCCGGCAGCCCGATGGAGACCGGCGTCAGGTCGATGCCCACCAGCCGTCCTTCCGGACCGGCCGTCTGGGCGGCAAACTGCAGCCACGACCCCGGTGCACACCCCAAGTCCAGAACCCGCGCGCCCCGTTTGAGAATCCGGTACTTTTTCTGGATTTCCTGGAGCTTGTAAACCGAACGGGCCGCGAAGTTTTCCTTTTGGGCCTGACGGGTGTAGTGATCCGCCCACGGGTTCTTTTTTCGATTGGTTCGTTTCATATCTTTTCGCCCATTTCAAGTCAAGTCAAACCATGGGCGTGAGGAGAACTCAATACCCAATATAATGAGAGTGTTGTCATCCCGCTTGGCCTGGTGGATGCCGCCCTGGCGGAAAGGCGGAGGCGTAGCAGCCGACGTCGGCCGGGCGAGAGTGCAAGGCGGCGTCAGAACAGCAGTTCAACGGCCGCGCCGACGGTGTCCACCCCTTCGAGGGTGACGTCCTTGGGGCGCCGCAGCCGCTTCAGGCTGCCCGCCGGGGCGACGATGCGGGTGAAGCCCATTTTGCGCGCCTCGGAGATGCGGATGTCCACGTTGCCCACGGCCCGCACCTCGCCGGTCAGTCCGACCTCGCCGACCACCATGGTGTCCTTGCGAATGGGCCGATCCAAAAAACTGGAGGCGATGGCCGACACGATGCCCATGTCTACGGCCGGCTCCATGATTTTCACGCCGCCGGCCACGTTCATGAAAATGTCGTGGCCCATCAGATGCATGCCCAGCTGCTTTTCCATCACGGCCACCAGCAGGGCCACCCGGTTATGGTCCAGGCCCAGGATCGTCCGCCGGGGGGTGCCGAAGCTGGTGCTTGACACCAGGGCCTGAAGCTCCACCAGGATGGGGCGGGTGCCTTCCATGCTGGCTGCCACCACGGATCCGGGGGCGTTTTCCGGCCGTTCGGACAGGAATACGGCCGATGGGTTGGTCACCTCGCGCAAGCCGCTCTCCTTCATCTCGAAGACGCCGATTTCGTTGGTCGAGCCGAAGCGGTTCTTCACCGCCCGCAGGATGCGGAATACATGGTTGCGGTCCCCTTCGAAGTAGAGCACCGTATCCACCATGTGCTCCAGCAGACGCGGGCCGGCAATGGTGCCTTCCTTGGTCACATGGCCCACCAGGAAGGTGGGGATGCCCGTGCGTTTGGCCATGAGCATCAGCCGCATGGTGGACTCGCGCACCTGGCTCACGCTGCCCGGTGCCGAAGTGATCTCCGGGCTGAACACCGTCTGGATCGAATCCACCACGAGTACATCCGGCTTTTCGCTTTCCACCATGGCCATGATCGCGTCGATGTCGATCTCCGATACCACCAGCAGGCCGGGCGATAGTGTTTTCAGCCGGCGGCTGCGCAGGCGCAGCTGGCGCACCGATTCTTCACCGGAAACATAAAGGACCCGGTGTCCGCTGCTGGCGAGGCCATGCAGGACCTGAAGCATGATCGTGGATTTGCCGATGCCCGGGTCTCCGCCGATCAACACCAGGGTGCCGGCCACCAACCCGCCGCCCAGCACCCGGTCGAATTCTTCGATGCCGGTGGACATCCGCTCCTCATCGATAATTTCAACGGCGTCGATGGGAACCGGACGGTTGCCTTTTTCGGCCATGATTTTGCTGCCGGCCGCAGCTGTCCGCCGGACCTCTTCGGCAAAGGTGTCCCAGGTGCCGCATTCGGTGCACCGGCCCATCCACTTGGCGGATTCATACCCGCAGGACTGGCAGACAAACAGGGTTTTTGCAGATTTTCGTGCCATAGATATGTATTGTTTTTGTTCCTTTTTGAGATTTGGGTAATGCAATTTTGAATTTATTTGGAATTTGGTGCTTGGAATTTGTTGTTTACGGCCTACGCTTTTTTAACAGCACCGGTTTGTCCAGGTTAAGTGCTGTGTTTTAATTATCCGGCTGACAGTCCCACCCGCGAGGCGGAAGTCCTCCAAGCTTCTTGAATTGACACGGCAGCGCTCTGCATGTCAATGAGTGACGATAATGGAGCCTCAGTTCGACCCATGATCGACTACCACGTCCATACCAGCCTTTGCAACCACGCTACCGGCACCATGGCGCAGTACGTCCGGGCGGCAGTGGGCAAGGGGCTTGCCGGCATCTGTTTTCTGGACCATCTGACTTTCCAGGCGGCGGGGCGCACCAACGCCATGTTGCCCGGGGAAGTGCCCCTATACGTGAATGAAGCCCGCCGGCTGGCGTGGCGATACCGAGAGCAGATCTAACGTCCGGGTGGGGCTGGAGATTGACTTTTCACCCCGTCATGCGGACCGCTGCATCGAGACGGTGAACACATTCGATCTCGATGTGGTGGGCAGCCGCGTTCATTTCCTCGACGGTGAAGATGTGGTATCCCGGCGCTCAGCCTTGGGCTGGGGAGAAATCAGCGCCGCCGACGTCTACCCGAAATACCTCGGCGTAATGTAATCAATGCTGGATTATGATTACTTTGATGTGATATGTCATCCGGATCTGCCTAAAAAGGACAACCAGCGCCCATCGCCGTCTGCGGTGCAATGGATACCGGCATCTGGCCGGTTTCTCCCATCGACGGCGGGAAGTCGTTCCACTTCGGTTAAGCCGGATCCTGCCCCAATTTGCCTTGCCATTGAGGGCAAGGGGGAGGGGGAACGCGACTGATTATATAAGAGGAGACCAATGCTCATGCTCGACGATATTCTAAAATCTGCAAACGGACGGTTTGTGCTGTGCGGCATGGCCATCCTGATCCTATCGCTGGCAGGGTCGTCTGTCCCGGCAGTTGCCGCCGACGCTCCGGGACCTTTTGATGCACTCGAAAAACGGCTGATCGCGGATGGCTTCGACAGCGCCCGCATCCAAGCCATCTTTGCCAGCCCCGACGTATCCTTCGAAGAGGGGGGTGTCAGCGCCTATTTCATGCACAACGAGTCCAAGCTGAACTACAAGCAGTTCACGCGCATATGGAATATCGCATCGGCCAAGAAATACATGAAGGAACATCAGGAGGCGTTTGCATTCGCGGAGAAGACATTCGAGGTCGACAAGGAGGTGATCACCGCCATCATTCTGGTGGAGACCAAATTGGGGACCTATGTAGGCAACAGATCGGTGATCAACACCCTGGCCACCTTGTCTGCCATGACCGACGAAAAGCCCCGCCAGGCGATCTGGGACAATCTGCCCGACGACGACAGAAGGATGTCCCGCGAAAAATTTGAAAAAAAAGCGGATCAGAAATCCCGCTGGGCCTACCGGGAGCTCAAGGCCTTTTTGAGTTACACGGAAAAGGAAGGGATGAACCCCACGACAATCAAGGGGTCATACGCCGGTGCCATGGGGATCTCACAGTTCATGCCCAGCAATATCGCCCCCTACGGCAAAGACGGCAATGCCGACGGCCAAGTGGACCTGTTCGTTCATGCCGACGCGATCTCCAGCATTGCCAGCTACCTGAAACACTATGGGTGGAAACCGGAGATTTCCCGGGAACAGGCCTTTAAGGTGGTCTACCATTACAATCACAGCAAATACTACGTGAACACCATCCTCGATATCGCGGATAAATTGAAAGGCTGATCCATCATGAGCACCGGCATGTTCGTGGTCCTCACCGGCGTCGTGTTTTTCCTGATCACTTGCATCGCCCTTCTGGACATCGCCCGCAAAGATTTCGGATCCATTCAGATGAAAGCCCTGTGGGCATTCGTCACAGCCTTGGTGCCGTTCATCGGTGTGGTGGTCTATTTTCTGTTCGGGTTCAGAAAGGGCAAACGGCCCGCGGCCGATGCTTCGGCGGATTGACGATAAAAATACTGTTTGACAAAAATGGGTCTTTTCTATAAGCAAGCCACTGTTTTTTAAATGGTCCCATCGTCTAGTGGTTAGGACGTCGGCCTCTCACGCCGGTAACGCGGGTTCGAATCCCGCTGGGATCACCAAAGAAAATCAATAGGTTGCAAACCTGCTAGATGCCGCTTGGGGAGTTGACGGCTCCTCAGACGGCTTTTTTGTTTTCGGGGGCTTTTCCCGTCGACCCGAATGGCAATATCTTTGGATCTGCCGGTTTCAGATCTTCAAGCGCCTCCCGAACCCTTTCCATTCCAATGCTTCTCAAATAACGTTCCGTGGTGTTGGGGCTCTTGTGCCTCAGGATCTGCTGGATGACGCCCACCTCATATCCCAGTTTGAACAGAATGGACGCCGAGAGGTGACGTACCGAATGAAATCCAAAAGGCGTGACTTTGACCTTGTCACAAAGGGTACGCATGAAGTGTAAACGGTACTTGAACGGCTGGCCAAAAAATTCCCGGGCAAACTGGTTTTTATCAAGACAAAGAAAAACATGCGCCTGGTCCTTAATCGGCCGCTCTTCCCACCACCACCGTAGCGATTTCCGCAATTCCTGGGTCATGGGCAACCAATCGTATTCGTAGGTGCCCCCATGACGTTTCCGGGTCCAGAGTCTGATCCGGCTGTTCCCGAAATCCACATCCGACCAGGTGATACGGAAAACTTCCCCCCGCCGGGCTGCCAGGTGCAAAAACGCCAGCAACATGACCTTGTCCTGGCCTTCGGCGGCTTCATAGACTTTCCAGAAGTCCTCTTCAGGGGGGACATAGCGGGGCTGCCTGATCTCGGGCATCCGTTCCACCAGGCAAGGATTCGGGCCGGGCAGGGGAGGGTCCATGTATTTCATGCCCCAGTTCCAACCAGCCACCAGGTTCTTTCGATCCTTGTTTGCGGCATATCCTGACCGGGCCTCTTTTTGCGCCATTACATAACTGATGGCAGCCGCCGGCTTCAGGTTTTCAACGGGCATTGTCGGATCCACATGCTTCAAGAACCGTTTGAACATCGCCTTCTTTTCCTGGTACGTCTTCACCGCGAAGCTGGTTTTGGCAAAATCCAGATACGACTGCACCCAATCATCAATACAGGCCGTGTCGGTCTTCTTTAACCACTCGCTTAATGGTTTTCTTCGCATGTCGGCTTCCCAGTCCACCGCTTCCTTCTTCGTCAGAAACACACTTTCGCGCTTCTGGCCCTCTTTGCGGACTTGGGCATCCGGGAACGACATCTGCAGATTACAGGCACGCTTCTGATTGTTCTAAATTTTCGAGCTGAAAACGAAAAGCGATTTCACCAGGCGCCAGGAAATTGTTATATGAGGAGGACTCCCAAATGCACAACACTTTCACATTACCCAGCAAAACATACATCGACCTGGATCACCCAGACATTTATCACCGGTTCATGCAAGGATACCTTGAGCTGCTTCGGTCGAAATTCCAACAATATAAGGTCATGGACCAAAATGGCGGTTTGACGGAAGATCCGATATTCATGCGGCCAGGATCATGACCCTCGAAATCCGAACTGGAAACCATTCCAGTATCTGGAGTTTTATTGCCGAAAATGCGGATACGATGACATGGTGGACCAGGAGATCATTGAAGAGCATATTGGTAGGAGATTAGACTGTGAGTGCCAGTTGTTTGGTGGGTAGGATCTGACCAACTGATAGACGAAAATACAACCGCAATGCGCAGATTTTAATATACATTTTAATAGCAGCTATCATAGAAATGGTGAATCGTGTCATACGGAATGGATAACACCAGGTTGGTGAAGCTCTAAAGACTGTTGATTTAACTTAACCGTTAGGGCTGTGTATCGAACCTGGTATGAAAGACATAGATTCCTTGTTATTGGCCGTGAACAATTTCTGCGTACCGCAGCAACTCAATCGGCGGGTACAGTTTAAGTTTCCTTGCGGTATCCATGTTGATTACATAAGAATAGCGACTCAGACTCAGAACTGGCAAATCAATGGGTTTACTTTTATCGATCAAAATGAGTTTTGCTTGGTAGCCGGCAAGTTTGCCAACGCTGTAATACCGGCTGGCAACAGCCAAAAGGGCGTTTGATGTCTTGGCCATTGCCTCGTATGCGGAAACCATAGGCACGCGCTGATTAAGGGCGGACTCGGTGACATAATCACGGTTGCGCATGAGAAATGAGCTCGAGCCAACATAGATGAAATCAACCTCCCGACTCTTAAGCTCACTAATTTTTTTAGGAACCGAGGCGAGGATCGGCTTACCTTTTTCGTCCAGGTCCACGGCCCGTTCGAATAGATCGAACCGCATTTTTCTTGCCAAATTACGGATCTTCTGAAGGTTAAGCTCCGAATTAAGTTCATCACTGTTATAAATGATCCCCAGACGCTTGAAATTCCGGTAAGAGCGGATGGCCTTCATCTGAACTTCCTCTGGCACCCGGTTTTGTGTACCAGTGATGTTGGGCCTTCCAGAGGTAGTGTAACTCTCTATAATATTCGCACCGACAGGATCAGCTACGATCATAAATACAACTGGAATATCGGTGATGTGGCGTTCAGGGTCGTGGTCATTGATAGTGCCTATCATTCCCACCGTCACCGATGTTCCCCATGTGACGACCAAATCGGCGCCCAGTTGCTTTGCTTCCTGTACGAAATCTGGCAACCGGGATTTATCCCTTTCAGCGTCCCGAACAACGATGTTAACGTCAATTTTCTCCTCTCTGAAAAAATCTTGGAATCCCTTACAGGCATCTTCACATCCACGCCACACTGCCATGTAGATCGTGTAGGGTTCAGCATTTACGGCGGATGCTACCAAGAGGGTGAAACTAACGATCAAAATGGTGCTGTTTCTCAATAAGGTCATTAGCTAACCTCTTTCTGGGCCAGCTTCCCCCGCTGCAGCAGGAAAATAAGGATAAACACTAATGAAACAGCGCATACTGCGGTACCGGTAATTCCGGTGGTACGCTGGTAGCCGTAGGCATTGATCATTGCGGCACCAGCGATCAGCCCAGCGATACTGCCGAAGCGCTCAAGCAGTCGGAGCGATCCAAGCACCATATTGTGCCCCATCAAATCCACCTCCTCCTTGCACAAATCTAAAGACAAGGTAATCTGGGGCGCCTTGATCAAAGCGTGGGATAGTCCCAGGATGCTGACGGAAAAAACCACTGCCCAGAAATTGTGCCATTGGTGGAAGGCGACCAGCCCGGCTCCAGAGAGAAGAGCTCCCAGCCCCACCAGCAGGGTCAGTCCGTCCATGGTGACTACCCTTTTGGAAGCGGTCCCGCCAATTATTATGATCAGCAGGTAGTAAACCATCATGGTTCTGGCGATCTCCGCGGGGGTGGCGCCGAGTTCGAAAAGGTAAAGCGGGACCAGGTACCACAAATAAGCGGCCATGAGGATATTGGTGGGGATGACGATGCATAGCAGCATCAGGAGGAAGCGCCAATTGCGACAAAGGATTCGGATCCCCTGCATACCTGTTTTTTTCTGGCCTCGGGTGTCGATGCCTGTCCCGGGCTCACGACTTAACATCTGGTATCCGGTAAAACCGGCCGCCAGCATCAGTGCAGCTGCAATTTGAAAGGTCTCCTGGTAGCCAATGCGGGCAGCTAGGATGCCCCCTATGGCGGTTCCGCACATGGTTGCGCTAATGACGATGGCCACAAAGGCGGCGATGTTTGCGTTGCGATCACCAGCGATATGTTTTCCAAGCAGGTATTCCTGGCAGGAGATGGTAATCATTGCATAGCCTAAGGCCGTAGCGCTCCGACACAAAACGAATTGAGTAATGGTTTGGGACATACTGCAGCCAAGAAATCCCAGCGCGGACGGTATAAGTCCTATTAGGAAGATGTTCCGGCTTCCGAATCGTTTCGAGAATTGCCCAGAAAATGGCGCTGCCAGTCCCACGATGGTCAGCCAAGCCACGATTGGCATGCTGATGACAACCGACTCGTTTAGCCAATAAACCGGTTCGTAAAGTTGACGTACGAAAATCGGCAAGAAGGATTTTTGAAGTTCCTCAGCAAAGGCGAATATGAACAGCGGCAGTCGAATGTCACCAACGCTCGATCTAATTAATGGAATAGGGAGTCCTGTGCGGGACAGCGCGAAGCGTTTCCCTATAGTGTATAGATGTTTCAGGGCCGCGTCCGGAAGGGTCCCTGCATTCTCGTACCTTACCTTGAATCTCTCGTTTAGCTGCTTTGCGGCCTGTGACAGGTAGAGGGTCACTTTGTTCAGAGAATCCCCACCGCGGGTGACGATGTACTTGCCGAAGTTACCTTTAGCCTGCTGGTTGATCAGCGTGTTCAGCCTCTCTAAAGGTCCGGTTACAGAGTACATGAAAAGCGCAGTCATCACCTGGAATGCTACCAGCACTGAGATAATGAAGATGGTGATGTTGTCATACAAGATGCTGTCGAGCTGCCTACGGATGTAATTCCCATCGATACCAACAGCGATTTGACCAAAAGACATGCCATCGAATACCAAAGGGGAACTGAAAATGATCGACTTGGATCGGTCCAAAACGGCTGTTTGCCGGTCGTCATCGCCGGGCTGCGCTTCAGACCTGGAGGCAATGGCAAAGGGGTACTTGGGCCGCCCGCTTTGGTACCTGGAATCGCCCGATGCATCGAGAATCTCAATGGCTTTGACTTCGTCAAATTCATTCGCCACAAGGTTCAAGTATCTGTCGACGCCTACGAGTTCGTCGAAGGGGATGCCGAACTCGAGTGCCCGCTTTAGGTCCCGGTCAATGTTTAACGCGATTAACTGCGCTTTCTTTTTTAATTCTGGCTCAAGGAAACGGTTGAACTCCAAGTAGCTGATATAAGCAAAGACAACAGAAGACATGAACAGGACGCCTATCATAATGAACACCACAGGCCTTGCCAGCCGGGACGCTATTTCTGGCTGATGCGCACCGATAGTGGCTTGGTCCGCTACCACCTCATTGTCGCCCTGCAACATCTGGGGTACCTTCAAGGTGCCCAAGGCCTCATCGGCCGCGGCGATGTTTCGCTCGATGGCGCACAGGCGGTTGTCGAAACCGTCCATCCGGATCAGCGCGCTTTCGGAAACCGCCTCGGGCAGTCCACTGGTATCAATGAAGCAGACATTCTGCCCCATAGACTTTGATTCGCGAATGTTTTTGTGGGAGGATTCTATGCTATTCAAGTACTTGAGCAAGCTGCGGAAAGCAGCCGCAATCCCTATTGAGGCAAGCAAGGTGAACACGATGAAAATCAGCACGTACCGCTGAAGCAGTATGCTTTTAAACATTGCCACTTGACGGTTAAAGTCATCTTTCGTGTAGATGATGGCCCCTCCTCCCACCATCTGATCAAAATTGTTCAATAGTTTGAAAGCGCTCACGAAGTTTTGCTCGGAACTCACCGGAACGACGTGTTCGTGCGAGGACTGGAGGGCGTCTATTGTTGGTGATCCAACTGTCAGGCCTATTCCTTCCCTGTCAGTGGAGAATAGGACCCTTCCTTGGTTGTCAAACACAGCGATAGATTGAATATCCAAGTTGTTCTGCTTCACCCACGAAATGACCTGGTCTGTATTCTTAATTTGACTCAATTCCAATCCCAGGTCGATGGCGCCCTCTATGGATTCGTAGATTGGCGGACCAGTGGCCAAAAGCCGGTTTACGATAAGCGTTGTAAGCACGGTCTGGAATTTGAAAAAGCTCAGAAGAAACAGCAAAGCTGTCACAAACAGCAGCGAAAGGACCATGCAAAGAATGGATTTTGATAGAATGCTCACGGGATTGAGCTCCGGTCGCCATCACCAAGTGCTTCATTTATCCAGTTCGTTGTCCAGTAACATCGAACAACAATTGTGGAATGTTAGCCTGCATGGAGGTTATCGGCCACAACCTCCATTGCATCATCGGGTGTGGGCATGGGATAGGCGATATAAACAGTTAACGGCGGCCCTAAACCAATGTCAAGTCTGAAGTCCACAGCGCGGAGGGCACAACCAATAAAATACCCTCGCCAGAGATTCCACAAATAAAGGACAAGACCACAATTGTGCACAAATCTGGTGAATAGCCAAAAGTTGAATAGTTGGGTGTCTCTAAGGGCCGAAATTTTGTCGGGCCTGCTTTAGACAGCTCAAACATGCACTTTAAGCGCAGCTATTGGAGGCAGGGGCAAGCCACATTATATAGTGGTGGCTTGATTTTACATAGAATAACAGAGATATAGCAGATACAGCAAAGAGACCTATATGACATTTCATTACCGTACACATCTTATAACAAGCTGAAATAAAGCATTATATTTATTGATTGGGTCATTTTCTATGGTTGGCGCAATGTTAACCGCTAGTAATCGGAATACTCGGCAATGGTATTGGCAAGCCGCGAACAGCGAGGTAGTTCAGCAACCTGAGGCCGAGTTGGAAAAAACTCAGGTCGCAGCGATCAGATCGGTGAATCCGTTTATACAAACCGGTCTCCAATGCCAAGATACCAAAAAAAAACGACCCATAAATAGGCCAGGCAACTGGCGTACATCAGTCGGGTTAACCGCTGCGGACATGATAGATGGCTTTTGTCGATGTTAAAGCCCCGGCTTTTCTGATCGCTGAAAAATGTTTCGATCGTAAAGCGCTTTGAATAATAATCGCAAGCTTTCGAACCGGATGAGAAATTGGTAACCAGGAATAAAGGCTCTTTTTGATCGTCGCCCCACCAGGCAACGGCAGTAACGGGACCGTATTGTTTATGCGTGATTTTGCAATCTCGCAATCTTTTGTAACAGCCTTTTGGCAACATGGCGGCAAGGGTGTCGATCTGAAAAGGTTCACCACCGGTGTAAAGCGTAATATTGGATGACGTTCTGGAAACGTACTTCCATCCAAAATCATTCAATGTCCGCTGGAGGGTAGTGCCATCAAATTCGCCGTCGCCCAAAAATACCACCTGTCGGGTCGATTCGGGGATCAACGGCGGCAGTTTTTTAACCAGTTCAACATGTGCATCTTCGGGCAGATGGCCTTTTTTGCCTTTAAAAATAGTGAAGGCAATGGGCAATGCGCGGCGCTTATAGATCAAGCTGATCATCAAGCAGATACAACCTCGGCCGACAAGGCTGCCGTCAATGGCCAGGATCATTTCCTGGAGGCCGAGAGTACTCAACACACTTTTTACAAACGGCAGGAAGTAAGTTTGTTCAGTTATCTTTTCATTGATAATCAGCCTTTTGAAGCGCTTTTCAGTGCTGGGCAGCTTGATTGTTTCAGGCACGTTGGCTGCGATTTGAGGCAACTGGGTTTCTTTACCGATAATGATACCTGTAATCATGGCCGTCAGCGTGTTCATGTTTCTTGCGAGGTTACCGTTCAATTGGTCAGGGTATAGGCATTTGACGAATTCTTTGACTTTTCTATAGGTCGTTTTGCAGTCGCTCATAAGGCCTCCACTTTATAAGAGATAATCGTGGAACCTTACTGTAGAATAAGTCAACGGGAATGTTCAGAGGTATTATTTAATATCATATTCAGTGGTTACGGTTTTTTAAAAAACTGTACGGTGGTGAATATGACATATACGTTATGGCAATCCTTTGCTAATAGGAGTAAAATGGCATTATGTTCACTCTTGAAGTCTGGGGCATGAGGATGGAACATTGACTTGCGATCGTAAACCTTATCTTCAGTTTCTTTAAAATCCGCATTTATTTCTCAAGGTAATATTCAACTTGCGCGATTTTTCAAGCCTGTTTGATTCCAGCCATGGCGTAGTGCCGGGTATTACAGAAGGCGCATCTGTGCTGACAGCACATCGTTGTGGCGTACGACACCCACCAGTTTTTTGGAATTATCTTTATCAACAACAAAGAGGTATGCGTCATTCGGGTGGTCTTTGAGTGCGGCCATGGCTCTTTCAAGAGTGTCCTCAGGAGTTAGCTTCAAGTATTTTTCTGTGGCTATCTCATCGGCTACAACCAGATTCCTTAGGATAGGGTCGTAGAGCGCATTAGCAATGTCGGCGTATTTAATCACACCGACCAGTTCGTTTTGATCATTGACCACCGGCAAACTATCGTAACGAGAGTGACCGAGCGCTTTCAATACTTCATTAAATAGAGCCTTATTAGATAGTACTTCCACGTTTCGCCGCATTATGTGGCCAATTAGTATGTTTGAAGGGTTCTTGGCGGCAGAGGTGCCTGAAATGCCGAGGGCGTTTTTGACATGGATGATGACCTGATGCACTCCTTCGCTATACCCAACCGGACTTCGTTGGGATAGTAGATTCAACACCGGCACCTCTCCGGCGTTAATCAGGGCAATTCGTGTAAGTAAGGGCCCCACCACCTCAAAGACCACCACAGAGGCTAGAATGACCGTCTGCAAGGCATCACCAGGACCAGGCCATTCCCTTGCCAGAGTGTTGGCTAAACCGATGGCAAGCCCGGCTTGAGCTAACATTGCCGGTCCCAGCCAAGTCTGTATGGTTTGGGATGACCTTGCCGCTCTGGCACCCAGACGGCAGCCGAAATATTTTCCGATTGCCCGCATGGCCACGTAAACCATTCCAATGGCACCAATGTGGCCAAGGGATTCGAGGTGGAGTTCCGCTCCGGCCATGATGAAGAAAAGCACGTAGAGTGGATAATCAATCTCTGAAAGGTCATTGAGGATCCGCTTCTTGTTCGGCGTGGCATTGACAGCAACTACACTGGCGAACAAGACTGCAAGCATGGCAAATACATCGAGGAGCACTGCCGTTCCGGTGGTAATGGCCACAAACGCAAGCACCAATATCTGCCGCTCCACCTTCCGGATGAGCCGCTGATCCATTATGGCGATTACCATGCCCATGAACGCTCCCAGGCCGAATGGCGCAAAAACCTGGGCTATTGCCGACATGAACGAAACATCAGCAGATAGGCCGCTGTTTTTAACTATAATGAACGCTATGATGGCAACCAGGTTGTTGATACCGATAAGTGGTAGGACGGTGTCAGTGAGTTGCCCTTCGGATTGACACTCTCGCATCACCATCTGGGTTGCGGCCGGAGCGGTGGTAATGGATATCACGGAGAGGAAGACGGCTTCTATTGGCGATGCGCCCAAGAAGGAAGTTCCGAGTCCGACAAAAAGTGCAGTGAGGCCTATTTCAAATGTGCTGATGCGAAAGAGCTTCGGTCCGATTTTTCGAATAGTCCTCAGACTGAAGCTGCCGCCAATGGCAAACACAATCAGTCCGAGGATGATATCGTGTACAGGGGCGAGAGCATGGAGTTGCTCGAGTGTAATAAGCGCGGGAAGCCCAAGGATCTCGCTAGAGGATGGACCGGCAGCAAGGCCAACGATCAAGTAACCGGTAACACGCGGGATTCCAATGGCGGCGCTCAACCGGCCGGCACCAATGGCAAAAAAATAAAGAACCCCGATTGATAGAAGCATGGGCAGCATGATTACTATTTCTCAGAATACGGTCCCGATAAAAAATGTGCAGCTTGGATATTCCATGTTGGCGTTGTATTTGCTTAACCTCAAAGCACTATACTTAGCGATGTGTCGTGGTGTTTAAGATCGCTGCACAGCGATATGCCTGTATACAAGGCGAAAGAGAATACTACCGGAAGGCAAATGATTCAAATATCTGACAACAATTTGGCGCAGCGGCAAAAAACTAACGGTAGTATATTCAGTTATCAAAATCCAAAATAACTTAGTAGTTGTTATAAGCTCAATCCGATGGCTAAGACCAAGCATTAAAAAATACATAAAAACCAATAGGAGCCATGCTATGAATGACATTTCGATTCAAAATATGTTGTCACCGTCACAGGCAGACACCTTGGTTGATAATCGAACTACAAAACCAGACTCAGGATCGTTCGGACAAATGCTGAAAAATTCCATCGACCAAGTCAGCCAACTCCAGCAGCAATCCAACGAGAGCATACATAACCTGGTTACCGGAAAGCATATGAATATTCACCAGACCATGATTGCAATGGAGAAATCCAGCGTGGCGTTCGAGCTTTTAATGCAATCTCGTAATAAAGTCGTTGACGCCTATAAAGAGATTATGCGCACGCCTATCTGATTGGGTGGGCAGGGCTACTGATCCGGTGAATAAGCAGACGGTAGGATCACATACATTCAAGCCGACCAAACTTATAAAACAAATTCAGCCTGGATTCGGATTTCCATGACACCCTGGATTTCAGCAACCTGGTGTTTCAGTTTCTGAACATCGTGCGGGTTTTTAAAAACAGCCTGGATAAACACAACACCGGCTTCAACCGTAATTGCCGCATCGATGTCGGCAAGGCTATAGTGTGCATGAATGGCTTCCATGACGTAGCGTTTAATGGCTACGTCAGTTGCCGGCAAAGCCGGTATAACCTGAATCTCGTTTTCCACCTCGATAACGCCCGCGGTTTTCCAGGCGATCTGTTCGTATCGCATTTTCTCTATATATACAGTCACCTTACCGCGAAGAACAACAAAACCCTGCAACACATCAACAGCAACCATCGTTCCACGTAAGCGGAAATCAGCCGCGACCTCATGTTCGATGTTTTGCCTGATAACCTCATCGCTCACGGCCAAAACCGGGTGAGCATGTATCATTCCGATTCCAAGGGCAATAAAAATGACGATGATCTTTAAACTTGAATATCGATCCATAGTCCACCTCGCTTTCTTTCATGGTTATTACTCAAAATGAAACAGGCAACAACCGTCGACGTGACTATAGCGTCGATCTTAAGCACGGTATAGACATCCAATCCGGTTTCCATGCCCATTCCGCCCAGCATGACCACCATGTCTTCGGTTGAAACCAGACCATCGTTACCCTAATTATAGGAAAGTATAATACGAGTTTATGAGAAAGGGAGAGACTAAAAAACCTTGCCATCACGCTGAATCATCCAGCGGACGTTCTTTTTTAGAACAGAATATCCGAAATCGAAGGTGTGATCTCCATTGACATCATAGCCAAGTTCATTGCTTAGATTCCCGTTTGCGCCGCTACTTGACTGCGCAACTCTGTGGCCAACTCAGGCGGAATATTCAGACGTGCAGCCAGCATGGCCAGATATGACTGCTCGGCCGCAGTATCCACATCGATGGCAAGCAACGAGGCTATGTATATTTCAGCCGCCACTTCGACGCTGGAGGCACAGTCGATTATTGAATCCATGTCAACCGGTCGGCCCATTTCCGCCACCAGCAACGCCTGGTTTTCGGGAGCCAACCCTAAGGACTCAATTCGCTGGTAAATGGCTTGGCTTTCCTGGGCATCGAGCTTTCCGTCTGAGCGTGCCGCCGCAATCATTGCGCGAACCAGCGTCAACCCCAATGCTTCCTGACCTGCATAATCGTTTTTTGCCGGTATAAACGCCGAACCCTCAGGAGCCGGAACGAGTTCTGATTTGGCAGTTTGCGGCAAAACCCCGGGGCCGGTAGCTTTGCCGGTGTTATAACGCTGGAATGCGGCATAGGCAAGCGCACCGACTGCAGCAACCCCGCCCATCTTGAGCGCATTTTTTCCCATTTCTCGGCCCGACTTGCTGGCCAGCAGATTGCTGGCAAGTCCGAATCCCCGGCAAAACCTCCAGCTGCACCGCTGCCGAGCAATTGGCCAAGTATTTTGTTCATATCAGCAATGGTGTTTGGGACTCCCATATTTAAATGATGATTAAAGAAAAAAGCCTTTTTTTACTGACGGCATTACAAAAATCCATAATCTAACTATTCATTTTCCCATTTAATTTGGAATTCGATTTCTTCTTCTGTACCTTCTCTTTCATGTTCAATGTTGAATTCAGTTCTCACTGGAACGTATATTCTTTCCCCTGCAATTTGAATTTCAAATTTTGTTCCATTTTCAATCGAATCTGCCAAACGTCTTAACTTGTCGACAAAATCTTTCTTTGGATATGATTTTTCAATGTCTCTTTCTTCTTTCATAATTGAGATCCTATGGAGAAATTTTTACCTTTGGTTATAATTATCAAGGTCACTTGCGCCGCCAAAAAACTTTCCCGTCAGACCACAGGCGTTCTCGGCGTCAAGTAAACCGTAGAGTTGCATAACAACATGGGAAATTGTATCTAAAAACCTGTTAACATTATCGATATCCAATTATATACTCGGCTTTCTGGATGGTACATATCGTGAATTCCAGGGATAGGGTCACTTTTACTGCATTGTTTACCCGTTCCGGGAAAGCCAGAGGACTTCAGATCCAGCGTTGCCAAGGATTCGCAGTAGATGATTACGGCTTCATGCTCGGCGCTTTGACTCGGAAGCCCTCCGACTTTTAACCATTAAGGTAAACCGTCTGGTTCGGCGCTCCTCGTTGTTGAAGACATTAAAACTTATTCAGCCCTTTACCCGCTGGATGGTCCCGTTGTTTAACATTCCCTGAAATTGAGATAACAAGGCCTTTTCCTCCTTGTCGATATGACTATCATCGTGAGCACAATCCATGATTTTCTGATACTCGTCCGGTGTTATTTCAAGGTCCTGGATAGCGTGATTGATAAGTTCTTTAAGCTCTGAAGCTGATTTACTTGGCTTTTTCATTAGTACTGTCTCCTTGATTAAATTAAATGGCTATTCAATTTCATACATTCTGCCGGCCACCCCTTTGGCCTTCCATGCGATTTGTTCGAAAAGCATCTTCTGGATATTAAAGCCGACCATACAATACGTCGTATCAATCCTCCACGGCGAGGTCGACTTTCCCCTCAGGCGAAAGCTGCCGGTTGCCTCCTCCTCAATTCGCTGCTTAATAATTTTGTCGTTTATGGCCAGCGCCGCGCGGGTGTGGGTAATCCCAGATACGATTATGATCAACACAACAAGCAACAGCAAATTGAGGTTTTTTCATCTCTTCTCCTCTTTATTAAATATCCTCGCTCATTAGTGTCCGGTTAAGAATCAAATAAATTCAGTTGGATATGACCGGTAGTAAATTTGTTATTGTAATTGTTTTCTGTCAATGCCCATGAAATAAGGGTTTTCTCAAAAAGAGTAATACTCAAGACCTGTAAAATTGTGTAGAGACTCTGATCAAGCGCCAAGCGCTTCTTCATGATGGCGACCAGCACATAAACGGATATAGCGATCCAAATCTGGGTCTTGACGGCAGTTTCTGAGAACCCGAAAAATTTCTTTATCCGCAGATGCTGCTTGATCCATTTGAAGAACAGTTCTACTTGCCAGCGGCACTTGTACAAATCAGCTACGGTTCGGGCCTCTAATTCAAAATGATTGGTCAAAAACGTCAGGCGTTTTTCGGTTTCAGTGTCGAAATATTTGATCCGTCTCAATTTCCCCGGATAGGCAATCGCCGATTTATACACCACCGGGCGGACGATTTGGTCACAGTCCTCGCTCTTAATTTAATCAGCCCATAATAAGGCTACGAACACCTTGCAAAGCATCAAACTATTTCATTGACCGTCGTGTATTATCGTCACCGCTGAATGATATGAATAACCGGTTTTGAACATCTCAACTTTTTCAAAAACCGTAGTTCATTCATTGTTGTGTGGTTTTCTATTCCGTTGGCGATTGCATGCACTGTAGTTCAACAGTTGGCTTAAGCGTGACGACCTCACGTGAGGGCAGCATGCTTAAATAGCCAACCGGGAAAGCCAGCGCCGGATTGGCCATAGTTAAGAAGACGACAACAAGCAAGACACCCCCGCCCATAGAAAGTAGATAGCTGATAAGGATCAGCTGCAGCGGTCATCGTTTAGACCTTTTTTCATGAAGGCCAGAAACCCGTTAGCCACTCCCAAAATCGTTCCAGAACCGATGGACCAGAAACCGCTTGGGGGACGTAACTATTCTTGCTCAGCCGCCTTGCCCGATCTTCCGGGGCCGGATGGCTGGAGAGGAAAGAGTGATCGTTGTCAAGGGTGGCCAGTTTGGTCAGGGTAGAAATGGCTGGCCGCCGGTCATACCCGTATTTTATCATGTACATAACGCCATAATCGTCCGCGTCACGTTCTTCCTGCTGGGAAAATTGGGCGTTGAGCAGATTTTCTGTGAAGGCGCCGATGGTGGACCGAGCGATTTCGCCAGCCTGATTATACTGGGCGGCAATCGCCTTGCGAACCGCGCTTCCGGCATAGGCCAGCATGATCTTCTTCTGGATATGCTTTTTCACTACATGGCCCATTTCATGACCAATTACAAAGAGCAACTCACGATCGTCAAGCATATCCATCAATCCGCTGTATATCCGGATAGTGCCGTCGGCCATGGCGAAAGCGTTGATCATCGGCGATAAATACACCTTGTAGTTGAATGCATAGCCATCGTAATCATCATTGCTGCCAACAATTCGATGAAGCCGTTGTGCATAAGGATTGTCAGCAGGCGCAACCGAATGTTCCGCGTCCGATTGCTTGGCAATTTCTTTTGCCAGTCGCTTCACCTCATCGTCGTCTAGTGTTGCCGCCTTAAAGGAATCCGCTCCAGCCTGGATCGCCAAATTGGCATCCATGTCCTCACAGCCTGTGATGAAAAGGCACAAGATGAAGAGCACAGATGACAATTTTCTGTTCATTTGAGGTTCACACCTTGGATTAGAAATACCGATTCATGAGCCGGTTTAGCCTTGTCCAATAAGCCGTGAAAGAATCCCGGTCATTCTCGCCTATCATCACTGCCTGCATGTCACGATGTCCGAATCTTACATGCTACCATAGCTGTGCAAGCCTGGCAGCAGGTTAACCCCTAAATACGTGAACAATACGGCTCCAAATCCGACAATCGAGAGGATCGCGGCCTTTCGCCCCTGCCATCCGCGCATCAATCGTGCATGAAGGAACGTGGCATAGATAAACCAGGTGATCAATGACCAGGTTTCTTTGGGGTCCCATCCCCAGTAGCGACCCCAGGCGGAATTAGCCCAAACCGCGCCGGTAATAATGCCCAGGGTCAAGAACAAGAAACCCAGCATCACCATCTTGTGCGTCAGCTCATCCAGCGAATGAAGATCGGGAATTCTCGACCATATCGATGCCCCTTCCTCCGTGTTATTCTTTCGCAGAAAAACCATCAGGCTGAGACAAAAGGCAATTGCAAATCCCGCATAACCGATAAAACAGGTGATGACATGAGCGATCAGCCAATTGCTTTTCAGGGCCGGTAAAAGGGGCTGAATTCGATGACTGATATTGGGTGAAAGCGATGCATAGGCCAGACACAGGAAGGCTAGCGGCATGACGAATGCGCCCATGGTATGGTGGCCTTGTCTTTTTTCTACGACCAGGTACAGAGCGGCGATTGCCAGGGCAAAAAATACAAGCGATTCATATAGGTTGGATAAGGGTGCGCGACCAAAGCCCAATTGATAGGACTCTGCCCACCGTAGTCCGAAACCTGCTAGATTACCCAGGAATCCGATGATTGAAACAACAAATGCGATGCGACCCAGACTGTACTTATGAAAGATCCAGGCAATGATGTAAAGCAATGCGGCTGCACCATAGACGAAGGTTGTAATGGAAAGGATTAGGGAACTGTTCATGGCTAACCCATTTATGGTTGTCTGATGAAAAGACTAACTTCATACCGGAAAAAGTCGGACCGAATTCAATTTAGAAATGGGGACATGCATGTAAACATCCGGCGGAGATCGTTCATTGATCCAGCAACGTTTTCAGTGCGATATCAAGATCCGGTTATGATCGGCCTGCCCATTAACTCACCGGTTGAGCAAGGCTTCTATTCCCTGTTTCCCAGTATTCTGAGAAGCATCAGAAACAAATTTATGAAATCCAGGTATAAGGACAAGGCGCCTGATATCGCACCTTTGCGGACAACGCTGGCCTCAAGTCCTTCCGGCTGAGAAAGCGCCATGTTTTTCAGCTTTTGCGTATCGTAAGCGGTGAGCCCCACAAAGACAAGTACGCCGACATAACTGATAATCAGGTGCATGGCGGAACTGCGGATGAACAAATTGACCAGGGAAGCGATGATAATACCGATGAGCCCCATGGTCATGAAACCGCCCACTGAAGTCAGGTCGCGCCGGGTTGTCATGCCGTAAACGCTGCATACGACAAAGGTAGCAGCGCAAACAAAAAAGGTCGAAGAGATGGATGAACGCGTGTAGATTATGAATATCGATGAAAAAACCACACCGTTCAGAGCCGCGTATAGCATGAACAAACCGGTTGCTGTTGCGGCGCTCATTTTGTGGACCCTTGAACTGAGCGTAAAGACCAATGCCAGTTGACCGATGATCAAGCCGAAAAACAGCAACCGGTTGCCGAAAATTAGTTGCAACAAAGATTCATTGCCCGCAACATAAAACGCCACCAGACCCGTCAAGCCCAAGCCGACGGCCATCCAGTTGTAGACACTGCGGATGAATTGGTTGATCCGTACTTGTGTTTGGGCGGTTGTGGTCGAAACAGCATGCATGGCCATCTCCTTAGTATATGTTCAAATGGTTATTTTTCTCGACAGGCGTTATACGGAGGTCAAAGCATTCATTGTCGTTATCGACAAACATTTTTTGCTTTGCCAATCGTCGTGGGCACTTTATCAGCTTATTTATTCGTTTCATTCTGATCTGTCCTCTTGTTCAGCCTTCTCCCTCAACCTGAGCCTTCACCGCCGCTTGGGTGGCAGTCAGCCGAGTGATTGTCCAATCCACCCTCGGGGCCATTGGTAACGTTAAAATGCACCTGCAGGTGACCGGTTTCGCCAGTAAATCAGTTTAAGGCAAATCGTACCCGGTTTATGATTTGGCTGATCAGGTCTTCGATCAGCTCGAAATGCTGGTAACGAATCTCGATTTTCTGGGCAATGCATTTCGTAAGGGTAATAATAATATAATAAAAAGTTTTAACAATTAGAAAATAATGCTATTATTATTCGAAAAAAACGAATTGAAAAATTATTATGGATTGGCTTAATTATCATCATCTCTATTATTTCTGGGCTGTAGTGCGCCATGGGAGTCTGACCGTTGCCTCCTCCCGTCTCAGACTGGCGCCGTCAACCGTTAGTTCCCAACTGAAGAAACTTGAAGAGACACTGGGCGGCAAGCTTTTTAATCGCGTTGGCCGGAATCTTGAACCCACCGATCTGGGGCGCCTGGTTTTCCGATATGCAGATGAAATATTCTCTATCGGCCGGGAAATGATGGAAACTGTGCGGGGTCAGACGGTAGCGGGTTCGTTGTCGCTTAGGGTAGGGGTGCTGGATGTTCTGCCGAAGTTGATTGCCAGCAAACTCTTGGAACCGGCCTTAAAACTTGGTATTCAGGTGCGTTTGATATGTTTTGAGGACAAGGAGGAGGCATTGCTGGCTGAACTGGCAATCCATAATATAGATGTTGTGTTGAGCGACTCACCAATTCGATCAGGTTTGAACGTCAAGGCATACAGCCATTTACTTGGTGAGAGCGGCATTGTATTTTTTGCGGCAAAAAAAATTACCGATATACTGTCTGCCAATTTCCCTCAGTCACTCGATGGCATTCCCATGCTCCTACCCATGGAGCTTACTGCCTTGAGGGGATCTTTAGACCAATGGTTTGATTCACTTGGCATCAAACCGGTCATCGCCGGGGAGTTTGACGACAGCGCGTTGATAAAGGTTTTAGGTCAGGAAGGCCACGGTGTCTTTGTGTCGCCAAGGGTCATTGAATCAGAGGTATTACGCCAATATCAGGTCCAGGTAGTGGGGCGTACGGATGCCGTGAAGGAAAGATATTATGCCATATCAATCGAACGGAAAATAAAGCATCCTGCTGTTGTGGCTATTACAGATGCCGCACGCCAAAAGTTTTTTGTCGGGAATAAGGAACCAACTCAAAAACATGCCTAAATCTAAAAATGTATGGCACGCTGAGGTTATCCCATAAAGAAACTGACCTCAGCGATTCGTGAGCATGTCATCGGTCGTATCCACCAAGAATGAATAGAATTTTCCTTTAAACTCTCCAAAGCAGCCAAAACATGGATCGATTTCCACAATACCAGTGATCGGATCTTCCCCAATTCCTATGATCAAAAAGATAGCTTCTCATCTCAATTATTAAGGGCAAATCCACGAACAGTCTGGATTAAAAGAAAACAGAAGGGATAAGTGACATTTTTCTCATTTTCATTAAATTCAGCAGCTATTTCCACATCACATTCTCTATGAATTTCCTTAAACGCAGTTAGGTTCTCATTATTTTGTCGATACAATGAAAATATGTAATATTAGTTTTTTGCGGGATATCCATTCAGTTGACCATCCAGACAGGATGAATGTCAAGGCCTATGGAAAGCTTATATGCTGGTACCATAACCTAAAAATTGCCAAATTTTGGTTTCGCATTAAAGAATAAGGAATCACTTTAGAAAAAAGGTTCGGGTTGATAATCCAAACACACCGGTGGTATCAAATCCGAGTCGGCCCAGGTTTCAAGATGGAGGAAACAATTGGACAGGATAATGCTGATAGACGAGGATTGGCGGCTGCGCCAGAAACTTGAGCGCCTGCTCATCGATTCTGGTTATCGCGTCACCCAAGTGGATTCCTGTGAAGGGCTATTTGACCTGATCAGTCGGATTTCGTTCGATCTTGTTATTATGGAAAACCAATTTCCGGGCTTTGGCCAATTAGAAGTCTTGGAAAGCGTTCGATCGATCAATCCCAAGCTGCCGGTCATCATCCTGTCAACGTCCGCTAGAACGGAGGATATCATCAAAGCTTCCAAATTGGGAGCATTTGATTACATGCAAAAACCTTTCTTGGACAATGACATGTTACGTTTGGTCGGCCAGGCGTTAGAGGCTGGCCGGCTCGTTCGATATCCGGTCAGATTCGCTCAAGATCCGGATGATATCGATGACGACAATCTGGTAGGTCAATCTCAACCCATGAAGGAAATATACAAAGCCATCGGCAAGGTCGCACCGACCGATGCCACCGTGTTGATCCGCGGCGAGTCGGGAACGGGAAAGGAACTGGTAGCCCGGGCCATCTGTCAGCATTCGAATAGAGTAGACGACCCTTTTGTGATCGTCAATTGCGTTGCCATACCCGAAAATCTATTGGAAAGCGAGCTGTTCGGTTACGAAAAAGGCGCTTTCAGCGGTGCCGACAGGCAGCGGATTGGAAAAATTGAATATGCCGACAAGGGCACGCTGTTTCTTGACGAAATCGGTGATATTCCCCTTAGCATTCAGGCCAAGCTGCTGCGCCTCCTTCAAGAAAGGAGCATTGAGCGCATCGGTGGGAAACACCCTTTTCAAATCGATGTCAGAATCCTGGCAGCCACCAATGCTGATCTTGAGGCCAAGATTAAAGAAGGCCGCTTTCGCCAGGATCTCTACTACCGCATAAATGTAGTCTCCTTGACGTTGCCACCGCTTCGAGAGCGCGCTGAGGATGTCTCCTTGTTGGCTGATTATTTCATGGCCAAACATTCAAAAAACATAGGGGTTAGGAACCCAGGCATATTGCCTGAGGCCAAAACGATCCTGAAAGGCTACGATTGGCCGGGAAATGTGAGAGAACTCGCCAATACCATCGAGAAATGTCTCATCTTCAGCAAGGGGCGACCGGTCGATAAAGCAGAGGTGTTCGATCTGGTCTCAGGCGCTGAAATGGATTCGGGCGGTTCACCAGAAAGCCTTGATGTCAGCGTCCAAAATTGGGTCCGCAAGAAATTAAGCTATGATCAGAACAACTTATTGGAAAGTCTGACAGATCGCGTTGAACGACTAACCCTTGTCGAAACGCTTACCGTTTGCAACGGGAACCGCAGTCTGGCTGCCAAGCGTTTGGGCATATCTCGACCGACGTTGCTGAAAAAGATAAGGAAGTTTGGTATTGAAACATCTGTTCACCAAGCATCTGGCAATTAATTTTCCAACTCTGTAAAGTGTTTTTACAGCCCTCCTTTTCCCTGCCAGCCCTGCTTTCGCGTTATTTTTGATTCTTTTCGACATAACACGCTAAGATAAATGATGATCTTGTGGATGTTGGCTGCCCTTGGAAAAAATGGCAAGGGGTTTGCTGTGCATACACGAGCAGGCCAGGTTGGCTACCATACTGGCAGTGACACAAAACATCCATACCATAAAAAATGGTAGGCGGAATTTATGAAGATCGACAATTTAGAAAATGGTTTTGAGCAGCCGAAAACTAGGAACCTGGTTCTGATGGTAATGTTGGTTGCTGGGCTCCCATTGCTCTTTATCGGTTTTATCATCCTCAACCAGTTCGGGGATGCTTACCGCACAAAGATCACCGACCACCTTACCGTGCTGGTCCGTAAGCACAGTCGGACGATCGACACTTTTCTGACCGATCGTCTGGGAGACATTCGCGTCCTGGCCAGGTCCCATGTGTTTGAAGAGCTGGCCGACCAACTGTTTTTGACCAAAAAGCTGGCCATATTGCGCGAGGAGCATAGCGGGGTATTTGTCGACCTGGGCCTGATAGACCCCAATGGGACTCAACAGGCTTATTCCGGCCCCTTCAACCTGGCCAAAGCCGATTACGCCGATGCGATCTGGTTCTCCGAGGCCCAGAAAAACCAGCACTACATCAGTGATGTTTTCACCGGATTGCGCGGATTGCCCCATTTTATCATTGCCGTCAAGGTGCCCTGGAAGGACCAGGGATGGATTCTAAGGGCTACCGTCGATTTCAACGCCTTCAACGCCCTGGTATCCAATATTCGCATCGGAAAAACGGGCTTTGCCTACATTGCCAACCGGGCCGGGGAACTGCAGACCAATCCCAGATTTGAGTTCGATGATCTCAGTGGTTCTCACCGACGCTATCTCGATGCCAGCCTCGAATTCGACAACGTTTTGATAGCAGAGAGTCCGGACGCATTCGATACAGAGAATATTTTTGCCGTCTCGCCGCTCAACAACGGACGCTGGATCCTGATTTTCCAGCAGGAGATATCGGATGCTTTCGCCATATGGAACAAGACCAAATTCATTGCCATCCTGCTATTTCTATTCTGGGCCGCCGTTGTCGCTCTTTTTACCTATTTCATGTCGAGGCGTATGACGCTTCAGATTGAGCAGGAGAGAATGCAAAAGGAAAAAATGAGCGACCAAGTGGTCGAGGCGGGCAGACTTGCGTCCATTGGAGAACTGGCAGCCGGAATCGCCCACGAAATCAACAACCCCGTGGCCATTATGGTTGAGGAGGCCGGTTGGATACAAGACCTCTTGGCGGAGGATAATCCGGCGACCGCGGACAATTTGGCTGAAATCGAGAGGGCCAGCGCGCAGATAAAAATCCAGGGTGGGCGATGCAAGGAAATTACCCATAAGCTGCTCTCTTTCGCACGCAAAACCGATCCCACAGCGAAAGCGGTTGATCTTAAAGAACTGGTTGAGGAAATCACCACCCTGGTAGACCAAAAAACTCGCTACGCCAACGTTGAGATAGAAACGGTGTTCGACCAAAACCTGCCGCCGCTTTGGGCATCGGCAACGGAATTGCAGCAGGTATTGCTCAACCTGCTCAACAACAGCGTCGATGCGATGACTTCGAACGGCGGCATTATTAAAATTTCCACGCAGGCCAGCGATGGTCGGATTACGCTCACGGTTGCCGACAACGGTATCGGTATCGCCGAGGCCAACCTTGCCAGAATTTTCGATCCGTTTTACACCACCAAGCCCGTGGGACAGGGAACTGGTCTCGGCCTCTCGATATGTTACGGGATTATCAAGAAATTGGGGGGAGACATACAGGTTCAGAGTGCCAAGGGCAGGGGCACAACGTTTAACATCATTTTTCCGATTACCAAGGATCCAAATATGGGCCAAGAGAGCGACCATCGGTAAGATCCATCGGTCGCCTATTTGGTGATTACAAATAAAGGAGGAAAAAACATGGGATACGTTAGTTCAACCCTGGTTCCGCCATCCGTTATGCTGGTGGACGATGAAGCATCCTTTATCGAGACCCTGGCCAAGCGCATTGCCAAGCGAGGTGTGAAAGTGGCGACTGCCTTGAGTGGCCCGGAAGCTTTGGACCAACTCAAATCGGGTGGGGTGTCAAGTTTCGATGTGATCATTCTCGACGTCAAAATGCCTGGAATGGATGGGTTGGAGACCCTGGGCGCGATCAAGCAGCAGCACCCGAATGTGGAGGTCATCATGCTGACCGGCCATGCCACGGTGGAGAGCGCCATCGAAGGAATGAAAGGCGGCGCTTTTGATTACCTGATGAAGCCCTGCGACATCGATCTGTTGATGGCCAAAATCGATCGAGCCGTTATCAAAAAACGCGAACACGAGGAGAAGATACTGCAGGCCAAGGCCCAGATGATTGCACTGAGAAAGGGGTTTTAAGAGAGGGGTTATGCCGGACATCGAAGATACCATTCGATTGCTATTAGTGGATGATGAGATTGGTTACCTGGATGTACTGTCAAAGCGCTTCCAGAAGAGAAATATCAATGTCACTACGGCTAGCAGCGGTCAACAGGCTATTCAGCTTTTGCGTCGCAACGATTTCGATGTGGCCGTGGTCGATCTCAAAATGACCGATATGGATGGCATTGAGGTTCTCAAAATCTTCAAGAAAATGGATCCTGAGTTGGCGATCATCATCCTGACGGGCCACGGATCGGAACAGGCCGCCCGCGAAGGAATAGAACAGGGGGCTTTCGATTACCTTACCAAGCCCTGTGGCTTGCAGAGCCTTTTAGATGTTATCAATGCAGCCTATTCGCAAAAGCGGTCACCGGAACGGTCAGACGCTTGATGTGGAGAAGATATGTTGATGAAAAATAAACTGGTACAGTTATGTGTTGCCCTTGGACTCGGCATGCTCATCATGGCCCTGCCCCGGCCGGAGGGTACCACGTTCGAGATTATCGGCGATCCGCAGCGGAAACTTCTCGATCAAGTCAGCGCTGATTTTGTCCTGGATAACAATGACGGTTCAAAGACCGAGGGGTACATCATCAGGGCACTCAACCCCGGGCAACCCGGGGCGACGGCCGAGCGACTCGAGCGAGAGGCCGCCGCCTTGGGATTGACTGCGGTGCGAGTGGTATTCGTCGACGGCTTGTCTCCCACGGCCAAACGGTTTTTGGCAACCCTGGCCTTTTTACTCTTTCTGTTTATATTTGAACCGATTCCATTGGAGATAACCGCCGTCTGCATCGGCGTCCTCCTGATCCTGACCGGTGTGACAGATGTCAAGGGGGCCTGGGCACCCTTTATGCATCCGGTAGTCGTGTTCATCATGTGTTGCCTGGTCTATGCGATTGCGCTGGAAAAGGTCGGCCTGACCGAACGGCTCGGTCAGGCCATCGCCCGCAAGGCCGGCGACAGCGTGGTGCGCTTCACCTTTCTTCTCGCCGTAGGACTCGGCTACGCTTCGGGCATCTTTCACGACGCCGCCGCTGCCGCTATCGGCATTGCCACCATGCTGCCGCTTATGCGTGCGGCCGGCATCAAACCCTACACGAACACGGCCAAATTCATGATTCTGTCGGTTGCCTTCGCCTGTTCAGCGGGTGGTATGGGAACCCTGGTCGGTGGTGGCCGGAATATGGTTTCGGCTGCATTCTTGAAAGAATTCACCGGTATAGAGCTCACTTTTTTCGATTGGATGATGTTTGCGCTTCCTGCAGCCGTGGTGACCGTTCCCCTGGCAGTGATTGTTCTTTACTTCGTCTACCGGCCCGATCGAAGTTTCAAGCTGCCAGTTTTTGACGAAAAGAAAGGGCCATGGAGCCTACTGGAAAAAAAGGCTGCCACGATCCTGCTTTTTGCCTTCGGAATGTGGCTCACCAAGGGTGTCCACGGTTTAGATTACTCCATACCGGGTGTTTTGGCCATTGCGGCCTTGGTGATCGCCGGCGTGCTCGAATGGGAGGATATCCACAAGCACTTGGAGTGGGGAACCGTGCTATTTATCTTCGGCGGCGGGATTTCCCTCGGCCTGGGCATGGATGCCTCCGGTGCGGCACGCTTCTTCGCCAACCTTTTTTTCCCCCTGTTCAAAGGCAGCGGCTGGTTGGTCATGTTCATCGGCGTGGCGGTCTTTGGGGCGATTGTCACTAACGCCATGGCCAACGTTGCCGCGGCGGCGCTGATTCTACCCATTGTTATCCCTCTGGCCCAACTGGAGGGGGTGGATCCGCGGGTGTTGGCACTCTGCCTGGGCATGGCCACCTCATTCGCCATGCTGTTGGTGATCGGTTGCCCCCCCAATGCCATCGCTTACTCGTACCGCCAGTTCAAGTCATCGGATCTGACCAAAGCCGGACTGGTAGCGACACCCGTGCTATTGAGCGCCCTGATTCTGGTGTGCGCCGTATGGTGGAAGATCCTCGGTCTGGTATAGGAAACGATTATGTGGCAAGGAGAACGCAGCGCCCGGATACTGAGTAGATAAGGAGAGACTTTGATGACCAAATTACCCATCAACATACTCTTGGTAGACGACGAAAGGGATTTTGTGGAGGTCCTTTCCTTACGATTGGTCGACGCCGGCCACCGGGTCAAAACGGCATTCAGCGGCCAGGAGGCCCTGTCCGTGCTCGCCGATACCGAAGGTGACCGGCTGCCGGAAATCGATGTGATTGTGCTCGACATCAAGATGCCGGGAATGGATGGTATCGAGACGCTGAAACAGATCAAGGCCAAATACCCCGTTATCGAAGTGATTCTGCTCACCGGCCACGGTGCCGTCGATACTGCCATCAAGGGCATGAAATCCGGTGCATTCGACTATCTGCTGAAACCGGCCGATTTCGACGAATTGACCACCAAGCTGGAAGCGGCCCGCAAGCGGCGGGACGCACAGGAGGCGCGTATCCGTCAAGCGGAGGCTCATTCGCTCATGCGCCGCAGCGGTGGGATGCTGACCCACGACTAATACCTCACGTAAGCTTAAGGACGCTTAAAAGCCGATAACCAAAATCGAACCCTTAAGTACGTTCTGGTTATCCCACAAAAATGAACCTCACCGTTTCTTGTGGTTTGCCAGGTCCCCTAAGTATCAGACAAGACATAGAATTTTCATTTAGCAACTGGATATCATAGGCTTACCTTGGGTGCCATCCTTATCCCATGGGCGTCAATCGGCTTTTACCCCAGGACCTTCTCAGGCTTTTCCTTAGCTTGCCAAGATGAATATCCGGGTTAAATTAAAAGTGAAACTTTAAATTTTCGGATGCAGGAATCGGTGCGGTTCCGCTCTCCGATGCCCTAGCCCCCAAAAGGAGAATACATGGATCGAGTTGATATCCTCATCATTGGTCAGGGGCCGGCGGGCCTGTCCGCCGCCATCTATGCGAGCCGAGCTGGCATGCGAACCCTGGTACTGGGCTGCGATCCCAAGGTGGCCGGCGACTACATCATCGACAACTATTTCGGGTTTCCCGAACCGATCACCGGAAAGGAACTCATCGCACGTGGTTTCAGCCAGGCGGAGCGGTTCGGCGCGGACATGCGCTGCGAACGGGTGTTGGGGGTTCATGCCGAAGAAGAAGGATATGTGGTGCGCGCCGAGGCCGGAGAGATCGCAACGGCGGCCCTGATCCTGGCCACCGGGGTGTCCCGCGTGCGGCCCGGCATCGCAAATATCGCCGACTACGAGGGGAAAGGGGTTTCCTATTGCGTGAGCTGCGATGGGTTCTTTTACCGCAACAAGACGGTGGCGGTGCTCGGCGAGGGGATATTTGCCGCCAACCAAGCCCTGGAACTGCTCCAGTATACCCCCCATGTGACCATCTATACCCAGGGAAAAGCGTTGGACATGACCCCGGCCTTTACCGGTATGCTCGACGAGGCGGGCATTGCCATCTCCGAGGACAAGATCGTCTCCCTGGAAGGAGAGGGCGAACTGGCCACCGTCGTTTTTTCCGACCAGAAGAAAGTGCCCATGGACGGTCTTTTTGTCGCCATGGGCCAGGCCAGTGCATCGGATTTCGCCTACAGCCTTGGTTTGGTGCGAAACGGTGAGTTTATCGAAGTGGACGGCCGACAGCAGACCAACCTGCCTGGCGTATTCGCCGCCGGCGACTGTGTGGGCCGGTTTCTACAGATCAGCGTGGCCGTGGGGGAAGGGGCCTTGGCGGCCCGGGCGGCCATCGGCCATGCCAAGAAGGTGCGCAAAGCCGAAACCAGCTAACCGGTTTCCTTTTTCTTAAAAAACCGGTCTTAAGACAGGCGAAATCTGTTTATGATTTCATCGGGCATTGTTGATTATTGCACGTGGTTCACAAGTATCGCTTAGGATAATTATTCTTGAGTTGAACACCGGCATCAGTCGATTGAGGAGCGGGCTTGCCACGAGTGAATTCGGTCTGCATGCATTTGTTATGTGGTCCTTTTTGGGCAGCCAGTCGCTTCAATTCTTGCTTTGAAACTTTAGAGTCAATCCACCTTCTTCATGAAATGTGAAGGAGCCAGGCTCAGTTCGTTTCATTAAAAAAAAGGAAAGGGGTGATGCCGGTTTCGGTTTCACCCCATTCATACTTGCCAGTAAAGATAGGCAGAACTAAGCGTTGATTTTATCGGGAAACAGGAACCACAACATGTTGTATGAAGTGGCTTATTATTTTGAAATTATTCAATTAAACGTCAATAGCAGAAATCTTTAATCGCAGGTGATTGAAGGTTTGCCGCGTCTATCTCACGAATAAGATGCAATCGGTGCCTGTCGCCAAATGTAATGGGTTGAACTCAAATCGTGTATTATAATGGTATGTTTGAGTTGCTTTGGGAAAACTGAAACTCAGGTATAGAATAACAATGTATGAGTTTGAATAACCATCAAAGAGTTCTATTGTTAAGCTTGGGTAACGACTGGCGTCAGTGAGTGCATAGTCTTCGCGATCCAATGAATACCCATGTTGGACGGATGAAAAAACTTATTTCGCTCCTGCTTAATCTGCCGGGTCCGAATACTTTTATCCGTCTTCAAAACGGAATATTGCTCACCAATTAACCGATACGGAAACCGACCAATAATTTTTCAATGATCCTTTTCTTTCCCAATCCTCCCGATTGATAATTTTTCGGTTTCCGGCATTTTGTGATCAGGTCACGCCGATAAAATCGACTTCCATTTTGGATTGGAATTTTTCGACGCGTGTGAAAATCTCTTTCAGCATTTTCTGCTCGATGCGGGTCAGCGTCTTGGGGTTGATGAAATTGTCCGGTTCGCCATGTTCATCGGTGATGGCCGTGACCTGACGGACGAAACGCGTCTGCAGGAGAAAGCTGTATGCCCTTTCAAGCTCTTCGTACTCTTTTTGTTTAAGGACCTGTTTGATGCGCAGTTGATCCAGCCGCTCAAGTGTGTTTGTCTCTTCGATACCGTTATTTAAGGCGTAAATGCGGGCAAAGTCGACAATGGGTGTCATGGCGGACTTTATGTTGAATTTGTCCTTGTTTTTCCCCTTGGACTCGACCACGAAATTTCTAAAAAAACCGATGGGGGGTTTGAAAAACAGGGCGTTCTCGGCAAGATGCCTGAAAAAGCCGGACCATCCCTCCAGGGAAGCGAAAAGATATGCCCTAAGGTCGTCGATCAGTTCCATGTCTCCATACCCGCCCCTAAAATCGAAAAAGATGCTGGCCTGGAGCAGGTTATCGGCCTCTGCGGCACGGATCCACTCTGAAAAATGGGCCTTCCAACCGGCCAGCGGCTGGCACCATTTCGGGTTTTTGGCCATCACACCACCGGTGCAGAAGGCATATCCGGCTTCATCCAGAAGGGTGCAGACCCTGTCGCCCAATGCGAGAAAGAATTCGTGGGTTTCCTTCTCTCGCTCGGCCGGGACATCCTCGAATATGATGGCATTGTCCTGATCGGTTTTGAGGGTCTGTTCGTTCCGGCCTTCGCTGCCCAGGATCATGAAAACAAATCTCGCCGGCGGCTGCCCCAGTTCATCCAGCGCAAACTCCAGGATCTTTTCCAAAATGGTGTCCGATAGGGTCGTGACAAAACGGGTCAGGTTGCGAGCCTTGGCACCGCTGGTGATGAGGCTCCGGATCTGCTGCGGCAGTTTGTTGTGCCGGTCGACCACCGTTTCCATGTCGGTGGCGTTGGTGATCTCCCGCACTAAAAAGATCGGCGATTGCCCCTGTGCCGCCAGGATGTCCCAATTGGAAATGATCCCCACGATCTTTTCATCATTGTCACGGACGGCCAGGTGCCGGATTCCCTCGCGCATCATCACCATCAAGGCTTCGATGTTTAGGGCATGGCTCGATATGGTATGAACCGGTGATGTCATCACATCGGACACCGATCGATTGATGTCATATCCCTTGACGATCACCTTGCGGGTCATGTCCTTTTCCGTCAACACGCCCACACAGGTCTTGTCATCACCTATGATGAACAACGAGCTGATTTTCGAATCGGTCATCAGTTTGGCGGCGTCGCGTATGGACATGCGGGGATGGCCGAACACCGGCTTGCGTGTGTAAAGTTCGGAAATCGGCCGGTTGAAAAACTGCAGTCCATCTTCACCCGGCCTCGCGGTTTTGGCGATGATGGCGGCATAGGATTTTTCGAGCATCCTTTTCCCGAAAATGTCGGTATAATACTCGGAAAATGCCGGAAACCGGTTGCAGGTTTCCAGGAACACCTCTTTGGGCAGAAGGTAGAAATATGAGCCGGCCCTGACCTTCAGCGTGCTGACCGAGACCCCGTCGTTGACGAGAATGGAAATGCCACCGTATGTATCCCCATCCCCCAATTCGGTGTGCATGGTTTTCTGCCCGGCATCCTCATAATACCGTTCGGCCGACCCCTTGTGAAGGATGTACAGATGACCGATTCTGGTGCGGCCCTGGACGAACAAGACTGTATCCTTGGGGTGCTGGACCGCTGAAAGCTGCCCGGCGATGTCGAGCACCTCCTCTTCGGGCAGAAAAGAAAAAGGATCCACACCCGCCAGAAAGAAGCCGGTTTGCCCGACTTCGATCAGGGAGGTCAGGGACTTGTCGATGATATTTTTGCTGAAGTTTTCAAGAAAAAATTCATAAAACGGTTTGAACCGGCGACACAGATCCTGGAAGGTCTCGGTGGGAATGGCGTATCCGCTGCAGGCCTCATCAACGATTACCGTCCTCAGAGAAACGCCGCCGTTCATCATGATGGTAATCCCCCCGAACACTTCGCCGGCCGTTATGAGTCCCGAATGCATGCGGGTGCCCTTTTTTTCGTCCAGCAGTTCGAGCACACCCGACCTTACAACATAAATATTGTCGACAATAGTTTTATCCTGTTCGGCAAAGATGGTCCCCTTGTCATAGCGCTGTATGGTGGCCGCTTGCGCCACCTGTTTGAGATCCTCTTTCGGCAGAAAGGAAAAGTGGGGCATATTGGACAGGTATTCAAATATTTCCGTGTTCATGGTTCACCACATCGAATATTGTTGTTGTTAATATATAAAACAGGATAATCACCGGGTTGTTTACCGTTATCGAAACCGAATGGGTCGTTCTTATCCAAAGGCTTCGATTTGGATAGCAACACAGATGATACCTGTTTTAAAGAAACCTGTAAATCAGTTGCTGATTAACTCTTTCAACAGACAGCAGGCTATCTTGTGCCTGGGGCGTCCGTCGGCCCGGTAAACGATGTTGCCCGACTGGATCATCCAGTTCATCACACAGCCCTCGGGAACGTCGAGCTTGAAAAAATCGGTTTCATTGAGGACTCGCCAGTCTTACAGGATTTGGAAGAAAAAAACGAATGCGCAAATAGAAAGCGTCTAAACAAAAAAGAGCGATTACAATGAAGTCCCGGCTCTTTGTGATACTCTAATAGCCCTGCATAATAACAAAGCGATGTCGAAAACTCCAGGTTGCAATACCTATTCGAATGTTCGTTATACGACCATATTCCAATTGGCTTTCAAAGGATAGATAGCTAGACACTTTTCAATAGCTCTGATCAGCGGCTAAATCGCTCAGGTTTCTATAGCTCAGAAATCAGATCCTCTAATAGATCCCATTTTCGCATAAATAGGTATTTTGGGTGATATGTTCTATAACTGTTTTGGGGTAATTCATGGTGTGTTAAAATTGAGATTTCTCTTTCTGGGTATTTCTTGAATTGTAAAAATTTTATACCTCCAAAACTGTTTTCTATTTCAAAGTCATAGTTGGGACCTGTAAAAAAAACTACACGTTGCGGTTTAAGCATCCTAATTTCTTGTTGTATGGGGCTGTCGACAACTGTAGCGGCATCGGTGGTAGTTGGAAAACGTAACACCTCGAACTCAAAAAAAAGATAACATCATCGCCTTTCAGGGGCACGCGACGCACACGTTGCTGAAACCAGGTTTTGGCCAATTGCAGTATTTCCAATACGACGATACGGCAATGTGAGTTTGTCAACTGCATTCGGAGACACAACACGCAGCCAGGCAATTCAATCGTGAGATGGAAATATGGTATCGAGTTTTCTGCTCCTTTCAATAATTATGGTGGGATTGGCACTCTCTGCCTGGCGGTATTTTGATCATCGGGCAGATCGCGAAGCCGTTAAACGGCTTACATCCTTACAGCCGCCACGGCCCGCAAACTTCGACCCTGCTATGATAGCCAATCTGCCGGAACCAGCGCGACGGTATTTTCTCTACACAATAGAACCGGGCACAAAGCTATATACGGTGGCCAACATCACCATGGCGGGACGCTTTGGGATGGGGACAAAGGCCAAACCCAACTATCTTGACATGACGGCGAATCAGACCCTGGCCATGCCTGACGGATTTGTCTGGAAAATGCAAGCGCGGCGTGGCCTGATGTGTCTATCCGGCTCGGATAGCGAATGCTGGACGCGGTTCTGGCTGATGGGGTCGCTGCCGGTCGCCCGAATGGGTGGAGATCCGGATCACACGCGATCAGCTTTTGGTCGCTATGTGGCCGAGGCCCTGTTCTGGACACCTGCTGCAGTCTTACCTGGGCCCGGTGTTGATTGGAAGCGGGTGGATAAGGATTGCGCCCGACTCACCGTCAACCATCAAGGTCTATCGCAGTCTGTCGATGTCACGGTGGCCCCGGATGGTCAGCCGATCAAGGTATGCTTTGAACGATGGAGTAACGCCAATCCTGAAAAACAGCACCGGCTGCAACCTTTCGGTGGCTGCCTCTCGGAGTTCAAAGAATTTGCCGGTTTCCGCTTGCCAACACACGTCGAAGCCGGCAACTGGTTCGATACAGATCAGTATTTTCCGTTCTTCGCGGTTGATGTGAACGATGTGGATTTTCCCCATGGCTAATCCGCTCGAACTATCTACCTGGTTGCGACAATGGGTTGTTGCATACCCGCCAGCATCAGTCCGATAGGAGTCTTAAGCATGCGCCAACGTGACCTGATCCCGTTCTTTGCGATGACTTTTCTGATCGCCTGGGGCATCCTTGCTCTTTATATGTTTGCCTCTGAGACGATGGCCCGATTATTCGGGAGTCTCACAGGCCAACACCCGCTGTTCTACCTCGCTGTCTATGCACCTGCTATTGCGGCGTTGACCTTGGTCCTTTATCGACACGGTATCGAAGGAACGCGTCGTTTTCTCTCCCGGCTATTGCTTTGGCGGGTATCGATCCAGTGGTATATCTTTATGATCGTCGTTGTGCCGTTCGTGTTCTATGTGGCGGCTCTGGCCAAAGAAGGCTCCTATGAAACCCTTTTTCCTTTTCCATCTATACTGACCTACCTGGTGGCACTTCTGCTGATGGCAATCAAGGGGCCAATCGAGGAAATTGGCTGGCGTGGATTGGCATTACCATTGCTACAGCGACGTATGGCACCCATATGGGCTGCTTTGGTGCTGGGTATCATCTGGGCGCTATGGCACCTTCCGGCCTTTCTGCTCAGCGGAACACCTCAAAGCGCTTGGTCATTAACGCCATTTTTCATAGGAACCGTGGCCCTTAGCGTCATCGTGACACCCTTGTTCAACAGTTCACGCGGCAGTATCCTTATTCCTGCGTTTTTCCACCTTCAATTGATCAATCCCTTGTGGCCGGATGCACAGCCCTACGATAGTTGGCTATTCGTGGTAGTTGCAGCTGTCGTGGTCTGGCTGAATCGGGATGCGATGTTCTCGCTTCATGGTGCAGTAACTGATGTGCTCCCAAAATGAGATATCTACGCAGCCTCAGTGATTGAAAAAACGGCATGGCCGATTTCAAAATAGCGCAGCAATAACAGAACATAACCACATGCGTATGACAAGCATCAGTAAGAATTTCGTCTATGGCTTGTTTATCGTGCTTGTGCTGGAGAGCCGATTGACTCTGGATGCAGATACTCCTTGAATAAGAGGGAAAATTGTTAGGATCAGGTAAGTACGCTATGGATATCCCACAAAAATGAAACCAACCGGAACTTGGAATTACTTGCCAGTATGTCGCCAAGTAGTTGTATCGTGGACCAATTCCAAGCACCACTACATATGGGTGTGCCACGAGGGCGCAAGATGCCAGCGGGTGGAAGTCCCGCCCGGGAAATTGTCGGTTCATCCCGGTAGCTACCCAGACAGTGGGCTGGAGAGATCCTCCTGCTGAAGCTCTGGGGAAATATGTAAGCCGAAAGGGCTGCAGCAACCTGGCAGGCCGTAACGCGAGTGAACCCTGAGAAGGCCTCGAAAGGAAAGTCGTGGATGCCGACCCGCCCTACATTCGGGGAAGGCCGCAGCGGAACAGGGCCGTAACCGACCCACCTGTTCCGGTCCACCGGGGTAATGGGGACAGCATGTCAGGAAGGTATCTTGGGTAACGTGGGAGACCCGTCCCGGATGCAGGGATTGCGACCTGCAACAACATGTTAGGTGTTTGGTCCGGGCGGGAGTCGGAGAGGGTCATAGTACCGTTGAAGCCGAGTAATGCCGGTGGAGGAAAGGACCCTTACTTCTGGCGTGCTTTTGAAGGAAACGAGAAGCGTTGATTGGCCTTCGGGTCTACTAAACACCAGATAGCTTCGGACTTTCCAGAGAAAGCTTTTCCGTAAGGCGAAGGCGCGGTGGCATTTGATGCATCCGCGAGGCATCCAACGAGAAATGCCTCCTGCCGTGTGCCTTATGGTGAAGCCAGTCGGAAAGCCGGATGCGTTATGTTGCGGTTTGATGAGCGGGGATGGGAAACGGGGCTTCATACTACCGCGCCCATCCTCGACTCTACTGGCAGCTGAATTTCCAGTCCATTGCTGATTACATTGGGAAAAAGAATCTATCATAGAAATCTGGAGACCTGAGATTTATTGAGAGATTCTCAGTTTTCAACTCGCCAGAATTATAATTGATATGCTTTGGTTATCTCCACTGATGCCAAACAACCCTTCCATCTATGACGATTTAATTCATGATTGTAATCATCTAA
>CAVQUU010000025.1:0-42256 GCA_963716825.1 uncultured delta proteobacterium
TCGCAGGCCGGGAAAACCGGTCCAGACATCGGTACCGGACCCCAGTCGGTTCTGGATGCGAATGATTTAGGCAAGTTGGCCGACATGGCGGTGATTGTTTCGTGCCAGGGCGGCAGTTATTCGGAACAGACGCACCCTGCGCTACGGCAGAAGGGGTGGAACGGATACTGGATCGATGCCGCATCCACGTTGCGAATGAGAGACACCAGCGTCATCGTCCTGGATCCGGTCAACCGCAACGTGATCGACAACGCCCTTGAAGGCGGCATCAAAGACTATATCGGTGGAAACTGCACGGTTTCTCTGATGCTCATGGCCCTTGGCGGACTGTTTGAAAAGAACTGGGTTGAATGGATGACCTCCATGACTTACCAGAGTGCCTCGGGTGCCGGGGCAAACCACATGCGGGAGCTGATCATTCAGATGGGGCTGTTGGGCGACAGTGCCAAGTCAATATTGCGAGACCCGGCATCCTCCATCTTGGATATTGACCGTCAGATTACCGAGACGCTGGTCGGGCCCAATTTCCCAATCCAGTATTTCGGCGCGCCGCTGGCGGGCAGTCTGATCCCCTGGATCGACCGCGCGATGGAAAATGGTCAGACCCGGGAGGAGTGGAAGGGGATGGTGGAGACCAACAAAATTCTCGGACGTTCAGATAATCCCATTGCCATCGACGGGCAATGTGTCCGTGTGGGGGCCATGCGCTGCCACAGCCAGGCCCTGACCATCAAGCTGACCCAAGACATTCCTTTGGACGTCATTGAAAATGCAATTGGTTCGGCCAACGACTGGGTGTCGGTGGTGCCCAATGACAAGGATGCCACCCTGACGCAACTCAGCCCGGCGGCAGTTTCCGGGACGCTTTCCATCCCCGTGGGACGTATTCGAAAAATGAAGATGGGAAGACACTTTCTGACTCTCTTTACGGTGGGCGACCAGTTGCTTTGGGGGGCGGCCGAACCCTTGCGCCGGGCACTCAACATTATCCTTGACCGCATGACCGACGTTGCCTGACCCCGAAACGGGCGCTTAAGGCGATCCGCTGTTCGGGGTGCCTTTCCGTCAAACAAACTACGTATTATGAATACGTAATATATACAAAATTATCGAGTGTTGTGTTTTGTCCATATTGATGTATGATTCACATCATGGGTGTGCGCTTTTTGTTATGGCTCCACTGATCCACTGGGATTGAGGAGCTTCTTTTTGAGCCCGTCACTATTTAAAACTGGCGGGACACCCCCGCTTCAAAGGTGAATGCTCGCCAACGGACCTCATTGAGACGGGTGTCACCGGTCGTACCGTCCGCATAGTAGGTGCGATCCAGCCCGGTGTCCGTGGTCATTTCCTTGACGTTCATTCCCGCATGGAATCCCCAGCGGTTTTTTATCTCGAACAGAATCGCTGCCCCCGCCATAAAACCGTTGCCGTCAGCTTCGTGGGAAAAGCTGACGGGGTGGTCGAAATCCGAGCGCAGATTCCAGTTGGCTTCGGCATCATAATCCACCCAGTGGTATTCCCCGGCAAACATGACGCCGACTTTGGTAAACGGGGCCTTTGCACTGGGAATCGATAAAAAGAGATCCACGCCGAGCCAGGGGCCTATCCAGCGGGTCTGAAAGCGGCTGTCCAGGCCGGCGATGGGGCCGGTGGGCGTGGTGAGGGGCGGCGCCGAAAAAGCCTGATAGCCATCCACGATATTCAGGTCCTGCTCGGAGACGGCATAGCCAATCATCGGGCAGACGACCATGGTGGATTCGAAAAAGGAAAAGCGGGGGCCGATGCCGATAGATCCGTCCCAAACGTCGTTGCCGTCCACACCGTTCACTGAACGTGAGAATTCCTGAGTCCGGTCGTTGCCATTATAGTCCGAATCCTGGTTGTTGCCGGAGACCACCGTTCCATAGTCCAAATGGCCCCGCATATAGACACGATCCTTGATCACGGTGCGATTGGCCAATTTCAGCTGATAGATACGAAGACCCGACCAGGTGAGTTCGGAACGGACGTTGGGGTTGGTTCCCTGCAGGTTCCCGGCGATGTTCCAGTTCAACTTGTCTGTGCGATAGCCGGCGGACAGGTCGAAGGTGACAGAAGCCCAGCTGAGATAGGCATTACTGTTTTTGGTTTCTTCGGCCATCGCTTGATCGGGCGGCTCAAGGGGTTGTGAAAAAACCTGGGAAACGGAAAGAGAAACAAACAAGCAAAGAACCAGCGCCGCAGAGAAGTGTCGCATGAACAGTCTCTTTCTTGGGATCGCAGTCGTTGTTTGAAAAAAATATGAGCGGATGGATCGCCAGTGGCTGACGAGGGTTCCGGACAACCTCGTCTTCATCTCATGAAATTGTCTGAAATTCAAGCCTTCGACGCGGTGACAGCCGCCTTGACTTGCCCGAATCGGTGATTTAATGTGGTGCCGTTTCAGGGTCCGGCCAACACACACCGGTGCGATGGACGATAAACCGATGTGTGTTGTCTTTATAAAAGGGCGCGGTGGTTCAGTCTGGACGAGTCCGGTGCAGGCAGGGCGGACGACAATCATCAATCTCGACGGAAGGCTCGACGGTGCCATGACCGATACGCAAAAAGCAGATAACACAATTGCCGGTGCCGGTGAGCAGTTGTTTCAATTTGCCATCGATCGTGGCGACATGAACGCCATCCTGGATGTCCTGCCGCTTGAGGTGCCCGAAAAGCGGGCGGCTCTGGAATACGAAATCCAGCTGCTGAGAATCATTTCGGTAGGGTGGGCGATCGCTTTCTTTTTGGCCGACAGTGGCCTGAAAACGCCCCTCGGTCAGCATTTCTGGGACAATGTTAGCACCTTTTCCACAACTCTCTCCGCCTCCGCATCCCTGACCATGGGATCGGACATCGACTATTTCGATATCCTCAAGAAGCGCCTTGATACCTATGTTGGCGCACTGGATGCTGCAGGGCAGATCCCTGAACCGGCCATGGCTATTGGCCCGGCTTTTGCCGGGGTTTGTGGCGACCCGGACGATGCCTGTGCCATTCTGGCCGGCAGCAAGATGTTTTCCCTCACCATCAATGCCGTCCGGCAATACCTGGGCGGAACCGCTACCCAACAGGATTGACGTGACCATCGAATTTAAATCGAAATGGCTGCCGGCCATTATCAGCGGCCTGCTGCTCACGGCGGCATTTCCCAAAATAGGGCTTTCGGCGATGGCCTGGTTCGCTCTGGTGCCCCTGCACATCGCCCTACGTGAACGGACGCCCAAAGAAGCGTTCAGGGTCGGGATGATCGCCGGCCTGGCCCATTACCTGACCCTGTTGTACTGGGTGGTGTTCACCATGCGTACCTACGGATACCTGCCGTGGTGGCAGTGCGTCTCCCTGCTGGTGCTGCTTGCCGCATACCTGTCCCTTTACACCGGGCTTTTTTCTTTGGCTTTGGTCCGCCTTTGTCGAAAACCCGTCCACCTGGTTCTGCTCGCACCGGTTCTCTGGGTGGCGCTGGAGTATATCCGTAGCTTTTTGCTGACCGGGTTCACCTGGGGAACTGTTGGATATTCCCAGTTTAATCGGTTGCATATCATTCAGATCTCCGATATATTCGGGGTGTATGGGATCTCTTTTCTGGTGGTGCTTTTCAACGCTGCCGTGTATGTACTGTTGCTGTTTCTTGCGCAGAAAAAATGGCAGGACCATCCGGTGGAAAAGCGGCAGGCCCTGCTGGCCGTCGTGTTGCCCCTCATCTTGATCAGCCTCGGACTGGCCTACGGGAATAAGCGGATCCGGGCCATGGATGGCGCCATGGCAGGGGCTTCATCACCCCGCGTTGCGGTGATTCAGGGCAACATCGACCAGGCCCGGAAATGGGATCCGGCATTTCAGATTGGCACCACGAAAAAATACGTGGATTTAACGCTATCGGTCGTCCCCCAGCAGCCGGAACTGGTGGTGTGGCCGGAAACGGCGACGCCGTTTTACTTTGAGGCCAGCCCCAAGCTCACCCGGTTGGTGACCGACGCGGTCCGCCAAGCGGGCATCCGTCTGCTAGTGGGCAGTCCCAGCGTCCAGAGCGTGGCGGGCAGCAATGCCTACTACAACAGTGCCTATATGGTGTCGCCGGACGGTCGCGCCACCGGGCGTTACGACAAGGTCCACCTGGTGCCCTTCGGCGAGTATGTGCCACTCAAACAAGTGCTGTCGTTCGTCGGCAAGATGGTTGCCCAGGTGGGCGACTTCTCGTCCGGAGAAAAAGGCCGAACCCTTGTATGGGGAGAAAATCAGCCGCCGATTGGTGTGCAGATCTGTTTCGAGATCATTTTTCCGGAGCTTGCCCGATCCCTGGTGAAAAACGGCGCCGGCGTGCTGGTCAACCTGACCAACGATGCCTGGTTCGGAAAAAGCGGTGCGGCATATCAGCATTTTTCCATGGCGGTTTTCCGGGCTGTCGAGAATCGCCGCAGCCTGGTGCGGTGCGCCAATACAGGGATCAGCGGATTTGTCGACCCCGCTGGTCGGATCATGGCCCGCACCGCCCTGTTCGAAGATGCGGTGCTTGTCCGAGCGGTTCCCATACTGTCCGAAAAAACCATTTACACCCGGATCGGGGATGGCTTGCCCATTGTCTGCCTGATCGTGCTGGGTGTGCTGATCGGCCGGCTGATGCGTCGAGATCGACAGGCGGCGCATGGTGCCATGTTGGTGAAAATAACGGATTGGGTTAAACGGCTTGTCAGCCGGATAGTCGACAAGAGGAGATAAACGATGAGTACCGAAGCCAAACAGACACTGAAAGAACATAAACAGAGGCTCGACCAGCTCAAGGAGTATCTTTGACCTGGCTGACCAGGAAAAACGACTCCAGGAAATCGAAGCGGAAATCTCCCGGGATGGGTTCTGGGACACCCCGGATGCCACTACCGCCATTTTGAAAGAGCGGTCGGTCCTGGGCTTGCGGATCGGCGCCTTTCACGGCTTGGAAAAAGATCTGGAGGAGGCCGAGATTCTTCTGGAACTGGCCGTAGAAGAAGAGGATGCAGATACGCTGCAGGAAGTGTCCGGCCAGGTCAGTAAACTGGGTCGGCGGTTGCACCAATTCTCCCTGGACATGATGCTGGACGGAGACGACGATCAGAACAATGCCATCATTTCGATCAATGCCGGTGCCGGCGGAACCGAGGCTCAGGATTGGGCCGAGATGCTCTTCCGCATGTACCTGAGATGGGTAGAGGGCAAAGGCTTTAAATCCAGCACTGTCGATTTTCAGCCCGGTGACGAGGCGGGCATCAAAAGCGTCACCTTTACCGCCACCGGCCAATACGCTTTTGGCTACCTCAAGTCGGAGACCGGCGTCCACCGGCTGGTGAGAATCTCTCCCTTCAACGCCAGCGGCAAGCGCCACACCTCCTTTGCATCTGTTTTCGTTTATCCGGAGCTGGACAATGATATCGAGATTGACGTGGAGGATAAAGATCTTCGCATTGATGTTTTCCGTGCCAGTGGTGCCGGGGGGCAGCACGTGAATAAGACCAGCAGCGCCGTGCGCATCACCCACCTGCCCAGCGGAATTGTGGTTCAGTGTCAGCAGGAAAAATCCCAGCACCGGAACAAGGACATGGCCATGAAGGTGCTTAAGTCAAGGCTTTACGAGGCGGAAAAGCGCAAACAGGACGAGCGGCTGCAGGAGATCCACGATGGCAAGGACGATATTGCCTGGGGCAGCCAGATCCGCTCCTACGTGCTGCATCCCTACCAGATGGTCAAGGACCACCGGATCGGCCTGGATGTGGGCAATGTGAACAGCGTGTTGGACGGGGACATCGACGTGTTCATCGAAGGGGTGTTGTTGTCGGGTAAGGCGTAGTGTTCGCCCACAAACGGTCTTTTTGCCCGATATCTGCGTTATGCTCAAAATTTTATCCTCGGAATATCACCAATATGCCTGTGGTAAAATTTTTCGCATGCCTTGATCTCGAATAAAAATAGTCGTTTTTGGATGAACACGCTATTGATAATTGCAATTGTTTTTGGCAGTGTTTTAACACAAATTCATGCCCCTTTAACGAACTGAAATGACCATTCTACAAAATCATAAGTTTTGAATTTTATTCATTGTGATTTATTTGTGATTTGGCATTTGGATATTGAGATTTGTCAGTTACTTGCTTTTCATGGCTTCTTTTCAGTGCCATATCAGGAACAGGACCTTGGTGAATACATCGCAACAGTGCATCGACCCGGAAGCCATCATCACCCGCTTCTATCCCGCCGGCAGCTATACCCGGGAGCTGCTTCTGCGCCATGGAGAACTGGTGGGCTGCAAGGCACTCGAGATTCTCGAACGTGCCGACTGGTTGAATGCCGATTGTGAGTTCGTCGTTCAATCGGCCGTTCTCCACGACATCGGCATCGGCCAGACCCGATCTTTGGGACTGGGATGCACGGGAAACCTGCCCTATGTGTGCCATGGCGTCGAGGGCCGGGCGATTCTCGACCGACTGGGCCTTGAACGCCACGGGCTGGTCTGCGAGCGCCATGTGGGAGTGGGAATCAGCGCACGTCAGACCGTTCAGCGGAAACTCCCCTTGCCGGTCCGGGACATGATTCCCTTGTCCGTGGAAGAGCGACTGATCTGCTACGCGGACAAGTTCTTTTCCAAAACAGACGACGGCCGGCATGAAAAGACCATCGATGAAATTACCGCCGGCCTGGCCCGATACGAAGCGGAATATGCGGACCGTTTCCTGAGCCTTCACCGGATGTTTTCGAGGGAACCTGACCACCAGGAGCAAGGTAGGTCAGGGTGGGAGCGATAGCGAGTTCCCTGACACAAAATGAAACAAGGTGGAAACGGAGTCCGTGGGAGCGGCTTCCAGCTCGATTAAAAAAGATCGAACCGCAGAATGCCCAATTCAGTAACAATAGCATTTCATAAGGGAAGAATAGTCATGAATCCTGACGGCATTCGGGAGGCACTCCGATTTTATTTTATCACCGATGACGGCGTGGATGGGTTTGCCGCACTGGATCAGGTGCGCGTGGCCATTGAAGCTGGTGCGACCATGATCCAGTACCGCAACAAGTCCTTTTCCCTGGAGGCTTTTGGGGAGGTCAAGGCCATTGGCCGGCTCTGTCGGGATAAGCGGGTTCCCTTTATCGTGAACGACAGCGTGTTGCTGGCCCGGGCCGTTGCGGCCGACGGCGTTCATGTGGGCCAGGAGGATGCGTTGCCCCGGTTGGCCCGACGAGTCATGGGGCCGCGGGCCATCGTCGGCGTGTCGATCTCTTCCATGGCTGAGCTGGAGCAGACCGACCTGGCTTCTTGCGATTACATCGGCACCGGTCCCACCTTTCCTACCGGCACCAAGGTCGATGCCAAGGCAGCCCATGGGCTTGCCGGGCTCCGGGATATTGTCAATCGGTCCCCTATCCCGGCGGTGGCCATCGGCGGTATCGGTCCGGCCAATGCGCTGGACTGCTTCGCCCACGGTGCGGCCGGCGTCGCCGTCATCAGCTGCATTACCCGATCCACCGATCCCGTTGAAGCCGCTGCAGCGATGGCGGCTGCATGCGGTGTTTCTGCCAGGGGGGCGTGGTGACAGACGCAGCGATGATCGACGGGGCCAGCCATGATTGACATTCACAACCTCACCCTGACCGCGGCAGCGCGGATCCGGCCACATGTCCGCCAGACACCCCTGGAGCCATCCACCGACCTGGGCCGCGAGAGCAGCGGACCGGTGTTTCTCAAGCTGGAAAACATCCAGCATACGGGTTCATTCAAGGTCCGCGGGGCCATCAACCGCCTGATGGCCCTGGACCCTGATCAGCGAAGGGCCGGCATCGTCACCGCATCCTCAGGCAACCACGGCCTGGCCGTGGCCTTCGGATTGAACCGGTTGGGAATAAAGGGTGTCATTTGCCTCCCAGAGGGTGCTTCTGCGCTGAAGGTTCAGCTGCTCGAGAGCCTGGGGGCCGAGATCCGTTTTCACGGATCGACCTGCGACGTGACCGAAGCATACGCCCGCCGGTGGGCAGAGGAAACCGGACAGGTTTACATTTCCCCATACAACGATCCTTACGTGGTGGGCGGGCAGGGGACAGTCGGGCTGGAAATCATGGACCGCCTGCCCCAGGTGGACTGCATCATGGTATCGGTGGGCGGCGGTGGGTTGATCGCCGGTATCGCCGGGACTGTAAAGTGGATGCGCAAAGCGACCCGGATCGTGGGATGCCTGCCTGCGCATTCGCCGGTCATGGCCGCATCCGTTCGGGCGGGGCGGATTTTGGACGTCCAAACCCGGGATACTCTCTCTGATGGCACGGCCGGCGGCATCGAAGCGGGTGCCATCACCTTCGATCCCTGCCGGACCCTGGTCGACGACTGGGTGCTGGTGAACGAGGAGGAGATCCGCAGCGCCATGATCCGCGTATTCGACAACCATCGGTTGGTCATCGAAGGTGCGGCAGGGGTGACGGTGGCCGGTTTTCTCAAAATGGCGCCCCAACTGACCGGTAAGACGGTCGCCCTGGTCGTCTGCGGCGGAAATATCGATGCGGGACTGTTCAAGAGGCTGGTGTGTCCGTCGGTGTCTCAATTTGGAAATTAGTGTTTGAGATTTGTTATTTTGTAGCCGGTCAGGTTGTGTCCCAGGCGCTACTTGAAAATCCAGGCGCTCAGCATGAATTGGTAATTATTTAAACGATATGGGAATAAGAAGACGATTATACTACGCGGCGGCCATCCTCATCGGGACCATGCTGATGGGAAGCACGGGCTACTATCTTATTTTCGGGGGCAAGTCCAGCTACCTCGACTGCCTGTACATGACCGTCATTTCCCTGACCACCGTGGGCTATGGCGAAGTGTTGGGAATTACCGGAAACCCCCGCGCCCAGATCTTCACCATGCTGCTGATCACCTTCGGCATGGGCATCATCCTCTACAGCATCAGTACGGTGACGGCCATGCTGATCGAAGGTGAGTTGACCGGCATGCTCAGGAGAAGAAAAATGGAAAACAAAATAAAGGCCCTGTCCGGCCATTACATCGTCTGCGGCGGCGGGGAGACCGGTTTTCCCCTGGCGGTCGAACTGGTGACCAGCAAAGCCAGCGTGGTGCTGATCGAGCAGGAGAGTGCCGTTATCGAGGACTCTCGCCAGTTCAAGGGCCTTTACCATGTTCACGGTGACGCCACCGACGACAAAAACCTGATCGCCGCCGGAATCGAGCGGGCCACCGGTATCACCATCTGCCTGCCGTCGGACAACGACAACCTTTACATCACCATGACCGCCCGCATGCTCAACCCCACGGCACGGATCATCAGCCGCATGACCAACAGCCGGCTCAAACCCAAACTGCTCAAGGCCGGCGCCACCTCCGTGGTTTCCCCCAACGCCATCGGCGCCTTGCGCATGGCTGCCGAGATGATTCGGCCGGCGGCCGTGGACTTTCTCGACAACCTGCTCAGAAGCGAGCGCGGAGAGATGCGCATTCACCAGATCGCCGTCAACGGCAATTCCACTTTAGCGGGGAAGACGATCATGAAATCCGGTCTCAGAGACCAGTACAACCTGCTGCTGCTGGGCGTGCGGCGTCAAAACGACGAGTTCGAATTCAGGCCTCCTTCAGTACCTTTGTCCTGGAAGCGGGGATGACCCTGATCGTCATGGGGGATATCGAGAATATCGACCTGGCCCGGGCAGCGCTGTAAACGGCCTTTTATCCGGATGTCGATTCGGGGTGGAGACGCCCGCTAAATGGCCTTTTTCATTTCGGACATATACCGCCCGGCAATGCACGCTGCAGACATGGCCGCCACGCATTCGATGAGTTCGGGCAGGGAGATTTGTCGGTTGAAGTCGCCCAGGTGGGGGCCGCTGGTGATGAGGATGTCCTTTTCTCCCCGCTTCAATCCATCACAATGGTCTGCGCCGTATCCCCGCATTTTCAGGAAGGCGAAAAATTCGCTGTCGGTCAACGCGTTTTGATCGTTCCGGCGCAGCAGTTCCGTCATGTGGCGGTCCACGCCCATCTCCTCGACCATTCGCGGGACGAGCCGATCCAGGTCCACCGGTAGCGCCGGGGATGCCGACGTTCCGGTAAACCCGGCAAAGTAGCCTTTGAATACATCCAGGATCATCGCATGAAAAAGCTGCCGGTCGAAGAGATCTCTCGCGTCAACCGGCCGTCCGTTATCATCCAACCCCATCTTCGTTTTATCCCGGCAGCGAAAATGGCTGCCGGCCACCAGCAGCAGACTTAAAAAGTGGCTGCCGATATGCCGATAAAGGCTTCGGCCGTCGCCGCAGAAGGTTTCCAGGTGTTCGAAGTCCCGCAGCCCGGACAATCCGAAGTTGGGGAATGCACAGGAATCCAGCCACTGGTCCAACCGTCCCGAACGAAACCACTGGTAGCGCCCCTGGTCGTCACGGCGCATCCGCTGGGTGCGGTTGTGAAACAGCGGGATTGGCGCATCGTGGATTACGCCTTTGGCCGTCAGCCAGCCCAGCAGGTAGGCGTTGCGACCAAGCATCTCCCGTGCGGTTTTCCCGTCGACCCGGTGATCATTGGGGTAAACGAAATAGTCACGGTGGGCGAGAAAGGCAATGGCCAGACCATCGGGATGCCTCTGGACAGTGCCAGGCGGAGCCAGCGGCATATGGGTAATTCGAAATACAGGTTGGTTTTGAACGTACAGGGGCCTGGGAATGTGGAACCGGCAGCCAGCGGCATAATCCGTTCTCTTCAGGGTTTCCATCCAGCATATCTCTTTTCCCAGGCCTGCTGCCGTGTCTTCCTTTTTGGCCAGTTTCACAACCAGCAGGTTTTTTTTCCCAGACGTTTCCACCACCAGGCTTCTGCCGATATACCGGGGGGGGCCGGTTTCTTTCAGCCCGTTTGATGAAAGCAGGCGTGTCCAGGAGATGGCCGGCGGATATGCACAACGACCATTGTTAAGCCGTGGCCCGATAATGCCGACCGGCAGGCTGCCCAGCGCCTCGGCCACGCCACGGTGGGCGCTGCCGTCCGTTTTAAGGAGCAGGCCGTTAAGGCAGGTCAGTGCCTTCGACCCCAGGCCGTTATCGCCGGGCACGGTTGCCATATCGGTCATTACCGATGCGGCTTCGCGGAAGAGAAAATAGGCCTGCCGGACTTTGCGAAAGGCGTTAGATTGCAGTAGCTGCTTCAGGGCGCCAATGGTCTGCCCGTCGAGGACGCCCGGATGCTTTCGCGCCAGCCGGCGAAGGTCGGCGACGGCATGGTACTTGGCGATGAAATCAAAGCGAGGATCGATCAGGGCGGCTTCGGCCTGATTTTTCAAGGTGTGGGGGTAGGAGGCCATACGGATAGGGTTAAAAGATGAACGTCCAACATCGAACATCGAACGTCCAACGTTGAATAAAAGAACAGAATACCATGCTGCGCGGTTTTAAATTCGATGTTCGTTTTTTCCATTCCTCCATATCGCCTACAGACATAGCAGATCCGCAATCTCGGCCAGATGCCGGATGTGGTAATCGGCCGTCAGATCGGGGTTGCGATAGGCGACAAAGGGAATCCCGGCGGCCTTGGCCGCCATTTCGTCCACCTGGGAGTCGCCCACATAGACCACCTCATCGGCTGACACCGAAAAGTGGTCGACCACTTTGACCAGCGCTTCGGGGTGGGGTTTGGGAAACTGAACGTCCAGCGCGCAGACCACCAGGTCGAAGAGGTGGTCGATGTGGTTGTCCGCCAGCACGCGGGCCATGGTGTCGGTGCGGTTGGTGGCCACCGCCGTTTTAAAGCGAGGGCGGAGCGTTTCCAGCAACGGCACCAACCCCGGTTCCATCTGCATGAACTTCAAAAAGGGCTGGTACCCCAGCTGTCTGCGGTAAACCTGGGCCGCCTTGCGGGTGGCTTCGTCGCGGATCAGGTACGCCAGGGATTCATCGACGGTGTGCATGTGGACGTAGGCCAGCTGCTCCGGGACCATGGCCGGCAGGTGGCAATGGTCCAGCACGTGGTTGTAGTAAGCCCGGTTGGCCTCCTGGGAATCAAACATGACGCCGTCACAGTCGAAGGCAACGACCTTTGTTCGCTGAGCGCGATTATCCGTCACTGGCACTTTTTTTCGGTGGGGTCGGCACGGGTTGAGGCGCCGCCGAAATGATCTGGCCATACACCGGAATGGTTATCGTGGGCTTGATGTTGCTGTCCGTGGTCAGGATCACCGTGTCCGCATAGCGCCCGGCGACCGTTTTTTTGTTTTCAATGGTCAGGATATACCCGTCGCCATCGGCCTTGCTGAACTCCTGGACATCGAAAGCGATATCGTTTCCGTTTCTGGCTTTTGCCTCGAGAATTTTGAATGGATAGGCCTTTTCGCGGGTGATGGTGATCGCCTTTTTAATGTCGGTTCCCGCCTGGCCGACCAGACGGGCATAGGCTGGCTCCATGCGGGCAAAGTGCGTTACCGAGCCGGTGATGTTCAGTGTGACCCGTGCGTTGTCCGGGTCGTTGGTGAAGACCTCGATGTTTTTTTTCAGGGTCCTGCCGCCGTAGCCGCTGGTGTTGACCTTGATGCTGATGATTCCCTCGCCGCCGGCGGGGATCTGCCTCGGATAGGAGGCGACCGAGCAGCCTCAGCCGGTTTTGACCTGGGTTATGGCCAGGGGACCGTCTCCGGTATTTTTTATCGCAAAGTCATGGGTGACCTGGGTGCCGTCCACCACCGGGTCGAATTCATATTTCAGTTCGGGCAACACCGCGCCGGGCTTTTCGATGGCCGCGACGGCGGATGATGCCTGGTCGGTTGAATCCTTGCCATCCGACGCTCCGGTGATGGCCGCTGCGGCCCACAGCATCACGAGGGTTGCTGTGAATGCAAGCATACGAAATTTCATGGGTTGTTCTCCTTGTTGGCTTATACGCGGATACGCGACGCTTTTACGGTTGTTTGACCAAAGCACTATTTTTAAGCTTCGGCAGCGATCCTGTCAAGCTACATCAGAAAAAACGGGTCCACGTCAACGGAGACCTTGATCTGCCTGCCGGCGGGTGTGGCACGATGATCCAGGATCAGCTCATAGGCAAACCGGTGAAGCATCGTCGTGTCCGGGCTTTTGACCAGGATCTGCCAGCGGTGGTGGTTGGCAATGCGGGACAGCGGTGCTTCGATGGGGCCCATCACTTGAACCTGTGGGTGAAACGGTCCGTCCGCAGCCAGCAGTTTACGGCAGTTCTCCCCCAATGCCCTGGCATGGGCGGCGGCCTGTTGCGGGTCTTTACCGGATATGCGCACGGCAATCATGCGGGAAAAGGGCGGATAGCCCAGGGCTTTTCGAAAGCCGATCTCCTGATCGAAAAACGCCTTGAAATCCTGGTCTTTTGCCGCAAGGATGCTGAAATGGTCCGGGTTGTACGTCTGGAGAATCACCCGGCCGGGTTGATCGCCGCGACCCGCCCGGCCCGCCACCTGGGCCAGCAGTTGAAAGGTCCGCTCCCCGGCACGAAAGTCAGGAAAATTCAGGGTCAGGTCGGCACAGACCACACCCACCAGGGTGATGCCTGGAAAATCGTGCCCCTTGGCCACCATCTGGGTGCCGACCAGGATGTCGATCCGGCGGTGCTTCAGATCTTTCAGAAGGTTTACGATCGAACCTTTGCGGGTCATGGTATCCCGGTCCATGCGTGCCACCCGTGCCTCGGGAAACAATTGCGTCATGGCCTCCTGAATCTTTTCCGTTCCCACACCCAGCAGCCTGATTTTCTCGGATCCGCAGGACGGGCAGGTGGACACGGCGGCTTTGGAAAACCCGCAGTAGTGGCAGCGAAAGGCATTGGCCCGTTTGTGAAGGGTCAGGGAAATATCACAGTTTTTGCATCGAATGGGCTGGCCGCAGTGCCCGCAGATGGGAAAGGCGGAAAACCCCCGCCGGTTGAGAAAGATGAGGGCCTGGTTCCCATCGTCCAGGGTCTTTTGGATTTCCTGCTGAAGCGGCGCGGTGATGTAACGGCGGATACCCCGGTCGTCACGACTTTGGGAAAGATCCACGGTTTGGATGGCCGGCAGCGGCTGGCGGTTGACCCGTCGTGTGAGACCGGCGGTTTCATATTTACCCACGCTGACATTGTACCAGGACTGCACCGACGGCGTCGCCGATCCCAGGATGGCCAGGGCGTTGTGGTGACGGGCCCGAACCACGGCCAGGTCCCTGGCGTTGTAGCTCAGGCCGCCTTCCTGCTTGTAGGAGGTGTCGTGCTCTTCGTCGACGATGATCAGACCGACATCGCCAAAGGGGGCGAAGATGCATGACCGGGCGCCAATGGCAATGGTCGCGTCTGCGTTGGCAATGCGAAGCCACTGGTCGTAGCGTTCGCCCTGGGACAGGCCGCTGTGCAGGACCGCCACCGTTTCTCCGAAGCGGGCGCGGAACCGGCGTTCGGTCTGAGAGATGAGGGCGATTTCCGGTACCAGCACCAGCACGCGAAGCCCCTTGTCCAGGGCGGCCTGCGTCAGCCGAAGATAGACTTCGGTTTTTCCGCTGCCGGTGACGCCGGCCAGCAGAACCGTTTTGAATCCCTGTCCCAGCAGCGGTGCCATGGCGCTTACCGCTTCGGCCTGCTCGGCGGTGAGCCGGGGCGGGGTGTCCGGTTCGATGGGGTCGCCGAACGGGTCCCGGTAGACCGTCTTTTCGTAAATGGCGACCTGCCCGGCCTTCTGCATGGCCCGGACCAGTGCCGGAGCGGTGGGAACCCGTGTTTTCAGTTCCGGAATAGTCAGGTCGCCTTCGGTTTCCAAGGCGTTCCGGATGATTTTGCGCTGCACAGACAGCCGGCCGGAAGCGGGTGCGGTCTCCTTTACGGTCACCCACCGGACGGTTTTCGGCCGGATCTGACGGGTCTTGATCTGGCGATCCACCTGGATCCACCCCCGCTGGCGCATCTGATGGATCAGTGCCCATGAGACGGGTTGGCCGATCTCTTTTTGCAATTGTTTGATGCCGGCCGGTCGTTTGGCCAATGCCGACAGGATAAGTCCTTCCAGGGGTGAAAGGGGCGACGATGCCGCGGCCGCCACACCTGCTTCGCCGATGGTCAGGATGGCGATGTCGGTAAGATTCAGTCCGGCCGGCAGGGCGGTGTGAATCACCTGTCCCAACGGGTGCATGTAGTAGGCGGCAATCCACTTGAAAAACGGGATCATGGTTTCCGGAAAAAGGGGCGTGTCGTCGAGCACATCCAGGATATGCTTGATCTCCATCGAATCAATCTTATCGGTTGGCTCCTGTGCCGGGCCGACCAGGTAGCCGGTGACCGTTCGTTTGCCAAAGGGCACCAGCACCCGCTTTCCCGGGCAGGCCTGTGGGGCCAGATGCGCCGGAATGCTGTAGCTGAACGTGTCATGGACCGGCAGGGCCACGGCCACTGAAACGATTTGCCGCTGATTATCAATTTGATTTTCCTTGACAGGGGTCACGGCATCTTTTAGTATGAATTTCATAGTGTTGCGGAAAATCATTCCCATGACAGACCGCAGATTCAACGCATTATAGACCCGAAAAGATACGCTTTCAACCATATCATGCGTTGCAAGTCTTCCCAATACCTGCTAATATTTTTAAATTCGACGGTTTATCCGATCTCCGCAACAATGCGGAGGTACTAATCAAACCAAAAAGGAGGAAACGGTATGAACAGGATCCTGAAACGCGTGATCGTCCTGCTGACCGCGATTGCACTGGTTGCGGTTCCCTGCATGACCTGTTTTGCCGAGGGGCTTGAACAGGATGATGATATCATTGCCGGGAAAATGGCCGGCGAAGTGGTTGTCAGGCCGTTGGGACTTTGCGCCACGGTGATCGGAGGAGCGATTTTTGTCGTATCCCTGCCGTTCTCCGCCCTGGGCGGCAACACCAACCCCGCCTACGACTACCTGCTGGCCGATCCTTTCAAGTTCACCTTCAGCAGACCGCTGGGTGACTTCTAACCGTCCAATTAATCAAAAAATACAAAAAGCGGCCCGGTGATCGATCACCGGGCCTGTAAAAGGAGGACGTGTGCCCGTACATCTCGTCGAACACCCGTTGATCAGACACAAAATCGGCCTCATGCGTGGGCATGATGTGTCAACGAAAAATTTCAGGGAGTTGGCCAATGAACTGGCGACGCTGCTCACCTATGAGGCCACCAAGGACCTGGAGACCGAAACCATGACCATCCAGGGGTGGGCGGGCGACGTGGTTGTTGAAAATATCAAGGGCAAGAAGATCACCGTGGTTCCGATCCTTCGTGCGGGGCTGGGGATGATGGACGGGGTGCTCAACCTGATCCCTTCGGCCAGGGTGAGCGTGGTGGGGTTGTATCGCAACGAGGAGACCCTGGAACCGGTGCGCTACTATGTCAAGATGACCAGCAACATGGAAGAGCGAATCGCCCTGATTCTGGACCCCATGCTGGCCACAGGCGGCACCCTGGTGGCCACCATCGACCTGCTGAAAGAGTCCGGTTGCCGGCAGATCCGGGGGCTGTTTCTCGTTGCCGCGCCCGAAGGGCTCAAACGGCTGGAAAAGGCCCATGCCGATGTGGATATCTACGTGGCGGCCATCGATGAAAAGCTCAACGACATCGGCTACATCATTCCAGGTCTGGGCGATGCTGGGGACAAAATTTTCGGGACCAAGTAAGACAGATTCGGAAAAAGCTGGATAACACCTTTTATCTGAGCAAAATCCGATTTCATCCCAGGCGGACTTCTTTTTTTGGGAAACCCTCCGGATGGCTTCGAAAACGATACGGAAGAAGCGCCCGTTTACCAAGCGGGCGTTTTTTTATCCGCATCGACCCAAGATTTCGGTTTACCATGATTGGGTGGCCTTTTAGCGAAACAGGAATCGATAGAGCCAGCGGTGGATCCACTGGCCGTAGGGCGGCCAGGCCAGACGCGTGCTGTTGAGTCGCCCCCGCTCGAATACGGGCCGCGCCTTGGAAAAGGTCAAAAATCCGGTTTCGCCATGATACGCGCCCATGCCTGACTGCCCGATCCCGCCGAAGGGCAGGTTGTCCTGGGCCACGTGGGCAAGGGTATCGTTGATGCACACCCCCCCCGATCGGGTCTGGCCGAGAACGCTTTGGGTCCTTTTTCTGTTTTGATCAAAGTAATACAGAGCAAGCGGACGGGGTCGGTCGTTGACATAGTCGACGGCCTCGGCTAGCTGCCGGTAGGTGACGACGGGAAGAATGGGGCCGAATATCTCCTCTTGCATAACCGTCATGGCACGGGTGGACTCGAGGATCAGCCACACCGGCATTTTGCCGGTATCGGAAAATGCTTCTGCCGATGGGTTGATCTGCACCAGACGCCCGCCCTTTTCCCTTGCATCGGTCAGGTAGCCGGAAATCCGGTCGGACTGCCGTTTATTGACGATGGCCGTGTAGTCCGGGTTGGCTGCCATGGTGGGATAGAGGCGGGCGACGGCTGCTGAAAATGCTTTTACAAACGCATCCAGACGGTTCTCCGGGCAGAGGAGATAATCAGGAGCGATGCAGGTCTGCCCGGCATTGAAACACTTGCCGAAGGCGATGCGTTCGGCGGCGGTGTCGATGGGGTAGCCCGGCGCCACCAGTGCCGGTGACTTTCCCCCCAGTTCAAGGGTGACGGGGGTGAGGGTCTCGGCCGCGGCGCGCATGACGTGGCGACCGACAGCGGTGGATCCGGTGAAGAGCAGGTGGTCGAAATCCAGCCGGGAAAAAGCCTCGGCGACATCTGTATCCCCGGTGACCACGGATACATGATCGTCGGTGAATTGTCCGGCCAGCATTTCTCGAATGGCCTGCGTGGTGTTGGGGGTGTATTCGCTGGCTTTAATCATGACCCGGTTACCGGCTGCCAGTGCTCCGGTCAGCGGTCCGATGGTCAGGTAGACGGGGTAGTTCCACGGGGAGATGACGCCCACCACCCCCAGGGGCTGATAAAGCACCCGCGCCCGTGCCGGTTGAAATATCAGGCCGACCCGCCGCCGGTCGGGCCGCATCCAACGGCTCACGTGATCTACCGCATAGCGGATGCCTTCGAGGCTGGGAAAGATTTCCGCCAACAGGGTCTCGTCGCGGCTGCGTCCGTTGAAATCCATATCAATGGCCTCGGCCAGGCGATGTCGGAAGGCCTTCAGGGCTGAGGCCAGTTGCCTGAGGTGCCCTTTGCGCTGGCCGGCCGAGGGCATCGGATTTATTTGAAAGGCGGTACGCTGGCGGTTCAGTAGCTGCTGCATGGCAAGGGCCCGGTTATCTGGGGTGTCTGGTTGCATGGGTTGGTTATGCTCCTGCTATCGTTTATTGATGGTTTACCTTAACCATCATAAAATCATTCGAAACCAGCAATACTGAAAAAACTTGTCATCGCGTGCTCTGCAACGTATTCTGCGCCCATTATTTTTTGACGGTCGATGGATTGTTTTCGGGAGATCGTCCTTATGCCGCAAGGCCGGGATTCATGAACACATCTTTTTTTACCACGCTGCGCGTATTTGTTCCATTTGCAGCCGGATATTTTCTATCTTACCTGTACCGGGTGGTCAATGCGGTCATCGCTCCGGACCTGGTGGGTGATTTGGGTATCGGCCCGTCGGCGTTGGGCTTGCTGACCGCCACCTACTTTATTTCTTTTGCCTCATCGCAATTGCCGTTGGGCGTGCTGCTGGATCGCTTTGGTCCCCGGCGAATGGAAGCTTTTCTGCTGCTTTTCGCCGGGCTGGGGGCGTATCTGTTTTCCCGATCCGGGTCGTTGGCCGGCCTGGTGGTGGCCCGGGCTTTTATCGGTTTCGGGGTATCGGCCTGTCTCATGGCGGCCTTTAAAGCCTACACCCTGTGGTTTCCCAAAGAACGCTGGCCGCTGGTAAATGGATTTCAAATGGCTGCCGGTGGTCTTGGTGCCCTGGCGGCGACAGCACCGGTGGAGGCGGCGCTGCAGGTGACGGATTGGCGCGGTGTCTTCATGGTGCTGGCCATGCTCACCCTGCTGGTGGCCGTGGCCGTATACACGGTGGTTCCCGAAAAACCGTCCGGCGGGGCAGGCGAAAGCTTCAACCACCAGTTGCAGGGCGTCAAAACCGTGTTCACCAGCCTTGAATTCTGGCGAGCGGCACCGTTAACCACCTTGTCCCAGGCGTCCTTTCTTGCCATACAAGGGCTCTGGGCCGGGCCCTGGCTCAAGGATGTGGCCGGGCTGGAGCGCATGGCGGTGGCCAACGTGCTGCTTTGGATTGCCGTGGCCATGATCGCGGGATTCATCCTGTTGGGCTCGCTGGCCGAGCGATTGAGCCGCTCAGGTATCAGCGTGCTTACGACGGCTGTGACAGGGATGGTTCTGTTCATGGGCGTGCAGGTGATGGTTCTGGCGGGGCCGGTACGCTGGGCCTTGCCCATGTGGGTGCTGTTCGGCTTTTTCGGCACGTCGGGTATCATCGCCTATGCAGCCCTATCCCAGCGGTTTCCGGTGCAGTTGTCTGGCCGGGTTACCACCGCCGTCAATCTGCTGGTGTTTATCGCTGCCTTCTTGGGTCAGTGGGCCATCGGGGCCATCATCGGCCAGTGGCCGGTCGGTGCTGACGGGAAATACGCCCTGGCTGGTTATCGCAGCGGTTTTTCGGTCATGTTGGCCATCCAAGCGATGACCTTACTCTGGTTTTTCATGGCCAGCCGGATGATCAGGAACCGCAAAAAAAAGTAATGCCGTCAATCGATATGGGCAACGCAGGGGGAGACCGACATGAAAATTTATACCGGCACGGGAGATAGGGGTAAAACCAGCCTTTTCAGCGGAGAGCGGGTGTCGAAGAGCAGCTCCCGCCTCGAGGCCTATGGCGATCTGGACGAGCTCAATTCCGTTATCGGATCGGTTGCGTCGGTATTGGATGAGAGTCAATCCGGGCTGAAGGATGAAATCCAGGCCATTCAGGCGCTGCTGCTGGAATCCGGCGCCTGGCTGGCGACGACTCCCGGTGCCGAAGCCACCCGTTTTTTAAAACCGTTTACGATAGAGCCCGCCAATACGTTGGAAGCCGCTATCGACCGCATGAACGCATCCTTGCCCGAACTGAAGCATTTTGTCCTACCCGGGGGGCACCTCTCTGCATCACTGGCGCATATGGCCCGCACGGTCTGCCGGCGAACGGAACGACGCGTCATCGAACTGGTTGAATATGAGGATGGTGAATCGGGTCCCAGCGAAACCATGCAGCATATCCTCGTATTTCTCAACCGGCTTTCTGATTACCTTTTCGTACTCGCCCGATTGTGTAATCATAACCAGGGCCAGGGGGATGTGCAGTGGAACGGGTAGGTGGCATGCCTCGTTTTAGCGCAAGCCTGGTGGACCGGCATTGGCTGGCCCCCGGCATCCTTGAATTGCGGCTGACCCGACCGGAGGGTGTCAACTTTATTCCCGGCCAGTTTCTGCGCTTTGTAATGGACGGCTACGAGCGGGATTACACCATGGTTTCCACGCTGGATGCAGAGACCATTGATTTTTGCATCGCCATGGTGGACGGTGGTCGGTTTTCCAGAGACATCCAAAAGGCCGACATCGGGGCCACATTTAACTTGACCGGGCCCCACGGACATTTCGTCTTCCAGGGCTCGGCGATTCCGGCGGTATTCGTGGCCACGGGAACCGGCGTGGCCCCCTTTGTGGCCTTTTGCCGGAGCGGGGTGGACGCCGGCCTCCTGCTTCATGGCGTGGGTACACCCGACCGGCTGATCTACCGGGACATTCTGCAATCAGCATTGCCTGGCTATGTTCCCTGCCTCAGCCAGCCTTTCAAAAAAATGGATTACCCGGACAACGCCTTTGCGGGCCGTGTCACGCATTACCTGGAGCAACAGCTGACACCGGGCATCTATGACTTTTACCTGTGCGGTCGAGGGGCCATGATCAGGGATGTCACGGCATTGGTAGACCGGCAGTTTGGCGATTCGCGGTTGTTCATCGAAACCTATGACTGACGGTTCCGCAAGACGTCCGATATCTGCGTTACGCCTCATTCCTTAGGGATTTGCATGCCTTGATCTCGAACGTCTTACCAAACCCTCTGAAAAATTACACCGGCTGGAAAACCATCCGCTTTTCACTGTTGTCGTAGCGCACCATTTTGGCTCTGAGTGTGCGTTCTTCACCAAAGATGTTGACCATTCGCATGCCGCCGGCCACCTCCTCGATGAGATCCACATTGTCTAACACTTTTTCTTCGACCCCGTTCTTTACGACAAAGACATTGACGTCGCACATGGTCTTTCTCCTTCACGCGTGTGTCATTTCCGCGCAGGAGCCGTAGGAGCGGCTTCCAGCCGCGATAAAATTGTCCGAAACACCACTGTGGACAATTCGGTGGCCAAATGCAACACTCCCGGTCCTTTGCGTTGGACGGTGAAATGCGGGTTGATATTAAGGACCAAATGGCTATATTGCTCACGTCCGGTAGCGACAGATCATAACGTATTTGCTCCTTTAGTTAAAGGTTTGGGCCACATGTTAAAAAAGGCCGCCCAAGAGGCGCTCATCCTGATCGGCACGGCCGTGGCCGTGGCACTTGCCGTCTATGCGGTCAGGCCCGACAAGATCGGGATCATTCCTGCAGCGGTAAACCCAGACGCCGTGCAGCAGTCACAGACCGAAAGCGGTTTTTCTGAAATTTCCCTCGAGGATGCCGTGCGCCTCTACCGGGAAAAGGGTGCCATTTTTGCCGACTCGCGGCATGCTGCTGATTTCGAAGCGGGACACATACGGGGAGCCGTCCATCTTTATACGGCAGATCAGGAGATCTGGTTGCCCGAATTTCTGTCCGCCACCGACCCCACTGCCGTGATCATTGCCTATTGCGATGGGGAGCGCTGCCACTTGGCCCCGGCGCTCGCAGAGCTGCTTTTTTTCAACGGATTCGACAAGGTCCGCTATCTCAAAAACGGGTGGACCCGCTGGCGTGACGGCGGCTTTCCGGTGGAATTGTCCAATGCCGGCGATTAGGTTATCGACCCGCCGGAAGCCTACACCGACGTGTTACGAATACAGACAGCTGCTCCCATGGCTGCACCTGCAAGGCTACGCTCATTCCGGTATTGCGATCGCATCCAAAGGCCGCACCGACACCCCCCGTTTATAGGGATACGCCTCTCGCACCGGTGCAACGATCCAGGCTTCATCCACATTCAAATCATCCAATGCATTCCAGTAGCTTCGCTTCACTTCAGGAGATGTGGACGCTTTTACTTCCACGGCGATCCTCCGTCTTCCCCTTTCAAGAATCAAATCTATCTCGGCACCCGAGGCACTTCGATAGAATGATGTTTTCCAACCCGGATATGCCGAGATGATGTTTTCGATGGCGAGCCCTTCCCAGGATGCGCCATAGGCTGGATGCCCCAACAGATCATTACAATACGAAAAATATGTATGTTGGAACCTATACGTCCAAATTGCATATTTATTAGGGCTGCGTCGCAAAAACTTACATCCTCATCCTTCGCCGGCGTTACTGCCGATACGGATTCGCGGTGATGCCATAGCGGCGCATGATCTGTTGAAGGGCCTGGCGCTCCAGTCCGCAGGATTTGGCCGCCTGGGTGACATTTCCCTGGCTCAGGGTAAGCATGTGCCCGATATAAGCGGCATTGAAGGCGCTCAGATTCTGCTCTTTGGCCGCTTTGTAGGGCAGGTCCAGAGATGGTGTGATTTCTGCGATGGCCCCGGATGTCGGCTTTCTCCCAATGCCTACGGCCTTGGGTGTAATTTCGTCGGTAGCGGAAAAGAGAATCCCCTGCATGATCATGTTCTCCATTTGACGCACATTGCCCTCCCAGCGGCGGCCGATAAACATGTCCATCAATTCCGTTGAAAAACGCTTGAGGGGCTTGTTCAGCTTGCTGCAGTGCTTTTCCAGCAGGTGGTTGGCGATCAGCGGGATGTCTTCGGGGCGTTCGCGAAGCGGTGGCAATTTGATGGGCAGGACGTTGAGGCGGTAGAAAAAATCTTCTCGGAACTCACCCGATTTGATTTTTTCAGCCAACGGCTGGTTGGTGGAAGCGATGATTCTTACATCCACATGGATAGGCCGGGCGTCGCCCAGGGATTTGATCTCCTTTTCCTGCAGTACCCGCAGCAGTTTGGTCTGGATGGTGGGCGTGATGTCGCCGATTTCATCCAGGAAAATCGTACCGCTGTGGGCCTCCTGAAACAGGCCCTTCTTGTCCCGGGTGGCATGGGTGAAGGCACCTCTTTTATAGCCGAACAGTTCGCTTTCCAGGATCTGCTCCGGAACGGTGGGACAGTTCACGGCGATAAAGGGACGCTTGCTGCGATTGCTCAAGGCGTGGACCGCCCGGGCGGCCAGATCCTTGCCCGTTCCCGATTCACCGGTGATCAAGACGGTGAGTTCGTTTTTGGCCACCATCTGGATGGTTTCATACACCCGCTGCATCTTGGGACTTTTTCCCACCAGCTCCTGGAACATCTCCGTAGCGTGGCACTCATGGTGCAATCTCAGGTTCTCTTTGAGCAGGCGACTGCGTTCGAAGGCCTTTTCAAGACGCATGACCAGCGCATCGTGATCGAATGGCTTGGTGACGAAATCATAGGCACCCCGTTTCATGGCCTCCACGGCCATCTCGATGTGCCCGTATGCGGTCATCATCACCACCGTCACCGCTTCGCCACGATCGGCTTTAACCTGTTCCAACACCTCGAGTCCGCTGATGCCCGGCATTTTGATATCTGCCAGGACCAGGTCGTAGTCGCTGGCACGCAGCATTTCCAGGGCCGCTTCTCCCGAGGAGGCGGTATCTACCTGACAACCCAGTTCGGGCTCCAGACTGCGTTTCAGCAGGGTGAGCATGTCCGGTTCGTCGTCAACGATAAGAAGATTCTGTGCCATGGTTTATCTCCCTGAAAGCGAGGGGCGAGACGGGCAGGGCGAGCGTAAAGGCAGCGCCCTGGCCGAGTTCACTTTTTACGGTAATGTTGCCGCCGTGCCCCTTGACAATGCCGTAGCTGACCGAAAGCCCGAGGCCTGTGCCTTCGCCGGTGGGTTTGGTGGTGAAAAAGGGATCGAAGATCCGCAGCAGGTTTTCTTTTTCAATGCCGTGCCCCGTATCCGACACCTCCACCGTGATGCGACTGGCCGATTCATTGAGCCCGGTGGTAATGGTAATGGTGCCTTTCCGCTCCACCGCATGGATCGCATTCATCAACAGGTTGATGAGCACCTGTTTGATTTTTTTTTCATCCATGAGCGACGGGGGGAGATCGGGGGCGAAAACGGTTTCGATCTGGATATTTTCCAGATTGCTGTGGTGACGCACGAAACCGATGACATCGTCAATCACGGCGTGGATGTCCAGGTACGCCTTCTGGGGGCTGGATGTCCGGGCAAAATTGAGCAGGTCTTCCACGATGGCCTTGCAGGATTTGACGTGCTTTTCAATCGTTTTCAGGTCACTGAATCGGTCAGACCGAGGTTCTTCACCACGCAGCAGGAGCTGGGTGTAGCCTAAAATGATGCCCAACGGATTGTTGATTTCGTGGGCGATCCCGGAGGAGAGTTCGCCGATGGAGGCCAATTTGTCCGCCTGGGCCATCTGCTTTTGCATCAGCCGGCGCTGCTCGATGTCCTTGATCAGAAAATGAATGGTTTCACCCTCCTCGGCGGGGCTCTTGGCCAGGCTGCCGGAAAGCAGCATCCGACGCCGGGAGCCGTCTTTCAGGACCAGGTCAAACTCTTCACTGGATATAAACCCGCGAGACTCGATTTGTCGACTGATCGCATCCCAGTCGGCTGGGCCGGACAAGAACGTCTGGAAAGAGATCCCCTCTATCATGTCCTGACTGTCGGCTGAATTGAAGCCGACCATGCTCCTGCCTGCCGGGTTGAGGTTGACGATTTGACCATCTTTGCGTGTGACCAGGATCATATCTTTGGAAACTTCGAAGATCCGCCGGTATCTCTGCTCCGAAATGACCAGGGCCTCGGTGCGTTTTTCTACCAGTTGCTCTAAGTTCTGATTGAGGTAGAGCAATTCTTCGTGGGCATTTTGCAGGGCCTTTCGGTCCTTCAAAATAGTACCGTAAATCGCCCATGTCCGTTCGAAAAAGAGGGTGACCGATCCCACCATGACAAAGGTAAAGGTGTTGATGGCGCCGGAAAAAGGCTGTATGGCCGTCCACAGGTCAGGCCGATTAGACAGCAGGAAAATCTGTTTGAGCAAGTGACCGGCGGACCGGGAGATGGCAAAGACGAAAAGCGCAAAGCATACCCACCACAGGTAGGTGACGATGATGTTATTGGGGTCTTTCTTCTTAAGGCGCAGACACAGTCCGAAACTCAGAAATGCGAAGACGATCATCAGGATGGACCCGACCACATCCACCGACCAGATGGGAATCAGGGAACCCTTCATCACCGGACACCCTTATTGGATTCAACCGGACCCACCTCTTTCAGCATGTGGCGCAACCCCAGCATCAGGAAGATCATGGCCGGCACACACAGCAGGTGATCCAGTTTTGCCAGGTAATAGACGGCCGACAGCCATGTGCGGCCGCCGGCGGCCGTGACGCGGATCTGCCAGTCGCCGATATGTTCCACCCTGACGGCCTGGATCTGTTCATCCAGAAAGTGCACCAGCAACGTGTCCACGTTCCAGAGAATGAAGAACAGCGCGGCATACTGGATGTAGCGCCATCCGGGGGCTTTCACCAGTCCCGCTCGCCTGAGCCAGTAGATGAGGAGCATCATTGAAAAGAGGAAGAACAGGTGGGCGAACTGGTGGACCCACACCCCTTCGATGCCCGCGTGGCCCTGGGTGGCAAGGGCAGGTGCACTTGAGAACAACGTGACGAATATACACCATGCAGCCGTAGCGTAACGTGATACCCTGTCCGTCATGTTTCGGGTGATGTTCACTGTTGCTGGTTGATAACCTCTGAAGGGTCGGCCTAAGGATCGGCTGAGTGTCACGACGCCACAGTTGATCGATGGCCGATGGAGATGCTTACGATAACTTCTCTTTGTCCAAATGACCGGATTTGTCGGTGGCATCCAGCATTTTCTGTACGTTTTTAAAATAGGGCAGATAGGGCCTCATATACTTGAACAGAATGCGGCTGAGGATATACATCGGTATAAATATGAACATATAACCCACACCCTTGTCGAACAGGAGGGAAAGTGGCGCGGCCACCGGAAAATCCACTTCGGCGAAGCGTGAGCCCAGCCACCCCATGGCAAAGGGCAGCGGCCACAAAATACCTGCACTGTAAGCCGCCATGGTGAAGAAACTCTTCCCCCAGACATCCGTGGCCTCTTTGTTCAATGCCTTGTAGCTCGCTTTGTCTCCAGCCCGGTAAGCGACCATGGACAGGCGTTCTTTTTCCAGCATATCCGCCGTCATTTGATCCGTGTAGCGCTTGTTGAATTTTATGGCCAGGGAAACGGAAAGCTCACCGATAATGACACAAAGGAAAGAGAGGTTGAAGGTCCCAATCAGGAAATTGGCGATAGGGAGATCGGTCAACCTGTAAAAAAAAATCAGGAAGAGATCCGTGTTGACATAAATGCTGTGAAAGATGTTTTCCATGACGTGAGCGAACTGAATAGATAAAATACCTTGCGGCGAAGTCATCGCCGGGTGATTGAATGTCAAGACCGATGCCGGCCTCTCTGGCCGGCATCGGTCTGCATATATTCCAAAAACCAACCGATCATAGGCATCCTAAAGCATGGCGATGCCGAAAAACCCCCTGAAAGTATAGCGCAGTCCGATGTATAGCGCCAGGACGATAAAAATTCCCTTGAGGACCTTTTCGGGGATGTACTTGCCGGTTCTGGGTCCGATCATCGATCCGATGAAGATACCGATCAGTTCAACACCGATCAGCGGCCAGTGAACCATGACCCCTTTCAGGACCATGAAGTTGAAAATGGCGAAAATCATGCCGATCAGAACCGAAAGGGCGGAAGTGCCCGCGACGACGAACATGGGCAGGCCGACCACGCTGGTGAGGAAGGGCACATACAGGAATCCGCCGCCGATGCCCAGGAACGAAGCCAGCGCGGAAATAAAGAAACCGCCCGCCAGCGCCCAGAGCGGGCTGAATTTGAAGGTTTGACCGAAAAAGGAGATCTCGGTTTCGGCCAGGCTCCATTTGGAGGTTTTGACGCCCTGATCTTCAATGGCGACTTTTGCTTTGGCGGCCTCTTCAAAGGCCTTGGCGGCGGCTTTGGCCGCTTTTTTGGACGCCTGGCCTTTAGGCGTCATTTCATAGACCATGAATCCGCCGATGATGAACACCACCAGGCCGAAGTACCCCTGGTACTGGGAAAATTTGACTTTGCCCGCGCTGGTGTAAACCACGATCAGGGTGGCCAGCAGGGCACCGATGCCCAGAAAGACGCCCAGGGAGGCGACCAGTCGTTTCTGCTTCCAGTAGTTGAAGCTGGAAACCAGGGCGGACGTTCCCACCAGCCACTGGTTGGACACCCGGATACTGTCGGTAATGGTTTTGTTCAATCCGGGAGCCGTATCCTTAAAGGTTTTGGCGTAGGCGCCCAGGCCATATATCGTGATGTGTCCGACACCGGCCATGATGCCACCGAAGGCACCGACCGTCGAAAAAATCCAGCCCACCCAGATGGCCCATAGGAATCCAACCATCGGATTGAGTTGCGGGGCGCCGGGAATGTTAAGATAGCCGGGCTTGGCGTTGGGGTCGATCTGGCCTTTCTCGGTTCCCTGGGGCGCCTGGGCAATGGCTTCTTCCAGGCTGGCACTATGGGCCGTGCCGGCGATCATGATCGGTACGGCGGCGAAGCAGAAAATCAGGAGCAACACGGTGATGAATTTAAAATTGGTATTCATATATCTCCTCCATCATGTTTGGTAATCAAGACCGAAATCGTTGTCGGCCACCTTGCATTTTTAGGATGAACGGACTTCACCCCCTCCAAAAAAATCAACGTCTTACCTACTGCGGAAATCACCTCCAGTACTTTGAAATAATTAGATTGCTCCATCTTGAGCAAGTTACATGCCATTGCCTCCTCTTTTAAGGAAGGTGCGCCGTCCGTCCAAGCTATCAAGTAACCTTAATGTTAACAGTATGTTGAAAGGTTTAATAAAACACGCTTTACAAAAACTGTTTAATGTCGGAAGCTACTTAGACGAACAAGGTGCATTGAATTTTATGCGTTATTCTGTATCCATTTGAATATATTATTTTTGTTATAAAACCAAGAGGCGCAGTAAAAATAATTCGGTGCAATTAAAAATATGCGTATAAAAATGAAAAAGCCATAGACAATTACCAGAAATAACATCAGCCATCGGCGATTTTTTTGTAACGAACTGAAAAATTGATGTTTTTAAAGCCATCTATTTTTTAATTGTTTGTCCGCAAGGGAGGCGATTTGGTACACTTTTTGCTAAAGGTCACAGGAGCCGATACTGTGGTTTTAGTGATCAACACCGCCTGGCGGTTCACATTGCTGGAGGAATCCAATGGAAAAAGAAGTTTACAGTCTCTGTTTTATGTGTTCGGTCCGATGTCCCATCAAAGTCAAGGTCAAGGACGGTCAGGTGACGTGGATCGAAGGGAATCCCCATGTGGCCGGCATGGAGGGCAGTCTGTGCCCCCGTGGTGCCGCCGGGACGTCACTGCTTTACGACCGCCAGCGGGTGCAGAGCCCGATGATCCGGGTTGGCGACCGCGGATCGGGAAACTGGCGCAAGGCCAGCTGGGACGAGGCCCTGGACTACGTGGGGGACAAGCTCAAAGCGATCATCGACCAGTACGGCGGCCACAGTGTGGTGCTGGGAGAGCGGACCCAGTTGGCCACCCACGTGAGCAAGACCTTTTTAAAAGCCATCGGTTCCCCCAACCATTTTACCCATGACGCCCTGTGCAAGGGATCGGTCAACACGGCCTGCCGCTCGCTTTTCGGGTACACCGACGGGCAGATTGGCGTCGATTACCGCAATACCCGGCACATCGTGCTCTATGGCCGCAATATATTCGAGGCCATCTCGGTCAAGGAGGTTAACAACCTCATGGCAGCCATGGAAGATGGGGCCAAGATGACCTACATCGACCCCCGCGTCTCGGTCACCGCCACCAAGGCGCATCGCTACTGGATGATCCGCCCGGGTACCGACCTGGCCCTCAATTATGCCCTGATGCACGTCATCCTGGACGAACGGCTTTACGATGCCGCATTTGTGGACCGATGGGTGCATGGGCTGGCCGAGCTGCAGGATTTTGTTGCACCCTATTCTCCCCAGTGGGCGGAAACGGAGACCGGAATTCCTGCAGCGGAAATCGTGGCGCTGGCCCGGGAGTTGGCCAAGGATCGGCCGGCGGTGGCTTTTCATTACGGTTATCGTGGCGCCAGCCACACCAATGAGATCTACCTCAGACGATCCATTCTCATGCTCAACGCCCTCATGGGCGCCGTTGAGACCAAGGGTGGGATCTTCTTTAAAAAAGGTCCTGGCGAAGCGGGCGGCAAGGCGGCGCGCAAGCTCGTGGAACAGGAATTCCCGAAAATCGACGTGCCGCGTTTCGACAAGGTGGGGACACCCGACTTTCCGCTGCCGGACCCGGCCCACGGGGTTCCCCATCGACTTCCCCACGCCATCCTGAACGCCGACCCCTATCCGATCAAGGCCCTGTTCAACTTTCGCTTCGAGCCGCTCATGTCCATCGCCGACACGGAATTGACCCGCAAGGCACTGGATCAGCTGGATCTCATCGTCACCATCGATATCAACTACAGCGATATCGCCTGGTACAGCGATGTCATCCTGCCCGAATCCACTTACCTGGAAAGGACCGACTGCATCCAGCAGGCCAACGGCCTCAAGCCCCAGATGTTCCTGCGCCGCCAGGCGGTGACCCCGCGCTACGACACGCGGGACGGAGCCATGATTCTCAAGCAGATCGCCGATCGCATCGGTACCGGCGACTATTTCCCTTATGAAAACATAGATGAACTGGTGCGCTGGCAGTTGGAGGGTACCGGATTTAGCATGGAAGATTTTGACGCCAAGGGGTTCGTGGCCTACGGGAAAAAGCAGATATTCTGGGATCGGATGGATGGTCTGAAACTCAAGACCCCGTCCAAGAAGATCGAGTTCAAGTCCTCGCTTCTGGAGGATGCGGGCTTTGCATCCTTTCCGGCATACGAACCGATGCCGACAGCGGAGCCGGGCAAGTTCCGGCTTGTCACTGGCCGGAATGCCCTGCACACGCACATTTCTACGCAGAATGTGGAATACCTCAACGAGCTGTGTGGGGAGAATGTGCTTTGGATCAATGCCAAAAAGGCGGCCGAACTGGGCATTGCCGACCGTGCCATGGTGGAGATTGCCTCCAGCCGCCACAGCGGCAAGATGCGCGCGTATGTGACCGACCTGATCCACCCGGAGTGTGTCTTCCTGCTGCATGGGTTCGGGCATCAGGCCAAGCGGGCGGAGCGGTCCTATAACAAAGGTGTCAGCGATGCGGCCCTTCAGGAAAACCTTTACGACAAGGTGGGCGGAAGCCCCGCCTATCACGATACATTTGTCAATGTGAAGGCCGCCTGATCAGTGCCCATCCAGAAACGGTCTTTTTGCCCGATATCTGCGTTATGCGAAAAATTTTATCCTCGGAATATCAACCATATGCACCCCAAGGGCACTTCTTTCAGGGCGCTTCCGGTAAAATTTTTCGCAGGCCTTGATTTCGAACAAAAATCCTCGTTTTTGGGCATACACGGTTAGGCCGCCATGGTTTCTTAAGGCAATTAACAGGATGTGAGGATTATGAGCCAATACTATCTGTTTCAGGACACCAAAAAATGCATCGGATGTCATGCCTGTGAAGTGCAGTGCAAGGCCAACAAAAATCTCCCGATCGGCCCCCGGCTGTGCCAGATCATTCAGGTGGGGCCGAAGATGATCGGCGGGCTGCCGCGGGCCGCCTATATTTTCATGCCCTGTTTCCATTGTGAAAATCCCTGGTGTGTGGCGGCCTGCCCCACCGGCGCCATGCAGCAGCGCAGCAGTGACGGCATCGTTTTTGTGGACCACAACTTGTGCGTGGGCTGCAAGACCTGCATCTCCGCCTGCCCCTGGGGGGCGCCCCAGTGGAATCCGGAAACCGGCAAGGTGGTCAAGTGCGACTATTGCAAGGATCGCGTGGACCAGGGGTTGAACCCCGCCTGCGTGACCACCTGCACCACCCACTGCCTGAAGTTCGGCAAGGTGGAGGATATGACCCAGATCCGTCGGGATCGCCATGCCCAGACTGTCGCATCGCTGGAGCACTGTGCATTTTGAAACAAGAGGTCAATTCATGTCTGTTAGCCAGTGTCCGGTCACGGAAAGCATTCTCTTTATCGATGATGTCATCGGCAAGGGCGGGTTGACGCACCCGAGAAGCCGGCGTATCGCCGAAGAAATTCACAGCCTTCTGGATGACGTGGCCTGGGGACGTGCCGGTGACGATCATCTGCCGGCCGTTTTGGCGTTGATCCAGGATTTGCTCCAGGACGCCAATGAGCCTGAAGGGTATCAGTTGGGCGAGCACCTTCACCAAACCATGCAGATGCATGGTGAAGTGTTCGAAAGCCATGTGAAGACCCACAACTGCCCCACAGAAACCTGCGAGTGGCTGACCCCGGCGCCGTGCCAGATGGCCTGCCCGGCGGGTATCGACGTTCCCACCTATGTGACTCTCATCGGTCAGGGGCGGGACGCCGAGGCCATCGATGTGATCCGGCAGGACAACCCTTTTCCCTGGGTCTGCGGCCTGGTGTGCACCCGGCCCTGCGAGTTCATGTGTGTGCGCGGCCGCATGGACACCCCGGTTTCCATCAAATTTCTCAAGGCGTTTGCCGCCGAACGGGCCATGTCCGAAGGCACATACCGCAATCCGGAAAAAGGGCCGGATCAGGGCAAACGGGTTTGCGTGATCGGGGCGGGACCCGGCGGGCTGAGTGCGGCCTACTACCTGGCCCTGAAAGGGTACGGGGTTCACGTGATCGAGGCGCTGCCTACGGCCGGCGGCATGATCATGGTGGGCATTCCCCGCTACCGGCTGCCCCGGGAGGTGATCGACCGGGAAGTGGCCATGCTGGAAGAACTGGGCGTCACCTTTGCGTTCAACACCCGGTTCGGCGAGGATGTTACCCTGGATGAGCTGAAGTCCCAGGGCTACTGCCGCCTTTTTCTTTGCCATCGGGGCCCATAAGGCCTATAACTTAGGAATCCCGGGAGAGGCGGATTTTCCCCAGACATTGGAAGCCATCGATCTGCTTCGCCGGGTGGCCTTGGGTGAGCGGCGCATGCCGGGAAAACGGGTGGTGGTGATCGGGGGCGGAAACGTGGCCATCGATGCCGCGCGAACCTGCCTGCGCCTGGGCTGTCCGGAAGTGACCATTGCCTATCGCCGAACCCGGCACGAAATGCCGGCCGATGAGGAAGAGGTGGAGCAGGCCGAGGAAGAGGGTGTTCACTTCTCTTTTCTGACCATTCCAGCTAAAATCGTGGGAAAAGACAAAAAAATTACCGGGCTGAGCTGTATCCGGGCTGAGTTGGTGAAGCGCGAGGGCAGCAGTCGCATGTCCCCCGTTCCGGTCCTGGGCAGTGAGTATATCATGGATGCCGATGTGGTGATCAGCGCCATCGGCCAGAAAGTGGACCAGCTTTGCATGGGTGACCTGGAAACGATGGGCTGGACCCGGCGGGGCACCATCGATGTGAACATGGTTACCATGGAAACCTCTATTGCGGGAATATTCGCCGCCGGTGATGCGGTCACCGGCCCGGCCACGGTGATCGAAGCCATTGGCGGGGGTAAGCGGGCCGCCGAGGCCATTGACCGCTACCTGCTGGGAATTCCCCAACCCCAGATGCCGCCTGTCCCGGTTCGACGACGTCGGGAAGCCTGCATCGAGTTGCCGGCCAGCACCAAAACGGTCATCAAGCGGCCGACCATGGACATGTTGAACCTGGACCGGCGACGCACCACCTTTCAGCAGGTGGAGTTGGGGTACACCGAAAACATGGTCCGCGAGGAGGCCCGCCGCTGCCTGCGGTGTGACATCTGCCGCCGATGCGGCAAATGTGTGGAGATCTGTCGGGACAAGATGGGCATCAGTGCCCTTGAGATGGGTTACCTGGATTTCGACCATCCCGGCCCCACGGATCTGCGTGTGACCGAAGAGCGCTGCATCGCCTGCGGGGCCTGTGCGGCCAACTGCCCCAACGATGCCATGAAAATTGAGGACCGTGGCGACGAGCGATTGCTGATGCTCTGCGGCACCATCCTCAACCGGCAGAAGCTGGTTTTCTGCAATTCCTGCGGCAAGGCCATGGGACCCATGAAGTATCTGGATTATATCCGCAAGCGGACGAAATCGGTAACGCAGGTCCCCGACGGGGCACTGATTTGCGACAACTGCGCCCGCACCAAAACGGCCCGATTTAACGTGGGCACGCTGCCGGTTTAGCCGTATGGTAGTGTTGTTATCGACATTCAACAGTTTTGGGGAGGATGGCCATGGTTTTCCGAAAGGGACAGAAAGTAGAAGTTTATCAACGCAGCTAAGGACGAGAGCTGGGAAGCATACATGGACCGGTTCGTCGGCCTTCACGGCATCATCACCGATCCGGATACGGCGATCAACGATCCGGATGCGCTGGTCGAAGTGAGCCTGGACGGCAAAGGGACGCACCGGCTTCCCCAGGACTGTATGCGCCCCATCGACAGTTGAGGCGTTAAGACAATCAATTTGGACTGCATTCGTCGTCGCGTATACCATACGGCTTCCTTCCTCTATCCTTGCCAAATTGACTTGTCTTAACGCCTCAACACTGAGCGATTTAGTCTGATTCGATCTTGTAGGAGCATGACAAGCATGCGTGTTCAGGATGTGATGAAACAAAAGCGCCGGGTGGTCCACACCATCCCGGCACAGCGGACCGCCGAGGACGCCATTGTCCAGATGACTGAACACCGGACATCCGCGCTCATCGTCATGGACGGTGAGACGCCGGTGGGCATTTTTACCGAGCGGGACGTCCTGCGGTGCCACGTGGCCTGGCGCCAGCGCCTGTTTCGGGATATGCCCCTTTCCGAAGCCATGACCGACAACTTGATCGTGGCCCAACCGGACGACCTGGCCAGCAGCGCCATGGCCATGATGATCACAAGCGGATATCCGGCACCTGCCAGTGGTTGAAGACCAGCAGATTGTCAGCATGCTGACCATTTCCGACCTGGTGAAACACCATGTGGGCGAATTGACTGCCGAACTGCACTACCTTCAAGAATACATCACTGACCTTCAGGACGCCGTACAGGATTAATGATATGATTACGACAATTATCGACGGGACCTCCTACCCGGCCGAAGAAGGTCAGACCGCTCTCCAGGTGGCCCGGGAAAACGGAATCAGCATTCCGACCCTGTGTTACCATCCGGCACTGAAACCCTCCGGGTCGTGCAAGCTTTGCGCGGTGGAGGTGACCGGACGAACCGGCGGCCGGCAGATCGCCATGCTGTCGTGCATCCTTAAGGTCTCCGATGGTCTGGATATCAGAACCACCGGTCCCATCGTGGACGCGCGCCCGCAAAAAAGCCTTCAAGAATCTGCTGCGCATGGCGCCCCAGTCGACACGGCTGCGTCAGATGGCCATGGATCACGGGGTGGATCTCGGACCGCCGCCGGACGGGTGCGTGCGCTGTCGCCTGTGCATCCGGGTGTGCAAGGAGATCGTCGGCGCGGGCGCCCTGAAGATGAAGAAGGTTGACGGGGTCAGTTGCGTGGTTCCGGAGCCGGATCGCTGTATTGGATGCGGCACCTGCGCCAATATCTGCCCCACCGGCGCGATCCGGGTGGAAGATCGTGAGAACGTCCGCACGGTGACCATCCGGGATGAACTGATCGGCAAACACCCCCTGGAGCGCTGCGAGGGCTGCGGCCGCTGGTTTGCCACCACCCGGTTTATCGACTACATCGAGCGCCGCACCGCCCCCCATCCCCATGTGAAGGAGACCCACAAATACTGCCCCACCTGCGCCAAGCTCTTTTCGGACCGGACGCGGGCGCTGTCCGATCATACGGTGAAGACGCGCATGCCCGGTCATTGATATAAATACAACGGCCCAATAAAAAACCCCTTCCAACTCGGAAGGGGTTTTTTATTGGGCCGTTGTTAGATCTTTAGATTTCCAACCAGGAGTCGGAGTACAGGGTTTTGCCGAGGATAACGTCCACGGTCTTGGCGTAGTCCAGCAGCTCTTTGGAGAGGCTGGCGCGGTCGGGCTCGGTGCCGTCCAGCATGCCGTAGATCAGGTCCACGATATCCTGGCGTTCGCCCTTGCAGATGGCGGTCTGCTGCTCGTCGCGCGGATCGGTGATGATCGATTCCATGCCGCATTTCATCAGCATCACCGTGTAGGTCTGGTTCAGGATGGGGCGCAGGTGGTCGGGCGGTCCGTTGGAGATGTTGGAGAGGCCGCAGGTGCTCCTGGCGCCCGGGGCCATATCCGGGATCATCTTCTGGAACTCCATGAGGCTGATGGCCTGGGGCTGCTGAATGTTCACCGGGGTCACGATGCCGTCCACCCAGATCTTTTCGTTGGGGATGCCGGCTTCGTTGGCGAAGTAAAGCAGTTCCACGCACAGGGCGGCACGCTCGTTCTCATCGCGGGGCAGGCCATCGGGGCCCCACATCAGGGCGACGAAATCGGCGTTGTACTCGGCCGTCATGGGAACCATGCGCTCGTAGCGTTCGGGACGGCACATGATGGAGTTGACGATGTGCGGCGTGCCGGAAGGGACCTGCTTGATCACCTTCAGGGCCGCTTCGATGGCGTCGATGTTGGAGGTGTCCAGGGCCAGGGGCAGATCCGGCACCACGTCCTGAACCACCTGGACCACCCACGGCATCAGCTCGTGCCCGTCTTTCTTGGCGGGACCCAGGTTGATGTCGATGTAATCCATTCTTTTCTCCTTTTGGAAAAGGGCCTCTTCCTGGATCGGCTTGGGATCCCGCTCCTTGAAGGCGCGGCCGATCTTTGTTGATATGACATTCAAACTTTCGCCGATAAGTAGCATACGACTTTCCTTTCTTTTTCTCGGCATCATGCTCCGGCCAGTGCTTCGGCCACGGATGACGCTATTGCCAACATGATGGCCGGCGGTCCGGCCAGGAAACGACGGTCAGGGCGGACTGAATGCCCGCCCTGACCGTTAGATCACACAGCGGTTACGCTCTGAGGAAGCCGGGGATGTGTGCGGCCTCCCGGGGACCCACGGTAATGGTCCAGCCGGGCAGTTCCTCTTCCACGTCGCCCACGATGGAGGCGGCATAGCCGGGAATGACCAGTTCCTGATGCTTGATCTTGTCGGTGATGCCGCTTTTTTTGACGAACATGCCCACATCGTCGCCGGCGAACTTGCCGGCCGCCCAGGCGGTGAGGACGGACAGTCCCTCGGAGTCCTTGATCAGCAGCCAGGTGGGCACCTTGCTGGCCTCGATCTCACCGGACACGATGAAGTAGGTCAGGGCAAAGTTGGTGGTCACCAGCACCCGCGAATTCTCGTCGGGGTTGTTGATGGGGTAGATGCCCTCGGTGACGGTCATGGGCCGCTGCGGGTCGGTGAAGATGTTGAGGCGTTCCAGCAGCAGCGGGAACAGACTCTCGCCGGCAAAGTCGGACATGACCACGATGCCGCCGTACTTGGCCACGTACATGGCGCTCAGCATGGTCTCCGTGTCCAGATTGGAGGCCATTTCACAGGGGAAGGCGATGGCGGGGAAGCCCACGGCCCGGTTGCCGTTCTTCAGGGCGGCGCGGCGCAGCGCGATCATGTCTTGATGGGACTGTTTGGGTTCCCGTGAACCGGGATCCAGCACCAGGTCCTTGAGGCCCATGCCGGTGAGTTTCTCCGACAGGGAAGTCAGGCCTTCGATGGAATCGGCCTTGATGGCCAGGGGCAGGTCGTTCTCCTTGGCGATGGCGCCGAAGGCATCGACATTGGCCGCGGTGGCGGCGTACATCAAGGGACGCTTGAAGGCGCAGGCGGCCACGCCGGCTTTCATCACGTCGGCGTCTTCGGTCATCAGGATCAGGTTGAATTCCGAGGTTTCGGCCACCTGTTTGGCCACGGCGGCAAAGGCGTCGGCCTTGCCGTTGACGTCTTTGACGGCCACCAGCTCCGGACGCAGGTTCAGGCCCACGCGCTCGAACTGCAGGGCGTTCCACCCCTTGAGTTTGGTTTCCAGGTCGGCCGCGGCGATGTCGGAACCCACTTGCGCGGCCAGCAGGGTGGGGTTGTAAAAGGTTTTTTCATGGCGGTACTGCACCGTCTCACCGCCGGTGGATGCCTTGCGCACGCCCTTGCCGACCACGACGGGGCGGATCGGCGGTGCGGAGGCTTCGGAGAGTTTTTCCCGCGCTTCGTCGGAGACGTAGGGGCAGCTGTCCAGCTCGGCCTTGCCGGATGCCAGGTTCATGGCAAAGGCAAGACAGGTGGGGACCCCGCATTCCTTGCAGTTGGTCTTGGGCAGGAGTTTGAATATCTGAATACCGGTTAATGCCATACTATTCTCCTTGTCTGTATGGGCAATTCTCCCGATCAGAGAAGACCGGGGAATCGGTTCGTCTGTGGTGACGGGGCGGGCACATGCTGCCCGCCCCGTCGTCTTGCCTGCTTATCCGATCAGCGGATCCATGGACAGGGCCGGATGGCCTTTTTCCTGGAGGAAGGGCAGGATCTCCTCTTCGGTGATGCCCACGGTTTCGTCGGCGATCATGTCATAAAGATTCGGTACGCCCATGGCGGCGCCCCGTTTTTCGATGCGTTCCTTGAGTTCTTCCTTCAGCATCTTGGGCATCCAGACCATCCGCAGACAGGCCGCCGTCACCCAGGATGAACTTGCCCTGGGTGATGTTGAACTTGGAGTGGCCCACGAATCCCGGCGAGGAGGCGCCGCCGCCCATGACACCGGCCAGGGTGGTGAATTTCATGCCGCAGGGGGTTTCCCCGGCGTAGTCGCGGCCCACGGTCATCACGCCGTTGCAGGACGGCAGCATGGCCGCGATGCACTCGCAGCAGCCGCAGGTGGTCATGGGGTCGGTGACCATGGAGTAGAAGTTGTAGTGGGTGACGGCCCCGCGGGAGGCCTTGTAGACGAAGTCGTTGACGCCCTTCCACTGGCCCAGCTTCGGATCGATGCACTCGCCCTTTTCAATGGGCTGGTTGGGGCCGGTGGGGTTGATCTCGAAAGAGGCCTTGCAGTCCATCCAGTTGTAGGCGCCGCACAGGCCGGTTCGCTCCGGGCTTACCGAACAGACATGGCTGGGGGCGAATGACTGGCACAGGGTGCAGGAGTAGTAGATTTCCACATCCTCGTCGGTCATCTTCTCCACCCGCTCATCACGCGTCTTGTACTCGGCGCGGGCGCGTCTTGGTGAGTTTGTCCACGTCGGCCTTTTTGGTCTTCAGGGTCACCTGGACCTTGTCCAGGATCTTGCCGAAGTCCTGGTGGAACTTGGCGTGCAGGACGACACCGATGTCTTTGAGGGTAAAGCCCTTTTCGATGGCGGCCTTGCTGATGCGCACCCAGGAGATGTCGCGCTGGCCGATGTGCATGACCCCCTGGATGTAGTTGATCAGGTGGTGGATCTGGCGCTCCAGGATCGGCTCGAAGTCGGTCTGAAATTCACGGCCGGCCACCTGGACGTAGATGCCCAGGGGGAAGGTGTCGCCTTCTTTGATGTCGTCAATGTCCGGACCGTCGACGATGACCTTGCCGTCTTCGATGGCGTTCATATCGGCCATCTTGACCAGCTCGGTGCACTGGGTCTTGCCGCCGCCGCACTGGGCGTAACAGGTCGGCGCCGCGCACGCGCTCACCCTCGTAGGCCGGACCGAAGGCACAGGGAATGTCGATGTCGGAGACGATGGTCTTCAGGCCGCGAACTTCGACGGAGCGCTGGCACATCTCGCTGTGGGGTACATTGGCCACGACGTGCTCGTAGGTACAGATACCCGTGGGCAGGATTTCGGGGATGTCGGTGTCCGCCAGGGTCGGGAAACCCCAGTTGACGCAGCCGGCGGCGGCCACGCCCCACTCGGTGCCGATGTCGCCCAGGGCGTTGACGAAGGCAAACACGCGGTCTTTGTTGTAGTGCAGGATCTTTTTGTGATCACCGGGTTTGACACCACCGAAGGCCATGGCCGCGCGGTTGGCGAACCCGAGGGCAAACACGGCCGAGGAGATGTCCGGGCCAAAGGGAACGATACGGGTGTTCCAGCCGATCTGAACACCGGCTTCCAGTGAGCTGCTCGATAACCGAGGTGCCGTTGTGGTTGGCCGCGCAGAAGATGTAGAGGCTTCTTCTCTGGTACTCTTCGACGATCTCCTTGGCGATTTCCGAATTGGGGGCGGCACCGACCATGGCGGCAAAACCGGGGGCCGAACCGTCCACGAACTCCACGCCGCGTTTTCTCAGGATGGTGTCGTCGGCCGGGCCCACCCAGATCTTGCCGGCGTCGATATCCGGGTCTTCTTCGGGATGGTAGAAGTCCGGTTGGTCCAGGATCCGCAGGGCTTCCAGGATCTCGTAAGAGAAGATGGCGGCCATGCCGGCGTCCAGCAGGGGACCCAGGTAGGGCAGGTGGTTCTTGCCCTTGACATGCGGGGGCAGCAGGCCCCGGGCAAATGCCAGGGGTTTTTTAAGGTCTTCCAGGGTCTCCACCTTCATGCCGGTGAGGGAGTAAATCACCGGCAGGTAGTAGGCGGTGTTGGGAAATCCGATCTTGGTGTCGGCGTTGTAGGTGTCAAGTGCCTTTTTGAAGCGGCCTTCAGCGCTGGAAACCACTTTGTATCCACCCTGAATGGCGGCAAATGCGACTAATTTAGACATGCTCTATTCCTCCTTCGTTGAGGATCTGGTTGAAAATCAATTACCCTTCCAGTGCCTGGCGGTCGGCCATATCCATGAGAACACGCTCCCTGGCCTTGTCGATGCCCAGTTCTTTGCGCTTCTTGTCGATGTGGGCGATCATCAGGTGGGCATGCTTGATGGGATCGGCTTCCAGGTCCCACTTGCCGCCGTACATCTTTTCCATCTCTTTGGAGAGGTAGTCATGGAACACCGGGGCGCCGGAGGTGGGCAGGTGCAGGCCGAAGACCGTGTAGACACCTGAGGCGACGAAGTAGTGGCCGATGGAGATGGCTTTTTCGCTCATCCATTCCGGGGCGCTGCCGGCCAGCGGCAGGTCACAGATGTCCTTGCCCAGTCCGCCGGCCTTGACCACTTCGGTGGCTGCCAGCAGCAGGCGGCTGTTGTCCACACAGGAACCCATGTGCAGGACCGGCGGGATACCCACGGTTTCGCACACTTCGGCCAGGCCCGGGCCGCAGTGCACGGCGGCCGCTTCCGGGGTCAGCAGCCCTTCCATGGCGCAGGCGATGCCGTTGCAGCCGGTGGTCAGGACGATGACGTCATTTTTGATCAGTTCTTTGACGACCTGGATGTGGGCTTCGTTGTGGCGGGTGCGGGCGTTGTTGCAGCCCACGACGCCGGCCACACCGCGGATGCGGCCGTTGATGATGTTGTCGTTCAAGGTGTAGTAGGTGCCGCGGAAGGTGCCGCCCAGGTGATACTGGACGGATTCCACGCTGAAACCGCCGATGGAGGATGCTTTGTACTGGGGAATCATCACCTCGCTGCCGCGGTTCTGGAAGTTGTCGATGGCCAGGCGGACGATCTTTTCGGCATCTTCCAGGGCGTGGTGTTCGTCGAACTCGATGTGGATGACATTGTCCTGCTCCATCTTGGCGATGGGGTGGGTGGTGATCAGTTTGGTGTGGAAGCACTCGGCCACGTTGGCCAGGTTCTGGAACACGCACTGGATGTCCACCACCATGGCATCGCAGGCACCGGTGATGATGGCCAGTTCCTGCTGCAGGTAGGTGCCGGCCTGGGGTACGCCGTGGCGCTGGAAGATCTCGTTGGCCGTACAGCAGATGCCGCCCAGCTGGATGCCTTTGGCGCCCTTTGACTTGGCGTATTCGATAATTTCCGGCTTCTGGCTCATGGCCACGATCATCTCGGAGAGCACCGGTTCATGGCCGTGAACGATGATGTTGACGTGGTCTTCCTTCATGACGCCCAGGTTGGCTTCGGCCTGCAGGGGGTAGGGGGTGCCGAAGAGCACGTCCTGGAGGTCGGTGGCCAGCATGGAGCCGCCCCAGCCGTCGGCCAGGGAAGCACGGGTGCCCTGTTTCATCAGGTTTTTGTAATCCTGGTCCACGCCCATGTGGGTGCGGTGCATGATCTCGACGATTTCACGGTCGATATTTCTGGGCAATACACCGGTTTTGGCCCACTTTTCATACAGCGGTGCGGGTGCCCGCTTGAGATAGCGGAGTTCACCTTCGGCCTTGCCCCATTCGTTAAGGGCCTTTTCGGCCACTTCAAGGGCGATTTCATCGATGTTGCGGTCCTGTGACGGCGCCGTCTACATCTACCGTGGTGGCCACGTCGAACCAGGGGGCAATGGCCAGCAGTTTGTTGGGGTCCTTAATTTTGTAAGCGTCGGTCTCTTTGCGAGCGGCACTCAGGAACACCTCGGCCACGCAGCGGCCATGGTCGGAGTGGGCGGCTGCACCGCCGGCGATCATGCGGATGAAATTACGGGCCGCGATGGTATTGGCCGTGGCGCCGCACAGGCCCTTGCGGGTGTCTTTACCTTCAATGCCGCCTTTGGGCAGGGGCAGGCGGCAGGGGCCCATGGCACAGTTTTTACAGCAGATGCCTTGGATGCCAATCGCGCACGGTTTCATCTGGGCTGCACGATCGAATACGGTATCGATGCCCAGCTTCTGGGCAAGGGCGATCAGTTCCTGGGTTCCTGGGTCAATGGACGCGCCGACCGGATCGGCCAGTTTGGCGCCTTTAACATTTTTCAGTTCTGCCATCAGAGGTTCCTCCTCGTATTGATTTCGGCAAGGGTTGACGATTCAAGGTTTAGTAGAGTGAGACACGTTTGTGGACCCAGTTGAGCCGTTCGAGAATCTTCTCAGGCTCGCTCTTCTGCTCAGCGGCAGGGGTCATGGGAACCACCTTGTCGGCGGCGCCGGTTTTACGCTCGGCAGCCATCTTGGCCCGCTCGGCGGCGCGTTTCTGGCGCAGGGCCTCTTCGGCAGCCTCCCGATCAGCAGCGGCCTTGGCGGCAGTC
>CAVQUU010000026.1:0-67526 GCA_963716825.1 uncultured delta proteobacterium
AAATACTTGCTGGATCGAAAAATATCAATTTTCTCTGATATGGTAAATCTTGTTCAAGGCTTTGGATTCAATCTATCGAGAACTGACGGCAGTCATCACATTTTTGTGCGGCCAGACATTCCGGAGCTTGTGAACCTTCAAAATTTTAAAGGTCAAGCGAAACCATATCAAATTCGCCAGTTTTTGAAACTTGTCGAAAAACATAATTTGAAATTGGAGGGCGAATAATGCGTGATTATCATATAAATATTTTTTACTCTGAAGACGACGATTGCTACATTGCTGACATCCCTGATCTTGAAGCATGTTCAGCATTCGGAGACTCACCTGATGAAGCTCTGCGTGAGGTTCAAAAGGCCAAAGACCTATGGCTTGAGGCTGCTCAGCAGGAAGGGAAGCCAATTCCACAACCTACATATATCGACCGGTTATTTACCAGGCACAGTCTGCTTAATAACTGATTGTCTAACTTTTTTCTTCCGCACCAAGTGAACCAACACCTTGTCCGTGTTTGTCCGTCAGTCCTGTTTAATTTTTATCCTGTGAAACCAAGCATGTTCTTTTGTTTCACCGGGACACGCCAGTGAGTAGCAACGCGGATTTAACCAGGGTGGCAAAAAAATCTCTGCGCCTCTGCTCGCAGCCCATAGGGCCGCGTATCTTGCCGGTGAAAGTCCGGCTGCGGTAATTGGTTGTTTGCCGTATAGTTATAATCGACGTCTGAGCGGGGTGACCCGTCAGGCGAAAGCTCGATCGTAAACGTCCTTGCCGGTGAAGGGCTAGCAAGACTCCGGGCCGTAGCATAAAGCGAACTTTGCAGCCTCGTTACACGACCCACGTGAGAACCGGCGTGTGTGGGGATGCGGTTGCCGAGCCACTGCAGAGATGGCGAAGGCTATCACTGTCGGGGAAGAAACAACCAGATGCACCCGACAGGACCGCCGGGGTACGGAAGATGGCACGGAGTTACAGATACGCGGAGCAAATTGGGGAATCTGTCGGTACCAGCCCATACGAGGCCGTAGGGCAAAGATCCAATGGACGAAGAAAATAAGGCATTGGAAGGGGCAGACAGACTCGGATGAGGCCATAGTAAGCGATGACCTGGTGTGACAACATAACCCACCGGAGAGCCAAGGGCCTCTGGACTGGATGGCTGCGGGTATGCTGCTTCGCCAGACATGCCTGGATGGGCCACAGAAGCAGAGCGGCACAGCTTTAGTTGCGTATAAGTTGTAACGTACATGGTGCATGTGGGCCTCGCACTTAAGCCTTGTATGTTTCAGCGAAGGTCGCAACTGAATTCCAGTTTGAAGCCGTACTGGGGAAAACCCGACGTACGGAATTTTAGAGGGGGAGCAGGAAACGTGATGCAAGGTGTTGCATGCGCGCGCCTGCTCTCCACTCGGCGACAGCAACACCAGTTTTCTAACTTGTTGAATGGAGGGTGATTTTTTCATTTTGTTGTTGGAAAAGTCATTTCCGTTTCTTCTGAATGGACAGAGACTCTTCTGACCATGTTATCAATTCTTCCGGTCTCTCGAAGATGTCTGGGGAGAACTCAAAAAACGCCACTATGGTTGGTCTATTGGGGAACGGTTTGAATGGTGCCGCCCCCTCTGCTAAGAATTTGTCTCGGTTTGTTTCATCAACCTTTAAATAGACAACATCGTCAGCGACAAGACCAAACATCTTACCGTCACGGTAGAGTCCTTGAAGTTCACCGATCGCACCCGCGCCCTCTGCAGCGTTCACCATTTATAGTAGCAAATATTACTGCATGCTTAACATCATTGATTTTAAGGCTCGAGTTGTCTGGCAGAAGCAATATCCCAAAATAGGTAAAAATTGAAATATGTTTTTTATAAGTATAACATAAATTACATAAATTATTTGTTGATAATAAGGCCAAAGTTTTTATAACTATTTGTGTTTTATCCTCTTAAATACATTAGTGGGCTTGGTATTAATTTTGCAATATTAGCAAGCGTGGGGATAAACTCAAAATTAATTCGAAAATACTCTTTACCTATTTTTTAGATCACATACCGGTTGCTAATTTGAACTGAGCAGAATTGATGTTCCGAATGGATCGGGTAGTTAATGGACCTCCTTTGCTATTGTTATTTTCATCAAAGTTCTCGAAAAAGCGGCATGCCTTTTTGGTTGAACAGCCAAAATGAGACATGCCGTTTTTTTATATGCAGGAAATCGCAGAATTCGTTCGCGAGAGAATTTAGGAAGAGAATTCTCTGGTCGGGCGATGTCCAAATAGTCGACCAATAGTTTTTCAATACCATTGCATTCAACAGCATATCGTTACGCATTTGGAACGCCAAGACAGAACCACATATACCATGCTCATCATTGTTAACGATAAATATAAGGGGAAAACATGAGACTTCATAGTTATTCAAAAAATGGCTTTGTCATGACAAGCTTTGTATTAACCATGATGTGCATTCTATTGGCATCCCCTTCTGCGGTCTCTGCTATTTGCGACCCAGTAACCATCATGCCATTAGGCGATTCGATTACGGATGAATACAATGTTGCTGGCAGCTATCGCAAAGATTTGTATGACTTGTTGGAAGCTGCAGGATACACACCTGATATAGTTGACCCAACGGCTATCCCGCGATTTGATTTCGTTGGAGGTGAAGACGATGGAGCGTTGGCTGACCCGGATCACGAAGGTCACAGTGGCTATGATGCACACGAAATCCGAAACAATATCAATGCTTGGCTGGTTGCTAAACCTGCCGAGATCGTACTGCTACATATCGGCACCAATGATATTAACGGAGGCCAAAGTGCCGACGGAATAAAGATTGAAATCGGAGAAATTCTGGACAAAATTGATGACTGGGAAGCGGTTAACACTGAAGTCTGGGTCATCCTGGCGCGCATTGTCAACCGCAGTAATCCCAGCGACACCAAAGGCTTGGAAACCACGGCTTTAAACGAAAAAATCCAGGAACTGGCAGATGAGCGTATCGATGACAAGATCATCGTGGTCGACATGGAAAGTGCGCTTGACTACCCGGGGGATATGGCCGATACGCTTCACCCCAATGCCTCAGGCTACGGGAAAATGGCTGTTGTTTGGTACAATGCATTAAACAATTTCCTACCGGGTTACTGTTCAGACGGCCCGGCCGTCGCCAATCTTTCCCTTACCTCTACCTCAGGAAGTAATCTTGACAGCGATGATCTGACCTGCGGATTTGATCTGGCCGGAGGCGCGACCACAGCTGCGACTGCCTGGTACAAGGACACTGCTCCTCAGATGGTTTTGTACATGCCCATGGAAGGTGGCGAGACCAATGCGTTGATGGATTACTCCGGAAATGATGTTGCAGTCACAACAGGCGATACACCTACATGGAGTTCAACGGCGGGACATGATGGCAATGGCGCTTTTGAGTTTGACGGAAATGATGTGCTTGATGCGGGCGCGATTTTCCCCACGCTCTCGTCATATTCGCAAGCAGCCTGGGTGCAAAAGACCGCTGATGATGGTTGGCAAAATATAGTCTCCGGTACCAAATATGAGCATCTTTTGTTGGCGAATAATGGATATTTAAAGTGTGGCCACAACGAACTGATATCCCTTGAGGATACAGTACCATTGACGAACGGTGAATGGTATCATGTGGCTGTTACTTTTGATTATGATAGCGGGGAACTAATTCTGTACAAAAACGGTTCTCCGATAGACAGCAAAATAGTTACAGACTAAAGATATGACCAATGCTCAATTATATATTGGCAGATTTGGCGACGGTAAAAGCTGGCGAGGTGCCATTGATGATGTCAGAATATACGATCATGTCCTGTCGCCCGAGCAAATCGCTGCCATGTATAACGGCGGCAGCGGTAATAATAATGTGATTGTTTCTCAGGAAACCACTGCGGGTGATGCCTGGCAGTGCGAGGTAACCCCGTTTTCCGACTCGGAGATGGGGGCTACACAATCTTCCAACACGCTCAACATCGTCGGTGCAGGGGTGGATTCCGGTAATATCACCATGCACTGCCTGTCATCCTGATGACGACAGCGACGACACGGTATCGACCCCGAGGGCCGATGGTGCTGGGATTAAGCGAGGGGGACGACCAGAGCGACACGATTATCTGCGGCACGAAATTGGCTATGCCCCCAGGTAGCAGATGGATTGGGGCGTTTCGGTCGGTGCGGTGACCAGTCGCTGAACCGGTCACCGAGATGTCGACGGCCAGATCACACCAAATCGGGGCGTCCATTTCCGACCTGCCAGGGGTTGGCCCAACGGTAGAGAATTTAGCTCTCACCTCAACTTCGGGCGGCAATTTGCCCGCCGATGATCTGACCTGCGGGTATGATCTGGCCAGACGCGACCACGGCCGCCACTGCCTGGTACAGAGACGGCACAGAGCTAATGACGCTATTCCTGCCGATGGAAGGCGGCGAGAGCAACGCTCTGCTGGATTTTTCCGGCAATGGCGTGGGAGTAACAACAGGCGGAACTCCGACATGGCTTGCCACAGGTGGTCATGATGGAAACGGAGCATTTGAGTTTAATGAAAATGGATATCTCAATGCAGGCAATACCTTCCCCACCTCTTCTTCTTACACCAAAACGGCCTGGGTACACCTAACGGCTTATGCCAGCAACAACATTATTTCGGGTAGTGGAAACAGCAGAGGGCATGCGTTATGGACCCGCAACGATAGCAACGATACACTTTCGGCGGGACATAATGGTGATTGGGATATTTGTTATCGATCCTGATCCGCTATTATTGAACACATGGTATTTTGTCGCGGTAACTTTCGACTACGGTACCGGTGAAATGATTTTATATAGGGATGGTAACCCGGTGGACGTGGCGATAGTTGGGGCAGATGATACGATGTTACTGATGATGACCGTGTATATCGGAGCTTTTGGAGGCGGATATCAGATGAACGGCAGGATCGATGACGCCAGGGTCTACAGTCATGTCCTGTCGCCGGAACAAATCGCAGCCATGTATAACGGCGGCAGCGGTAATAATAATGAGATTGTGTCTCAGGAAACCGCTGCTGGTGATGACTGGCAGTGCGAGGTAACCGCCTTTTCCGACTCGGAGATGGGGGCTACACAATCTTCCAACACGCTCAACATCGTCGATGCAAATGACACCGACGGTGACGGCATTCCGGATACTATCGAGGAGGGCAGTGGCACATGCCTGTCATCGACCGATGACGACAGCGACGACGACGGTATCCTGGACGGCAATGAAGACCTGAACCGAAACGGTGTCTGGGACGAAGCTGACGGTGAAACGAACTTTTGCGATGCAGACACCGATGACGATTTAATTCTGGACGGAACCGAAATCGGGCTGGCATCACCCCAGGGCAGCGACACGGACCCGGCAGTTTTTGTGGCGGACCTCGACCCGGCAACCACCACCGATCCGCTGGACGACGACAGCGACAACGACGGGGAACTGGACGGTGAAGAAGACGCCAACCAAAACGGACGCGTGGACGCCGGTGAGACCGACCCGATGGCAGGGGCTGTCCCAACGGTAGAGAATTTAGTTCTCACCTCAACTTCTGGCAGCAATTTACCCACCGATGCTCTGACCTGCGAGTATGAACTGTCCGGAGGCGCGACCACGGCCGCCACGGCCTGGTACAAGGACAGTCTCCTCGATGGTTCTGTACATGCCGATGGAAGGCGGCGAGAGCAACGCTCTGCTGGATTTTTCCGGCAACAGCGTGGGAGTAACAAAAAGCGGAACTCCGACATGGCTTGCTACAGGTGGTCATGACGGAAACGGTGCATTTGAGTTTAATAACGATGGATATCTCAATGCAGGCAATACCTTCCCCACCTCTTCTCCTTACACCAAAACGGCTTGGGTACGCCTAACAGCTTACGCCTCGAACAACATTATTTCGGGTAGTGAAAACAGCACAGGGCATGCGTTATGGACCAGAAACAATGGCAACACCACAGTTTCGGCGGGACATCATCGAGATTGGGATTTTGTTATCGATACCCAGCCGCTGGAATTGAACACATGGTATTTTATCGCCGTAACGTTCGATTACGATACCGGTGAAATGATATTGTATAGAGATGGTAACCCGGTGGATTCTGGTATAGTGGCCGTAGGCTGATCGGGATGTTACTGATGCTACATTGCGTATCGGAGCATTTGGAACCGGAAACCTGATGACCGGCAGGATCGACGACGCCAGGGTCTACGCTCATGTCCTGTCGCCGGAACAAATCGCTGCCATGTATAACAGCGGCAGCGGTAATAATAATGAGATTGTGTCTAATGAAACCGCTGCGGGTGACGAGTGGCAATGCGGGTGACCCCATTTTCCGACTCGGAGATGGGGGTTACAGAATCTTCCAACACGCTCAACATCGTCGGTGCAGGGCAGTATACCATCACGGCCACCGCTGGAGCCAACGGCATCATCGACCCCGAGGGCGCAGTGGTGGTTATGGCCGGTGACGACCAGATCTTCACGATTACAGCGGACAGTGGCTATGAGGTAGCAGATGTGCTGGTGGATGGCCTTTCTGAGGGACCCGTAACCAGCTATGAATTCACCAATGTCCAGGCCAATCACACCATCGAGGCTTCCTTTCGACTTCCAGGAGCTGAGCCAACGGTGGAGAATGTAGAGCTCACCTCTACCTCGGGTAGTAATCTTGACAGCGATGATCTGACTTGCGGGTATGATCTGGTGGACGCGACCACGGCCGCGACAGCCTGGTACAGAGACGGCACAGAGCTAATGACGCTATTCCTGCCGATGGAAGGCGGCGAGAGCAACGCTCTGCTGGATTTTTCCGGCAACGGCGTGGTAGTAACAACAGGCGATTCACCGACATGGAATTCAACGGCGGGACATGGTGGCACTGGCGCTTTTGAGTTTGACGGAGATGATCTTCTTGATGCGGGCGCGGTGTTCCCCACGCTATCGTCATATTCGCAAGCAGCCTGGGTGAAAACGACCACTACTTCTGGTTATCAAAATATAATCTCCTCCAGTAACAGATTTGAGCATCTTTTGTTGGTGCATAATGGATATTTGGAGTGCGGCCACAACGCACTGGAATCCCTTCATGATCCAGTACAATTGACCGTCGGTGAATGGTATCATGTGGCTGTTACTTTTGATTATGATAGCGGGGAACTAATTCTGTACAAAAACGGTTCTCCGGTAGACAGAATGACAATTACAGATAAAGATATGACCCATGCTGGAACGTTTATTGGCAGATATGGCGGCGGTATCCAGTTGGCGAGGTGTCATCGACGACGCCAGGGTCTACGCTCATGTCCTGTCGCCGGAACAAATCGCTGCCATGTATAACAGCGGCAGCGGTAATAATAATGTGATTATGTCTCAGGAAACCACTGAAGGTGATGACCTGGCAGTGCGAGGTAACCCCGTTTTCCGACTCGGAGGTGGGGGTTACACAATCTTCCAATACACTCACCATCATCGGTGGGGCTGATGAGTACACCATCACGGCCTCGGCCGGTGCCAACGGCAGCATCGACCCCGAGGGCGATGTGGTGGTTACGGCCGGTGACGACCAGATCTTCACAATTACACCGGACAGTGGCTATGAGGTAGCAGATGTGCTGGTGGACGGCGTTTCGGTCGGTGCGGTGACCAGTTATACGTTCACCAATGTCCAGGCCAATCACACCATCGAGGCTTCCTTTCTACTGGCAGGGCCGTCTCTCTGTGCACCGGTAACGATCATGCCACTGGGCAATTCGATTACGGATGAATACAATGTTGATGGCAGCTATCGCAAAGATTTGTATGACTTGTTGGAAGCTGCAGGATACACACCTGATATTGTTGACCCAACGGCTATCCCGCGATTTGATTTCGTTGGAAGTCAAGACGATGGAGAGTTGGCTGACCCGGATCACGAAGGTCACAGTGGCTGGGATGCAGACGAAATTCGAGACAATATCTATGGTTGGCTGGATGCTAATCCTGCCGAGATCGTACTGCTACATATCGGCACAAATGATATGTCAACGCAGCCAGAGTGCCGCATGATGTTGCGACTGAAATCGGCCAGATTTTGGACAATATTGATACATACACGGTGCCGATGTCTGGGTCATTCTCGCCCGTATAGTCAACCGCGAGAACCCTACCACAAGTAAAACCACGGATTTGAACGAAGCAATCCAGGATTCTGGCAGATGCGCGTATCGATGACAAGATCATCGTGGTCGACATGGAAAGTGCGCTTGACTACCCGGGGGATATGGACGATACGCTTCACCCCAATGCTTCAGGCTACGGGAAAATGGCTGATGTTTGGTACACTGCATTAAACAATTTCCTGCCGGGGTATTGTTCGGACGGCCCGGCCGTTTATAATCTTGCTTTAACTTCAACTTCCGGCAGCAATTTGCCCACCGATGATCTGACCTGCGGGTTTGATCTGGCCGGAGGCGCGACCACGGCCGCGACGGCCTGGTATGTGAACAGCTCTCCATTAATGAATTTATATATGCCGATGGAAGGCGGTGAAACGAATGCCCTGATGGATTATTCCGGCAGCGGCTATAACGGGATAAAAGGTCCGGGAGCGTCGTGGAGTGCTGAAGAAGGTTATGATGGTTATGGTGCCTTCACATTTGATGACAGTGCCGATGCCTTTATAGATGTAGGCTCGTCAATGCCTTCCGGTGCCTATACCAAAATTGCATGGGTAAAAGCGAATACTCGTACCTGCGATAATATCATTTCCGGGGACTGGAGTAATGCATTATGGCTCACGGGAGATAGGTTGCAGGCCGGGCACAATGGCGGTTGGACCAATCATGTTAGAGACACTGAGGATTTTGCGCTGAATACATGGACATTTGTTGCCGTAACCTATGATCCTAACGTGGAATCGGGCCAGATGATCCTCTACAAAAACGATGATGAAGTCGATAGAAATAACAGCGTGCCAATCCATAGCTGTCCGACTTGTACAGATCCGGATCAGCTATGGGTTGGTGCTTTTAGTAGAAGTATAGACGGAGACCCCCCTCATTGCAACTGGAACGGATTGATCGACGACGCCAGGGTGTACGACTATGCTTTAACTCCTGAGCAGGTAGCCGCGATGTTCCATACCGGCAGAAATGTCATCGTTTCTGAAGAAACCGCTGCGGGTGACGACTGGCGGTGCGAGGTCACTCCATTTTCCGACACGGAAGTGGGGGCCACACAGGCGTCCAACACGCTCAGCATCGTCGGTGCGGATGACACGGACGGTGACGGCATTCCGGACACTATTGAGGATGGCAGCGGCACATGCCTGTCATCCATTGATGACGACAGTGACGACGACGGTATCCTGGACGGCAATGAAGACCTGAACCGAAACGGTGTCTGGGAAGAAGCTGAGGGGGAAACGAACTTTTGCGACGCAGACACCGATGACGATTTAATTCTGGACGGAACCGAAATCGGGCTGGCATCACCCCAGGGCAGCGATACGGACCCGGCAGTTTTTGTGGCGGACCTCGACCCGGCAACCACCACCGATCCGCTGGATGACGACAGCGACGGCGACGGGGAGTTGGACGGTGAAGAAGACGCCAACCAAAACGGACGCGTGGACGCCGGCGAGACCGACCCGCTGCCAGGAGCTGACCCAACGGTGGAGAATGTAGATCTCACCTCAACCTCGGGCAGTAATTTGACAGCCGATGATCTGACTTGCGGGTATGATCTGGTGGAGCGCGACCACGGCCGCCACAGCCTGGTACAGGACGGCTACCGGCAATGACGCTATACCTGCCCATGGAAGGCGGCGAGAGCAACGCTCTGCTGGATTTTTCCGGCAAGTGGGAGTAATCCAGCCCGTCGGGACTCCGACCTGGCTTGCTACCGCTGGCTATGACGCTAACGGTGCATTTGTGTTTGAGAGACGATGGATCTCTCACGCCGGTGAGAACTTTCCGACCTTTTCTTCTTACACCAAAACGGCCTGGGTATACCTAACAGCGTACTGGCGGCGAACAATATTATTTCCGGTAGATCAAAACGGCACTGGTCATGCGTTCTGGACCCGCAACAATGGCAATGACAATAGATTTCGGCGGGCCATCAACAGCGGTGGGATAGTGTTATCAAGACCCAGTACCTCTGGCATTAAACACATGGTACTTTGTCGCCGTAACTTTCAATTATGCCACCGATGAAATGATTTTGTATAGAGATGGTAACGAGGTGGACAGTGCTGTTTTACCGGTAGATAAACGCGATGTGACCGACCCGACATTTCCGTTGGGTGCTTTGAGCAAACGGATTAACTGGCTGGGCACCATCGACGACGCCAGGATCTACGATCATGTCCTGTCGCCGGAACAAATCGCTGCCATGTATAACAGCGGCAGCGGTAATAATAATGTGATTGTGTCTCAGGAAACCACGGCAGGTGATACCTGGCAGTGCGAGGTAACCCCGTTTTCCGACTCGGAGATGGGGGTTACACAATCTTCCAATATACTCACCATCATCGGTGGGGCTGATGAGTACACCATCACGGCCTCGGCCGGTGCCAACGGCAGCATCGACCCCGAGGGCGATGTGGTGGTTACCGCCGGTGACGACCAGAGCTTCACGATTACAGCGGACAGTGGTTATCAGGTAGCAGATGTGCTGGTGGACGGCGCATCGGTCGGTGCGGTGACCAGTCACACGTTTAACAATGTCAGGCCAATCACACCATCGCGGCTTCCTTCGAGGAGATCCGGCTTGATGAGTACACCATCACGGCCACCGCGGGAGCCAACGGCAGTATCGCCCCCTCCGGCGCGGTGGTGGTTATTGCCGGTGCCGACCAGAGCTTCACGATTACACCGGACAGCGGTTATCAGGTAGCAGATGTGCTGGTGGACGGCGCATCGGTCGGTGCGGTGACCAGTTATACGTTTAACAATGTCATGGCCAATCACACCATCGCGGCTTCCTTTGCCATGCTGATAGAATGTCCACCACTGGATCCACGCTTTGTTGAGACGACCCTGTACGAGGGCCTGAAGTACTACACGGACCGCGATTTCACGCTGACCAGTGTGCCTGCAGCGTATGTGGGCATGAACGCGATCCTGACGCCCAACGACGATCGCCACCTGACTGCAGCCGGCAATTATCTGACCTTTGACGATGCCTTCCGACGGCATGGTATACGTGGCCTTTGACAGCCGGGCCACCAGCCTGCCGAATTGGATGGCGGGCTTTGTCGACACCGGCAACAGTCTCCTGACCGACCGGTCGAATCAGCCCGCGTTTAAGATATACGGCAAAGCTTTCTTCGAAGGGGATTGCATCAACTTCGGTGGCAACAAGGCGCCTGACTTCGACGGTGGCATTGTCGGCAATTATATCGTCTTTTTAGGAGAACCCGGGCCGCTACCCTGTCCACCGCTGGATCCACGCTTTGTTGAGACGATCCTGTACAGGGCCTGAAGTACTACACGGACCGTGATTTCACGCTGACCAGGGTGCCTGCAGCAGTATCGTGGGCATGAACGCGATCCTGACGCCCAACGACGATCGCCACCTGACTGCAGCCGGCAATTATCTAACCTTTGAGATGCCTTCCGACGGCATGGTATACGTGGCCTTTGACAGCCGGGCCACCAGCCTGCCGAATTGGATGGCGGGCTTTGTCGACACCGGCAACAGTTGCTGACCGAGGTCGAACTGAACGCCTACCAGCGCCGGGTGGCAGTTCAGCGGGTGGATATACGGCAAACTTCTGAAGGGGAATGCATCAACTTCGGTGGCTAACCAAGGCGCCACTTCGACGGTTACGGCCACATTACATCGGTCTTTTTAGGAGAACCCGGGCCGCTACCCTGTCCACCGCTGGATCTACGCTTTGTTGAGGCGACCCTGTACGTAGGGCCTGGAGTACTACACGGACCGCGATTACACGCTGACCAGTGTGCCTGGTCAGCGTATGTGGGCATGAACGCGATCCTCACGCCCAACGACGATCGCCACCTGACTGCAGCCGGCAATTATCTGACCTTTGACGATGCCTTCCGACGGCATGGTATACGTGGCCTTTGACAGCCGGGCCACCAGCCTGCCGAATTGGATGGCGGGCTTTGTCGACACCGGCGACAGTCTCCTCACCTCTCTGGCGACTCAGCCCGCGTTTAAGATATACGGCAGCTTTCTTCGAAGGGGATTGCATCAACCTCGGTGGCAACAAGGCACCTGGCTTCGTAGGAGGAACGGTCAGTAATTACATCGTGTTCTATTCAGCCGACACTGGTGGAGACACATATACGCTGACGATAAACACGGTCGGCAGCGGTAGTGTAACGCGGGATCCGTCTGGTCCTTACGTTGCTGACACTGAGGTTGAACTGAACGCCTTACCGGCTGCCGGGTGGCAGTTCAGCGGGTGGTCCGGCGACCTGACCGGGAATGCCAATCCCGCCTACATAACCATGGACGGCAATAAGACGGTTACGGCCACATTCACCCAAATCCCGCCTGGTCAGTACACTCTGACGGTGAACACGTCGGGCAGCGGTAGTGTAACGCGGGATCCGTCTGGTCCTTACGTTGCTGACACTGAGGTTGAACTGAACGCCTTACCGGCTGCCGGGTGGCAGTTCAGCGGGTGGTCCGGCGACCTGACCGGGAATGCCAATCCCGCCTACATAACCATGGACGGCAATAAGACGGTTACGGCCACATTCATCGAGGTCTCCTCTAGCTGCGCCCCACTGAGTGCTCGCTTTTATGAGGCAACCCTCGAGGTAGGTCTGGTGTACTACACGGACCGCGATTACACCCTAACCAGCGTTCTTGGTCCGTATGTTGGCATGGAGGCGATCATCACCCCCAACAACGACTACAACCGCACCGATGCAAGCGATTACCTGACTTTCACGATGCCCTACGATGGCATGGTTTACGTGGCCTTTGACAGCCGGGCCACGAGCCTGCCCGACTGGGCGAGCGGCTTTGTCGATACTGGTGACTCACTCCTCACCTCTTAGCGACCCAGCCTGCGTTGAAAATATACAGTCGCTTTGCCTTCGCTGGCGAATGCATCAACCTGGGTGCCAACAAGGCACCTGGCTTCGTAGGAGGAACGGTCAGTAATTACATCGTGTTCTATTCAGCCGACACTGGTGGAGACACATATACGCTGACGATAAACACGGTCGGCAGCGGTAGTGTAACGCGGGATCCGTCTGGTCCTTACGTTGCTGACACTGAGGTTGAACTGAACGCCTTACCGGCTGCCGGGTGGCAGTTCAGCGGGTGGTCCGGCGACCTGACCGGGAATGCCAATCCCGCCTACATAACCATGGACGGCAATAAGACGGTTACGGCCACATTCATCGAGGTCTCCTCTAGCTGCGCCCCACTGAGTGCTCGCTTTTATGAGGCAACCCTCGAGGTAGGTCTGGTGTACTACACGGACCGCGATTACACCCTAACCAGCGTTCTTGGTCCGTATGTTGGCATGGAGGCGATCATCACCCCCAACAACGACTACAACCGCACCGATGCAAGCGATTACCTGACTTTCACGATGCCCTACGATGGCATGGTTTACGTGGCCTTTGACAGCCGGGCCACGAGCCTGCCCGACTGGGCGAGCGGCTTTGTCGATACTGGTGACTCACTCCTCACCTCTCTAGCGACCCAGCCTGCGTTGAAAATATACAGTCGCTTTGCCTTCGCTGGCGAATGCATCAACCTGGGTGCCAACAAGGCACCTGGCTTCGTAGGAGGAACGGTCAGTAATTATATCGTGCTATATGAATAGTCGGGTGAACGGGTTTTGATCTGTGCCCGGAATTGGATCGCAGGTAATCGGCAGGATAGTAGATTTCACCCACCTGCCTCGCGTTCAGGCAACCCTTAGTATCTATCGTTAAATGTAACGAAGATGTTTGAGGCTACAAAGCTGAATTCAGTATAATAAAAAATGTTGGAAGAACGTACAATTAAAAAGCATAGGTGAGCGTATCTGGGAGGTTAAAATTTTGGCTTCAAACCAGCTTGCTTGCAGATTTCATTGGCTGTGATTCGATCGAATTGTTTGTGCCTTACTCTGTTGGTGATAAGCCAGGATCATTTGATTGAGTGCATCCCTTAGCATTTCGCGGCACTCCTCCAGATCCTCACCCTCAGTCACGACCTCCGGCCATTCGACGAGTTGGCCCATATATCCAGACTCAATTTTCGTATACTTCGCGGTATAATTGATCATAATTAACCTCCTGAATTGAATACAATTTACACATTTTCACTGTCGGTGTCAAATACTGATCTCGAAATATGTTGATTAAAATCACGGATTGACATGCACCCTTCTATAGTTTACATTACAGAGTGTAAACTATCACAAATGGAGGCGCACTCATGAAAGCCACTGCAAAAGATCTCAGGTTTCATTCAAAGGAGCTACTTGATACAGTCAATCGGGGCGAGGAGGTTGTAATAACCTTTCGCGGCAGACCTTGTGCCAAACTTGTTCCCTACAAGGAAAAAAATGAGGAAAATATACAAAACAAATTGTTTGGAATCTGGAAAGATAGCGATAGGGTCCAAGATGTTGACGAATATGTCAGAGGGCTAAGAAAAGGAAGAGGATAATGCTGTGTCCCAAAAGTTCTTTCCACAAATTTGGCGATTTAAATGTCTGGCCGGCAATAATCGAATGACGAACAAGAAATGACGAATGACGAGCAAAAACAAAGCGTTTAATCTTGAAGCGCGTCTCAAAGAAAAAATTCGTAACTCGTAAATCGGCTGTTCGATATTCGATTGTTAAAAGTAGTCCTTGTCAGGATGACAGTCCACATTCAAACAACATCAGTGGATTATGTATATTGAAAATTCGGTTAACTTGTTTTGCGGAAATACAAGAATGAAATTTTGAGACGGTGCACTATATGGTTGTCGATACAGATGTCCTCATTTGGTATATGAAAGGGAATGAAAATGCATATAAAACGATTGAGAATTTGAAAAATTTCTTTATTTCTGTCGTCACCTATATGGAGTTGGTCCAAGGCATGCGAAACAAAAATGAGCTGAATCATCTTCGCAGGGCGCTCCATGGTTGGAACTCGAAAATTCTATATATTTCAGAAGAGATATCCGTAAAAGCAATGTTCTTTGTCGAACAACATTATTTAAGCCATTCCATTCAATTAGCGGATGCTCTGATAGGCGCTACGGCAATTGCATACGGACTGCCGATCCTGACAGGCAATGACAAACATTATAGAATACTTAAAGACGTGCAAATCAAGAAATTTCGGCCATAAGCGTTCACTGGGGGGAATTTTTCTTAAACCCAAGTTGAGCGTTTCATATTTTCGAAATGAGAAAATTAACAATAATTTTAAGGAATTCTGCCAATTTGGCTTTCGAAAATATAAAACCCTGCGGGCTTTCCAATTTCACCGTATCTATGGCGTCAAAGGCCGTCCCGCATAGTCGACTATAGCGGAACGACCTCTTCTTTGTATATGCGGCAAACTTGAAAATCGCTTTAGGTTTTAGTATCACCTGCGACATGAAGGAAAATTTGGTCTTGCAGAATATTCCAAGAAAAATTATTGTTAATACTAAATAATTATCCTTAAACTGGAGAATATTGTGAACATTTCACTGCCATTAGATAAAATGACGACATCGGATAAACTATCAGTAATGGAGAAACTTTGGGATGATCTTTGCAGAGATCCAGGTTCCATTCCGTCACCAGATTGGCATAGGAACATCTTAGAAGCAAGAGAACAAAAGATTACAGAAGGGAAGGCAAAATTTTATACACTTGAGGCAACTAAGAATAGGATTAGAGATCAGATCGAATGAAAATCGAAATCCTTGATTTAGCCGAGAGAGATCTGATCGATGGATTTTGGTTCTATGAGCATCAATCAAAAGGGCTTGGAAATTATTTTCTCGACTCTATCTTTTCAGACATAGAATCTTTGCATCTTTACGCTGGCATTCATACCCTCCATTTCGGTTATCATCGATTATTGGCAAAAAGATTTCCATTTGCTGTGTATTATCGTCTTCAAAACGACATCGTTAAAATTTATGCGGTTTTAGATTGCCGGCGGAATCCTTCATGGATTCGTGATAAGTTATCATGACCTAATTTGCATGCCTCAAATATGAAGGACGTCGAGAAAAGGTTGATATTTCCTATTTGCTGTCATCTTCCGTACAGAGCCTGCCCCTGCGAAAGCGTAAGGCTGGATCCCATTTTTTTCAACTGGTTAAGGATACCTGCCAAAATTTATCCCATTAGAATATAGATAACTGTTCACTGGGTTAAATACTATTGTCGATTATGCTTCAATGAAACCCTATGTCCACGGCTATTCCGAAAAAGAATCCAGCCGTCTGGCCGACCAGGCCGGCACCCTCACCGAACTGCTGCATGGCGACATCGCTTATCCGGCCGGCAGCCGGGTACTGGAGGCCGGCTGCGGTGTCGGCGCCCAGACCCTCACGCTTTCCCGGTCCAGCCCCGATGCCCGCTTCGAATGCATGGATATTTCGGAAGTTTCCCTCGACGCGGCAAGGCAGATGGCCGCCAGCCAGCAGCTTGCCAACGTGACTTTCCGACAAGGCGATATCTACCATTTACCTTATCGCGCAGACAGCTTTGATCACGTGTTCGTCTGCTTTGTCCTCGAGCATCTTTCCGATCCCCTCAAGGCCCTGGCCGGGTTGCGGCGGGTGCTCAAACCCGGGGGAACCCTGACTGTCATCGAGGGAGACCACGGCTCCTACTACTGCCACCCCCAAAGCCGGGCGGCGGATCTGGCGGTACAGTGCCTTGTGGAGATCCAGGCCAAGGCCGGCGGCGATGCCCTGATCGGTAGACGGCTCTACCCGCTGCTAACCGATGCCGGGTATGCGCTGTTGCGGTTTCCCCGCGCATGGTATATGTGGATGCATCCCGGCCGGCCCTGGTTGACGGCTTTACCCGCAAGACCTTCACCGCCATGGTGGAAGGGGTAAGGGATCAGGCCCTTGCCATGGGATTGATCGATCGGCAGACATGGAACCAGGGGATCGCCGATCTTTATCGCACCACCCAGGCGGACGGCACTTTCTGCTATACCTTTTTCAAGGGCGTCGGAATCAAACGATGAGAAACTTACAACTGACCCCCAAGTTGAGCGATTGTCGAGCTTGCCGCAGAACCAAGGAAGCTGGCATTTCGCTATAGTGGGCTATGCGGGATGTCGGCTGACACCGGTTATGCGGTGAGATCGGCAATCCCAACGGGTTTGAACCCTCCCCGCGGCAAGCCGCGGGGAAGCTTCACCGTAAGGATGAAAGTCTATTTTCAGTTCGCTCGCTGACCCCGCCGCAAGCGGCTATGAATGCGCTCGCTATCGCGGTTCAAATTTTTAGGATCGGTAAACCGAAAAAGAAAAGCATACCAACCAATTATGGTATCTGTAAAAAATTGAAACGCTCAGTTTGGGTGACCCTGTCGGTTCTGGAAGATTCATTCTCGGTGTGCCGTCTGGCACCGGACGCCGGCATCCCGCGCTGGGTGCCGACGAAAGGCCTTGTTTCCATCACCCGCACGGCGGAGGAACTGTCCATCGTCTGCCAAAGCGAGGCGGTACCGGATGGCGTTCGATCCGAGCGTGGCTTTCGGGTCCTGAAGATCGAAGGCCCCTTTGATTTTTCGCTTACCGGCATCCTGCTGGCCGTTATCGGGCCACTGGGCGATGCCGGCATTTCTATTTTCGCCGTGTCCACTTACGATACGGATTATGTCCTGGTGAAAAAGAATGATTTGACAACAGCGGTTTCTGTTCTGCAGGCGTCCGGCCACACCTTTCGATAAGGTCTCAATCGAATTCCGCCTACTCAACTTATTGGGTAATCAATTTCATAATAGGAAAATGATTACCCATAGTTTTGAGAAAATTAATACATAAAGGTGAGTTTTAAGCTTTTCATAATTTTTTAACATTCTGTAATATATACTAAAAAAGTTATATTGAGGCTTCGGCACCCCTTTTGCTTATGTTATATTTCAAGAAACAGTGTTTACACTGGCTTCGAAGAAAGTGACAGTTTTCTCAGCTTCATCGAAAGGGGCTAATCATGAATAAAATAATTACCTTCTTAGTCGCCATTTTATTGATATTTGTTGTCGACTTATTACATTTCGAAGCCCCTCCGAGTGCCTCTCAAGAAACAAACGGTAGTAGTCGCTACCGAAGCGCTTGCTGAATTCAATGATGATGTTGTAAATCCAAATTTTGGCTTTGGCTTCAAGCCGGAGTTCAACTCCCAAAACGGTGACGACACTTCTTCGGTGACGCCGGGTCAATTTTTCGATCCGGTTACCCTGCTTTTGTTGGGCAGTGGCCTGATCGGTCTTGCCGGCCTGGGAAGAAAGAAGATTTAACAAACAGCCAACAAATCATTTACCGGTGATAATAGGCAGCGTCATTCGTGACGCTGCCTATTTTTTTCAATGTTTTCATTGCGGTGATGCGCAATAAGTCCCCCAGATGTGTCATTCCTTATCAGCCCCGGAACGTCTCTTTCATCATCAAGCGTACAACCCAGGGCGATGACCGCGGAAATCAACAGCACCAGCAGCATGGTGGTGTAGCCTTCCAGCGCATAGGCGCCTGAGGCACTGCGGGGGTATGCATCGAGCACCTTGCCCAAAAAGGGCATGAATACGGCACCGCCTAAAAACGGAAACAGGTTGACCGTGCCCACGGACGTACCGGCAATTTCCACCGGGAACAGCTCCTTGGTCGCCGTAAAACCGATCACCACGATGGATGACGCACACACGGCGAAGACGAAAAAGGCCACGTAGAGCATGGGCAGCGACAGGCGATCGGGGAAAAGGTAAAGCGTTCCCATTTCAACGACCAGAATCGTGGTGCAGATGACAAAAGGCTTTTTGCGGCTCTTCAGGACGCGGTCGGAGACGAACCCCAGCAGCGGGCTGCCGATGATCATGCCCCAGGCGATCATGCTCAGCACGGCGCCGGCAGCTTCGCGGGAAAGCCCATATACGTGCATCAAAAAAGGTCCACCCCACAGCCCGCCGAATCCGAAGAAAATGCCGCAATCGAAAAAGAACCACAGGGCCAGGGGCCAGAAGTGCGGATTGCAGACGACCTGTCGCATCCCTGCCAGCAAGGGTATGGTCTGCGCCGCCGCGGCAGGGGCACTGGGTTTCGCAGCAAGGTCGCCAATCGCCGGCCAACCCTTGTCCTGGGGCCGATCCCGGATGATCAGCCACGCCAGGAGTGCGATGACGAAGGTGCACCCGCCGATCAGTTCGAAGGAGAGCCGCCAACCGAAAGCCACCGTCATCATGGCCAGCAGCCAGGTGGCGGCCATGACACCGGCCCCGCCCACGGCGTTGAGGATGCCGGCCATGGAGGCGAATTCATGGGGGTAGTACCACTGGGAGAGGATCTTCATGGTGGGGATGAAGACCATGGAGACCCCGAATCCCACCAGGATGCGGCTCACGAAGGCGGTTTCGATGTTGGGTGCCAATCCGAAAAGAACGCTGCCTGCCGAGGCGACAATCAGAAACCAGGTTACCGTCCGTCGCGGCCCCACGGAATCCGAGAGCAGGCCTGCCGGCAATTGCATGGCCGCATAACAATAAAAATAGATCGAACCCAATAATCCCATGGTGCCGGCGGAGGTGTCGAAATCCTTCACCAGATTGTCAGCCACAACGGAAAGGGAGAGCCGGTGAAAGTAAACGAAAAAATAGGCCAGTGCCAGAATAGAAAAAATCAGCCAGCGAAACCTGAACAGGGGGTGTGAGGATGTGTCGGCCATGGCGGCGCTCCTTTGCGGGTCTTACACTTGTCGCCGGTTGGTTCGGTTAACATTAATGGGTTTGTAAAAAGTCCGATATCTGCGTTACGCTTCAATCTTCATCACGGCGGAATACGGTAAGCACGCTGCCTACGGCAACCGCAATAGCGGTATTCTCAGAATTCGCAAGCCTTGATCGCGGACTCTTTGCATGCCCATCTGAATTAACAATTTACGGGTTCATAGCATTGATGAAATCGTAAAAAGTAGAAAATTCTTTCTTTCTGGTCATCCTCGCGCAGGCGGGGATCCATAAGTCTCAAATAGTTATAGACTCCCGCCGCCGCGGGAGTGACACTATTTGTGACTTATTACGATTCCATCAACAGTGGCATGGTTGACCATGAGTGATGAATCTAAATAGTGTCTTTCCAGAAAGGTAGAATTTTGCTTGAGATCAAGGCATGCGAAAAATTTTACCACAGGCGCCCTGAAGGAAGTGCCCTTGGGGTGCATCATAGTTGATATTCCGAGGATAAACGCGTTCGCATAACGCAAAGATCGGGCAAAATAACCCTTTTTGGATGGGCACTAACTATCATGCCACAAGATATTGGTCATGAAAAGGTCCCGGTGAATCATTTTTGATTTGATGGCCGGTTCTTTCGGCCTTATTATCTGAGTAATAAAGATTGAGGGATTCCAACTTCGTAGGAGCGGCTTCCAGCCGCGATTTTAGGATGGGCCGCACCTATCGCGGCTGGAAGCCGCTCCTACACCATCGACAATTGTCCATTAGAAATGGTGGATGCGGGCTCGGATCAAGGCCATTAATGGATGGACACGAGCCAAGGAACTTGCACATGCCACAGGATGACAACACCGCCTGCAAACTGTCGGCCGTGGACAATGCCCAGACGATTCACGGTCCCAGCGGGCAGTTGATATCGCGAAAACCGGGCGCGCTCCTTCTGGTGGCGGCGGCCTATGTTCTCGGCGGCGGCGGCATGCTGGCCTGGCTGGCCTTTCTGATTTTTGGCCCGCTGGTTTCAGTGGACCTTGAACTGGGCATTGCCGGTGGCCTGATGCTGGACGCATTCTTGTGCCTGCTTTTCTTCGTCCAGCACAGCATCATGGTTCGGCGCGGGTTTCGTCTGTGGCTGACGCGGACCGTTCGTGCCGATTTTCACGGCGCCCTTTACGCGGCGGCTTCCGGCACCGTCCTGCTGCTTCTGACCGGTCTATGGCAGCCGGTGGGGTCGGTACTATGGACACCGCCAGGTCCCTTCCGATGGGCGATGATGATGGTATTTCTGGCGGCCGGTGCCGGTGCCTGGTGGGGCTCCAAATCCTTGGGGGATTTCGATGCCCTGGGTGTCAAACCGGCCTTGCGGGCCTTCGGCAGCCAAAAACCGATCACCGCCACCCCATTTACCGTCCGCGGGCCATACCGCTGGGTGCGTCACCCGCTCTATCTGTTCAGCCTGATCATTATCTGGTCCTGCCCGATTTTTACGCTGGATCGATTGCTGCACAATGGGCTCTGGACCATCTGGATCATCATCGGCGCCACCATGGAGGAGCGGGATCTGGTCGACTGTTTCGGCGAGGCCTATCGATCGTATCAGAAAACAGTACCCATGCTGCTGCCGAAAAGCGTGAACCCGCTGATTCCTGAGAGCCGTGCCCATCCAAAGAAGCACCCCTGAGGGGAGCTTTGCAACGACCCTTCAATTAACAACTTGGATCGGGTGGAAATAACAAATTTCGAGCACCAAATCTCAAATAAATCCCAAACAACAACATCCAAATCTTAAAACAGACATAGACCTGATCTGGCGTTTGGAATTTATTTGGAATTTGAGATTTGGTTTTTGTGATTTTCATTGCGAATTCTAATGTTTTCTTTTAGTCCCCTTTTTTAACGAATTTTAATAGGCTTACAATATGTCCCCGACAAATGCCCCCCAACAGGTCAGAATGGATGCCGCCGTTGCCGGCCCCCTGCTCATGCTTGCCGCTGCATTGTTGTTCACGATGCTCAACCTGTTGATCAAACAGATCGGCGCCGACTTTACCATCTGGCACATCGGATTCTATCGTTTTTTTGGTGGGGTAGCGGTGCTGCTCCTGATTTTCGGCAGGCATGGCAACCCCTATCGGGGCCACAACACCCGGTTGCTGATCATCCGGGGATTGAGCGGTTCGGCTGCGTTTCTTTCCCTCGTCACGGCCATCCGCCTGTTGCCGGTCTCTACCGCCCTGGTGATCTTTTACGCCTATCCGGCCTTTTCGGCCGTTTTTTCCTACCTGATCTACGGCGACCGTTTATCCAAGGCGGAAATCGCCTGCATTGCCGTGGTGGTCATCGGCATCGGCGTACTGTTCGATTTCAGGGTGGAAGGGGACTTTTTCGGCCAGTTCATGGCCCTGTCCGGCGCCGCATTCGCCGGTCTCACCGTTACCCTGATCAAGACCCTTCGAGAAAAAAACGGCCCGGTCATCATCTATCTCTACTTTTGCACCATGGGCATGCTGGTGACCCTTCCCCAATTTGCCATGGCCCCGCTGTTGCCATCGACAGGCATGGCCTGGGCCATGGTGCTGGGCATCATTTTTGTCTCGGTCGCCGCGCAGCTGCTGATGAACCAGGGCTTTTTTTACTGCAAAGGGTGGGAGGGCGGTGTCTTCATGTCCAGCGAGGTGATCTTCACCGCCATTGTGGGCATCGCCTTTCTGGGGGATCCGGCATCGTGGCGCTTCTGGATTGGCGGACTGTTGATTTTCGGCAGTGCCGTGGCCCTGAACCGGTTCAAGGCCAATTCGATGAAACGGGAGAAACGGCTTGATGCAGAAAACAGAGGTTGAAGGGTTCAAGGGTTCAAGGGTTCAGGGTTCAAGGGGTCGAGGGGTCGAGGGATTGAGGGATCGAGGGGTCGAGGGGTCGAGGGGTCGAGGGGTCGAGGATCGAGGATTGAGGGATTCGGTAATACCTTAATCCGAAGGCAACAACATTTCAAGTACCAAATTCCAAATAAATTCCAAATCACAATCTCCAAATCTAAACGCTAACCATTTTCGTCGTCGACAAACTGAAGGTTCTGGGCGTTGTGCCGCTCACCGGCCACCTGTTCACCCACGGCATCCAACGCCTCGATGGTCTCCGCTGACAGCCGGATTGCCGCGGCCGTCACATTTTCCGTGAGGTGTCGTCTGCGCTTCATGCCCGGAATGGGAACAATCGACGGGTCTTTGGCCAGCAGCCAGGCGATGGCCAGTTGGGCCGGCGTGTGGCCGCTGGCCTGCGACAGGTGCTTCAAACGGCCTACGATGTGCTGGTTGAGATCCATGGCCGCCGCATCGAATCGGGGGATGGCCCGCCGATAATCCGCTTCCGCCAGATCGTCCACCGTGCTTACGGTGCCGGTGAGATATCCCCGGCCCAGCGGGCAATAAGGCACCAGGGACACCGCCAGTTCCCGACAGGCGGGCAGGATCGTCTGTTCCACATCCCGGTGCCAGAGGCTGTACTCGGATTGCAGGGCGGTGACCGGATGAACGGCGTGGGCCCGGCGCAGCGTGGCGACAGAAACTTCCGACAGACCGATAGCCCGAATCTTGCCCTGGGCCACCAGATCGGCCATGGCGCCCACGGTCTCTTCCGACGGGCACGTCAGGATCCAGGCGGTGCAGGTAATATAGATCGATGACATCGACACCCAACCGCTGCAAACTTTTTTCGCATGCGGCGGCAACATACTCGGGTCGCCCGCAGACACGCACCGCGCCGTGCTCGTCTCCCACGAAACCAAATTTGGTGGCGATGACCACATCCTGGCGACGGTTTTTCAGCACCCTGGCAATCAGGGTTTCATTGTGTCCGTTGCCATACACATCGGCGGTGTCGAAAAAATTGATCCCCAGATCCAGGGCCTTTTCCATCGTGGCCAGCGATTCCTTCTCATCTGCCGGACCATAGGCGTGGGACATGCCCCAGCAGCCCAGGCCCATAGCCGACACCGTCAAGATGATTGTTTCCCAGACGGCGTGTGTGCATCGTGTCTCCCCGATATCGTGGCCGGCCAGTCGGCATTGTTTGGATCGCCTCAGGCCTTCCATCGCATGCCCAACCCGTGTATAATACCCCAAAATGACGGATTCGTAAAAAAGCCGATATCTGCGTTACGCTGCATCCCTCGTCACTGCGGAGTACCATAAGTACCCCTCATTCCTCGGGATTTGCAAGCCTTGATCTCGGCATTTTTACGAATCCGTCTGAAATGCGACTTTTTACGAGTCCACCATAATTGATTTGTATGTTTGGCTAACTAACACAGGCTGCCTATGCAACGGTTCATTCTCGGAGCGATCATCACCCTTCTTTGCCTGCCGATTCCGGCACGGGCGCTAGACGCTGGAGGGAAAACTGGTTCAAGGCGGCATGGCCATCGGCCGAGTCGACCCTGCGACCACCGTCCACTTCCATGGAAAAGCGGTGCGGGTCTCGGCGGACGGTCTATTTGTGATCGGTTTTTCCCGGGACGCGGAAGCGAAGTCGGTGATCGAGCTTCACCAGCCCTCCGGCACGGTTGAAAAGCATTCGTTCACCATCGAAAAACGCACATACAACATCCAGCGTATCGATGGATTACCGCCGCGCAAGGTCAGCCCTTCACCTGAAGATCAAAAACGAATCTACAAAGACATCGCCCTGGTAAAGGAAGTCCGCAAAAAGGACGATGCCCGAACCGATTTTTCGCAGCCGTTCATCTGGCCGGTCACCGGCAGGATCAGCGGGGTCTACGGCAGCCAGCGGGTTCTGAACGGCAAACCCAAATGGCCCCATTACGGCGTGGACATCGCCGCGCCCACCGGTACACCGGTAAAGGCGCCGGCCGACGGTGTGGTGAGCATGGCCCACAACGATATGTTTTACTCCGGCGGCACCCTGATCGTCGACCACGGCCACGGCCTGTCCACCACCTATATGCACCTGCATAAAATACTGGTCGAAGAGGGGCAGCGGGTCAAACAGGGCGACGTCATCGCCCAGGTGGGCGCGACCGGCCGCGTCACCGGCCCCCACCTGCACTGGGGCATGAACTGGTTTGATACCCGTCTGGATCCGTCGCTGCTGGTGCCGCCCATGCCGGAGGCAATGGCAGCAGCGCAGTAACTCATTTTCTCTGCGGCCGATGGCGAACCAGTCCTTCCTGAGACACGGTGGCCACCAGCCGGCCGGTCTGCGTGAAGATGCGGCCGATGGACAGTCCCCGGGCCCTGGACGCACTGGGGCTTTGCATGGCATACAGCAGCCAGTCGTCCATGCGAAAATCCCGGTGAAACCACATGGCATGGTCCAGGCTGGCCACCTGCATCGCCGGCTCCCAGAAGGTGTGCCCGTGGGGGTAAAGGGAGGTAACCACTAGATTGAAGTCCGACGCATAGGCCAGCAGGTAGTGGTGGACAGCCATTTCGTCGGGCAAGGGGCCGATGGCACGAAACCAGACATATTTTTCGGGGGTTCTTTTTTCCGGCTTGAACGGATTGATCGGGTTGACGTGGCGGATCTCGATGGGCTTGTCGCACAGGATCTTCTCCCGGATACCCGAAGGGATATGGTCGGCCAGTTTACGGGCGGTTTCTATCTCCGGCTCCAGCCCGTCGGGCCCCTGGACGTCGGGCATGTCGTCCTGGTGGTCGAAACCCGGCTCGTCGATCTGGAACGAGGCGGCCATGGAGAAGATGGCCCGGCCTTTCTGAATGGCCACCACCCGCCGGGTGGTGAAGCTTTTCCCGTCCCGGATGCAGTCCACGGTGTAGGCAATCGGTTTTTTGGCGTCGCCGGCCCGCATGAAATAGCCATGCAGGCTGTGGGCTTGCCGCCCGTCGGGAACGGTCTGGGACGCGGCGGACAGCGCCTGACCCAACACCTGGCCACCGAATACGCTGCCGAAGCCCAGGTCCTGGCTCTGGCCGCGGAAGATATTTTCTTCGATTTTTTCCAGCTTGAGCAGTTTCAAGAGTTCTTCGAGAACGTTTCCCTGGACGCAGACACTCATGATCGGGCCTCCCGGCATCTATGTTTCGGCGGTTAATATAACACATTTTAAATAATACAACGCAAAACCACATTCCTGTTATTACTTTTTGGTGGTAGCTGTCACGCGCTCCGTTACACGGCCACCCCACCTATACATCGAGGGGTGACAAATTAATCGGTTCTGGTTATAGTGCGGTCTTGTTCAACCCAACGATCCACGACTGCCATCGGGGAGGTCGCGCATGCCGGCACCGAAAAACGCCATGGAAGTGTTTCAGCTTCTGGACAAGTCCAACTGCAGGGAGTGCGGTGAGAAGACCTGCCTGGCATTTGCCGGCGCTGTGTTTCAAGGCAAACGGAAAATCAGTGAATGCCCGAAATTGAGTCCCTGCTGTCATCGAGCGCTTTTCCGGAGATCCCACCGATCTGAACACCATCGAAGAGAACCGGGAAGCATTCATGGAGATGATGAAGCAAAAGATCTCCCGCATCGATCTCGCAGTGGCTGCCGAGAGAACCGGAGGGCGATCGGAAAACGGCCGGCTGACGCTGAAAATCCTGGGCAAGGATTTCAGCGTTGACCGGCAGGGCAACCTTTATTCGGACATCCACGTCAATCCCTGGGTGGCAGCGCCCTTCTTCGATTACGTGATCAACGGGAAAGGCGTCGACCCCACCGGCCAATGGGTCTCTTTTCGGGAACTGAAAAACGGCAAAGACCGATACCCGTTGTTTCAAAAGCGGTGCGAAGAGGCCATGCTGCAGGTGGCGGACAGCTACACCGATCTGTTCGACGACGTGGTCCACCTGTTCAGCGGTCGACAGGTGGAACGGCAGTTCCAATCGGACATCTCCGTGGTGCTCCACCCGCTGCCCAAGGTCCCCATGATGATCTGCTACTGGCGCCCGGACGAGGGCCTCGGGTCCAGCCTGAACATTTTCTTCGACAAATCCGCCGACCGGAACCTGGACATCGGCTCCGTTTTCTCATTGGGTGCGGGTCTTACCCAGATGTTTCAAAAGCTGGCCCTCAGGCATGGGTTTGCCGAAGTCGTTAACGGATTAACGCCGTGATAGCAAGCGCAATCGTTTTTTCCGGATAGAATCCAATCTCCAAAATAAGGATCAGGCGTTCAGGGCAAGGCAGGCAACGGCGAAAAAGCGGAGCATACACGCAGTATGTGAGCATGTTGTCGCCGACGTCTAACGCGATTGCCAAGCGCACTTGACTATTTTTGAGACATGTCTAAGCAAACACCGTCGCCGTCTGCCGGCTATACACCGCCAGCTGCCCTTCAGGATCCCAGATGGCGCCCCGTTCGTGAACGTAGCCGTTTTCAGCGCTGTCCGCCACCGAGCGATAGCTCCACCAGTCATTCTCCGTGCAGGTCTGGCGGCCCAGGTGAACGAACCCCATCTCCCAGGTGACGGTACTGGCCGGCGCGGGGGCCTTGAGCATGGCGAGCACCGGGGTGGGCCAGGCATCGGCCAGGGCCACCAGCCACTCTTCGGTGAGACAATCGGTGGGCTCGCGAAACTGGATCCATCCGCCGATTTCGTGGCCGCCCTTGCCGGAAAAAGGCAACTCGCCCAGCGCCCACCGATAGGCGAAGTGGCGCGTGAAGGCCGGCGTCAGTCCGTCGATGTACGGCAGTTCGATGGCATTTGCCGGTTCGACCATTTCCGGCCGCGGCGCCGGATCGATCCGGATGGCGGACTCCCGGTCACCGCCAAAGCTGCCCAACACCACGCATCGCACCGCCTCCTGCTGAACCAGTTTGGCCTCCACATGGGTGACGGCCTTTCCCGACCGCAGCACGTGGGTTTGGATCGAAAATTCCTCCGGTCCGACCGGTCCGACGAATGAGATCAGCAGGCTGCGCACCTTACGCGCCGGCGGTACATGACTTCTCATGGCTTTCAAGGCCAGCGCACCCACCAGGCCGCCATACCCGGCCCGGCCCTGCATCCAGTCCTCAGGCAGGTGCAGGCCGGTCGCTTCGGCGGCATCGTCGATCGTTGCAAGGATTGTCGAAAACGAGGTGTCTGGCATGATGGTAGGGTAAGCGTTCACGGGTTCAGCGTTCATCGATATGTGTTTTTTATTATTGGGAATTAAACTAGATTGGTTTCGGCAGTAATTTTTCAAAGACAAACGGCAAACAATCCTCTTCTTTCATCGGCTTGCCGGCCAGCATTGAATGCGTATCGATCCACTCTCTTTTGTTCTCTGCGATATAGGTTTCCAGGTCATGATTTTCAAGAAAATTTTTTGTTCTTTGTGCAACCTGCTTCCTGGCGGTTTGATTTAGTTCGGGATCGTTAAGGATAAGGGCAGCAGCGCCTTTTATATAGTGGGACCATTTTCGATCTTCAATGGGAATTTTTTCTATTCCGTCCAGGCCTGCCATTTTTTCATATTCAGGATTGTCAAAATATTTAATATAAACCTCCATATAGAACTTCACCATCTCTATGACGCTGGACCCGAAAAAGGAATTGAAAGCGTCATCGTCGATGTAGGCATCTGCCAGATACATGAAATCTTTGTCCACATAATTGGTGTTGTACATTTCAGCGTAGCCGCATATCGCTTTGGCCGTCGAGGCATTTCGCTCAAATCCGATACAATTAACGATGATATCCGCATCGATGCGCTGTTGACCGTTAACGACAACCCCATTTTCATACAAATCGGTAATTTCACCGGTAATGGTGTCGATTTTTTTCAGATAGTGCGCAATAAACCAGATGTCGGAAACACTGATGGTGTGCCCAGCATGCTTGATTTTTCCCATCCAGCACTCGGGTTGGGTGGCGCCACTGAGTTGATACAGTTTTTTCCAGTACATCATGTTGCGGATATTGCTTTTCTTGTCGTGTTTGAAGTCGTCATCGTAGGGGGTGGCAAAGTTCAGGTAGTCGATAATCTTTGGGCATATGGTGCCATGGCGCCGGCATATCACGGTCACATGGCGCGCGCCGCCTTCCAGCGCGGTCCTGGCGTTTTCAATGGCAAAAGCGCCCATTCCCACAACGACCACATTTTTATTGCGCCAATCCAGTTCTTTGGTCTGGTCGGAGATACCGCTGACGATCGTTCCCTGAAACGTTGACCGATCCGGCCATTCAAGTTCTCTTGGCGTTCCGACACGATCGTTGATCGCCAGGATGACGCCCTTGCTTTCCAAGACGGATGGCGCTCCCTCCCTGTTATACCTGATCTGATATCCATTTTCCGTTTTCTCAATGCCGAGGACCTCGGTTTCCAGGAAAAGATGATCCGACACATTGGCTGACAATTGAGTGACATCTTCCAGGATCTCCCGTGTTGCCGAGTGGTCGCGATTGGATCTGGTCGCGTTCTCAATGAGCCGATAGGCACCCTCGGAGGTATTGACCCGGGACGTGGCATTGGCATACATGGACCAAATGCCGCCGACCTTGTCCCTTTTATCCACGATGCAAAAGGAGATGCCACGTTCCATCAATCGATTGGCTGCATACAGGCCGGTCACGCCGGCACCCACAATGGCCACATCGGCCGTTGCCGGCAGTGATCCGGCATGACCGATACGTAATTGGCTATCATCAAATTGAAATCGTAAAGCCGCGTATTCAGTGATTCGGCGCTGGAGGGTATCCGCATTCGTGTTGTCGATAGGAATAATATCCAGGTCCTGGCCCTCAAACGACAGATCCGCATCATCGACGGAAAAGATTGCGTACGGGTAACAAGGAGACCGTATGGCTTTTAGCGCCGATAATACGTCAGCAACCTGCTTGGCCTGTTCATTGCCGACGACGTATACATAGGGTAAATCTGCATATTTCCTGATTTTCTTCACAATTGACGCACTCTCTTCAGAATCGAATTTCAGCAGATCGTCAACCGGCAAATCGATCTTGGAAAAATTAGCGATTCGCACACCGTGGGCGTAATGGTTGGTAAGGCTCATGGTATTTCCTTGGTTATCCTGTGGTATTATTGTGTTTCAGCAATCCTTAATCGAAATGCCTGCCTGCCCGCCTGGCACCTTCCACCAGAGAAGCCAGCTTCAGCCAGGCCACTTCACCGGACACGTTGGCGGCAGAAGCGGTGGTGGCAAAACCACAATCCGTCGATCCGATCACCCTGTCCGGGCCCAGAAGCTTTGCATATTGGGTGAGTCGCTGGGCCACCAGATCAGGATGTTCCACGATGTTGGATGAAGTGTCGATGACACCGGGCATCAAGACTTTATCTTCCGGCAAATGGAATTCTTCGAACACGGTCCATTCGTGGGCATGGCGATGGTTGCTGGCTTCTATGGAGATGAACCTGGCATTGACCTTCATGACCTGATGAAAAATCTTCTTAAAATCGATATCGCAATGATGGGTGCCGGCATAGTTGCCCCAACAAATATGGGCCCGGCACTTGTCCGCATCGACAGATGCCAGGGCCTGATTCAGGGCGTGGACATGGGTGTCGATGATGGCAAGAAATTCCGCATCTGTCTGATGGCTGAACCGGGTGTGCCTGCCCATGGCCAGATCGGGACAATCGATTTGCAATTGAAAGCCGTAGCTGGCGATAAGGTCATACTCCTGCTTCAAGACCTCCGCGATATTTTCAAGGTAGGCTTCATAATTGGGGTAGTATTTGTTTTCCATAAAGAGCGCTACGGTTCCCGGAGAGGGTGAGGTGAAAAAGAGCTCCGAATTGGCTTCCGGGTAGTTTTGCGACAACGCCTTGAAGGCATCGGCCATCATCTCCAATTCCTCCCGCAGCGAGGCTTCACCGATGTATGAAAGCGGTTCCGAACATGCCGGCAGTTTAATCGGCGCCTTTGGATTCAGCGTAATCAATCCGTTCCGACCACCAAAGCGTCTTGAAAAATCGGGCAATTCCTCCAGATCCAATGGTATCGGTGCGATTCCGGTACTGCCGAAACCCGAAATTCGACTGACGGTCGAACTCACGTAATCCGCTCGTGGCAACTCGCCGTTGTTGATATAGGTGATTCCCAAGGACAATTGCTTTTCCATAATGCCGGCCAGGTATCGCTTTAGATCATCCCTGGTGACTTCCTGCTTGCGCAGCACCTTCCCAATCATCTCCTGAGGACGGGGCAGAGATCCAACATGGGTGGTTTTAAAATCGGCCATTTAGGTTCGCCTTTCGCATTTCAGGCGGTTGAAAAACTTTTTTGCTTGGGCATTCAGCCTTCATATTCGGTCCAAGATTTATTTTCAATTCCGGCCCCTGTCTGCCAGCGCGGACACTTCATCGACAAACTGGTCTCGCAGGGGATACTCGAAAAGGATTTCCGGCCCAATTTCGATATTTAAAGATGATTCTAATAGAGAAATCAGCTCCGTACCACTCATGGAGTCCAGCCCCTGCTCCGTCAGTTCTATTTCAGGATCTATCTCTTCGACGCCGGTCACGCTGGTAAACAGGATCTGGATCATGCGCCGAATATCCGAACCGGTTTGGTGAGAAGCCGGTTCAATGGGTGACCCGGCAGGTTCCGACGCTTTTACGTGAAGGTATGCGTCCAGGGAGGCAGCCCTTTGCCGATCAAACGGGACCTCCACGGGTCGGATTTCCTTTCGGACAGACGCTTCCGCGCCTTTGATAACGATATGAGCATTTGAGCCACCAAAACCGAAACTGCTGACACCGATATTGGCCTGATGATCGATCCGGGTCGCTTCGGTAACCACCTGGACAGGATGAGATCGAAAATCAATATACTGATTGGGTTGTTGAAAGTGAAGATTGGGCGGGATGATCCCGTGATTCAAAACCGCCACTGACTTCAGTAAACCGGCAATACCAGCGGCGGATTCCAAATGCCCGATGTTGGATTTTACGGAGCCTATGTAGAGTGTATCAGCTCCTGTCTTTGGCAATCGTGTTCTGAATTGCAGACATCTCGATCGGGTCGCCAATTTTCGTCCCCGTACCATGACTTTCGATGTAGGCGATCTCATGCGGGGCAATTCCTGCATCCTGACAGGCCGCCGCAATCAGCTCCTCCTGGGCCTCCGGATGCGGTGCAGTGATCACCTGGGACCGAGCGCCGTTCTGGTTGATGGCTGAGCCGGTCAACTCGGCATAGTATTCAGCGGCTAATGATTTGTTGACCAAAAGGACCAACCCGCCGCCTTCGGCACGGACATAGCCATTGGCCGAGTCATCAAACGATTTGCATCGGTTATCGCTGGACAGGAATCCGGATTTTCTCATGGTGATGGTAAATTCTTCATCCAGCAGCATATTGACACCGCCGGCTATCGCGTAGTCCACCCGGCCCGCTTCAATATCTTTGGCTGCGTAATGGACGGCCAACAGTGAAGACGAACAGGCGGTGTTGGACACCCAGCTGGGTCCCCTCAGATCATAATGATAGCTGATTCTGGCGGCGATGATGCTCGGATTAACCCCGGTCGGATAGTAAGCCGACGTCCGGTCTCCCCGATATTCCTGGTTCCATACACCGATGTAGACGCCGACTCTTTTCTTATCCAGACGTGTCCGGATCGATACCGGCGTCTCTCCATAGCATCTCGGCCAGTTCCAGGGCCAGGATTTGTTGCGGATCCATGGTCCGGGCTTCGGCCCGGGAAATATTGAAGTACTGATGATCGAATCGGGTAATCGCATGATTTAAAAAACCGGCTTCGGAGCCACCTCTTGTTGTTTCCAATTTCACCTGGTCGACGTTGCTCACCAACGTCTCCCAGAATTGCGATAAGGTTTCCACGGAAGACGGGAACCGGCAACTCATCCCGGAAATCACGACGCCGTTCCTCTGATAGGATCGGTTGTCCTGCAGTTCAACCGATTCTTTGATGCCGAACTGTTCGATCAACTGATCAATGGTTTTATAGCGATAGAAATCCTGAGGGGCGATAGATGGGAAATAGGGTTGCAGCAGGTCCGACAACTCGGCAAAAGCCAAAGAGTCAAACCCCTGGTACGCCAGTGACATGCCAAAATCCAACTGCGGCCGGAATGTGTCGATGGACTGCTTCAGGTTTTTCAAAAAAACGTCTTGTTCGAGTTTTGTTCGCTGATACAAAATCCATTTGATATCATCTTCGCCGCGGAACATGGAGGAGACATACGTGTAATCGCTAAAAATCTCACAACACTTTTTCAGTACCGGATGAAAACCGATTTCGATGATATCTAGGTGATGATCGTCATATCGCGCTTTAATGGCGCGCATGGATTGAATAAAATCGATGGGGTTGACCAGCCAATGGTGCCAGTGGCGATCGTCGAGGCGGGTTTCAAATCCCGTGGTGACGCCCGACACAAACGTGCCGTCATCGACCCGGCCCGATTTGGCATAGGCCAATTGCTCTGAAAAACGCTGGTAATCAGGATGGTGCCATGGATGGTGCAATTTCATGCTAACAAAATCGGGATATTTCTCTAAAAACGCTTCCATCTCGCCAGCGTAGCCACTCACGGTGACATGCTTTCCCGCTTCGTCTTCGAAATTGAACGATGAAAGGTTGACCGGCAATTGACCTATCTCCGCATCGGACAACCTGCCATGCAGCATTACCCCATCCAGTCGGGAAGCGACTTCCCCGATTCGATAAGCCAACACGAGAATATCTTCCAGCGTATAAAAGCCGGCTTGGTAGGCTGCCGACAATTCACCGGTGCTGTGGCCGATCATCACATCCGGACGATACCCCCATTTGCACCAGATATCGGACATGCAAATCTGAGATATCACGGTCAGCAAAGGACTGTGAGGGCAACGATGCCGGCCGATCTCACGCTTCCAGAGTTGTTCCAGATCCAGGTTCAGTTTTGACTTGAGAATATGCTCTATCTGCGACCAGGACGGTGAATGCTTTAAGAGTCGGAAACGCGTTCCACTGTCATGCGTCCCTTCTCCTGAGTATATGAAAACTGTCTTTTTCATTGGGTCTACCCTTCCATCATTTTGAAACCAGTCGATGATATTTTCGGGTCATATCAACCCTCATCTGTGCTGGTCTCCCAAAGTCTCTAAGACAACAAGAAACTGCAGGCGTCGTTATCCGATGAATGAATCTGGAAAATGACCAGCAGTCATTTCGGCGCACACCAGAATTCAGCACTTCGAATGTCGAGAGACTCCCAATTGTTACCAGGGTGATCACGACCGAAGCGCTCCAACGCATTGCATTTTGATGGACTATCGATTTAACTTGTTGCCCATCTGATTTGGGATAAGCTTTCTTGATTCCTTAATGATGCAAAAAGTTTAGGCGGGTCATGGTGATGTGAAAATACTCCCCAACAGGAGAGGCAGGCTTTCCCTTGTCATCAAGACCACATGTTCCCCTTTCGGGCTGGAATTAGCACCTTGCGGAAAAAAGGTTGCCGGGCGATTACAGGGCCAGTTCCCTCACGCCGCTCTCCATGATGAATTAACATTAGAAATAATTTTAAGGCATCATCCGGATCTGTCAAGGGTGGAGGGATCATCCCTTATGCCCGTGGACGTTCGCATCCTTTTGATTATATTCATTAATTATCGACCGGCTATCGGGCCTGGGACAAGGCCAGCCGGATGCCGAGGCCGATGAACAGGGCCCCGGTGAGTTTTTTCAGCACGCCGCCGGTCGACGTGCGGCCGCGGAATCGCGCCGACACCCAGGCGGAACCGTAGACCAGGAACAGGCACCAGATGCTGCCGGTGGTAAAAAAGACCAGGCCCAGGATCATAAACGGCAGGAATACCAGGTCCGACTGAACAGAGACGAACTGGGGCAGAAACGAGAGAAAGAAAAGCGCCACCTTGGGATTGAGCAGATTGGTGAGCACCCCCTGCTGGAAGATTTTCCAGGGGTTGGGCGCCGACGACGGCGCATCGGGCAGCGCTGAACGGTCGTTGCGGTTGATGATGAATCCGAAACCGAGCCAGACCAGATAGACGGCACCGGCATACTTGATGATGGAAAATGCCAGGGAGGAGGTGGCCAGGATCACGGACAGCCCCAGGGCCGCCAGCAGGGTGTGGACCAGCACGCCGGTCATGATGCCCAGCACGGACATGACGCCGGCCTGCCGCCCCTGGGCCACGCTGCGGCCGAGGATATACATGGTGTCCTGGCCGGGGGTGATATTGAGCAGGATGCACGAAATCACAAACAGCGGAAAATCGTGGATGCCGAGCATGGGCACTCCTCTAACTTAATGTCCGTCCTGCTGAATAAACACCAGCAGCATCCGTTCCACCAATTTGGCGATACGCTTCATGTGGGCGATGCGCGCTGGTTCCGTTCGTCCCGGATATTTTCTGAAACTGATCATGATGCCGCTCAGGGCGGCAAACAGGGTGTGGGAGAGCAGGCGGGTGTCGCCTTGGTAGTCGAACTTTTTCAACACGGTCTCCAGAAGATCCATCACCTGCCTGGAAATCTGGTTGAGCTTTTCCGCCGACGCCTCACCGATGTTTCCGTGAAGGGCAAAGTGGGTGATCATGCGCCAGTGGGCATCGTGTTCGATGTGGTAATCCAGATAGTCATCCATGAACGCTTCCAGGGAGGGCGATCGCTCCGCCTGAACGCGCTTTTTCAGGGCGGCGATAAATTTCCCGGTATCCCTGAAGGCGGTTTCCACGAACAGCGCCTCCTGGTTGGGGAAATAGGTGTAGATGGAGGATTTGGCGATGCCGGCCGCCTTGGCGATCTCGTTCATGCTGACCTGATCGTAGGTCTTGGACCCGAATACCGTGCGGGCGGCATCGACGATCAGGTTTTCGCGGATTTCGCGCTCCTGCTGCTTCAATTTGTTCAGCGTATTTCTGCCGGCCATGGATTGAACCCTCCCCGCGGCAAACCGCGGGGAGGGTTCACCGTTAGGATAAAAAATCGATTTCCCGTTCGCTTGCTAACCCCGCCGCCGATGCTCGGATCTCCGCTTCGCTTCGACAAGCAACGGGGAATGCGCTCGCTATCGCGGTTCAGCCTTTTATTGCTGATCATAAACAGCGTTTGATTCTGGAATGCGTGGCTCCTCTGTACCATCCTCAGCCGGTTAAAGCAACTCTCGGTTGACATGTCGACCGCCGTTCGATATTAGGAACAACAGACGAATTTGCGACCCCTGCTCGATCCATTTTTGTTACCGGAGACTCACCGATGGCTTCAGACAGACCCTGGCCAAACACTACGGCGACGTTCCGCGCACCATCGACCACCCCAGACAGGGAGAACCTTGATGGAAGCCATTCAGCGGTTTAAAGATATTTGTGCAGACCCGAAAGCCTATGCCCGGCGCTGGAAAGAAACGACCGGCGGCAAGGTGATCGGCACCCTGTGTTCCTATGCGCCCGAAGAGCTGATTCTTGCCGGGGGCGCGTTGGCGTTTCGCATCGTCGGCGGCAGCGGGAGCATATCAAAAGCGGACGCTCACCTGCAGACCTACAGCTGCAGCCTGGTCCGCGGCGCCCTCGATGATGCACTGAATGGAGAACTTGATTTTCTTGACGGCGCCATCTTTCCCCACACCTGCGATTCCATCCAGCGGTTGTCCGACATCTGGCGGATGAACGCCAAAACCGGTTTTCACCTGGATGTGGTGCTGCCGGTCAAGTTGAATACGCAAAGTGCCCGGGACTATATGACGGCGGTGATGAGAAAAGCCAGAACCGACCTGGAAGCGGCACTGGAGAAAACCATCACCGATGAAGACCTGCAAACGGCCATCGACACCTATAACGGGATCCGATCCGCCATGCAGCGGCTTTACAAGCTCCGGAACGATCGCCCCGGCGCGATTGCCGGCAGTGACGTTCACACCATTGTGCGGGCATCCATGGTCATGGACCGCAACGATTTTCTCAACAGTCTGGCCCAGGTGATAGACACGCTGGAGCGGCGGCCTGAACCTGAGTCAACAGCCGCCAAACGCATCTTTCTCTCCGGCGGGGTCTGCAACCTGCCCGACATATACGGCGTTATCGAATCGGCCGGCGGTGCCGTGGTGGGGGACGACCTGTGCACCGGTTCCCGGGGGCTGACCGGCCTGGTCGATACCGGCGGTGATCCCATGGATGCCATCGCCGACCGCTATGCCCGGCGGGCCATCTGCCCGGCCAAGCATGCGGGCATCACCAGCCGGGGCGACGACCTGGTCCGCCTGGCCAAAGCATCCCGGGCCCAGGGGGTTATTCTTCTCTTCCTGAAATTTTGCGACCCGCACGCCTTTGACTACCCCTATCTCAAATCCATGCTGGACGCCGAAGGCATTCCCAGCCTGCTGGTGGAACTGGAAGAGCAGACCGCCTCCCAGGGGCAGTTTAGGACGCGGTGTGAGGCCTTTATGGAAATGCTATAAGGAGCCAATTTCAAAACGCCCCATTTCGGCCAATATCGGCGTTGGGCTCACATTTCAATCCTCGACATACCACATGTATGCCTCCGGTTGAAATGATCGCCCGCCTTGATCTTGACCGAACTGAAACGTTTTGAAACAGGCTCGCAAACAAGCCTTGATATCTGGTTTCTTACGAAGCCGTCGAAAATGCAACTTTTTATGTGTTCATCAACATAAAATGAAAAACATACTCTGTTGTCATCTCGGCGAGATACAGGAGAAATCAATGAGCGACCCCCAAAAGACCATCGATCCCGAAAAGGAAAAGCGCAAAATCAAGTCGGTGGGGCGCATGAAGGATATCATGACCCACTACTACATCGACGCCAAGACCGCCGACCAGACCGGCAAGAAAGTGGCCTGGATCACCAGCGGTGGACCGGTGGAGCCGTTGATCGCCATGGACGTGATCCCGGTGTACCCGGAAAATCACGGGGCCATGATCGGCGCGGCCAAGATGGGCGTGGATCTGTGCGAAAAGGCCGAGGAGATGGGCTATGCCGGCGACCTGTGCTCCTACGCCAGGGCCGATATTGCCTGTGCCACCGTCGACGGCGGCCCCATCGGCGGGCTGCCCCGGCCGGACATGCTGGTGTGCTGCAACAACATCTGCGGCACGGTGCTCAAGTGGTACGAGGTGCAGGCCCGCTATTTCAAGGTGCCCCTGTTCATCCTGGACACCCCCTTCAGCCATACCGAATACACCCGGGAAGCCCACGCCTATGTGCGCGCCCAGCTGGATGAGTACATTGCCTTTCTGGAAACCCACTGCAAGAAAAGGTTCGATCACGACCGACTGGTCGAGGTGGGCCGGCTCTCCATGGCGGGCCAGCGCCTCTGGCAGCAGGTGCTCGACACCACGGTTCACCGGCCGGCACCCATGAGTGCCTTCGATGCCTTTTTCCACCTGGCGCTGATCGTCACCCTGCGCGGCACCCAGACGGTGGTCGACTACTACACGGAACTGCTCGACGAGATGAAAACCCGGGTGGCCACCGGTATCGCCGCCGTGCCCGGTGAACAATACCGGCTGTTGTGGGACAACCTGCCGGTGTGGTTCCGCACCCGCTGGCTGTCGGACAAATTCGCCGCCCACAATGCCTGCCTGGTGGCGGACACTTATACCTCGTCGTGGTGTGGAACCCTTAAGTACCTGGATGAAAACGATTTTTTAGGCTCTATGGCCCAAGGGTACTCGCGCGTCTATATCAATATCGGCACGGATCAGATGGCCGACATGGTGGTGGACATGGTGGATAAATACAGCGCCGACGGCTTGGTCATGCATTCCAACCGCAGCTGCAAGCCATACAGCCTGGGGCAGTACGACATCCAGCGCATCGTCCAGGAAAAGCGCGGTATTCCCTCCTTGGTGATCGAGGCGGACATGACCGATGCGCGCAACTTTTCCGAAAGTCAGATTGATACTCGCATCGATGCCTTCATGGAGATGTTGAAATGATTACGGTTGGAATCGATGTGGGGTCCATCAGCGCCAAAGCCGCCCTGATCATGGACGGTGAACTGATCGGATCGAGAGTGATGTTGACCGGGTACAACGCCAGGAATGCCGGGGAGAAGGTGTTTGTCGACTTGCTGGCGAAGCTTGGCATCGGCAAAGATGCGGTGGATCGGATCGTGGCTACCGGCTACGGTCGCAACAGCGTCGACGTTGCCGACAAGGCCGTGACCGAAATTACCTGCCACGCGGCCGGCGCCCATTTTCAGGACCCGGCCGTACGCTGCGTCATCGACATCGGCGGCCAGGACAGCAAGGCCATCGCCATGGACACCACCGGCCGGGTCACCGACTTTGCCATGAACGATAAGTGTGCCGCCGGTACCGGCCGGTTTCTCGAGGTGATGGCCCGGGCATTGGAGGTGGACCTGGATGCCTTCGGGGAGATGTCCCTGAAAGCGGACCGGCCGGCCGCCATCAGCAGCCTGTGCACCGTTTTTGCCGAGTCCGAAGTGATTTCCCTCATCGCCAGGGGCGAGCGCCGGGAGAACATCATTGCCGGCATCCACGAATCCATCGGTTCCCGGGTGATCGCCATGGCCAGCCGGGTGGGCATCACCGAACCGCTGATGATGACCGGTGGGGTGGCCAAGAACATCGGCGTGGTCCGGGCCCTGGAAAAAAAATCCGGCAAATCCATCCGGGTGTCGGCCAATGCGCAGGTCAACGGTGCCATCGGTGCCGCCCTGATCGCTGCCGCTCATGCTTGAGTAGAATGCAGTCAAGGGTTTAAACACGCAGCCGGCGGCATCCATCAAAATCAATCGGGAAAGGAAGGAGTTCGGCATCAATGGAAAAAACATGCAACGGCTGGGAAGTCTTAAACGCGGATGATTTTCGTGACCTCAATCCCGGGGATCGTGTTCTGATGGGACCCGGGCCCAGTGATGTACCCGCAAGAACGCTGCAGGCCATCGCCGCGCCCTGCATCGGGCATCTCGACCCTTATTTTCTGGCGATTATGAACGAAACGCAGAATTTGCTGCGCGCGCTGTTTCAGACCGACAACGAGTTGACCATTCCCGTCTCCGGGACGGGCAGCGCCGGTATGGAGACCTGTTTCGTCAATCTGGTCGAACCGGGCGACGAGGTGGCGGTGTGCGTCAACGGTGTCTTCGGCACGCGTATGGCGGACATCGTCAAGCGTATCGGCGGCAAGCTGATCCGGATTGACGCCGAGTGGGGGACAGCCGTCGACCCCGAGGCGGTGAGGCAGGCCATAAAAGGCAAAACGCCCAAGGTGATTGCCGTCGTGCATGCCGAAACCTCGACCGGCGTGTGCCAGCCGCTCGACGACCTGGCCCGGATCAGCCACGATGCCGGTGCGCTGTTTCTGGTGGACGCCGTGACGTCGCTGGGCGGCATGCCGGTGGCCGTCGACGCGTTGCCGATCGATGCGGTGTACAGCGGCACGCAAAAATGCATTTCCTGTCCTCCGGGCCTTTCGCCGGTGACCTTCGGCCCGGCTGCGGTCAAGGCGATGGAACGGCGAAAAACACCCGTGGTCAGCTGGTACCTGGACCTGAGCATGGTGCGGGACTACTGGGGATCCGAAAGAAAATACCACCACACCGCCCCCATCAACATGATTTATGGATTGCGCGAAGCGCTGCGCCTGATCGCCGAAGAAGGATTGAACCAGCGACACACACGGCACCGCCTCAATCATCGGGCGCTGGTCGCAGGCATCGAGGCCATGGGGCTTGCCATGCTCGTTCCGGAGGCGATTCGGCTGCCCATGCTCAACGCGGTGCGGATTCCGCAAGGGGTCGACGACCTCACCGTCCGCAAGGCGCTTCTGAAGGATTACGGCATCGAGATCGGCGGCGGGTTGGGCCAGTTTGCCGGCAAGGTATGGCGCATCGGCTTGATGGGTCAATCCTGCCGACGCAAGAACGTGTTTCTCCTGCTGGCAGCCCTTGAAACGGTGCTCAGCGCCCAGGGGTACCGCCCGCAACCGGGGGCGCTCACCGCGACTGCGGCCGTTTACGACGCGGCGTGTTGACCGACAGCGGGAAAAAGCTGAAGCGGTATGTTTGGTGGGCAGTTCAGACAGAACAATGATTCGACCGGTTTTTCCGGGAGGCGCGTTTCACCGGGTCGGTGAAAGAGCAGGGCACGATGGCGGCGCACTTGCCGCAGACATCGGCCAGTCCGTGGCGTTCGTGCAGGCGGGCATTTTCCAAAAGCCGATCGTAGCAGGCGTGACGGCGAAACGGATCTTCTCCCAGGGCCTTTTTCGGGCAGCGCTGTTCGCATTTGCGGCAGGAACCGTCGAACTTGAACAGGCAGCGTTCCTGTTGGCTTCTCGGCGTGGACGCGATGACGGCGTCGGTAACCACGCTTCCCAGCCGCCCGCAGCACCCTTTGTCCGTGATCAGCATCTGGTGGCGCCCGAAACTGCCGATGCCGGCAATATGGGCCACATGCTTGTGCGACCAGTCACTCATCAGTTGTTCTTCGTCAAAATTGTGGGTGGCCGGCAGGCGGGTGCCCCGGAAACCCTTATGTTCCAGAAGTTCGTTGAGCCGTTCATTGATAACGGCGATCAGGCGGTTGGTCTCGATATAGGCGACGGCCCAGGCCTCGGAACTGAACGTGCCCCGGTGGTTGGATCGGGGGATGGATGGATCGAAGGGCAGAAAATAGGCGATCACCGTACGGGCTCCGGGTAGAAGGTCCTCGGGCAATCCATGGGACGGGCGGACGGCTGTTTTCAGTTCGCCGAAAAGCGGATCTCCGGCGTCGGCAAATCCCACCAGCGGCGTTTTCCAGCTTGATGCGATCTCCGCATGGCAGCTGGCTTCTTTAACCGTTATCTCAATGGTTTCGATTATTCTATCCCGCATAATTTTTTTTTAGTATTCGAACGCTTAGGGTCACGGAAATAAATAATGCCACCGTAAGGATGAACGTCTATTTTCAGTTCGCTCGCTAACCTCGCCGCAAGCGGCGAGGTTAGCGAGCGCTATCGCGGTTCAGAAATTAAAAAGCTGAACGTCCAACAGTGAACGTTGGATGTTCATTCGTCCATCCTTTGTCATTCAGGCGTTGCCCCTCCCCCCGCTCCCACATGCCAGTGCGCCGCCTCTTCCCGCATGATTCGATCCATGATGGCCCGTCGGCTCTCCCCCACCTCGTCCAGGATTGCCTTTCTGGCGCCGGAGACGTCATGGGCCCGCAGTCGATCGATCAGCCGGGCGTGGATCTCTTCGAGGCTTTTTCCCGCGTGGCGGATCACCATGAAGCGGGCGAGCCGGTCGTGTAAGCCCCGCAGGGCCAGGGCCAACTCCTGGTTGCCGGATGCCTGGGCCAGCAGATAGTGGAACCGGGTATTTTCATCGGTGTAACGGGTGTAAGCCTGGTCGTCGTCGCCGGTGTATCCGGCGTGAACCTTTTTGAGTGCCACCAGCTGAGCATCGGTGATGGTCTCGGCGGCCCGTTCCACGGCGGCTGTCTCAAGAATCTCCCGCAGTTCCAGCATGTCCCGCAGCGCTTTCAAGGTGATCTGGGTGATAAAATATCCGGAGCGGGGTTTGATGGTGATCAACCCTTCCTGGTTGAGCATCTGCAGCGCATCGCGCACCGGGGTCACGCTGGTGCCGAACCGGGCCTTGAGGTCGTCGACGGCCATCCGTTCGCCGGGTTTGCGGTGCCCCAAAATGATTTCACTTCTCAGGGCGGCATAAATCTGGTTTTTAGATGCGCGCACGTTGGTTTTTTGAGGCATCGAAGGCTCCATGTTCAAGCGTTTGCGTGTCAGATTTGATACGAACGCTTTTTTAATATCAATAACCGGCAAAGGTGCAACAATAAAATTGACTTTTAGATTTCCATAAAATAGTAATTGATACAACTTAAATATAAATTGATATATCAAAAAGAGGTGACAAATGATATCAACGCATGAAAATCAGTTGACCAGCGCCCGCTATTCCCGCATGGGCCACCAGGAATGCGATCGCATCCACATTGGAACGCTCGAGATTCTGGAACGCACCGGCGTGGATGTCCACGATGAAAAAGCCCGGGAGATCCTGGTGGCCGGCGGCGCTTCGGCCGACGGCATCCGCATCCGCATCCCCGAAACCATGGTGACCCGGGCGTTGGCCTCGGCGCCGCGCCGTCTGACCCTGTACGACCGCCGTAAAAAACCGGCCATCCGGGCCGGGGGATACAACACTTACTATGGCGGGGGTTCGGACTGCCTGACCGTGTTGGACCACCATACGAACAAACGCCGGGAGCCGGTGCTCGAGGATGTCGTGGCCGCAGTCACGGTAATGGATTTCTTGCCTGAAATCGATTTCGTCATGTCCCTTTTCCTGCCCAAAGACGTGGACCAACGCATCTACGACCGCTACCAGATGGAAGTGATGCTCAACCACACCACCAAGCCCATCGTGTTCGTCTCACCGGATTTCGAAGGCTGTGTGGCCGCCGTTGAGATGTGCGAAGCCGTGGCCGGGGGTCCCGATGCCTTCCGGCGTTATCCCTTTGCCACCTGCTACATCAACGTGACATCCGGGCTGGTGGCCAACCAGGAGGCCCTGCGAAAGTGCATCTACCTGGCCGAAAAAGGGCTGCCCCAGCTGTGGATCCCCTTGAATGCCGGTGGCGTCAATTCGCCGGCCACGATTGCCGGATGCATGGCCTCCATGAATGCCGGCATCCTGCTGGGTGTGGTGCTCGCGCAACTGGTCCGCGAAGGTTCGCCCATCGCCGTTCCAGGATGGAACGGCGGCCCCTATAACCTGAAAACCATGGTGGGCAATTACGTGCTGGCCGACGAGCAGGGTGTCCCCACCAGCATGGGCAAACACTACGACCTGCCCGTTTTCGGTCTGGGCGGCTCCACCGATGCCAAGGTGCTGGACCACCAGGCCGGCATGGAATGTACCATCAGCCTGATGACCGCCCTGCTTCACGGAGCCAACATCGTCCACGATGTCGGTTTCATGGACTCGGGCCTTCAGGGTTCGCTTCAGCTTCAGGTGATGGCCAACGAGACGATTGGATTTTTGCGCGCCGCCACCCGGGGCGTCGTCGTGGATGACGAAACCCTGGCCCTGGATGCCATCGACGAGGTGGGCCCCACGGGCAGTTTCCTGCAGCATCCCCATACCATGCGCCACTACAAGGAGCCGTTTTACGCCAAGTTGTTCGACAAGGGACCATACTCCCTGTGGGAGAAAAACGGCCGCCTGACCTTGGAGGACAAGGCGGCCAGGGAAGTGGACCGGATATTGGAAACCCATACGGTCGATCCTTTGCCCGAGGATGTTCAGGCGAAGATTAATGCCATTGTGAAACGGGAGCAGGATTGGATCGACGGGAAAAAGGAGTGATTTTTTGTACGTTCGATTTCAGGGTTCAGGAGTCAGGGTTCAGGAGCCGGGAGCCGGGAGCCGGGAGTCTGGAGTCAGGAGGCGGGAGCCAGAATAAGGAGGTTGCCTTCGGCTGCGTTACAATTTAAATTTCGCAGGAGCGAAGCGACAACAGCGCCATTCTGAATTCTGACTCCTGGATTCTTGTTTTTTAGTTCTCAACCCATTTTGGCAATGTGATGTTCAAACAGGAGGATCGCCCATGTCCGACGACAAGCATTTTTTTCTCAGGGAACCCTGGGTTTACGATATAGAAAAATCCCGGCCTGAGCCGTGACGATGCCGGCCGCGGCTTTGAAACCCGTTCCCTGCACGCCGGATTCAACCCCATGCAGAACCAGAACGACTTCAGGTCCTTCGTGCCGCCCTTGGTGCAGTCCATCACGTTTCCCTACGAGACGTTCGACAAAATACCCTGTCCGGTTTACGGCCGCACCCGCACCCCCACCAACACGGTGCTGGAGGAGCGCATCGCCTCCCTGGAAGGGGGCGAGGCCTGCCTGACGGCCGGCTTCCGGGTCCCAGGCCCTGTTCAACCTGATCTTCACGATCGCCCGACCCGGCGACAATGTGGTCACCTCGCTGAATGTTTTCGGCGAGGGATACAAGCAGGCGGTGACCATTTTTCCCGAACGCTGCAACGTTCAATTCAGATTCGTCGAGGATCCGGCCGATGCGGCCAGCTGGGACCGTCAGATCGACGAAAAGACCCGGCTGGTGTGGGTGGAGACCCCCAGCAACCCCTGCCTGTTCGTTACCGACATCCAGGCTGTGGCCGACGTGGCCCATGCCAAAGGGGTGCCGCTGATGGTCGACAACACCACGGCCACCGCCGCCCTGCAGCGGCCCATGGATCTGGGTGCGGACATGGTGATGCTCTCCATTTCCAAATTCATGGCCGGCAACGCCACCATCCTCGGCGGCGCCCTGGTGGGGCCGGAGTCGCTGGTGGAGGATATCCGCTGGAACACCACCGAATTTGTGGGGGCCATCATGCAGCCCATGGAGGCCTGGATGACCCTCCAGTACATCGAAACGCTCTCCATGCGCATGCAGCGCCACAGCGACAATGCCCTGGCCGTGGCCCGCTACCTGCACGCCCATCCCAAGGTGGAGCGGGTCAACTACTCGGGCCTGGACGATCACCCCCAGCACGCGCTGGCCTGCCGGCAGATGTCCGGTCACGGCGGCTTGCTCTCCTTCGTGGCGCCCGGCGGCATGACGGGGGCGGCCACGGTGATGAACAGCTTCAAGCTGGTGGTGCACGCGGTCACCTTCGGCACCAGCCGCTCCATCTGCATGCACCCGCCCACCATCACCCACGAGCACATGACCCCCGACGAGCGCAGGGCTGCCGGCATCGACGACGGCCTGATCCGCTTCTCCGTCGGTCTGGAAAATCCGGAAGACATCATTGCCGACCTGGAACAGGCCCTGGCCAAGGTGTAAAATTTTCCTGTGTTGCTCTTGGGAAGGTCTTGGACAATGACAGATTTTTCTATATGGCGCTGGTTGACTTAATCAGTTTTTTGATCTTATCCAAGAGGTCATGTTTTTCCTCCTGCGAAAATCCATTGAGGAGGATTTTAATCGATTCGTTTTTTTCATCTTCGATCATCTTCAGGGCATCCCTGCCTTTGCGGGTAATGGCAAGCAGGGTGACCCGTTCATCCTGGGGATCCTGTTTCCGCAGGATAAACCCATCCTTTGCGAGTCGTTTAGAAAGACCTGTCATGTTGGCCCCGGGCACCAGCATGATCCTGCTGACAGCACTGGTTTTATTCCGGCCGTTTTCAGATGCATCAAGGACCCGTAGAATATTGTACTGGGGGAAGGAGAGTCCGTGTTTCTTGAAAATGGAGGAATGCGCTCTCTTGAAATTTTCTGCAGCCCTGACGATTGCCATCATCACCTTTTCATCAAAGGTCAGGTCACTGACATAGTTTGTCTTGGTTTTTTCGTTCATGGTTTTCAGCAGCGTATGAATGGTCACAATAATTTGCGCGACGATATTACAACGGCGCTCAATGATCAATAGATTTAATATCAATCTATTGATAATACATTTATTGACTAAATGAACCAGCCCTGATATCGATCGCGTATCACCCACACATCCTGGAGGTAATTCCAGTGAACAATCGAGGAAGCCACATCGTCAAAACAACCACCTGGTCGCCCGGCCCCGGATGCCACGGCGGCTGCGGCGTGCTGGCCCACATCAAGGACGGGAAACTGGTAAAGATCGAGGGAGACCCCGACCATCCCATGAACCAGGGACGCCTGTGCGCCAGGGCCCTTGCCATGACCCAGTATGTCGATCACCCGGACCGGTTAAGGTATCCGGTCAAACGGTCCGGCAAGCGCGGTGAAGGCAAATGGCAGCGCATCACCTGGGCCGAGGCCTTTGACCGGATTGAAGAAAAGATGAATACAATCCGGGAGGAACACGGGCCGGAGAGCATGGTGTTCAATGTGGGCACCGGCCGGGATATTTATTCATGGATCTGCATGCTGGCCTATGCCTATGGCAGCCCCAACGTCATGTTCGGTCTTAGCGGCCAGGCCTGTTACGGGCCCCGCCTTTCCGCCGTTATCACCGTCCAGGGTGATTTTGCTGTTTTTGACGCCGCCCAGTGGTTCCCGGACCGGTATAAGGATCCGAGATACACGCCCCCGGCGTGCATGATCGTCTGGGGCTACAACATCCATGCCACATGCCCGGACAACCAGTTCGGCCACTGGATCGTCGATCTCATGAAAAAAGGAACCACGATCATCTGCATCGATCCCAGACTGTCCTGGTTCGCCTCCCGGTCAAAGCACCACCTGAGATTGAGACCCGGAACCGATTCCGCCCTGGTCATGGGATTTCTTAACGTCATCATCAACCAGGACCTTCACGACAAACCGTTCCTTGAGCGGTGGACCAACGGTGCCCATCTGATCCGGGAGGACACCGGCAAGCTGCTCCGGGAAGACGACCTGACCGACACGGGTTCCCATGGCAATTTTGCGGCCTGGGATACTGAAAACGCCCGGCCGGTCATCTGGGAGTCGACCGATGTCGCCTACCGGGACAGCCAGGCCAGCCCGGCCCTGTCCGGCCAATGGGAAGTCGTACTGGCCAACGGTGACATCGTCCGGTGCCACACGGCATGGGATGAATTCCGCCGGGAGGTTAATACCTATCCCCTGGACAAGGTTGAAGCCATCACCGGGGTGCCGGCCAAGGAAATCCGGGCGGCGGCAGAGCTATACGCAAAGAGCAAACCCGCGTCCATCCACTGGGGTGTTGCCGTTGACATGACCCCCGCACTCACCCCCCTGGTGACCGGGATTACCGCCCTGTGGGCCCTGACCGGAAACCTGGATGTCCCTGGCGGAAACGTATTTGCACGGTTTGCCTTTGATGTGGTCTCCTACGCCCTGCCGGGCACCACCGGACCCATCCGCCTCAAGACCAAGGAGATGGACAAACCCCGTATCGGTGCCGACCGGTTCATGCCCCTGAACAAGTTCTACTGGCGCTGCCAGACCGATATGACCCTGGATCAGATCTTTACTGAAAAGCCCTACCCCATCAAAGGGATGTGGATACAGACCGCCGGCATCATGCAGGGGCTGGGCATGGACCCGAAACGATGGAAAAAGGCCCTGGAAAAACTGGATTTCGTGGTGGCCGTCGACCTGTTTCACACGCCCACCACCCAGTATGCGGATGTGGTGCTTCCGGCCGGAACCTTTCTTGAAAAAGACAGCTTCAGGAGCTGGTGGGTTCCGCTGCAGAGCATCAACAAAGCCATGACCGTGGACGAATGTCTCCCGGATGTGGAAATCAATTTTGAACTGGCCAAACGCTTTGATCCCGAGTACAAGTATGAGACCATCTACGATCTGTATGATGATATTCTCAAACCCTCGGGGATGACCTTCAAGGAGCTCCAGGAAAAGGGATGGGCCTATCCTCCCGAGGGGAGTTCGAGCTGCCCCTACCGGCGTCATGAGAAGGGGCTGCTCCGGCCCGATAAGAAACCGGGCTTCAGAACCCAGACAGGTCTTTTTGAACTCTATTCCACCCTCCGGGAGGAGTGGGACCTGGAGCCTATCCCCCACCATGAAGAGCCCCCATTCACACCGGTCAGCAGGCCTGACCTGGCCAAAGCGTATCCCCTGATCCTCTCCACGGGAAGGCGGTCGCCGGCATTTTTCCATTCGGAACATCGCAATATCCCATGGTTGCGGGAGATCGATCCTGATCCGCTGGTGGAGATCCATCCGGAAACCGCTGCCAGCCACGGGATCGGCAACGGTGAGTGGATGTGGATAGAAAACTGGATGGGCCGTGCCCGGTACAAGGCAAAACTGACGCCCGTGGTTCCTGAATGGATGATCATGGCAACCCATGGCTGGTGGTTTCCGGAAAAGGAGGCGGCGGAACCCAGCCTGTATGGAGTATGGGAATCCAACATCAACCAACTGATCCCCATGAACCACCACGGGAAAGACGGTCAGGGCGCCCCCATCAAACACTCCATGTGCAGGATCTACAAATGCAGCCCCGAGGAGGTGACCCATGGCTAAAAAGCATGAATTCGGCCTCCTGATCGACTATGAATACTGTACCGGATGCCATACCTGCCAGGTCGCCTGTGCCCAGGAACACGGCTGGCCTGCAGGAATGGGGGGAATCCGTGTCAGCGAGATCGTCCAGAAACTGCCCAAGGGAAAGTACTACCTCACCTACCTTCCCTTTCCCACGGAGCTGTGTATCCTGTGCAAACCCCGCACAAAACAGGGCCTTGAACCTGCCTGCGTGAAGCATTGCATGGCCGGATGCATGCAGTACGGCCCCGTGGAAGAACTGGCTAAAGAGATGACAAAAAAAGCGCGCACGGTTCTGTATGTGCCGAGATGATCAACCGCCACCAGAATTGATTGGTGCCGGTCGTGATCAACGAGGATTGAGTCTGTAAATTTTCAATTGACTGAAACCAGATTCGCAGTAGAATAGATGCGTTGTTTCTTGCCATCCAGTTTACGGCCCCAGCTTGTCTTTATCTAACTCTTTCAACGGGGAGGTTCAGTATGAAAACATTTGCATGGTTTTGCGTCGCTCTGGCATTGGTCCTGATCACCGTACCCGCCCAGGCGGCAAAGGAGATCAAGGTCGGCATCGTCGACTGTTACAGCGGTCCGCCGGCAACATACACCAACGACGTCAGAGACGCCTTCAAGTTGGAGGTCGACAAGATCAATGCCGCCGGCGGCGTTCTGGGCCGCAAGATCGTCTTCACCACCCGGGACAGCAAGTTCAAGGTCGACATCGGCCTGTCCGCCGCCAAGGAACTGATCTACCGCGAAAACGTGGACATCCTGATGGGTACGATCAACAGCGCCCTGGCCCTGGCGATCTCCGATATGTGCAAGAAGGAGAAGGTGCCTTTTTTCGCCACCTTTTCCAAGAGCGCCAAGATCACGGGGGCCAAGGGCCATCGCTATGTCTTCTCGATCACCGAAAACACCGCGCTGGCCGGCAAGGCCGGCGCCGCGGGGCTGGCCAAACTGCCCTATAAAAAGTACTGGATTGCCGGCGACGATTACGAGTACGGCCATGCCGTGGCCGACGGCGTGTGGGACAACCTCAAGCGGCTGCGTCCGGACGTGGAACTGCTCGGCCAGTCCTGGTGGAAAGTCGGCGAGCCCGATTTTACCCCCTATATCACGGCGATCCTGTCGGCCAAGCCTGACGCGGTCATCATCGCCACGGGCGGACGCGACTGCGTGCCCTTTCTCAAGGCCGCCAAGGCCACCGGTTTCAACGAGCGCGCGCCCTTCTTCATGCACACGGCCACCGAGCTGTCCACCCTGAAACCCCTGGGCCTGGACGGTCCGGAAGGGGTCATCGGCACATCCAACTACTTTTTCTACTATCCCGAAACGGAGGCCAACCGGCAGTTTGTCGCCGAATTTAAACAGGCTTACAACCGCGAACCGGCGGTGGGCGCCGTGTACGGGATGCTGGCTGCCAAAATGATCTCCCAGGCGTACCTCAAGGCCGGCAAGGCCAAGACCGAGGCGTTCATCGACGCGGTCGAAGGGCTTACCGTGGACAGCCCCGTCGGCCCCGTGACCATGCGTGCCTGCGACCACCAGGCCACGCTGCCCATGTTCATGGGCGTGACCAAGAAAGTGGCCGGCTACGATTATTTGATTGCTACGGATATCGTCACGATTCCCGGCGAGGAGGTCATGCCGAGTTGTGAGGAGATTGCCGAATCACGTAAATAGCCCGTTGTTGGATGAACACCCTCAAGCGTATTGTGTTATCGAACATATTCAATTCAGTTCCCGCACACATTTTCGTGTGCGGGAACAAAAGATTCCGAGATAGCGATCTGTATGGAATTTTCAGCTAACATCACCCTGGCCGCAATGGTCCAGCAGGTACTGGTCGGTCTGAGCCGAACCACGATCCTGTTTATCGTGGCCTCCGGCCTGAGCCTTGTGCTCGGCGTGCTGCGCATCCCGAACGTGGCCCACGGGTCCCTATATATGACCGGCGCCTTTGTGACTTACAGCGTGGCCACGCTGTTCGGCCAGAGCGCCCTGGGTTTCTGGCTGGCCCTGATCGTGGCCCCGCTGGTGGTCGCGCTGCTCAGTTTTATCGTGGAGCGGGCGGTGTTCTGTCACCTGTATGAACGCGAGCACATGATGCTGCTGTTGTTTACCTTCGCTTTTTCATTGGTGATCGGAGATCTGGTCAAGCTGGTCTGGGGCTCGGATTACCGCAGCCTGGTCGCTCCGGTGTTTTTGCAGGGATCCTTCTCTATCTCCGGTTTTCCTTTTCCGCGCTACAACCTGTTCCTGTTGGTGATCGGCCCGCTGGTGGCAGCCGGCCTTTGGTTTTTGACCAACAAGACCAAAATCGGAAAAATCGCACGTGCCGCGGCGGTCGACAGGGAGATGGTCGGTGCCATCGGGATCAATGTCAGTTGGGTGTTTGCCGCGGTATTTGTTATCGGCTGCTACCTGGCGGGACTGGGCGGCGCGCTGGTGGCCCCCACCCAGAATATCACCCAGGGCATGGACCACGCCATCATCATCGAGGCGTTTTTGATCGTCATCATCGGTGGGCTGGGCAATATCTGGGGGGCACTGCTGGGGGCATTGATTTTCGGCCTGACCGATTCGATCGGGATTTTGCTATGGCCCCAGTTTGCGATCGTCTTTCCCTATGTGGCGGTGGTCACCGTGCTGCTTTTTCGCCCGCAAGGGCTGCTCAAATCAACTTGGTAGAGGGTCCCTTGTTTAAAGCCCTGTTCGACGCAAAGACATTGATTTCATGCTCAGTCCTGCTGGCATTGCTGCTGCTGATGCCCCAGTTCCTGCCGCGGTTTTACGTCTACCTTTTCGCTATGATGTTCGCGATCGCGCTTTTGGCGACCAGCCTCAACCTGGTGCTTGGCTTCGGTGGCATGTACCAGTTCCACCATGCGGTGTTTTACGGGTTTGGCGCCTATGCCTTTGCTCTTTTTGTCACCAAATCCGGCCTGCCCCTGTGGATCGGCTATGTAATTGCCCCTTTTTGTTCCGCTGCACTCGGACTGGTGCTGGGGTTGATCACCGTGCGGTTGAACCGGCTCTACTTCGGCATGCTGCAAATTTCTCTCGGTTCCCTGGTGTGGGCCATCACCTATCGCTGGTATTCATTCACCGGCGGCGATGACGGTGTCCACGGGATTCCCTTGCCGGACCTGGTCGGGTCGTCCATCGGGGCATACTATTTTAACCTGATCGTTGCCGCCACCTGCCTGCTGTTGATGTATATGATCGTCAATTCACCCTTCGGACGCATTTTTCAGGGAATCCGTGATAACCCCGAACGCTGCCAGGCCGTCGGGGTCAATGTTCAGAAGCAGCAATTGACAGGCCAGGTCCTGGCCGCTTTTTTCGCGGGGGTGGCGGGTACGCTCTTCGTGACCGTCGAAGGGTCCGTGTTCCCGGACCTGATGTTCTGGACGCTCTCCCTGGAGATCCTGATCATGTGCCTGCTGGGCGGCTGGTTTATCTTTCTGGGCCCTGCGCTGGGCGCCGCCATCATCATCAGCCTGAGAACGTTTGCAGGCATTTACACGGAATACTGGACCCTGATTCTGGGCATTGTTTTGATGCTGCTCATTTTCTTCCTGCCCGAAGGCGTCCTGGGCCTGTTTCTCAAAAAAGCCGATCCTGCCGCAAAAGGGGAGGGGTAAATGCTGCATGTCGAATCCATAGTAAAATCCTTTGATGGATTCATGGCGGTCAACGGCGCCACGCTCAAGGTCGAGAAGGGGGATGTGGTTGCCGTGATCGGGCCCAACGGCGCCGGCAAGACCACCTTGTTCAACCTGATCAGCGGCCAGCTGCCACCCACCGCCGGTAACATCTGGTTCAAGGATGAGAATATTGCCGGCCTGGCGCCCCATCGGGTCTGCCGCAAAGGCATCAGCCGCTCCTACCAGGTGGTCAATATCTTCCACCGCTTGACCGTATTTGAGAATATCCAGGTCGCCGTTCTCTCCCGCCGCAAAAAAACCTTCAATATTTTCAAGCCGGCCAAACTCATGGCGGTCAAAGAGACCCGGAAAATCCTCGACAGTGTCGGTTTGCTCGACAAGGCTGAAATGATCAGCGGGACATTGTCCCATGGCGATCAGAAAGTCCTCGAGATCGGGATTGCGCTTGGCAACCGTCCCGAACTGCTCATTCTCGACGAGCCCACCGCCGGCATGTCACCCGAAGAAACGGCAGTGACGCTCCGGTTGATGAAGCGGTTGTCCGGAGAACTGGGACTGACGATCCTTTTTTGCGAACACGACATGGGCATGGTGTTCTCCATTGCCAACCAGATCATGGTGATGCAGCATGGGGGGACGATCATCCAGGGCTCACCAGAAGACGTGCGCAGCAACCAGCAGGTGCGCGAAGCCTATCTTGGAGGCGCAGACGAATGCTCCGTGTAGAAAACATCCACACCTACTACCGGCTAAGCCACATTCTTTTTGGCGTTTCCCTCGAGGTCGGTCAAGGGGAGATCGTCTGTCTGCTGGGGCGCAACGGAGCGGGCAAAAGCACAACCATGAAAAGCATCATGGGCTTGACGCCCCCGAAACAGGGGACCATTGAATTTAAAGGCGAGATCTGTACCGGCCATAAACCGTATCTGATGGCTCGCATGGGCATCGGCTTTGTCCCCGATGACCGCCGGGTGTTCGCCGATCTCACCGTCGGCGAGAACCTTGAAATCTCCGAGCGGAATGTTCACGAAGGCGGATGGAACAAAGACCGGGTGTATGATTTTTTCCCCGCTTTAAGGAGAATTGATGCCCGGCGGGCCGGATTTCTCAGCGGCGGTGAGCAGCAGATGCTGACCATTGCCAGGGCGCTCATGACCAACCCGGATTTTATCCTGCTCGACGAACCCACGGAAGGGCTAGCCCCTTTGATCGTTAACATGCTGGAAGAACAGATCGCCCGCCTGAAGGAAAGCGGGCTCACCGTCCTTCTGGCAGAGCAGAACCTCGAAGTCGCCCTGCGGCTCAGCGACCGGGGTTATGTCATCGACAACGGGGCCATCCAGTATCACGGAACCCGTGATGATCTGAGCAGCAATGAAGCGGTGCGCAACAAATATTTGTGCGTTTGAACGCTTCATCCGGAAATCTATCCCATGCGCATAACCCTATTTGTGCAATGCCTGGTGGACAGCCTCTACCCCGAAGTGGGCGAGGCGATGGTGGCGCTGTTCAACCGGCTTGGCCTGTCGGTGCGTGTCCCCGTCGATCAGACCTGCTGCGGGCAGCCGGCTTTCAATGCCGGATATCGCAAGGCGGCCAGAGCGGCGGCCAAGCGATTCATTGAAATCTTCGAGGATGCCGACGTGATCGTGTGTCCTTCCGGATCATGCGTCAGTATGGTCAAACACCACTATCCCGAACTTTTTGAAAGCGATGAAAAATGGTTCGACCGGGCTGTGCGTGTCGGCCAACGAACATTTGAACTCAGCCAATACCTGGTGGATGTTCTCGGGATCGATGATGTGGGTGCCCGTTACGACGGCAAGGTGACCTACCATGACTCCTGCCACCTGTTAAGGGGACTGGGTGTCTCCGAACAACCGCGACGCCTGATACGAAACATCCGACGGACGGAACTGATTGAGATGAAAGACGCAGACAAATGCTGCGGCTTCGGGGGCACGTTTGCCGTTAAATACCCGGACATATCCGTCGCCATGGTTGACGAAAAAATAAGCCATATTCTTGCCTCCGGTGCCGATACCGTCACCGGCTGCGATATCAGCTGCCTGATGAACATCCAGGGAAGACTGAGCCGGATCGGGTCTCCGGTGAAAACGATCCACCTGGCACAGTTGCTGGCCGGTTGACGCTGGTCCGTTCAGCGGTCCAGCGTTCTGGGTTCACAGGTTCCGAACTCTGAACCGCTGAATCGCGAACCTTCGCGCATACCGATGGCGATCCTTGCATCGATGAAAAGAGCAGCCGATTGAAACCCGCTTCATACCAACACCGCGCGCACGCGGCGATCAACGATCCGGTGCTGCAACGGGCCCTGGCCAACCTTCAGCAGCGCCTCGGCCGGGGAGCTGCCGAGGGTTACCGCCGATTCCCGGAAGGCCCGGATCTGCGGCTCAAGGGCCATGCGATCAGGATGAAAGCCATCGACAACCTCGATATTTTATTGGACGCGCTGGCCGATAAGATAGAAAAAAACGGGGGACATGTTCATTTTGCCGCCGATGGTGAAACCGCCGTAAAGCGGTGCATCGAGATTGCCCGCAAGCATCACGTCTCTCTGGCGGTTAAAGGCAAGTCGATGCTCGCCGAAGAGATCGGGCTCAACCCGGCGCTGGAGGCCGCCGGTATTGAAACGGTGGAAACCGACCTGGGTGAATACATCGTTCAACTCGCCGGTGAAGCACCGTCCCACATTATCGCACCGGCCATTCACAAGACCCGGGAAGCGGTCGGCCGCCTTTTTGCGGATAAACTCGGCATACCCTACACGGACGACCCGCCCACGTTGACGCATGCTGCCAGACAGGCGCTGCGTAAAAAATTCCTCGACGCGGATATGGGGATTTCGGGATGCAATCTCGCCTGCGCCGAAACCGGGCATATCACCACCGTCTCCAATGAAGGCAACATCCGCATGGCCACGACCCTTCCGAGGGTGCACGTGGCATTCATGGGCATGGAAAGAATCGTTGCGGATCTAAAAGACCACGCCATTCTCTTCAGACTGCTGGCCATGGGTGCGGCAGCACAGGATATGGCGGGCTATGTGAGCTACATCGGCGGGCCCGCAGAACCGGGGCGCACCGACGGCCCCGAGGCGTTTCACCTGATCATCGTCGATAACGGGCGCAGTCGAATCCTGGCGGATCCGGATTTCAGGGAGATGCTCTGTTGCATCCGTTGCGGGGCCTGCCTCAACATGTGCCCGGTATACGGGAAGATCGGCGGGCATGCTTATGGATCGGCCTATTCGGGACCGGTCGGGGCGGTGGTCACCCCGCTTCTCACCGGCATCAACCAGGCCAGTGATCTTTGCCTGGGTGAGTCTTTGTGCGGGGCCTGTATGCCGGCCTGCCCGGTCAATATCGATATCCCCCGAATGCTTCTTCTGCTTCGTGCCAAGTTGGCCGAAGGGGACGCCTCCTGGAATGTTAGCATTAGAAGCAGGGCGGAGCAGGCTGCCTTCACCGCGTGGTCCTTCCTGATACGCAGCCGGTTCGTTTACGAGATGTTTCTTCAAGGTGCGTCTATCGGTCAGCAATTGCTTCCCGGGAGACAGAATATGATCAGCCGTCTCCCTTTTGCCGGCAAAGGCTGGACCCAGAGCCGCGATCTGAGGCGGTTGGCTCCCCAGAGTTTCATTCAACGCTATCGAATCGAACGTGCGCCAGGGAAAAAGAGATGAGACCATGCGGGCGGGTTGAATTTATCCAACATGTCAAAAAGGCGCTGAACCGCGATGATCCCGGTATACGATCACTGGCTGATATCATCCAAATTGATCCAAATGCTGATGATTGCCGGCTTCTTGAAAAAATTGCCGATCGCGACACCCATTCTCATCTGGTCTTGCTGGAAAGACTCATCGAAGCCGCCACATTGGTGAATGTGGGCGTCATGGTCGAAAAGGACGCGGACTCGGCTGCCGCTTCTATTTCGAAGATCGCAGCCGAAAAATGCGCTGAATGGGGTGACCAAAAGTCGGTGGTTGCCTGGGATCACCCGCTGGTCAAGCGCCTTGGGCTCGCCGCCTGTTTGCGACCTTTAGACATACCGGTCAATTTCGCCGACAGGGAACCCGTGACCGCCGACCGGCTGGAGATTTTTCGTAAGCACGCTGAAGGTGCCTTTATCGGTATTACCGCGGCCGACTACTGTATCGCGGAAACGGCGACCCTCAGCATGAAAACCCGCCCGGGACAGCCTCGCTGCGTCTCCCTGCTGCCGTCAATTCATATCGCGGTGATTCGGATAGAGCAGATTCTTTCCAACCTGAATGAGTTGTATACGCTGCTGAAATGGAGCCCCATCGAGCAGGCCGAAGGCATCACCCGCTGCATGACCTTTATCACCGGCCCCAGCAAGACGGCAGATATCGAGGCCACCCTCGTCCATGGGGCCCACGGCCCCCGGGAGCTGTATCTTCTAGTCCTGACCGATTCCATGCATGATTGACATTTATTCCTTCATATGAAAGATGGCCAATTGTATTGTTCCGTATATCAAATATAAGGGAGTCGAACCAATGCGTCTCAAGGGTCTTGACGGAGGCATCTACAAACCGTTGTCGTCTGAAGGCATCCAAGCCATCCACGACGCATCACTGACCATTCTCGAGAAGACCGGGATGACCTATGAATCGGGCCTCGGTGAAACGGTTGAGACGCTGGGCAATGCCGGTGCAACCGTTGACCGGGACAGGAGACGGATCCGTTTTCCCCGTGATCTGATCCGGCAACAGATCGCCAAGGCGCCTTCGCAGGTGATCCTTTACGCACGCGATGGAAAAAATGACCTGGACCTGACCGAGGACAAGGTCCACATGGGCACCGGCGGCGCCGCCGTCAAGATCCTCGACCTGGAGACCGGTCAGCCGCGCTCGTCGACGCTCAGGGACCTCTACGACCTCGGGCGTCTGGTGGACCGCCTGGATCACATTCACTTCTTCCTGCGCCCCTGCATCCCCACGGATATCCCCGAAGCCGATTACGACGCAAACATGTTTTACGCCTGCCTCAAGGCGACCGGAAAACATGTCATGAGCGGGGTCAATGACGAGGCGGGGCTGCACCGGGTCATCGATATGGCCGCCATGCTGGCCGGTGGGAAGCAGCAGCTGAAATCCAAACCCTTTATATCGATCATTACCTCGTTTGCTATTTCGCCGCTGAAATTGTGCACCCAATCCACCCTGATCATGCAGGAATGCAACCGGCAGGGGATTCCCGTGGCTTTGTCCGCCGCGCCCATGTCCGGCTCCACCAGCCCCATGACCATGGCCGGCACCCTGGCCCAGCTGCACGCCGAGCAACTGGCGGGTATCACCATCTGCCAGCTGACCCAACCCGGTGCGCCGCTGCTCTACGGCGGCATCCCGGGCATGGCCAACATGGCCACCATGGGCTATTCTGGGGGCGGCGTGGAATGCGGCATGATGAATGCGGCGATCCACCAGCTGGCCGCCCACATCCGGGTGCCCAACTACAACTCCGCCGGGTTGACCGACGCCAAGCTTCCCGATGCCCAGGCGGGCTGGGAAAAAGCCATGACCATCCTGCTGGGCGCCATGGGTGGCTCCAACTACATGCACCACAGCGCCGGCATGCTGGAGTCCATGCTCACGGTGGCCCCCGAACAATACGTGATCGACGATGAAATCATCGGTATGGCCTGCAAGGTGCTCAAAGGCATCGCGGTGGACGCTGAGCATCTGGCCCTGGAAGTCATCGACACGGTGGGGCCGTCCGGCAATTTTATGATGTCGCCCCACACCATGCAATACATGCGCAGCGAGTATTTTCAGGGCAACGGCGTGACCGATCGAAAAAGCCGTCACCAGTGGGACCAGGGCGGATCGACGGACACCCGTGAACGGGCAAAAGCGATCGCCCGCAAGATTCTTGCAGCCGAAGAGAATTCCTACATCCCGGCGGATATCGAACACGCGCTGCGGAAGAAGTTCACCATCCTACTCTAACATGGTGGAACACCGGTACCATGGGCGTATTGACTTCACATGCCATCCACTTCACGCTGAACCTTCGTTGGGAAGACCTGCCCGCGAGCGTTCAGCACCAGGCCAAGCGCTGCCTGATGGACACCCTGGGGGCGATGTTCGCCGGATCGCAGACGCCCGCTGCCGGCATTATGCGCGAAATGGCCATAGAACAGTTCGGTGGCAACCAGGCCACCATTATGGTAAACGGCCAGCGGGTGTCGGCCGCCGGCGCCGCCCTGGCCAACGGGTTCTCCGGCAATGCCCTGGACATCGATGACGGTTACCGCAATGTCAAGGGTCACCCGGGCGCATGCGCGCTGGCACCGGTGCTGGCCGCCGCCGAACTGGCCGGCGGTTGTACCGGTGCGGAATTTCTTACCGCCCTGGTGGTAGCCTACGAACTGGGTATCCGTGCCGGGGTGATCCGGCATGCCACATACGCGGTCTACCACTCATCCGGAAGCTGGGGCGCCATTGCCGGTGCGGCGGCTGCCGGCAGGCTGGTGGGGCTCACCAAGGGCCAGATATTCCACGCCATGGGCGCCGCCGAATACCACGCCCCCATCGCCCCTATGATGAAGGGCATCGATACGCCTGCCATGGGCAAGGACAGCATCGGCTGGGGCTGCATGGTGGCGGTCTTGTCCGCAATCATGGCCCGGGATGGATTCACCGGTATCCGTCCGCTGTTCGACGATGCCCCGGACCGGGCATGGGTGGAAAACCTCGGACGGCAGTGGGAGATCCTCAACCTCTATTTCAAGCCCTATGCGGCCTGCCGCTGGGGGCAACCGGCGGTGGCCGGCGCCCTCAACATCGTCCGGGACAACCACCTGACGCCGGACCAAATCCGACACATCCGCGTGCGCACCTTCGAGGCCGCCACCCGGCTGCCCCATGGGCACCCCCGCAACACGGAGGAGGCTCAATACAGCCTGGCATTCCCGGTGGCCGCCGCCCTGATGGATGGGGAAGTCGGACCCGGCCAGGTGCTGCCGCCGCGCCTGCATGATCCTTCACTGCTCGCCCTTCTGGACAAGGTTTCCACCGAAGTGGCCCCCGAATTCGAGGCCGAGTTCCCGGCCAAGGCGCCGGCCGAAGTGGTGGTCGAGACCACAACGGGTGAGATATACCGATCCGGCCGTATCGAAGCCTTATGGGAACCGCCGCATACGCTGCCTTCGGATGGTGATCTGGAAGCAAAATTTCTCTGGCTGACCGGCCCGATCATTGGTAAGCTGAAAGCCAACCATCTGATAGAAAAAATCTGGTCGGCCGACCAATGGACATCCATTGATCCCATCATCACCGGATGCAGGGCAGTCACCGTCTGACCGGGATGGCGCGCAGGGCCAGCCATCATCCACGACAAAGAAAGGGTTCCCTCAATGAAAGTGGGAGTCTACCAGACCGATCCGGTCCTGCTGGATGTCAAAACCAACTTGGCAGTCACGATTGATAAAATTGAAGCGGCCAAGGCAGAAGGGGTCGACCTGGTGGTCTTCCCCGAGCTTTCCCTGACCGGCTACTTCGTCAGGGAGCGATATCACGAAGCGGCCCTTCGCATCGACTCACCGGAGATCCGGCAACTGGCCCGGACGACCAAAGGGACGGCGGCCGTCGTCGGATTCATCGAAGAATCCCCGGCGATGAATTTTTACAATTCGGCGCTGGTAGCCGTGGACGGTGAAATCTTGTTTGCCCACCGCAAGCTCAATCTGCCCAACTACGGCGTCTTCGAAGAGCGCAAGATCTTTTCCGGTGGCAAGCATGTTCGCGTCTTCAAACTCAAAGGCTTGACCATTGCCCCGTTCATCTGCAACGACCTTTGGCACCCGTCGCTGCCATACCTGGGGGTCACCCAGAAGGCGGACATCTTCATCACCATGTTCAACTCCTCCAGGGGATCCATGGGCAACGAGTTTTCCAATATCGAAAGCTGGAACATCATCAACCGGTTCTACTCGCGGGTGTTCGGTGTCTATAACCTGTGTGCCAACCGGGTCGGCTGTGAGGTGTTTGAAGACCTCCGATCCGAACACGGCGAGCAGACAGACGCAACCCACGCGGTCATCGATGAGAATCCTTTCCGTTTCTGGGGCGGCAGTGAGATCATCGACCCCTTTGGCCAAGCCATCATCACGGGGGCACTGTTCGATCCCGATACGATCTTCGCGGATATTTCCCGTGACATCGTCCGTAAAAAACGCATCCTGCTGCCCTACCTGCGCAACGACGACCCCTACTTCACCCACCGGGAACTGGGCCGGATTCTTTATGGCAAGCGCAATCCGGAATAAAAAAAAGACAGCCCATGCTGTTTTTGTCGCGCAACATCGGCTTGCCTTCAGTATCGCATTTCGCTACTATAAAGCACCGTAGGATATTATTTACCGTTTGATCTGCCCGGCCCAGGATGCCATCGGCATCCCCGCCCTTCCAAAGAAAGATCAAGGAGGTCCGCATGCTCATGAATACCCGCGACCAGTATGGTTTGATTGCGCGCCTGCTGCACTGGTCCATCGCCGCGCTGGCCATCGGCATGATCGTGGGCGGCAGCCTGCTATCTATTCTGCCGTCCGGTGGTTTTAAGGCCGTTGCGATTGCCGGCCACAAATCTATCGGCGTCGTCATCTTTCTGCTGATGATCGGCCGCATCGCCTGGCGGCTCACCAATCCACAACCCCGTGACCTGGGCAACATCCCAATTCTGAACTACATCGCCCGTCTGGTGCATATTTTTTTGTATGTGGTACTGCTCCTCCAGCCGCTGGTGGGCATCCTCATGTCCCAGGCCTATGGCTATCCGGTCTCCCTTTTCGGAATTTTCAAACTGCCCCCGTTGGTCTGGCAAAGTCCGTCGCTGGGAAACGTCTTACGGGAGGCTCACGGTGTGACCGCCGTCCTGCTTGCGGCCTTCATCATCATCCATGTTGCGGCAGCCTTGAAACACCACTTTGTCGATCGTGATGGGACGCTGATGCGCATGCTCAAAGGAAGCTGACCGAACCTTTTTCAGGCATGCTTGAGAATCCGTTTGGCGAATGCTAAAAGTGCCTTCAGATTTCATTTTTTCACTGCGGAAAAAGGAGCCACGCCATGCATCAGGTCATGATTCATCCGTCAACCTATGATACCGTTCGTGCGGCCATAGACAGGGCGTTCGATCTGTTCCCCCAAAAACTTGAAGACAAGAAGGTAGTGATCAAACCCAACGTGCTGCGGGGGTCGGAGGCCGCCGAGGGTATTGTCACCCATCCGGCCGTGCTGGCTGCGGTGGTGGACAAAGTGCAGACGATGGGACCGGCTTCGATCGTCGTGGGTGACAATCCCGGCCTTTTCAGCTACGGCGCCAATGAAGCGGCCTTCGAGCAGACCGGCCTCATGGCCGCCGCCCGTGGCCGCTACCGCAACATCGGCCTCGATGCCGTTTCCTTGCCCCTTCATCCCGATTTCATGGAGACGGTGAACGTTTCCCGGGCCATCGTCGAGGCGGACATCGTCATCAGCCTGCCCAAGTTCAAAACCCACGGGCTTACGGTCATGACCGGCGCCATAAAGAACAGCTACGGGATCCTGCCCGGTGCCCAGAAGGCCAGGTTGCACAAAATTGCCGGCAATCCATCCCGGTTTCACGATCTGGTGGTGGAGGTATTCAAGCTGCGGGTCCCGGACCTGTTCATCGTGGATGCCGTGGTGGGTATGGAGGGCAACGGTCCGGCCTCACCGGAACTGCGCGAGATCGGCCTGATTCTGGCTGCGGACAATGCCGTGGCCATAGACGCGGTCATGGCCGCCATGATGGGACTGGATCCGGGCCGCTTGAGATTTCTCCAAAACGCTGCCGACGCCGGGTTGGGGAGTTGGAAGATGGCGGATATCCGCATTGACGGCAAGCTGAAAAAAATAAAAAATTTCAAGCTTCCGCCGCTGGGAGGCGAGGCCATCCAGGATAATGCGGTGGTTCAGGAGATGCTGGAAAGTAAAACCCGGCTCACGCCCCGGGCCGACCCGGACGGCTGCACGGCCTGCGGCACCTGTGTGGAGCAGTGCCCGGCCCAGGCCCTGTCCATGCCTAACGATTTGCCCCAAGCGGATATGGACCTGTGTGTCACCTGCTTCTGCTGCCAGGAGGTGTGTCCGGAGAAGGCCATGGTTTTGCAGTGAGGATGATCGCCAAACAAATTATTTAACCATGCATAAATGGTACGCCGTTACGTTACTGGACGTTTTACGGAGCCTTCCAATATGAAAACTGCATTTATTGTATACTGCTCCCCGGCCGGCCGTATCCCTCGAGAAAAAGGCGGCCAAGATCCGTAAACGGGTGGAGGTCTTCGATGAACGGCCGCCAACACAGATTTTTATCTGATGGCGCTTTTCCAGAAACAGACAGGCAATGCCCAAACACAACCGAGAAAAAAATGACTTAGGGCCCCGGAAAAAAATAATTCCACATCTTGCTTGCCTGTTGGCCCGTCACCTGCGTTCCATCCGCCGGCACATATCTCGATATGCGCCGGCGAATGCGCCTGGTTGACGAACCCACAGCCGGCGCCTTATGGTGGCATTATTTATTTCCGTGACCCTAATATGATCCACCGTGTGCATTATGATAGAAAATGAAATAGAAGCACCATTATGAATCTCCCGAACAACAGAATCAGTATAAGCAGGAATACCCATCGCGGGATCCTGCTAAAAAATTCCGCAAAATGTTTCGCGTGCGGATATTTCAAAGCAATTCCTTTCAGCGATATTACAAACACTTAATCATCATTTTGGCCAGAGGCAACCCCAGCTGGGTCAGCACTTTGTTGGGCGTCAGAAATTCCATGACTTCATCAAAAGAAAAGAAATTTGATCGTGAATTAGAAACTTTTCGTACCGTGGCGCAAGGCTGGGCATGGAGCGAACTGAAATCGATTTTTTATTCAGTGCGTATCTCGCCTTTGAAGTTGAATTTGGTTCGAGCAATCAGCGGCTCCTATCGGCAGGTAGGTATGGAAGCATTCATAACAGCTATGCGGATATCGCCATCATGAAGATCCTGCTAATTTCAGCCAACACCGTTGTCGAGCCCTACGCGGTCTATCCGTTGGGCCTCGATTATGTGGCCGCCGCCCTGGCAGCGGATCACGAAGTGGCCTGCCTGGATATGAACGTGGTTGCGGAAGGTGATGCATTGACAGTGGCCATCCACCGTTTTGCACCAGATCTTATCGGTGTTTCGTTGCGCAACATTGACAACACCGATGCGTTGAACCCCGAAAGCTATGTGCCGCTTTATCGACGCCTGGTGGAAAAGATCCGCCAGTTTTGTGATGCCCCCATCGTATTGGGCGGCAGTGCGTTCACCATGTTTCCCGAGACGCTTATGGCGCTCCTGGACGCGGATTACGGTATTGTTGGGGAAGGTGAACGGATGCCCCAGTTGTTGGACGCGCTGGAAAACGGGGATAACCCCAGCAAGATCCACGGTGTTATCTGCCGATCAGGTGCATCCACGCAAGCGCTGCCCTTGTCCGAAGCGAGCAACGGAAGGCTGAGCGCCACACCAGCCGGGATCGATTTTTACCTTCGGCATGGCGGCATGCTCAACCTGCAAACCAAGCGCGGTTGTCCCTTCAGATGCATCTATTGCAGCTATCCGAATATCGAGGGCCGGGTGATGCGTCACCACGCTCCGTCCAAAATCGCGGAGGATGCCCTGGCACGGCAGGATGCAGGCGCCAGGTATCTGTTTATCACCGACTCGGCATTCAACGCCGATCCGGAGCACAGTCTGGCGGTGGCCCGTGCCCTTAAATCCATCGGGTTGACCATTCCCTGGGGCGGGTTCTTCGCACCGATACGGATGCCCGGCGGTTACTTCGACATCTTGGCCGAGTGCGGTCTCACGCATGTGGAGTTCGGTACAGAAGCGCTTTGCGACTCGGTCCTTCAGGCCTATGGCAAACCCTTCAGGGTGAGCCATGTATTCGATGCGCATCGGGCCGCCAGGGCAGCTGGGCTTCACGTGGCACACTACTTTTTGTTTGCAGGACCCGGTGAAAGCGAGCAGACTCTGGCAACGTCACTCAGCAGGATCGACCGGCTGAAAAAAACGGTTTTGTTTCTCTTTTGCGGCATGCGCATTTATCCCCATACCGCCTTGTACGAGCTCGCATTGAAGCAGGGACAGATTGAATCGGATCCGTCAATACTGGAACCGGTATTTTACCGTTCGCCCTGGATTACCGTCTCGCGAGCCGCCGATATGATCGCTGAGCATGCCAAGGACAGGAAAAACTGGGTGCATGCAGCCGGCGGAGAAGCGACGGGGGAGATTCTGGACCGCATGTATCGCGGAGGGTTCAGCGGGCCATTATGGGAATATTTAATTCGATGAAGGGCCCAATCCGCATTCAACGCCTATTACAGGACTGCGACAAGGCTTTCCTAGATAAGAGGACAAGGTGGTGCGACCTGACCGTCCGGCAATCGCATCCAAAAGAGGCATCTATGTCTTTTCGCGGAGAAGGTTGGCGACAGATGTTTTCTTGGGAATTTTAATCGAAAAGCGGGACCCCGTGTCCGGTTCCGATTCCAGAGAGATTCCGCCGCCGTGCTGGCTGAGGATTCGGTTGGAGATGAAAAGCCCCAGTCCGGTGCCGCGTTCGCCTTTGGAGGAGAAAAAGGGTGTGAAAACATTGGCGCGGGTTGCTTCGTCCATGCCGATGCCGTTGTCCGACACCTTTAGATAGATGTAACCAGCATCCTGGGTGACTTCGAAGCAGATCTCGTGGGACCGGCCCGACCGGTCTGACCGGCAGGCTTCCACGGCATTCTCGATGATATTGGTCAGGGCACTGCGAACGATGCCCGCATCCACCTCAAAACGGCCGATGGCGGGGTCGAAACGGTGGCTCAGGGTGATGTCCTGGTCTTTAATTTTGGGCCCCACGGTGTGCAGCACCTCCTCAGCAAAACCGAGGACGTCCACCGTTTCCCATTTCAGGTCCTTTTCCTTGGCATAGTAGAGGATGTCCAGTACCATGTCCCGGATACGCCCGACCATGAAGCGCACAATATCCCATCCTTCACGGATCTGCTGTTGACTTTCCTTCTTGAATCCAGCGTCCAGCAGATACATGCCGCCGTCCAGGCCGGTGAGCAGCCCCTTGATGCCGTGGGACACCGATCCGATCATCAACCCCAAGGAAGCCAACTGGTCCTCCAGACGACGGGTGCGGGTGATGTTGGTGGACATCTCCATGACGTGGGTGATGTTGCCGGCCAGGTCGCGGATGGGTGCGGTCTGGATGAGCACCCGGTAGGTCTCCCCCCGTTTCGAGGTCACCTCCATTTCGCACTGATGTGACTGGCCATCGCTGAAGGTTTTGGCCACCGGGCAGTCGGGGCAGGCGTCGTCCCGGTCCTTGTATATCTTGTGGCAGAGGTGCCCGATGGTCAGGTTGAAGTCCTCTTGAAAGCGTCGGTTGGCCGCCCTGGATAGTCAGGTCGGGGGTCTGCACGGTGATGTAGCACGGCGCCTCGTCAAAAAGCTGCTGGTAGCGTTGCTGGGTGGCCTGGAGCCGTTCCTGCAGCCGCCGGACCTCGCCGATGTCCGCCCCGATCTCCACGACCAGTTCCACATCGCCCTGGCTGTCGCGGATGGGGGCGGTGTGGACCATCACCGGGCCCCGGGTGCCATCGGCATATACCACCGTGACCCGGCGGCGCATGCCCGTGCCGGTAGTAAAAGTCTCTTCGACTGGCGACAGTTCCGGATTATCCTGGGGATAGGCCGCACCCGTCGGTCGGCCCACATGGTCCCCCAGCCGCTCCCGGTACAGTGGATTGATGGCGATGATCTCCCGGCGGCGGTTGTGGATGGCGACGAAGCAGGGCAGTTCGTTGAAACAGTTGATGCCCGCATCCAGATCGCCGGCAATGCCGCGGAGCGCCGAAGAGAGACCCTCAACGGCCTGGCCCACGGCCGCCAGCCGTTCAGTTTTCATCAGCCGGGCGGTCTGTTCGCGTACCAGGTTTTCCAGATTCTCGGTGTAAGCCCGCAGTTGCGCACGCATGCCGATACGATCGTTGGCCCGCTTGAGGGCAATCTCCAGGACATCGTCGTTGATGGGCTTGGTGATGAAATCGGTGGCCTCCAGCTTCAGGCACTTGATAGCCAGATCCATGTCTCCGTGGCCGGTGAGCATGATCACTTCCGTGTCCGGGCTTTCGGCCTTGATCTGCTGGAGCAGGTCGATGCCGTCCATGACGGGCATCTTGATGTCGGTGAGAACGATGGGAGGGCGGTGCTGCCGGAAAACCGCCAACGCCTCCTTGCCGTTTTGCGCGGTGAACACCTGGTAGCCGATGTCCATGAGGGAGATACCCAGAACTTTCCGGATGCCTTCCTCATCATCGACCAGCAGGATTTTCTCTTCCATTTCTACTCTTTTCGTAAAGCCATGAGCCCAACCGCCGTATCAAGCAGGAGCTGCGCATCGGGTGGTTTTTCCAGGTAAGCGTCCGGATCGGGAAGGGGCTCCACCAGTTTGATGTTGAGCATCTTCAGATAGTGCTGGAAAGACCGTTGCCCCACGGCCGACAGCATAATGATGGGAATGTGCTGCAGTTGGCGGTCAGTTTTGAGTTTTTTGTACATCAACGCCCCGCCGGTCCCCGGCATCATCACGTCCAGAACGATCAGGTCGGGCGCAATTTCCCGGGCCTTTGCCAGCCCGGCCGATCCGTCCCGACAGGTCTCGGTGCGGTATCCGTTGGTTTTGAACAAGGCGGAAATGAACACCCGCATGTCCATGGCATCGTCGACGATGAGAATGGTTCCCCTGGAGGATTCCGATTTGCGGATGTCGGCTGGTGTCATCTTTTTATGAAAACTGAATCCTTAAATAAAAGACAAACAGTAAAAAATCACAATACCCAGAAACCAAACGACAAATAAATCACAACAGCAAAATTGAACCATTGTTTGTTGTATCCGGTTTATCAGGTCTATGATTTTTCAGCTATGGCCT
>CAVQUU010000027.1:0-70814 GCA_963716825.1 uncultured delta proteobacterium
TCAGCTACCTGGGTGTGTGCTGACTGTGTGCTGACTCGCCCCAATAGCTCGCGGATCTTGCCGCATCCTTTTGCGTGTTGCTCTGCAGGTAGAACCGCTCCGTGGTGCGGATATCCGCGTGCCGCATCAGCTTTCGAATTAAATCGGGCGGTAGATCACTCTCGTACAGCTTCGTGGCAAATGTCCGCCACAGGTCGTGGCAGCTCGCATACTTCACAGCACTGCCCGTGCGTGGGTTCCCCTCGTCCACGGTGATGCGTGCCTTTTCACCTATCTTGCTGATGATCTTGCCCACCCGCTCCGCACTAAGCCGCTCCGTGCGGTTCTTGATGGGCTGCGGGTTGAACACCCAACCGTGCTGCTCTTCGCTGGGCACTTCGTCTAGCAGTTCTTCCAGCCACGGGCAGAGGGGAATCTCCTGGCTCTTCTTGTTCTTCTGCAGGTGACCAGGGAACCACAGCACGGGCAGCCGTCCAGGCCGCCATACGGGTTGGATGGTCTGCGGGATGTCCCAACTAATATTCATCAGTTCGCTGAGCCGCAGCCCGCTGGCAACTACCCCACGCAGCAGGAACTCCCAGGAGGCGGCCGCTTGTCCTCCACGATCTTGGGCACGACAAGCACCATGCGGTCAAACTCCTCACCCACGAGCGGGCGGCCCTTCATATCGTCGCTCTCGTGGATAGCAGATCCACGTCGGGCACGCTGTCGAGGATTCTCCTGCTCAGCCGTCCCCAGTTGAGCGGCAAGCAGTGTCCGCATGTAACCTTGCACCGTATGGCTCGAAACGCCTGCGTGGTTCTTCCGTCCCTTCCGCAGTCGCCCTGCCGCCCCGCTGAGCAGCTTCGTCTGCAGTTGATGCAGCGGCCCGCTCTCCGCCATCTGCCGCAGCGTACGGGGGCGGGCAATTTTGGTGCAGATATCCAAGCGGCTCTCCACAGCTTCCGCCGCTTTCCGCCGCATCGTGGAAACCTTTACCTCGCTGTACTCGTCGCGGAAGTCGTCCCACGGCATGTCGGCATGAGCGGGTTTGTCCCCCTCGACCGGGAAGAGATACCCAGCCGCAGTTGAGCTTCCCACAGCTCGCGTTGCTCTTCAGCTTCGGCCAGGTTGGTGGTGCAAGCAGACTTGCGGATCTGCTTTCCCGTGAAGGCACCGATACCAGAGCTGTATCGGGCGGTCTGGAGGTCGGCGGAGACGCACGACGATAGTAGAATGACTGTCAGCCATAGCTTGTACTCCTAATACAAGTGGTGGTCAGGCCCGTGGATGATTCCCATAGTCACCCTCGGGCCGCTTTCATTTTGCCAGTGTGGGGCGCTGTCTGTCAATCAACGGGGCGTCCAGAAGGGGCACCGTCACTTGGTAGGACGGGCCAACAATCCGCTTCTCCCGCTCCTCTTCTGTCCACCCATCTTGGATTTCCCAGCACATTTTGCGGATTTCTCGGGCCGTCGGGTTGCGGCGGGGCGTACTCGCCTGGCACCACTCACCTGACCATATCTTGCCCGAAAGTAGTTGCGACATGGTGCCTGGGCTAATGCCGTAATGGCGGCACAACTCCCGCTGTAGGATGCCGCCCGCCGCGTATCGCTGGCGGATCTCCACAACTATTGCCCAGGTCAACTTCTTGCGACGGCAGTCGCGGTGAACATGGGTAATCATGCCCACCAGTATATCAAACGGTGACAGTTCCCCGTCACTCAGCAAAAGCGGGACGGGGGCCGCGCGAGCAGATGACCCCGTCCCGCAAACGGTGCCGGCTAGGAAGGAAATCAATCCTAACCGGCAGCTATCGGAAGCGGCCGTGCCGCTTGTAGTGCTCGAGCCACTGGTCAGCCGTCGGCTCGGGCCGTTGCACCGCACCAGCCGCCAGCATGGCGGTAAGCGCCTTTTGGGCACACGATTCGGAACAAGTCCGCCGCGGTGAGCGGACGGGTTGCCCACAGACCTCGCAGCGCCGAATCATCAGCCGCGCTTTGCGTAGTAAGGTTGCAACGTCCATCTTAGGACCTCGTATCCAGAGAGACGCACCACGACAACGTGGCGCATGCCTTTCTTCGGTGTCATGGCAGACGCCCACGCGGGTTGCCCGTCCACGCGGGTGATCGCTCGGAAGCTCACTTCGTCCGTGGACCATCCCGAATGTACCGACCGATCAATGGTCACATCCTTGCGCAAGCCGACGTAGTATTTCGACCAGTCGATCAAGAGGATATCGCCCTTCGTCCCTAACGGTGCACACTTCTCGCTGAACACGATTGGCAGGCCAAGCAGCCGTTGGGACGGGGCGCTTCCGCCCGCGTCGATGAACAACGGTGAACCGTACACTGCCGAAGGGTCGCCGACCGCATCCTGCCCAGGGGCGGACATGCGGTACAGCTCCGTCACGCAGCTCGGGTGAGCCATCCAAATCGCGTTCTTCTGGCAGCCCGGATGTAGCCTGGCCGAACATGCCCAGCACGTTAGCCGGAACAATCGTAGCGGCCGTTTGGCTGCCCACCTTCGCGACCGATACGAGGCTGGTGCTGTTCATCGCGCCCAGGGGCATACCCGCACCGGTGCCCCACAAGAACTGATAATCCAGCTCGAAGGCGAGAGCGCTCGCCATCGCCTGGCTCAAGTAGCGGTCGAATTGCAAACCGTCCATCAACAGTTCGGAACTCACGTCCACAATCGCGGCCAACTTTTTCGTCGACAACGTAATCTTGCGGGTGCTGCCCGTGCTTTCGGTGATGGTGGCCGCTTCACCGACCCAATGCGTGGTTACGCCGTAAATGTTGCTGGAGTGATCGCTGCCATCGAAGGACGCAACCTGCAAACTGCTCGTTTGCATGGGCAACACGGTCGCCCGTGGCCGCACGATTTCTGCTTCAAGCGCCATCCAACCAGGCGGCCGAAAACTGCGACGGCACATAGTAACCGCCTTCGCTGCCGCTGGTGCCGGTCATGCCCATTTGGGCGAGACGCTCGTCGTTGCAGCCGCGTGCAATGGCCGACAGAAACTCCACCCGCGATTGCCAGCCGTCTTGTGTTAATGCGGGCTGGCCGAACATGCCCGCCATCGTGCGGGAGGGGTGTTCGATCGGTTGCGGTTGTCGGCTCCCGGGATAGGTGGAGCGAGACGCCTGGCCGCTGTGCAGATTGGGTTCGGTGCGCCGGCCCCGTCCCTGCCGGGTGGGCAAGGGTTCGGTGGCAACGGCCGTTCCACTCGGATTCAGCCAGCTCCGCAACGATTTCGTCGTGCTCACTTTCGAGGGTTTCAATGCGGCTCAATACCGCCTCGCTCACTTGCCCGTCGCCGAGTCCGTCCACGATGTCTTGACATTCGCCGCGGATCGCTTCCAAACGTGCTTGCTTATTCATTTTCGGGAACCTCAGGTTTTTGCTAACATTTGTGCCCCGCCACCCAAACCGTGCTGCAAAATGTTCTCAATATCGGCTTCGTGCCAGCGAGCCCAGCGTTTTCCGATGCGTACGGGCTGGGGCAATAGCCCAGCCTTCGACCAGTTGTGAACGCACTGGCGACTAACACCGAGACGCTCGGCAACTTGAGTGACGTCAACATTGGTCTGCCTTGCAGCTTTAGGTAAACGGGAAGTAACTGTAGGCTGTCATACTCCGTAGCGGGCATTTTTGTCAATCAAAACAAGCAAAGCACGGTTAGCACCACACGACATTTTTTTCGGTTTAGCGGGGGTCTTCCGACCTAGGGCTGTAGCTTTTCGACCCCCCTACCCCCTGCGGCGTAACGGGTTAGGTCAACAGTGCGTCAGTGTGACAGTTGCTTGTCAATCCAACTCCGTGACCTCTCGATACTTACTGAGCGTCACGCCTTCTGCCATTGCGTGCCCCACGGCAAGCAGCAGGGGCAGCCCGCTGGGGGCAAACGCCCGCAGCATCACCAGCACCGCAGAGCAGCCGTCAGCGAAGTCACTGTGGCTCCAGGTAGCCGGCACCCGCAGGGGCATGGGCTCCAGGCTCTCGTCCTTCCGCCGCTGTAGTTCCTGCCGCAGCTCGTGCAGCAGCCACACTGAGAACGTGGGGGCACGGCGGGCAACGGTGTCGCTGGCACGAGCGAGTGTGGTCAGATCGTCCACGGAAAGACGGTGCAGGTAGAAGTTAGTGTTGAACAGCAATTGATTGTCTGCGTCGTGTTCCGACAGCTTACGCATCGTGGTTGAGCTCCTCGTCATTGTTGCTGGTGTCCTGCGTCGGCCCGTCGTACAGGCACTGGGGGAACCAGAAGTCACGCCGGCGGTGGTAGCAGCCGCAGCCCCAGCATCGGGTGGTGTTGTCCATCGCGTGTTGCTCCTCTTGCACGGAAAGGGAAATAGAAACTGTCCCCGCCCACGGCGTGACGGGAGTGGGAAGCTGCGAGGGTGGGCGGGGTATCCGCCCCCCTCGGCACTTCCCCGTACGGGTAAACCGCCAACCGCCATTACCTATATAGGGAGCCGCTTTGGCTGACTGTTTAGGTAGTAGGGCAGTCGGATGCACCAGTAGCACAACAGAGAGCACTGAATCACTGCTCATCGGAATTACCCCTTGGCGGTTTCAGTTGGGAGCCAAAACCCGTGACTTTCGGACCATATGCTGCTGGCTGTTTTAGCCCATCCCGTGCCCGCCGCAGCGTGGTTTCACTCAGCTCTTCCTGTTCGCCACGTGCGAGTATGTCACCCCACTTGGCACCGTCGGGATGCACGCAGGTCAGGATGAGCTCCCTGGCCGAGGTCGTGCTTGCTCGGGGGCTCGGGTTTCTGCTGGGGCTCTTTCACCCACTCGACCGTGCAGCTCCGCTCGGCGTCTCGCTGGGCACCAGGCGATAGTGCAGCTTGGGCATCGTCGGCCCGATGCTCATCTTGTGGGGGTTGATGCAGGTGCAGCCGTCGTAGCCGCCGCGCGGGGCTTCGGCCAGCCAGATCCCACGAGCCGCACCGCCGTAGGCCACGCTGCCCAGCACGTTGTGGACGCCCTTGCTGTAGGCGCTCTTGGGTGGGTGGTCGATCACCAGGAAAGCGGCGTCTGGTTTTCTCGGCCAGCTCGCACAGTGGCGAGAGCACCTTGTCGCGGCTGTCGTTGTTGCTGTACATGTCCACCGCGCCGCTGATGTGAGCGGTGAACGTGTCGAGCACCACCACGGCGACTCTGCTCGTGGGTGAGCAGGGCTTGAAACTCGCGCAGGTCCTTGTCGAGCAGCAGCCGCCGCTTGGGGCGATCACGCGCGGCTCATCCACCCGCAGCCACCGCGACCGCTGCTTGATGGTGCGGGAGAGGCTATCCTCCTGAGTGCTGAACACCACCTGGCGACCGCTCGCAGATCGTGTTGTCGGGCATGAACCGCCCCGAGGTGATGCGGCTGATGAGATCCAGCGCTGCCCAGCTCTTGCCGCGGGTGCTGTCGCCCACAAACCAGGTGACCATGCCACGCGGCAGGTAGCCCTGCCACACCCACTTGGTTGGCTGCTCTTCGAACGTCGGACAGCGGCACCAGCAGTTATCAAACTGCCAGGCTGCTCGGGCTCTGGCGCTTCCTCTTCTTCCGTGGAAGAACTCCTCGCCGTCGCCCCACTGGTAGAACTCATGGCAGCCCGCCAGTGCTTTGGCGATGGTGATCGCGTGCCGTAGGTGCTGTCGCCCCGTGGCTCAGTCCCACTTGTCGCGGATAGAGCGCGCTGTGGCGGAAGAGCGTATCCAGCACCGCCCGCGATCACCACCGCTCCAGAACGCCAGCTTGTTGCACAGTGCCAGGTCGGCTTCACTCTGGCTGCTGTAGTCGTCCTCCCAGTTGCCATCGTACAGCTCGCCGCATCTGCTCCCCGCCCGTGGCTCGTGTAAGCCATTCGCAGCACCCGCTCCGCCGCTGGGGACGCCAGCGCCTCCTGGTGGCGGCTGTGGCGGCTCCTGGGGCTGGGGGTGCTGCTCTTCCACGGAAGGGAAGAACAGCTCGCAGAGCCGCTCCACGTCTTCTTGGCGGCGCGTATGGGCAGCACTGCTCGGGGCACTGCCCCGTGATGGTGAAGTAGCGGGCGTGGTCGTACACCTCGAAGCAGCCCCGCTTTCCGCAGTGGGGCGCCTCGGCTTTCACGATCATCTTGGTGCCGCGCCCGCTGGGGCTGATCTCGTAATAGCTACCCAGCCCCTGGATGATCTTCTCGGGCTCGGGTGTCATCGGGCGACCACTTGGCGCGGTGCTCATTCTCGGGCAGGTTGCGGAAGTCATCGTAGGTGTCGTCCAGGTCGATGCCGCAGACGGGTCGTCGGCGGTGAACACGAAGCCGATGCCGTGGAATTCGTGCTCGCCGAACTTGTAGCGGAGAACGCATCGGTGAAGTCGCACCAGGTCTTGGGATCGGTGGCGTGCGTATTCCCGTCGGTTTGAAACGGGGGCTTCGTCCATTGCCGTTTTGAGCACCCATCGCCAGCACACCCACTGCGTGAATTTCTTCAGCTCAGCGGGAATCTTGTGGGCACCACGTCACCAGGTGCCGGGCGGGGTGGACATGTTGCCACTAGTCTTTGGGTGTCTACCATGGTGGTAGCTCCTTGCTGTGAGAAACGTCCTGGGGCAGCGACACACTGCCCCAGGATCACGTGGTCCTAGAATTGCACTTGCTCGTCATCCACTTGCTGCGTGGGAGCACGTAACCGCAGGGCCGGCACCACTTGCCCCTTGAATTGGGTGGTGGTGCGGTAGAGCACGATCTGCTTGCCAGCGAGGTCTTCGGTGTCATCGCGTGCGTATCGATCAGCACGTCAATGTTGGTGTTGTTCAGAACCAAACCCCTCTCTTTGCCGCGGAAGTAGCAGACGAGCTTTTGCTGCTCGCTGCCGTCATCGCGGTGGATTTGCTCCTGCTCGATGCGGTCGATGGTGAGCTTCACCTCCTGCCCCTGCTTGATGTCGTCGGCTTTCAGGTAGGTGTTGCCGCCAGTTTTCCTTCCGATAACTTTGCCATTGCTATTAGCCTTTCGTTTTTCGGTAATACAGATAGAGCCCGTAGCACCGCGTCGATGTGCCACGGGAAGAACCGCTCGGGCTGCCCGCTGACGGCACCCCACTCCGCTTTCACGCGGCGGTACAGCTCGTGCCGCGTATCGCTGCACAGGCCCCAATCCTCGCTGTTCTGCTTGGGGTCACTGCGGCCGGCGTTTTCCTCGTACACCCGCTGTACCGCCGTTTGAATGTGCTGCGGGTTCAAAATGGTGTTGCTCGTCATTGCTCGCCCTCCCCATCTAAGCTGCTGATTTCGCACGGAGCACTGGTGCTCGGCGGTGCAGTTTTCTATGCAAAACCCCTCCACAAGAAAAGGGGATGTCTTCACCTGCCAGTGCCTTGTCGATGCACGACACCAAGTCAGGCCACAGCGGTTTCTTGACTCGTGTCTTGTAGCCGTGTTTGCGCCAGCACCAACCCAGCCCGTTTGCCCTGCACTTTGCTGCGGGGTTTTCGACCGAAAAACATACAGGCCAGGCCACCGTCGATAGCGTTTTGTGTGAGCTTGCGTAGCCGCTGTAGGTCAGCTTCAGATGGTGACGAGCTTCCCAAAAAAGATATTACTAAAAGACTTCGAGTAGATTTAAAAACTTGTCGTTCTGAAAAAGAAGAATATTTAACAGGTTGGCAGAGAGCAAAAAGCAGATTATGTAAATCTTCAAAAAGAATTAGAGCAAACTCGTGTTAATACTTCAGTTTATACTAAAGAAAAAATGACAGAGAATTTACTACCAGCTTTGGATAGTTTTGATATGGCATTTAGTCATAAGAAAATCTGGAGTAAGTCTCATCCAGAATGGCAAAAAGGTATTGAATCCATATATCAGCAATTAATTTCTAGTTCTAATAAATCAGGAATAGAAAAAATTGATCAAATTAATATTCCTTTTGATCCAAATATTCATCAGTCAATTCAAACTATTGAAACAGAAGATGAATCTAAGGATCATACAATAGCTGAAATTTTACAAATCGGATATAAAATAGGGGATCCTTCGAATACCTCGAGGCAAGCTCGAGTAATTCGTCCAGCTAGCGTAAAAATTTATGAAAAATTATAAATTTTACTTATTAAGGTTCTTTTTAAATATATTTTTAGGCATAGGCGCTTTTCTTTTGAGTATTGTTTCAAATACGTGTGATCGTACTTATTGTAGTAATCAAAATAGTATATTTTATTTTGTTACTGTAATTTTTGTAGGTTTTGCTATTTTGAGATTAGCTCAAATTTTTGTATCTTTATTAAAAAATAAATAAGTTTTTTATTTCACTCCGCAATTTTGAAAGAATTCTTTTTCGGTTTCTTTGTCGATTTTACAGGGTCATCTCCTGCAGGGCTTCGCCCATGTAGAAATCCTCCTGTACCGGCTTGCCCACAACCGTGGCCGGATAAATCGCATCTTTTCTCGCCAGCACGCGGTGAACCCTGAACACCGGGTAATCCGCGGCATGGGAGTAGTGGCCGAAGTGGTCGCCGAAGGGCCCTTCCCATTGCATGTCACCGGGGGTCACCGACCCTTCCAGAACAAATTCGGCACGGGCAGGGACACGGTGGCCGGTCGTTTTGCGCGCGATCACGTCCAGCGGCCGGTTCATCATGTATGCGGCCAGCAGCCGCTCGTCGATGCCTTCGGGCAACGGGGCCACCGCCGCGGCAATCAGGGCCGGCGGTCCGCCGAGCACCACACTCACCGGCAGGGGTCGGTTCATGGCGGCGGCCTTGTGATAGTGAAATCCCCCGCCTTTTTCGATCTGCCAGTGCATGCCGGTGCTGCTGCCATCAAAACGCTGCAGCCGGTAGATGCCTAAATTGCCCGTGCCATTTTCCGGATCCGTGGTGTGCACCAGCGGCAGGGTGAAAAAGGGGCCGCCGTCATCGGGCCAGCAGATCAGTACCGGCAGTCGGTTCAGATCGGGGGAATGGGAAACGGTGTCCAGGACCGGCCCGCTGCCCACCTTGCGCATCCGTGCCGTGGAAAGGGCCAGCAGATCCCGGCGGGCCTTGACGATACCCTTGATACTCGGCGGCATCAGGGTTCTGGAGAGCCGATACACCCGTTGGCCCAACGCTGCAGGATCACCGCCGAAGGCCAGCCGGGTTCTCCGGCGGGTGCCGAACAAATTGGTGACGACGCGATAGGGGGAACCCGTGACATTTTCAAAAAGCAGGGCAGGCCCACCATTGGCCATCACCCGGTGCTGGATGATGGTCATCTCCTGGTTGGGGTCTACACGAACACGAATGCGGGCCAGGTCACCGGTTTGCTCCAGATGGGCAAGGAAAGCGCGCAGATCGACGAAACTCAACGGATATCCTCCCATGTTCGGGATGGGTGTTGCCCCAGCAGCGCGAGCACCCGATCCACGTAGGCATCCAACAGGTCGTCCATGGACACCGTTTTCGGATCGGCGCCGGCAAACATGAAAAATGGAGGACTCATGGGCATGATCACGGCACCGGCCGCAGATACCCGCCGGGCATTATCCAGATCAATCAGGGTCAACGGCGCTTCTCGCAGGCAAAGAACCAGCGGTCGGCGCTCTTTGAGCTGGCAATGCGCCGCCCGGGTGATCAGGCTGTCACCCAATCCGGCGGCAATCTGAGCCAGGGTATGCGCCGAGCAGGGCAATACAACCATCCCCACGGCGGCGACCGACCCCGATGCCAGGGGCGCGAAGAGATCGTCGGGGGTGAACACTCTTTTTGCGTGGGTTTCGATGGCTTCCATGCCGCCGCATTCAGTCCCGGCGACACTCCTGCCCCACCGACTGGCCACCAGGTCCACCGGCCAGGGAGATTTTTCAACCAGCAGCCGGGCGGCATGAATGCCAGACGCACCGGTGATACCGAGGATCAGATGGGGGGGGGCAGCTTTAGTCCATAATTCTCGCTCCGTTCACCGCCCTGACTCATGCGACCATGGGTGCCAGGGCACCGGCAATGCCGGCAAAGGTGGAGATGGGGAAAAACCGTTTCGGTACGGGGATGCTGGGGACGTACATCAACCCAAAAAACACGGCCGCCGTGGCCAGGAGCATCCAGGCCATCGCCCCGCCGCCCACGCTCTGAACCACAGCCACCAGGATGCCCCACGCCATCAAGTGAACCCCTGCCGCCACCCGGATGGCACCGTCGGCACCCAGCCTGGCCGGCAGGCTGTGGATGTGGTTCTGCCGGTCACTCTCAACGTCCATGAGCGCATAGATGATATCCGCCCCGCTCAGCCAGCAGAATACGAATCCGGAAAAAAGGATCACCGCCCCTGAAAATTGTGGGTGACCGGCAGCCGCCACATAGGCGCCCAGGGGCGCCAGGGCCAGACAAAAGCCGATGCCGAAGTGGCAAAAGGGGGTGAAGCGCTTAAGCAGCGAATAGCCCAACAACGGGACCAGCGGAATGGGAGACAGGATCAGGCACCAGCCGCCCAGCATCCAACAGGCCATCAGGTAGACCACAGTCCCGTGAAAGCGATGGCCAAGGCCAGGGCTAACGTCATTTTCCCGGCAGGCAGCTCCCGACCGGCGGTGCGCGGATTCAAGCGGTCAATGCGTCGATCGAGCACGCGGTTCATGGCCATGCCGAAAATACGGGCGCCTACAGCGGCGACAACGATCAGCAGCATCACCATGCTCGATGGGAAGCGGTTTCCCGCCCCCAGCCAGGCACCGGTGAAAATCAGCGGCAAGCTGAAGGCGGTGTGTTCGATCCGGGTGAAGTTCAAGATGGTTTGCAAGGTCGATTCAGGTTTCATGGCTGTTTGTCTGTTGGGTTGATCGATAGTTCATGGACCAGCGCATCGGCGATGCGCCCCGATACCCAGTCTATATGGCTGGCCACATCCTGCCGCCCGTTTTCATCAGCGCTGTCGCTGATGCCCTTGATCATGGCACACGGGATGCCGTAAAGCCTGGCCACTCGCGCCACGGCAGCACCCTCCATGTCCGCCAGGTCGCCGATACCGGCCAACTGACCGCGCCAGGCCGCATCGAAAACAGGTCGATCCTGGGTCACCAGCCGCGCCGCTTTGAGTTCGCTGAACCATCGGGCATCGCAGGCCACGGGTTGCTCTGCTTGGCCGAACCGGTCGCAGTCGCTTTCGACGGCGGTGCTGATTCGAAATAGGTCACCGACAGACCAACCGTTGTCCATGGTCAACCGGCCGCAAAGCCCGGCGCTGACCAGCCTCGACACCCGGTGGACCAGCACCAGGTGGGTGGCCGCAATGGCTGGCCGCAACCTTGCCCATGCCGCTGATGACCGCGATGAATGCCCGATGGCTTGCGCCGGTGCTTCTGGAACATCAAAAACGGCTGGGCGGCCAGCGGGTCGGCGGACAGTTGCGACAGGAACGGATCCGCTTCACGCCGGGTGGCATAAACGATGCCCACCATCAGATGGCACCGGCATCGCGGGCCATCGCTTCCAGCGTCTCGATCGCCCGACGTCCCGGTTGGTCTGCGCCAGGCTGAAGTCGTTCACGAAGGTGCGGATATGTGCCTGAAGCACCGAATCATCCATCTCCTGGGCGTGCCGCCGGATGTAAGGCAGCGTCTCATCCGGATCGGCCATGGCCCGCCGGATGCTGGTGTTGACCGCCGCATCGATCTGCCGGATCAACGGTTTTCCCAGGCTTCGCCTGGCGGCGATCCCGCCCAACGGGATGGGCAGACCCGTCATCTCCTCCCACCAGGCCCCCAGATCCACCACCGACGCGAACCCGGCGGCTTCGAAGGTGAAGCGGCTTTCGTGGATGATCACCCCGCAGTCGGCCTGCCCCGAGGCCAATGCGTCGAAGATCCGATCGTAAGGTGTAAAAAACCGCTGATCGGCATCCGGGGCCCACAAGCGCAGCAACAGGTGGGCGGTGGTCCACCGGCCGGGCAGCACCACCCGGCAGCGGTGGATCTCCGCTTGGGTTAACGGTTTTCTGGCAATCAGCACCGGCCCGCAGCCAAACCCCATCGCCGCGCCGCTGTCAAGCAGCTGGTATCGATCTTTTACCTCGAGCCAGGCGTAAAAAGAGAGCTTGGTGACGTCCAGCACCGCATCCATGGCCATGCCGTTGAGGGTCTCTATATCGTGGAGCACCGGCTGCAATCTGATATCCGTCAACGCCGACCGCACCATGGGCAATGGCGTTGAACATGAATGTGTCGTTGGGACAGGGTGAATAGCCGAATGTCAGTTCCTTGACCATGTGACCATCCTAACGGTTCAAAAACGCATCGATTTTCTCGACCACGTAGGCCTGCTGGGATTCGGTGAGCTCCGGATAGATGGGCAGGGCCAGGGTCTGATTGGCGGCCTGTTCGGAAACGGGAAAATCGCCGGCGTGACAGCCCAGCCCCGCAAAGCATTCCTGCAGATGCATGGGAACCGGGTAGTACACCTCGGTTCCGATCCCCTGCTCGCCGAGATAGGTCCGAAGCTCGTCCCGGCCGGCATCGACACGGATGACGAACTGGTTGTAGATGTGCCGGTTCTCTTTTTCCACCGGCAGGTGGACGCGGTCCGTCAGCCCGGCCGATGCGAACATCTCCCGGTAGCGTGCCGCATTGTTTTGGCGCGCTGCGGTCCAGTCGTCCAGATAGTCCAGTTTGACGGCCACGATGGCCGCCTGCAGGGCGTCGAGGCGAAAATTGCCGCCCACCACCTTGTGAAAGTATTTGGGTTTGGAGCCGTGAACCCGCAGGATTTTCAGCCGCTCATAGACCTGCGGATCACCGGCTGTCACGATGCCGCCGTCACCGAAGGCACCTAAGTTCTTGGACGGGAAGAAGGAGAAGCAGCCGTAGTCTCCCATGCTGCCTGCCCGTCGGCCCCTGTATTCAGCACCGATGGCCTGGGCGGCATCTTCAATAACCACCCACCCGTGGATCGCAGCCATATCCAGAATGGGTTCCATATCGGCGCACTGGCCGTAAAGATGAACCGGGATAATGGCCTTGACCGTTTTCAACACATCTTCAGCCATGGCTGCCACTGCGGCGTTGAGTTTGTCCGGAGAAAGATTGTAGGTATCCGGATCGATGTCGACGAAAACCGGCGTGGCCCCCACCCGGGCGATGGCACCGGTCGTGGCGAAAAAGGTATAAGGCGTGGAGATCACCCGATCTCCCGGCCCGATCCCCGCCGCCATCAGCGACAACACCAACGCGTCCGTTCCCGATGAGACCCCCACCGCATGGCCGGTCCGGCAGTAGCCGGCGATTTTTTTCTCCAAAGCCTCCACCTGGGGACCCAAAATAAAGTACTGGCTTTCGAAAACCTGTTGGGTGACTTCCAGCACCCGATCCTTAATGGTCCGGTATTGGGCCTTCAGATCCAGCAATGGGACATGCATATTAATCGTCCTTTTAATTTACCCCGGAAAACACAACTAGGCTAAAATTGTTATTTACTGTCTATTTCAGGATTAAGATATCGAGATCGTCATCCCCGATCAATTCCTGGAAAAAGGGTGGCCGTTACTGCGGCGCCCGTTGAGATCGCTGTTTCTCATGGCGCTGGCAGCGTCGCTGCAGCGGGTCTGCACGGCGGCATAGCCGAAAATGGCGTTGACCTCACGGGTCATGGCCTCGCAGCAATGGATACGCATCCGCTTCGGGTATGGAGACAACGGCTTCGCCCTGATCCTTGAGGCAGATGTGCACAAACCCTTTACAGGAGCCTGGATATCGCTGCAGCGTCTGATGGACCCGTGTCAGGGTTTCCCGATCCGTGATCTCGGGATCCACCATCAGGCGCACCTCCACGGTCCAGGTTGCTTCAGCGTGATCCATGGGAATGATGGCATCGGCAAGAATCTTTACCCCGTTCTCCTCGACCTGGGCCTGGCCCTGCACCAGGACCGGCGTATCAGACGAGAGCAGGTCGGCACAGCCCGCATAAATGGAGGGAAAGATCACCACTTCCACGGTCCCGTGCAAGTCCTCCACGGTGGCAAATCCCATCAGCTCTTCCTTGCGGGTGCGGATCACCTTGGAACTGCTGATGGTGCCGCCGATGCGCACGGCGCTCTTGTCGGCCACTTCCCGGACGCTGATGGCATCCACATTGGTAAATTTTTCCATGATTTTCTTGTACCGGTCCAACGGGTGTCCGGTGACGTAAAAGCCAAGGGTCTCTTTTTCCTGTTGGAGTTTATCCCGATCGTCCCATTCGTCGATGGCAGGGACGGACGGCTGGTTGATGGCCAGATCTTCTCCGGTACCGGTGTCGAACAGGCTCATCTGGGCGCTGTTCTTTTCACGCTGAATGCGCTGGCCATAATCCAGCGCCTCTTCCAGCACCGCCATGAGGCGGGAGCGGTATGTTCCGGTGAAATCCAGTGCCCCGCATCGGATCAGGCTCTCCAGCACCCGCTTGTTCACTTTGGTCAAGTCCACCCGCTGGAGAAAGTCGAAGAGGGATAAAAATTGTCCATTTTCTTCACGCTCCTTGATGATCAGGTCAACAGCGGCTTCACCCACATTTTTAACCGCCGCCAGGCCAAAGCGGATGCGGCCGTCGACAGCGGTAAACACCGTACTGCTCTCGTTGACATCCGGCGGCAGCACTTCAATGCTGTGGCTGCGGCACTCGTTGATAAACTTGACCACCCCGTCGATGGTGTCGATTTCGCTGGTGAGCAGGGCCGCCATAAACTCGACGGGAAAGTGGGACTTGAGATAGGCCGTCTGGTAGGCAATCAGCGCATAGGCGGCGCTGTGGGATTTATTGAAGCCGTAACCGCCAAATTTTTCGATCAGATCGAACAGCTCCGTGGCAATGGTTCTGTCCACACCGTTTTTTACCGAACCGCTGATGAACTTCTCCCGGTGTTTGGCCATCAACGCTTCAATCTTCTTGCCGATCGCTTTGCGCAGACTGTCTGCATCGGCCATGGAATAACCGGCCAGTTCGCCGGCCACCTGCATGACCTGCTCCTGGTAGACCATCACCCCATAGGTTTCCTGGAGGATCGGTTCCAGACAGGCCACCGGGTAGACAACCTTCTTGCGGCCGTGTTTACGGTCCACAAAATCGTCAACCATACCGCTGTCCAACGGGCCGGGACGATACAGCGCGACCAGTGCGGTGAGATCTTCAAAGGATTCCGGATGAAGGCGGACCAGCAGGTTCTTCATGCCGCTGGATTCCAGCTGAAACACGCCGGTGGTGTCTCCGGCCTGGAGCAGGGCAAATGTTTTTTCGTCGTCGAGAGGCAGATCGGAAAGATCCGGTGCGGTTTTCCCCTGGGCGGTGATGCTTTTCAAGGCATGGTCGATAACGGTCAGGTTGCGCAATCCCAAAAAATCGAATTTCACCAGGCCGATATCCTCGACCTTTTTCATATCGAACTGGGTGACCACCTCCCCTTTTTTCCCCTTGTACAGGGGCAGGTAATCCACCAGTGGCTTGTCGCCGATCACCACCCCGGCCGCATGGGTGGACGCATGGCGGGAAAGCCCTTCAAGGGCCCTGCTGATATCGATCAATTCGGCGATGCGCGGGTCCGATGCCACCATCTGGGCCAGCTTGGGTTCTTCTTTCAGGGCCTTGTCGATGGTCATCTTCAGGCTGTCGGGAATCAGCTTGGCAATGGTATCCACCTCCGCCAGCGGGAGTCCCAGGGCCCGTCCCACATCCCGGATCACCAGTTTGGCTTTCATCTTGCCGAAGGTGATGATCTGGGCCACATAATCACCGCCGCCGTAGCGTTCGACCACATAGTTGTAAACCCGTTCCCGTCCGTGGATGCAAAAATCCACGTCGATGTCAGGCATGCTGATACGCGACGGGTTTAAAAATCGCTCAAAGATCAGACCGTGCTCGATAGGATCCAGGTCGGTGATGTTCAGGGCGAAGGAGACCAGGCTGCCGGCGGCGGAGCCACGGCCGGGTCCCACCGGGATGCCGTTCTCCTTGGCATATCGGATAAAGTCGGCAACGATGAGAAAATAGCCTGGAAATCCCATCTCTTTGATGGTCTTGAGTTCGTATTCCAGGCGTTCGCGATAGACCGTTTCGTCCAGATCCGCCTTTTTCTTGCGGACCACCGCCATTCGACGGTCATAGCCTTCGCGCACCTGCTGGTCAAACAGCTCGTCGGCCGTCTTCCCCGATTCGGCATCGAACTGAGGGAAATGGTAGGTCTTGAAGTCGAACTCGATGTAACAGCGATCGGCAATGGCTACGGTATTGTCAGTGGCTCCGGGATAATCGGCAAAATAGCCTTTCATCTCCTCGGGGGATTTGAAATAGAGCTGGTTGGAGTCGAAAACGAACCGGTCGGTATCGGCCATGGTCTTCTGGGTCTGGACGCACAGGAGTATCTCGTGGGCCTTGGCGTCCTGCTGATTCAGGTAGTGGCAATCATTGGTGGCCACCAGCGGGATCGAAAGCTTGCTGCTGAGTTCCACCAAGCCCTGGTTGACCTTTTCCTGGGCCGGAATACCGTTGTTCTGCAATTCCAGGAAATAATTCCCTTCTCCAAAAATCTGCTGGTAATAGCGGGCCGCTTCCTCGGCCTTGTCCATCTGGTTAGCCAGAATATATTGGGGGACGTCCCCTTTGAGGCAGGCGGACAGCGCGATGAGGCCTTCGGCGTGGGCGGCGAGCAAGGCCTTGTCGATGCGTGGTTTGTAGTAGTATCCTTCCATCTGACCGACGGTGGCCAGCTTGCACAGGTTGCGGTATCCCTGTTGGTTTTCGGCCAGCAACACCAGGTGACGGGTGCCATCCCGATCGAGCGGGGTTTTGTCGGCAAGCGTGCGCGGGGCCACGTAGCATTCGCAACCGATAATGGGCTTGATGCCGGCGGAGGTGGCCTGCTGGTAGAAATCCAGCGCGCCGAACATGGTGCCGTGATCGGTCAGTGCCACCGCCGGCATGCCGAATGCCTTCACTTTCTTGAACAGGTCTGCCAGTCGGATGGCCCCGTCCAGCAGGCTGTACTGGGTGTGCACGTGAAGATGGACGAATCTGGAGGTCTCTTGGGTCATGGTAAAATTGGCATATTATCGTTTAGACGGTGTCCGTTCAGAAAGGGTAGATTTTGGCTCAGACCAAGGCCGCAGCGAAGTTGAAACCGGAGGCGTAGCAGCGCTACGTCGAGGATTTCAACTGAGTGAGAACGCCGGCCTGGGCCGAAAGGTGCCCTTTCCGGATGGACACCCAGTTAATTGTCCACCCTATAGTTGGGTGCTTCCTTGGTGATGATCACGTCGTGGACATGGCTTTCACGCATGCCGGCTGCGCTGATCTTCACAAAACGCGCCTTTTGGCGAAGTTCTTCGACGGTCCGGCAGCCCACATAGCCCATACCGGCCTTGAGCCCGCCAATGAGCTGGTGAATGTTGGCGGACAGGGTTCCCCGGTAGGGCACCCGTCCGACGATGCCCTCGGGCACCAGTTTGTCGTCGGTTTCCTGTTCGGTCTGATAATAGCGGTCCTTGCTGCCTTTTTTCATGGCTTCCAAGGATCCCATGCCCCGGTAAACCTTGTAGCTGCGACCCTGAAAGAGGATGGTTTCTCCCGGACTCTCCTCAGCGCCGGCGAACAGGCCGCCGACCATGATGGTATGGGCGCCGGCGCCGATGGCCTTGGTGATGTCCCCGGAAAACTTGATGCCGCCGTCGGCTACCAAGGGGACCCCCGTCTTTTCTGACACCTCCCGGCAGTTCATAATGGCCGAGATCTGGGGCACACCGATACCGGCCACGATGCGCGTGGTGCAGATGGATCCCGGACCGATGCCGATCTTGACCGCATCCACGCCGGCGTCGATCAGCGCCTGGGCGCCTTCACCGGTGCCCACATTGCCGGCGATCAGCTGCAAGGCGGAGAAATCCCCCTTGAGGCGCTTGACCGCCTGGATGACGTTGCCCGAATGGCCATGGGAGGTATCGATAACGATGACGTCGGCACCGGCCTTGAGCAGGGCCTCAGCCCGGGACATCATGTCTTCGCCCACGCCGATGGCAGCACCCACGCGCAGCCGTCCCATGGCATCTTTGCAGGCATTGGGGTATTTTTTGATTTTCTCGATATCCTTGATGGTGATCAATCCGGTCAACCGCTCGTTTTTGTCCACCACCAGCAGCTTTTCAATGCGGTGCGCCTGGAGCATCTTCTTGGACTCCTCCAGACTGATGCCCTCGCTCACCGTGACCAGATTTTTTACTGGTCATGACGTCACTGACCTTTTTGGTCATGTCCGTTTCGAAGCGCAGGTCCCGGTTGGTGACAATGCCCACCAGCTGATCGCCCCGGGTCACCGGAACCCCGGAGATGCGGTAATGGGCCATCAGCTTCATCACCTCTTCAATGGGCCGGTCCGGACCGATGGTCAGCGGGTCTACGATCATGCCGCTTTCCGATTTTTTGACCTGGTCCACTTCCATGGCCTGGTGCTTGACGCTCATATTCCGGTGGATAAAGCCGAGTCCCCCCTCGCGGGCCATGGTGATGGCGGTCTGTGCCTCGGTCACCGTGTCCATGGCCGCACTGACGATGGGAATGTTCAGGGTCAGTTCACGGGTCAGGCGGGTTCGGGTATCGACATCCTTGGGAAGGATATCGGAATAGCTGGGCACCAGCAGGACATCATCAAAGGAATAGGCTTCCTCTGCGATCAGGTTGGTCATGGGATCCTCCGCATCGAAATGGAAGTTGGCCGGGTCGGCAGTGGTGATTATGGGTATCGTCCGTCAGTGGCCGGGTCGGTCCGGTGAATGGGCCGGCAAAGGCCGATAAAACGGGCCTCGCAAAGGTTCCGGCTTACAGGCGATGGATCCCTTAAACGTGAGGATCATATGAACGGCGGGCCGGAAACCGATTAATCGCGCAAACTAACAAATGGAGGGGGCTTTATCAATCTTTATTTGGTTGCTTGACACCCCTGACAGGCCGTAATAGGTTAAGCGCTTTGGTCTTATGGTAAGTGAGACTCAGACGGAAACGGTCGTTGAACGCGTCGCCATCACGCGTTGGTATCACGCACCCGCTTCTTCACCGACAGGAGCCTTGGCACCGCCATGCTGTTTACCATCAATCCGGATAATCCTCAACTGCGACTGATCAGTCGGGTTGCGGACATATTGAAGGACGGGGGGTTGATCGCCTATCCCACCGATACCTACTACGGCATCGGGTGCGATATCATGAACAAGCGCGCCATCGAAAGAATCTACCAGCTCAAACAGCGCAACAAAAATCAGCCCTTCAGCTTCATCTGCGCCGACCTGAAAAACATCAGCCAGTATGCCAAAGTCTCCAACTATGCCTATAAAACCATGAGACGGCTTCTCCCCGGCCCCTATACTTTCATTCTGACAGGATCCAAACTGGTCCCCAAAATCATGCTCACCAAACGCAAAACCGCCGGCATTCGTGTTCCTGCCAACAACATCTGTCTCGCCCTGGTAGAGGCCTTGGGCAACCCCGTGATTTCCACCAGTGCCACCACGCCAGACGGTGAGATCTTTCACGACGCCTCCCTGATCAACGATCACTTCGGGCCAAGACTGGATGCGGTGATCGACGGTGGACCAGTGTCGGGCATGCCCTCCAGCGTGGTCTCTCTGGAGCAGGATGTGCCGGAAATCATCCGTGAGGGATTGGGGGATGTCAGCCTGTTCACATAGGGCCGCCAAATCGTTTGAGCAGTTGGCTGGCCTCTCCCCGGTCCAAATCGTCCAGCGCAAAATGAAGGGCCATTTCGGCCAAAGCAGATTTATTGTCGATAGGTACCCCGTCGAGTTTCAACTGATGGAATTTACGGGTAAACCGGTCCAACAGAGCCTCTGAGAAATAAAACCCGGCCTTTCTTTTGGGCACCACCCGTTTGGGAGCCGTCATTTTGGATACCGGGCGCTCCGGTGGCCACGGAAACCGGGTCCATGCGTTTTTCGTCAAAAAAATCGGGAATGGTCTTGTTGTCTGATGCCGTCATCGATCAACCTTTCTGCCAGCTTTCGGTAGTCTTTTGCACCCGATGCACTGTCGGCGAACTCGAATATGCTCTGCCCAACCACCGGCGCCTCGCATAAACGGACGTTGTGGTGGATGGGATTGCAGATCTGTTTGCGGAAAAGACGCCTGAGCCGATTGTAGATGTCATGGCTCTGACGGGTACGGCGGTCGAACATGGTGGGCAGGATATACTTGAGCCGAAGGGATTTATTCAGTTGCTGGACAGAAACCAGGTACCCGAAGAAGGTTTTAAGGCCCTCCAAGGCGGGTCCCTGTAGTGCCACCGGGCACAGCACCTCCTTGGCGGCCATGAGGATGTTTACGCTCAGAACGTCCCACCCTGGTGCACAGTCGAAAATCAGGTAATCCAGCCCGTTGTTTTTCAGTGTCAGGCTCTGGTGCAATATGGCGTGCCGATGTTCGCGAGGCTGCTCTCCCAACCAGTTTTTAAGCTCCACCAGCTTGATACCACCGGCCAGCACCCATAGATTGTGCCGGGCCGAGTGAATGGCCTCTTTCTTTAAAATCGTCCTGCCGTTGCCGTCGTGACCGGTAATGAACTCATACAATCCGTGGGGAGGCGAAATACCGAGGAAGGTCGTGGTCTGCGCCTGGGTGTCGCAATCGACGAGCAGCACCCGCTTGCCTGCCAGGGCCAGTCCATGGGCGAGGTTTACAGCTGTCGTCGTTTTCCCCACACCCCCCTTAGCCATGGCCACCGCGATGATTCGCATACGCTTTCCTTTTCGGATCAAGGCCCTTCAGGCAGGTAGCGGTATTCGGCATAGATGCCGGGGTGAATGACCCTGGACATCCAGTCGGATATCGATGAGGACATCAGGTAGCGAAGCAGTGACAGTTTTTCGTCGCGGGCATAAACCGGAACCACTTCACCGTCAATACCGCCCAATTCCCCGGCCCATTCAAGTGCATCTTCAAAATTGCCAAGACGGTCCACCAATCCTCGAACCTTGGCGTCTTCACCGGTGAAAATGCGGCCATCGGCGGCCAATTCCACCTGAGCACGGTCCATTTTTCTGCCTTCGGCAATGGCCGTGACAAATTGTTCGTGGATGTTACTGGTGATAGATTGCAGGATTTCACGCTCGTCGTCCAGCATTTCCCGGGTTGGTGAACCCGTATCCTTGTAAGGCCCACTCTTTATAACCACAGGCACCATACCGATCTTGTCCAACAGTTGCCGAAAGTTGGTGTATCCCATGATGACCCCGATGCTGCCGGTGATCGTACCCGGGTTGGCCATGATGCCGTCAGTCGCGCAAGCCACGTAGTAACCGCCAGAGGCGGCCACAGCACCCATGGAGGCGACAACTTTTTTGGTTTCAACGGTCTTGCGAATCTCTCGGTAAATTTCCTGAGACGGCCCTACGGCACCGCCGGGGGAATCGATGCGTATCACGATGGCTTTAATGTCTTCATCCATACGGAACCGGCGAATGTGCTCGATCGTATCCCGCGCATCGACAATCGCCCCTTCTATTTCAATGACCCCCACCGCCTCACCGTCGAAACCGCCGGCCCCCCGAGTCATCCAGGACGCCATGGCCATGACACCCAGTATAAGACCGGTAAAAATGGCAAAAGCAACCAGTAAGAAAAAAAGGTAGGGATGGCGTCTGGAAAACATGTCAGTTTCCTTCTTTCGGCGCAGGTCCAGGCAGGATCGAAAAAGCCTCAGCCGGCGCGATCAGCGGGCCATGAGCATTGGATAGAGAAGGCAGGTCGAAAAAGGCGGAGCGGGCGGCAACGACCGGGTAGACGGCGCCTGGCGGTTCATGACGATGAATGCCGGCGGGCCTATCAGGCAAACCGCCGGCATTCATGATTTGAGTCAATGGATTTATTGTTCGTCGTTGTTGAGTTTTTCCTGCAGGTTCTCGCGAAGGATTTCGCCGAAACTGGAGGTTACCGGCCCCATGTTGGTGACGTAATCGGTCAGCAGTTCCTTATCATCTTCCATATCGAGACGCTTGATGGAGAGACCGATGCGCCGCTCGTCGCTGTTGATGTTCATGACCTTGGCGGTCATCACCTGCCCCACTTCAAACTGGCCCACCGGGGTTTTGATCTTCTCTTTGCTGATTTCGGAAACGTGCACCAGCCCTTCGATACCCTCCTCAAGCTCGACGAAGACCCCGAAATCAGTTACATTGGTGATGGTACCCGTGATTTCCTTGCCCACCTCATAGCGCTCGGCAACCGTATCCCAGGGGTCGGCCTGCAACTGCTTGATTCCAAGGGAAAATCGTTCCTGCCCCTTATCGATTTCAAGAACGATGGCCTGAATCACATCACCCTTCTTGTAGATTTCGGAGGGATGCTTGATGCGCTTGGTCCAGGAGATGTCTGAAATATGGACCAGGCCGTCGATACCCTCATCGATTCCGATGAACAGGCCGAAGTCGGTGATGTTCTTTATTTTTCCCTCGATGGTCGTACCCACCGGATATTTGTCGCTGATCACATCCCAGGGATTGGGTGCAGCCTGTTTCATCCCCAGGGAAATCCGCCGGTTTTCCGGCTTGATATCCAGCACGAGGGCATCTACGATTTCGCTCACGGAGACCACCTTGGAGGGATGGCGGACCTTGCGTGTCCAGGACATTTCAGATACGTGAATCAGGCCTTCGATACCTTCTTCCAACTCGACAAATGCGCCGTAGTCGGTCAGACTCACCACCTTGCCGCTGATACGCGAACCCACGGGATACTTGTCGCTGGCGCTGGCCCATGGATCTTCACTAAGCTGCTTCATACCCAAAGAAACGCGTTCACGCTCCAGGTCCAGGCTCAGGATCTTGACATTGATCTCATCGCCCACGCTGAACAACTCGGACGGGTGCTTGACCCGACCCCAGGAGATATCGGTGATGTGCAGCAATCCGTCCACGCCGCCGAGGTCGACAAACACGCCGTATTCGGTCAGGTTCTTGACGATACCGGAGACCACTTTACCCTCGTGAATGGTGGTCAGGGTCTTGGTCCGTTTGCTTTCACGCTCTTCTTCCAGAAGCACTCTTCTGGAAAGAACGATGTTGCTGCGTTTGCGGTTGTATTTCAAAATCTTGAAATCGAATTCCTTGCCGACCATTTCATCCAGGTTGCGAATGGGTCGAAGATCCGCCTGTGATCCGGGCAGAAATGCCTGAAGGCCGATATCCACGGAAAATCCACCCTTTACGCGGTTGGTGATGGTTCCGGTGATGGTGTCATCGGCTTCGTGACGTTTCTTGATGTCGTCCCAGACCTTGACCTTCTCGGCTTTTTCCTTGGACAGAACGACCACCTCATTCTCGTCGTCCCACCACTCCACCATGACTTCGACGGTGTCGCCCACCTGAGCGCTGACTACGCCGTCCACTTCGAATTCCCGGATGCGAATCTGGCCTTCGGATTTGTAGCCGATGTCCACCAGGACATGGTCTTTATCCACAGAGATGATCTTTCCGTTGACCACCTCACCTTCGGCAAACCGCTTGAAACTCTCCTCATACAGATCCATGAGTTCAGCCATGCTTTCGCCGGTAACACTGTCTTTCTCGATCGGTTCTTCAGTTGATTCGTTGTCTACAAAGTTGTCCATTGACTGATGATTACCCCCTTAGCCGCTTTTTATTTTACTGCAAACGCTTGCGCATGCAGTATAGCCTGAAGACAATACAGAAACGTATAGTGAAATGCAATATAAAAAATGAAAAGCCTATTCCCTCAATGGTCCGACACGTGCCATCATCAACGCCACCACCTGTCGGGGGGTCATGCTCGTCGAGTCAATGATGACCGCGTCGTCGGCCGGCCTCAGCGGTGCAATATCACGGCTGCTATCGTTTTGATCCCTGCGGCGGATATCCTGCTCGATCTGCTCGAGTGTCTGGCCAGTGCCTTTCTCGTATTGCGCAAAGCGTCGGAGCGCTCGCTGCCGGGCCGTGGCATCCAGAAAAAACTTGAGGTCCGCTTCGGGAAATACCACCGTTCCCATATCCCGGCCCTCGGCCACCAGGCCTCCGGTCCGTGCCATTTCCCGCTGGATGCCCAACAGTGCCTGTCTCACGACCGGTCGGGCCGAAACGGCGGACGCCAGCATGCTGATCTCGGGGGAACGGATCCGATGGGAAATGTCCACGCCGTTTAAAACCAATCGGTCCCCTTCAATGCTGAGTCGCAATGTATTACATACATCACCGAGCCCCCGATCGTCGTCCGGCCGGACACCGGCCGCTCGGACCCCGAAGGCGACGGCCCGGTACAAGGCCCCCGTATCGAGGTATCGGTACCCCAGTTTCCGGGCCAACATTTTGCTGACCGTGGTCTTTCCGGCACCGGCCGGTCCGTCGATAGTAATCAGCAGCATCGGTTGATTGGCCATTTGGCGTTACCTGGACGAATCCGCTATTAAGCCTCTTTTTGGGAGAGAACCGTTTCCAGTGCGCGCAGAAAACGCCGGTTTTCCGATTCGAGTCCCACGTTGATGCGGATATAGGTGGGGAAGCCGTAAGCGCACATGGACCTGACGATCACACCCTGCCGCAGCATGTTTTCGAACACAACATCGGCCGGCTGCCCAACGTCGATGAGAAAGAAGTTGGCCTCGGTTTTAAAGTAGGTCAGACCCAACCTGTCCAACGCGTCATACAGGTCGCCCAGCCCCCGATGAACCAACCCTACCGTCTGCTGCAGAAACGCCTGATCATCAAGGGCAGCAGCGGCCGCAGCCTGAGCCACGCTGTTGACATTAAAGGGCGGCCGAACCCGATTGAGAAGCTCCGCCAGTGAAGCCGGCATGATGCCGTACCCCACCCGCAACCCGGCGAGGCCATATACCTTGGAGAAGGTGCGCAGGGTCACCAATGGGCGGTTCAGATCGGACGGCTGCCCGGTTTTCAGACAATCTGGTTTGCTGGCAAACTCGATGTAGGCCTCATCCACGACAACGACCACATCCTCCGGCAGCCGGGTCATAAAACGGTCAAACGAGGTCTGGGTGACCACCGTGCCGGTCGGGTTGTTGGGGTTGCACACGAACACCAAACGGGTGTCGGTGGTCACCCGTTCGGCCATGGCGTCAAGATCCATGGCCAGGTCCTTCAAGGGCACGGCGTCCACCAGGGCACCGGCGGCGCTGGCCGTAATGGCGTACATGAGAAATGAGGGGCGCGGCACGATCACCCGGTCGCCGGGCCGTATCAGGGCCCGCACCAACAGGGCGATAATATCGTCCGAACCGTTTCCGATCACCACATTCGCCGGCAAAATTCCGCTGGCGTCGGCGATCTTGCGAGTCAGCCGGTGGCCGGCACCGTCCGGGTAGCGGTGAAGCGCGGCCAAACCGTTGCGGATGGCCGCCAAGGCCTTCGGAGAAGGTCCCAACGGGTTTTCGTTAGAGGCCAGCTTGACCGAATCGCTGATGCCGTATTCTCGTTCCAGGGCCTCAAGCGGCTTGCCGGGCACATAGGGCTGGATGGCCTGAATATAATCGGGAATTGTCAACTTCATGGTCCACCACCGGTCGAAAAAAACAGCCAGGCGCTCGGCCCGGCCGTTGATGTATGCATGGCAACGTGCCACAGGAACACAAGTCGTGGAGTGGGTCTATTTCCGGGCGGCCTTCTCACCGGCAGCCACCGCCTCCATATTCAAAGGGATCAATTTGGGTTTATTGCTGAACTCTGCTTTAATGCAGTTTTTCAGCGTTTCCATGGGGACGATGCCGCTGCGGGCAACAAAGGCGGAAAGGGCAACGATGTTGGCGGCCTTCACGCTGCCCAGATCCTTGGCAATTTCAACCACCGGCACCCGCAGCTCATCCACGTCGTCACGGTTCGCCCCAAAGGCGATCAGGGAGCTGTTGATAAAGATGATGCCGTCTTTTTTAACCGTTGGAGCAAATTTTTCCAGGGAGGGGCCATTCATGGCCACCAAGTGAAGCGGATTTTTAATGATGGGTGAACCGATGGGCCGGTCGCTGATCACCACCGTGCAATAGGCCGTTCCCCCGCGCATTTCAGGCCCGTAAGAAGGAACCCAGGCCACCTCGAAGCCCTCCTCCATGGCGGCATGCGCAAGAACCTTGCCGATTAAGAGTATGCCCTGTCCGCCGAATCCGGCGAACATAATTTCGCTCTGCATTGTGCCTCCTTCAGTCACGCCCGGCATGGCTGATCCCTTCGTCATGCCGGAACTTTGTAGTCCCCCGGTTGGTAGTATGCCAGCAGCGTCTTTTCGGTCCATTCCACCGCTTGTACCGGCGTCATTCCCCAGTTGGTGGGACAGGTGCTGACCACCTCGACAAGGCTGAAGCATTTGTTTTCTAGTTGATAAATAAATGCCTGTTTTATTGCTTTTTTCGCCTTGGTTATATATTTGGGTTTGATCACGGTCTGGCGGCTGATGTAGGCCGGTGTCTGCAGGGCGGCCAGCAACTCGGCCATCTTGATGGGCATGCCCACCTCCTCGACCTTTCTGCCAAAGGGGGAGGTGCTGGTGCGCTGGTCCGGCATGGTGGTGGGTGCCATCTGGCCGCCGGTCATCCCGTAAATGGCGTTGTTGACGAAAATGGTGGTGAATTTCTCGCCCCGGTTGGCCGCATGAATGATCTCGCCCATGCCGATGCTGGCCAGGTCTCCGTCTCCCTGGTAGGTGAAGACCATCAGATCGGGCCGTACGCGCTTGATGCCCGTGGCCATGGCCGGTGCACGGCCGTGGGCCGCCTCCTGAAAGTCAAAGTTGAAGTAATTGTAGGCCAATACGGCACAGCCGACGGGGGCGACACCCACCGTGCGTCCCCGGATGCCTAGTTCGTCGATGGTCTCAGCCACCAGCCGGTGAATCACGCCATGGGTGCATCCCGGACAGTAGTGGGTGTGGTTATCGGAAAGGGACTCCGGTTTCTTAAACGTCTTTCCCATTTTACCTATACTCCTTGCTTGTGAGCCTGAAATCCCTTGGGGATTGACAGTCGATCAGGCGATACGTTGCTTTACCACGTCGATGACCTCTTCGGGGGTGGGGATATCACCGCCACACTTGCCGTACCAGCTGACCGGAACCCGCCCCTTGACACTGCGTTCCACATCTTCGACCATCTGGCCCATGCTCATCTCGATGCTTAGCACGTGGGTACACGACGGCTTCATCGCTGCCTCCGCAACGGCCTTTTCGGGAAACGGAAAGACCGTCTGGGGGCGGACCATGCCAACGTCGATGCCGTCGGCCTTCAACATGTCAATGGCCGTGCGGCATACGCGGCTCATGGTGCCGTAGCTGACGATAAGCCCCTTGTAATCGCAGTCGGTATGGTACGATTCGGACATCACCTCTTCGGCACGCATGCGGTCATATTTGGCTTTCAGCGCCAGGTTGTTGTCGTTGAGTTGAACCGGGTCCAGAAACAGGGATTTGACCAGATTGCGGGTCTTGCCCTTGCGGTGATCCATTCCGTTGGTGGCCCAGGCATCCTTGTTGGTCGCCTCCGTTTTCAGATGGTCGGGGAATTCAACCGGCTCCATCATCTGCCCGATGAGGCCGTCGCCCAGAATCATCACCGGATTGCGGTATTTCTCAGCCAGGGGAAAGGCTTTCATGACCATTTCAACGGCCTCTTGAACACTTGCCGGTGCCATCACCAGCAGACGACAGTCGCCGTGGCCGATGCCCTTGGTGGCCTGAAGATAGTCCGCCTGGGAGGGCAGAATCCCTCCCAATCCCGGTCCGCCGCGCATGATATTCACAAAGACGGCCGGGCACTGGGCCGCGGCAATGTAACTGATGGCTTCGCTCATGAGGCTGATTCCCGGACTGGAGGAGGTGGTAAAGACCCGTTCACCGGCTCCGGCGGCCCCAAAAATCATGTAGCCCACAGCCACCTCGCTCTCCCCTTGCAGAAAAACACCCCCGACCTCCGGCATGCGACGGACCAGATATTCCGCCACTTCGGACTGCGGGGTAATGGGATAGGCGAAGTAGTTCAGGCAACCGGCCCTGATGGCTGCCTCACCGATGGCCTCGTTTCCCTTCATCAATACCTTTGCCATGGAACTCCTCCATTCACCGCCCTTAGGCGTTCGGTTCTTCGGTTTCTTTGATGGTAACAGCCACATCCGGACACATGATACAGCACATGGTGCAGTGGATGCAATCTTCTGGACGCGCCTGAAATGCCGGGTAGTAGCCTTTCGCATTCACATCAGGTGATATTTCCAGAACATTTTTGGGACATACGGTGATGCACAGGCCGCAACCTTTGCAGCGGTCCTTTTCGATGTTGTGTTGATACGCCATTGATAGCTGCTCCTTATCGCGATGAAATCGTGCTCCATTGGAAATGCGGCGATGCCGTGCCTTTGGATGGCCGGCATGTCGGTGGTTGGTCTCGTGTTGCATCAGGACGGTCGGGATGCCCTGTTGGCGGATTGGACCCTCCCCGCGGCTTGCCGCGGGGAATGCGCGCGCTATCGCGGTTCAGCCGTTTGAATCCGATGCGCCCAACGCATCAGCCTGCTTCCAGGGTGGCACCAACTGCCGCCTCAGCGCAAGCACCGGGCAATGGATATCCTTTTTGTCAAGCCGGGTCAACAGTGCGGCTGGCGTGGTGATAAACATAAGGGGGATCTTGCCGGCCGCAGCCACGTTTTTTGCAAAGGCGTACCCCGCCAGAATATCCTGTTCGCTGGTCTCTTCCATGAAATTGGCATTGCCGATGATGCCGGTGATCGTCATCCTGGCTTTGGCCTCGATCGCTTTCCGCATTTTCAGGCAGCCGCTTACCGTATCCGTGTAAGGGCGATTGGGATTGATCACCTGAAGCACCTGCGGCATTTTACCCCTCATCGGATCGGCAAGCGCCGCCAGGACCGTTGCACCCACGTCGTCTCCCCCCACATCCAGCAAGATCAGCCCCGACGGATGTCTCAACATGCCGGACACCTCGGGGGTAAGAATGGGCAGGTCTGCCTGCATATACTGGGCGGGCGGCAGTACCACGTCGATGCCAAGGCGGCGCAGTGCCAGGCGAGCTTCTCGGGTCCTGAAATAGGGATTGACCAGATCCAGATCAGCCAACCGGACCGCTGTTCCCGTTGCATTCATGTGAACGGCGAGGTTGATGGCCACCTCGGTTTTTCCGCTGCCGTATGCGCCGACAATGATCACGATACCGTTGAGTTCAAGTTCCAACTGACAATGGACCCCTTGTTAATCGTTGACCTCGCCGTCCGGCAAGTGGCGTATGCATACCAGAAGATATCGGGATCATGCGGCCTGTTTTCGAGAGCACAAAACAAGAAGTGAAACACTTATTTTTAAAAACCGGTTGTGTCAAGGGATTTGGGCTTGCCGATGGATTTCACCTTTTACTGGCAGATGCGGTGTGCTAATAGACAATGGACTCACGGAGTCGCTGTGAACCCAATCCCAGCAGAGGATCGATCCAGATGACAGCGGTAAAGACCGGTCTCGAAATAGTCTGCGAATCGCCGCCACCGTCGCTGAAAAACCAGCGTGTCGGGTTGCTGTGCAATCCGGCATCGGTGGACAGCCGTTACACGCATGCCCGTGAGCGGATTCGACGAGCCTTTCCGGGCCAGCTAAAAGCCCTGTATTCACCCCAGCACGGCTTTTACGCGGAAAGGCAGGATAATATGATCGAATCCGCCGACCGGTTGGATCCGGTGACCGGCTTGCCGGTGTTTTCCCTCTACGGAGACATCCGCATTCCCACGCGCGCCATGATGGACCCCATAGACATAATGCTGGTGGACCTTCAGGATGTGGGCACCCGGGTCTACACCTTTATCTACACCCTCTCCCACTGCATGGAGGCGGCACGACAATACGGTAAAAAAATCATCGTCCTGGATCGGCCCAACCCGTTGGGCGGGCTTCAGGTGGAAGGAAATCTACTGGCCCCTGGCTGTTCATCTTTCGTGGGCCGCTACCCCATCCCCATGCGCCATGGCCTGACCATCGGCGAATTGGCGGTCCTTTTCAACACCCGCTTTGGCATCGGCTGCGACCTCGAGGTGGTTTCCATGCAAGGCTGGAAAAGAGCGATGACGTTCAGCCAGACCGGTCTGCCCTGGGTGGCGCCGTCGCCCAATCTGCCCACACCGGCGTCGGCCATGGTCTATCCGGGCCAGGTGATCTGGGAAGGCACCAACATCTCGGAAGGCCGGGGAACCACGCTGCCCTTCGAGTTGTTTGGGGCGCCGTTTTTAACACCCGATCGGCTGATGGAAAATATCGACACGAGCCTTTTGAGCGGAGCCGTGCTCAGACCGGTTGTATTTGAGCCCACATCCAACAAATGGGAGGGGCATCCGTGCAACGGGTTTCAAATCCATGTCACCGACCCGGGGGTCTATTCATCCTACGCCGTGTCACTGGCGTTCTATCAGGCCATACACCAGACCTACCCCGACCGCTTTGCCTACAAGCAGCCACCCTACGAGTACGAATACGAACGCCTGCCCATGGACTTGATTTTAGGTGACCGCCAGATCCGGTTTCAGATCGAAACCGGAACACCGTTGACGACCATCATTTCGGGCTGGAAAGCGCCGCTGTCGGCATACACGAAGATGATTGAAACGGTATATATCTACAAATAAAAGCCCCGAGCGGCAAACCGCTCGGGGCAGCATTTTCAATGTCGGGATCTGGGCGGGTCTATTTTTCGGTTTTCAGGGTCTCGATCTCTTTCTTGAGTTCGTCAATCTCTTGCTTGTACTTCTCGGCTTCGTCATCGGCGGCGCCGTCATCAGCGGTATTGTCATCCTTTTTCCAGGTATCTTTGAGTTCATCAAATCCCAGATAGAGCGCAAGTCCACCGCCGAGCAACAGCATCACCGGGATCGCACCGGCCAGAAGTTGAAGAAATTCACCGAACCATACCGACAGGCCGATCAAGCCTAAGACTGCTGCCACTGCTCCACCAATTAACGTTTTCATAGAGAATCTTCCTCCTTCTTGAACCTTTTTGAGTTAGTCAGATTAAAATGGCTTCATCGGCCCATCCATGCGCGTGGCGCTGCGACGGCTCGACGGGCATGGCGATTATCTTCGTTTTCTCCGGGCGTTGACAGACGCTTCGTATTTTTTGAGATATCAATAGGATTTCAATTAGATAGCAACTTGGTGATGACGCTATCAAGTAATGGCAATAACATAGAAGCCGGAGCAGCGCAAGCATATTTTTCTCCGGTGAATATGGCGTTGCAAAGGGTCAAGGCTTCTGTTATTTTTTTTAAATATCATCAACGTCCATCCGTCTTGGAATCTTACATTCTCAAATGAAGAACAATTCAAAAAAACTTTCGATTTCTTCCTTTGCGCTGAAGATTCACAAATGGATCAACCGTCTGCTTAAGGATTCACACGACCACTATTTCTGTTTTCTGCCATCACCCACCGGGACCTTTTCCGCTTTTTTTCTGCATCGCCTGTTTTCAGGGATATTCATGGGCGGTGAACAGGCGGACATCGTTAAAAACATCCCCGATGGGGCGATTATCGTCTATACAACCAAATATAAGAGCCGCTTCGAATTTCTCTTTGCCCATACCCGGTATCGACATTTGCGCCTGCCGGTGCCGCAACTGGCCTTCGATTCCGACATCTATCTCTGGCAGCCACTGTCGCGGATATTCCGTATCTGGCTGGCCTACCTGGATGAGCTGGTTCAACGCCACCGAATCCTGGACCCCTATCGCAGTGGTTACTACCAGCGCGCCCTTCTCGAATCGGGTTGCGGCTTTATCTCACTGGTTGAAAAAAAAGGGTTCTATCGTCGGTTCGTTAAGGAGAAAACCGATCCGCTGAGTTACCTGATCCAGATGCAAAAACAGATTGACCGGCCCATCTACCTGGTCCCCCAACTGATGTTTTTCGGTAAGAAGCCCCTGCCTGCAGTTCCCAGCCTGGTGGACACCTTTTTCGGCACCTCACAACGCCCGGGAATGTTAAGAAAGATCGTCACCCTGATCCGGTATCCCGGTAAAATTTTTGTAGAACTTTCCCGGCCGCTGAACCTGCGGCAGTGGCTCGGCCAATCCGTCCAACCGGATAAAAGCATTGACTACCAAGCCCTTCAGTTGAGGCGACAGCTCCTGTTGCAGCACAACCGTCACCGACAGAGCATCACCGGACCGATCTTGAAATCCAACGAAGAGCTGAAGGAATCCATTCTCACCAGTGACCGAATGGGAACCTTCATCAAAAAACATGCCGCATCCCGGCAGGAACCGATCTACGAAATCCGCAGGAAAGCTGATGGGTATCTGGATGAAATCGCCGCACGTTATAGCCCAACCATAATCCGCATCATGTCATCGGTGGTGGGCTGGATCATCAACTCCATGTTCGACGGCGCCGTCATCGACAGGGCCGGCCTGGCAAAGGTCAAGGCCATATCCAGAAAAGGGCCGCTGATTCTGATTCCCTGCCACAAGAGCCATATCGACTATCTGATCCTGTCCTACGTACTCTACCAGAACAACATGCCCTGCCCGCATATTGCCGCTGGCAAGAACCTGTCATTCTGGCCGCTGGGTCCAATTTTTCGTGGAGGCGGTGCGTTTTTTCTGCGACGGACCTTCAAGGGGGCGGTGCTTTATGCCCGGGTCTTTTCCGCCTATATCCATAAACTCCTGGAAGAGGGCTTTCATATCGAGCTGTTCATCGAGGGGGGAAGGAGCCGAACCGGCAAACTGCTCATTCCCAAGCTAGGCCTGATCTCCATCCTTCTGGATGCCTATCGCAATGGGGCCTGTGAAGATATGATCTTCGTTCCCGTTTATATCGGCTATGACCGGATTGTTGAAGAACACGCCTACGTTCACGAAGTGGAGGGCGGCAAAAAAGAAGATGAGAACCTCAGCCAGGTAATCCGTGCCCGGCGCTTTTTGAAAAAGCGTTACGGAAAAATCTATATCAACTTCCACGATCCCATCTCTACCCGTAATCTGTTGGCTGATGCTCCGGTGGCACTGGACCGCATGGCCCGAAAAGATATGAATGCACTGTGCCGTAGCCTGGGATGGCGGATCATCAACGCCATCGACAAGCAGACCGTGGTCACTCCCCATGGCCTGGTGGCCGCCGCCGCCTTGAATATCTCCAAGCCCCGCTTCACCCAGGAGGAGCTGATGGAAGCGGTGAATGCTTACCTGACGTTCGCCGCCGCCCAGAACGCCAAACTGGCAGACACAATTATTCTCAACCCGGGCGGTGCCATGGAATATGCCATCGACCGCTACCTGTCGCGCAAACTGCTTGAAAAAGCGACCGGAGACAAAGACCTGCCGGAAGATCAAATCGACTACACGGTTAATTTTGCCAAACGATCACTGCTGGAATTTTACAAAAACAACTGCATTTCATATTTCGTACCGGCTGCTTTCACCGCACTGGCCATTCTAAAGAAGGATGCGTTCCAGTTCAATGCCGCCGAGATGCACAATGAGTACCATTTTTTTCAGGATTTCTTCAAATATGAGTTTGCTTTTGATCTGGATCGACCGCCGGTTCACTATGTGAGAAAAACCATCAAATCATTTATCGATGACGCGATGCTCGTGCCCCACCAGACCATCCCCGACAGTTACCAGATCACGTCCTCGGGATATCGGAAATTAAAGCTGTTTGCCGCCTTTTTAAAGCCTTATTTTCAATCCTATAAGGTGGTGCTCCACTTTCTAAGAACCAACCGCAAGGAAAAGATGGAGAAGAAGGACAAACTCAAGAAAATTCAGAACATGGGTCTCCAGATGATAAAAAACAAGGAGATCGAACTGATCGAATCGGTTTCCAAGGTCAACTATGCCAACGGGCTGACCTATTTTTCCACCAATGGCATCAGAGACCATGAGAATGAGGCGGCCATCTCGCATTACGAAACGCTCATCCAGACCTACTTGAATCTGTTAGGCCCATGAAAGCGCTGATTCTGGCTGCAGGGTTCGGCACCCGGCTGGCACCCCACTCCCGGACACTTCCAAAGGCCCTGTTCCCGGTTGGTGGCATCCCGGTATTGGGAAGAATGCTGGGCAACCTGAAACGGGCCGGTTGCACCGCTGTTGCCGTAAACGCCCATCACCTGGCCCACCATATCCAATCCTATCTGGCGGAAAACGATTTCGGCATGCCGGTGACCCTGAGCGTTGAACCGGAAATTTTAGGCACTGGCGGTGCCATACGCCACCTGGCGGGCTATTGGGACGACGATCCATTCATGGTGGTCAATGCGGATATCGTCACCGACATCGAACTGGCTGATGTTTATCGCCACCACCGAGTACACGGGGCCCGGGTAACACTGGTCATGCACGATCGCCCCCCCTTCAACCAGGTGTGGGTAGATGCGCAGAATCGAATCGCCGGTTTCGAGCGGTATTCAAGCCCGGCTGACCCCGACTGCCACCGGAAAATGGCCTTCACCGGCATTCACATCATGGATGCCGACATGATCCGGCGGATACCCGACGACGGGTTCAGCGATATCATTTCCGTCTATCTTCAAATGCTGAACGACGGCGTGCCTATCCATGCTCATGTGGTTCAGGATCATTACTGGCAGGACATGGGAAGTCCGGATCGCTACCGGGATGCAGTGGTGGATGCCATGGCCCCCGGCGTATTCCAATCGGCCTTCCCCGACTATCGCGGGGCTGCCGTCCATTGCCGGAGATTAACCGGTGATGGTTCCGATCGCGGCTGGTTCCGACTGACCGCCGGCCCATACCGGTTGATCCTGGCAGACCACGGAATCACCACCACACTGCCGGGCAGCGAGGTCAATGCCTTCGTCAGGATCGGCACCCACCTTCACACCTGCGGCCTGCCGGTGCCCCGCATCCACGCCCACGACGGTTTCAGTGGACTGGTATTCCTGAAAGATTTAGGAGACCGCCATCTGCAGCAGATGGTGCGGCAAAGGCCCGATGCCAGCGGCGTTGAAACGCTTTACCACAAGGTTATCGACACCCTTCTTGACCTGACGATAAAGGCCGCCGACGGCTTTGACCCGGACTGGACCTGCCAGAGTCCGGCCTACGATGTTGCGCTGATACTCGACAAGGAGTGCCGTTATTTCGTGGATGCCTTTTTAAACGGCTACCTGGAGTTGGCGGTGGCCTATGAGGACTTGGCAGCGGAATTTGAACGCCTGGCCACGAGCACCATCGACCACGGCTTGACCGGGTTGATTCACCGGGACTTTCAATCCCGCAACGTCATGATTATAGACGGCCGACACCATCTCATCGACTTTCAGGGCGCGCGAACCGGCCCGATCCAGTACGACCTGGCTTCACTGCTGATCGATCCCTATGCGGGACTGCCCCCAGACCTTCAACAACGGCTCTTGGGGTATGCCGCCGAACAGGTGGCACGGCTGTGGAAATGCACCCCGGACCGGTTCATCCGGGGCTATCGCTACTGCGCCGTTACCCGAAATCTTCAGATGCTGGGGGCCTTCGGATTCTTAAGCCGGATCAAACAAAAAGACGCCTTTGCGCGCTGGATCCCTGCTGCGGCAAGCATGCTGGCCGGCCATATCCACGCCGCTGACCGAGAGGCTTTTCCCAAACTGAGCGCGATTGCCAAAAAAATCGGTTTGGGGTAACTGGGTGTGGTCATCCCGCGACCATCAAACGGATGGGACCCATCCGAGAATAAGGAATAGACACGATGAAATCCGTAAAAATAATGATCAATGGCCTGCCGGGAAACGTCGCCGCCATTATCGCCGGCCATGCCTTAAGGGATCCCCGGGTCACCCTGTTGCCCCACTCTCTCACCGGTCCGGAAATCCAAACCGACCAACACACCATCGCCGGAACGGTCATCGAACTCATCCAGCCGGCCGACCGCAACAAGAAAATGGATGCGCTGGTCAAGACGCACGGGGATTTCATCAGCGTGGATTTCACCCATCCCTCGGCCGTCAACGACAATGCCGAATTTTACTGTAAACGGGGCCTGCCGTTTGTTATGGGCACCACTGGCGGCGATCGGGAGAAACTGATCCAAACGGTGCTCGACTCAGGGATCTGCGCCGTCATCGCACCTAACATGGCCAAGCAGATTGTTGGATTTCAGGCCATGATGGAATACGCGGCCAACACATTTCCGGGCATTTTCCATGGCTACACGCTGACCGTGAAGGAAAGCCACCAGGCCGGCAAGGCGGATACCAGCGGCACGGCCAAGGCCATGGTCTCCTGCTTCAACCGCATGGGCGTCGATTTTTCGCCGGACGCGATCGCCATGGAACGGGACCCGGCGGTTCAACGCGAGCAGTGGGGAATTCCCGATGCCTATCTGTCCGGTCATGGATGGCACACCTATCGGCTGAACTCTCCGGACAACACCGTTGTCTTTGAATTCCAGCACAACGTCAACGGCCGCGACATTTATGCGGAGGGCACCATGGATGCCGTCTGTTATCTTGATCGGAAACTGAAAAAAGGTGAAAGGGGTCGGGTATTTACGATGATCGATGTGCTGAAAACGTAATACCCGATGGGTCTATCCCTGTTGGATCAACTCGCGCGCTTTGTCCAGCGCCTGCGGCAGACTCTGAGGCTGGGTGCCGCCGGCCTGGGCCATGTCGGGTCGACCGCCACCGCTGCCGCCTACCACGTCAGCAATCGGTTTGATCATCTTGCCCGCATTGAACCGGTGGTTGAGGTCCTTGGTCACCACGACGATCAAGAGCGCCTTTCGATCGGCCTCACACCCTAAAACTACAATGCCCGAACCGATGCGGTCCTTGAACCGGTCGGCCAGCTCCCGCAGGGCGGAGGGCTTGTCAACGGTGACCTGTTGGATGATCGCGGGTATCCCGTTGATATCGAGGATCTGCTCGCCGCTGCCATCGGCCTGCATTTCGGCCATTTTGGTCTTGAGCCGTTCCGTCTCCTTCTCCAGGTTTTTCAGCGACGTCATGGTCGACTCGACCCGTGTTACCAAGGCACCCGGCTTGTCTTTGACCAGATGACTCAACTGCTGCAGAATCCGGCTGTTTTTCTGCACGTGGTCTAAGGCGGCACTCCCCGTGAGGGCTTCGATCCGCCGGACCCCGGATGCCACACTCGATTCGGAAAATATTTTAAACAAACCGATGTTGCCGGTACGGCCGGTATGGGTTCCCCCGCAAAGTTCACGGCTGAAAGTATCCAGGGAGATAACGCGAACCCGATCGCCGTATTTTTCCTCGAACAGGGCCGTGGCGCCGGATTTCATGGCATGATCCATGTCCATCTCTTCGACAGCCACGGGGACATTTTGCCGAACACGCTGATTGACGTAAGTTTCGATGCGTTCCAGGGCCTCGGGATCGATCTGGGAAAAATGCGTGAAGTCGAATCGAAGCCGATCCGCCGCCACCATGGATCCGGCCTGCTTCACATGATCCCCCAATTCATGGCGAAGGGCTGCATGTAGAATGTGGGTGGCCGTATGGTTGAGGGCCACGGCGGCCCGGTGGTCGCCGTCCACGGTGAGCATGACTGTCTGACCGTTTTCCAGGCGACCGGCTTTGACCTGCCCTTTATGGATAATGATGCCGGTGGGATCTTTCAGCGTGTCGGTAACCATCATCTCCATGCCGGGAGCGGTGATCGTCCCATGGTCACCCACCTGGCCACCGGCTTCTCCGTAAAAGGGCGTGGCCGTGGTCACCACTTCCACGGTGTCCCCCGCATCGGCGGCATCCATGCTTTTGTTGTCCTGCACCACCAGCACCACGCGTGCTTCGCAGGTCAGGGTGCCGTATCCGACGAATTCGGGTTTCTCGCCCGAGGCGCTCAATTGGCGGTAGGCATCGGAAACGCCGGTAAAGTTGATTTTGGATCGGGACTGCCTGCGCTGCTGGTCCATGCGCAATTCAAACCCGTCGGTATCCAGGGTCATACCCTCGTCGCGCACCACGTCGCGAACAATATCCACGGGGAACCCGAATGTATCGTAAAGCTTGAAGATCAGGTCACCGGGAACCTGGGTGGTGCCCTTGGCCCGGATCTCGGCCAGGGCGTCGTTGAGCACCCGCAGCCCGTTGTCCAACGTTTCAGAAAAGCGAACCTCTTCGTTCTCGATGACGTTGGTGATGAAGGCCGAGGCCGTCTTGAGATCCGGGTAGGCCGGCACCATAATGTCAAACACCACCCGTGCGGTTTCGTGGAGAAAGGGTTTGGTCAGACCGATGTTACGGCCATAGCGGATGGCCCGGCGCATGATTCGGCGCAGCACATATCCCCTGCCCTCATTGGACGGCAGGACGCCGTCGCCGATAAGAAAGGCAGCGGCCCGGCTGTGATCGGCGATCACTTTCATGGCCACATCGTCGCTTTCGACGCGGCCGTATGATTTCTGGGCCAGCGCTTCGGTGCGTTCGATGATGGGGTGTATCAGATCGGTGTCAAAGTTGGTGTTTACATTCTGAACCACTGAGGCCATGCGCTCCAACCCCAGGCCCGTATCAATGCTGGGTTTGGGCAAAGGGGTCATGGTACCCGAGGCATCGCGGTTGAACTGCATGAAGACCAGGTTCCAAATCTCCAGAAACCGGTCGCAGTCGCAAGCCACGTCGCAATCGGGCCGGCCGCAGCCATGCTCGGCGCCTCGATCCAGGTGAATCTCGCTGCAAGGACCGCAGGGACCGGTGTCTCCCATGGCCCAGAAGTTTTCCTCCTCCCCCAGCCGTATCATCCGCGATTCGGGGATGCCGATGCGCTGGTGCCACAGATCGTAGGCCTCGTCGTCATCCAGGAAAACCGACGCCCAGAGCTTTTCCGCCGGCAACCCGTACCCGTTGGTCAGCAGATCCCAGGCGAAATCCACAGCCTTCTCCTTGAAATAGTCGCCGAAGGAGAAGTTGCCCAGCATCTCGAAAAAGGTGTGGTGCCGAGCCGTATAGCCCACATTTTCAAGGTCGTTGTGCTTGCCACCGGCGCGGACGCACTTCTGTGAGGTGGTCGCGCGAACATAGTCCCGCTTCTCCTCACCCAGAAAGGTGCGTTTGAACTGCACCATCCCCGCATTGGTGAATAGCAGCGTCGGATCGTCCTGGGGAATCAAAGACGAGCTGCGCACCACCCGGTGGCCGTGTTTCTGAAAATAGTCGAGGTAAAGTTGTCTAATCTCGTTGCCGGTCATAACTATCTCCTATTCCAGATCAACCTGAAATAACAAATCTCAAGCACCAAATTACAAATAAATTCCAAATTACAATATCCAAATCACAAACAAGATCCAAACCATCAGTGGATTGTCATTTTGATTTTTCCAAACATTGATGAGTGGAATGTCCTTTCTTAAAAATCATAGGGTTTGGAATTTTGAATTTGGTTATTGTAATTTATTTGTTATTTGTTTTTTGACTATTGTTTTTTATTTTTCGGGTCTGTCTTTTCCGTTTTCACATCTGTTTTGGGCTTCAGCAGACCCACCGCCTCCCGCACCTTTAGGTCCACGGTTTCCAAAAGGTCGGGATTGTCCTGGAAGAATTTTTTCACGTTTTCGCGCCCCTGGCCGATGCGCTCGCCATTGTAGGAATACCAGGAACCGCTTTTGTCGATGATGCCGGCATTGACACCCACATCCAGCAGGTCGCCGGACCGGGAGATGCCCTCTCCGTACATGATGTCAAATTCCGCCTCTTTGAACGGTGGGGCCATTTTATTTTTGACCACCTTGACCCGGGTCCGGTTCCCCACGACGTCCTGTCCGTCTTTGATGGCGCCGATGCGACGGATGTCCAGCCGAACGGAAGAATAAAATTTCAGGGCATTGCCGCCGGTGGTAGTCTCCGGGTTGCCGAACATGACACCGATCTTCATGCGGATCTGGTTGATGAAGATCACCGAGGTCATCGTCTTTCCGATGGTGCCGGTCAGCTTTCTCAACGCCTGGGACATGAGGCGGGCCTGCAGCCCCATATGGGAGTCGCCCATTTCACCTTCGATCTCCGCCCGGGGAACCAGGGCCGCCACACTGTCGATCACCATCACGTCGATCGCGCCGCTGCGAACCAGCATGTCGGCGATTTCCAGGGCCTGCTCGCCGGTGTCGGGCTGAGATACCAGCAGTTCGTCGCAGTTAACCCCCAGCTTGCGGGCATAGACGGTGTCCAGGGCATGTTCGGCGTCGATAAAGACCGCGATGCCACCCTGTTTTTGCGCGTTGGCCACGGCGTGCAGGGCCAGGGTCGTCTTTCCTGATGACTCGGGGCCGAAAATTTCGATCACGCGGCCGCGGGGAAGTCCGCCGATGCCCAGGGCGCGGTCCAGCTCGATGGATCCGCTGGAGATCACGGGGATGTCTACGACGGGGCGTGCCCCCAGTTTCATAATGGCGCCCTTGCCGAACTGGCGCTCGATCTGCCCCATGGCGGAGTCTACCGCCTTGGTTTTATCCGGTGAAATGGCCATGCAATCCTCCCAGGTTGGTAACAGGGTGAAAGAACCTCATTGTATGCCTGCCGCGGTAATTTGCAGGCAGGCCCGTTAAACTATTCTCGGCTTGCTCGATGTCGTGTTTCGATCAGCCGGATCGATATGGTTTTCATGAACAGCCTGGAAGTTTCTAAACCGCCAGGTGCGATGTGTGCAGCAGGGTGTATTCAGGCCCATGGGGTTTGAGAATACTTTTAAAGAGCATCAGTCGATCCACTCGGAAATAATCTGAGGCAACCGTTTTAAGGGGTTCCACGGATTCGCCAATCAATTGCGCATCGATCCGTCGACGGATCCGGCCGATGGTCAAGTGCGCGCCAAAGCCACGGGACTCCTTTTTGAATCCCAGCGACTCCAAACCGGATTCAAGGGTTGCCTGAATCGCCTTCAACCGGTCGAGATCACCCACCAGCCCCACCCAAAGCACGCGCGCATGGCCAAGATCCGGAAAAACGCCCACCCCCTTTGCTGTCAGCGAAAAAGCAGCTGTTACGCCGGCGGCTGCATCCATCTGAGCGGCAATTGCAGGAACCCGCGACGGATCGATCTCGCCGAGAAACTTCAGGGTCAAATGAATATTCTTCGGCGCCACCCAACGGATGTTCCGTCCCGGCAATCGAAGCCGCGCCTGAATCTGCTTCAAAAAGAGCGCCACCGCATCAGGAATCGGCACGGCAACAAAGGCGCGCAGGGTCTGTGGCATGGTGGCTCCTTTGCATCCCGGTGTCTGGCATGAAGGCCGCCAAAGGGCATCAGGCCGCAGGGAGGGTGAACTGGGGCGTGCCCAGTTCAAATGTGCCCGCTTTAATCCACTGTTTCAGCGTCTCGGCAATCTGTCGGGCCTTAACCATGCTGGAGAGCGGAACCGTTGGCACCTTCTTCCCCTTGACGGTGATGACCCCGCTTTTAAGCGCTGCATAGCTGACCTGTCCCAGATTGCTTGATTTACCTTTGGGGTAATCGTTGCCGTAGTCCACAATCTGGGTAAACAGGTCAGCGTCTGAAACCGCCGTAAACCTGGCCATCTCCTCATCCAGTATCGGGATGGGGACGCCCAGCCCCACCGCCAGTGAACAGCCGTACCCCTGGATGCTGACGCCTACCAGCCAGTCCGGACTCATCTGCTGCATGTCTCCCATCACCCATAGGGTGCCCGCCGGGGTCAACGGTGTACCGTTGGCTGCCCGCTTCACCCCGGGACGGTGCTGGGTGCCGTGCCAGGTGACATAGCCGACGCCGCCGCCCAGAAAAATCCGTGTGCCCAGCCCGATGGTCCGGTAGAAGGGGTCGTTGAACAACGGGCTCAACTGACCGGCCGAGCAGTAGTTGGCGTTGCCCGCCCTGGGTTTTAGCGCCCCCATGTAGGTGTAGACGGTTTTATTGGTAAGATTCACCGCACAGTTGTAGTTCTGATAGGCGTTCCTGGGGTTGCACAAGGTTGCCTGGGGCAACGTTTTGAGTGTAACCATCTTCTCATATTCCCGGCTGGGATAACAATCCGTTCCGTAGGCGGTGGCCTTGATATGCATCTTCTTGCCCGCCACCAGATCCTGGATGACGTGGCCGCCGCCGTAGAGAAATTCACCGGGATACACCTTGTTCAGGGGATCGTCTTCGCACGGCTCGGTGGCCCCGATGTAGCAGTCTACCGCGGCAACACCCCCGTAAGCGGGCACGTTGTTGATCCACACCTTGGCTGCCTTGGTGCCAGGTGCCGAGTGACCGAAATTGATGAATGCGCCCGATGAGCACATGGGCGCGAAGGTCCCGGTGGTCACCACATCCACCTGATGGGCAGCCTCCTGCGGGCCCTCGTCCGCGACGATGTCGATCATCTCTTCGGCAGTGACGACAACCACCTCGCCGGCCCTGATTTTATCGTTGATCTGCTGAACCGTTTTCTGAACCTTAACGCGTCCCATGCCGCTGTCTGCTCCCATAGGCTTTCAGATAATTAATTTCGACGGCGTTATCGGTCGTCGCAGTATGACAATACGGCTTCCTGCCTACTAGCCTTGCCAGATTAACTGTTTAAGGCCTAATTCGGGGTCCCGCGTCATCGATTTTGGCGCGGATGTTGTTTTTGATCCACTCGTCGTCCCACCACTCCACCGGATTGACATAGGTTTGGTGAATCAGGGTGCCGTAGTGCAGGTGGTCACCACCCGCCAGACCCGTCAAACCGGTCTTGCCGATGGTATCACCCTTTTTGACCATCTGCCCGACGGCTGCATCGATTTGGCTCAAATGCGAGTAGAGGGTGAACAACCCGAACCCGTGGTCGAGAATGATGGTGTTGCCATAGATGCCCTGGTCACCCGTAAATACCACTTTCCCGCGGTTTGCCGCCGGTACCGGGGAATGCGCCGTAGAGGCCAGATCGATCCCCATGTGCACCTGACGGTCGATCACCTTGCCGCCGTAGAAATAGGTGCGGTGGTCGGCAAAACGGGCACGGTTGGCAGACCGGGGAAGCCGCAAAAAAGGTCCGTCCCAAAGGATATCCGTTTCCGTATGCTGGGTGATCTGGTATATTGCCTCGGTATCCTTGCGGCGCAGTTCACGATTGACTTTAAGGAAAAGATCGGCGCGGCTACCGCCCGATGATTCAGGGAAGTATCGCTCGAAATCGGGCATTTTGGCGTTAAAAAAAGCGTCGGACAGATTAATCGCGTCTTTTCTGAAGGACCTGGCGTTGATGTGATAGACCAATCCGGCCGTCGACCGGTTGCCGGCAAAGTCTTCTGCCGCAACGGCCAGTCGCGTTTCCTTACCTTGTTGGAAATCCAAGGCAAACAGGGCCATGTGGATGGACGGATCTTTGAAATAACCGGCATATCCGGGAAAAAAAAGATCGCCCACCGTCACCCCACTGACCGGGCAATCTTCCGACAGCCGGTATATGGCCGCCCCACTGCCTCCCTGATTGAGATTGTGGGAGCGGCTGATCAGGTCAATTGACGGCGCCTTGGTGTCGATCTGGATCTCCTTTTCCAGGTAAACCCGATTGCCTTTTCCCCACTTGCGCAGCGAGTAATCCCAGGCCACAACACGGATGACGCCCTTTCCGTCGGCCAGTCCCATGGACTGGGGGGAAACCGGTGCTTTGACTTGCACCGACTTTTCCTTGCCGCCCGCAAAGAAACCGGCCGAAGGAAAGGTTCGCTGCAACACCTCAACCTCCCGGCCCTCGACCAACAAACCCATCCAGACTTTGCGGACACCGCTGCCGGTATCTTCAACATTCACGGTAACGGTCCGCGTTGCACCGATAAAAGGCGATTCTAGTTCGATTTCCAATGCAGGCGCCGATCCTTCCATGCGGATGATGGCCAGCCATACGGCAGGAATACTGATCAGCAGCGCCACGGTAACCAACAGGATCGGTCGGAGCGAGCTTCCTTTTTTATTCAACGGATTCTTTCCTTTCGGCACTGTTCTTTAGCCGTCTATTGAATTGGGGACAATACCAGTTAAGCCACCGGTAATCAAGGCAAAGTTTTTCGCGTCTTGACTTTTTAACCGCCTGAGGATACATAATAAAACATTATTCCAATTCTCTTGAAAGATGACATTGAATGAAAACGGATAGCCCTTTTTTCCTGGTCAGCGGCCCATGCGTCATCGAAGATGAGGCAGTCACACTGCGCATCGCCACCCGACTCAAAGCGCTGACAGACAACCTCGGCATTCCCTTTACCTTCAAGGCATCCTATGACAAGGCCAACCGGACCGCCATCACCTCTTTCCGGGGGCCGGGCATTCAGGATGGTCTGCGCGTGCTGGCCAAAATCAAAGAAACCCTTGATGTGCCGATCCTGTCCGACGTTCACCGCATCAGCGAAGTGGCGGCGGCCGCCCAGGTGCTTGATGTCATCCAGATTCCGGCCTTTCTCTGCCGCCAGACCGACCTGCTCCTGGCGGTCGCAAAAACCGGCAAACCGGTAAACGTGAAGAAAGGCCAGTTTCTGGCCCCCTGGGATATGGTCAATATCGTCGAAAAGATCCGTTCGGTATCCAGCGTCCAACCCATGATCACCGAGCGTGGTGTCATGTTCGGATACAACAATCTGGTCGTGGATTTCAGGGGGATCCACATCATGCAGCAAACCGGTTGTCCGGTGGTTTTCGACGCCACCCATAGTGTTCAATTGCCCGGCGGCGCGGGAACCCATTCCGGCGGCCAGCGCGAGTTTGCCCCGGTACTGGCTCGGGCAGCCGTGGCGGCCGGTGCCGATGGTGTCTTCCTGGAAGTACACGAAGACCCGGACAAAGCCCTCTGCGACGGCCCCAATTCACTCCCCCTGGACCAGTTGCCCGCGCTGCTGGTCCAGCTTAAAGCCATCAAAACCGCCCTGGCCGCTTGACATCATCCCATGATCGACACCCGCCTGAAACAAATTACCTTGATCCTTCTGGATGTGGACGGTGTCCTCACCGCAGGCCAGGTTATTTACAACGACAGCGGCCAGGAAACCAAGGTGTTTCACGTGCGCGACGGTTTGGGCATCCGCATGCTGATTGAAGCCGGCCTGACCGTGGGCATCGTCACCGGCCGTCGTTCCATGGCGCTGGTTCACCGGTGCAGAAATTTAGGCATCGACCTGCTCAAAGACGGTATCCGCGACAAGGCGGCCGCCCTTGAAGAGATCCTGAAAGAGACCGGCGTGGCGGCCTCAGCCACGGCCTTTGTGGGAGACGACCTGCCGGATTTGCCCATCATGCGCCGGGTGGGCGTGCCCATCGCCGTCGGCGATGCCCACGATCGGGTTAAGCAGGCCGCCATGATGACCACTCGGGCAATGGGGGGTTGCGGTGCAGTGCGTGAAATCAGCGAGCGGATCCTGCAAGCCAGGGGAGATTGGGAACCGATGATCAAAAGACTGTTTTCATGAAAAGTCGCCGTTTGATTCAGGGTGTATTGCTGAGCATTGTTGCACTGGTGCTGGCCGGTACCATTATCGTCTTTATCGGCTATCGCCGGATAACCCGTAATCCGGAAGTGCTGTTGGACCTAGTAAATGATGAAGCGGATATGCAGCTCAACAAGATTCGCCAGACCGCCATGAAAAACGGAATTCGGGAGTGGCGCTTGGAAGCTGATTCGGCAACCCTTTTAGAAAAGAAGAAAACGATGCTGCTGGCCAATCCGGAGGTGGAGTTTTTCATGGACGACGGGGATCATGTGCACCTGACCGCCGAGCAGGGAACGATTTACACCGACTCCAGGCGCATTGAGGTCTCAGGGAAGGTATCGGCCAACACCAGCCTTTACCGGTTCCAGACCGACGCTGTCGACTACGACCCGGCCGCCAGGGAACTTCGCGCCGATACACCGGTGACCCTCTCCGGCGAGTCGTTCACCCTGAACGCTGACACGATGACCATGAACCTGGAAACCAGAATCACCCGTTTCGAAGGCAGTGTGGAAGGAGTAATCAGTGAAGATCTTCAACTTTAGATACCCTGCCGGATTAGCGCTGACGATACTGTTTTGCATGGTGCTGTTGCCCCCCCTGACCACCCAGGGTAAGGCCGGGACCGAGACCCCGCCAGCGGAATCGGCCGATCCGGAGGCAAAAAAAATTCATATTTCGGCAGATCGACTCATATCCAACTCAGCGGACAACAATGCAGAGTTTATTGGAAATGTAATCGCCCGGCAGGGAGAGACCCAGATCACCGCCGACAGCATCAAAATTTTTATATCCGGCAAATCCGAAGCTGAACCCGCTTCGCCGGCCCAGTCCTTGGAGAAGCTGGTGGCCACTGGGAATGTGGAAATTAAATTCGACAATAGGCTTGCCGTTGCCCGGCAGGCAGTATATATAACAGCACAGCGCATGCTGATCCTGAACGGCCCGGGGGCCATGATAACCAGCGGCGACAATACCATCACCGGCGAAACCATCACGTTCTACCGGGATGATGGGCGGTTCACCGTCGAAGGTGGATCCAACGGTCGCGTCAAAGCTGTAATCCTCCCGGAAGAATCAGGATTGGAGTAGCCCGTGAACACGCACCCCGTGGGAAACAGCTAATGGCTGCCTTGTCTGTTCGTGAACTGGTCAAGGTCTACCGGGGCAGGAAAGTGGTGGACCGGGTCAGCCTAAACGTGGAAAGCGGACAGGTGATCGGCCTGCTGGGGCCCAACGGTGCAGGCAAAACCACCACTTTCTATATGACCGTGGGGTTGATCAAGCCCGATAGCGGCCGGGTCTTTCTCGATGATATGGACATCACGGGATACCCCATGCATGTCCGGGCAAGAACAGGGGTCGGATACCTGCCCCAGGAGGCCTCCATTTTCAGGAAACTGACCGTACGCCAGAATATTCTGGCGATTCTGGAGACCCTGCCCCTGTCACGCCAGCAGCGCCACGACCGCACTGACCGCCTGCTGGAAGAGCTGGGTATCGCCCACGTGGCGGAGTCAAGAGCGGCGGTACTGTCCGGTGGCGAGCGCCGCCGGCTGGAAATCACGCGGGCCTTGGCGACGGACCCGGCCTTCATGTTGCTGGACGAGCCATTTGCCGGCATCGACCCGCTGGCGGTGATCGATATAAAAAAGATCATCGCCCACTTGAAGGATCGGAACATCGGTATCTTGATATCCGATCACAATGTGCGGGAAACGCTGGGCGCGTGTGATTCGGCATTTATTTTGAGCGACGGCAAAGTGATCGAAACCGGAACACCGGAACATATCGCTTCGAGTACCATCGCCAGACGAATTTATTTGGGAGACGAATTCAGACTCTAAGATGGCAATTGAACTCAGACAACAACTCAAACTGACCCAACAGCTCATTATGACGCCGCAGCTCCAAATGGCGATCAAGCTGTTACAACTGTCCCGTCTTGAGCTGGTCGACACGATAAGACAGGAGCTGGAAGAGAATCCCACCTTAGAAGAAATACAGGAGACGCCCGACAAATCCAAGGAGAGCGAACCCGAAGAAGCGCCTGTCACCGCGGTCGATGAAGCGCGTGAAGTTACCATCGACGAGAAGATCAATGACGAAATCGACTGGAGCAATTACATCGACGAGTATAACTCGCCGGGAAAAGTCAATTTCGAGTCAGAAAGCCGGGATGCACCCCAATACGAGGCCTTCGTCTCCTCCAAAGAGTCGCTCAGCGATCACCTGTTATGGCAGCTGTTGATGCTGTCACCCACCGATATCGAAAAGCAGGTCGGCAGCCTGATTATCGGCAGCCTCAACCCTGACGGATACCTGCAACTGTCTGTCGAAGAACTCTCGCAGCAAAGCGGCATTTCCATCGAAATGGTCGAGGATGTCCTTGAAACCATGCAGTCCTTCGATCCGGTGGGGATTTGTGCCAGGGATCTGAGGGAGTGCCTCCTGCTTCAGGCCCAGCATCTGGATCTGGAAAACAGCTTGGTGACAGACATTATCTCCGATCACCTGAAAAACCTGGAAAACAAGAATTACAAGGCCGTTTGCAAAGCCCTGAAGGTGAAACTGAAAGACGTCATTGCCGCGGTCAACGTCATCCGCGCGCTGGAACCCAAACCAGGAAGGCAGTTCACCGAAGAGACGCCCCACTATATCATCCCGGATATATACGTCCACAAGAGTGAGGGTGAATTTGTCATCGTCCTAAACGACGACGGTATGCCCAAACTTCGGGTCAATCCTTTCTACAAACGGGCCATCACCAAAAAGAACGAGGTCAGCGCGAATGCCAAGGAATACATTCGCGACAAGATGCGATCTGCGGCCTGGCTGATCCGCAGCATTCACCAGCGCCAGAAAACCATTTATAAGGTGATGGAGAGCATCCTGAAATTTCAACGGGACTTTTTCGATAGAGGGGTGACCCATTTAAAACCCATGGTGCTCAGGGACGTGGCCGAAGATATCGGCATGCACGAATCCACCATCAGCCGGGTGACGACCAACAAATATGCCCACACCCCCCAGGGTATTTACGAACTGAAATATTTTTTCAACAGCTCCATCAAACGGGTCTTTGGCGAGGATATCGCCTCGGCCAGCGTGCAGGCCAAAATTAAAAAGCTCATCGAAGGGGAAAACCCAAAGAAACCTTATAGCGACAGCAAGATGGCCGATTTGCTCAAAACAGACAATATTGACATCGCCCGTCGCACAGTGGCCAAATACCGGGAGATGATGGGTATTCTGTCCTCCAGCAAACGAAAGCAATTCTGATGTCTTCCCCGGAAGTCGGCCACGGGTTTCTCGTCCAGCCTGCATATAAAACCGGCGGCGGGCGTATCTGAATCCGGTTGACCGCCCTCTGCCGACCGGTATTCCCAAAAGGAGGCACCGACCATGAACACATCCGTCAGATTCAAAAACCTCGAGCCTTCCGATGCCCTCAAATCTTATGTCAGCGAAAAACTGAACCGAATGGAAAAATACTTCAGCGGCCCGGCCGAAGCCAATGTGGTCCTGTCCATTGAAAAATTTCGCCACAGCGCTGAAATCAACATCATGGGAGACCGGCTGATCATCAACGGCAAGGAGGAGACCGAAGAGATGTATTCAGCCATCGATATGGTGCTGGACAAGTTAGAAGGACAGATAAAAAAAAAGCAACAGAAGGGTCGGAAATACCGATCCAAGGAAAAAACCGGTGCCATGATATCCGAGCAAGCGATTGATAGGGACGGTGACCAGCCCAGGTACGGGTCCACCATATCGAATTCAAGCCAATGGATGTGGATGAGGCGGTGATGCAGATGGATCTGATAAAAGACAACTTCCTGGTATTTACCAATGCCCGAACGGAATTGGTCAACGTCCTGTACCGGCAAAAGGATGGTAACTACGGATTGATCCAGCCGCGTTAATAGCAGAGAGTAACAGCATCCGGATAGGCTTAAAAAAATAACAGCGGGAATATGCCGGATCCAGTGAGACAGCGATGAAAATATTAGATGTACTCGACAAGGAAGCGATTCTTATCGATCTAGAATCCAAAGACAAAATAGGCATATTAAATGAACTGGTGACCCCTGCTGCGCATATTACAGGCATCGACCACAACGAAATGGTGCGTGTGTTGATGGAGCGGGAACGATTGGGCAGCACCGGCATTGGCGGCGGCATCGGGATTCCCCACGGCAAACTTAAAAACCTGGAGAAACTGGTTCTGGGCTTCGGCTTGAGCCGAAAGGGGGTGGATTTTGAGTCCATGGACGGTCGCCCCACCCACTTATTTTTCCTGCTTATCACCCCTGAACACTCAACCGACCTTCACCTCAAACTGCTGGCCCGGGTATCCCGCCTGCTTAAAAAAGAGCCGTTAAAAGCATTGATGATGAAGGCTACCAGCGCCGATGAAATCATCGCCATCATCGGTGAGGACGATGACGAATTTTAGTCGTATACCTGGCATCCGCCTCGATCTCCTTGCCTCATAATTATGTGAGAACCGCGTTGTGAAACGGACAATCATCACCATTGTCACCGGAAGATCCGGCTCCGGAAAAAGTACGGCGCTGGCCGCGTTTGAAGACGCAGGTTACTACTGCGTGGACAACATGCCCGTCGCCTTGTTGCCAGGGTTCTTGAATTTATCTGTGGATCATGCCGATGCGTCTACCAGTTTGGCATTCGGCATGGATCTTCGGGATAATGGCTTTATCCGTCAATATGAATCCATCCTCGATACATTAAAGGGCATGGGCTTTGATTTTCGGATCTTTTTTCTGGAAGCTGAAGAGAAGACCCTGCTGAGACGTTACAGCCAGACGCGTCGGCGGCACCCGCTGGCACAGGATAAAAGCATTCGCGATGCGATTCGCTCAGAAAAAACCTTACTGGCATCATTGCGACGCAAGGCCAATCAGATCATCGACACATCGGATCTGAATGTCCACGACCTTAAATCCATCATCCGGAAAATAGTCACCGTGGGGTCCGGACACGATGCGATGAAGGTTCAGGTAATCTCATTTGGGTACAAATATGGACTCCCGGTTCATGCCGATCTGGTCATGGATATCCGTTTTCTGAAGAACCCCTATTTTGAGCCGTCACTTCGGCCGTTGAGCGGGGAAACAGAAAAAATTCGCTCTTTTGTCTTGAACTCTGACCAAACCTGTTTATTTTTAAAAAAATATTTTGATCTGCTGGATTTGTTGATTCCCCAATATGAAAATGAAGGAAAATCATACCTCACCATTGCCGTCGGTTGCACAGGAGGTCGTCACCGCTCCGTCGTTATCGCCAGACAATTGTGTGATCACATTGCGGCATTGGGTCGTAAAACGGAACTGACCCATCGCGACATCAACAAATACCATTGACCATGAAGATGACATCCGCTTCCGTTATTCCCATTCACCCGATGAAAGACAGGCATACATGATTGGCGTTTTAGTGGTTACCCATTGCCGGCTCGCAGATGCATTGCTCGAGGCGGCGGAATTCATCCTTGGGGAACGACCCGAGGCCATGGCCCCCGTATCCATCGATCTGAACGAAAATGCGGATAAATTGCGCAACAAAATTGCCGACGGCATTAAAAAACTGAAAAGCGACGACGGGATTCTGATTCTTACAGACATGTTCGGTGGAACGCCATCCAACCTGAGCTATTCGTTTCTCGAGGAGGGCCGCATCGAGGTGATATCCGGAGTTAATCTGCCAATCCTGATCCGGGCGGCCAGCGCCCGGAAAAATCAGAACCTTTCGGAATTGGCGACCAATCTTGAATCGTTCGGGAAAAAAAGCATCTCTTTGGCCAGCGGCATATTGAAAGGGAACAAGAGAGGGTAATCGCCAGGCCGGTGGTTGCGGCCAGGCCGCCGACGACCATCGTCCGGAAAACAGCAGGCGAACTAGTTGCGGTTAGAATAATCTTCGTTAGGCAGGCTCCCATGCTTCAGCGGATAAATCTCTTGGCCCTTGAAAAAACGGGTGCACCGGTTTTCTGGATGAATGATTTTGATGTCTAGCGGCTTTCGTGAGCCGTTCACCATCGACTTTTTTCGTTAACCTTAAAGGAGGGCAGGATGAGCATAAAAATTGGCATCAATGGATTTGGCAGAATCGGTCGCGTGGTTTTCCGGGCCGCCATGAACCATCCGGAGGTGGAAGTCGTGGCAATCAATGACCTGACTGACGCTGCAACCATGGCGCACCTGCTGCAGTATGATTCGGTCCATGCCAAATTGGATATGGAAATCAAAGCCAAAGATGGCGCCATCGAGGTCAACGGCAAGTCCATCGCCTACACGGCCGTCAAGGATCCCGAACGGCTGGCCTGGAAGGATTATGGTGTGGACATCGCCTGTGAATGTACCGGCCTTTTCCGGGACCGCGACAACGCGGCCAAACATCTGACTGCAGGCGCGCGCAAGGTGATCATTTCAGCCCCCGCCAAGGATCCGGACATCACCATCGTCATGGGGGTCAACGCCAACAAATATGATCCCAAGCATCACCACATCATTTCCAATGCGTCGTGCACCACCAACTGCCTGGCACCTGTGGCCAAAGTATTGCTTGAAAACTTCGGCATTAAAAGTGGACTGATGACGACCATCCACTCCTACACGGGTGATCAGCGACTGCTGGACTTCCCCCACAAGGATCTTCGCCGGGCCAGAGCCGCGGCCTTGTCCATGATCCCGACCACCACCGGGGCGGCCAAAGCCGTCGCCCTGGTGCTGCCCGAATTGGAAGGCAAACTCAATGGCCTGGCCATCCGGGTTCCCACCCCCAACGTCTCCATTGTCGATGTGGTGGTCAACGTGGACAAAGCCGGCGTCACCAAATCCGATGTCAATGAAGCGCTCAAGGAAGCAGCCGAAGGAACGCTAAAGGACATCCTGGGATACAGCGACCTGCCATTGGTTTCCACGGATTTCAATGGCTGCCCGCTCTCATCGATAGTGGACGCGCCGACCACTTATGTCGTTGCCAATATGGTCAAGGTGCTCTCCTGGTACGACAACGAAACCGGTTACTCCAACCGCATGGTCGACCTGGCCGCCATGATTGGCAAACAACTTTAGAAAAGGAGAAAATGACCGATGAGCAGCCGGACGCCACTGATTGCAGGCAACTGGAAAATGCATAAAACCGGTTTCCAAGCCGTGGAGGCCGCCAGTCAATTGAAAGACCTGGTCAAGAATGCAACGGACGTGGAGGTGATGCTTGCCCCCGCCTTTACCGCCCTTTACCAGGTGGCCCAGGCGCTCAAAGGAAGTAACATCGCCGTGGGGGCGCAGAACCTTTACTGGGAGAAGCAGGGTGCTTTCACGGGAGAAATCTCATCGGAGATGCTGGTGGAGGCAGGCTGCACCCACGTGATCATCGGTCACTCCGAACGCAGATTGTTTTTTGGAGATACCGATGCAAGCGTCAATCGTAAAATCCGGGCAGCCCTTTCGGATAGTCTTGTCCCGGTGTTTTGCATCGGTGAAACAGAGGCCCAGCGTGAAGCCGGCGAGACATTTTCTGTGCTTGACAAACAGGTTCGAGATGGTCTAAAAGGTTTTCTTTTTGATGAACTATCCGGTCTCGTCGTTGCCTACGAACCGGTCTGGGCCATCGGTACCGGAAAAACCGCCTCCAAAGAACAGGCTCAGGAGGCCCATCAATTCATCCGGTCGCTGCTCGACACGCTGTTTGGAAAACCGTTTGCCAACGCCGTTCGCATCCTTTACGGAGGGAGCGTAAAACCGGACAACGTTCGGGCGCTTATGGAAATGCCCGACGTTGACGGCGCCTTGGTCGGCGGGGCCAGCCTGGACCCAGAAACGTTCAGCAAGCTGGTTTTTTTTAATCAATGATTGAACCGTAAAAGACGATAACCAATGTCCATACTGTTGATAGTTATTCACGTGGTTGTGTGTATCGCCCTGATCATGATCGTGCTGCTCCAGACCGGCAAAGGGGCAGACATGGGCGCTGCCTTCGGCGGCGGCTCCAGCCAAACCCTCTTCGGGAGCACCGGAGCATCAACTTTTCTGAGCAAAGCAACCACGGCGGCCGCCATCGTATTCATGCTCACGTCTTTGACCCTGGCCTATATGGCCGGTGGCAAAGTCACGAAATCTGTGGTCACGGATGCCCAGGTGCCTATTGAACAGCAGTCGCAGGCGGATGACAATGCCGCGGATGCCGACTCGAAATCTGAGTAAAGGCGACTAACACGCATGCCGAGGTGGTGGAATCTGGTAGACACGCTATCTTGAGGGGGTAGTGACCTACGGTCGTGCGGGTTCAAGTCCCGCCCTCGGCACCAAAAGTTTATAAAGGGTCGTAATCTTAACAGGTTACGACCCTTTCTTTTTTTCATATGCGATTATATGCGGTTTTCGTACGGCACCAATGATATTTTTTGTTTAGGGTTTCAGTGGGTTACTGAAACCCTTTTTTAATGTATGTGAAAATAGGTGGTTTCTGGTCACGCTTTGGTACAACCCTTCACACCAAAAGCGCCTCTTCCAACCCCTGCCGGCCCTCCCCTGGAATCCAGTGACCGTAGGTATCTACTGTGATGCTTGATGGGCGAGTGACCGAGCTGTTTTTGAACATAAGCGGGACTCTGATGCGCCATTAGCATGATCGTTGCGTAGGTATGCCGTAGGTCATGGGGATTACGGCGGCTGAGTTTTTCCCCCAGACTCACCCGCTCGACCAACCGCTGAGCCTTTCCCTGGCTCAATGGCTATTTGCCGTCACAATCAGGATCCTGGAACAGGAAGTCGACCTCCCCTCCCTTGTATTTCTCTCTGACAGCACCGCTCATAAAAGCCTCTCGCATTTCCCCTATAAATGATAAGCCCAGGAGACCGGGTACCGGTTGCAGCCTTGTGATCATCACCTATGCCGAATCCAATTTTTCCCTTGTGATTCGCCTGTTGTTTATCTAAAATCTGCTATTTTTCAAAAAACGCATTCAAGCTTAACCGATTCGGTTCAGGTAAACTCAGTACCATTACAGTGATCATGGCTTCACGGAAATCCCAAAAAAGAAAAACCAAACGTAAAACCAAACTGAACGCCAGGCGCAACAAGCAGCAGGCTGGCCTGCGGTCGGATAAAGCAATCTATTTCTATTATGAGTCACAGTGGTACCGAGAGCAGGATAACCATCCGAAAGCGCTGCAACTTCTGATGAAAGCGCTCAAACTCAACCCCACAAACAAAGATTTCATGGTCGAACTGGTCCATCTCGGCCACGCCTTGTCCGACCCGGATGTCCAACTCGACGGGTTGTCCCGGTTGCACAATTGCGGTCAGCTCGATGACCAATACCTGCCGCTATTTGTCGATTTGCTGACGCAAAAAAAGAGGTACCAGCCCGCCCTGGAAATGACTGAATTGCTGCTCGAACGCCTGCCCAAAATGAAGGTTTTGGACAAACGCCGAATGCGCACCAATGCAAAGTCCCATTTAGATTTCTGCCGTTTTCAGTTGGAACAGCGGACATCGCGCGCAACTCCCCGAAAACCGGCCACGCCCCAGACAAAAAGCCCCAAACCGAAAGCGTCACCGCCAACATCAGCAGCGCCAGCGTCCCCGCCGAAGCGGCCGGTACCAGAACCGTCGCTGCCGTCAATCCCCGTAAATGTCAGCATTGACCGGGCTTCTTTTCAACAGGCGTTGTCCGCCGGAAAAGCCACAACCTACAATCAATATGAAGTGGCGCTAGCGGCCCAGCGCATCCGTTTCAGCGATTCCTTCGAGAATCTGATCTGCCTTCCCAACCTACAGAATGTCCAATCGCTCTGGTATCAGGAGGAGACTGCCCGCAAGGTGCTAAAATCATTTCGGGGCCGCGCCCTGCTGTCGGACGAGGTCGGTTTGGGAAAAACCATCGAGGCTGGCATTATTTTAAAGGAGTATATTCAACGGGGCATGGTCAAAAGTGCGTTGATCCTGACGCCTACCCCACTGGTGAGCCAATGGAAGGAGGAGTTGAAAACCAAGTTCGACCTCGATTTTCCATCCACCGACGATTCTGATTTTCGCAAAAAAGGCCATCGATTCTGGGAACACCCCTTTATTCTGGCATCCATCAATCAGGCCAAATCCAAGCGCAATTTTAAAACGGTGACCGGCAGAGAATATGGCATGGTGATTGTCGACGAAGCCCATCATCTGAAAAACCGCAATACGCTCAACTGGAAGCTGGTCAATGCACTGAAAAAGCGATTCCTGCTGCTCCTGACGGCCACGCCGGTGGAAAACAACCTCATGGAGTTATACAATCTGGTCACCCTGCTCAAACCGGGCCAGCTGAAAACGGCCACCGCTTTCCGCGAAGCGTTTATGACCAAAGGGGATCCCACCAGCCCGCAGAACCGCGCTCAATTGAAGGGACTGCTGGGTCAGGTGATGATCCGCAACACCCGCGCATTGGCCAAAATCAATATTCCGCCGCGCTTTGCCGAAACCGTACGAGTGGAGCCCACCGGTAGCGAAAAAGAACTTTATGAGCGCATCAGCCTGCTGGTGCATGACGTCAACCGCACCGACGGGATCGGCAACAAGCTGCTGCTGAAAACCCTGCTGGCCGAAGCTGGGTCATCCCCCCGGGCCGTGGAATTGACCCTTTCGCGGATAATGGATAAGAAAGAGCTGCTCCTGGCTCATGAGGAACAGATCCAGGCAATCCGCAACCTCTCCCGTTCCATGGCGGACACACGTAAAAATCAGATCCTGCTCAAGCTCATTCGTTCCGCACCGGGCAAAAAAATCGTCTTCGTCAAATACCTGGGCACCTTGGAACACATCACGGATTTTCTAAGTTGGGAAAAAATACCCCATGCGGTGTTCCATGGTGGCATGTCCAACGCGATCAAAGACGAGCAGATCCGTGATTTCAGGGAAACCAAGGATATTCTGGTGACCACCGAAATTGGCGGTGAGGGACGCAATTTACAGTTCTGCCACCAAATGGTCAACTACGACCTGCCCTGGAATCCCATGAAGATCGAGCAGCGTATCGGCCGGATTCACCGCATCGGACAGGAAAACGAAGTGCGTATCTATAACATGTGTGCCAAGGGCAGCATCGAGGACTATATTCTGGAAATCCTGGATCGTAAAATCAATATGTTCGAAATGGTCATTGGCGAGATCGACATGGTGATCGGACGCGTCAGAGGCGAAAAGGATTTCGCCGATCGAGTCTATGATATCTGGCAGCAGGCAACATCGGCAACAGAACGTAAGCAGGGCTTCGCCAAACTCGCCACCCAACTCAAACGATCAAAGACCCAGTACAAAACGACTCAGGAACTGGATGAAAAACTATTCGGTGAGAACTATGAACTCTGACTTGAACCTCGGTTTGGAAAACTTTGTGAAACGCTTTTTCACCAGCCGGGGTGCCGATATCGATCAGAATGGGGCTCGCCTGGATGTGCTGGCCCCCCGTGAACTGGCTGAGCGCATTGGGCTTCCGACGTTTTCCAGCCTGAAAATTGGTGACGAAGATCCCGACGGCTTTGGCGTTCACTACGGTTCGCCGTTGTTGGAAAAAATCGCCGAAGCGGCCGGCGATACAGTGCCGCTCGCGGCTGTTCGATTGTCGTTTCACTATATCAAAAGCCAGGGTTTCGATCGGTTGATCAAAGACCTGTTCACTTTTCACGGTGCCCTCATAAAGGTGAAAAACACTGCCCAAATTCAGACCGTGTACCTGCTGCTGAATTGCTGCTTCCTGGCGCAAAGCGACGAACAGAAAGAGGGGTTGTTTCCGCTTGTATTTAACCTCGACACCGGAGCACCGATTGGTGAAATGGAGGCCATGCTGGACACCACCGAAAAAGTGTTCGAATCCGGTGAGTTCGATGACAATTTTGAAGTCGAAAAACAACAACAGATCATCCAATGGGTGCAGCAACGCGCACCGATGATCATTGAAACTCATATCGGACCGTTTCGCGACAGCATGAATCGCCGTTTTCGTCGCGATGTCAGCAATCTTGAAGCCTATTACGATGAACTGAAACAGGAAATGACCCAAAAGCTCAAACGTCCAGGGCTTTCTGCGCAATTGATCCAGGAGAGAAATGAGAAAATCAACCTTATTCCGGAGGAACTGGACAAGAAGAAAAACGACCTGTTCAAAAAATACAGCATCAAGATCAACCTATGGCTGATCGGGGCCATGTTGATCCGCACCCCTGCCGTAAAGCTTTTTTGCGAAGCCACCGTCGGCCGTCGTAAAAGACAATTGACCCTGTTTTACAATCCCGTCAACAAATCCATCGACCCGTTAGTCTGTGAGGGCTGCGGTAATGGGATAGTCCACATTATATTTTGTGACCAGTTGCATTCGCTGTGTCCTCGATGTGGGCAAAGCTGTCCGGCCTGCAATAACAAACGTTGATCACACAGGATCTAAAATTTGGGAATCATCCCTTTTGGTTTTACCGCCAGATAGCTCTTAATGCGCCCACCGTCAGTATGCTGCCTGGAAATCATCGAAATTGCATCCATCGAAGGCGATCTTTCTCGAACTTCAGCGGGAACTCTCTTTCGTGGCACCGATGCCTGATGTGCCAGACATGCCCAGGAATAAAATAGCGATTGGCTCTTGCCACAATATTTTCCTATCTCGTCAGTTTTTATGTCAAAAACTGGGCCATGGTCCTGAAACCGGTCTGTAAGTTGACAAATTCGCGTAAACGCACGCCAGCCGAGGGATCGCAAAATGAACGAGATTCAGCGTGTGTCTACAAAATTTAGGGCTGTTTGTCCAGCTGAATGACCTGCGGTGGGGGCTTGATCTTTAACAAATTGAATGTCTTGCGGGTATCTGAGGCCAGCTCGTTGCGCATAAGCACACGGTGATTTAAATCAAAAAATTCTGTGACCTGAAGCCGCTCCAGGGCCTGGCGGATCCGATGCCATGGCTGGCCGCATTGCAGCTCGGCGATACGCTCGATCAAAAGGGACAGCACGCAGATTTTCACGTGCGCTTCAATGCGTCTGCTGGCCCAGTGGTACATCGGGGTCATTCGGATCTGGGTGCGCTTGAGCGAACGGAAGCAGCGCTCGATGACCATCAGCCCCTTATAGCCGCAGGCGGCGTCTTCCAGACTGATGGTGTCGTCGTTGGTTTCGATCACCCACTTGCCATCGTACTTTTCCGCCTCTCGGATGGCAGCACGATCGATGCGGACCTGCCCGGATTTGAGAACACGCAGGTAACGCTTGAAGCGACGTGAGGCTAACAGTTCGATCGCCCACTGGGCGGAGGCCGATTGGTCCTTGTGCCGCTGGAGTTCATCCTCGAGCAGTTCCACGGTCATCTGCCGATGTTTGCGTTGCCGCTTCGCCTCTTTGGGGTTGTAGCACAGGATATAGCGCTTGCGCCTTTCCCCATCGCCGACGATGACTTCTTTGGCATGCAGGTTGTCTTTAAAAACGGTGTAGCGACCGCGTTTGGTGAGTACATCGCGCTTGATATCGGCCACGCTGGCCATGCGGCAGGCCAGCAGGTATTTGCCGCAGGCCCTGGCCAACTCGGACCGATTGTCTACGGAGTTCATGCCCGAGTCGGCAACAAACATGGCACGGCCCAGGTTCCACCCACGCAGGTCTGAGCGAACCATCTCGACCGTGCTCACGTCAGCCGTGTTGCCGGGCAGCACCCAGCTCCTAACGGGAATGCCCTCGCGGGTCACGGCCAGGGCAACAACCACCTGGGGAGCCCAGAAACCCTCTTTGCTGTGACCGAACTTGCGTAAACCGGCACCATCGTCATCTTCCTGGTCAACATGAAAAGATGCCGTCGTTGTGTCATAAAAGATGAGATCCACCTCGAGGTTGAACAGATCGGCGACCTGGAAGAAGACGGTTTTCTCGACCTGCTCGGCATGGGCATGCAGAAGATCCATGGCCTCGTACATGTGCCTCAGCTTCAGCCCCTGGCAGGAGGGCAGGTAGACTTTAGAGAGCCAACGCTCCCAGACGCCGAGCTTGGACTCGGGATCGCAGAGCCGGTTGGCCACCATGGCCAGCAGGGCACGCTCGTAGGGGACCTGAACGCCGGCGGTCTTTTCGATATCCTGAAGGGTTTTTCTCAGCCCCAGCCGTTCCCACAGGGCTTCGACGACCAGAGGGCACCCCAGAGCCAGGGTCTGTTTGATTTTGAGTCCTTTGCCGAAGCCGATAGACTGAGTGACCGGATCCACGGGATCGGTGACGATCAGACCGCATACCCGGGCGATGGAGTTGCACAGCCGTACCAACTCTTGACGATCGAGCTGGTCGGCTCTGCCGAAGTTGTGGATGATTTTGGCAACGGGTTTTCGGGTCTGGGGGTGGCGCTCGTTGTGCGCCAGCTGGAAGTACTCGACAGTGGAGCCGTCTTTATTTTTGCGCTTGGTGGATCGTAGATACATGTTTACGCATATAGCGTGTATGCGATGCTGTTGCAAGCGAAAACAGTCAAAAACGTGTGCCTACAGGTTTTGAGGGTCGAAAAGGGATCCGAAAACGCTAACCCACTGATTTTGTTATGTGTGAAATTGGAAGAGATGCCTTTTGGGGGCCATTTTCTGCCTACTCACCGAAAGCTACTTCAATACATAATATTTTGAATTTACATGTGATTCATTTGGTCGACCCAACCCCCACCAGCCCCCTAATGTTGGACCGCTCTTTGCCAATTGTTTTCATTTCCGATCTTTCGATTGTTTAACCTGATAAAATGAGACCTTATAATATGAAACTGATATGCGATTGTGCAGCCAGGAACTTTCTAAAACTCGTTTAAAGGGGCATAAACTAACATTCAATTCAGTAACTTACTGTAATCATTCACCATCAGGCTATTCCCGCCCTCGGCACCAAATAAAAATATAGGGTTGTAATCTTAAAAGGTTACAACCCTTTCTTTTTTTCATATGCGATTTTGGGTTCGATTTTTGCCCCGAACCTGCAGTGCCCCTTCCAGATCCCCGCTGCATTCACCCGAAACCAGTGTCAATAGTCGAATCCTCAGATAATCAGACGGATTTAGAGTAGTGGTGCCTCTTGACATGACACAGAAACTTGATAATATTACCAACACAAATAAACATGTGAAGGTTATTTTATCAAAAATGGCTTCTGCGACGAAAAACCAGGGTTCCCGATTCGATAGAGCCATCGCTATTTTCAAAAAGCACGATGGTATCCTACGCACCACTCAGGTACTGCAAATGGGCATCCATCCGAGCACACTCTATGCTATGCGCGATGCCGGCTCTCTGGAGATGGTAAGCCGTGGTGCGTATCGTCTTACCGATGCCGGACCGCTGGGGAATCCTGATCTGGTGACCGTAGCAACACGAATCCCAAACGGCGTCATTTGTCTGATTTCTGCGCTGGCGTTCCACGAGATTACCACCCAGATACCCCATGAAATCCACGTGGCCCTGCAGCGAGGATCAGAGAAACCTAGACTAAACCACCCGCCCATTAAAATCTATCGGTTTTCAGGCCAGGCTTTCACTGATGGTGTGGAGAGACATGAACTCGACGGCGTGAGCGTAAACATCTACAATATGGAAAAAACGCTTGCCGATTGTTTCAAGTTCCGTAATAAAATCGGTCTCGATACAGCGGTTGAAGCAGTTCGTTTTTACCGTGAACGAAGAAGTGTCAATGTAGACGTTCTCATGCACTTCGCGAAAATATGCAGGGTTGAGAAGGTGATGCGCCCCTATCTGGAGGCGATCCTTTAATGACCAAAGGCGCAAAGAACATAGCTGCATCGGTACATCAACGACTTCTTGACAAAGCCAGGATATCATCCCGGCCTTTTAACGAACTACTACAGTATTTTGCCATTGAGCGGTTTATTTACCGGATCGCCAAAAGTTCATATGCAAACAGGTTCATCCTCAAGGGTGCCCTGATGTTTTCTGCGTGGTCCGGCGCTCCTCCTCTGCGTTGAGGTGGTAAAGGTTGCCAAAGAATTCGTCGAATCCGTGATTAGTGGGCAGGAATTCATCGAGGTCGCCGAGATGGTTCTTTCCGAACTGGCCTGTGGCGTACCCGTGAGGCTTGAGGAGTTCAGCGATGGTCGGGTCTTCCTTCTGGAGACCGGTGGCTTCACCGGGCATGCCGATCTTTAATAGCCCGGTCCGTTTGGGTGACTGGCCTGTTATGAAAGCGGCACGCCCAGCTGTGCAACTCTGCTGACCATAGGCATCGGTGAACATTACACCTTCTTTGGCGATTCGATCGATATTGGGCGTCTGATAGCCCATCATGCCATGGTTGTAAGAACTCGGATTGAACCAGCCAATATCGTCACCCATTATGACGAGGATGTTTGGCTTGTCGGTCTGTGCGTTAGCTAAACCGGCAACTATTAAATAAAAACTGGTGAGAAATATGAGCAAAATCTTTATGTTAACCTTCACTTCTGCCTCCTTTAATTTTGAGTGTGAGTCCGTTGTGTATTAACTACGGGACCCCGGAAATCTTCAACACCGATCAGGGCTCCCTTAACGAATCGGCTCAGAGCTTATCCCATACGTCAGATTGTCCAACCTTTAGGGTCCATCGCCGAGGAGAAAGGAGTCCTGAATGAAAAAACTTTATTTAGTATCTGTTATTTATTTCAAGGTGTTGATGGCTTTGATGATCAGTGCACCTGGGTGTGCTCTCGGCTATCACCAGACGATCGAGTGAATCGGAACTCGCCAAATAATTGCTTAATCAGCAAAAAATGGACAAGCATGACAACATGTAGAGCTAATATTCATGAACTTTATTCATAGATTAAAAACTATATCATCTACTTTTGGTTTTAGTGACGCGCCAACTAACTTTAGATATTTTAGCGATTGGATAATTCCCATTGTTGGTATAATGGCGATATTTGGGTGTGCGCCAAAGGCGCTTATCCCACACTCTCTTGATACACCGCCGATGATTTTGGTACCGGCCTCCATGACCGGTGTCGTCGACGGCCGCGCCCGGTTTCGGGAGATTTATTGTGCCGTTACCAATGAGCGGGGACATACCTTACCAGATTATCGACCCTGTGAAGAAGCTCTTACCAGGCTGGCAAACGAGCCGCCGCCCACCAAAGCCCCGATTGACTTAGGGGTAAGCAATTCTCCGATGCGGGTTTTGATTGTTTTTGGGATTGGCGCAAAATGTATTGAAAATTTTATAGACGCTCAAATGACTGTAGTAAATCATCTCGCCCGGTTTGGTCACAAAGTCGGCTCCATAGAGGTTGAAGCCATTTCAAGCAGTACTCGCAATGCCAGCCTTATCCGGGATGCTGTCATGGCGATGCCCGCTGCTACAGAAAGTGAACACCTTGTGCTCTTAGGATACTCCAAGGGGACTCCGGACATCCTCGAAGCGGTGACCACCTATCCCGATTTGCAGCGACGCGTTACTGCCGTGGTCAGCGTCTCCGGTTCCGTGGGTGGGTCGCCGTTGGCCAACGCGGCAACCCAGTCGATGCTTAATCTTCTGCAATATTTTCCAAATGCCGAGTGTGACCCGGGTGATGAAGGCGGACTTGAGAGCCTCAGGCCGGATGTACGTAAACGTTGGTTGGCGAGCCACACTTTGCCCGAATCGATCCGTTATTATTCGATCGTCACGTATCCCGATTCTGACCATATTTCTTCCATACTGAAGGGAAGTTACAAAAAGTTGAGTCAAGTAGACTCTCGCAACGACAGTCAGATGATCTATTACGATCAGCTGATACCCGGAAGTGTCCTGCTGGGTTACCTGAACGCGGATCACTGGGCCGTGGCCGTTCCAATCAACCGAACCCACTCATTCATCGCATCGACTTTTGTCGATAAAAATGCATTTCCGCGTGAGGTATTGTTGGAGTCCATCGTTAGATTTGTCGAAGAAGATTTGAGTCGGAGATAATCAACGCGAACGTTTTTCGACGAGTACTTTTTTCGAAAGAGACTTAGGATGAACCGGTCAAATTCAAAAACACCATATAAAATCTGCATTTATCTTTTGGCACTGCTCATCATTGTGCTGCATGGATGTGCAACAAGCAAACCACCACCGGCAGATCCACTGGCATATCGGCACAGGACGAAAAGCCTGGTCAGTGGGGATGTTACGGTGACGGTTGCCTTACCGACCATCGCCGAGGCCCATGCGATCTACGGTGTCGAACTGGCGAAGGAGCACATTCAGCCGATATGGTTGGAAGTCATAAACAAAAGCGTCGCCCATTACTGGTTCCTGCCATCAGGTTTGGACCCCGCCTATTACTCTCCCTCAGAGGCAGCCTTTGCGTTTCACACGCAGTCCGAAGAAAACAACCGGTAGATCGATAACAAATTTCAAAAACTGCAATACCAAAACCCTGTTCCACCGGGATCAACGGCATCCGGCTTCGTTCTCGTCAACCTGGACGAAGGTTTCAAGGCCGTGGATATCGATCTCATTTCCCGCAAAGACGTCAAAAGCTATTCGTTCATCATCGCTGACCCGGATTTCAAAGCCGACCACAAGGAGGTCGACTTCGAAGGTTTTATGCCGCCAAAGATACCATCAACATCGAAACCGACGATGAACTACGTCGGGCGCTCGAAGAATTCCCCTGCTGCACCAGCAATGCAGATGGGGATGAATTCGGTGATCCCCTCAATCTGGTCCTCGTGGGAGAACTAAACGATATTGTACCTGCTATGGTTCGCCGCAACTGGCATACCACGGAAGTCATCTGGTCCGAGGCCCTTAAACGCACGATTGAACCCTCCCCGGGCAAGCCGTGGGGAATCTTCGCCGTAAGGATGAAAGTCTATTTTCAGTTCACTCGCTAACCCCGCCGCAAGCGGCGAGGAATGCGCTCGCTATCGCGGTTCAAACACAAATATTGTATCGGTAGATACTAACCAACAGTCTGGATGAAAAAACACATTCAGGGAATTTAATACGTGAAGAAAATACATTTAAGTCGGTTGGGTCAGTTAGGTCGGTATAACCAGTTATGGCGGACAGATCCGTGTATTGGTCAGATGATACTGAATAAGCGATCATTTATCATTGGTTTGTTGATCTGCCTATCACTGGTTATGAATGCCTGTGCGACGTTTAAAAAACCGTCCTCAATAAACGAAACCCCGATAAAAGCGCGAGCGACGACAAAGGAAGGCACTGGTATTCGGGTATCGGCCGCTGTTCTCGGCGATGAAGAGGCCAGGCAAATATTCGGGATCGATCTCGCCCGCAAGAAGATCCAGGCCGTGTGGGTCGAAGTGGAAAATAACACTGATCGTCCGCTTATATTGATGCCAACGGCCATCGATCTCGAATATTTCGCGCCGCTGGAGGTTGCCTTCGCCTATCACAAAACTTTTGCCGGCAAATCGAATGCCGCGCTCGACGAGCACCTATTGAACCTGAATTTTCCCACCCGAGATCTTATTCTACCAGGGTCGCGGGCGTCCGGGTACATCTTTACGAACTGGTCAGAGGGGATGATGGTCATCGATGTCGACCTGGTGGGCCGCAATTTCACCCAGAACTTGACGTTTTTCGCATCCAATCCGGATTCCAAAAAAGGGAATGAAATCCTCGACCGGATAGATACGATGTATACAGCCACCGAACTGCAACACGTGGAAAGCGAGGCGGCCCTTCGTCAAGCCCTCGAGCTGCTGCCTTGTTGCGTGTTCAACGAAGCCGGGAACTCAGCCGGGCCTCTAAATGTCGTCATTATCGGCAATTTGGACGACTGGACGACCGCCTTTGTCCGCCGGGGCTATATTGTCCATACACTAGAACCTCGCTATGCCTTCGGGCGCACCCAGGACCTTTCCGGACGCAAGAAGAGCCAGGGATACACGAGAGCCCAGGAGCAGTACATTCGACTCTGGCAGACACCGATCCGGTACCTGGGAAAAACGGTTTGGCTTTATCAGGTCAGCTCCCGACTGGGGGGGCGCTTTGCAGATAATGCCTCTTCCGATGAGACATTTCCTATGGACCCCTATCTGGACGACGCACGCAACGACCTTACCCAAGACTTGGCATACTCGCAGGCGTTGATCAAAATCGGTCATATTAGAGGCTCGGGAAAAACGCAGGAACCCAAGGCTGGCGAATCATCTGGAGAAGGCCACTATTCAACCGATGGCCTTCGTGTGGTGTTGGTTTTTGGTGATCGCCCGGCGTCTTTGGCATCGATCGATTTTTTTAAATGGGAAAGGCTTGTTGACTATCGATAGCGGCAGGCAAAACGACCTGCACAATGGGAAATCCTTAACATTCAGAGATTAAGTGTAGGAAAATTTTGATTTTTGAATGTTGGCAGTATTTCGCCGGGAAACGGTGTTGGAAAGAAGATAGTAATGAAGCACAACATCTTAAGGAACGACTCGTTGTTTACCTATCAATCGCTGTTGGAGAGAAAGCAAGGATACGTGCATACCTATTCCCCGGGTACCATTATCATGAGATGCTGCCTGCTGCTCATAATCACGATTAAACTGTTCAACGGTTGTACAAGCCTTCCCAAAGACTATCCACGAACGCCTTCGACGGCCTTTCAGGACTGCGAAAGCACTTCAATCGGAATTCGGTGTGCCATCATGGAATCGGAGCTTCCTGGTGAATCGGGTTTTACCATCATCCGCTACCCACGGCCAGCCTTTACCGCCCGGATCATGCTCACCGAGTTGGCAGAAAAGAGCCTGGATGTGCAGTACTATATCTGGGAGGCGGATGCCACCGGCCGCATCTTGGCCGAGCGTTTGGTGCGTGCGGCCGATCGGGGGGTCAAGGTTCGCCTGCTGGTAGACGACATGAATCTTTCTGGTCGTGACAAGGTCGTTGCCGCCATAGACGCTAGCCCCAACATTGAGATCCGCATCTTCAATCCCTTTGCCCACCGGGACTCCCGTGTGCTTGATTTTCTAACTGATATGCGTCGGGTGAACCACCGCATGCACAACAAGATCATGGTCATGGATAACGCCGTGGCCATCGTCGGTGGTCGCAATATCGGCAATCACTATTTTGGAGTGGACACCCATGCCAATTTCCGGAATCTGGACATTGCCGCTGCCGGTCCGGTGGTGCGGGAGATATCGGCCACCTTTGACACATTCTGGAACGGTGACTGGTCGGTAACTATCGAGGTATTGGTAGATCGACCCAACACCGATGAAGACCTTCAGGCGGCCATGGCAACTGTCCGCAAACAAATTGCCGACAATAATTATCCCCATCCGCTGGACCAGGATGTGGCCGCGCTCAAGGCCGAGTTGAATTCGGTCTTCGATAGCTTCATATGGGCACCTGGTCAGATCGTCTGGGACGATCCGGCTGCCATCTACGAAGAGAAACAAAGGGGTCGTATCGGCAAGGCCTGGGCCAAGAAGTTGGAAGCACTGAAAAACAAGCTAACTCCAATTTATCATTTAGTTTTATCTTGAGAACTCCATGCAAGGTGTCACAGTGAATTGTCACACCCAGCCCACTGAGTGCTGGAAGTAGAGCCGTATCACAGCAACACTGGAGCCTGCAAGAGGACAGCTGGGGAGGAGAAAAAGACAGACAGCGGGCACTCTACTTACGTGGATCCCACTGCCTGCCTGCAGCCTTAAATCATAAGCCTCTTACTCTTTCCATCACCTCGGCTGGGAGGTCCGACTACTCGATATGGGCGGCCCTATTTCCTTTGGATGCTAAGACGCTGGAACTGGAGGACTGCCTTTGTTTCCAAAATCAAATATTTTCCAGCAATTATTACAATATGTCTTTTCATCATAGAGATAGTGTCCCTCAATTATTAGTTTCCCCCCTGTCTCAAGGCTCAACTGTTTTTTGCAAGTTGCGCATATGACATCCATGATACCAATCCTTCCTTGTGATGGTGAAACACTTAAAAAGCATTCACCATTATCTTAAAAGACCGACGACGTATCGCGCAGGAAAGAGATTGTTGAGAATGTCGAATCTCAGAGAATGGCAGTGATGTGGGCTACTTTTTAGGAATAAATCTTAGTAAGGTAATCATGTGCTTTATTCTAATGGATGTCAATAGCTGCTTTTAAGGTTGTTTTGGTGCGAAGTCCATTCCATTTGATATCCTTCCGGCGCAGTGCCTTCACGATCTGCTTGGGCGTAAACGGTCGGGCTTCGTTGTCTTCATAAATGAAGTCGCCGGTCTGAAAGGCAAAATGGATGATGTCTTCAAGCTGCTTCAATGCCACATCGAACTGCCCCAGACGTGGATCGGCGCAACACCCCTCCTTCAACAGGTTGCCGCATCCGATTTCGAAGCTGCAGTTGAACAGACCCTTGGTATTGCGCCCCACGGTCCGGAATTGATCGGGCTCGGGCAAAGTGCGGAAAGATCCCGATCGTTCAGATACAGGAGTTCCGTCGTCCGCTACCACTGCATAATAATAGCGGGTGTCGGGGGACAGGGACTCCAGAAGCACCCAACCGGTGTTGTTTTTGGCCAATGTTGTCGGAACCGGGTCGATTTTCGATGAGAGTTTGTCTTTCTCAGTACCGTACCCTAGCCGCAAATCAAGCAGATCAAATAATTGTGCTTAACGAGTTCGGGCGTGTGATCGCTAAGTTGGGCGAGTTCTTAGGGATCATAATTGATGGTTCACCTCGTGGCTTGCTTTTCCCGGCAAGTATTGTCATTCAAGGAAAATGGGCCTTTGTGACAAATCTTTCGTTTCCGTTAACGAGTACTGGAGGTGACGAGCCTGAGGAAGACATTGTGAAATATACAATTTCCAGGATTAAGTTGCCTAAAAATATTGATTGAAAAACCTCATAAACTGTTTTGTGCCAAATTCGGCAGGCCTTAAACGCATGGTGCTGGGCAGTGTGTCAGGAAAGGTATTGAAGGGTTTGACCGGGCAGTCTTTGATTCTTGTGGATTAGATTGGGAGAACGCCATGGATCTAACCATTCTGGTAACAGGTTCCTCGGGCTATCTGGGTTCGGCGCTCTGCGTGGCGTTGGCCAAGCACTGCCGCGTGGTGGCCATCGACAAACGCCCGCCATCAACCTCTCTATGCTGCTCCGCCCCCGAGGTTCAATGGCACGTCCTGGATATTGCAGACAAATCGCGGCTTCACGGCGTCTTCAAGCAAAACATCGCGCTCAAGCAGCCAATCGACATCGTACTGCATTTTGCTGCATTCTATCACTACGGCCGTGACTGGCGGTACGATTATGACAGCACCAATCTTGAAGGCACCCGGAATGTAATGGCCGCAGCCTGTTGCTGGGGAGTGCGCCGCGTCATTTTCGCCTCGAGCATCGGCGCGCTGAAGCCTCCTCCGGAAGGCACCCACCTGAAGGAAACCTCCCTGGAAATGGTGGACCTGCCCTATAACAAAAGCAAGGCCATGGGCGAGGCCATTGTAACGGCAAGCAACCGTCTCACCGCTGCCGTAGTCCTTCGCATAGGCGGCGTATTCAGTGATTGGTGTGAGTTGCCCCCGCTCTACAGTCTGATCAAACTATGGAGCCGCAAAGGTTCTTTGGGCAGATGCATGCCAGGACGGGGAAAGTCGGGATTTCCCTATATTCACAGGAAGGAACTGGTGCGCATTGTCCTTAAAATCATTGGTGCAGACGAGCGTTTGGATGCCTTTGAAACCTTTTTTTGTGCGCCCGACGGCCATACAAGCCACCAGAACCTTTTTCCCGTAATTCGCCATTGCAGCGGTCGGGTTGGTCCCACTCGGCCCATCCATGTGCCACCTCACCTGCTTACCCTTCCGATGAACATTCTTTACTTCTGGAATCGTCTGCACCACAGGGAAACTTACGAAAGGAGCTGGATGCTCGCCTATGTGGACCGCCCACTATCAATCGACGCCAGCTATACACGCGCCAGACTACAATGGTCCCCAGAACCTGAGCTTTCCATTTTAAATCGATTGCCAGTCCTGATGCGAAATTTCAGACAAGCGCCCGACCTGTGGGAATCCCGCAACTTACGCCGCAACCAAGCCCTTTATGAATTTCATCCCGATGACCATACAGCTGCATAATCTTCCAGCGTCCTTTCTCCCAAGCTCCTCCTGACCGATGCGAATCTTACGTTTTTTTGAGGAGAACACCCTTTTTATTGCAGAATCGCCCACCGATTCCATTCAGGCTGGTTTCCAATCCACAACCAAAACAAACAGTCTGTTCGTTTATTAATGCAGCTGTCAAAAAATATTTTCCCCGACTTTCGATAGTTTGAAACTCGATTCCGCAGACAATTCATCCCGCTGCGCTGCTCGAGTGTGATATCATGTTGTCAAAAGATTGTAATCCAGCTTGATTTGATATTAACAGGTTGAGGGTCTCCTGCTTTTCAATTTGTTTTAATACTTAAAATTGAAGTCTGTCTGGCTTACCAAACCCAGGAGTGAATGATGTCTGTCCAAATCATCCAAGTTCCATATGATTCGGGCCATAGAGGTATTCGCCTCGGAAAGGGCCCGTTGCGTTTTGTCGACCAAGGGATTGCCCGGATGCTCCGTGGTCGGAGGCACCGGGTTGATGTGGAATGTCTTGAGGTCGAAACCGACCTCATGAACCCGATCAAAACAGCCTTTGAAGTGAATCGCCTTTTGGCCAAACAGGTCAAATTCGCCTTGAATCCGGAAAGTTCCCACTGGTTCTGGCAGGGAACTGCAATAACTGCGTCGGCACCATCGCCGGACTCCATCAAGCGGATTTGGGTGTTATTTGGTTCGATGCGCATGGTGATTTCAATACCCCCGAAACCTCCTACAGCGGATATCTGGACGGAATGGCTCTTGCCCTGGTTACAGGGGACTGCTGGCAAGGATTGCTCGACACCATTCCCGATTTCATCCCAATTGCCGGGAACCACATTCTACACATTGGAGGACGGGCTTTAGATCGCAAAGAGTCCGCTCGCTTCTCCAGTGCCGGTATATCACTGGTGGATTCAAAATCACTCCAGGCGATCGGCATCCATCAAAGCCTGGAGGCGGCGTTCTTGAATCTAAGCCACCACGCGGACAAGGTTTATGTCCACATCGATATGGATATTGTTGATCCGGTTGTGGCTCGTAGCAAAAGCTTCGCCCCGACTGGAGGGCTGACCGTAGAGCAGGTCGTCGAAGCGCTGCAAATGATCAAAGAAAACTTCAGTATCAGGGCCGGTACTATCGCAGCATGCGACCCAGACAGCGACAGGGAAGGCAGAGCAATCAAGGCTGGTTTGACATTTGCGCAATTCCTGGTTCCGGAGGGTGGCCTGCGACGCTGTTGACGACAGTTAAATGGTCATTCAGGTACTTGATGGTTGCCTTACAAAAATGTAAATAACTCCCAGTAGGATATTGAGCAATACCCCTATTGATAGATGGAAATACAAGATTGAGTGGGTAAATTTAAACTGCAGGTGCTAGCAGATACCTGTAATTATTGACA
>CAVQUU010000028.1:0-83115 GCA_963716825.1 uncultured delta proteobacterium
AGGCTGGCCGATCGCTTGACGCCGTCCACGTCGATGGTGGCCATTTCGTTTTCGATATGGGTGATTTTAGATGGGATTGCAAGACACATGGTCGTCTGCTCCTTTATCGTGACAGGTGACACCCAGTCGCTCGAGTTCGCCCAGCACCATCCGGATGATATCTTCCATCCGATTTTTTGTTGTTTCGGTCAGCTCCGTGCTCAGGGTGTTGATATCTTCAGGCTCCACGCCGAGGATGACTGCTTCGGGCACCTTTTCCATGGCCTGGCAAAGGGTCAGGGCTTCGAGGAAATCAATCTGATGCAATGAGTTTTTGGCCCGGATTCGCTCGGGAATGGCATCTCCTTCGAGGCGATAGAGATCACCGGGCACGCCTTTGTTGCGAATCACGTCCACCACGATCAACTGGTCGGCTTCGGACATGACGCCCAGCAAGCTTACCCCGAGGACACCGCCGTCGACAATGGAAACGTTTTCGGGGAAGGAATACCGGCGCTCCAGCTCCTCCACGACCCTGACACCGAAGCCCTCGTCGGAGAATAATAGATTGCCTACACCCAGGATCATTACATGGTCATTCGCCATTGCTTCCGTTCTTTTCATATTTTAATATACTGAGCCTTTAACCACCACAGACGTCAATCGTCTGAAACGAATGACCGGTCATCGGGTGTGCAGTAAGGGGAATTGGTAGCATGGATTGATAAACGGTTCAAGGCATGATCAGCCGGTAAAAAAGGGGACATCCGGACACGCTGGACTTCCGGCTCCGGATCAGCGCCGGCGATTTTTGGGCAGGGCCAGATTCTCATCGTCGAGGGTCACGACGCCGATCCGACCCGTTGTCACGGTCACCGGTTCCTGCCAGGCGACCTTGTATCCGTCGATTAAGGCTGGAAATTTCACCAGCACATAGTGGGTACCGGGGGGTGCGTCCAGAAAGGCAAAATTACCGGTTACCGAGGTAACGGTCTGGGCGATGAGATAGCCGGTTTGCTGCTGATTTTCCTGAAACCGTTTGTAAAAATCAAGGTGGCAGTTGTTGATGCAGTCCACTTTTCGCTGATGGTTGGCTTCATCGATACATGTCTTTGCCGATACGGGGATTTTATCGCTCACCAAAAACACCGACAGACGCTCGCCATACACGTTGCGGCCGGCATCGTTCCGGATGGAAATGGATCCTACAATCCAATTGCCGGCGAGGGCCTGGCCAATGCCTGCAGATCCCAACAACGGACAGCAACACGGTTAAAACGCTGATCATGCTCTTAAACATCCCGCACCTCCTTCATTTCCCATGCGATCAGTATTGAAATTATACTCAAAACATGAAATAGTAAAGGGGTTCTTTTGCCGCATCCTGAAAAATCATCCCTTTCGATCCTGCTTTGCCCTGGGGGGTCCGATGAACCGTTCTTACATGGGAAAGGTCTTGTGGGTTGACCTGACCACCGGCCGCATCACCACTGAAGCCATCCCCGACGACCTGTACTATCGTTTTTTATCCGGCACCGGTCTGGCCGCATGGCTGCTGTACCGACGGATTCCGGCCGGGGCGGATCCCCTGGGGCCCGACAATATCCTGGGATTCGTGTCCGGTGTATTGACCGCCAGCGGTTCCCTGTTCACCGGTCGTTGGATGGTGGTGGGCAAAAGTCCCCTCACCGGCACCTGGGGCGATGCCAATTGTGGGGGCAACCTGGCACCCGCTATCAAGGCATGCGGGGTCGACGGCATTTTTTTCACCGGCCAGAGCAACCGACCGGTTTACCTGTATGCCGACACCAAAGGGGCCGAGTTGCGCGATGCATCTCATCTGTGGGGCCGGGATGCCGTCGAAACGGAGCGTCTGCTGGTGGACGAACACGGCAGCAAACAGCGAGTCCGTGTCGCCTGCATCGGCATGGCCGGGGAGCGCCGCTCGCTGATATCCGGCATCGTGAACCACGGCGGCCGGCTGGCGGCCCGCAGTGGATTGGGGGCCGTCATGGGCGCCAAGGGGCTCAAGGCCGTTGTCCTGTGCGGCGCCCATCGCGTTCAGGTTCACGACCGCAAGGCCATGAAGGCCCTGAGCCTGGCGTGCAACGACCATGTGGCCTTTCAGCCGCCATTTTTAAATGGCACCATGACCGCTTACCTGGGCGCACTCATGCGGATGCTGCCCGCCCAGATGGAACTCGACGGCATGCTCTACAAGATCATGTTGCGCAAGTGGGGCACCGTCAATCAGAACCAGATGGCCATCGAAATGGGCGATGCCCCGGTGATGAACTGGAAAGGCTCCAACCGGGATTTCGGACTGGACAAATCCAAGCTTATCGATCCCGACGAATTCACCCGACCGGTGGTGGCCAAATACTTCTGCTACTCCTGCCCACTGGGCTGCGGCGGCATCAGCCTGGCGCCGGACGGCAAGACCGAGGTGCACCGGCCCGAATACGAATCGACCATTGCGCTTGGAGGCCTGTGCCTCAACGAAGATGCCGACAGCATTTACTATCTCAACGAACTGCTTAACCGGGCCGGCATGGACACGATCTCAGTGGGCGGCACGGTGGCCTTTGCCATCGAGTGCTTTGAAAAAGGGCTGTTGACCGCCACGGACACGGACGGACTGAAGTTGACCTGGGGCAACACCGAGGCCATCGTCCGACTGGTAGAAAAGATGGTCAAGCGGGAGGGCATCGGCGACCTGCTGGCCGATGGCGCCAAACGCGCGGCCCAGAAAATCGGCCGTGGCGCCGAAACCATGGCTATCCATGCAGGCGGGCAGGAACTGGGCATGCACGACGGCCGCTACGATCCCGGCTTTGCCCTCCACAACGTGGTCGAACCCACCCCCGGCCGACACACCATCGGGGCCTATATGTACTACGAAATGTTCCAGCTCTGGCAGGTGATGCCGGATCTGCCCGATCCCTCCCTGTTTTACCTCAAACGCAGCAAGTACCGGGCAAACCGGGAAAAGGCCGCCATGGGGGCCGCCTGCAGCCAGTACATGAACGTGGTCAACGGTGCCGGCTGCTGCCTATTCGGCGCCTTCATGGGGGCCCATCGGATCCCGGTGTTTGACTGGCTCAATGCCGCCACCGGCTGGGGTCAATCGCCGGAAGCCTACCTGGTCGTCGGCCATCGGATTCAGACCGTCAAGCAATTGTTCAACATCAAGCAGGGTATCAACCCCACAGATATCCGCCTCAGCCGACGGGTGATCGGCGACCCACCCCAGCCGGAAGGGGCCAATAAGGGCGTGACGGTCCCTTTGGAAAAACTACGACGATACTACTGGTCTGCCATGGGCTTCGACCCGGAGACCGGCGTGCCGACGCCGGAATGTCTGGCCAGTCTGAATTTGGAAATATGATCGACCGGCACGCCCGCAAGGGCGCGGCCAACCCGCCGAGGATATCCCATGGCCTATACGATCACCCATGAATGTGTCGGATGCAGTGTATGCATGCGTGTCTGCCCGGTGGATGCCATCGTGGGCAAGCCCAAGGAGCGCCATCGCATTGTACCGGAAATCTGCATCGACTGCGGGGCCTGCGGCCGGATTTGCCCCTACGCCAGTGTAAAGGACCCGGAGGGTCAGGTGTGCGAACGGATCCGCATCCGCTCACGCTGGCCCAAACCGGTATTCGACTATCAGCGCTGCATGGGGTGCACCATCTGCGTGGAGGCCTGTCCCACGGATGCATCGCTTTGAAGATGGACCGGGGAGACCGGAAAACCATTCGTTATCCGTTTTTAGCAAAAACGCGCAATTGTATCGGATGCGCCTTTTGTATGCTGGATTGTCCGGTGGATGCGGTGAGGATGGAAGAACCGACGGGATAACGGGAGCGGGAAACCCCCTTCCCGGGTCCAAAAGACCCGGGAAGGGGGAAGTTAGAAACTAAATCACCTTGAATTTATAGACCTGGTTGGAGTCCGGATCGATCACATGGACGCCGCAGGCCACGCACGGGTCAAAGGAGTGGACCGTGCGCAGCACTTCCAGGGGCTGCTTGGCATCGGCCACCGGTGTGCCGATGAGCGCCTCTTCCACCGGGCCCAGTTTGCCCTTGTCGTCACGGGGACCGAAGTTCCAGGTTGACGGGACCACGTACTGGTAGTTTTTGATCTTGCCGCCTTCGATGTTAATCCAGTGCCCCAACGATCCACGGGGTACGTCGTTGAGCCCCAGGCCCATGGCTTCATCGGGCATTTCCCAGGGGGTGTAGGTCTGGGTGTCGCCGCTCTTGATGTTTTCCAGCAGTTCCATGATCCAGCCGGGCATGGCCTGGCCGATGGCGATGGTCTCCAGTCCTCTGGCGGCGGTCCGGCCGAGGGTGGAGAACAGGGCGCCGGCGGGGATCCCCAGCTTCTGGAGCGTGCCGTCCACCAGCGGTTTGATCTCCTTGTGGCCTTTGCCGTAGGCCACCAGCACACGGGCCAGCGGACCCACTTCGCAGGGCTCGCCTTCGTATCTGGGGGCCTTGAACCAGGAGTACTTGCCGCTGTCGGGACGGTACTTGGGATCTTCCTGAAGGGGTTTGGTCTCGCCCTTATACGGATGCAGATCGGGTCCGTCCTCATACCAGGCGCGGGTCACATTTTCGGCCACCTTCTCCTGGATGGCCATGGGGATATTGGCCAGGTCCCGTTTGTTGATCACGCCGCGCGGCATGAACAGGCTGTCCGGTTCATTGTCGCCTTCGGGGAACTCGCCCCAGGCCAGAAAATTGGTGGTGCCGCCGATGGCGCCCCAGTCCTTGTAGAAGGAGGCAACGGCCACCAGGTCGGGGATGTAGACGTTTTCGATGAATTCCTGGGTCTCCTTCTGCAGGTAGAGGAACTCGGCGATGCGGTCGGGCTTCAGGTCGGCCACGCTGGTGATGCCGCCCACCACCAGAAACTGCGGGTGGGGGTTCTTGCCGCCGAAGACGGCGTGCATGCGGGCGGATCTGGCCTGCAGGCGCAGGGCTTCGATGTAGTGGGCACAGGCCATCAGGTTGGCTTCCGGCGGCAGCTTGTAGGCCGGGTGGCCCCAGTAGGCATTGGAGAAGGGGCCCAACTGGCCGCTGTCCACGAATGTCTGGATGCGCTGCTGGACCTGCTTGTAATAGGCCGCGCCACCCACTTTGGCGTTGCTGACGTTGTCCGCCAGAGCGGCGGTTTTCTTGGGATCGGCCTTCAGGGCGCTGACGATGTCCACCCAGTCCAGCGCGTGCAGGTGATAAAAGTGGACCAGGTGGTCGTGCTGGAACTGGGCGGCATGCATCATGTTGCGGATCAGTCTGGCATTTTTGGGAATCTGGACATTAACGGCGGCTTCGACTGCCCTCACCGAGGACAGAGCATGGGTGTACGTTCAGACGCCACAGGACCGGGCGACGAAATGATGTGCATCGCGCGGGTCGCGCCCCTGAAGAATCAGCTCGATACCGCGGAACATCTGGCCCGAGCTCCACGCATTGACGACTTTGCCGCCGGCCACTTCCACTTCGATGCGAAGGTGGCCCTCGATTCTGGTGATTGGATCCACTACGACTCGTTTACCCATATTTACAACCTCCCTTTATTCGTCAAAGCTTTGAAATTGAAAGACGACCTACATCTCTTCATAGAACGGGGTCATGGTGTCCCAGAAATTGGGCTGGCTGCAACCGATGCAGGGATGGCCCGCTTCCACCGGCCAGCTGGTGCCGTCATTGAACTTGGCCGTGGGGCAGTTGTTGTAGGTCTCCGGACCGCGGCAGCCCATTTTGTAGAGGCAGTAGCCCATGGCGGCCTCTTCGCTGCCGAACTCCTCCACAAATTCCTCGTTCTCGAAATGGGAGCGCCGGGGGCATTTGTCGTGGATGGTGTTGCCGAAGGCAAACAGCGGCCGGCCCATGTCGTCCAGATCGGGCAGTTTACCCAGCAGCAGATAGTTGACCACGGTTCCCACCAGGTTGATCGGGTTGGGCGGGCATCCGGGAATTTGAGGGGTTTGATGCCGATGGCCTCGCCGACACCCTTGTAACCGCCCGGGTTGGGGGCTGCGGCCTGAATGCCGCCGAACGTCGCGCAGGTGCCGTAGGCGATGACGGCCGCGGCCTTGGGACAGACATCCTTGGCAATTTCCAGGAATGAACGGCCGCCCACTTTGCCGTAGCCGCCGTTGTATTTGGTGCCCACGCCGCCTTCGACGACGCAGATGAACTTGCCTTCATACTTCTTGATCGCATTGTGAAGCTGCTCTTCGGCCTGATGACCGGCGGCGGCCATGATGGTCTCGTGGTATTCCACCGAAAGCACCTCCAGAACCAATTCGTCGATGTAGGGATACTGGGAACGCAACAGGGACTCGGAACATCCGGTGCACTCGGCGAAATGCAGCCAGACCACCGGTGGACGCTGGGCCGGTGCGGCAAACACCTCGGCCACCTTGGGGACAAAGGATGACGACAGTCCCATGGTTGCCGTCAGCGCCGTACAGTACTTCATGAAATCTCTTCGTGAGACTCCTTTTTCCTTCAACCTTTCATAAAATGATCTTTCCTTTTCCATTGGCACCTCCTGATGCTGATTAAGGATGATTGAGAAACAAAAAAAAGGGAACCGGCATCCATGAAAAGGCCGTTTGTGCCGCAACACAAACGGCGCAGTCATGGTCGCACTGGTTCCACTTGTCTTTTCAAAGGCGTTGGATCGTTTTGTTTTGGCAAATCTCAAGGATTTCGCGAACCATTCAGTTATCAGATCCGGAATTCGGCAATCACTATACCCACTCACGCAGCGTGCCTCCGCAAAGAGGCAACCACACGGTCTGTATGCTTCGACAATGCTGAATTGATTTCGATTCAAACGTGATGAAAAAACTAAACGGCGTTTGGAAGTATTAGTGGAAGACCCAGGGCAAGTCAAGGTAAAAAGCGCATTTTGGCTATTGTTCAAGCTGGTTGGGATCGCAGGCGAGGTGATTTTTCGCGTGGAAGGAGATCACCGAAGGAGACCCAAAAGCGCCCGCATGCCATCACGGACGCTTTTGGTTTCAATGGCGTTGATACGGGTCAGGCATCGTCGATGCTGGTATCCTCATCGGAGATGTTAATGGATTTTTTCAGATCTTTGATGATCCCTTTTTCTTCGAAATCGTCATCGATGTCATCATCGAGCAGGTCATCCACCTCCATCCCGGTGTCCTCATCATCCTCATCGTCATCAGCCTCGTTCGACGACCGTCTTCAACCACGGGTTCGAACAAATCCCGTTCTTCGAAAAAAAGTTCGGCGGAGGAGTTGGCGCCGGGCTGGAACATCTCGACAATGGCATCGGCGATACGTTCCGTGTACGTGCCCGGTGGATACATGTTATGGGTGCGAAGGGCCTGGATCAGGGCGTTGCGATCCTTTTCCATGGCAGCCTTGATCGCTTCGGCATCGTAGGTTTCTTCGCACAGCAGGGAGAGCATCTCCTTGTCCAGTTCAGCGTATTCCTGAATGGCCAGTTTCCCGGTTTCATTGTCCAATAGAACCACATATTTTTGTTTCATACACGTCTTCCTCCAGAGGCGATATTTCGCTATTTTTTTTGTGCACGGAGGAACATCACAAAACATCTTTGATGTCAACCATCATTTAAGGTATCCGATGGTAACCGCTTTTGACGACACCCACCGTTTGGCCTTCGTTCTTCAGCCATTGACATGGTCGTTGCTCATCATGAATCCTGCTTCCGATGAAAGGCGACATGCAGCGCGGGCAACCCTGAACCCATCCCTAGGCGGGGCTGGGGATAAAAGGATTGACGCTGATGGTCCGAAATGGTATTGAGGCCACTTATTTCAGTGGAGGGATGGCCGAGTGGTTTAAGGCGGCGGTCTTGAAAACCGTTGAGCGAAAGCTCCGTGGGTTCGAATCCTACTCCCTCCGCCAGACCCGAACAAGCTGACCCTGGAGAGATGGCCGAGCCGGCTGAAGGCGCTCGCCTGCTAAGCGAGTGTGGGGGGAAACTTCCACCGAGGGTTCGAATCCCTCTCTCTCCGCCAGCATAAAGGATTAAGGTCAATCTAAGTTCTCTTAGATTGGCCTTATTTTTTTGTCCTTTTAGAAAATTGTTACAATGCGGTTCGAAATTATTAAACGACAACAAAGTACGCCAGCTGAATTTTAAGATCGGGATTTGGATGTTTCGACAACTTGAAGGTAGGATCTTTGTTTTTCAAGATTAACATCCCTCCGTTCTAAACGCAAAATCTCGGATACGGTGAAGATACTGTTGTATTTGAAAATGTTGTTGGGCGATTGCCGAGACTGTATATCAAATATTCAGACAAAAAATTTAACTGGCTGTTTACTGCTACACCAAGGCAGATCAATGAGTTTGCAGAAAAAATGTACCTTGACGCATGGGGATTACGGTGGCTTATTGATCTTCCATAGCAACGCATGCTGTTTAACTCCATTTTTTGTTGATGCCGCCATCACCTGGTCTGCGGCCTGCTCGATAACACCAGCGAACACGCTTGCCAGGTCGTCTATATGCAATTGCAATTCGACAGCAGACTTTAAATACTTAGTCCCTTCAGCTTCCTTCTTTTTCATTAACCGACTTTTGAATTGCACCGCTTCACACTCTACGGGGATGATAGCGAATAATAGAAGACACACTATGAGGCCAATGATTGCTTTATTAGTATTCATCGTTTTGAGAATTATTAACGGTGTTAGTGTTGGACGTACCATTTAGAGACTATCGTTAGAGCAGCATCCCCTCAACCTTTTTGCCCCTATTGGCTTGTAGCTTATCCACCCCATCAGGCTGTCCGATCAGTAGGATTCACCGCCGTGTAAGCAACACATCGAATGGTTTGCCTATCCGATTTCCGAGTAGCCCATTTTTTGCTTGTACCCATTCGCGACCCTGACAATTCAATGCATAGTCATTGTGTCGATGTTTTTATTGTTTTTCGATTTTTTCTTTGAGTTCCTCTTTATCAACGATAAGTCGATAGGCAAGATAATACTTAAAGATATTGCTCACATAGTTTACCGTTTCCCTGCCGATCCGTTTCGCTGCCACCACTTCCACATTCCTGAACCAGATATTGGGATCAAGACCCATGGCAGCGGCTTCTTCCCTGAGTTTAGAAATTTTGGCAGGCCCGGCATTGTATGATGCAAATGCCAGAAGCCCTCGGTTGAGCCTGTCGATCTTTGGATCATCAAAATATCGGTCCATCATAAAACGAAGGTATTTGGTACCGGCATGTATATTGGGGTCAATTTTCTCAATATTTGCAATATTGATGTTTTTGTCTTTGGCTGTGGTCGGCAGGACCTGCATTACCCCGACAGCACCAGCATGGCTGCGCCTGTTCTGGTCTAATCTTTGATTCCTGGAAAGCAAGCGCCGCAAGCATGAGCCAGTCAAAATCATATTGATCACCATATTTCTTAAAAAATACAATGGTTTCATCAAACCGTTTTCTGGAATCGGTATCAAGACTGTTTTCAATATATTTAGTATTCTTAAGATATTTCTTGAAAATGATATTGCCTTGCAGGGTGCCCTTTTTGTTTTTCTTAACAAACGCGTTGATTTCCGTTTTCAGCAACGGTGAATCCTTGCGCATGGCCCAGGCGATCTTACCGTTTTCCCTGAACTTAATTTTCGGATGAAGGGTAATGTTATCAAAAATCTGTGCCCAGAATTCACCCTTGTGGCTGTCGATTATAATCATCGGTATCAAACCGGCATTAACCATTTCAAGTAAATCCTCATCCTCCAAGTACTCATTGGCCTCCACTATTTTTACGGGCGCTTTTCCTTCTTTAGACAGTTGTTTGTTCAGGCGTACCAGGCTTTCATAATAACTACTCGATTTCCTGACATGGATTGTCTGGTTGCTCAGATCGGATAAAATGTTGACCTTGGGGCTTTCTGGCCCGGTAACCAGGATTTCATTGATCCCCTTGAGCATAGGGTCGGAAAAATCAACAGACTTAAGACGATCCTCCGTTATGGTAAGATTGCCTGCAGCAATGTCGCCCAGTCCTTCAACCAGATTCGGGATGAGCCTGTCCCTGGGAGTCGGAATAATGATAACATGGACGACTAAATGTTTGGTTTTTAGTTTTTTGTTCAGCTGTTTTTCAAACAGCTTTAGCATTTCATATTCAGCACCCTTTGGTGTGGCACCATCAAGAAAATAAAACGTTTTGCTATAGGGAACCAGTGCGCGGACGATCCTGTACTCAACCATCTTGTCAAAATCACCGGTCACCTTCTTGTTGAAGGCCTGCTTGACGGCGTCGCCCAGATTCTGATCACCCATGGCAGAAAACGGCAGGCATATCACTGCCACTGATATTATACCCGATAGTAGTAAAACCCAACAAATCGACACACGATTAAAACGCATTATTCCTCCATTTAACAAAAGGTAGGTGATATTGATCATCTTGGCTCTGTTGAACTCGCCAAAACCGGTGATTGGTTGGATACATGCAATCGTGCGATTTTGCGGATACGTCGGAGAGATATCTGTGACACCTCAGTATAGCTGCAGTCGTTGACTATCATACCATATAGGCGTGAAAGTAGCGCTTTAGCCTCGGGTCGCCTTTCGGCGTATCCAAACGTATAAAATCAGATCGCATCATCTCTATCTTCCCGGAAGGCTCTCTTTGGCTGAATATACTACGAATACTTGAATTGTTGGATCGCCACCGCGCGCTTCCTTGACAACCTCTCTGAGTTTTTCCTCGAATTCGACGGTTGTATTATCATTACTTGTCAGGATGATTGAAATGCCGGCCTCGGGCTCCACACTGTTGCGCGCCATGAATATAATGTCTACGGCCGGCCAGTCGGCAATATATTCTTTGATCGCCTCGCGCACAGGAGGTGCCACAGGGTAATTGAGTGGTTTGGCCTGGCCGGTGCGTCTCTTTTCAATCATTTGGACCAACAGGGGGGCTACGAGCAGGATGGCCACAAGGATGAGTGACAAAGTTACTTTGCGAGTCCAGCGAAGTCGTGGCACTGTGCTTGGGGGTTCCTTGCACGATGAAAAATCGAAATACGATAGCCGCTCCGAGGATGATTGCAACGAGATTGGTCACCAGGAGAACAGCTGCGTTGCCGGCAAGCCAGGGCATCCCATTGGTGAAGGCGATTCCAACCACCGCAAGGGGGGGGGAACTAAAGCCGCCGCAATGGCAACTCCGGCCAGGGTGCCGGCGACATTGGGACACCCCGAGGCGTAAGCCGCAGCCATCCCCGAAACGAAAGCGATCGCCAGGTCGAACAGGTCGGGCGTGCCACGGGCTTCGATTTCCAGCGAGGGTTCGAAACCGGGATTGATCAAACCGATGCATGCAGACACCGCCAGTGCGATTCCAATACCAACAAAGGTGACGCCGATGGACTTACGGAAAAAGCGTAGATTGCCCTGAACGAGAGCCAGACCGGCACCGATCAGAGGGCCCATCAAGGGCGCCACAAGCATCGCACCGATAACGACGGCCGTCGCCCCCTCGATCAGGCCAAGGGAGGCGAGGGAACTGGAAAGCATCATCATCACGACATAATCGACACCGCCCTGTGCCCCCGTCTCGATGCGGCCAAAGAGGTCGATACGGCCATCGCGGTCGAGCTTGGGAAACCCAACGAACAGGCGATCGAGCCATCGGGGTTCTATCGATTTGGGGTTGTCATCTTTCATGCAACCTTCCCCAGAAATTAATGAAGTATGATATTATCAGTATGATAAATACCTGATATGTTTGATAGTGTCAATTTATAACGGATCTATATACAATAAAAAGGCTACTTCTCAGTAGCTTTAACAAACGATTCCGCCATTTTCGGTCCGTCGATTTTGTTTTCCAATAGCTCTGCTTACGAGGGACCCAAGCATATGAATAACTGGCCATGGGACCATGTTTCGCTTTTTCATAGGTGGAACTCCTTTTGTTTTGCAGCTGCTTCATTGCAGACTGCACATCAAATATGCCACAGGCCAAAACCTGATGGCTCATTCAACAGGGCGTTTCACCTTTTTTGCGTATAATGGATAATCAGGGGAGTTTTTTAGACTTGAAATCCCCCACAGATCGAGTTGAGGAGGCTCCGCGAGCTACACCCTACGGGCTCATTCACCGCCTCGACATCTATCGGTAGGAAAGGTACCAGGTATCTGAAATCTCATCGGTATCACCAAAAGATAGAGAAGGCCACAGCGATACTGTCAGTATCCTGACCAATTGATTCTTGGGAACGGGTCGCCAGATAAACGACTTTGACACCCAACTGCCGAGTGATCGGAAAGCCAAAACTTAACGCCCAAGCCAGGTTTTCTCTACGGTCGTTCTTCTCTACTCCATTCACGGTGGATTCCCCGCCATAGCCATAGCCGGCACTCGCTGCTGCCCAGAGCCCCGGGCGAAAGGTATAAATGAGATGAGTTTGGATGGTGTAGTACGGATCCTGCTCAAGCTTGTTTCCATTGAAAAAATCATTGTTGTCCGTGTACAGCCAAACTGCGCCCGTTAATTCCATCGACCACTTTCCCCGGTTGTGCACCACTCCGAGCTGAGGCCGAAAGGTGAATCGGTTCGTGCCGAGGTTGATGAGTTTATCATCCATGTAATCACCGGTCGGAAGTTGCACCACCAACGCCGTTCCGACGATGGTCTCAACATCGACCTTAGCCCGGTAAGCCGCGAATTCCTTACCCTCTAAGGGCGGCGCTCCATACAGATTTATTGCGAATCGCAGGACAGAGTCTGACAAACCACTTCGTTTGATGGAACTGGGAACGCCATCGACCAATCCGGTCCAACGCCCCTCTTGGTAGCCTTGAATAAAATCGATTCGTGCGGATTTTTGAAACAGTTCAAAGGTGCGAATATACTTAACCGCCCAGGTATGCATCTCCATTTCAACATTCTCAATCCGGAGAACGGGATCGAAGAATATGTCCGCCTTGGTGTATGAATAACCTCCGCCGACAAAGTTCGTTCCTGTCGGAAGGTGGCTCCATCGACGGGGCTCCAGCTCCTGTGCAAAGCATAGGAACGGCAGTCCCAAAATCAAGAAAACATAGAAACACCAAATATAAAGATTCTTCAATAACATCACATGCGCAGTCAGTTTGTTAAAGGTGGTCCTGGAAGGCATATGCTCCCCTGGTTTCAGAGCGTTCCAAGGTTCCTGTATCAATGCGTCTCCTTTGGACTATGTCCATACTCTCAGAGTTGTATTTACCAGAAATCAAGATACCAACAAAGTACAGATACATTAGGATTAATCCACGACGGCAACCAATGTCAAAGCATGGGATAGACAGGTTTCGGGTCAGTGGCCAAAATTTTTCATGACCAAGTGTGTACGGTATGGCTATCCCACAAAAACGGACCTCTACGATTCGTGTGGATTCTTGCCACATGTCAAATTTACTGCAGTGCCACTTTAAGTACAGATAGCAACTTTTGAGTATTTCCTATCAAGGCCTTCTATCCGATCTTTACTACAATTATACCCAGTATTCGACGATGACAAGACCAAGCATGAGGCTACACCTACGCCAACGTCCTTAACTATGTCGGCTTTGGATCGCCTACGGGCAAAGGCGAAGAATATTCCGTTCAAGGGAGTAGAGGTTAGCAACTAACCCAGGTTGATCAGCAAAACTGCTACACTCGCCAGAACCAGGAAAGTGAAGTTCGCCGGGCGCAGTTTCTCGCGCCAGATCAGCAGGCTGGCCAAAGTGGTAACCCCAATCACACCCAGACCCAGAGTTGGAAATGCCACGGAGCCTGGAATGAGGGTCAGTGTTCGGATCCAGAAATAAGTGGCTAGAACGTTCGTTAAGCCCAGGACGAAGCCCCAGAAAAGACAGTCTTTGGTTGGTTTAATCCCCCTGAACAGTTGGGGAAAAGTAAGAAGCAGTGCCGTGCCGAAGATGGTGGCCATGAAGGCGTTTGGATCTGCCAAGGGTTCCAGTTCGGCCTGCACCTTAAACGCAAAGTCGGTCATCCCGTAGGCTGCAAAGAGCAGCAGCCCCCAGAGCATGCCTTTCAAGGCCTCTTTGCCAGCCTGGTCGAAACGCAAGGGTTCCTTACTCGCCAGCGGCAGACAAACGAACGCAAGGACTATTCCGAGCACCTGGTAAAGATTGGTCTGTTCGGCAAACAGAATCAAGGATCCCAATGTGGGGATTCCCGCGGACAGACGCATCAGAGTGGCAGATAGTGCCAGTCCCCCTGATGCGATGGCTCGATCAAACAACCAGAGGCAAAGCAAATACATGATTCCAACGAAGATACCCAGTGACCAGATAAAGGGCGAATTAAAGCCGAGGGTGCGCCAGGCGCCCCAGCCCAATAGGCCCAGGCTGCATACCAGATAGTTGACGGCCAGAAACTGCCCCAGCTTGAGATTTTTTGCATTGGCTACCTTCATGGTAATCGCCACTCCGCTGGAAAAGGTTATGGCAAGCGCTATTGATGTGACTCCATTCAAGACGATACTACCGATTCAATTTGAGTCCATAGATACATTTGATGAAGCATATCCGATTCGTTCCATCCAGTATTTAATGCATCGACAGTTATAAAGCAATTGATGGATACCTATCCGGGCATCCACACGGCCTGAGGGCTGAGCAACATCTCCTACGGTCTGCCGGCGCGCCAGTTCATGAACCGGACCTTCATGACCATGGCGATCGCCAAGGGTCTGGACGGGGCGATCATCAATCCGCTGGACAGCCGCATGATGGCCAAGATCGTCGCCGCCGAAGCCCTGGCCGGCCGGGACAACTTCTGCATGAACTACCTCAAGGCGTTTAGGGCTGGTATTTTTGAATAAATTTCTGCATCTGATGTGAGAAATAAGCTTGATATGCTTCTGTGCAGAATAGATCCCAAGAACTGAAGCTATTTGTGCATGCAAAACTTACATGTTACTTGCCATGCCTCCAAGTTGAAGGAAATCGAAGAGAACGACAGATAGCCACTTTATTACGGAATTGTCATATTGAGGGTGGAAAAAATTGGAGTGAAAGCTGCCTGATAGACGGAAAAACAACGCCCTTCCTAAAGATGATAGCGACGGGACTATAGCAGTAACCACACGATTTAGTGATTTGCAGGTTAGTTGGAGTAACTGCACATGACCCTTCTTTCAAAAACTATTCATGTATTAATTATCTATTCCAACATCGTCCAATGAATCGTTTCTTAAATTGCCCTTGCCTTCGCCAAATGGTATGTACCGTGTGACTCTGACCAATAAAAGTGAAACATGACTGCTGAACACCTGATTCTCATCATCGGTTTTGTTTTTGGATTTTACATGGCATGGAACATCGGTGCCAACGATGTTGCCAACTCCATGGCACCGGCTGTGGGTGCCAATGCGATCACCATCCGTCAGGCTGTATTTATTGCAGGTATTCTGAATATCGTGGGCGCGACCTTTATCGGTTCTCATGTAACCAACACCATTCGTAAAGGTATTGTTTCCACTGAAGTGATGTCAGACCCCCACGTTGTATTGGCCGGTTTCACCACCGTACAGTTTTTTAAAAAACCGTAACCACTGAATATGATATTAAATAATACCTCTGGACATTCCCGTTGACTTATTCTACAGTAAGGTTCCACGATTATCTCATATAAAGTGGAGGCCTTATGAGCGACTGCAAAACGACCTATAGAAAAGTCAAAGAATTCGTCAAATGCCTATACCCTGACCAATTGAACGGTAACCTCGCAAGAAACATGAACACGCTGACGGCCATGATTACAGGTATCATTATTGGCAAAGAGACCCAGCTGCCTCAAATCGCAGCCAACGTGCCTGAAACAATCAAGCTGCCCAGCACTGAAAAGCGCTTCAAAAGGCTGATTATCAATGAAAAGATAACCGAACAAACTTACTTTTTACCGTTTGTAAAAAGTGTGTTGAGTACTCTCGGCCTCCAGGAAATGATCCTGGCCATTGACGGCAGCCTTGTCGGCCGAGGTTGTATCTGCTTGATGATCAGCTTGATCTATAAGCGCCGCGCATTGCCCATTGCCTTCACTATTTTTAAAGGCAAAAAAGGCCATCTGCCCGAAGATGCACATATTGAACTGGTTAAAAAACTGCCGCCCTTGATCCCCGAATCGACCCAAAAGGTGGTATTTTTGGGCGACGGCGAATTTGATGGCACTACCCTCCAGCGGACATTGAATGATTTTGGATGGAAGTACGTTTCCAGAACGTCATCCAATATTACGCTCTACACCGGTGGTGAACCTTTGCAGATCGACACCCTTGCCGCCATGTTGCCAAAAGGCTGTTATAAAAGATTGCGAAATTGCAAAATCACGCATAAACAATACGGTCCCGTTACTGCTGTTGCCTGGTGGGGCGACGATCAAAAAGAGCCTTTATTCCTGGTTACCAATTTCTCATCCGGTTCGAAAGCTTGCGATTATTATTCAAAGCGCTTTACGATCGAAACATTTTTCAGCGATCAGAAAAGCCGGGGTTTTAACATCGACAAAAGCCATCTATCATGTCCGCAGCGGTTAACCCGACTGATGTACGCCAGTTGCCTGGCCTATTTATGGGTCGTTTTTTTTTGGTATCTTGGCATTGGAGACCGGTTTGTATAAACGGATTCACCGATCTGATCGCTGCGACTTGAGCTTTTTCCAACTCGGCCTCAGGTTGCTGAACTACCTCGCTGTTCGCGGCTTGCCAATACCATTGCCGAGTATTCCGATTACTAGCGGTTAACATTGCGCCAACCATAGAAAATGACCCAATCAATAAATATAATGCTTTATTTCAGCTTGTTATAAGATGTGTACGGTAATGAAACACCGTTAATTATTCTCAAAACGATGAATACTAAAAAAGCAATCATTGGCCTCATAGTGTATCTTCTATTATTCGCTATCATCCCCGTAGAGTGTGAAGCGGTGCAATTCAAAAGTCGGTTAATGAAAAAGAAGGAAGCTGAAGGGACTAAGTATTTAAAGTCTGCTGTCGAATTGCAATTGCATATAGACGACTTGGCAAGCGTGTTCGCTGGTGTTATCGAGCAGGCCGCAGACCAGGTGATGGCGGCATCAACAAAAAATGGAGTTAAACAGTATGCGTTGCTATGGAAGATCAATAAGCCACCGTAATCCCCATGCGTCAAGGTACATTTTTTCTGCAAACTCATTGATCTGCCTTGGTGTAGCAGTAAACAGCCAGTTAAATTTTTTGTCTGAATATTTGATATACAGTCTCGGCAATCGCCCAACAACATTTTCAAATACAACAGTATCTTCACCGTATCCGAGATTTTGCGTTTAGACCGGAGGGATGTTAATCTTGAAAAACAAAGATCCTACCTTCAAGTTGTCGAAACATCCAAATCCCGATCTTAAAATTCAGCTGGCGTACTTTGTTGTCGTTTAATAATTTCGAACCGCATTGTAACAATTTTCTAAAAGGACAAAAAAATAAGGCCAATCTAAGAGAACTTAGATTGACCTTAATCCTTTATGCTGGCGGAGAGAGAGGGATTCGAACCCTCGGTGGAAGTTTCCCCCCACACTCGCTTAGCAGGCGAGCGCCTTCAGCCGGCTCGGCCATCTCTCCAGGGTCAGCTTTTCGGGTCTGGCGGAGGGAGTAGGATTCGAACCCACGGAGCTTTCACTCAACGGTTTTCAAGACCGCCGCCTTAAACCACTCGGCCATCCCTCCACTGAAATGAGTCGCCTGCATACCATTTCGGACCCTCAGCGTCAATCCTTTTATCCCCAGCCAGCCTAAGGATGGGTTCAGGGTTGCCCGCGCTGCATGTCGCCTTCCATCGGAAGCAGGATTCATGATGAGCAACGACCATGTCAATGGCTGAAGAACGAAAGCCAAACGGTGGGTGTCGTCAAAAGCGGTTGCCATCAGATACCTTAAATGATGGTTGACATCAAAGATGTTTTGTGATGTTCCTCCGTGCACAAAAAAAAATAGCGATATATCGCCTCCGGAGGAAGACGTGTATGAAACAAAAATATTTGGTTCTATTGGACAATGAAGCCGGGAAACTGGCCATTCAAGAATACGCTGAACTGGACAAGGAGATGCTCTCCCTGCTATGTGAAGAAACTTACGATGCCGCAGCGATCAAGGCTGCCATGGAGAAAGATCGCAACGCCCTGATCCAGGCGCTTCGCACCCACAATATGTATCCACCGGGCACATACACGGAACGTATCGCCGATGCCATTATCGAGATGTTTCAGCCCGGCGCCAACTCCTCCGCCGAACTCTTTTTCGAAGAACGGGATATGTTCGAACCCGTGGTCGAGTCGGTCGTGAACGAGCCTGATGACGATGAGGATGATGATGAGGACACCGGGATAGAGGTGGATGACCTGCTCGATGATGACATCGATGATGATTTTGAGGAGAAGGGGATTATCAAAGACCTGAAAAAATCCATTAAGATCTCCGATGCGGACACCAGCATCGACGATGCATGACCCATATCAACGCCATTGAACCCAAAAGCGTCTGCCGTCTGCACTGGCATATGGGCGCTTTTGGGTTTCCTCCTGTCATCTCTTCCTCGCTAAAAAGCCCCCTGCCTGGGATTCCAACCAGCTTGAACAATAGCCAAAATACGCTTTTTACCTTGACTTGCCCTGGGTCTTCCACTAATAGTTCCAAACGCCGTTTAGTTTTTTTCATCACGTTTGAATCGAAATTAACTCAGCATTGACGAATAACACAGTCCGTGTCGTTGCCTTTTGGCGGAGACTTGTGTCCGTGCGCTGTATAGTGATCACTGAATACCGGGTCTGATAACTGAATGGTTCGCAAAATCCATTGATGGTGTCCAAAATAAATCGTTCCAACGCCTTTGAAAAGACAAGTGGAACCAGTGCGACCATGACAGCGCCGTTTGTATTGCGGCACGAGCGGCTTTTTCATGGTTGACTGGTTCTCTTTTTTTTTGCTCCACAATCATCCATAATCAGCATCAGGAGGTGCCAATGGAAAAGGAAAGATCATTTTATCAAAGGCTGAAGGAAAAAGGAGTCTCACGAAGAGATTTCATGAAGTACTGTACGGCGTTGACGGCAACCATGGGACTGTCATCATCCTTTGTCCCCAAGGTGGCCGAGGTGTTTGCCGCACCGGCGCAGCGCCCGCCGGTGGTCTGGCTGCATTTCGCCGAGTGCACCGGATGCTCTGAATCCCTGCTGCGATCCCAGTATCCCTATATCGACGAATTGGTTCTGGAAGTGCTTTCGGTGGAATACCACGAGACCATCATGGCCGCCGCCGGTCATCAGGCCGAAGAGCAGCTTAAAAATACGATAAAAAAGTATGAAGGCAAGTTCATCTGCGTCGTTGAAGGCGGCGTGGGTACTAAATTCAACGGTGGCTACGGCAAAGTGGGCGGCCGTTCATTCCTTGAAATTGCCAAGGATGTCTGTCCCAAGGCCGCGGCCGTCATCGCCTACGGCACCTGCGCGACTTTCGGCGGCATTCAAGCCGCAGCGCCTAACCCGGGCGGTTACAAGGGGGTTGGCGAGGCCATCGGCATCAAACCCCTGCAAATTCCCGGATGCCCGCCCAACCCGATCAACCTGGTGGGCACCGTGGTCAACTATCTGCTGCTGGGTAAATTGCCCGATCTGGACGACATGGGCCGGCCGCTGTTTGCCTTCGGCAACACGATTCACGACAAATGCCCCCGGCGCTCTCACTTCGAGAACGAGGAATTTGTGGAGGAGTTCGGCAGCGAAGAGGCCGCCATGGGCTATTGCCTTTACAAAATGGGCTGCCGCGGGCCGGAGACCTACAACAACTGCCCCACGGCCAAGTTCAATGACGGCACCAGCTGGCCGGTGGAGGCCGGCCATCCGTGCATCGGCTGCAGCCAGCCCAATTTCTGGGACACTATGACCCCGTTCTATGAAGAGATGTAAGAGCCAATTTCAAAGCGCCCCATTTCGGCCAATATCGGCGTTGGGCTCACATTTCAATCCCCGACATACTCCATGTATGCCTCCGGTTGAAATGATCGCCCGCCTTGATCTTGACCGAACTGCAACGCTTTGCAACAGGCTCGTCGGTGTTACGTTTTAAACTGCAAATATCCTTTGAACAATAATGGGAGGACGTAAATATGGGTAAACGAGTCGTAGTGGATCCAATTACCAGAATCGAGGGCCATCTTCGCATCGAAGTGGAAGTGGCTGGGGGTAAAGTCGTCAATGCGTGGAGCTCGGGCCAGATGTTCCGCGGTATCGAGCTGATTCTTCAGGGGCGCGACCCGCGCGACGCGCATCATTTCGTCGCCCGGTCCTGTGGCGTCTGAACGTACACCCATGCTCTGTCCTCGGTGAGGGCAGTCGAAGCCGCCGTGAATGTCCAGATTCCCAAAAATGCCAGACTGATCCGGAACATGATGCATGCCGCCCAGTTCCAGCACGACCATCTGGTTCACTTTTATCACCTTCACGCGCTGGACTGGGTGGACATTGTCAGCGCCCTGAAGGCCGATCCCAAGAAAACCGCCGATCTGGCGGATAACGTCAGCAACGCCAAAGTGGGTGGCGCGGCTTATTACAGGCAGGTCCAGCAGCGCATCCAAACTTTCGTAGACAGCGGCCAATTGGGCCCCTTTTCCAATGCCTACTGGGGCCACCCGGCCTACAAGTTGCCGCCGGAAGCCAACCTGATGGCTTGTGCCCACTACATTGAAGCCTTGCGCCTGCAGGCCAGATCCGCCCGTATGCACGCCGTCTTCGGCGGCAAAAACCCCCACCCGCAGTTTTTGGTGGTGGGCGGCATCACCAGCGTGGCCGACCTGAAGCCCGATCGCATCGCCGAGTTCCTCTACCTGCAGAAGGAGACTCAAGAGTTCATCGAAAACGTCTACATCCCGGACCTGGTGGCCGTTGCCTCATTCTACAAGGACTGGGGTGCCATCGGCGGTACCACCAATTTCCTGGCCTGGGGCGAGTTTCCCCAAGGCGACAATGAGCCGGACAGTCTGTTCATGCCGCGCGGCTTGATCAGCAAACGGGACCTGGCCAACATCCCCATGGCAGTTCAGGAAAAGGTGGCCGAAAATGTGACCCGCGCCTGGTATGAGGATGGCCCCAACCTGCATCCGTATAAGGGTGAGACCAAACCCCTTCAGGAAGATCCCAAGTACCGGCCCGACAGCGGCAAGTACTCCTGGTTCAAGGCGCCCAGATACGAAGGCGAACCCTGCGAAGTGGGACCCCTGGCGCGTGTGCTGGTGGCCTACGGCAAAGGCCACAAGGATATCAAACCGCTGGTGGACGCCACGCTCCAGAAGCTGGGGATTCCCGCCGGCGCCCTGTTTTCCACCCTCGGCCGGACCGCCGCCAGGGGACTGGAGACCATCGCCATCGGCCAGGCCATGCCCGGCTGGATCATGGCACTGCTGGAGAACGTAAAAAGTGGCGACACCCAGACCTACACAGCCTGGGAAATGCCCGACGAAGGCATGGGGCTGGGTCTCAACGACGTACCCCGTGGATCCTTGGGGCACTGGATTAACATCGAAGGCGGTAAGATTAAAAACTACCAGTACGTGGTGCCGTCAACCTGGAATTTTGGTCCCCGTGACGACAAGGGCAAACTCGGTCCGGTGGAAGAGGCGCTTATCGGCACCCCGGTGGCCGATGCCAAGCAGCCCCTGGAAGTGCTGCGCACCGTCCACTCCTTTGACCCGTGCGTGGCCTGCGGCGTCCATGTGATCGACCCGGACTCCAACCAGGTTTATAAATTCAAGGTGATTTAGTTTCTAACTTCCCCCTTTCCGGGTCTTTTGGATCCGGGAAGGGGGTTTCCCTTTCCAGCTATTCCGTCGGTGCTTCCATCCTCACCGCATCCACCGGACATTCCTGCATACAAAAGGCGCATCCGATACAATTGCGCGCTTTTTTTAACACCGGGTAACGAATGGTTTCACGGGTACCCCGATCCGTTTTCAAATCTATGCAGCCCGTGGGACAGGCCTCTACACAGATGGTGCATCCCATGCAACGCTTTTCGTCGAACCCCGGCTTGGGCCAGCGTGAGCGAATGCGGATCCGTTCGCACAGCTGACCCTCCGGGTTCTTTACGCTGGCGTAGGGGCAAATCCGGCCGCAAGCCCCGCAGTCAATACAGATTTCAGAACCAATACGATGGCGCTCCTTGGGCTTGCCCACGATGGCATCCACCGGGCAGACACGCATGCATACACTGCAACCGACACATTCATGGGTGATCGTATAGGCCATGGGATATCCTCGGCGGGTTGGCAGCGCCCTTGCGGGTGTGCCGGTCAATCATATTTCCAAATTCAAACTGGCCAAACATTCCGGCGTCGGCACGCCGCTCTGCGGGTCGAAGCCCATGGTAGACCAGTAGTATCGTCGCAGTTTTTCCAAAGGGACCGTCACCCCTTTATTGGCCCCTTCCGTTTGGGGCGGATCGCCTATTACCCGCTTGCTGAGGCGGATATCTGTGGGCTTGACACCCTGCTTGATGTTAAACAGTTGCTTGACGGTCTGAATCCGATGGCCGACGATCAGGTAGGCTTCCGGCGAGTGACCCCAGCCAGTGGCGGCATTGAGCCAGTCAAACACCGGGATCCGATGGGCTCCCATGAAGGCGCCGAATAAGCAGCAGCCGGCACCGTTGACCACGTTCATGTACTGGCTGCAGGCGGCCCCCATGACGGCCTTTTCCCGGTTTTCCCGGTACTTGCTGCGCTTGAGGTAAATCAGAGAGGGGTCGGGTAAATCCGGTATCACCTGCCAGAGCTGGAACATTTCGTAGTACATATAGGCCCCGATGGTGTGGCGGCCGGGTGTGGGTTCGACCACGTTGTGGAGGGCAAAACCGGGATCGTAGCGACCGTCATGCATGCCCAGTTCCTGTCCGCCTGCATGGATAGCCATCGTTTCGGCGCCACGGCCGATTTTTTTGGCCGCGCGTTTGGCGCCATCGGCCAGCAGGTCGCCGATGCCCTCCCGCTTGACCATTTTTTCTACCAGGCGGACAATGGCCTTGGTGTTGCCCCAGGTCAACTTCAATCCGTCGGTGTCCGTGGCGGTCAATAGCCCTTTTTCAAAGCACTCGATGGCAAAGGCCACTGTGCCACCTACTGAGATCGTGTCCATGCCGGCGCGGTTAAGCAGTTCGTTGAGATAGTAAATGCTGTCGGCATCTTCGTTGAGGCACAGGCCTCCAAGCGCAATGGTCGATTCGTATTCGGGTCGGTGAACCTCGGTCTTGCCGTCCGGCGCCAGGGTGATGCCGCCGCAGCCCAGTGGGCAGGAGTAGCAGAAGTATTTGGCCACCACGGGTTCGGTGAATTTGTCGGGATCGATAAGCTTGGATTTGTCGAGTCCGAAATCCCGGTTGGAGCCTTTCCAGTTCATCACCGGGGCATCGCCTATTTCGATGGCCATCTGGTTCTGATTAACGGTGCCCCACTTGCTCAGCATGATCTTATAGAGCATGCCGTCGAGTTCCATCTGGGCGGGCAGCATGCGCATGAGCGCGCCCAGGTAAGCGGTCATGGTGCCGTTTAAAAACGGTGGCTGGAAGGCCACATGGTTGTTGCACGCCAGGCTCAGGGTCTTCATGGCTTTGCGATCGTGAACCTGAACACGTTGGGCGCCGCACAGGACAACGGCCTTGAGCCCCTTGGCTCCCATGACGGCCCCTAATCCACTGCGGGCCGCCAGCCGGCCGCCGTGGTTCACAATGCCGGATATCAGCGAGCGGCGCTCCCCGGCCATGCCGATGCAGGCGACACGGACCCGCTGTTTGCTGCCGTATTCCTCCACCAGCACACGCTCCGTTTCAACGGCATCCCGGCCCCACAGGTGGGAGGCATCGCGCAACTCGGCCCCTTTGGTGTCGGCATACAGGTAAACCGGCCGGTTGCCCTGGCCGGTGAAAAAAATGGCGTCGACCCCGCACCCCTTGATGGCGGGAGCCAGGTTGCCTCCGCAATTGGCATCGCCCCAGGTGCCGGTGAGCGGGCTTTTGCCAACGACCATCCAACGACCGGTGAACAGGGAACCGCTGGCCGTCAATATACCGGACACGAATCCCAGGATATTGTCCGGCCCCAGGGGGTCCGCCTTGGCTGGAATCCGTCGGTACAGCAACCATGCGGCCAGACCGGTGCCGGATAAAAACCGATGGTATATGTCGTCGGGGATGGCTTCGGTGGTGATGCGGCCGGTGGACAGGTCAACCCACAGTACCTTTCCCATGTAAGAACGGTTCATCGGGCCCCCCCGGCAAAGCGGTTCGAAAGAAATGAATTTTCAGGATGCGGCAGAAGAACCCCTTTACTATTTCACGTTTTGAGTATAATTTCAATACAGATCACATTGGAAATGAAGGAGGCGCGTGATGCTCAAGCACATGATCACGGTTTTAACCGTGATGCTTGCCGTTGTCGGTTCTGCAGGCATTGGCCAGGCCCTCGCCGGCAATTGGATTGTGGGATCCGTTTCCATCCGAAACGATGCCGGCCACAACGAGTATGGCGAGCGTCTGTCGGTGTTTTTGGTGAGCGATAAAATTCCAGTATCGGCAAAAAAATGTATCGAAGAAACCAACCATCAGCGAAAAGTGGACTGCATCAACAACTGCCATCTCGATTTTTACAAGCGATTTCAGGAAAATCAACAGCAACCCGGCTATCTCATCGACCAGACCGTGACCTCGGCAACCGGCAATTTCGCCTTTCTGAACGCGCCCCCCGGAACCCACTTTGTGCTGGTGAAATTTCCAGCTTTGATTGACGGATACAAGGTCGCCTGGCAGGAACCGGTGACCGTGACCCCGGGGCGGATCGGCGTGGTGACCCTCGACGAGGAGAATCTGGTCCTGCCTAAAAATCGCCGGCGCTGAAGCGGAGCGGGAAGACCATCGTCGCCCGATGTCCCTTATTTTACGGGCTGATCATGGCTTGAACCGTTTATCAATCCATGCTACCACATCCCCCTGCTGCATTCCCGATGACCGGTCATTCGTTTCAGACGGTTACCGTCTGTGGGTATTGAAGGCTAAACATCTAAAAATATGGAAAGAACAAAAGCCATGGCGAATGACCATGTAATGATCCTGGGTGTAGGCAATCTTTTATTCTCCGATGAGGGCTTCGGTGTCAGGGTCGTGGAGGAGCTGGAGCGCCGGTATTCCTTCCCCGAAAACGTTTCCATCGTCGACGGGGGTGTCCTCGGGGTAAGCCTGCTGGGTGTCATGTCCGAAGCAGACCAACTGATCGTGGTGGACGTGATTCGCAACAAAGGCGTGCCCGGTGACCTCTATCGCCTCGAAGGAGATGCCATTCCAGAACGGATCCGGGCCAAAAACTCACTGCATCAGATTGATTTTCTCGAAGCCCTGACCCTTTGCCAGGCCATGGAAAAGGTGCCCGAAGCAGTCATCCTCGGCGTGGAGCCTGAAGATATCAACACCTTGAGCACGGAACTGACCGAAACAACCAAAAATCGAATGGAAGATGTCATCCGGATGGTGCTGGGCGAACTCGAGCGACTGGGTGTCACCTATCACGATAAAGGAGCAGACGACCATGTGTCTTGCAATCCCATCTAAAATTACCCATATCGAAAATGAAATGGCCACCATCGACGTGGACGGCGTCAAGCGATCGGCCAGCCTGATGCTGTTGGAGGATTCGGCAGTGGGTGACTATGTCATCGTGCATGCCGGTTTTGCCATCAAAAAACTGGACGAAGAATCGGCCATGGAAACCATCCGACTCCTCAAGGAGGCCGCCGCCTTTGTGGACAATCTGGACGCCGGCAAAGGATAGCCTCCAACACGGGCCATGACAGATGCACGCACCGCATATCGCCTGGAGATCAACGGCATTGTTCAAGGGGTGGGCTTTCGCCCATTCATCTACCAGTTGGCCAACCACCACGGCTTGAAAGGGGAAGTGGCCAATACCGCCACCGGTGTTTCCCTGGTTCTGGAGGGACCGGAAAACGACATCCGGCAGTTCATCGACGATCTTTCCATCAAAAGGCCGCCTCTGGCGCACATCGTCGAGGTGTCGGAAACACGTGAGGCCGTGAAGGGGTTTACGGCGTTTTCCATCGTCAAAAGCCGCGGCAGTGCCACCCGGGCCACACTGATTTCACCGGATGTGATGGTTTGCGACGATTGCCTGGCTGAGATGCGCGATCCGGTGGATCGCCGTTTCGGCTACCCGTTCATCAACTGCACCAATTGTGGCCCTCGCTATACGATCATCGACGACATTCCCTATGACCGGCCCAAAACCAGCATGCGGCACTTTCGCATGTGCCCCCTGTGTCAGGCCGAATATGACGACCCCGACAACCGGCGCTTTCATGCCCAGCCCAACGCCTGCCCGGTCTGCGGTCCCCGGGTGACCCTGTGTGATGCCGGCGGGAACGCCGTTGATACCGACGATCCGATCGCCGAAACGGCTAACCGGCTCAGACTGGGGCGTATTGTGGCCGTCAAGGGGTTGGGCGGTTTTCACCTGGCCGTGGATGCCACCCATGCAGATGCCGTGGCGCGTCTTCGTCTGCGCAAGCACCGCGAGGAAAAGCCTTTGGCCCTCATGTGCAACAGCCTGGATCGCATCCGGGAGATTGCCCGTTTTGGAGACGCGGAAGAACGGCTGCTGGTATCTATCCAGCGTCCCATCGTTCTGCTGGAAAAGCGCGAGAACACACCGATTGCCGAGACGGTTTCACCTCGCAACCGTTATTTCGGCATCATGCTGCCCTACACGCCCTTGCATCACCTGCTGCTTGATTCAGGTTTCGTTGCCCTGGTGATGACCAGCGCCAACCTAAGCGAGGAGCCCATTGCCATCGACAACGCTGAAGCGTTTGAACGTTTGGGTGAGATTGCCGACGATTTTCTGGTCCACGACCGGGATATCCTCCTGCGCAGCGACGACTCCATCGTCCGCCACAGTGCCGGCCACATGCGTCCCCTCCGACGCTCCCGTGGCTACGTGCCCGTTCCCATTTTTTTAAAGGACGACATGCCGCCGGTGCTGGCCTGCGGGGCCGAGCTGAAAAACACCGTCTGTCTCACCCGGGGCAGGCAGGCCTTTGTCAGCCAGCACATCGGCGACCTGGAAAACCGGGCCACCGACGATTTCTTCCGCCTTACGGTGGATCATCTCAAGCGTATCCTGGACATCGACCCGCAGATCGTGGCCTGCGACCTGCATCCGGATTACATGAGCACCCGCTATGCCAGGGAACTGGAGGGCATTGCCTGTATTGCGGTGCAGCACCACCATGCCCATATTGCCGCCTGCATGGCCGAAAACAAAGCCGACGGACCGGTGATCGGACTCTCCTTCGACGGTACGGGACTGGGGACGGACGGCACGGTCTGGGGGGGCGAGGTGCTGGTGGCGGACTACCACACCTTTACCCGGGCGGCGCATCTGGTGCCGGTGCCCATGCCTGGCAGCGCCGCTGCCATCAGGGAGCCCTGGCGTATGGCGGTGGGCCATCTGGGCATCGCTTTCGGAGATAATCTGGACGCGCTCCAACTGCCCTTTTTGCGATCGGTGGACCCACAACGGGTGGACATCCTGCTGGCCATGATGAACAAGCAGATCAACTGCCCGCTGACGTCCAGTTTGGGCCGGTTATTCGATGCCGTGGCAGCGATCATCGGACTGCGCGGCCAGGTGGCCTTCGAGGGCCAGGCCGCCATGGAATTGGAGATGATCCTCGATGACGCCGAATCCGGTAGCTACGATTTTTCCTGGGAGGACGACGGTACCTGTCTGATAGCAACCACGACCATCATCCAGGCTGTGGTGCGGGATGTAGCAACGGGCGTTTCTCCGAATGTAATCAGCGCAAGGTTTCACAACACCTTGATCTTGCTTTTTGACCAGTTGTGCCGCCACTTGCGCACCACCACGGGTATCGACCGGGTGGCCCTGAGCGGCGGCGTGTTTCAAAACGACCGATTGCTGGTCGGGTTGACCACCGCTTTGGAAAAAAGCGGGTTCGACCTGCTCACGCATCGGCTGGTGCCGACCAATGACGGCGGCCTTTCGCTGGGGCAGGCCGTGGTGGCGGCAGCAAAAGTTTATAAGCCATGAGGGACGATCCATGATGACCCTGAAACAGAGCGACGCCTTTCACGATCCCCAGATCGCCCGGCATCTGACTGAACGCATCACCCGCGCCAGCCGAAGGCCGGTTCGTTTCATGGAGGTATGCGGCACCCATACCGTCTCCATTTTCAGAAGCGGCATCCGTTCTCTGCTGCCGGAGACCATCGCCCTGCTTTCGGGACCGGGATGCCCGGTGTGCGTCACCGCGCAGAAAGAGATCGACGCCTTCATCGCCCTGGCCCGGGAACCGGAGACCATCGTGGTCACCTTCGGCGATCTGATCCGGGTGCCGGGCAGCGGCTCCTCGCTGCAGCGCGAGAAGGCCGACGGCGCCGATGTGCGCATCGTCTATTCCACCTTCGATGCGGTGAATCTGGCCAGGGAAAACCCGGACAAGCGGGTGGTCTTTTTAGGGGTGGGGTTTGAAACCACCGCGCCCACAGTGGCTGCCGCCATTCTGGCCGCCCACCAGCAAAAGCTGGACAACTTTTCCGTGGTGTCGGCCCATAAGACCGTGCCAATGGCCCTGGAAGCGCTGGCTGACGGTGAAATCAACATCAATGGGTTCCTGCTTCCCGGCCACGTGTCCGTGATCATCGGCCTGGACGCTTACCGCCCCTTTTTCGAGACCCATCGGGTGCCATGCGTGGTGGCCGGTTTCGAACCGGCCGACCTGCTGCAGGGTATCGCCATGCTGGTGGACCAGGTGGAATCCGGGCAGCCGGCATTGGAGAACGCCTATCCTCGGGCCGTCTCAGCCGCCGGCAACCCCAAGGCCATGGCGGTCATGAACGAGGTGTTCGAGATAGCGGATGCCGACTGGCGGGGTCTCGGCACCATTCCGGCCAGCGGCTTGACCATCCGTGAAGCCTATGCCGCTTTCGACGCCGTCAAGGTTTTCGACATTCAGCTGAAACCCGCACCTGAACCCAAGGGGTGTGCCTGCGGTCAAATTCTTACCGGTGTTAAAATTCCACCCCAGTGCCCGCTATACAAAACGGTGTGTAACCCCATGGCGCCGGTGGGGCCATGCATGGTTTCCAGCGAAGGCACTTGCGCGGCCTACTATCGCTACCACGGCGACGGATGAACCGACGACCTTAATTTCGACATTTAGGTTTATAACGATTTATATTCAGACAGGAAACAAACCTATCTCATGAAACCGGACAAAATCCTTCTGGACCATGGCAGCGGGGGAAAGATGTCCCACCGCCTAACTGCCAGCCTGTTGCTGCCCGCATTCGACAACCCGGCGCTGGCCATGCTCGACGACGGCGCCACGCTCCGTGTGGCCGGCGGCCGTATCGCCTTTTCCACGGATACCTATGTGGTGGACCCCATATTTTTTCCCGGCGGCAGCATCGGCGATCTGGCCATCAATGGGACGGTCAACGACGTGGCCATGTGCGGCGCCGCCCCTTTGTACCTGAGCGTGGGGATGGTCATCGAAGAGGGCTTTCCCATGGCTGACCTGGAGCGGGTGGTCGCCGAGATGGGCCGTGCCGCCCGGCTGGCCGGCGTCACCGTGGTCACCGGCGACACCAAGGTGGTTCCCAAAGGGGCGGCCGACAAGATTTTCATCAACACGGCCGGCATTGGCGTTGTCGACGAAAACGTGAATGTCTCGGGCGCCAATGCCCGGCCCGGAGACATGGTCATCCTCAGCGGGACCATGGCTGACCACGGCATGACCATTCTCACCCAACGTCAGGGGCTCGCTTTCGAATCGGACATCAAGAGTGATTCGGCCCCGTTGAATCACATGGTGGCCGACATCCTTGGCACCGGTTGTGACATTCATGTCCTGCGGGATCCCACACGGGGTGGCGTGGGCACGACCTTGAATGAAATTGCCGACAAATCAAAAGCAGGTATTCGCATATATGAGGACCGATTGCCCGTCAGGCCTGCCGTTTCCGGCATCTGCGAGATACTGGGTTTCGATCCGCTCTACGTGGCCAACGAAGGCAAGCTGCTGGCGTTTGTGCCGGCGGATCAGGCGGATCACGTGCTGACGGTGGTTCAACGATCCCCCTACGGCAAGGATGCCTGCATCATCGGCGAGGTGACCCACGATCATCCCGGCCGCGTTTTCATGAGGACCCGCATCGGCGGCGAGCGCATCGTGGACATGCTTGCCGGTGAGCAGCTTCCGCGCATATGCTGAATCTTCTTCGACCCGAGCTCATTCGAAAGACCCGACTCGCCTCGGTGATGTTGATGGCTCTGGTGTGCATCGCCTGCCAGCCGACAAGGGAGCTGCAGCTGTCCGGCAAGACCATGGGCACGACCTATCACATCAAGGTGGTAGCCGGATGGTTGGCGTCCGGCACCGCTCTGCAGCGGCAGATCGATGATCGCCTGGCCGCCATCAACAAGAGCATGTCCACCTATGACCCGACCAGCGAAATCAGCCGGTTTAATGCCATCGCCACCGCCAACGAACCCTTTTCGCCGTCCGCCGATCTTCTCGACGTGCTGCAGGTGGCGGCCGAGCTTTACCGACTTACCGATGGGGCCTGGGACGGTACGCTGGATCCCCTGGTCAACCTGTGGGGTTTCGGACGGAAAGGGGCGGTCAGCATCGTCCCGGATGATCGTGAAATCCGGCGGGCGCTTGCCCATGTGGGATTCGACCGCATCGGTCTGGACCCGTCGGGTACCATCAACAAGATAGATCCCCTCGTCACCCTTGATCTGGCGTCCATCGCCAAAGGTTTCGGGGTGGACGCGATCGCCCGCTTGTTGGGCGACAACGGCTTTTCACATTTTTTAGTGGAGATCGGCGGTGAAGTTTACGCCCGCGGCCGGCGTAGAGACGGGACGCCTTGGCGGGTGGGCATCAACCGCCCGGACAAGGACGCCGCATTCAATGAGGTCTACCTGGCGGTACCCCTCACGGACCGGGCCATGGCCACCAGCGGCGACTACCGGATTTTCTTCCAGATCGACAGTCAATCCTATGCGCACATCCTCGATCCGCGCACCGGACGACCGGTGACCAGCGGGGTGGTGAGCGCCACCGTGGTGGCGGGCAACTGCACGGTGGCCGATGGTCTGGCCACTGCCCTGATGGTGATGGGGCCGGGAAAAGGAGTGGCACTGGTCAACCGCCTGGCCTCTGTGGAGTGCCTCATTGTTGTCCGACAGCCAGACGGGTCGTTTGCCGATCATCTGTCCGATGGGTTTGTGACCGGGCGACCGCCTGTGCCTTCAAAAAGTGATCCGGCCGATGATTTCCCGTTGACAACCCGGCCCTAGTTATATAATTGGCTTTGAAGTCATAACAATTCTCATAATATTGATGGGTTATATTCTCATAAAAAACCAATATAAGTTAAATTTACAGGGCCCTTAACCCATAAACCGATGGGATTGGCCCCCAAAGGAAGGTGAAACGTGGAAATTGCCGTGTTGCTCAAACAGGTTCCGGCTACCGAGTCGATGATTGAGATCAGCGACGACGGAACCGCCATCAAGACCGAAGGCATCAACTGGGTGATGAACCCTTATGACGAAATGGCCGTGGAGGAGGCGCTTCAGATTCGCGCCGATACCGGCGGGACGGTCACCGTCTTTTCGTTGGGACCGGAAAAGGCTGTCGAGGCCCTGCGCACCGCCCTGGCCATGGGCGCCGACACCGCTGTCCGCATCGATCCCGAGGGAAAGCCGTTGGACGGGCTGGCCACCGCCAAGGTACTGGCCGGAGAACTGAAAAAGGGTACCTTCGACCTGATCGTTGGCGGCCACCGGGCCGTGGATGACGATAATTTTCAGGTCGGTCCGGCCGTTGCCGAACTCATGGGCATCCCCCATATATCCATGGTCATCAAGCAGGACATGGCCGACGGCAAGATCCGCTGCACCCGGACCATCGATGGCGGCACCCTGGTGCTGGAAGCGACGCTGCCAGCCCTGATCACCACCCAGCGCGGTCTCAACGAACCCCGCTATGCCAGCCTGCCGGGCATCATGAAAGCCAAGAAGAAACCCATTGACACGCGCCTCCTGTCGGAAACCGGCACCGATCCGGGAGAGCCCAAGGTCAAGACCCTTGCCATGCGGCTGCCTCCCCAGCGAAAGGGTGGCCGGATTATGGAGGGAGACAGTGCAGGGGACAAGGCGGCGGCACTGGTCAAGGCCTTGCGGGAAGAGGCCAAGGTGATTTGATCGAGTGTTAACGGCTGTCGCGTTCAATCCAGACATCGCCCGATGCAGATGCCGACGCACGATCGGGCGTCATCCTACAGGGAGAAAAATCATGTCACAGGGAATACTGGCCATCACCGAACTGGTTGACGGCGCATTTAAACATATTTCGTTCGAAGTCATTTCTACCGGAAAAAGGCTTGCCCAAACGACCGGCGGACCGCTGATTGCGGCGGTCATGGGCGCCGGCGTCGACGCCATGGCATCGCAGACCGCCGAATATGGGGCGGACCGGATACTCGTGGCCGACCATGAAGGCTTGAAAGACGGCCTGGCCGATGCCTGCATTCAGGCTGCGGCCCAGCTGGTGAAAACATCCGACCCGGCCGTGGTGGTGATCGGTGCGACTTCGCTGGGGAAAGACGTCGCCGCCCGGCTCTCTGCCCGTTTGAATGCGCCCCTGGCCATGGATTGCGTGGACGTTCGCGCTGACGGTGACCGGATTGTGGCCACCCGTCCCATGTACGGTGGCAAAGTCCTGGCGGAGGTGAGCCTGAACGGTTCTCCGGCCATCGTGGCCATCCGTCCCCGGGCCATGGAGGCCGTGGCTGCCCAAGGTGCCGGCGAGGTGGAAAAGGTGGCCGTCAGTTTGGACGGTACTGCGTTGCGCCTGGTTGAAAAGCACATGGAAACCGGCAAGATCGAACTGACCGAAGCGGATGTGGTCGTCACCGGTGGACGGGGCATGGGCGGGGACGATTTTGCCGTCGTTGAAGCCCTGGCCAAGGCCCTGGGTGGGGCCGTGGGTGCATCCCGCAGCGCCGTGGACGAGGGCTGGCGGCCGGTCTCCGATCAGGTGGGGCAGACCGGCAAAGTGGTGGCGCCCAACCTGTACATCGCCTGCGGGGTTTCCGGAGCCATTCAGCATCTGGCCGGCATGGCCTCATCCCGTGTGGTCGTGGCCATCAACAAGGATCCCGAAGCGCCGATTTTCTCCAAATGCGACTTCGGTATCGTGGGCGATCTTTTCGAAATCGTCCCGGCCCTCACCGCTGAAATAGAAAAACTGAAAGGGTAAATGCGTCATCTTTACATTGAAAGTCTGGGCTGTGCCCGCAATCAGGTGGACAGTGAAAACATGGCCGGAGAGCTGCGCCAGGCCGGCTGGTCGCTGACCCAGGATCCGGCCGACGCCGTCGTTATTGTTGTCAACACCTGCAGCTTCGTGGAATCGGCCATCAATGAATCCATCGACACCATTCTCGAACTGACCCGGTTTAAAAAAACGGGGCGCTGCAATCGCCTGGTGGTGGCCGGTTGTCTGCCGGAACGGTTTCGTGAAGCCATTGCCGATGCCCTGCCCGAGGTGGACCAGTTTCTGGGTACCGGCGCGTTTTCCCACATCGTGGATGCCGTGACCGGCGAACTGGACCGCGGGACTTGCCTGTTGCCGGATCCGGACCGCATCACCATGGGTCAAACCGCGGCCCGTGAACGGAACCAGTCCCACACCGCCTACTTGAAAATTGCCGAAGGGTGCAGCCGCCACTGCACTTACTGCATCATCCCCCGGCTGCGGGGTCGCCAGAAAAGCCGGCCCATGGATCATATTCTGGCCGAGGCCCGGGAACTGATTGACAGCGGCGTCAAAGAGTTGAATCTGGTGGCCCAGGATACCACCCATTACGGCCACGACCTTTCCGAACCGGTAAGCTTTGACACCCTGCTGGTCCGCCTTGCCGAGGTGGTCGGGGAGACGTGGGTGCGATTTCTGTATGGTCACCCGGAAAGCATCACTGACGGTGTGATCGAGGCGGTTGCTGCCCACCCCAATCTGTGCCCCTACTTTGACCTGCCCGTTCAGCATGCTGCCAGCCGTGTATTGAAGAAAATGGGCCGTAATTATGATAAGCGACAGTTGCTGGATCTGTTTCGGCGCATCCGATCAAGGGTTCCCGGCGCCGCCATCAGAACCACCCTGATCGTTGGCTTTCCCGGAGAGACAGACACTGATTTTCAAGAACTGATGGAATTCGTGGAACAGGTCCGTTTCGACCATCTGGGCGTGTTCACCTATTCCGATGCCGAGGATTTGCCCTCTCATCGGCTGCCCGGGCAACGTATCCAAAAAAGTGGCCCAGTTCCGCTACGACACCCTCATGGAGCGGCAAATGGCGATCTCGGCAAACAACCTGGCATCCATGATTGGAAAGACCCTGCCGGTCCTGATCGAGGCTTCATCCGAGCCCCATCTCTACGAGGGTCGAACCATCCTTCAAGCACCCGAAGTAGACGGCATCACTTTTGTGAAGACGCAGCCGGGCGGCCCCACGGCAGCGATTGGAGAGATTGCATCGGTTACGATAACGGATACGTTGGCCTACGATCTGATCGGAAGGGCACTATGACCGACCTGAAACAGAAGATCCTGGCCGCCGTGGGTGACGATCTGAAGGCCATCGAACAGGCACTGGCCGAGAACCTGAATCCCTATTTCGATCTGGTATCTCAAGTGGCCGGGCATATCCTGTTTGCCGGTGGAAAGCGATTGCGGCCCCTGTTGATGGTTCTGGGCGCTCGGCTCTGCGGATATTCAGGCAATCACACGGCACGTTTCTCCACCATCTTTGAATATCTGCACGCCGCCACCCTGCTGCATGATGATCTGATAGACGGCGCGGACATGCGGCGAGGCCGTCAGGTGGCCAACCAGTTATGGGACAATCCCACGGCGGTGCTCACCGGTGACTTCCTTTTGGCCCGTGGGCTCTCCATCGCCGCGGACACCGGCCTTTGCGAGGTGATTCAGACCATCGCCCGGATCACCGAAAACATGTCCCAGGGTGAAATCCGTCAGCTGGAGAAAAAAGGGGACATTACGCTCAGTGAGGACGACTATTTAGACGTGATTCGCTGCAAGACGGCCGTGCTTTTCGAAGGTGCCTGCCGGACCGGTGCCTTGGTTGCCGGTGCGAACCCGGCCACCATCCAGGCGTTGACCGACTACGGGTATCATCTGGGGCTGGCGTTTCAAATGGCCGATGACCTGCTCGACTACACCCAGGATATCTCTTCTCTGGGCAAACATGCCGGGGCCGATTTGAGGGAGGGGAAGCTGACCCTGCCGCTGATCCATGCCTTGTCCCGGGCCCCTGAGACGGATCGTCAATCCATGGTGGCCATTTTCGAGAACCGGAATTTTACCGGTGCCGAGTTTGCCGACCTGGTGGAGATGTTGAAACGCAATGGCGGCATCGCTTATACCGAAGCACAGGCAGCGGCCCACATCCAAAAGGCCAAGACGGCGCTTCTGCCCTTTGAGGATAGTCCGACGCGGGAAATTCTGATGGACATTGCCGACTATGCGCGGGTCCGAAAAACATAGGCAGGAAAGTGTTCGCAGGTTCAGCGTTCACCGTTCTGGGCTGGCTTTCGATTGTCGACCTTGCTCGCAGGCTGTCAAGTTACTGATGAAACCGCGAATTGCAGCGCGCGTATTTCCGGCATGTAACCGTTCACTGGATCATCGTTTACCGTTAAGGGTCACTTTGGCTGAGGTTTCGGCGAACCTTTGAACCCTGAACCTTTGAACCCGTGAACGGGTACATCGGGAGGAACCCATGTCTGATCGGAACACCATAAAAAAATGGATCAAGCGAATCTGCCTTTTGGTTGTCCTGACGCTGGCCTGTACCAGCAGCTACGGAGCCGACAAACGCGTGGTCAAGCAGTTGAACGTATTGGGAACGGCCGTTATCCACGAAAAAAACCTGGCCGATGGCAGGCAGAATGCGGTCAATGATGCCTTGGTCGCCGCCGTGGGCCAGGTGGTCATGGAGATGCTCACCGGTGAGACCGTGGTCCGGCGATTCCAGCAGATCAACGACAATATCCTGGCTGAACGGGACAACTATATCCAGAATTACCGGGTGCTCACCGAGTCCGTATCCGGGACCACGGTCAGAACCCTGGTGCAGGTGGACGTTGCCGTAGACCGGGTCAGCCGGGATCTATCCCGTCTGGGCTTTGCGCTGGCCGGTGCCGTGTATCCGAGGATCCTTTTCATGGTGGCGGAAAGAAATGTGACCGATGCCGATTTTACCTACTGGTGGGGGGATCGCCGGCTGCGCAGCCGGACCATCAGTGAAGGGGCCCTGGCAGCGACACTTCAGGCAACCGGATTCGAGATCGTCGACCCGCCTGATTTGAGTTCGCCCCTGTCGCTTCCCGTGAATGCACCGGAGGCGGATATGGTGGCTCTGGCAGGACGGTTGGGTGCGGATGTACTGGTCACCGGCTATGGCACTGCCGCGGCTGCACCCAATACCATGGGGGGGGCCATCAACGCTTATGAGGCCGTCCTCGAGGCACGGGCGTTTGATGTCCAGACCGGGCAGCCGATCGGTCGGACACGCCAGAAATCGGTGGTTTCCGGTCAGGATGAGGTCGTGGGAGGGCGCGAAGCACTGTCCGGTGCGGGGGCATTGGCCGGTGATGACTTGGCCCGGCAGATCATGGCCGTCTGGCAGCAGGCGCAGGATCGCAGTGCCGTCATCGAGGTGGTGGTGGAGGGCACCGGCGGCCATATCGCCAATTTTGTGCGTCTGCGCACGGCCATCGCTTCGCTTTCCGGGGTCAATGAGCTGAAGATGAAAGAGATGTCGGCCGACCGGGCCGATATGGCCGTCAACTACCAGGGCAGTGCGCGGTCCCTGGCCGACGCGCTGCTGCTGAAAACCTTCAGCGGTTTCGGTATCGACATCTTCGAGGTGACCCCCGAGGCCATCCGCATTCGTCTGGTGAACCAGTGATCCTGATGAATCTTGGGTTTAACGCAGGCAATGGATCTTTGCCAAAGACAATTGCATATAGTTGATCGGGGTTAGGATTATGGCAGTCGTATTTCCCTTGACAGCCCTATGAGCAGGTGGTATCAGCTTTTCCTCATGTAGGCGCGTAGCTCAGGGGGAGAGCGCTTCCCTGACACGGAAGAGGTCGTTGGTTCAAATCCAATCGCGCCTACCATTTATGAGTTAAAAAGACCGACCATACAGGCTTCAGTATGGTCGGTCTTTTTTTCTGTTTCAGTCCTCCCAAAGGAACGATAAATGAACTATTGGCTGATGAAATCCGAACCGTCGGTGTTCGGCATCGATGATCTGAAAACAATGCCGGACCAGACGGAACACTGGGACGGGGTGCGCAATTACCAGGCACGCAACATGATGCGCGACCAGATGAAGATAGGTGACCGCGCCTTCTTTTATCACTCCAACTGCCCTGTGCCGGGGATCGTCGGGCTGATGGAAGTCGTGCGCGAAGGCTACCCGGACCATACGGCCTTTGACCCCAACAGCAAGTACTTCGACGAGAAAAGCAATCCGGACAAACCGCGCTGGTTTATGGTCGACGTCAAATACATCCGCCACACGAAGCGAGTCATCCCCCTGGCCGAACTAAAGGCGCATGCGGCACTTGAAAACATGCCGCTGGTGCGCAAGGGGAATCGACTCTCGATCATGCCGGTCTCCGAGACCGAGTGGCACTATATTCTATCCATTGAGGATCGACCGGTGCGGTAAATCGAAATAGCTTAGGGAAGACAGGTTTGCATCTTGAATTATTCGGCGCTTGCCCGACCCCTATGCGAGCGGATCGCAGATAAACGTCCATGAAGCGGTTACTGCAGCGACATTCGAAAGGCACATCGTTTGTTTCCAACTGATGCTGCGGTCCGCAGAATCGACAATGTACCATGCCTATTCAAGGAATATTTTTTTGACTTCTTCCTTGAGTATCTTACCCATGGTGTTGCGGGGAATTTTTTCCAGGAAAACAATTTCCTTGGGGCATTTCCAGTCGTGCAGGTTCGTCTTGCAAAAGGCTTTGATATCGCCTTCGGTCAACTCGGCGTCCGGTTTGAGCGTCACCGCCGCCACCACCTTTTCTCCCCATTTCTCATCGGGCTTGCCCACGACCACGGATTCATCGATCCCGTCGATTCGATTGATGACCGTCTCCACCTCTTTGGCCGACACATTTTCGCCGCCGGTGATAATGATGTGCTTGATCCGGTCGGTCAGGTAATAGTACCCTGCAGTCATCGATTTTACCCAGATCCCCGGTGCGGAACCACCCGTCCTTGAACGTGTCGGCAGTTTCGCGGGGCTTGCGCCAGTATCCCGGGGTGATTGCTGCGCTTTTCAACCAAAGCTCACCGATTTCGCCCTGGGCAACATCGGCAAGTGTTGCCGGATCGACAATACGCACCTGCAGCCCCGGCAGGGGCAGTCCGATGGATCCGGGAATACGCCTTCCCGTCAGCGGATTGGAAAAATTCATGCCGGTTTCAGACATCCCTTCACGTTCGACCGGTTCCCGGCCGAAGACGGTGGTGATGCGCTCGAACTCCTTGACCAGCAGCGGTGCCGAGCCGGAGGTAAACAGACGCATGTGGCTGAAATCCAGATGTCGGTCGCCAAGGAAATCCATCAGCTTGGTGTACATGGCCGGTACGGCCATGAAAACCGTACAGACGGGCATCACCGGCCCTGCGGGACAGCTCGCCACCACGGTTTCCGGCTTGAACTGGTCGAGCATGCGCACATGGGCGCCGCTGAGCAGGGCCGTATGCAATGCAAAACACAGCCCGTGCACATGGAACAGGGGCAGCGCGTGACACAGCACATCGTCGGCGGTCGATCTCCCAGATGCCGATGATGTTGCCGGCGTCGCAAACCAGATTCCTGTGGGTCAGGACCGCACCTTTGGGGTTGCCGGTGGTTCCGGAGGTATAGATCACCAGGGCCGGATCGTCCGCAGCGATGTCGACTGCCGGCACGGTTGGCGGTGCCGAGCTGAAAAAATCGATGTCCTGATAGGGTTGTGCGGTCGCTATCTCCAACAGCTGCGCGTCGGGGTCGATGTCGCGGACCAGCGCCTTTTTCTCCGGTTCGACGATGATCAACCTGGCGTCGGTATCCCCGAGCAGATAGGCCATCTCATTTTTTTTAAATCCGGGATTCAGCGGTACGGCCATCGCGCCGATGGCCTGGATGGCGAAATGGGCCACCACGGCGATCAGCGATTTGGGGATGAAGAGAACGACCCGGTCGCCTTTCTGGACACCGAGATCCAGAAGGGTGTTGGCCAACCGGTTCACGTCGCGCTGCAACTGCGCGTAGGTCATTTCGGTTTCGGCCCGGCCGTCGCGCAAAAACGTGATGGCTGTTTTGGGACCTTGTTCGGCAGCCACGGTTTCCAGCCAGCGGTTTATGGAAGTTGCTTTCATGATTGATCCCTCAGCAAAAATAGTTCGCGACCTGTGCACGGATTGCGATCCCATCCGGGCTATCCCGCAGCGGTCATAATTTTTTTTCTGTTTCTTGTCAAACGCTGGGATTTCCCGCCCGGTTTGCCGGGAGGGTTTTCCGATGATGATTATCCGATCATTTTGTTCGGCAGCCATATGGCCAGTTCCGGCCAGATGCACAACAGGACGATCACCAGCAGGTCGATGATCACAAACGGGGTCACCCCCAGCAGCACCTGGGACATGGGCACGTCCGGGGCGATATTTTTGACGACGTACAGGTTCAACCCCACCGGGGGGGTGACCAGACCGATTTCCAGGTTGACGGTCATGATGACGGCAAACCAGATGGGGTCGAATCCGAGCCCCTGGATGATCGGCAGCAGCAGGGGGGCCACCATTAAAATGACGGCTGCCGGTGGAATGAAACAACCCAGGATGAGCAGCAGGATATTGATCACCACGATGATCCCCCACTTGCCCAGGGGCAGCTTCAATATCAGTTCACCCAGGGCCTGGGTGGCATACAGATCCGAGGAAATCCAGGCAAACACGAGGGCTGCGGCCATGATCATCAGGATCATGCTGCTTTCGTTCAGCGCCTTGATAAATATCGGCCAGAGTTGTTTCGGGCGCCAGATCCTGTAGATGGTCATCACGAAAAACAGGGACAGCACCGCACCCAGTCCTCCGGCTTCACTCGGGGTGGCCCACCCCCCATACAGCGACCCCATGATGCCGACGATGATCAGCACAAAGGGCAGGACCTTGAAAAGGGAGAAAAACCGCTCGGCCCAGGAGAATTGTTCGTCAACCTCTTCGGTTTCCAGAAAATAAGTCGATCCGGGTCGGGCAGGCACAATCTTGCGGTAAAAAAACACGATGCCCAGCCATGCGCAGCTGAGCACCACCAGCAGAATACCCGGGATTACGCCGGCGATAAAGCATTTGCCGATGGATGTCTCGGTGGCAACCCCGTAGAGGATCATGGTCACGCTCGGCGGGATCAGAATGCCGAAGGTGCCGGCATGGGCAATCAGCCCGGTGGCCAGCGCCGCCGAGTACCCCCGCCGGCGCATTTCCGGAATGCCGATGCCGCCGATGGCCGCGGCCGTGGCCGGGCTCGAGCCGCACAGGGCGGCGAAAATACCGCAACCGACCATGTTGGCAATGCCGAGGCCTCCCGGGATCTTGTGGAGCCATTTGTGAAGGGTTTCGTACAGGTCCTTGCTGGCGTGGGAGGCGGCAATCGGTGCACTCAACAGAATAAAAAGCGGGATGGCCAGAAGGGCAAAGCTGTCCATGCTGCCGTGGAGCACGTAGGGTAGGGTCGGCAGCAGGTGGGGAGAGAAACTCAGAATAAAAATGACCGATATGCCCGCCAATCCGGCCCAGATGGGAATCCCGGAGACGAGCAGGCCGAATGCGCTTCCAAACAGGAGGATGGCCAGTACGTATTCGTTCATACCTTGCCTTTCAGTTCAAAGGATCGGACGTTACACCAACGTAGCAAAAATATAATTTCCAATCTGTTAAGAAGCGTTTGGCGTGATGGTTATGCAACATTGGCGGTATTCAGACGGGGCGGCTTTCTCCCCGATCTTCACATCTGCGAGTTCCGATGGCAGCACGTTCGTCTTCGATCTCGCCTTTTCTCAACCGCTCGATTTTGCGACCGATATAAACGATATATTGCATAAACAGCAGGGTCATGCCCAGTGGCAGAAACAGGAATGGAATCCAGAGGGGCGGGCCCCACAACGATTCGGAGTGCTCGTTGTTGACGACCGTCTCCCACCACATGGGCCAGGCATACCAGGCCAGGATGGCGGTCAGGATGCACGAGATGATGGAAACCACGATCAGGGTGATCTCGCGGGTGCGGGGCGACAGGTGGATGATCACCAGATCCACGTTGAGGTGGTGTTCATTCTTCTGAACGAACGGGGCGCCCACGAACACCGTGAAGATCAGCAAGAACACCGATGCCTCGATTTGCCAGATGGTGGAAATTCCCAGCAGCTTGCGGACGATGACCGCCTCGGTGACGATCAGGGCCGCCGCCACCAGGCACAGGGCGGCCACCCAGCCGGTGATGATGTCAGCCGTCGGTGATGCGGACAGGATCGGTTTGTATCAGAGGTGAAGCGTTAACTGCGCAGCAGCCGAAGATCTACGGTAGCGGGCATTGCTGTTTCATGGTGTCTCATGCCGCGAGGTTTCCTATTTCATGGCATCCAGCGCCAGGTCGAGATATTCCTGCCCGCCCTCCACGGTTTTCGCATACTCCGGCCACGCGGTCTGCTGGGCAAACGCGAGCCACTGGTCGAATTCCGCCTTGGTCATGTAATGAATCTTGACCCCGGCTTTGGTGTATTCGGCAATCAGCTTGTCGACCAGGGATTTGAAGTTGGGGACGACCCAGTTGGCGTTCATCTCCTCGGCCACCTCCATGAAGATCTTCTGCTGCTCTGGCGTGAGGCGTTCCCAGGTGGTTTTGGAAAGGATCAGATTCTCGGCCATGTACCAGATCGAATAGTCCCGCGGCGCGTTGATGTAGCTCAGCACCTCGTAGAGCCGGTAGGAGACGAAGGATGCCGAAGAGGTCAGCATGGTGTCCAGCACGCCGGTGGAGAGCGCATGGTACGTCTCCGATGACGGCATGCTCGTAATCGACGCCCCGGCCTCGCGCAGCATGAATTCAAACTTTTTCCCGGCCGCTCTCAGCTTCGTGCCCTTGACGTCGGCGGGCAGGACGATCTGCCGGGTTTTACTGCCGATACCACCGTCAAACCAGGCCCAGACGAGGTTCTTAACACCGTTGTCCTCCATCAGCGCTTCCACTTTTTTACCTATGGGCTTGTTGCGCCAAGTCATGCCCTGCGTGACGCTGGTGACCGCGCACGGCATGAGCGTGATGGAGAGCTGCGGCACCTTGCCGGAGGCATAGTCCAGGGGAAATACCGACATGTCCAGCGCCCCTTTGCGCAGGGCATCCCACTGTTCTTTGGGTTTGTACAACGATTTGGCCGGATAGTAGCGGAATTTGATTTCACCGTTGGTCTTTTCGGTGACCATGTCCCCGAAAACACGCGCCATCTGATCGCGAACGTCACCGGCGGCAAACTGGTGCGAGACTTTCAGCGTCATCGAACCTGCGCCGGCGGTTCCCGGCGAGACAATCAACAGCGCAACGAACACAATAAAAAACGGCCACACAACGTTTCTTTTCGCCTGCATGGTACCCCCCTTTTTGTTGATGGTTGCTGGTTGGTTTTAAAGACGGCAGCGGCTGGCCACTCTGAACCATGCTTAATCTTCAGGTCGCTGCTTGTGATTGCTCGACCAAATTTTTCAGGGCCAGGGTTTGGTTTTGCAGGTGCTGTCGCATCAGGGCTTCGGCCCTGGAATCGTCGCGTTGTCGAAACGCTTCCAACAAATCGCGGTGCTCGCGAATCGAGGACGCGAATCGATCCGGAAGATTCAGAGACTGGAACCGATACAGCAATATTTTTTTGCGAAGCCCGTCGACAATCTGATTGAGTGTGCGGTTGCCTGCAATTTCTTGTACTAAACGAATGATACTGATTGTTGACGCGGATGTATTCTTCCTGGTCATGGCGTTCGAAATTCTCTTCGAGTTTGGCATGCAGTTTTTCCAGGTGCGCAAAATTTCTGGACGTCATCTTTTCGCAGGCCCTGTGGGCGCAAAATCCCTCCAGCAGGCTCATCACATCGAACATTTCGGCAATTTCTTCAAACTCCGGCTTGGTCACAAATGCGCCACGATTGGGCACCAGCCGGATCAGCCCCTCGACGCTCAGGACCCGGAGTGCCTCCCGCATGGGCGTCTTGCTGATGCCCATGGTTTCGCATAGCTTGCCTTCGTTGACCTTGTCGCCTTCCTTGAGTTTGCCGGTCATGATCATATCTCTGAGCATATCGGCAATTTGGACGTGATAGGTGGCTTTTTTGAATTTCATAACTATTTGTTAACATGATTAAAAATTAATTATTGGGTATAAATATAATAATTTATAAATTATTAATTTATTATATTCGCCTATCTTGTCATGTGTCGGAAGTCAACTGTTTTCTCAGGTTTTCAGCCACCCGAGCATGTCCGACACGGTTCCTCGCAAAAAGTTAATCCTGATGAATTGGCAAACGGTCGTTGGTTACTAATCCAATCGCGTCCGAGGCCCGCGAACAAAAAAGCCCGGCCATACAATCCAGTGCAGTGGCCAGGCGTTTTCCATCGTTTCGATTCATTGGCGCGGCGGACAAAAAAAGCGGGACGCACGTTGGTGCGTCCCGCTTTAAATTACGTGCCAGCAGATATCGGCGATTAGTTGCCGGTGGCTGCCTTGTGGGTCTTGATCTCCACCTTCTCGGTGAGGCCTTCGTAGTACTTGCGCAGGATGGCGACAACTTCGTCGCGGCCAAAGTGATCGGGCAGTTCGCCGCCTTCGGAGAGCATCTTGCGCAGCATGGTGCCGGAGAGCAGCACGCGGTCTTCCTTGCCGTGGGGGCAGGTTCTCAGGGACGCCATGCCGTCGCACTTGTAGCAGTAGAAGGTCCAGTCGATTTTCAGGGGCTGGCAGAGCAGGCCCTTGCCGTCGGCCGGGGTCGGGATCTTGTCGAAGATGGTCTGGGCTTCGAACATGCCGTAGAAGTCACCGACGCCGGCGTGGTCACGGCCGATGATCATCTTGGAGCAGCCATAGTTCTGGCGGAAAGCGGCGTGCAGCAGGCCTTCACGGGGGCCGGCATAGCGCATATCCAGCGGGTAGCCGCCCTGGACCACGTTTTTTTCGACAAAGTAGCCCTTCACCAGGGCGTCGATGCATTTAACGCGAACGGATGCGGGAATGTCGCCGGGTTTCAGGTTGCCCACCAGAGAGTGGATGTAAACGCCGTCGCACACTTCCACGGCGATCTTGCACAGGTATTCGTGGGAACGGTGCATGGGGTTTCTGAGCTGCAGGGCAGCCACGTCGCTCCAGCCGCGATCGTCGAAAATCTTGCGGGATTCGGCCGGGCGGTGGTAAACGCCTTTGTAACGGGTGGGGTACTCGCCTTCGCTGAGCACCTTGACCGGGCCGGCCAGGTTGAAGGCCTTCTGGTCCATGACCATCTGGACGCCGGGGTGATCTTCTTTGGCGATCTTCCAGAACTCTTCGGTCGTCGGGGTGCCTTCGCCCATGAAGACTTTTTCGCATTCCCATTTTTTGTCGGCATCGGTCAGTTCGTACTTCTCGGTGACCTTCATGGTGGCCATGATCTCTTTTCCCTCGGGATCATACAGGGCCACTTCGTCGCCGACGGCGATGGCATCGGCGTCTTCCTTGGTCACGTCCAGGCACACCGGTACCGGCCAGAAAGTGCCGTCTGCGGTCAGGAAGTTGTCACAAACGCCTTTCCAGTCGGCCTTGGTCATGAATCCGGTCAGGGGGCTGAAACCGCCGATGCCGATCATGATCAGGTCGCCTTTGACGCGCGGGGAAATTTCGACCTGCTTGAGGCCTGCGGCTTTTTTCAGTTCGGCTTCTTTTTCAGCGCCTTCGAGCAGACAGACAGTGAGGCCTTTGCCGCCATGGGGGGGAATAAGATTGGACATGTGTTCTTTCTCCTTTCGATAATGTGATTTTCGCAATCTGTATACACAGATGATTAGCCTGGAGGGAAATAAAATACCAAGTAGAAATAAATATGCGGGAACGGGTTTTTTGTCAAGAATATTTCGGAGCCTGGAGGTTGATCCATGCAGATATATGGGCAGATTCTCGGTTTTACGCATACGATTCGGAGCAATCACAGAATTTTGATAAGCATGCGGGTGCCCACCACCAGCAGCAGGACGGCAAAGATTCGTTTGAGTCGGTTCACGGGCAGGCTGTGGGCCAGGCGCACACCCAGGGGGGCTGTCAGTACACTGGTGACAACGATTCCGAAAAGTGCCGGCAGATAGATATATCCGATTGAAAAATCGGGTAAGTTCTGAACCCCCAGGCCGTTGACGAGGTAACCGATGGTGCCGGCAATGGCGATGGGAAAGCCGATGGCCGCAGAGGTGCCGATAGCGTGGTGAAAAGCCATGTTGCACCAGACCATGAAAGGGACCGAAAGATTGCCGCCGCCAATTCCCACCAGGCTGGATACGACACCGATCACGTTGCCGACGCCGAACATGGCTGCATGGCCGGGTATCTGCCGCGAGGGTTTGGGTTTCTTGTTGGTCAACATCTGAACGGCAACAAAGTATAGGAAAACGACAAAGAACCCTTTGAGGAAAAGGGTGGAGACCTGGGCGGCGATGAAGCTGCCGGCAAAGGTGCCGGTGAAAATGCCGACAACGATCTTGCGCACCACATCCCAGTGCACCGCGCCGCGCTTGTGGTGAGCCCAGAAGCTGGCCACGGCGGTAAACATGATGCTGGCTAACGATGTGCCCAGCGCCAGGTGCATGATTATGGCATCGGGGATCCCCTGCCGGACAAAACAGAACACCAGCATAGGCACAATCACTATTCCGCCACCGATGCCCAGAAGGCCCGCCAGGATGCCGGCCACGGCGCCGACGACAATGTACATGAATAAAATTGCCGTCATATTGGCGCCTCGTGGATCGATTGCTGTCATGCCAGTGAAATCGGTTGACGAATCGACAGGACCCGTTATCATGTTTGCCCGGGACCCACAAGGCGAATCCAACCCCTGTTGAAACGCGAAATATCAAGGAGCGAAATATGAGAATTCACTGGCTGCAGCATGTTGCGTTTGAGGGCTTGGGAAGCATTGCCGGCTGGGCGGCGGAAAACGGCTGCCCGGTGACCGGTTCACGGATGTTCGCCGGTGATGCCCTGCCGCCGATCGCCAACTTCGACATGCTGGTCATCATGGGCGGCCCCATGAGTGTGAACGATGAGGTTGTCCATCCCTGGCTGGTTGGTGAAAAGCGGTTCATCAACCAGGTCATCCAGGCGGGCAAAATGGTGCTCGGCATCTGCCTGGGCGCACAGCTGATTGCCAGTGTTGCCGGTGCTCGGGTATACCCCGCCGATCACCAGGAGATCGGTTGGTTTGCGGTTGAGAAAACGCGGGCCGCCAGACAAGCGGCGGTCGGCCGTGCGTTGGCGGACAAGGCAGAGGTCTTCCACTGGCATGGTGAAACCTTCGACCTCCCCGACGGTGCGCGCGCATCTGGCCCGCAGCCGGGTCTGCGAAAACCAGGCATTTGCCATGGGGCAACGCATCGTCGGCCTCCAATACCACCTGGAGACCACACCGGAATCGGTCAGCGCACTGATCCAGCATTGTCGGCATGAACTGGTGAAGGCGCCTTATGTTCAGACCGCAACCGACATGCAGTCCCAACCCAATCGATTTAGGGCACTGAGTCTTGAAATGGACCGGCTGCTCGACTATTTTTTTTCCATCCACCGGACACCGAAAATGACCGAATAAAAAGCGGATCGTCAGGGCGGGTTGATTTTGGCGGTCAGATCGGCCGGCAGGGGAAGCGGGTTTCCGGTGGGGTATCCCCGCTCTTGGGCCAGTTCCTCCAGGCGGTCGATGCGGCGGCGGTTTTCCGGGTGGGATGCGAAATAGTGGCCGAAGCGGCCCGGATCCCCGTCTTCGGGGATTTTGCTGAAAAAGGAGGTGGCGTCCGCCACGTGCCCGTAATGGCAGAACAGCGTTTCCAGGGCAAATTCGTCGGCCTGGCTTTCCTGCTTGCGTGAAAAGCTCAGTTCGGTGAGTACCATCCCCTGCCCGATCATGCTGTTGATGCTGTTGTCCGCGCCCAGCAACAGCGTGGATGCGGTCATCAGCACCAGGGCCCGCCCCAGCCCCCGAAGGTGGTCCCTGTTGGCGTAATGCCCCAGCTCGTGGGCCAGGACAAAGGCCAGCTCGTTCTCCGAGGTCATTTCCGCCAGCAGACCGGTAAAGACCACCATGTGCCCACCGGGCAGGGCCGCCGCATTGACGGCATCGGACTCGGTGACATGCACGGTGATGGTATAGGGCAGCGGGGCGCATCGATCCTGGAGACGATCCACCAGGGCCTGGAGGGATCGGGTGGTGTCGGCGACATCTTCATTTTCAACGAGCCTCCCGACAAAGGCACCGGCCAGCTTTTTTTCCAGGTCCATGGAGAGCCGGGGGACAATCAGGTCGACCGCCAGGCCGAGGGCCAGGTAAATGCCGACCACGATGGCCAGCAGGCCGCCGGCCAGTATGGCGAACTCTTTGAGTGGATGGGTGGGTGAGACGTTGACGTTGATTCCGGGCTGCCGGGCCGTAAATTTCACCTACTCCTCCACGGTAAGCGCCGTCCCGTAGGCCATGGCCTCCAGACAGCCGATGTTCTTCCGTCTGGACTGTTTGCCGATGGCCGACGTCTCGATGCGCACATTGACAATGACCGTGGCATCCCCGGCCATCTCTTTCATGCGCAGCAAGGCCTCCCGCCGTGCCCGGTCGAGAAGGCTCTCGTAGGATTTCACCTTCCCCCCGAAAATGTTGCGCAGGCTGGCCAGAATTCTCTTGAAATAATCCACGGAAATCACGGCGCTGCCATAGACCAGCCGGGCCGACCGGATTTTATGCTCGGGAATATCCACGGATTTCAAGGTGACGGCCGGCAGGTTGATCGTTGCCTTTTCCCGCGTCGGCAATCGAGCGATAGTGCCGCTTTTCGGCCCAGCTCCCCGCACCGTATCCCAAGGCCAGCAATGACAAAAAGATAATCAGGTCAATCATCGACAGCCTCCTATTCCACCCGGACGGCGGTCCCGTAAGCGTATAGTTCCGCTGCGCCCTGGGCCACGGAAGATGTGGAAAAACGGACGTTGACAATGGCATTGGCGCCCATCAGGCGGGCCTCTTCGATCATCCTGTCCATGGCCTGCTGCCGGGATTCCTGGAGCAGTTGCGTGTAGCCTTTGAGTTCCCCGCCAACGAGATTTTTCAGACTGGCCATGAGGTCGCGGCCGATGTGCTTGGCCCGGATGGTGCTGCCGGAAACCAGTCCGAAATGCTCTGCCACGGTTTTCCCGGGAACCGTTTCGATATTCGTGATTATCATTTTGCCTCCATCAGATGTCGTGATATAGTGAACCTTGACTTGGGAAACCGGCGGCTGATGCGGCGGCGCGGGCGATTGCGATTCGTTGGAAGCGTCGGCAACCGCTGCCGAATCGCCGGAAGGTGGCATCGGTGCCTGGCTCTCGGGTTCACCGTCCTTGCGGATATCGCAGAATGCACCGGCGGCGGCGAACACCTGCTTGTACTTTTCGGCTGTCGCCAGGTCCGTGTGCTTACGGACGGCTACGGGGCTGCCGACGAACAATTTCGCGATACCCTGGTCATCGGTTTTGAGTGCAGCCTTCAATCGATCCTTGACCATTCCCGCACTTTTTCCGGGCATGATCCTGCCTTCGAAGATAACGGTGTATCGATCACTCATGGGTCGCTTTCTCCTCGTCAGGGTGTTGATGATTAATCGCCGAACCGATCCGCGAATAGAACCTAATGGAAAGGATTCGACTTGCTTATACGTCATCGACGGTTATCGGACAACCTCCGATAGAACATGAGGGGAAAATGATAAAGACAATCTCGGTTCGCCTGGCTGTTCCTGAGCGCCGTCGTTTTTATGGTTGACCATGGGTTGTGCGGCTTCTATCACGCAAACCCCTGCCAGTCCGACGACCCATGGCGGAGCCCCCAGCGCCGCAGGGCTCCGGATGGTGGTTCGTTCGATTCAGGATGGATCGCCCGGCTGAGGAAACTCGCTGGGAGAGAGATCTTCTGATCGCCCATCGGGTCGCATCTCCCCTGATTGGCGCCCATGAAGCGCATATCGATTTATGGCGCTTTCACCGCCGCTCCGCAGCGGATAAGACCGGCCACCAGTTCAGTTTCCTTTTTTTCACAACCGCGGGCGTGGCGGACAGTATCAATCAGGCGGTTTTGGATGATCCCCTGGTGAGGCAAATGCTTGCCGACGGTGTGATTCAAGAAGTGATCACCGATGCTGTGGATCATAACGACCACCCGAATGTGGGGGACACCAGCGACCCCAACTGGTCGCCGGTCATGCAGAATACCTGGCCCTATTACATCATGGGAGTGAGCCGCATGTGGCTGGCAATGATCGATCAGGTTTCCCGGGAAAGCGACATGGCGGACGATGCCACGTTGGGTGAGATGTTGGAACATTACACACAGGTGAATGATGCGATCAACCGCATTTGGCAACAGGAAGGTTACCACGCCTTGCTCCATCACCTGAATGCCATTTATGGGTATGAGGCCCTGGTATACTGGGAGAAGCGCTTGAAATCCTTTCTAAGTTCACCCGGCGAATATCACTGCACATCGGCCCCTGCCGGGTCAATGCAAAAGGGGCGTTGGGTGGACATCATCTGAATGAATGGCGGGTCAGCTTGGCTGCTTACCCGGCAGTACCAGGTTAAGCACGACCCCCAAAATTCCGGAAAGGCCAATGCCGCCCAAGGTGAATTTACCAAAAGGAAGCACCATGCCGCCGATGCCGCAGACCAGGATCAGGGCCACAATCGCCAGGTTGCGGGGTTCCGTGAGGTCTTCTCCGGCCTTCACCAGGGTGTTGAGGCCGATGACGGTGATGGCGCCGAAAAGCAGCAGCATGATCCCGCCCATCACCGGTACCGGGATGGTCTGGAGCAGGGCGCCCATCTTGCCGATAAAGGCCAGGGCAATGGCGAAGATGGCTGCCCAGGTCATGATGCCGGGATTGAACATCCGGGTGAGGGTGACCGCACCGGTCACCTCGCTGTAGGTGGTGTTGGGCGGCCCTCCTAAAAGTGACGCAAAAGAGGTGGCGATGCCGTCGCCCATCATGGTGCGGTGGATTCCCGGCTCCTTGACGAAATCCTTGCCGGTGACGCTGCCGATGGCCAGGATGTCGCCGAAATGTTCGATGGCCGGAGCAATGGCAACCGGTACGATGAAAATGATGGCCTGCAGGTTCCACTCGGGCAGTACAAAATCGGGCACGGCAAACCAGGGTGCGTCTATCAGCGGCTTAAAGCTGACCAGGGCGGGGCCGGTAAAGTTTTTCAAGGTGCCGGCATCGAAACCGGCCTGAATGGAACCGGAAACACCGATAAAATCGAGAATCAGCGCCGCCACGTAGCCGGCCCCGACGCCGATGAGAATCGGGATCAGGCGAAGCCAGCCTTTGCCCAGCAGCGAGGTGAGGATGGTTACCAGCAAGGGCCACACCGGCCACGATCATGGCCGTGCTCTGGGGCACCAGCCATGCCGAACCGTCGCCGGTGCGGCCCATGGCCATGTGAACGGCCACCGGTGCCAGTACCAGCCCGATGACCATGATCACCGGTCCCACCACCACCGGCGGCAGCAGTTTGTGCAGAAAACCGGCACCGAAGGCTTTGATGCACAGGCTCAGCACCACGTAAAGCAGTCCGGCAGCCACCAGGCCGCACATGGTGCCGGGAATGCCCCAGGTATTCACCCCATAGATGATCGGCGCGATAAACGCAAAAGAGGATGCCAGGAAAATCGGTACCATGCGCTTGGTGATGAACTGGAAAATCAGGGTGCCCGCACCGGCGGTGAACAGGGCGACGTTGGGATTCAGGCCGGTGAGCAGGGGAACCAGCACCAGGGCGCCGAAGGCGACAAACAGCATCTGGGCGCCCACCAGGCTGTCTTTGGGGCTGAACACGTAATCGGTGGCGGACTGTTGCGCGGGCATAACACCTCCTTTGGGAAATTGGGATACCGTGGGGAATACGAGAAAGTTGAACCGGTCTATATGCGGAAACCAAAGATGTGTCAAGCGCCGTGCCGTCGCCGCAAACGCACCTTTTTCTCTTGCCATAAAGAAGAAAAAACTTTACAAATCCACAAGTTGTGCCGATACCACCGGAAATGAAACCAGGATGAAGGCCAGTTGCGTTCCCTTTGATGGCAGGAAACCCATGCGCAAATCGATTCGACACATATCCGATCTTGAAACCCGGCACCTGGATCGCCGTCTTTCTGATGGTGTTGCTGGCGCTGCCGGCTGCGGCCGATATTTACATGTATATTGACAGTCAAGGGGTCATGCATTTCACCAATGTTCCCACCTCCAGCGACTATCGCATTTATATCAAGGAGCGCCCCAAACGCCAGGGAACCCAGATGGACGCCAATCGGTTCGACCGATATATCGACGAAGCCGCCGGTCTTCACGGGGTGGACTTTCCCCTGATCAAAGCGGTGATTCGCGCCGAATCGGCCTTCGACCCCAAGGCTGTATCCAAAAAGGGGGCGCTGGGGCTCATGCAGATCATGCCGGCGAACCTGGAGGCCTTCAGGGTTTATGACCCGTTCGATCCCTGGCAGAACATCATGGGTGGCGCCCGCTATCTGAAGGCCCTGATTCAACGGTTTGACGGGCAGGTGCCGCTGGCCCTGGCCGCATACAATGCCGGCCCCCGGGCCGTGGATACCCACCGTGGCATTCCACCCATTCCGGAAACCGAGGCGTACGTTAAAAAGGTGATGAAATTTTTCTACTTATACAAGAATGGATGAACACAGCAACCTATCGCCGCCCCAGATAGACCAACGCCAACCCAGCCACCATCATCACCAACCCAAACCGACGAAGGGATCCAGGCGCCATTTCCATTATTTTGGCCATCCACCCCTTCATCTGATCCGGTGCCGCAAAATAGGGAACCCCTTCGATGATCATCACCATGCCAATCACGCAGAGAAAATAATCCATTTTTTTCCAGTTTTTCGTTTTTAGGCAGGTTTGTCCGAAAACGATTCGAATTTAGGGGCCATCTTTGATGATAAGCTTTTTTGCTGGAATCGGTTAAGGATCAAGGGCGTCTGCCGCATTGCCACCGAGGGAAACCTGAAGCACGATACCGCCATCTTGGGGTTGGCGTGTTTCCAGCACGCCGCGGATGATTATTGGCACGAAAGCCTGTGATGCGCAAGCTCAACCCTTGGTCATCAAGCCGGGCACAACGCCCTGGCATTCGTCGTCGACACCAACCGTTATGGGGTGCCCGCCATATCCACGGTGATTGTGCTTGTCCTATCTGGTCCTGGCGTGCTGCATGGATTGGATCAGCTTGCGTCATCCGGTCAACACGCTGTCACCAGGATGGACAATCCCGTGAAAAACGGTCCCCAATATGCTATGAAGACCATCAACCCATGCCTATATGTTTGGGTTGCCCGTTGTCCGTCTTCCAAACGGGGCAATCTGCGGTGACCCTGCATGGTTGCATTCAAACCGGCCTTGGTGTTCCCTAAACCGTTGATGGTATTTATACCCATTGGGAGACCACGATGAAAAGATGTGTTCAATGCGCAGTCGTCTTGCTGACGATGCTGATGACCACCATGCCGGGTCAGCCGACCTGGAGATGGTGCTGGCACCGCCTCGAAAACCGGTCCAGGGCGGGGACGCGGTGATGCTGGACCTGTATCTGCACAACAACACATCCGTCACCATCACCCGCGAACTGCCGGCAACATTGACCTGCCGAATCGACACCGGTCAGTCGACGGTCGCCGTCAACGCCGATCTGGTGGGTCGGGAAGCGGAATCCCATGTGGAAATTCCCGGCCGGGGCTTTACCAAGCGGCAATATACCGTTACCCTTCCGGTCTACGCCACGGGTTCGGTGCGGATCATGCTGGAGGCACTGGACACAAATCCACTCATCATCCCGGTGGAAAAAGCGCCGCCGGAAGCGTGGGGCGACCAGCAGGTGCCCCTGGATGAGGGGCCCACCATGCTCCAGTCCTTTCTGGACGACCTGTCTGTTTATGAACCCATGTATTTTCTGCTGGGTGTGGATCCGGGCCTGGACCAAAGCAAATTCCAGTTCAGCTTCAAGTACCGCCTTTTCAACCGCAAGGGCTACCTGGCGGAAATAGCCCCCTGGGTGACCGGGTTTCATCTCGGGTATACCCAGCGGTCTATCTGGGACCTGAAAGGCGACTCCAAGCCCTTTGACGACACCAGCTACATGCCGGAAGCCTTCTATCTGCTGCCGAAACTCGATCTGAACCTGGCGCGCATCTCCGCTTTCGGTATCCAGGGCGGCTTCCAGCACGAATCCAACGGCCGGGCCGGCAGCGACTCCCGCAGCACCAACTATCTGTATGTCAAGCCCATTATGGGGGTTCACCTGGCCGGCCCCTACCATATGAAAATCGCCCCTAAAATTTTTACCTATGTGGAAAACGAAGATGAAAACAATCGCTGATCTGGCGGACTATCGGGGGTATGTCGATCTGGAAGTGGGCATCATGAATCCGGAAGGGATCGCCTTGAACTCGCACCTGTGGTGGGCCAGAGAGGGCGCATCGGTGCAGTTGGACCTGACCTATCCCATGACACGGCTGCTGGGCAAAAGCCTGAACTTCTACCTGCAGGCCCAATACTTCAGTGGCTACGCTGAAACCCTGATCCGCTATGACGAGCGCAATGACGCCTTCCGGTTGGGTTTTTCCATCGTTCGTTAAACCCGTAATTGGATGATAGAATGAATATCAGCTGTCCCAAATCCATTCTCAACCGGGTGTTCGGTTACCCATCCTTTCGGGATAATCAGAAAGCGATCATCGACACGCTGCTGACCGGCCGTGACGTTTTCGCTCTCATGCCTACCGGCAGCGGCAAGTCCCTCTGCTTTCAGATACCAGCCATCATCCGGTCCGGTGTCGGTGTGGTGGTGTCTCCGCTGATCGCCCTGATGCAGGACCAGGTGACAGACTTGCGCCATTCTGGGGTCCGGGCGCATTTTCTCAATTCCAGCCTCTCCGCAGAGGATGCCACCCGGGTGGAAGCGATCGCCGCCGGTGGCGATTGCGACTTGCTCTATGTGGCCCCGGAACGGTTGCTCACCGATCGATTCCAGCGTCTGCTGGCCAACATGGACCTGGCCCTGTTCGCCATCGACGAGGCGCATTGTGTCTCCCAATGGGGACACGATTTCAGGCCCGAATACCTGCAGATCGCCGATGTCACCCAACGTTACCCGGCAGTGCCGCGAATCGCCCTGACCGCCACTGCCGATCCGGCCACCCGCCGGGAGATTGTAGACAAACTCCACCTGGCCGATGCCGCCCGGTTTGTGGCCAGTTTCGACCGTCCCAACATCTTCTACCGCGTCCAGATCAAGCAGAACGACAAGCAGCAGTTGCTTACCGTATTGCGGGAGCGACACGACGGGCACGCGGGGATCGTATACGTGCGTACCCGCAAGCGGGCCGATGCCACTGCCCGCTGGCTCGAAGAGAAAGGGTTTTCGGCCTTGCCTTACCATGCCGGGCTGGATGCCGATGTCCGCCGTCGGAATCAGCATCGGTTTTTAATGGAAGACGGACTGGTGATGGTTGCCACCGTGGCCTTTGGCATGGGCATCGACAAGCCGGACATACGTGTTGTCATTCACCTGGATCTGCCATCGAGCATGGAGGCCTACTACCAGGAGACGGGTCGCGCCGGTCGTGACGGGCAGCCGGCAGAGGCCTGGCTGTTTTACTCGATGTCCGATGTGGTGGCCATGCGCAACCTGCAGGACCTTTCCAACGCAAACGAGGCATTTAAATCGGTCCAACAGCGAAAGCTGGGGGCTTTTCTGGGCTTCTGCGAAAGTCCCGAATGCCGGCGAAAAGGGCTTTTGGGCTATTTCGGCGAGTCATATGCCCCCCCGTGCGACTGCTGCGACAATTGCGCCGAGCCGGTAGACACCTGGGATGGCACCGTTGCCGCCCAGAAGGCCTTGTCCTGCGTCTACCGCACCGGCCAGCGTTTCGGTGCGGTCTATCTCATCGATGTGCTGACAGGCAAGGCCAGCGCACGCATGGAACGATTCGGTCATCATCGTATCAAAACTTTCGGTGTGGGCCAGGAACTGGCACCGAAGCAGTGGCACTCGGTATTTCGTCAGCTGCTGGCCGCGGGTTGTCTGGACACGGACCTGGCCGCCAGAAGCGGGTTTCGCCTGAACGAAAACAGCTGGAAAATTCTTAAGAACGAGGCGCCGGTGGTCTTTCGCAGGGATCCGGCACCGGTTAAAGCGGCAACCAGCAAAAAAACCGCAAGAGCGGCGGCCATCGCGGATAGCGATTCCGTGCCACTGGTACTATGGGAACAGTTGAGACAGCTTCGGCTGGAACTTTCCAGGGAATTGGGCGTCCCTCCTTACGTGATTTTCCATGACAAGACCCTCAAGGAGATGGCGGCCCGCCGCCCCGCCACCCCGGAAGACCTGCTGAATATTTCAGGCATCGGCCAGAGCAAACTGGAGCGGTTCGGGGATCAATTTTTAGAGGTTATCAAGCGTTGGAAAAATCAGTGAAACGCGCTACTGAATGTAGCGTCTTCCTACTGCCGGGCCATGAAAAAAGCCGGACCTGCAGGGTGGTCTAACTCCCGCCGGGCCGGCTTGAATGGCATCCCCGTCCTTTCAGAAATCAACGGCTACGCTTTTTTTTCCTCTTCCAGCTTTTCAGGCGTCTCATTTTCTGCTTCCTTGGAGGCATTTTTAAAATTGCGGATGGCCTTTCCCATGCCGCCTCCGATTTCCGGCAGTTTGCCCACGCCGAAGATGATAAGAATGATGACCAGGATAATGATTAATTCCGGCATTCCGATTCCAAACATAGGTTCCTCCTGATGTAAACCGCATTGAAACGTAATTTTCCCGGTCCGTCCTGCCGTTGCCCTGGGGGGCTGTACCCAATCAGGTCTGGTTCGGTTTCAATTCGTCGAGCAGTCGCTCAAACTCTTTTGACTTCAAATAGCTGTCAACGGCGCCTTGGTGCTCGATCCATGAGGACCACACCTTCATCCAGGCATCGTTGTGCCAATAAAAGGCCTCGTTTTTCTTGCCTTTGAGTGTTTCGATATACGCAACGTACTCTTCTGAACAGCTGTCGCAAAAATTATAGGGGACCCTGTATTCCGGCACTCCCGGATTGCTTCCCGCCGTAATCTGGACACCGCATTTTTCGCATTTGGAAACGCAGTGCGTACATCGGAAAATTTTCCTGACGGCCAACAGCTTTCTTTTTCGGATGATGGCGTCTTGTTTTTTTTGGGTGCATTTAAGTTTTTCGTCAAGGGAGATGATGTTTCCCATGGCTTGCCCGCCGTGACCGCATAAAGTGTATGATGTAAGCTCAGACAATATCATTGTGTCCCATGGGTGTCAATCCGGCCCGTGTGAAAAGGTGCTGATTGAAATTGAGCGAAACTGTGGACATGCATTGATGACCCATGACCCCTGCCGTAGGCGATTTTGTTTACAGCCTTTCGGATGACCTAAAAGAAGGAGAATGCCGGATGCGGATTCTCGGGAAGAGAACCACCGCATCCTTGTTAAACCGCCTCCGCCATGGTAAAAAGCGACGTATCCCTAAGTCAGTGAAAGGAACCACCGATGCTTCAGACGTTCACACCCGACTGCCTGCCTCTGCTCATCGGCAGTTTTCCCATGAACGATCACCTGGCGGCCTCCCGCCTGATCATGGATTACACGCCGGCCATTCCGCTTTGGATACAGCTGCCGGTTTTCCCGGAAGAGGGCATGGTGCCGCAATTTCTGCCGGGAATGCCGGGCGTGGTCAGCCAGGGCGGCAAAATCTTCATTGACACGGCCGCAAAATCCTTCGATGACGACCTTCTTTTATTTTTCGAGGATTACATGGCAACCCATGAGGATCCAGACCGGCTGCCCGCTTCCCGTTTTGCGCTGACTGAGACCACCGGCAAGGGCGTGGCGGCCCTGCTGGACACATTGGGCCGGATGGAGACGCAACCCATGGCGGTCAAAGGGCAGGTTACCGGTCCGGTTACCTTCTGCACCGGCGTTAAGGACCAGGACGGCCGGGCGATTTTCTACAATGAAACCCTGCGCGAGGCGGCGGTCAAACATCTGACCCTCAACGCCCGCTGGCAGATCCGCACCCTCTCCGGACCGGGATGTCCGGTGATCATCTTTATCGATGAGCCGGCCCTGGCCGGTTTCGGTTCGTCCGAACTGATCAGCATCTCGAAAGAGGAGATCCTCGGCTGCCTCCGGGAGGTGGTTGACGCCATCCACGCCGATGGCGGACTGGCCGGCATCCATGTGTGCGCCAATACGGACTGGTCCCTGGTGCTGGAATCCGGTGCCGATATCGTCAACTTTGACGCCTACGCCTATTTCGACCGATTTGTGCTCTACGGCTCCCAGATTCGCGAGTTTCTGGAAGCCGGCCGGTTTCTCGCCTGGGGCATCGTTCCCACATTGAACCCCGAGGAGATTGAACGGGAAACCGTCGACTCGCTCTATGCCGCGATGATGGAACGATTCCGTCAGATTGAGTCGCTGGGCATCGCTCCGGCGACCCTGCGTGCTCAGTCTTTTATCACCCCCAGTTGTGGTGTCGGCTCCCTGAGTCTGGACCTGGCCACTCGGGTGCTGGCACTGACGCGGGATTTATCGGTAAAAATTCGCGATTCGTACGATAGGATTTAACATTAAGGTGTTGGGCGCGTCATCGGTCGTCGGCGTATCACCTACCGCCTTCTCCCTCTGGTTTTCCCGACACTATTATCTTGAAGCCTATGCGTTGATAATCAATAATTCTTGAGAGAGGTGTTCATGACCGCGCAATCATCAGATGCGTCCTTTGCCGGGGCGACCCGATACGTACTGGATGAAGAACTGGCCCAGATCGTCAATATCTCCATGGCCCTGGAGATGCCCTTGCTGCTCAAGGGCGAGCCCGGCACAGGCAAAACCATGCTGGCCCACGCCATCGCCGAGAGCCTCAACATGCCGCTCATCGTGCTCAACGTCAAATCCAGCATGAAGCTGGTGGAGGCGTTGTACCAGTATGACACGCTCACCCGGCTCAACGACAGCCGATTCGGCGACAGCCGGCGGGATGTGAGCAACATCGAAGAGTATATCAAGATGGGTAAAATCGGTCAGGCGTTCGTGGCCGACCACCGGACGGTGCTGCTCATCGACGAAATCGATAAGGCGGACACCGACTTTCAGGACGACATGCTGGATGTGCTGGACCAGATGGAATTCGACATCATCGAGATCGACAAAACCATGTCGGCCCGGCACCGGCCGGTGATCATCATCACCTCCAATGCCAAAAAAGACCTCTCCGATCCTTTTCTGGGCCGCTGCAACTTCCACCACATCGCCTTTCCGGACCCCAAGATGATGCGTAAAATCATCGGTGTGCATTTCCCCGACATCCACGACGATCTGGTGGACAACGCCATCGCCGCCTTTTACCACATGCGGGAGCTGGAAGCCGTCGAAAAACGGCCGGCCACCCGGGAGTTGATCAACTGGATCCGCGCCCTGAACGCCGATCCTGATTTCAAGCCCAAACGGCTGGCCAAGGGCGATGTGCCTTTTCTCGGCGTATTGTTCAAAAAAAGCGGGGATTATGAACGGGCCAGCGCCTTTGTCAATCGCCGAAAGATGTTCTGATTATGTTTCTGGCTTTTTTTTACAAGCTGAAAGAGATGGGGGTGCCGGTCAGTCCCACGGCATTTTTAACCCTGCACCGGGCCCTGGCCAACCACCTCATTTCCTCACTGGACGAGTTCTATACCGCTTCGCGGACCATCCTGGTGAAGAGCGAGCGTTACTTCGACCTTTTCGACCAGGTGTTTGCCCACCATTTCCAGGGAACCGAGCTGCCCGACGTGGAGGGGTTGGCGATCGACGAAATGGCCCGGGCCCTGCTGGAGCAGTGGCTCAAGGACCCCAAGGCCATGGCCGATGCCCTGGGCATGGATGAAGATCAGCTGAGCCGCATGACCCCGGAAGAGCTCATTGCCTACTTCAAAGAACGCCTCAAGGACCAGGATGGACGCCACGACGGGGGCAGCAAGTGGATCGGCACCGGCGGCACTTCGCCCGTGGGACACTCCGGCATCCACCCTGGGGGCATGCGTGTGGGGGGGGTGTCGCGCAATAAGTCGGCCGTCAAGGTGGCCCTGGAGCGTCGCTACAAGGACTATTCCCTGTCCGGCCCGCTGACCCAGGCCATGGTGGGAGAAGCGCTCAAGCGGCTGCGTAACATGGTGCCCGCAGGCCCCAGGGATCAGTTGAACATCGATGAGAGCATCTACCGCACCATGAAAAACGGCGGAGAGATCGAGATCGCTTTCGACCGCCGCATGAAGGACCGGCTCAAGGTGATCCTGGCGATCGACAACGGCGGGTGGTCCATGGACCCCTACGTGTCCGTGGTGCAGACGCTATTCGACTACGCCCGCGCCCAGTTCAAGGAGGTCAAGACCTTCTTTTTCCACAACACCATCTACGACACCGTCTGGCAGGATGCGGCCCGCTACCGCAAACCCGTCCGGATGGCCGAGCTGTTCCGCATGGATCCGGAAACCCGGCTCATCGTGGTGGGAGATGCCAGCATGGCACCCTACGAACTGATGTCCCGGGATGGATCCATTTACGTCCAGGACCGCAGCGGACAGCCCAGCATCGAGTGCCTGCGCCTGCTCGTGCACACCTTTCCCCACAGTGTATGGCTCAACCCGGTATCCGCCGCCATGTGGAACTATACCCGCACCATTATGATGATCCGCCAGATATTTCCCATGTTCGAATTGTCCATCGACGGTCTGGAGACGGCCGTTCAGCATCTCATGGCCGCATGAAAGGAACCGTTCAGAGGTTCAAGGTTCAACGGTTAGGGGTTAACTGAACCTCTGAACGCTGAAGGCATCAACTGACGGATCGATGCGAAATAGCCGGCAGGTGTTGGTCCAAATTCGTTCCGCCAGGCTTTTCGGATTTTCGCCTCGGACCTCGGCCACCTTCAACAACACCTCACGAACGAATGCCGGTTCGTTGCGCCGAAACTTGTTGCGTTGGGGGGTGGGCGTTAAATAGGGTGCATCGGTCTCGATCAAGAGCCGATTCGCCGGTATGGACGGAATCATTTGCCTCAAGGGCTTCCCCCGTTTGCTGACAGTGACGATTCCCGTGATCCCGATATAAAACCCCATCTCCAGGTATCGGTCCAGCTCCGCCTCTGTCCCGCTGAAACAGTGGACCACCGCGGATCGACGGGTGCTGGCGGTGGCCTCAAGGATCTCCAGCAGGCGCCCCTGGCTGTCCCGCTCGTGGAAAATCAGCGGCAGGTCCAGTGTCTCGGCAATCTCCAGTTGACGGATCAGCCACCGTTCCTGGTCCTTTCGGGGGGAATGCATGCGGTTGAAATCCAGGCCGGTCTCCCCCCAGGCCACCACTTTCGGGTCGGAAGCCAGGGCGGTGAGATGGGTCAGGGTCTCTTCGGTGCAGGACTGGGCGTCGTGGGGATGGATTCCCACCGATGCAAACATGCCCGGATGCCTGTTGGCCAGCATTACGGCCCGCTTCGAGGTGCGTTTGTCGATGCCGACAACCAGCATCCGGCGGACATCTGCTGCTGCGGCACGATGCAGCACATCCTGAAAATCGGTTTCAAATGATCGATCATCCAGGTGGCAGTGGCTGTCAAAAATATTCATAATCTATCCAATTGTGTCAATAGTTACAATATATATAAATAGTTATATGACTATCAGACCAATATTGACCGGTCTCGTGTTTTGAGCTTGATTTCAAAACTAGGGTATGTATATTAGCCACGTTAAGCCGATTAATAAAGGATAGGTTTTGCGGGAAGACGACCGCAACGAAAACGAAAAATCTGGAGGACGCACATGTTCAAGATCGTAAAACGGGAAGAGATGGCAGAAGGGACCGTTATTTTAAATGAAATCGAGGCGCCGCTGATTGCCAAGAAGGCAAAGCCCGGGCAATTCGTGATCCTGAAGGCCAATGAGGACGGAGAGCGGATCCCGTTGACCATGGCTGACACGGATCCGGACAAAGGTACCCTTACCATTATTTACATGGTCGTGGGAAAATCGACAGCCTTGTTCAAGACGCTCAAGGTCGGCGATACCTTCCAGGATGTCATCGGTCCGCTTGGCAAGCCCACCCATCTGGAAAAACTGGGGAAGGTGGTGTGCGTTGGCGGCGGTACCGGCGTGGCCGTCCTGCACCCCATCACCCGCGCCCTGAAACAGATTGGCAACGATGTCACCTGCATCATCGGTGCGCGGACCAAAGACCTGTTGATTCTCGAATCACAGATGAAGGCGGCATCCAACGAGCTGCGGGTCTGCACCGACGACGGTACATACGGGCATCACGGCTTTGTCACTGATGTCCTCAAGGAGGTGCTGGAAGCCGAAGACGTCAAACTGGTCGTCGGCATCGGTCCGGTTCCAATGATGCGGGCCGTGGCCAACCTCACCCGACCCTTCGAGGTCAAAACCCTGGTGAGCTTGAATCCCATCATGATAGACGGTACCGGCATGTGTGGGGGATGCCGTGTATCGGTCGGCGGTGAAACCAAATTTGCCTGTGTGGATGGCCCGGAATTCGATGGGCACCAGGTTAATTTCGATGAGTTGATGCTGCGGCTGCAGGCGTATTGCGAAGATGAAAAAGCCTGTTATGAAGATTACTGCACCCTTCGGGATGCGACCTGATCTAACATCTGAAAAAAAACACTTCAAGCCATACTGAGACAAACAACGTTGGGCTGAATGGCCTACCAGCAGCGCAGCGCCCGGCAATCGTCGAGACGGAGGAGATCAATGAAGGAAAAAGCGGCAAAAAAAGAAAAGGCATCTCGCGTGGCGATGCCCGAACAAAAACCGGACATCAGAAAACGGAATTTCGAGGAAGTGCCTACCGGCTACACGGTCGCCATGGCCCAGGAAGAGGCGGCCCGATGCCTGCAGTGCAAAAAACCTGGTTGTGTGGACGGTTGTCCGGTAAGTGTGGACATTCCCGGCTTTATCAACCTGATCAGCCAGGGTGACTTCACCGGTGCCATTCGGCACGTCTGGACCAAAAACGCCCTTCCCGCCGTATGTGGCCGGGTCTGTCCCCAGGAGATCCAGTGTGAGGGCAAGTGCATCGTGGGTAAACGAGGCGAGCCCGTGGCCATTGGCAACCTGGAGCGCTTCGTGGCCGACTGGGAGCGTGAAAACGGTACCGGCGCCCTGCCTCCCCAAGCACCTTCCACCGGTAAAAAAGTGGCTGTGGTGGGCTCAGGCCCCTCCGGTCTCACCGTGGCCGGCGACCTGATTCAAAAAGGGTATGATGTCACTGTTCTGGAGGCCTTTCACAAGCCCGGGGGGGTGCTGGTCTACGGTATCCCCGAATTTCGTTTACCCAAGGCTATTGTGGCCCAGGAGATCAACTTTCTGGAACGTCAGGGGGTCAGGCTTTCGGTGAACGCCGTGGTCGGACGCACCGTCAGCCTGGACGAACTGTTTGAAGAGGGATACGAAGCCGTCTATTTAGGCGTGGGTGCGGGGCTGCCCCGGTTCATGAACCTGCCCGGTGAGAATCTGATCGGCATCCTTTCTGCCAACGAATACCTCACCCGGGCCAATCTCATGAAAGCGTATCGCTTTCCGGATGTGGATACCCCGATTCCCAAGGGCAAAAATGTAGTGGTCCTGGGTGCCGGCAACGTGGCTATGGACTCGGCCCGAACAGCTATGCGATTGGGTGCGGACAGCGTCAAGATCGTCTATCGCCGATCCCGGGATGAAATGCCGGCCAGGGCCGCCGAGATCCACCATGCCGAAGAGGAGGGCATCGAATTCTTCCTGCTGAGCAATCCCACCCAGTTCAAAGGTGACGAAAAGGGCCGGCTCACCGGCATGGAATGCCTGAAAATGGAGCTTGGCGAACCCGACGACTCCGGTCGTCGTCGCCCCATTGCCATCAAAGGCTCGGAATTTCACATGGACACCGACCTGGTCATCGTGGCGGTGGGATCCGGGGCCAACCCCCTGCTGACCCAATCCACCCCGGACATGGAGTTGAACAAGTGGGGCTACATCGTTGCCGACCCGGAAACAGGAAAAACGACCAAGAAGGGTGTCTGGGCTGGTGGCGACATTGTGACCGGTGCAGCGACGGTGATCCTGGCCATGGGTGCCGGCCGCAAGGCGGCTGACTCGATTCACCAGTACCTGACCTGGGGATGGTAAGCGACTGATCAGTGCACACCATGAAAGCCGGCCGGGGATTTGACGACCGTTCGGCTTTTTTTGATGACGGCTTAAAACAGGCCCAATTTAATGAAGGCGCTTTTTTCACTGCTGCGCGTGTGCGGTTGGTCTCAAGTGAACAGATCAACCGCTTTCTGCATCGCGTGATTGGAAATGGAGAGGTTGGTTTGGGATAACTGCTCGGCGGTCTGCTGGGCCACCCGGGCGGCGTCTTCCTCGGAAAGGTCGGCATTTTTGGTACCCGGGCCGGATGCCTGAGCGCTGGTCAGTTCGCTAACGGCCGTTTTAGACGCATCGGACAAGCTGATCCGATAATCCGGGCTTTCCTCGGTATGGGTTGCCTGCCGGCCCGGCGCATCTTCTTTTTCGCGCTTGACGTCACTGATTTTTGTCGCGGTTTTCAGCCCCTGGACCTGATTGTTTGTATTGATTTCCATGATGGCGCTCCTTTATACGCATGCCCGAGGTAACGCCTTTGCTTACCTTTCGGGCGGTACCTTTTGGTTGACGGGCGTTTGCCGGCATAGCCGAATGGTTCGCAAAAGTCCCGAATTGTTTATCGGCACTTGGTGGGGACAACTTTAATTTTTTAATCCGGCGCGGGCGTCCGATGGTTTTCTGCTGGACAGGAAGTGGCCTGCCTTTCACTTCAGTTGACAATACCCAACCACGCCTTAAATTATCCGCTGATGTTTAACGCCTGGCGTTCAATTCATCCCTATACACCTTATATGATGGAGTCCTGTAAATGGCTTTTGAAACCAAAGAAGAAGTTCTTGAGAAAATAATGGGTATGGAGCGGCCTGCCTGCCCCCATTGCAATGCGCAGATGAGCATCTGGGAGGTGCCGTCCATCAACGTTGGCGACGGTCTGGGCTGGGGGACACCCTACCTGTTCATGTGTTTTAACGACGAGTGCCCTTTGTACACCCAGGGATGGGACAACATGATGGAAAACTACGCCCACCACGCGTCTTACCGCTGCATGAACTATCCCGGTACCGAGCAATTCGAGCTGATGCCCGTGTTCAGCCCGGTTGGGGCAACCGGCCAGGTGATCGATGATCAGGTGCTTGCCGAAGAAGAGGTCCTGAAACAAAACATCAAAAAAGGATTCTCGATTCTGGCAGACTGTTACGTGAACCAGGACGGTGTAACGATTCTGAGGCTGCTCATGGATTCGGCCGAACCGGTGCGGGTTCGTCTAAAGGCAGCTGAAATGATTGGGGATATTGGCGAGTTGGAGGCCATCGAACCGATCCGCAACCTCAAATTCGGCAACCAGCGCCTGCAGGAGCAGGTGGATGCCACCGTGAAAAAAATCCACGAACGATTCTACACTCGCGAATGCCCTTTTTGCGCAGAAATCATCAAAAATCGCGCCAAGGTCTGCAAACATTGCGGTAAAGAAGTGGCTGGTGTTTAGAACCCAGCTTTACTGAACGAGACCCGATGCGCCGTTTCGCATACTTTTCAGGCAGACGGCGCGGTCTTGCCTTTCCTTGTTGGCCCCGCTACAATCATTTTTCCAGCCCTTGGCTTGTCTGAACCTTTTTTCCAACTGCGAGGCACGGTGGAAAACGACCATCATCTGGCACCAATGCTGTCCGCCATCGAGCGGATTAAAGCAGATCTTAAGGAATATCACCCCAAAGCGCTGCTGTTGTTCGGCTCACTGGCCCGGCATCTGGCCGGTGACCCCGGCGACCATCTTCCCAACGACGTGGACCTGCTGGTGGTCACCAACAATACCCCGTTTCTGGTCATGAACAAGGAATACGGGTGTGCGGTGGAGTTGCACAGCTTCCCGGTGGCTCGGATCGTGGGTATTGCCAAGAGTCTGCGGTACGACAGCCGACCGGTCGCCCTTTCCAAGCTATACGGCCGGGTGCTGGCCAAAGAGCACGCCATCGATGTGATCGCTGCTGCCATGATGCTGGGCCCGGCCTACGGAAATGTCGGCATCGAACAGATCGAGATCAATGGCATTATCGACACCCGGGATTATTCGATCCATCGGGTCCTGATGGGAGGCGGGTGGTGGGCACGGCTTTGCCGCTATGCGGTTGAACGACGCGGACCGCTGATGCGCTTTACCGACAAAATGGTGCGCAATTATGATTTTGCGGAATGAATCGTGATCGTATCTCAGCTGCCCCGTCTTCGTGTATTGACATTCATGGAATCATAGGACCGAAATACCAACCGTTCCCTGGCCAGGCGGTCGGGCGCTACCGGGGTCAGTGGGTCGGCCTGGGATAGGACGACTGCCTCGTCTCTGGTGGGAATGGCGGCAAGTCCGTCTCCTGTTTTTTTTCCCGTCGCCGCATCCAGAACCGTTGCGCCGGATCCGTCGGACACCACCGCCAGCGGCAACGGAGACGTGCCGTAAAGTCTGGCTGCCGAAACGATTTCGCGCTCTCTTGATCCCAGTGCGCCGGCGGCGCATTTGACGGCCATTAACGGTCTGTTCTCGATTTGGATGATCAGGTCCACCGCCGACCGATACACGTCCCCATCGATCTCCACATCAATCGGGGCCTCCACGATCACATCTTCACGCCGATAGCCTTTGACTTCGATAAGATATCGTTCCACCTGCTGACGGTTGGCCTCGGCCCCCACATTGGGCACCGGTTCCCCGGTGATAAAATCGACGATGACGTCCGGATTGGTAGCTTCTTTCACGAGCCGCTCCAAAAGTAATGGGTTCGTTAACTCCACTGGTGCATTTCACAATCCTTTACCGTTGTCAAACCGCCGCCCGCCGAACCATGGCCAACAGGGTGGTCATCAAAATCACAGCACCGCCGGCAAGGGTGTGGGCTGACGGTGTTTCATGCAGTAGAAAATAGGCAAAGATGACTCCATACACGGGCTCGAGGCAGGCGATCACGGATGCCAGCTGGGCGCGGACAAAAGTCAGCCCACGAATAAACAGGGCGTGGGACAGGGCCGTGCAGACCACACCTAACAGGGCCAGCATGCCCAACTGACCGGTATCGATGTGCACCTCGACCCATGCCATCATCGGCAGCAGCAGCAGGGTCACTCCGGCATTCTGGTAGAAGGCGATGACGACCGGCGGGTATTCCCTTACCCATTTGCGGTTCAACAGCGAGAGGATGGCAAATGTGAATCCGGAGATGGTCCCCCAACAAACACCGGAAAAAACCGCTCCGCCAAAAGAGGACGGGTAGACCATAATGCACAACCCCAAAACGACTAGCAGGGCCGTGACCATATCCATCGGACGACGTTTTTCCCTAAACCACCAAGGCTCGAGGAATGTGATGAACACCGGAAAGGTGGAAAAAGCCAGCAGGCCCACCGCCACGCTGGAAACCTGGATGGCATGAAAAAAGGTGACCCAATGAACCATCAGAATCAACCCCAGCAAGCCAAACAACCCCATGGTTTTCGCATTGTGGGGCTGTTTGTTCGGTTGGGTCAGCAACAGAACCACACCTAAAGCGATCGCGGCGAATCCGGTGCGGCCCAGAACGATGCACCACGCGGGCAGCGCCAGAAATTTGCCGAACAGTCCGGCAAGACCGAAAAGCAATACGGCCACATGAATATCAAACAGCCCGGAGGTGTGAATCTTGTTCAATTTCAGCCTTTTCTGGAAAATCGGAGCGGTGCCGGATTTGTACACTGAACCGCGCTGATTGATCAATGGAATAATGGGTTTCTTGAATGGTTCCCGCCGTCGTGAAATCATAATCTGGGAAAGATAGCCGCTACCTTGATGGAGAGAACATGCACCGCCGCTTCAAAGCGGAGGTTTTCTGCAGTCTGACCGCTATTCTTTTTGTGATCGTGACCGGCTCGGGCAACAGTGGGGACCCTTTGGTGACTTCACAGGGGCGGGTTATCGGCATCAACACCTTTAAAAAGCGCACCCATAAATTTGAAGCCCTGGGATTTGCCATATCCATCAAGGTGGCATTGGATGCATTTGATGCCATATGACGCCTTGTCTTAATCTTTCGCCGGCGACTTAACCGGCCCGTTGGCACCATACCTGGTGCAGCGGCCAAACCAGTTGACAATAAAACGAAAACCGTAGTATGCAAGACCTGCATTTCATTTCATATCTAATGGTTAGCAGATATCTCGAAAGGGTGACAACCCCGGTTGTCCGTTGGATTTAAAGGCAGGCCGGAGCGACCGAATGACAGAAAACCGCACAGGACAGACATCGGAATGAACAGTCGGGGAGAGCCTTTTCCGCCTGAGGACGGCGCTCCCTGTAGATGACTGGCAGATCTGAGCAATGATTTAACCAGCTGGCTGACCCTGCTTTGGGATTATATATCGGTTCAGTCGGCGATTTCCATTTTCATCGATACGGGTCAATCGTTAGGTTGGCCCTGTTTCTCAACGGGGAGGCCAGACCGCCCATGAGCACACCCTGCAGACGGTTGATCATTCTCACGCTATGGTTCGTCGTCCTTTTCCTTGCCCTGACTGTCCGGGCACCCATGGTGTCGGCATCCGAACCGCAACACCCACCTGGCGGCCATCTCGAAGGCCATCCGGCAACTGCCGAGCATCCAACGGAAGCGGGTCATCCCGCAACAGACCAGGGGGGACACCATGGTCATGAAGACCTGGGCCCGGTCCTGCCGTTGTGGAGCTGCATCCCCTTTGCCTGCATGCTCTTATCCATCGCCTTGTTTCCGCTTCTGGCCCCGGAGTTCTGGCACCACCACTTCGGCAAGGTGTCAGCCTTCTGGGCGGCGGCGATGGCCGGCCCGTTCCTATTCGTTTACCAGGGCACCGCCCTATATGAAATCATCCACATTATCCTGGCGGATTATGTGCCTTTCATTATTCTGCTGTGGTCCCTGTATACCGTTTCAGGCGGCATCCTCCTAAAGGGGTCGCTGCGGGGAACACCGGTGGTCAATGTGCTCATCCTGACGTTGGGCACCCTGCTGGCCTCCTGGATGGGCACCACCGGAGCTGCCATGCTCCTGATCCGGCCATTTCTTCGGGCCAACAATTACCGTAAGAACCGCACGTTTATGGTGGTTTTTTTCATCTTTCTGGTGGCCAATATCGGCGGATCGCTGACTCCGCTGGGGGACCCGCCGCTCTTTCTGGGATTTTTGCACGGCGTCACCTTTTTCTGGACATTTGCAATTTTACCTCACATGGCGACCGTCGCCGGATTGCTGCTGGTGGTCTATTTTTTCCTGGATCTTTACCATTACCGGAAGGAAACCGGGCGCGTTCCTGCGGACGAAGCCGAAAAAACACCCTTGAAGCTGGTTGGGGTTCACAATTTCATCTTTCTGGCCGGCATCATCGGCGCCGTGCTGATGAGCGGCATGGTCGACTGGGGCCACGTCAATCTGCTAGGCGTTCACCGGGGGATCCAGGACTGGGTGAGGGACGGCCTGTTGATCGTCATGGGCATTCTCTCCATGGCCACCACCGCCCTGGAAATACGCGAAGACAACGACTTCACCTGGTTTCCGATCATCGAGGTGGCCTACCTGTTCGTGGGCATTTTTATTACCATGATTCCCTGTCTGCTGATTCTAAAGGCCGGCGCCAACGGCCAGCTGGCCTTTCTGATCACTGCGGTGAAGGAACCGGTGCACTACTTTTGGGTCACCGGTGCCTTGTCCGGTTTTCTGGACAATGCACCCACCTATCTGACCTTTTTCAACACGGCCCTGGGCAGCCACTATCCGGGAATGGCCGAAGCCCAGGCAGTTCCGTTGCTGATGACGGACAAGGCCCTTTACTTGAAGGCCATCTCCGCCGGAGCCGTTTTCTTCGGGGCATGCAGCTATATCGGCAACGCGCCCAACTTCATGGTCCGTTCCATATCCGAAGAGGCCGGTACGCCCATGCCCAGCTTTTTCGGGTACATTCTGAAATATACGGTGGTATTCCTGCTGCCGGTATTTGCGGTGGTATCCTTTATCTTTTTTTAGGAACGGGAGGCCGACAATGGCATTCAACACCCTGCTCTATCATACCCGTTTTCGGGAATTGGCCTTCAACTCGCTGAAGAGCCTTCTCGAATTGAAGGCGGCCGGACTCAAAAAGGTGGTTCTTGCCCACGTGATCCCTCGGGAAGATGTGGCCTTCGTTCCTTATGGCGGCACGTTGAAAGAAGACGAGAAGCGCATGCGCGAGGAGGCCCGCATCAAATTCGATGATTGGATCCAGACCATCGACGACCCGCAGCTTGAATTTCGCCAGCGAATAGAAGTGGGTGCAACCAATGCAGCGATCCTGGACATGGCCAAAGCGGAAAAAGCCGACCTGATTGTAGTGGGCCGCAAAAAACGCACCGTTCTGGAAAAGGTTTACGTGGGAACCCACGTCCTTGACATTCTTCGCCGGAGCACCACCCCGGTGCTCATGAGCAAATACATGGTGCAGTATGAATGGCAGGGAGAGGTTCTGGTGCGCACCAACGAACAGATCTGGAAGCGGCCGCTGTTGGCATCGGATTGGTCGGCGCCCTCCCGGCGCGCCCTCGACGCAACCCTGGCATTGAATGGGCTGGTGGAAAAAATAATCGTCACCCACGTACTGGGTGCCCGGCGAATCAAGAATCTGGAACCGGCGGCGGTCAAACGCCTTGAGGACGAAAGTGATAAACGCCTAAAATCCTATTGCCGTCAGATTGACGATGCCGGCATTCAGAGTGAACCTCATCTGGCGATGGGCCGCACGGTTGAAGAGATCATCAGGCTGTCCAGGGACTACGGTGCCACCATGATCGTTATGGGTCGAACCGGAAAAGACTGGTTTCGTGAGTATTGGCTGGGGGGCTTTTCCCATCAGATCGCCGAGTTGAGCGAGCTACCGGTATTGTTAATTCCATGAGATAAAAAAAGAAAAATGGTTCGACCAAGGTTTCAATGATCCGTAAAATTGAAAATGCCAAAATTGCCATCGTCGGCGGAGGCAGGTTCTGCGACAAACTGCTCAGGCACCTGATAGGTGATTGTTTCAGCGGCCGGCATCCGGAGGTTCTGGGCGTCGCCGACCTCAACAACCATGCAGCGGGTATGGACTATGCCCGGTCTGTGGGTATTTATACGTGCAGTGACTACCGTGAAATTTGCCGCCTGGAGGGGCTGGAAACCATTATCGAGGTTACCTGGGATCTTGAACTGGCCCGCACCATCGCGCGCATCAAACCGGCGGCGGTGGAGCTGATTGATCACCAGGATTCACGTTTCCTTTGGGACCTGCTGCAGCTGGAAACCATCCGACAGGAGGCCTTGGACGCCCTGAGCAACGGTACATTTACCGTCGAGACCGTCAAGACGAGGATTCATCAATGCTTTCGTAAAACCGCGGACATCGTGATGCAGCGTAACCGCCGTTTCAAGCAGATCGAAACCGAACTTAACGAAAAGGAAAAATCCCTTTCCCAGATCATCCAGGGCAGCACCATCCCCACCTTCGTCATCAACTGTGATCACGTGGTCACCCACTGGAACCATGCGCTGGAAGTCCTCACCGGATTCAGCGCCGATACGATGGTGGGCACCCGTGATCACTGGAAGCCTTTTCGCAAGCAAGAACGGCCGATCATGGCCGACGTGATTCTCGATCAATTGGAGACGGGTGAAATCGACCACTACTACGGGTCTAAATGGCAACCCTCCACGCTGGTGGAAGGCGGCTTCGAGGCGGAAGAATACTTCGATCACCTGGGAGCCGGTGGCTGCTGGCTATTTTTTACCGCCGCGCCGATCAAGGCGTCCGACGGCACCATTATCGGGGCCATCGAAACCCTCTGGGACAACACCGAAAATCAGCGGGCCGAAGTTGAACGTCGCAACTACACCCGCCGCATCGAAGAGAGCGAGCAAACCTTGTCCCAGATCATTCAGGGCAGCACCATTCCCACCTTCGTCCTCGACCGTGATCATGCAATCACTCATTGGAATCAGGCCCTGGAAAAACTGACCGGCTTTCCCGCCGCCAGGATGGTCGGTACCCGGCATCAGTGGAAGCCCTTTTGGGAAAGTGAACGGCCTAGTATGGCCGACGTGATCATGGAGCAGCACAGTGAACAGGAACTCCACGAACTTTACGGTGAGCGATGGCGAAAATCCAAGCTCATCGAAGACGCCTACGAGGCCGAAATTTTCTTTCCCAAGCTGGGAAAAGGGGGCCGGTGGTGCTGGTTTACCGCCACGCCGCTAAAAACACCGGACGGCAGCGTAGTGGGGGCCATCGAGACATTTTGGGACACCACGGAAAACAAACGGACAGACAATGAATGCCGGCGACATGTAAAGGAGCTGGAGGAAAAAGAGCAGGCGCTGCACCAGATCATTCAGGGCAGCACCACCCCCACCTTTGTGATCAATCGGAACCACATCGTGACCCACTGGAACCGGGCCCTGGAAAAGCTTACCGGTTTTGCCGCCAATGAAATCGTGGGGACCAACCATCACTGGAAACCGTTCCGCAAAAAAGCACGCCCCATCATGGCGGACGTGATCCTCGATCAGCTGGAATCCGGTGAAATCAGCCAGTACTACGGGGCCAAATGGCGACCGTCTGCCCTGGTCGAAGGCGCTTACGAAGCCGAGGAGTTTTTCGAACATTTAGGGGAAAGCGGTCGGTGGCTGATCTTCACCGCCGCGCCGATCAAAGCCTCGGACGGCACCCTGATGGGTGCCATCGAAACCTTGTGGGACACCACGGATAAAAAGCGGGTCGAAGCCGAGCGCCGCCGGGATGTCATCCGGATCGAAGAGAGCGAGAACCGGCTCACCCAGATTATCCAGGGCAGTACCATTCCTACATTTGTCTTGAACCAAGACCATGTCGTCACCCACTGGAACCATTCCCTGGAAGGGTTAAGCGGTTATTCAGCCACCAAGATGGTGGGCACCCGCCACCAGTGGGTCCCCTTCTGGGATAAAGAACGGCCCACCATGGCCGACGTCATTTTGGACCAGCGCAATGAACGGGAAATCTGGGAGCTATATGGCGGCAAGTGGAAAAAATCAGAGTTGATCGAAGGCGCCTATGAGGCGGAGGTCTTCTTCCCGAAACTGGGCAAAGGGGGCAAGTGGCTTTTTTTCACTGCCGCACCCATCCGGGCCGCAGACGGCAGCGTCATCGGTGCCATCGAGACCTTTTGGGATACCACGGAGAAAAAGGAGTCCGAGGCCCAGCGAATCCGCTACACACGCGATGTCGAAGAGAGTCGCCGGACGCTCACACAGATCATTCAGGGCAGTACCATCCCCACCTTTGTCCTCAATGAAGAACATGTAATTACCTACTGGAATCGGGCCTTGGAGCAACTGACCGGCTATCCAGCATCCCAGATGGTGGGCACCAATCACCAGTGGGTCCCCTTCTGGGACAGCGAGCGTCCGGCCATGGCCGATGTCATCCTGGACCAAAAGAGCGATCAGGAGATCTGGGACCTATACGGCGGCAAGTGGAAAAAATCCGAACTCATCGACGGTGCCTACGAAGCGGAGGTCTTTTTCCCAAAGCTGGGTAACGGCGGCAAGTGGTGCTGGTTTACCGCGGCGCCGATCAAGGCTGCCGACGGCAGTGTCATCGGTGCCATCGAAACCCTGTGGGACAACACCGACAAAAAAAAAGCCGAGGCCGACCGGCGGCAATACACCCGCAAGCTGGAGGAGAACCAACGCGCACTGTCTCAAATCATTCAGGGCAGCACCATCCCCACCTTCGTTTTAGACCGCGATCATACCATTACTCACTGGAACCAGGCCCTGGAAAAGCTCACCGGCCATCCCACGCTGGAGATGGTGGGCACCAACCGCCAGTGGGCACCTTTTTGGGACAGCGAGCGTCCCTCCATGGCCGATGTCATCCTGGATCAGAAGAGCGACCAGGAGATCTGGGATCTTTACGGCGGCAAATGGCAGAAATCCGCCCTCATCGACGGGGGATACGAGGCTGAGGTTTTTTTCCCCAGGTTGGGTAACGGCGGCAGATGGTGCTGGTTCACCGCCGCCCCGATCAAGGCCGCCGACGGCACCGTGGTGGGGGCCATCGAGACCCTCTGGGACACCACCGCGGCCAAACGGGCTGAAGAGGAGCAGCGCCGCCGCAATCGGGAACTGTCTACCCTATACTCCATTTACACGACCCTCAATGCGCCGCTGCCGCTGCAAGAGCGCATCGAAGGGGCGGTGCTGGAGATCCGCGACTTCATGAAGGCGGAGAGCGTTTGCCTTTACATGTCCGGCGAGGGGGGACGGTTTGACCTGCGCTATTTCAACGCCTGCTATGCGGATCCGGGTTACGGCCAGGCCGGACCGGATTCGCAAACGGAGATTATGGACAAGGTGTCCCGCACCGACAAACCCATCGTTTACAACACCGGGGATCATCATGGAGGCTTTTCAACTGATACGGAGACAACGGGTGCCACCTTTGCCTATATCCCCATCAGCGCCAAGGAGACCAAAGGACTCGGTGTCATGCGTATCGAAAGGGAGACCGAACGGTTTTCATCGGAGGAACTGCACCTGCTGGACCTGATGGGCAATCGCATCGGGGCCACCATCGAAAACGCCCTGCTGCAGGAAGAGATCGTCCGTAAATCCAACTTTCAGGCCAAACTGATCAAAAGCGCCAATGACGGCATCATCGCCACGGACGACAAATGGCAAACCGTCATTTTCAACCCGGCTGCCGAGCGAATCTTCGGCTACTCCGCCGTCGATGTGGTGTCCACCAAAGATGCCAGGGACTATTTGCCACAATGGGTGCAGGAGACCCTCTCCCGAACCGGCTTGGGCACCGATGCCAATGAGCGTTCAGCCTGGACGGAAAGCGAAATCAAAGCCAGTACCGGCGAGTCCATCCCGGTGCGATTTTCAGGCACGGTCCTGCGGGAAAAGAAAAAGATGATGGGAACCGTGGCGTTCTTTCAGGATCTGCGCGACATCAAGCGGCTGGAACGGGAGCTGGTGAACAGCGAACGGCTGGCTGCAGTGGGCCAGACCGTTGCCGGCATGGCCCACTGCATCAAGAATATCCTGCATGGATTCAAGGGCGGGAGCTACCTGATGGATGTGGGGCTTGGGCGGGACAACACCGACAAAATGCGCAGCGGTTGGGAGATGATCCAGCGTAACATCACCCGCACCTCCGATCTGGTGATGGACCTGCTCTCCTACTCCAAGGAGCGGGAGCCCGAGTATGAGAGCTGTCATCCCAATGATATCGCCGAGGATGTCTGTGAACTGCTGGATGGTGTGGCCCTGGATAACGACGTGACCATGGTCCGACAATTTTCCGATCAGATTGTACCCGTGGTCATGGATCCGCGTACCGTGCACCGGTGTTTGATGAATCTGGTGACAAATGCCATCGATGCATGTATCTTTGACCCTGATGTCGACAAGGACCATCAGGTGACGGTCGCCACCGCAAGGGAGGATGCCGGGATGGTTCGCTTCGACGTGACGGACAACGGCTGCGGTATGTCCGAAGAAGTCAGGGCCAAGCTCTTCTCCTCTTTTTTCAGCACCAAAGGAGTCAAGGGAACCGGGCTCGGTTTGTTGGTGACCGCCAAACTGGTGGAAGAACACAAAGGAACCATCGATGTGACATCCACCGAAGGGGAAGGCACCACCTTCAGCATACGATTTCCGGCCCAGGTGCCGGACACCGTCAATCTGAACTGATATCGATGTTAACCTTCAAGGAGGGCTCGAGATGAGCAAAAAAGTATTGATTGTGGACGACGATCCCGATGTAAGACTGTTTAATGCCACTGTCGTGGAAGAGAGCGGCTATACGCCCATCGAAGCGGCCAACGGAGAAGAGGGGTTGAAAATCGTTAAAAAGGATCGGCCGGACCTGGTGATCCTGGATGTATTGATGCCCAAACAAAGTGGCATTCGCCTCTATCGTGAGTTGAAGACGGATAAGGCACTGATCGGTATTCCGGTGATCATGCTTTCCGGCGTGGCCAAACGCACCTTTCTGCGTTCCCAGAAGGCGCTTACGGAGTTCGGGGACAAGCCGGTGCCCGAACCGGAAAACTACCTGGAAAAGCCCGTCGAGCCCGACGAACTGGCCCGTGAAATCAAGAAACTTTTAGGATAGCATCCCGGCAACCGGGATCCGGAATGATCGTTACGGCTGGCAAGGATGAGATAACATGGAGATAAAAAAACTGTTGTTTGTCACCCGTTTTGACAACCTTCGGTTCGATGCGCTGCAGTCCCTGATGGACTTGAAGAAAGCCGCCCTCAACCACGTGGTGTTCCTGAATGTCATCGAGCGTGACAAGGTGGCCATGCGGCGGGGCAAAGGCTACGAAAAAAGCGCTGAAATCAGGCTTCGGGAAAAGGCCAACATCCGGTTTATCGACTGGGCGGAAACGCTTTTCGAACAGGGCATGGAGGTGGGCGTTTATATCGTCGTCGGCAGTTTCGCCGGCCAGGTGATCCAGGCGGCCGAGAAGGAATCCGTGGATCTGATCGTCCTGAGCCCGGAAAAAAAGGGGCGTCTTGAGCAGCTCTATTCCGGATCCGACATCACCGAAATCGTTCATCGTTCCGCCACCCCCGTGCTGGTCTATAAATATCTCGCCCAGAAGGGGCCGTTGGCCGAAAATCCATTTGAAAAACCCCTGCTGGCCACCAATTGGTCCGCGGCCAGCCAGCGGGCCATCGACTACCTGAAGTCGCTCAAAACGGTGATCCGCGAAGTCGATGTGGTCCATGTGGCCAGCGAAAAAGACCTGAAGGAAACCTCGGCCATGGGCATCCAGAAGACCCGCAAGGAGAACCGCCAAAAACTGGATGCCCTGTGCGACGAATTGGAAGATTTCGGCATAACGGCTAAACCCCACGTCTATATCGGGGATACCGTCGCGGAGATCGACAAAGCCGCCAGAGAGTGCCAGTCTTCCATGATTATTGCCGGTTCCCCGCGCAAAAGCCTGTGGAAGGACCGGTGGGGAACAAGCATCAGCAAAGGACTGGCGGAACAGTCCATTTTTCCGATCCTGCTCATTCCTCCCAAGGAGGGGTAGTGGCCGGCACGGCAGTGGAAAACGATCCTAACCCGCAACGAGATTGAGGAGGCACCCATGGCGGTCATCACCATTTCGAGGCAATTCGGCGCAGGCGGTATCACCCTTGGCAAAATAATTGCCGAGTCCCTGGGCTACACCTTTGCCGACAGCGACATTCTTCAGCGTGTGGCCAAGGAGGCCAATGTTTCCACCCACTGGGTTGAATCCTTTGAAAAGGAGGCCGGCAGCAAGCTCTCCCGAATGATTTCCAGCATGGTTTCCAAGCGCTGGCTGGAACGGGTGCTCGCCGATGAGCGCGGGCTATCTGGACGAACAGATCTATCTGGATTACCTGGTGCTGATCATCGCCCAGTTCGCCGATGAAGGCAACGTGGTGATCCTTGGCCGGGGGAGCCAGTACATTCTCAACGACCATCCCGATGCCGTCCACATCCTGCTGGTGAATGAATTTGAAAACCGGGTCAAGTTCATGATGGACCGCTATGACATGTCCCGCAAGAAGGCCGAACGGACGGTGGTCAACGAAGATCGAAGACGGGTGAGCCTATACAAACGGCTGGGCAAGAGTGATTATGAAAACCCGCAACTCTATCACCTGGTGCTGAACATGGGCCGGCTGGATCTCGAAACCGCCCGGGACATGGTCTGTAACCTGGTGGAGCACAAGGTGGCATTGAACCCGGCATGACATATCTTGACGGCTGCCGTGCAGATGCCACCGCACGGTAACTGTCAGGCTGCGTCCCGAATCTTATTCAACACCAAGCAAAGCCGATCGCCGGCTTTGCTTTTATTTTATAACACAACGTCATCATTGACATTTGCAAACGATTCCTCTATTGCTGGCCTGCCAAATCACGATTGTCCGCTGATGCTTACCCCGTGATCCATAGCGGGTTCCTCATTTTGAACAAAGGAGACCATGTATGACCAACAAATTTCTTTTCACCTCCGAATCGGTAACCGAAGGCCATCCGGACAAAGTGGCCGATGCCATATCCGACGCGATTCTCGATGCCATCATGGCCCAGGACAAAGGCTGCCGGGTGGCCTGCGAAACCCTGGTCACCACCGGTCTGGCCTTTATCGCCGGCGAAATCACCACCGAGTGCTACGTGGATATGCCCCAGATCGTCCGGGACACCATCAAGGATATCGGCTACCACTCCTCCCAGATGGGTTTCGACTGGCGCACCTGCTCGGTGATCACCAGCATCGACCACCAGAGCCCGGACATCGCCCAGGGGGTGAACCAGGGTGAAGGCCTTTACAAGGACCAGGGTGCCGGCGATCAGGGGCTGATGTTCGGGTTCGCCATCGGACGAGACCCCGGAGTTGATGCCCATGCCCATCATGTATGCCCACAAGCTGACCCGGCGCCTGACCCAGGTGAGGAAAAACGGGGCGCTGGATTTTCTGAGGCCGGACGGCAAATCCCAGGTCACCATCGAATATCACGACGGCCAGCCCAAGCGGGTGGACACCATCGTGGTCTCCAGCCAGCACAAACCGGACGTCACCCATGAAGACCTGCGTGAGGCCATCATCGAAGAGGTGATCAAAAAGGTCATCCCGGCCGGAATGATCGACGGGGACACCCGCTATTTCATCAACCCCACCGGACGGTTCGTGGTGGGCGGCCCCATGGGCGACTGCGGGCTCACGGGGCGCAAGATCATCGTCGACACCTACGGCGGCCAGGGCAGCCACGGCGGCGGATGCTTTTCCGGCAAGGACCCCTCCAAGGTGGACCGCAGTGCCTCCTATATGGGGCGTCACGTGGCCAAGAACATCGTGGCCGCCGGTCTGGCCAAAAAATGCGAAGTCCAGATCGCCTACGCCATCGGCGTGGCCGAACCGGTGTCGGTGATGATCGACCTCATGCACACGGGAAAGGTGCCCAAGGAACGGGTAGAGGAGATCGTCAAGGAGGTCTTCGACCTGCGGCCCGCGGCCATCATCGAGTACCTCGATCTGTTGCGGCCCATCTATCGCAAAACCGCTGCATACGGCCACTTCGGAAGGACCGAGCCTGAATTTTCCTGGGAACAGACCAATCAGGCGGACATTATCCGTGAAAAGGCCGGCTTGTAATCGGCGAAACGACGATTATTATAGTATCTAAAGACAAAGGGGGCCAATGGCCCCCATCACTTATGGAGGAACACGCATGACACTTGCCGAAAACGTGGTGGCGATCGATGGCCCGCCGGCCTATGATCCGTCACTGCCCTATAGAATTGCCGACCTGGCCCATGCCGACTTCGGCGACAAGGAGATGCAGCTGGCGGAAAACGAAATGCCCGGGCTGATGGCCGTTCGTGAGAAATACGGCCCGCAGCAGCCGCTCAAAGGCCTGAAGGTCACCGGCAGCCTGCACATGACCATCCAGACCGCCATGCTCATCGATACCCTGAAGATTCTCGGCGCCGACATCCGCTGGGCTTCCTGCAACATCTTTTCCACCCAGGATCATGCGGCTGCGGCCATCGCCCGCAAGGGGTCGGCCGCCGTATTCGCCTGGAAAGGGGAAAACCTGGAGGAGTACTGGTGGTGCACCGAACAGGCGCTGGTCTGGCCGGACGGCAGCGGACCGGACCTGATCGTGGACGACGGCGGCGACGCCACCATGTTCATCCACCAGGGGGTGGCGGTGGAAAAGGACCCGTCCCTGCTGGAAAAAGAATACGATTCCGATGATATGCGGTTGTTGATGGCCCGCCTGAAAGCCGGCCATGCCAATGATTCCGGTTTCTGGACCCGCATCGCCGCATCGGTCAAGGGGGTTTCCGAAGAGACCACCACCGGTGTCCATCGGCTTTACCAGCTGGCCCAGAGCGGCGACCTGCTTTTCCCGGCCTTCAACGTCAACGATTCGGTCACCAAGTCCAAATTCGACAATCTCTACGGTTGCCGCGAATCCCTGGCGGACGGCATCAAGCGGGCCACGGACGTCATGATGGCCGGCAAGGTGGTGGTGGTCTGCGGCTACGGCGACGTGGGCAAGGGCTGCGCCCATTCCATGCGCGGCTACGGATCCCGCGTGCTGGTGACGGAGGTCGATCCCATCTGCGCCCTGCAGGCGGCCATGGAAGGCTTCGAAGTGACCACCATTGAAGACGCCGCGCCCCTGGGCGACATCTTCGTGACCGCCACCGGCTGCTACCAGGTGATCACCGGCGCCCACATGGAGCAGATGAAAAACGAGGCCATCGTCTGCAACATCGGCCACTTCGACAACGAGATCGAGATGGGCTACCTGGAAAAGAGTGCCGATTGCAAGAAAACACCCATCAAACCCCAGGTGGACAAGTGGACCCTCAAATCCGGGCGGTCCATCATCATCCTTGCCGAAGGGCGGCTGGTGAATCTGGGATGCGCCACCGGCCACCCCAGCTTCGTCATGAGCAACAGCTTCACCAACCAGTGCCTGGCCCAGATCGAACTGGCTTCAGGCGGCTACGAAAGAAAAGTCTACACCCTGCCGAAAAAGCTGGACGAAGAGGTGGCCCGGCTTCACCTGGCCCGGCTGGGGGTGAAACTGACCACGCTCACCCCGGTTCAGGCCGACTATCTGGGTGTCCCCGTGCACGGTCCCTTCAAACCGGACCACTACCGCTACTGAAAAAACGGGGCAGGGGTAAAATACCCCTGCCCCGTCGGTAGGCCCATTCGATTGGTCCGCCCGTTGTGTTCAATTCTGAGCGGTCGATCGCATCCCTTCCAGCGTCTCATACCCACGTTCCACAGATTTGGCTTCATCCGGCGTGGCCGCTATCCCTCGGGCCTTGTCCAGCGTCTCAAACCCACCCTCAATATCGCCTCGATGACCCTGAACCAAAGCAAGACCGACGTAGGCCGGGGCAAAGCCATCGTCCAGACTTTTTGCCCGAACAAATTCGGCATTGGCTGCATCGATTTTGCCGCGCGTTAAAAGGCTGTGCCCATTTTTTACATGCTGGGCCGGTGTATCCAATGCCGGTCGGAGGAAAATGGTGTCCGGACCGCAGGCCACGAAAAGAACCAAAGAAAGAATCAACAAGGCAAGATAGTTGCGTCGGGCCATGGTGTCTCCTCATTCGCCAACGAGTGGCATTTCATAAATATTATAATTCTGATTACTGACCGGCCTCCGGATCCATGACGATGCTCACCCGGCATGCTTTTAGAAAATTCAGGTGAACCACCGAACTTCGCAGCCGAGCCCCATCGGCGCTGGAGATGACCAGGTCCGTCTCTCCCGTGGACCGGGTTCTGATGGCCTTGACAACCAGCGGCCGCGGGCCCACCCGTTTGTCATTGCGGGCAGCAGCCAGTGTGGTGGCAAAGCCGCTCATTCCCCGGGATACGGCAAATTCGCGGCTGACAAAGGCCGGTCCGTAAACCACATCTTCCGATTCATCGACGACCACCGGTGCCAGGGATGGCTTTGCACCGATGCCGGTGGCATCGATGATCAGCCCCGTATAAGCATCGCCATCGATTCCCTCCACTGGTTTTACAGGTTTATCCGCATCCGATTCAGCAGCCGTCATGGTAACCACCGAGTCCACCTGGCGAATTTCTTCGGGCAGCACGAATTGGCTGAACCCGCCTGTCAGATTCATGGTCAATTCAATTTCCACGGTACCGTCGGATAAATACTCCTGGCGGGTGAGGGATGCATTTCGGGCAAGTGAGATCAAGCCGTCTCGAAAGTCGGTGCTTTGGGCCATGCGGTCCGCTATCTGTGAAACGGCATTGATGGGAATGACACCTGCGGTTTCAATCAGGTTGAACTGAGCTATCCGCCGGGCGGTATCCAGAATTTCCGCTGGTGAATCAGGCGACTCGCCATCATCAAAGGTGGCGGGGGCAGCAACTCCGTTAACCCTTATGGTTCCGGCACTCCAGTCGATGCAGCCCGTGTTCAATATTTGAACAAGTGGGCCGTCGGCCACACCGGATGCGGCTAAGGGCAACACGAACAGCAATGAGAGCGAAAGGATGTGAAAAAAGGTGAATTTTACTTTCAATTCTTAGTAGTTAACCCTATGCGATTGACCCACGTGATTTATATATTGTAAGAATTTGGATAAGTCAACCAATGAGCCCTCTTCCGGGTATGCTGTCCGGGGAGGTAAGCGCTGAGGCCAAATGGAAAACTTCGTTGGCGCCTTGGGCAGAAAACCATTCGATCCGTCAACCGCCTGATGCACCTGTGTGCGCTGACATACCGGCTGGCCGCCATCGCCGTGGGCCTGCCTCGCATCGGGCGGGCCCTGATCAAGCGAGTGATTGTTGAGCAGGTCTACTTTACCGCAGTTCAGGCCCTTCCCGTAATCATTCCTGTAGCCTTGATTACCGGCAGCATGCTGATCGTTCAGTTTTCCCAGTTGTCAGGTCAGGTGGATTTGGGAAAACTGTTGGTGGTGGTGGTGCTGGTGTTGCGGGAAATTGGCCCCTTGATCACCGCCATCATCGTGACCTGCCTCTACCACGGACTTGCCCGAAAAAATCAGATCACCCAGGTGCCGGTGGCCACCTCCATAGCGGCCGTGGACTGCATTTTTTCTACTGCCTGGTGATCAATATTTTCATCTCCTTTATTTTTTACGTATAAATGGAATCGATCCCGACACCGATCATTGACATCACGGGCCCGGCACTGGCGTCGCGAGGCATTTTCAGCCACTGTGACTCGAACCGGTTGGCCGTTGCCCATGGTGACGTGATCGCCGTTTTCACCGAATCGCCTGCGGATGGCAGGCATCTGCTGCGTATTCTGGCTACATTGGAACAGCCGGAACGGGGAGAATACCGATTCAATGGGGAAACGGTGGATCTGAAGGATTATCGGCATTGCCTGGCTGTCAAACGCCAGATTGGTTATGTGGCTCCCGAGGCGGCCATGCTCAGCAACCGAACCCTCCGGGAAAACTTGCTTTTGTCAAGGTTTTACTTTGAAAACAATTTGACCATTGACCTGGATAACACCCTGGATTCCCTCTGCAAGGGTGCAGGTTTATCCCGTATGCCCAACCGGCGGCCATCCGTGAAAAGGTGAACAGCCTGCTGGATGATATGCGGGCAACCTCCTCTATGGGGCCGGTCATTATGGATCAGGTTAGCGACAACCTGGCCACGATCCGGATGGCCGGCACCGGCGTGGTGGAGAATGTGCAGGCCCTGAAAGGCATTCTGGAAGAAGCCCGGGAATCCCTTATAAATGGTCCAAGCAGGTGTTGATTCGCTGGCTCGCAGTCATTCCGGTCTGCCACGGTTCGGGAATGGCCCCC
>CAVQUU010000029.1:0-150180 GCA_963716825.1 uncultured delta proteobacterium
GTAGCCGCGAGTTGCCTGCGGCTGACCCGTTGCCGCCTTCGGAATTTTCGTTGTAACCTGTTGAGGTTTATTTGCTCTCTATCGCGGTTCAAAAAGGAGCGTTATTCATGTCCAACAAGTTGTCCAGGCGGTCGTTCATCAAGGCCGGCCTGATTACGGCCGGCGCGGTGGCGACCGCCGGGGTCCCACGCCCGCTCTCTGCCAAGGATGCCGGCACGGAACGGTGCACCCTGCTGGATCTTCAACAATGCATCGCCTGCGGTGCCTGTGTAGAGGCCTGCCGGGAGGTCAACGAAACGAAATTCCCCGCGCCGATTGGTCCCATGCCCGATATGCTTCCACGCAAAAAAGTCAAGATTGCCGACTGGTCGTCGGCGGAACAGCGCGGCATAGATGACCGGCTGACCCCCTACAACTGGCTCTTCATCCAACCGGCCGTCGGCGAATACAACGGGGAGGATTTCGAAATCAACATCCCCCGGCGCTGCATGCACTGTCGCAACGCGCCTTGCTCCAACCTCTGCCCGTTCGGCGCCGCCTTTACCCAGGACAACGGCATCGTGCGCATTCATCCGGATGTTTGCATGGGGGGCGCCAAGTGCAAGGCGGTGTGTCCATGGCATATTCCCGAGCGCCAGTCCGGCGTGGGGCTGCACCTGGACCTGCTGCCCCAGTATGCGGGCAACGGCGTCATGTACAAGTGCGACCGCTGTTACGACCGACTCAAGGAAGGCGAACTGCCCGCCTGCATCGAGGCCTGCCCGGAAGATGTCCAACAGATCGGTCCACGCAACGAGATATTGGAAAAGGCCCATCAACTGGCCAGAGAAATCGACGGATATATTTACGGCGAAACAGAAAACGGAGGTACCAATACCATCTACGTGTCGCCGGTGCCCTTCGATGTGTTGGACCAGGCCATCGAGAAAGGGCCGGGGTCGCCCCATCTGGCACCGGCTCCCGATGCCATGGCGTCGGCCAACAAAATGGCTCTGGCACTGGCCATTGCGCCGGTGGCCGGGGTGGCCGGTGCCGTGGCGCGATTCATGAGTCTGGGAAAAGCCGATGGCGGCGGGAAGGAAACGCAACATGGACGCTAAACCCAATCTCCTGCTGAAAGTGCTTTACGGAATCGCTGCAGTGGCAGCCCTGTTTACCGGTTTTGGCAACATGCCCTTGTGGGGGCGATACTACGTGGCCGATGTCCCGGGTCTGGGATGGTCGGGCGACTTCTTCATTAACGTCAATGTCCATATACTCGCCGGAGGCCTGCTGCTGGCCATCGGCGCCTATGTCGTCACCACTTTACTGGTCATGAGAAGATCCCATTCCGGCGGACTGACCCGTTCCGGCAGGATCAGGGTTTTTCTTCTGGCATTGGCGCTGACCACGGGCATCCTTATGGTCATAAAAAACCTGCCGGGGGTTCATTTTCCCATGGCAATATTGATGATTTTCAATTTTTCCCACATGGCCGCCGCCATGCTGTTCATGGTCGCGGCCCTTGTGGCCTTGATTTTCAGACAGCCCTGGCGACAGCACTGAATAAACATCCACCATTCTGATTCCGGGTTCATGAATGCTATCGTTCAGGTGTATCCGTTTCCTCCTCTGCAATGAGCGGCCACCGATAGCGCGCCATTGCATGGGAATGCCTTCCTCTTGCTTTTTTAGCATTTCCAGTTACAATTAACCCATCGCTTTTGTTCGGCTATAATGAGCATAATGTCGGATTCACTTGCCTTGCCGCCATCTCAACCCGTGTTAGGAAATGAAATATGGAAAAAATGCGCCCCCGTGTCGTTTTCTTTTTTTTACTTGCCTGCATCGTTTCCGTAAGCGTCCTGGCGGCCGGCGGACCGCCGGCCGATGCCCCGATCTTTCCACCCAGCCTGGAGAGTTACGGTGACGGCGGGATGGGCGGTATCATCGGCATCCTGGGCAACCGTATTCTACACGAACCGTTCAATCTGGTGGCGTCTCTCATTTTTCTGTGTGCCATCATCCACACCTTTCTCACCGGCCGTTTCATGGTCATCGCTCACCGGTGGGCCCATGACCACGAAGAGAAGATCAAGAAAGGGCTGGCCCCCCGGGATTCGGTGCACCACGGTGCGGAAGCGTTCCATTTCCTGGGCGAGGTGGAGGCCGTGTTCGGTATCTGGGCCGCCGCCCTGGTCGGCGCCATCGTTTTGTTTTTCGATTGGCCCACGGCCAAAAGCTATATTTTATACAAAGTGAATTTCACCGAACCGATGTTTGTCGTCGTGATCATGACCCTGGCCGCCACACGACCCATTCTCCAGCTCTCCGAGCGATTCATGTGGAAGATCGCCAACCTGTTGGGTGGCACGCTCACCGCCTGGTGGTGGGCCATTTTGACCATCGGCCCCATTCTGGGCTCCTTAATCACCGAACCGGCGGCCATGACCATTGCCGCCATGCTGCTGGCCGACAAATTTTATGCCCTGTCGCCCTCCAGTCGGTTCAAGTATGCCACCTTGGGTCTGTTGTTCGTCAACATTTCCGTGGGCGGCACCCTGACCAGTTATGCAGCGCCGCCGGTACTGATGGTGGCGGCGCCCTGGAAGTGGGATACGATGTTCATGCTGACCCACTTCGGCTGGAAAGCCGTATTGGGCATGCTTGCGGCCAACCTGAGCTATTTTCTCATTTTCCGCAGTGAGTTGAATACCCTTCAGGCGTCTTTTGCCATAAACAGCCTCAAGGATGAGATCCAACAGCGCTATCTTAAACGAGCCGATGTGGAAGAGATGTTGGACCAGTGCATCGAGCGGCTCGATGATCGTTTCCATTTTGTGGACACCTTTTCCGAACAGATGAAGGATGTCGGCCGGGAACTCACCCGAAACCTTGAGGTCAGGGCCCTTGCAGACCTGGAAGGAAAAGGCATCGATCCGGATATGGCCCGCCGTGCGTTTGAAGAGCGCAACCAGGAAATCCAGCTCAGACGCATGCGGCGAGCCCTGCCCGGACTGCTTCCGCCGAAGGATCGCCCGCCGTTCATGGACCCGGATTGGGATCACCGGGACGACCCGGTGCCGCTGTGGGTGACGCTGGTGCATATCGCTTTCATGGGATGGACCATCATCAATGCCCACTATCCACCGTTTTTTATCCCGGGGCTGCTATTCTTCCTGGGCTTTGCCCAAGTCACCTCACCCTATCAAAACAAACTCAACCTGAAACCGGCCCTGCTGGTGGGCTTTTTCCTCGGTGGCCTGGTGATCCACGGCGGCCTCCAGGGCTGGTGGATCGAGCCGGTGCTGGGCAATCTGACCGAGGTTCCCCTGATGCTGGGGGCCACGATTCTCACGGCATTCAACGACAACGCGGCCATCACCTTTTTAAGCACCCTGGTGCCCAACTTTTCTGATGGGATGAAATACTCGGTGGTGGCCGGGGCCGTGGCCGGCGGTGGGTTGACCATCATCGCCAATGCACCCAACCCGGCTGGGCTGAGTATCCTCAAATCATTTTTCGATGAGGAAGTGTCGCCCATGAACATCCTGCTGGCCGCCGCCCTGCCGACAGCCATTTTATGGCTGGCCTTTCTCGTCCTGTAAGTGGTGCAGCCCATCATGACCATGGGCCGATGTTACCGTTGACAACTTTACCTAAACTATATATGAAAAACGACCGTAATCCTTGTATTCACAATGCACTCCCGGCGCTGACACTGATCGGCAGGCGACCTCGCTAACCAAAGGACGTGACGCGCCTTGTCAACCACAAATCGACCGAGGAGAGCCCATGGCCTATCGATACGACCAGCCGGATAATCTTGTCGCCCTGTTTGAAAACAGCGTTGAGAAGTTTGCTGACAACCCCCTGTTCGGCACCAAAAATGCTTCCGGCGAATACGAGTGGGTGACTTACGCCCAGGTAGGCCGCCGGGTAGACAACCTTCGCGGCGGCCTGGCCCGGGCAGGCATCCAAAAAGGGGACGCCGTGGGCATCATCGCCAACAACCGAACCGAATGGGCGATCTGCGCCTTTGCGGCCTGCGGATTGGGCGCACGTTACATCCCCATGTATGAAAATGAACTTCCCCGAATATGGCAGTACATCATCAATGACGGCAACATCCGTATGCTCTTCATCTCCTCACCCAAGATCCTGGCGGACGTTACCGGACTAAAGGACAAGATACCCGGGTTGGAGAAGGTATTTCTTATCGATGGCCAGGGCGAAGACAGCATGGATTCATTGGAGCGGATCGGTGAGGCCCATCCCGCACCGGCCGTGCACCCCGACCCCCATGACATCGCCGTGCTGATCTATACCTCCGGCACCACGGGGAATCCCAAAGGGGTGCTGCTGTCCCATGGCAACTTCACTTCCAATGTCCACGCCGCCGGCCTGTATTTCCCTGATCTGGGACCCCACAGCCGCAGCCTGTGCATCCTGCCCTGGGCCCACTCCTTTGGCCAGACCGCAGAGTTGTATAACGGTATTCGCGTTGGCGGGTCCATGGGGTTCATGGGCGACGTCACCACCCTGGCCGATGACATGGGCAAGGTGCGGCCCGCCTATCTGGTCGCTGTCCCCCGGGTGTTCAACAAGATCTACGATGGCCTGCGGATCAAAATGAACGACGCCGGCGGCGTGGCCAAATTACTCTTCAACATGGGCGTCGAAAGCGCCCACCAGCGCCGGAAACTAGCAGCAGAGGGTCGATCCAGCGTTATGGCCAACTTGAAATTCAAGCTGGCCGACCGAATCGTTTTTCAGAAAATCAGGGACCGCTTTGGCGGACGGCTCAACTACGCCATCACCGGCAGTGCCACCATGAATATAGAAATTGGCCACTTCTTCAGCGATATCGGTATTCCGGTCTACGACTGCTATGGGCTGACCGAAACCACACCCGCGGTGACCATGAACTGTCCGGGTGCCCACCGGTCTGGCAGCGTGGGCCGGCCCATCGATCAGGTGCGTGTTGAAATCGACAAGCTGTTTCTTGACGAAGGCGCCGACGACGGTGAAATTATTGTCTACGGCCCCAACGTGATGCAGGGCTACAACAACAAACCCGATGCCACCCGGGAAGTGATGACCACCGACGGGGGCTTTCGCACCGGTGACCGCGGCCGGTTGGACGAAGACGGTTTTTTGTTCATCACCGGTCGCATCAAGGAGCAGTACAAGCTGGAAAACGGCAAGTACGTGTTTCCGGCGGCTCTCGAAGAAGAGATCAAGCTGCTCCCCTGGGTGGAGAATGCCATGGTTTACGGCGATGGTCGACCCTACAACGTTTGCATGATTGTTCCCGATTTCGCGGTGCTGGGCAAGTATGCCAGGGAAAACCAATTTCCTGAAGAACCTGCAAAATTGGTGGCCGACACCGCCGTTCAGGAAATGATTGCCTTTGAGACCACCTCGTTTTTGAAAGGCAAGTTCGGGGGATACGAAATCCCCAAGAAGTTTGTACTGCTTCAAGAGGGTTTCTCACTGGAAAACGGCACCCTCACCCAGACCATGAAGCTGAAACGGCTCAGCGTGCTGAAACAATACCAGGATCAGTTGCAGAACCTGTACAGCTGAGATTTGCCCCCCCGTTTCGCCGCTGCAATGATGCATGAATCCGGGCCAAGATCAATCCAGCGCATGTCGTGCTGTCACCCGCAGCCGCTCCTGGCCGGTCTCTACACTTAGGCCTTGACATGCTTATATCGAGTACTTAGAACTTTCCTTTACGGCTTATCAAATTTGATGGTATTGGATAATGATCCAGCGACCGTGTTTCACGATCGACCCGGCCGGCAGTTTCTTTAGGTGAGCATTGTATACATCATTATCGATCCACCGTCTCGGCGTGGGTATTGTTACACCGAATTATAACCGCTGCCGGCACTATCCAGTTCATGGGCGGCGGATCGCGCAACCGGGTGTTTGCATCCAAAGGAAACGATGATGATGAAATGGCTGCGATCCTTCGAACACACGATCATCCGCGCGCTGATTGTCATGATGGCCCTGATCATATTCATTTCCACGATCGAGCTGGGCTATCTGTTGGTCAAGGACATCGTCAGCCCGCCGGTCTTCTTTCTGGAAATCGACGAGTTGCTAGAGCTGTTCGGTTTCTTTTTGCTGATTCTCATCGGCATCGAACTGCTGGAGACCATCAAGGCCTACCTGCAGGACAAGGTCGTGCATTCGGAGATCGTTCTGGAGGTTGCCCTGATTGCCATCGCGCGCAAAGTGATCATATTGGACCTTAAAGAATACGACAGCACCGTTATTCTTGGTATTGCCGCACTGATCATCACGATTTCCGGCGCCTATTACATCGTGCGGCGAAAGCTTCGTATCGATCTAACCGGTGATCATCCGGAGAAACCGTGAAACTGTCTGGTGACGGTTTCGAAAAATAACGCGGACGTTTGTGGGAAAGGCTTTGGCATCCATGAAATCCTGGAGAAAAAGGGTACTTGTTATTGCGGCCGTTTTGATCGGGCTGCTGCTGGCGATTGTTTTGCTGAAGCTGATCTTCGTCAATTTCGTTGTCGATTTCTGGTGGTTTCAATCCCAGGGCATGAGCCTGTACTTCCTGATGCGACTGGCCTATCGGTACCTTGTTTTCATCTTTTTTGCCGCGTTTTTCTTCGGGATTTTTTACGTCAATTTCTGGATCGCATCGCAAGTTGTCGGTGTGGCTGAAAAATCCACGGACAAGAATGAAAGGAGCCTGGTCACAACCCTGCACAACGGATTGCGGCGCATGTACCTCCCCCTCTCCTTTCTGATGGCGCTGCCCATCGCAGCACCCATGTATGCCCACTGGGAAGAGTCCCTGATGTTTCTTTTCGGCAGCGCCAGCGGGACGGTCGACCCACTGCTGGGCAGGGATATCAGTTTCTATCTGCTCTCCCTGCCCATTTACACCCTGATTCAGAAAGAAGTGCTGGTGGCCTTCATCATTTTGCTGGTGGGCGTGATGTTCCTCTACTGGTATGAAGGCCGCCTTTTGGCCATTCAGGAGCGGGCACTGCCGCGCAGGGCCCGCGTGCACATCAGCCTGCTGGGCCTGGCGACAGTGGCCATCGTCTGCTGGGGATTCCTGCTCGATCGATACCAACTGCTTTACGAAACGGTCAATCTGCCGGTCTTTTTCGGCCCCGGCTATGTCGAGATGAAGATCGTCATGCCGATGATCTGGCTGTCTGTATTTTTCCTGGCGGCCACCGGCATATCGCTGGTGGTCAGCCTCAACCGCAAGCGGGGGTGGAAGATACCGCTGATTGTGGGTGTGCTGTTGGCGCTTAGCGTGATGGGTAAAAACGCCGATTTTTTAAACGACATGGTGCGCAAATATATCGTCGCGCCCAACCAGATTGCCCGTGAACGGCCGTATATCGATGCCAACATCCGATCGACGCTGGCCGCCTATGGCCTCGATGCCGTCCAAGCCCAAGACTTTAAGACCCAATCGAAACCCGGTTTTGACGCCGACGATCCGGCGCTGGTACGCCGCCTGCAGAACATTCCCGTCTGGGACCGCGAGATGCTGGGCGGCGTCTACGAAGAACTCCAGGGCATTCGAACCTACTATTCGTTTCCAACCATCGATGTGGACCGCTACAGCGTCGAAGGCAGTTATCGCCAGGTCTATCTTGGCGCCAGGGAGATCCAGTTTTCCAAGTTGCCCGAATCCGCGCAGAATTGGATCAACCTCCACCTGCAATACACCCACGGTCAGGGGGTGGTGATGATACCGGCCGCCCAGGCCGGAGACGAATTCATGACCTGGTTCATCAAGGATATCCCGCCCCGCTCCGAATTCGGGTTGTCCATCAACCGGTCATCCATCTATTACGGGCTCGAGGACAAACCCTACGTCATCGTCCCCAATGACGCCGGAGAGATCGGCTCCCCGGTCGGCGATGATGAAGCCATCGTCCATTACGACGGTAAAGGCGGGGTCCCGGTCAATTCACTATGGCGCAAGTTGCTGTTATCCATGCACTTCAAGGACCGCAACATTTTTTTTACCGCCAAGACCAACGATCGCAGCCGCCTGCTCTTCCGCCGCAACATCCTGGATCGGATCACGCACATCACCCCGTTTCTGACACTCGACCAGGATCCGTACATCGTCTCGACGACCAATGGCCTGTTCTGGATTCAGGACGCCTATACGACCGCCGACAACTATCCACTGGCCCCGGCGGTCGAGCAGGGATTCAACTACATCCGCAACGCGGTAAAAATTGTCGTCGACGCCTACCACGGACAGGTCACCTACTACGTTTCCGACAGCACGGATTCGATCATCAACGCCTATCGCCGCATGTATCCCGGCGTTTTCCGGCCACTGACGGAGATGCCCGCGGACCTTCAAAAGCACATTCGCTACCCCCGGGATATTTTTTTGACCCAGGTCGGCATTTATTCCAAGTACCACCAGCAGGATCCGGAACGATTCTATCGGCAAGAGGATATCTGGGAATTTTCGAAGGTGCCCCAGGGCCGGGATCTGGTTCCGGCCAACCCTTACTATCTGACTCTGGATCTGATTGAACCGGGCAAAGATGATTTTCTGCTCTTCATGCCCATGGCGCCCTTTGGCCGCGACAACCTTCGGGCACTGATCATCGCCGGCAGCGACGGCGACAACTACGGCAAAATATTCGCATACCGTTTTCCACGGGACCAGCAGGTGTATGGTCCCGCCCAGGTCCACTCCCTGGTCAACCAGGACATAATCATTTCCGAGCAGTTTACGCTGTGGGATCAGGAAGGGTCCGAGGTGCTTCTGGGCAAGATGATCATCGAACCCACGGCCGGTTCGCTGCTCTATATCCAGCCGGTTTACCTCCAGGAGGAGGGCAAATTGAAAATCCCGCAGTTGAAGCGCTTGATCATGGCCTTAGGCGATGCCGTTGTCATGGCGCCCAGCCTGGAAGAAGCTGCGGTTATGCTGGAGGCGGAGTTGGCGCGAAAATCGGTCCGCCGGGATCGCAATTCCCAAACACGGCCACCTGTCGAGATGGACAACCGTTCGCCGGCCGACAGCGCAGCACAGCCGCCGGTTGCGGAATCATCGCCGCCATCCCGTGCGTCGGACGACGCCGAACCAACCCCGGCACCGCCCGACGCAAACGCCCCCGGCGATCCGCCTGCGGACAGCCCGAAGCCGGGTGACACCCCGCGTTCCTGAGGGTTTATACCCCATCGTTGTAAAAGCCGGAGGAGTTCAGAGCCAAGGCGACAAGGGCGAAACCGCAGTAGATCTACTTTGCCATCTTTATTTATGCAAGTATGGGCTTTAACGCGCTGTCAATCCCAGCTTCGGCCACGGCCATTTCAGCGATCAAGCCTTCCCAGGATACTGAAATTCTTGACATCGATCGAAAAAAGCCACACAATTCGTCATAACCGATTGCAGGATTGGTCCTCCTTGCCATCCTGCTTTAAGGCATTCAACTGTCACTCACTATTGTTTCAGTACCCATGCGGTACTGGATTCAGCTTGCATCAAGCGGACATCGGCCAATTTAGACAGACACGCCCCCGTCGATACCCGCGCCCACTAGCATATCGGCGTCGCTCAAGAAGCCGCGGTGCCCAAGGAGGTGTGAACCATGATCAAACGAATCCTGGTTGGATTAGGCGGTACTCCCTTCACCGCGGTGAGCACCCAATGCGCCACGGAATTGGCCCGCCTGCACGATGCTCAGACCACTGGTGTGACGGTGGTGGACCTCAGCAAGTTGGGCAAGGTGGGACCCGTGCCTGCGGGAGCGGGCATTTATGCCAAACGCATGCGCGAACGTCAAGCTCGCGTGACGCGGGAGGGGATCGAAGCGGCCATAGCCGCGTTCAAAAGCCATTGCAGCACGCAACAGGTGGTTTGCCGGCGCATCGAATACGAACAAAAGGACCCGTTCACGGCCATGATCGCCGAAGCCCGTTACAACGATTTGACGATCTTTGGTCTGCGCAGTATCTTCGATTATGGGTTCACCAGCGACCCGGACAAAGCCATTGTCAAGCTGGTTACCCAGGGGGTCAGACCGATTCTGGCGGTAGCCGAAAATTTTCGACCGATCAAAAAGGCCTTGATCGCTTACAGCGGTTCCATGGAATCGGCCAAAGCCATTCGTCATTTCCTGCACTTGAAACCGTGGCCCGACGTCAAGCTGCACATCGTGCATTTCAATGAGGGCGGCGACAAGGAGCCCTTTTTGGTCAAAGACGCAGCGGATTTTTGCGATGCCCACGGTTTTGAGGTGCAAACCGATATGCTTGACGGCCAGGCGCGCTCCGACCTACTGCCCTTTGCCAAAGAGGTGGACGCCGATCTGATCGTGATGGGCAACAGCGTGCATAAGACCTTGCTCAAGCAGTTGCTCGGTGACACGGTATTGGAAACCATCAAGGCGGCCGATCGGCCGCTGTTTCTCTCCCAATAGCCTGCTCATGCGACAATCCAACGATTCAGCCCATGCTGCCGGTTATAGCCGTGCAGGCCTTTTCTCCACAGCCCTTCCGCTCCTTCTGTTTGCCGGGTTGTGCACCGTGTGGCCCAATGTGGTGCGGGGCGAGGTCTTTTCCATTGAGTGGCCCTGGATGCCCAGCCTGGACATCGCCCTGCGGTTCCGACTGGACGGCCTCAGCCTCCTGTTCTGCCTGATCGTCACCGGGATCGGCTTCCTGGTGACCCTTTTCGCCGCCAGCTACATGGCCGGACATCCACACACCGGCCGCTTCTTCGTCTACCTGCACACCTTTATGCTGGCCATGCTGGGTATCGTCATGGCGGACAACTTGCTGCTGTTGTTCGTCTTCTGGGAGATTACCACCATCTTCTCCTATCTGCTGATCGGTTTCGACCACGAATCCGCTACAACCCGCGACAACGCCAAACAGGCCCTTTTGGTTACGGGCGCCGGCGGCCTGTCCCTGTTGGTAGGCATTTTACTGATAAAAACGGCCGGCGGCTCGCTTACCCTCAGCCAGTGGGTGGCGTCTGACCATCACATCCGGCAGCATCCGCTCTACTTGGCCATTTTCACGACCATTCTGCTGGGGGCCATGACCAAGTCCGCCCAGGTGCCGTTCCATTTCTGGCTGCCCAATGCCATGTGTGCCCCCACGCCCATCAGCGCATTTTTGCACGCCGCAACCATGGTCAAGGCCGGTATATACCTTTTGATGCGCATGCATCCCTTGTTGGGCGGTACGCCGGAGTGGATGGGCAGCCTGGTCGTGATCGGCGGCATCACGGCCATATGGGGGGCCATTCAAGCCTTGAGCCCTTCGGACCTCAAGCGCATGCTGGCCTATACGACCATTATGGGCCTGGGCATGCTAACCATGTTTTTAGGTGGCAACAATACGGCCTCGCTGACCGCCGCAACCACCTTTCTACTGGTCCATGCCCTTTACAAGGCCGCCTTGTTTCTGGCCGTGGGCAGCATCGACCATCAAACCGGCACCCGCCTGTTAGAGAAGTTGGGCGGGCTCTGGCGGGCCATGCCGTTGACCACCTTGGCTGTCGCCACCGCCACCATGTCCATGGCCGGCTTTCCGCTTTTTTTCGGTTTCATCGGCAAGGAGATCATGTATCAGGGTGTGCTGACCGAAGAGATGTTTCCCCAGTTCGCCACCACCATCACCCTGCTCTCCAATTCGCTGATGACCGCCGTGGCCGGCATCATCCTGCTGGGGCCCTTCACCGGCAAACGCCCCGACCATCTGGACAACGTGGTCGACGCCCCACTGCCTATGGGATTTGGCCCCGGCATCATGGGCGGGTTGTGCCTGCTCTTTGGCCTTATCCCCTGGTGGGTGTCGGACCACCTTATCCAGCCGGCGGTTCACGCCTTTTCCGTCGTCGAGAAGGAGGTTCAACTGGCCATCTTCCACGGCTTCAACACCCCACTGCTGCTCAGCGTCATCACCTTGACCCTTGGCGGGGCGGTCTATTTTTCGCGCAAGATCTTGCGGTCAGCCGTTACGGCGGCCTTGGAGGTGATCCCCCTGAGCGGCCAGCGCGGTTATGACATCACTCTAAAAGGGCTGCTTGCGACCGCCCACGCGGTGGTCGATGGATTGCAGAACGGATCATTACATCGCTACTTGCGGATCACCATCGGTTTTTTTGCGATTACCACCGCGGCGGTCTGGTGGTTAAACGCTGACGGCTGGACCCTGAGGTTGCGGTCAGCCGACCTGCCGCTGTCCCATTGGCTGTTGGTTGCCGTCATGGCCGTCGCCGTATTGGTGGTCATCCGCGCCCAATCCCGGATCCTGGCGGTATGCGCTCTGGGCATGGTGGGCGGCGGCGCCGCACTGGTGTTTTTGGTATACGGTGCTCCGGATCTGGCCCTCACCCAGTTGTTAGTGGAGACGTTGACCTTAATTATCGTCTCCATCGTGTTGTTGCGGTTGCCCTCACTTACCGGGCCACCACCGGGCCCCGTTTCAGTCAGCCGGTGGATTGATAGCCTGGTAGCTGTCGGCACGGGTATCGTCGTCACCACCCTGTGCATTGCCATCACCAATGGCACCATCGATCGTCAATTGACCACTTTTTTCGAACACAACAGCTATATCGCCGCCCACGGTCGCAACATCGTCAACGTGATCCTGGTTGATTTCCGCAGTCTGGATACATTGGGAGAGATCACCGTGGTGGCCACGGCCGGTTTGGCCGGCTATGCCTTGATCGCCAAACGGAGGCAGTAAGGCAACCCATGCAATCTTATATTCTGAAAACGGCAACACGCCTGTTGGTCGGACTGATTCTGGTTTTTTCCGTGTATCTGCTGTTCCGCGGACACAACGCCCCGGGAGGCGGTTTCTCGGCTGCCCTGGTCGCGGCCACGGCTTTCGCTCTGTTTGCCATCGCCGAAGGTCCGGGCCCGGTCCGCCAGGCCCTGCGAATCGAGCCCAGGGTGTTGATTGCGTGGGGACTATTGCTGGCCATTTGTTCCGGTTTGATCGCCGTTGTGACCGGCCGGCCCTACCTGACCGGATTGTGGTGGACGCCGCCGACCTTGGGCGGTGCCTTGGCCGTAGGGACCCCCTTGTTTTTCGACATCGGGGTTTTTCTGGTGGTCCTGGGGACCATTTTGACCCTGTTGTTGAATCTGGAGGAGCGCTGACATGGAGACCGTACTGGCAATATTGACCGGTGCGATGGTAGCCGGCAGCGTTTTTCTGATGCTCAGCAAAAATCTGGTGCGGTTTATTTTTGGTCTCGTGCTGGCCAGCAACGCTGTGAACCTGTTAATCTTCGCTGCCGGTCGTTTAGAGACATCCAGGCCGCCGCTTATCCCACAAGACGCTACGCATGTGGCCGTGGCGGTGGCCAACAGCCTGCCTCAGGCGTTGATTCTAACGGCAATTGTCATCGGCTTTGCCCTCTTGGCATTCATTTTTATTCTCTTTTTCCGTACCTATCAAACGCTCGGCACCGTGGATACGGAAGCCATGACCGACGCCGAGCCCTTTGCCAGTGAGGATTCAACCAAAGGAAGGCGACCATGAACAGCGGGCTGGCGGCCCCCATCATCATTCCTTTCACCACAGCAGCCATTATGCTGCTGGGACGACGACGGCCGAATTTCCAACACATCTCCAGCATGTTGGCGGCGGTGCTGCATCTGGCAACCGGCGCCTGGCTGCTGTATACAGTTCATCATTCAGGTATCCAGGTGCTGCATGTCGCTTCCTGGTCGGCGCCGTTCGGCATTGCACTTGTAGCGGACCATCTCAGCAGCCTGATGGTGGTCATCACCGGTATCGTCTACACGGCGGTTAGCGTGTATTCTCGGGCGGATGTTACCCCCGACCACCAGCAGCGGGGTTACTATCCGCTTTTGCACATTCTGGTTGGGGGGATCAGTGGCGCATTTCTAACCGGCGACCTGTTCAATATGTATGTCTGGTTCGAGGTCATGCTGATGGCATCCTTTGCACTGCTGGTGCAGGGGAAGACCCGGGCGCAGCTTGACGGCGGTGTCAAATACGTGGTCATCAACCTGATTTCGACCCTGCTGTTTCTCACCGGGCTGGGATTGGTCTATGGCATGACCGGTACGCTCAACATGGCCCATTTGCACATCAAACTTCGCATGATCGGCGACCCGGGGTTGGTGGCTGCCGTAGCCGTGTTGTTCTTAACCGCTTTTGGTATCAAGTCCGGGCTCTTCCCCCTGTTTTTCTGGTTGCCGGCCTCCTATCACACCCCGCCGGTGGCCACGTCGGCAATCTTTGCCGGCCTGCTGACCAAGGTGGGCGTCTATGCACTGATTCGAATGTTCACCCTGATATTTCCATTTGAAGGCAACGGTTTGCGAGAATTGGTGCTGGTGGCTGCAGCGGCCACTATGATCATCGGCGTTCTCGGTGCCGCGACGCGATACCACGTCCGCCGCATCCTCTCATTCCATATTATCAGCCAGGTCGGCTATATGATCTTAGGCTTGGGTTTGTTCACCCCACTGGCCCTGGCCGGAGCGGTGTTCTACATGCTTCACCACATTATCGTTAAATCCAATCTGTTTCTGATCAGCGGTCTGATCCAGCGGCACGGCGGATCATTCGAACTCTCACGGGTGGGGGGGCTCTACCGCAGCCACGGATGGATTGCCCTGCTGTTTTTCATTCCCGCTTTTTCGCTGGCGGGGTTCCCGCCGCTATCCGGATTCTGGGCCAAGATGATCCTGATCCGGGCCAGCCTGGAAGTCGGACAGTTCGTTTTAGCTGCTGTGGCCGCCGTGGTCGGCCTGCTAACAGTCTATTCGATGGTAAAAATCTGGAGTGAAGCCTTCTGGAAACCTCGCCCGGAGGGCATCAGCGAGCGTGCCGGGTGCGTGCCCCCGATGAACGCATGGATGCTGGCACCCATCATGGCCATGGCGGCGATAACCGTCCTCATCGGCTTATTGCCCGGACCGCTCTACCATATGGCCAGGGCTGCCGCCGATGAACTGCTCGAGCCAGGCGCTTATGTTTACACGGTGATCGGGAATATGTAATGAATCTATTTTTTATCAACACGTTTATCGCCTTGGGTTACATCGGCGTTCAGGGACAGTTCAGCTTATCCGGTTTTCTGGTTGGCTTCGCCCTGGGATACTTGGCCCTATGGCTCACCCAGCCGCTGTATGGCAGATCGCGATACTTTCAACGCGCGCCGAAAACCGTCCGGCTGGTGGGTTTTTTTTTGGTAGAGTTATTGCTCTCCAACCTGCGGGTGCTCTGGGACGTCATTACCCCGGGTCATATCAGCCGGCCCGGCATCGTCGGTGTGTCCCTGTGCGCTAAATCCGAGATGGAAATCCTGCTGGTGGCCAATTTGATTTCGCTGACGCCGGGAACCCTCAGTATCGACCTTTCCGAAGACCGCAGTATTCTTTACGTCCATGTCATGTTTCTGGACGACCCAGATCGCTTTCGGCAAAGCATCAAGAACGGGGTGGAAAGAAGGGTGCTGGAGGTGATGCGATGATCATGGAAACCTCAGCCTTCATCGAACTCACCAGCCGCTTTACAATGGCGGTGCTGATCCTGAGTATCGTGCTGGCTTTCGGTCGTATGGTATTGGGACCCTCTTCGGCCGACCGTGTTGTGGCACTCGATCTGATATCGGTGCTTATCGTCGCGTTTTTGGCGGTTTTTTCCGTGCACGAAGGCAACACATCGTTTTTGGATGTGGCCATCGCTTATGCGTTGGTTGCGTATCTGGGCACCGTTGCGCTGGCCAGATATCTGTTCCGGTCCAAAAGAAACGCTGGAAGTAAACAATCACCGGAGAATCCATGATGAATGAGGTCATTGCCGCCATCTTAATGGTCATCGGGAGTCTTTTTTGCCTCGTCTCCGCCGTTGGCATGCTGCGGCTTCCCGATACCCTGATGCGCATGCATGCCGCCACCAAAGCCGGAACATTGGGAACGGGCTTAATTGTAGTGGCGGTGGCCATCTTCACCAATGAATTGGGGACAACGTTGAAAGCCATCGCCGTCATCGTTTTTTTGCTGCTCACGGCACCGGTGGCCGCTCACCTGATCGGCCGTGCCGCCTATCACCGAGGCATCCACCTGTTCGAAAAAACCTGGATCGACGAGCTCGGTGGGACGATTGAGACCACCGGAGGCGACCCGGACAACCGGCAATCGGCCCCGAAGAAGCCTCGTTAGGCAAGCCGACGATACATGGGTAAAGGGTTGAGACCCAGGGTGCCCTCAGGGGACCACCCAAAGGGCACCATCGGAAAACTGATTGATCAGATAGCGACTGACACTGCCGGTAAAAAACTTCTTGTCCATCCCCCGCCGTCCGATGACCAGCGTGCCGTATTGGCCCTGCCGATAGGCCTCTAAAATCCCTTTGCCGACCCTGAAACCGCCCTCTTTGACATTAATATGGATCTGACTGTCGTTGAACCCTGAGTCCACGAGTTTTTTTCGTGCGTGGGCAAAAAACCGATCGATACAGGCCTGGTCTCCCTGTCGAATGATGGTTTCGAGATCTGCGGAATCGGTGTCCGCGAAGTCAATCGGGCAGAAGTCCCTCAAGCGGGGCGCCACATGAAAAAAGGATAGGTTTACATCGGTGTTACCCCCAAGTATGAATGCCAGATGATCCACTGCCCGCAGTGAGCTCTCCGATCCGTCAACTGAGACCATCACCGCTTTGGACGCACTTTTTTCATCAACCAGCCAAACGGGGATCACTGGAGAGTTGTCGACGACATTGGCACTCACGCTGCCAATGAAGGTTTCCGCCAATCCGGAGAGCCCCCGTCTGCCCAGAAGGATGGCGTCATATTGCATGGATGTACTGTAATCTAAGATGTCTTTGGCCACACCGGACTTGCGGGGTAAAGTCAGCAGTTCGATATCGGCGTCCGGAACACCCTGCGACGTCAGCAGCGCCTTGTATTTTTCAAGCAGGGTCTGTGACGACTGGTGGTTTTTTTGCATCAGCTTTTTTAATTTGGCATTGGCCCCGGGCTTGGTTCTGGCTTCGTCCAACAGGTACTGAGAAATCGTGGGCTGCACGTGAAACAGGACAAATTTTGAATCATTCACCGTTTCATGTAGGGAGGCCGCATAGCGCAGGGCGTTTTCCGAGTGCCGGGAATCATCCACGGCGATCAATAATTTCTTTTCCATGAGTTATCTCCTGAAGGTTCATTTTAAAGTGCTTTACACATCGGGATCCCGATTTATGTAGACCGTAAGAATTGCCCATTCAGGTGTAAAGAGGCATTGCGAAAAAAACAGAGTTGCTTAAGGGGCTTGATTCTACCACCCCCCACCGCCGCCACCGCCGCCACCCCCACCGGAAGAGCCACCCCCGCCACTGCCCGACGACGACCCCGGTGCACTGGACGATGCGGAGACGGCACCAGCGAAGGACCCGCCCAGGCTGGCGGCCAATCCGCTAAAGGGCGTGCGCCCGTTGTACCAGGACGGCGTGTGATGGCGTCCGGATGCGGGGTCGACAGCCGCCCTGGCCAGGACGTCGGCAAACTGCTCGTTCCAGTCGTTTTCCACATCCAGGGCCATCGCACAGGGCAGCAAGGCTTCGAAGTGTTCGGGGCTCCGGTCCGGCGGGTTGAGCAGGTTCAAGCGCTCCTTTTCCGCCACGCGCATATACAGCTTCAAGCCCTCGATCTCGTCCATCAGTCGTCTGCCGGCCAGGGTCGGCGCTTTGAGCAGGTGGTAGAAAACAATGTTGGTGGCCACAATGCCCAAAAACAAGACCAGGCTCGGCAAGCCGATGGCCGAGGCAAGCAGGCCGATGCCGAAAATTTCACCACCGACAAAGGGCAGGGCGAACAGGGTGATGGCCATCGCCCCGGCCACCTTGCGGCTTCGCCAAGCTGCGATTACGGTGGTGCCGAGGACATAGACGCCGGCGCTCCAACCGGATAGCCAGACCATCATGAAGATGGCCACGGGAGCCACGGAAGCGGTCAGGACAAGCCCTCCCAGCGTCAGCATCGAAATGGCGATTCCGGGAATGAAATACCGCGTGTTACGCAGAAAGTATGCCTTTTCATATTCGCCATTCAGGCTGGTGCGCAGGGCTTTCACGGCAGCACCCACCCGGTTGTGTGACGTCTTTTTCAAGATAATCGATCGTCTTCCCGGCGGAAACAGGTGCCGTGCCACCTTGGCTTCCCCCGGACTCAGAGAAGACGAATGGCTGCCGGTGATCTCAAGGGAGTAGTCACCGTCGCCGTCCTCGGCAATCGTTAAAAAACCCTTTACCGCCATGCTGACCACGGCAACGGCCAGCGCCTTTTTGTCAAACCCCATCTTCTGGACATAACGCATGCCTGCCGGGGAGATGCCTTCAGGCGGGACGTAGCGGGGAATGATGGCGGCGCCAATCGGATCCCGCCCCACCTTCCACCAGGCTGCCGCGTAGTATCCGAGAAGAACGATCAGGCCGCATAAAGCCACCGCCATCCCGCGATTGTCGCCGAGCAGGTACCCGAACTTCTCGGCCGTGTCCGGCTCGGTCACGACGCCTTTGGGCCAGGCCACTGCAATGGTCAGGCCCTCACGGGGGGCCAGTGCGCGGGTCGTGGCGAATCCTATATCGCCAGCGGTTTCGTCAATCGCGTAATCCTGGCCGACCGCTCCGACCGGGCCGGTGTAGGCCGCATACTGAACCACCTCGGCCCCCGGCGGCAACTGAACCACCGCCCGGGCTTTTTCGATGACAAAATCCCATCCGTTGCCGGTAACGTTCCAGTACAGCTCGTCGAATTTTTCAAAAAAACCGATCTGCCGGTCGGTGCGATAGACGAATGTATAGGTATATTCGCCGGGCTGTAGAAACACGTCCTTGTTGCCCATATACACCCGGGTGCCGTTGGACTGCTGTTCGGTGTGATAGGCCTCGGGCCGGTTGTCGCGAAGCACCTCCAACACCTCGAAGCGAACGGTTACCTGGCTGCCAAGGCTGTTTCGGTATCGGGTGGGAAAATCCCGGTAGATGCCCCGACGGATCTTCTTTCCGGCAGCGACGACCCGGATGGTTTCGGAAACCACCACATCACCGCGGGCCATGATGTCGATATGGCTGTCGAAGGAGAGGATGCGCTCCTGCTGGGCGTGAATGCCGATGGGTGTGAGAAAAATACTCAGGCAGACAACCCCAAAAATGGTTTTGAGTGAGTTCATTGGTTTACCTTACGTATAAATTTCTCAGGAACAATACACTTCCTGTGAGTCCAACCCCTAACCATTCGCATTTGGACGGCGTCCCCTCCCCCCCTTGGGGACAGGGTGAGGGGATCAGGATGTGATCAATTCAACAATCCGTTGCAACAACGCCTCGGTCTACGTCAGCACCTCTCTTAAAACCCCACCTTCGGCACCGCGCGGTCCTCCGGCTCCTCGATTTCGAAAAATTCGACGGTCCGGAAGGCGAACCATCCGGCCACCAGGTTGCCGGGAAAGGACTCGATGGCGATGTTCAGGTTGCGGACGGTGCCGTTGTAGTACCGCCGGGCCAGCTGGATCTGGTCTTCGATTTCCGATAACTGGTGCTGGAGATCCTGGAAATTCTGGTTGGCCTTGAGTTCCGGGTAGCCCTCGGCCACGGCAAACAAACGGGCCAGTCCGCCGGTTAGCGCACTTTCCACCCGCTGTTTTTCCCCAAGGTCGCCAGTTTGAAGGCTCTGCGAACGCAACTGGGTCACTCTTTCTAAAAGGTCACGCTCATGGCCCATATAGCCCTTGACGGTTTCAACCAGGTTGGGAATCAGGTTGGCGCGTCGCTTGAGCTGCACGTCGATGCCGCTCCAGCCCTCACGGACCATGTTGCGAAAGCGAACCAGCCGGTTGTATAACACGATCAACAGCAGCACCACCACTCCGGCGCCGCCCAGCAATAGTAACAGTATGGTCATGTCGATCCCCTTTCGTCGTTGATAATCGTCTTATCGTCGCTGGCCTTGAAATATCAACTTAAATTGGCATGAACCCGTCCGTTTCTTTTTTCATCGGCGTTGCCAAAAAAGTCAGATAGAACGGAAATGGTTTAATTTCCTTGATTAATCAACAGGAACTGGTAGAAAGGAAAATCTGTGTTGAAGCCTGAGTCAGATAGACGCCCACAAACTGCAAACCCAATGGCATTGTTGCCCATCACCTTCCGATGAGTAGTTAATGTTATGGACCTATTGATGAGAGTAAATAGGCAAAATAATCGACTTCCATAGGAAATAATTTCATAACCTCGATACCGGGCACTCAATGACGATCGAAATCCGTAAAGAAGAACCGGGAGATCAGGATGCCATTTACCATCTGAATCTGGCCGCATTCGATAACGGCCCGGAAGCAACCCTTGTCGATAAGCTCCGCGTTGCATGCAAAGACTGTCTGTCATTTGTCGCCGTCGAAGATACCGTTGTTGTTGGCCACATACTGTTCACCCCCGTTACCATTGATGGTTCCAGCGCAGTGGGAATGGGTTTAGCGCCAATGGCGGTATTACCTTCTTACCAGAGAAAAGGCATTGGATCTCAGCTTGTCTGGAACGGGCTTGAGCACTTGCGTCAGGCCCGTTGCCCGTTCGTTGTCGTTTTGGGACACCCCGCGTATTACCCACGCGTTGGCTTTGAACCTGCATCCAAGTATCGGCTCCTCAGCCAATGGGAGGGTGTTCCCGATGAAGCATTCATGGTTGTCGTGTTCGATGGTCGTTCGTTGCCCAAGTCCGGAGGCATAGCACGGTATCGGGGTGAATTCGAAGACGCCATGTAGGCGGCTTTTCCCGCAATTCACCAGACCTGCGGGAAAAGCCCCGAAGGCTGTTGATTCTATACGTTGGACAACACTGGATAGTATAAATTTAAGCCGATGAAACAAAAAAAGAAGAGTCCCATGTATGATGGAAAAATTCTGCTAATTGATGATCAGCGGAGCCACTTGCGGACGTTGAAAAGTATGTTTAAAAGGTATGGCTGCCAAGTCGTTACCGTTGATAGTGCTGAAGAAGCAGAATTGATTTTAGAATGGAATTCCGGTTTTGATGCACTGATAACCGACCTTAAAATGCCATGGGTAAACGGTGTCGATTTTTGCACGAAAACGAAAAAGAAATACCCTAATATTCAAATTTTCGCGCTATCGGGTTACCTGGAACAATATGGTCGAAATGCTTTGGACGAAGCTGGCTTCGATGGTGCCTACCAGAAGCCAGTATGTTTCGAAATGATAGAGGATATGCTGAATGCCATTAAGAAGAGCGCATCTGAATTAGATGATGATCGTTAACAGCGGGAAGACGGCAGCTCGTGTAGTGGCAGAGTTCAACATCATTGCAAAATTTATGGGAGTTATTCATGCATCCCCAAGGAGCAATCCTGCTGATGCTTTTTTTCCTTGCGGCCTGTATATGCCCGCGGATGATCCCCAGGTCCGGGGGGGCACAACCCATGGAATACAGCCTTGACAAGGAAATGTTCTCCGCCGAAGGGATCCCCATCACCCCCACCGACGATACGCTGATCGACAGGCCATACCCGTTGTTACCAGTGTCATCCAGGCAATATTACCCAGCGCCAGCGAGGTGCCATGAAAACGGGCGGCATGGATTGCAACGATTGCCACGGCGACATGCTGGCCGTCGGCGGTAAATTCGTACTCCTGCCTGGCGGCAGTATCGATGGAGCTAACGATGGCGATGCCCGCAGACCCTGGCTGGCCCTACCGCGCTGTCAATCCTGCCACACCGGGGATGCGGTTGATTTCCTCTCCGTCCCCAACCTGGTTGCCGATCCCGATTGGCCCTTCCGCCTGCGGAAGGCCTTTGCAGTCGGAGATGCGTCGGCATCCCCGCTGCTGGCACTCAACACGCGTTTTGCGGAAGATACGGACACGCTCTTTCGCTTCAGCAAAGGGCATGGCGAGATCGCCTGTGAAAACTGCCATGGCAGCACCCACGCCATTTGGCCCAATGATACGAATAATGCCAATGACAACGAAGCGGCCAAGAAGCTTCAAGGTTACGCCGGGACCATTATCGCGTGCTCCGTTTGCCACGAATCGGGGAGTCTTCCAAGGACCACCAATGGCCCCCACGGATTACACAACATCAGTGATTCTCGCTGGTATGACGACGGCCACGAGGATGCCTACGAAGCAGGCAAAAACAGTTTCAAGGCCTGCCATGGTTTGGATCTGACAGGCACGCCTTTGGCCAAGATGCCGACCTCAAGAAGTTTCAGCGTCGAAGATAATACGATAATCTACGTTAAAGGAGACTTCGTGCGTTGCGATAAGTGTCACGGAATGCCGGATCTTTGATCAGACCAATTGTTTGAACCGCGATAGCGAGCGAACTGAAAATTGACGTTTTTATCCTTACGGTGCTGCGCAGCACTGCCGTTACAGGCAGAACATTCCCCGCGGCTGCCGCGGGGAGGGTTCAATGTCAGCAGCAGTTTACTTCGGTCCCGTTTCTTTAGCTATGCTGAGAATTTCATCAACATCATCACCCATTGGATCGTCTATTCCGAATTGATCCAGCAAATTTTTACGGCATCAATATGTTGTTGTTCGCTTGCTGCTATATTTTTTAAAATCCACTGTGCCCAGATATCATCTCAATTAACTCCAATCCGCCTGAATTGTATGACACACCAAACTTACAAAATGAAATCACAACTGATCGGCTTTCCGACCGACCACAATATCTTGATTTTTTATTTTTAATTACAATTTAAAGATGTGGCAAGTAACATGTAGGTTTTGCATGAGCAGATAGATTCAGTTCTTATGATCTATCCTGTACCGATACATTTCACGTTATTTCTCACATCAGAAGCAAGCGCGCTTTTTCAAAACACTGGCCGGGGAGGCCTTAAGGTAGTTCATGCAGAAGTTGTTCCGGCCGGCCAGCGCCCCGGCCGTGATGATGTTGGCCACCATACTTTTGGTTTAGCGAGTTCATGATCGCACCGTCCAGACCCTTGGAAATCGCCACGGTCATGATGGTCTGGTTCATAAACTTGTTCGCCGGCAGCCCCTATCAGATATTGCAAAGGCCGCAGGCCGTGTGGATGCCCGAAAAGGCGGCCACGATCTATACGAAGTCAGCAAGTGGCTCAAAATCGATTTAGCCAATTGGACAAAATTTTTTACCGGCGTTATGCACTCAATGAAAGTTGAGTATTTGAATTATAGGGTAGAGTATCGATTAGTGGATGATCGCTTCAACCGCTGGAGTGGAAATATTATAATCTTGCTTCCGGTGTAGCTGGGGTGAAAGGCGCTTTTCGATGGTATTGATGGCTCGGGTGACAAAAAAATTTATAACCAGGTAGATTGATCCAGCAATAATGAAGACTTCAATAGGAGCGTATGTTGCAGCGATAATTTTTTTTGCGATTCCAGTCACTTCCAGAATGGTAATGGTACTAGCCAGAGAACTGGATTTGACCATTAAAATGACCTCGTTGCCATAGGCTGGAAGCGCCTGGCGAATGGCAACTGGGAATACTATACGTTTGAACAGCGTCCAGGATGACATACCTATAGCGCGGCCGGCCTCGATCTCACCCCACGTGACAGACTGAATCCCACCGCGGATGATTTCCGCAGCATAAGCACCAGTGTTTAGAGTCAATGCTGAGATGGCACAAAAATATGGTTCTTTGAAGAACTGCCACAAGCCTATGTCCTGAAAAAAATGTCGAAACTGCCCCGAGCCATAGTAGATCAGATACATTTGAACCAACAGCGGTGTGCTACGGAAGATATATACGTATAGTCTGCCCAAATTGGAAAGAAAAATATTCTTCGACAAACGCATTTGAGCGAATACCACCGCAAGGATGAAACCGATTCCCAACGATATACCTACCAAAAGAATGGTTTGGGGTATGCCTTGGATGAGCTGCGGGAAGGCTTCCTTCATAATATCGAATCGCATATCAACTGCTCCTCACGCCTTTGTTGGCCCAGGACTCGGCACGCTGAAAACCGCAGTTTGTAATAGATGTCAGTCCCAAGTAAAGCAGAGCTGCAACTAAATAGAAGGTGAATGGCTCCCGTGTTGACCCCGATGCTACGGCGGATTGGCGCATGATTTCGACGAGTCCAATGACAGAGATCAGCGAGGTGTGTTTGAGGGTTAACTGCCAAACGTTGCCCATGCCAGGTAGAGCAAACCGTACCACCTGTGGCACCAAAACCCGCCGAAACCGTGTTAACGGCGCCATGCCGATGGCCATGGCTGCTTCAATCTGACCTTTGGGCACCGCAAGGACACCACCACGGATTACCTCCGCACTGTAGGCGCCTGAACTGAAACCGATGCACATCATGCCGGTGACAAATATCGGCGGATTGATGAAACCTTCCCAGCCGAATAGCGCTGATCCAATCTTACTCAAGAAGATTCCGCCACCAAAGAACACCAAATATATAATTAGCAGTTCCGGGATACCTCGCACCAGCGTGGTGTAGGCTTCGGCGATAAGCCGCAGTGCCAGAAATCGTGAAAGTTTGAGCGCTGCTGCGATGGCGCCTAATAGAATGCCAACTGCGTAGGCACAAACCGACACAGCCAGGGTCATGAACGCCCCAATTAGCATTTCATCCCCCCACCCGGCATTACCGAAAAAAAGCAGATCGATGTTCATTTTCCGCCATCCTGATCGATTAGTTTGCAAATAAAAGAGTGGCCGTTTAAATTACGTTCAAACAGCCACCCGGATCTGTTGCCGCATATGTTTATTCTGTGGCGGCAGCGTCGAAGGTAAACCATTTTACAGCCAGTTTACTCAAAGTTCCGTCAGCAATGGCAGCATCGATAGCCTTGGAAAACAGTTCCGCCAGATCCGCATCCTTCTGTCTGACGGCCACGCCGACGCCTTCACCAAAGGGGCCCTTGGTCATGCCGGGCCCAACCATTTTCATGTCTTGGCCCTTCTCGGAGTTGACCCTGGAGACCCAGTAGCTCATGGCGCCCAGCGCTGCATCGATTCGCCCAGCATGTAGATCGAGTTCGAGATTCTCCTGTGTGTCATAACCTCGGATGTCTACTGCATCTCCCAGGTACTGCTGAAGGAATTTTTCCTGAATGGTCGCATTCTGTACACCGATCACCTTGCCCTTGAATTCTTTACCTACCGCATCCAGAGCAGCCTGCTCATCGCTACTGATATCATCGAGCGTAATTCGATCGATCGTCGTCGAAAAATTTGCTGAAGGGCTGTCCTTGAGCACGATAAACAACGACGGAGTTGCCGCATAGTAGCGCGAGAATGCGACCACTTTCTTGCGCTTGTCGGTCATACTCATGCCTGCCATGATCGCATCATACTTGCCAGCCTGCAGGGCAGGAATGATTCCATCCCAGGCCTGGGGAACGACTGTGCACTTAGCACTCATCCGGCTGCACAGGTCGGCTGCCAGTTCAATCTCGAAACCGTCCAGTTTCCCCGAGGAATCCGTAAAATTCCATGGGGCAAAAGCGCCCTCTGTAGCAATCGTTATCTCCTTCCACTCTTTCGCTTCGGCAGCGGCGAACGTAAAAACAACGATAACAGCCATAAGCAGCGACACCTTGAAATTTTTCATTCTTCCTCCTCCTGCGTTTAGAACTGATGGTTATAAATGCCTTTATATTATACTCGACAAGAATCCCCTGCATCGATCGGACTGTGGATTATTAAATAATTCTTCGGGAGAGTTTTGCTCCTCGATTTGCCCTTCGTGGAGAAACAGAACCTTGTTAGACACCTCCCGAGCAAATCCCATTTCATGGGTAACTACGACCATGGTGCGCCCCTCGGCAGCAAGATCGCGCATGACCCTTAAAACCTCACCGACCAACTCTGGATCAAGCGCCGATGTCGGTTCATCGAAAAGCAGAACCTGTGGCTCCATACAAAGGGCTCGGGCGATAGCCACCCGTTGTTGCTGACCACCCGACAATTCGCTGGGGTAAGCGTCGTGTTTCTCAGCGATGCCGACTTTATCCAGCAGGGCCATCGCTCTGTTTTTGACCACTTTTTTTTCTTGGCGAAGTACCTGTAACGGTCCTTCCGTTACGTTCTCCAATACCGTCATATGGCTCCACAGGTTAAACGTCTGAAAAACCATACCCAACCTGGCCCGTAATCGCTCGATCTGACGGCGGTCACCGATTACCTTGTCTCCACGCCCAGTTTTTACGATGCGGATTTCTTCTCCATCCACAACGATCCGGCCTGAGTCGGGTACTTCGAGGAAGTTTATGCAACGAAGGAACGTGCTTTTCCCAGAGCCACTGCTGCCAATGATGGATATCACTTCATTTTTATCGGCAGCCATCGTAACCCCTTTGAGGACTTCATTGCTACCAAATCGCTTGTGAATATTTTCTGCCAGCAGAAAGGGAAGGGCCTCACTCATTTGATTGATCTCCAGATTATGGGTCGCATGAGGCGAACAATACAAATCCGGCAACTTTGGGGTTGTGCAGCGCTTCGCCGCGATCGGCGGGTAGCACCACTGCCGAATATGGAATGCATCGGACCATTGTCGCCGAATCAGTTGGATCTCAGCCTTGGGCAATAAAGCCTGCAAGACGCTTTCAAGCGATGGCAATTGTTGTAAGTGCCAGATGCCAGCACGTCGTTTTTGCCATCCATGATGTTTATGAGCTTAATTGTTTCAAGGAAGAATTAAAATGTAACAATTATTTCAAAGATTTTCATTCATCAAACAAAATGTCAAGTACTTTTTTCTATCAATCTTTTAAATATTAGAGCGGACAAAGGCATTTAACGAAGTATCTTGGATAAAATGCTGCAACTTTAAAAACAATTGTCGCGCTGAGGCATCGAGGACATATCAATCTTGTAGAAACGGATTGCCGAGGTAACGCAATACGGCTTGGTAAAAGACGTCGACACCGATGGCCAAAACACGCTCGTCGATATCGAAATAGGGCGAATGCAGTGGATGAATGATACCGGTAGACGCATTGGAACAACCCAGCCGGATAATGGTTGCTGGGCACAGGTGGGTAAAGAACGCAAAATCCTCCGATCCCATGATGGGCGGTACGTAGCTGACATTGCTTGCACCGATTACCTCGCACGCGGTCTCGTGAACAAAGGCGGACACCGCTTCATCGGTCACCAGAACCGGTGAACCGTCGTGGATTTTCAATTGACAGTCTACTGCGTATGTGCGGGCGATACCATCCGCAATCTCCTCAAGGCGACCCATTAACAGTTGCCGAACATCAGGATCCAGCGCACGTATGGTACCAGATAGTTGAACCGATTCAGGGATCACATTGCCAATCGTTCCACCTTGAAACATGCCCACAGTGATCACTCCGGCAAAGGTCGGATTGACATTGCGGCTGACGACCGATTGCAGCAGGGTGACCAATGCAGCGCCGGCCACAATAGGGTCGTTTCCCTCTTCTGGACGGGCCCCATGCGAACCCTTACCAGTAATTGTTAAGTCAAAGCTGTCGGATGAGGCATAACCGATGTTCTTAAAAATACCAATTCGACCAACAGGCAGGTCAGGTGACATATGACCCGCCAAGAGGCAGTCGACATTGGGAGATTTAAGCACGCCTGCGTCAATCATCGTACTTGCACCGGAAAGCCTTTCTTCGGCAGGTTGGAATATGAATTTGACGTTCCCGCGGCATTGCCGCATGGTGCCATTTTCCATAAGCCGGCGGGCTACACCAATCAAAATGGCCGTGTTGGCGTCATGCCCGCAAGCATGCATACGTCCATCATGGAGAGATCGATAAGGTGTCTGCCCAAGTTCACGGACTGGCAGCGCATCAATGTCGGCACGCAGTCCAATGGTGGGTCCATCAGATTCGCCCCGCAGCAGGGCGACCACCCCGGTATGGTTCTCGAAGCGTTGTACTTCAGTATCCATTTCCTCCAGCAGTCTGGTTATCTTTTCCGTGGTTCGATATTCTTCAAAAGCCAGTTCCGGATGCGCGTGAAAGTCGCGCCGAAGCTCTACCAGCCAGTTGGTAAAGGCCGGGCCATGTCCATTCATAATGATACAACTCCATTTTTCCGGCAATTCGCCGTGCGCAAATATAAGGTAGTGGTTGACAGAAAGATTGGAACAGAATAGTCTTTTATGAAACAACTATTTCATAAACAAAAAATATTCAACAATTAATTTCATTATGCAGAACAAAGAACTTGCAGAACGGATCCGCGCTCTGGGCAAACTGACACCCAGCGAAGTCAAGATAGCCGATTATTTTTCACGCAACTACTGGAACCTGGTGTTTGAGAATACCACCAGCATCAGCAAAAACACCGGTGTGAGTAAGCCCACGGTGGTGCGCTTCATTTCCAAACTTGGATACGATCGCTTTTCGGCTTTTCTCGAGGAGTTGCGCAAGGATGTCATGGATGGGCAAGACTCTTTACCAATCCGATATTACTTGAAAAAAAAGTTACTAACAGATGGTGCCGAAGGCGATGTGCTGCTACAGAGCTTCTCACTTATTACCCAAAATCTTGAACACACCCACGCTCGTATCGACCATGATCAGTTTTGGGAAGCCGCCAGATCGATCGCCCAAACACGCGGCACTGTGTACATTACCGGGCAGCGAAGTTCCTACGCATTGGCCTATCTTTTCTATAACATGATCCGCCGTATTCGATCGAACTGCTTCCTGATCGGATCCCAAATCGTCTCCCAGCCGGACCTTTTGATCGACGTTGATGCTGACGATTTGCTCTTTGCTATTTTCCGTCACCCTTATGCGAAAACCACCCTCCGCATCGGTCAGCACTTTGAACGATGCAAGGCACCTGTGATCCTACTCACCGACAGCGTCTTTAATCCCATGCAAAATCTTGCCAACCTTCAAATCGAGGTGGATACAGAGGGAGTTTCTATTTTTACCAGTTCTGCAGCCGTTATGGCCGTGCTGGAATCGCTTAACGTTGCCGCCTTGAAATTCTGCGACGATACGGTTTATGAGCGTTTGGAGCATGCAGAATCCCTATATAACGATTTTGAAGTATTCTGCCCAGGAAAGTCATTAAACGCTGAACGTATCGCCACTTTAAAAAAGAGTCGGTAGATCCACCCAGTATTGATGCCTCTGAACAACGATGAGGGACTGTTAACCAGGCCTGCCTTTTTACGTTGATTGTTGTGAACCCGTTTTGAGCGGCTCACCTCCTTTTTTATCGTGGATATTTCAATCCATCAATCAGCTTGCACATCCTTAATTGTTTCAAGACTGCGCTACGTCGTTAAAAGGAACGCATGGCGGAGGAGAACCTTGCTATCAATCTGAATCGGCATTTCGTAACGGAATGGAGACTTTGTGGGATAGCGGCGCAGAAAATAGGTCAAAGTTGAATTCCTTTCAGCTTTCCCGAACGTATCTCACAAACTGTCAAAGCAGTGCTAACTGCTATGTCCCGCAGTCCCGCAGCTATCATCTTTAGGAAGGGCGTTGTTTTTCCGCCTATCAGGCAGTTTTCACTCCAATTTTTTCCACCCTCAATATGACAATTCCGTAATAAAGTGGCTATCTGTCGTTATCTTCGATTTCTTTCAACTTGGAGGCATGGCAAGGTATGCCAAGTTCCGATAAAGCCCGTTTTTCTGGGATAGCCAAAGGGTCTTGAAGGACATTAAAAAGTTGGAAATCTTTGACCCATTTCAGGACGAATAATTCCTCAATTTATTATCAAGTATAAACCAGGTGAAGGCATTTTCCAGCAAGGCAGTTCGGATAAATTGATAAAACAGCATCAATGCCACCTTTTTTCCACCAACCGCCCTTCTCCCAGTACATCTACTTCAAGTAAATGATAAATGAATTAGGGATTACATGTCGGCTAACACCAACGTAACCAATTAATTTCTTGACAAAAACGATATCGTCAATTAGTTTTCTAGAAATTTCTATTATTTAAATCAAAAAAAACATTCTTTCCAAGCGCAAACTTGACTTGATCATGGTTATAAATCGTCAAATGATGGATGTTCAGGCAAACGTCAATGTGATCGGAATTCTTTGTTTCTGTTTATGGCCGATAGAAACCGAAGCCGTGCCGACTTCAGTCCAAAACGAAGAGATCGTATTATTGAAAGATACCAAGAAAAGGGCATAGGAGTTCATCAATAAAAATAAAAAACATCAATTTCATAATCAGCAAAATATAGACTACTTCATACAGGCTGTAGACATTCAATAAAATGCCGATGACGTTGTTACGTTGTATTGGCAAGCTGTGGATAACTGAACACAGACTTTTCACAAGGAACGTTTGCTATGGCGACAACGAAAGTCCTGCTTGTTGATGACGAGCCACGCATCTGTCAAAGTGTTACATATTTACTTAAAGCCAAGAATTATGAAGTCGTTACAGCTGCTTGCGGTCAGGGCGCGTTAGATTTAATAGCTGATAACACATTCGACTTAGCCATTTTAGATGTCCACCTCCCCGACATGCTGGGAACCCAACTGATGGGTGATATCAAAACTCAGCACCCTAACACCATTTTTATCATTATCACCGGCGATGCAGATGTCGACTCAGCCATAGCGGCACTGAAATGCGGTGCTTATGACTACTTAAGAAAACCTTTCGAATTTGAAGAGCTGCTAACCACTGTAGAAAATGCCCTCAGTCAGAAGGCGCTGAAACAAGAAAAAGATCAAATAAAAGAACAATTGGTCCTTACCGAAGAAAGATACCGTTATCTGGTTCAAAACAGCCCGGATATCATCTACACATTGGACGCCAATGGCAAATTCACCTTTTTAAATGACGCCATTGTGCACTTGCTGGGATTCAAGGCCGATGACTTGATCGGAAAATGTTTTACTACGATGGTCTGGGAGGAAGACCAAGAGAAAGCTCGATCGTGTTTTTCAGAACACAAAACGTTAACTCGTCTATCTTCCGAAGTTGAATTGCGGCTCCGTTTAAATGGCGACGAAAAAAGAGAAAGTTACGGCGCCAAATACATCACTGCAGAGGTCAAATCCATCGGGATTTTAGAGGGGACATCCGCCAATAGTGGCAATCGGTTTATTGGCATTCATGGCGTCATTAGAAATATCAGCGAAAGACTACGACTGCAATCCAAGCTAAGAAAAGCGGAGCGGATGGAATCCCTTGGCACGCTTGCCGGTGGAATTGCCCATGACTTCAATAACCTGTTGATGGGCATTCAGGGACGATCGGCATTGATTACAATGGATCTGGGACCGTCGCATCCAATTCAAGAACACCTGCGGGCGATAGATGAACACATCCGCAGTGGTTCACACTTAACAAAGCAGTTGCTGGGTTTTGCACGTGGTGGGCAATATGATGTTTCGCCAACAGACATCAACAAATTGATCCATGAAAGCGCCGAAATGTTTGGCCGTACGAGGAAAGAACTCGTTATCGAGACTAAATTCCATGACGACACCATTGTTACCGAGATCGATCGGGGACAAATCGAGCAGGTATTGCTGAACTTGTATGTCAACGCCTGGCAAGCGATGCCCCACGGGGGACATTTGCGTTTGGAAACCCAGATGTTTGTTTTAGACGAAGAAGCACCTCAAAATTATGGTCTGACACTGGGGAATTATGTTCATTTGATGGTTCAGGATACCGGGGTGGGTATGAGTCAATCCACCATCCGACGAATCTTTGACCCATTTTTCACCACCAAACGGAAGGGCCGGGGAACCGGGTTGGGTTTGGCATCAGCATACGGAATCATCAAGAATCATGGCGGAAGAATCAGCGTTGATAGTGAAATTAATCGTGGAACGACATTTCACATCTACTTGCCGGTATCAGAAAAGCCCGTGCCCGATGAAATCACCCCCAACCGAACAATATGCACGGGTTCAGAGACAATCTTATTGGTTGACGATGAAACAATGATCATTGATGTGGGTAGGTCATTACTGGAAAAGTTGGGTTACAGGGTGATTGATGCAAAAAGCGGTGAAGAGGCTTTGGACATTGTTCGTCATAATGGATCAAAGATTGATCTAATTATCCTGGACATGATTATGCCAGGTATGGATGGAGAGAAAACATTCGATCGCATTCATGATCTTTATCCACAAATTCCAGTGATCCTTTCCAGTGGATATACCCTTTCCGGTCAAGCAGGAGATATAATTGACAAGGGATGTAATGGCTTCATCCAAAAACCGTTCACCCTTTCAGAATTTTCTAATAAAGTACGGCAAATATTGGACGCCCCGTTAGCCGCATTGGTCACTACTGGATATTCTCGAAATACCGATCGTAAAATTCAGGTTTGTAGACCAAATGGATAGTTGCAGGGAAGTGGAACCCAACTGTTGTAACTGTGCCGAAACTTTGTCCGCTGAGGTTAACCCCTGATCTGAAAGTCCCCTCCCTGCATACCTGTTAAATTTGCATCCTCACGACTTCGGTTCCGTATTTTTGATACTCCTACCTGGTGTCTTGATTTATTGTAATTTCAGCCCTACCGTTCAGACAATGCAATAAAGCCACGGACTCAAAATTTAATCTCAACCTAATAGGGTTAATGCGGCTACAAAAACTTTGGCTTTTGCGGAATTAAAAAGGTCAACCATTTGAGCAGCACCCAAAATAAGCTTACGATATCCAATTGCTAAATGCAAATCCTATGTCTTGTCTGATACTTATGGGGATTGGCAAGCTAAACCAACTTTTTGCGTCAGTCAAAATGTACAGGTTTCATCAAACCCAACCATCTATTTACAACCCGACCGAGTTAACCACTGACACCGACATCAAAGGCAAACTGGAGGGGATATGGCCCCCGGCCAAGTTGGCCATGGTAGCCTTTTTGTTTAAAGAATGTCGTCTATGATTTTTTTAAACGGTCGGATCTATGTTGGAGGCATCGAACATTTGTACACTGCCGGCCTGAAAATTTCTGATTCTGATGCAATAGGTCGTTTTTTAAGACATCGTAGCCCAGGCTACAACCCAATTCCAATACATTGGTAGCATCCACCTACCACCAAACAGCCAACCGGCTAACATTGCTTAAAACCCTTGATGCCTTAAACTTAATTCATTGAAGTCAAGACATTACAACGGACAAAGCAATTAACCAATGAAATGATATCATATGGTTAGATCTTCAAAGAATATCCTACGGGGCTAAAGACTCACTAAATTACCGATTAGAATAATTTACTAACCATGTTCTAATATTTCATCCGTTAACTTCAGATCCGGAATACATATCCTGGGTCACCTTAGAAAATACAAGTGCTCACCCGTATCCGCAACGCGATGTACATATTCATTTCAACAATGCGGACAAACAAGCCATATTTGCTAAATGGCCCACCGATCACACTGAAGTATCGAAAGCGTCCGAAAACGATTCCCTTTGATGGGGTTATTCGCAAAAATTTTTATACGTTATGTTTGTTTCTCTTAAACATGTTCCTATCATTTAGGAGAAATCGAAATGTCGAATTTTTTCCAACTTCCCTTGCTCTGGGACATTGCCACATTTTCGATTGTCGCTGTCTTTTTAACCTTCGGTGTTTACGCGGGTGACCAGGAGGTCCCTAAAATAAAGACCATTGTGGGCAACGTGTGGTATCGGGAGCGAGTGCTGCTACCGGAAGATGCAGAGGTTCGGGTTACGCTCGAGGATGTTGCCCGGGCAGACGCACCATCCGAGATCCTAGCGACGACCACTTTCAGGCCTAAAGGCTCACCTCCCTTCGCGTTCTCTCTTGAGTTCGACCCACACCGCCTTCACGACCAGGGACGCTACGCACTGCGCGCCCGGATCGAAGCGGCCGGTCGTTTATTTTTCACCAGCACCGAGCACATTCCCGCCTTCGAGGCCGGCCACGAACCGGTGAAGATCATGGTGTCCCGAGTCGGCGACACCCGCGCAGGTCAAGATCACAGAGCGTTCAATCGTGACGTCAGCCTCTTCGATACATATTGGAAACTCATGGAACTGGAGGGCCAACCGGTCGAGCTGGGTGCCGGGCAGAGGGAATTCCACCTGATCCTGGACTCGATAGAAAATCGTGTTCATGGCTTTTCAGGGTGCAATCGCTTCACAGGCGCCTACAAACAGAACGAGGACCAAATAGCATTCGGGCAGATGGCATCAACAAGGATGGCTTGCACGGAAGGGATGTCGCAAGAGCAGCGCTTTCTGGATGTGCTCTCCCGAACTGTACGATTTATGATCGATGGTGGAAACATGGTTTATTATGGTCCCGAGGGAGAACCGTTATTGCGATTCAATTCCGTTTACCTGATTGAGCAAAATGATCTCGATGGAAAAAAAAGATGATGCGGTAGAATCGATCTGGTAAATTGTATAGGTGGATATGCGTTGCGAGACAAGATTGATTGAGAGTATATGACTGAAAACGGAACGAGGATCAAACGCCATGAATTTCCCGAAAAAAATCATACGGAGCAAGCCGTTCATTATCTGTGCAGCGGTGCTGGTTTTTTACACGCTGGCCGGATTTTTCCTCGCACCCTGGCTCGTGAGGCACTATGTGCCGAAGATCGTGCAGGAACAGATCAAGAAACAGGCTCTCATCGGCGAGGTGCGCATCAATCCTTACCTCTTCAAGGTCGAGGCGACCGACTTTCGCATGCAAGAGGTAGACGGTCAGCCAATCGCAAGCTTCAAGCGACTGTTTGTCGACTTCGAGCTGAAGAGCCTTTTCAAATGGGCGTGGACGTTCCGCCAGGTGCGCTTGGAGGGCCCCCATGTCAATGCCGTCATCGCCAAGGATGGCACCCTCAACCTCGCCAGTCTGGCGCCGCCATCCGAAGCAACGTCCCAACCATCGGCAAAAGACCAGGCACCGCCGCGACTGATTATCGAGGATATCGCCATCGACGGGGGCCAAATCGACTTCACCGATCGCCGCCAGTCCGAACCCGCCACCATTTCGCTCACGCCCTTGCAGCTGCAGGTCAATAACCTCAGCACCCTACGTGGAGCATAAAGGGCCTCATTCAATCACGGCGAACCTCGGCGACGGGGGGACCTTGCGGTGGAAAGGTGAAATCAGCTTTCACCCGGTCGAATCCAAGGGCAGCTTCGCCATTGAGAATGTCCAAGCCGCCACCGCCTGGAAATTCATTCGGGATGCCGTCGCTATAGAGCAGCCGACTGGAACAGGCCAGCATCTCGGCCGACTATCGGGTGAACCTGAGCGGTGCCCAGCCACAGGCAATGCTGGACAAGCTTGCCGTCGCCATAAGCGGACTATCCCTGCATATCGAGGGCGATGCGGCGCCATTTTTTGAAATGTCGGATGCGCGGCTAACCGGTGGCCGACTGGACCTTGAGCGGCAGCAGGTCGAGATCGAGAAATTGGTGGTCGCCGGCGGACACGCCAGAATAACGGTGGATGAGAGCGGCATCTTGAACCTGAATCGGATCGTGAGGAGCCCCAAAAAGTCTGTCCCCGCCCCATCAGCGAACACAACGGCAGGCTCCGCCAAGCCCTGGACGCTGAACCTGGCCGCCTTCGATCTGAGCGGTTTGGCAGCCGACTACCAGGACCACAGCCGCACACCCGGCCTCAACGTGGGCGTCGGTGAAATCAAGATGGCCCTTAAGGCACAGGTGGAAGCCGGCGGGCAGACCCAGGCTGCGGTGAACGACATCGGTGTGGATTTATCGGGTTTCCGGGCATCCATGTGGGGTGATCCTGAGCCTGAAGTGCAGATCCAGCGCATCGGACTTGAAGGCGGCGCCTATGACCTACAACCCAATGACTTCAGAATGGAGACGGTATCCGTCGAGGGCGGCGCCGTGGACCTGAAACGCCTGCCCGACGGCGCCATCAACCTGGCGCTGATGTTCGCCCCGCCGCAGAAGGGTGCTATCGCCAGGGGAACAGAGGACTCGGCGGCCGAAGGCCACCCCTTCCAATTCCTGGCTAAGACCATCGCCTTATCGGGTTTTCAGGTGAAATTCTCCGATCTCACGGTTAAACCGGAAGCCCCGATCATCAACCTGGAAGATATGGCCGTCACTCTGACCAATGTAGACGGCAAATACCCCATGACCTTCGACGCGGGCTTCAAGGTACGCGAAGGTGGCCGGATCAAGGCCAACGGCACGGTGGACCCGTCCGGGCCGACGGTGGAATCCGAGGTCGAGGTGGCGGAGCTCGGGCTGACGGCCTTCCAGCCGTACGTCAGTCAGGCAGCCACCATAGACATCCAATCGGGCACGTTTTCAACCCGCGGGAAAATGCGCCATGGCATAAAGGCCGCCGAAGCCCAAACGATTTACCAGGGCGGATTCAAGCTGGACAACCTGCGCGTCACGGAAAAAGACGGAAACGAAACTCTGGTGGGCTGGAAATCGGTCCAGACCGATCAGCTGGCGATGCATTTGGAACCGAACCGGCTCGACATCGGGGACCTCAAAGTGCTGAACCTGATCGGCAAGTTCATCATCGACAAGGACCAATCGATAAACTTAACCAAAGTAATCAAGTCGGGCCCAACTGCGAAAACGGCTGAGGCGGCATCCGCAAAAGCCTCCCCGGCCGACGGCAATGATGCCTTCCCTTACCGGGTCGGCCGCATCCTCTTAAGCGATGGTGAGATGGAATTCGCCGACTTGAGCCTGTTCACGCCTTTCGGCACCAAGATACATCAGCTCAATGGCGTGGTGGCCGGCGTCTCCTCGGTTAAGCATGCCCGCGCTCAAATCAAGCTCGACGGCAGCGTGGACCGCTACGGCACCGCCAATGTCGATGGCGAGTTCGATGCCTCCGATCCCCAAGCGTTTACCAACATCAGCGTCGTCTTCCGCAACGTGGAAATGTCCAGACTCACCCCTTACTCGGGCACATTCGCCGGCCGCAAGATCGATTCCGGGAAACTGTCGGTGGATCTGAAATACATAATCGACAAACGCCAATTGGAAGGCGACAACCAGTTCGTTGTGGAACGCCTGACCCTCGGCGAGAAAGTGCAGAGCCCGGATGCGGTGGACCTGCCGCTGGATCTCGCCGTCGCCCTGCTGGAGGACGCCAACGGCGTGATCGACCTCGGGCTGCCGGTCAGCGGCAATCTTGATTCCCCCAAATTCAGCTACGGAGCGCTGATCTGGAAAGCGTTGGTCAACCTGCTCACCAAAATTGTCACGAGTCCCTTCCGTGCCCTGGCGTCACTCGTGCCTGGCGGCGAGGAGGAAACCTTTAACGCCGTCGCCTTCGCGGCCGGGCGGCCCGATGTTCCACCGCCGGAGAAGGAGAAGCTCGCCACGCTCGCCGTTGCTTTGCAGAAACGGCCCCAGCTCAAGCTTGGTGTACAGGGCCGCTACAACCCAGAGACCGACGGCGCAGAACTCAAGTCGGCCGGCGTACGACGCGCCTTGGCTACCCGACTCGGACAAGATCCTGCTGCAGCAGAGGACTACGGACCCGTTGACTTCAGCAGCCCGGAAACAGGACAAACTTTAGAATTGATGTTCTCGGAGCGTGTCGGCGCCGATGCCCTCACGACGCTCAAGACCGATCAAGAAGCCGTCCTCGAAAAAGCCAAAAAGGATACTGCGGCGGCCAAACCCACTGGGGATACAGCGACGGCCGTTGATGAAGATCCAGGGCGGTTTGCCAAGGACCTGTTCCTGCGCCTTGTAGAGGTTGAGCCAGTGGACGATGCAGCGTTGGTGAAACTGGCCGACGCCCGGGCGCAAGCCATCGTCGCCGAACTGACCGACGCTGGACAGCTTCCGTCCGAACGCATCAAGGTGAAGCCCTCAGCCCCGTACGACGATAAAGGCGAGGTGAGCGCTGCACTCAGCTTGGAAGCAGGGAGGTAGTTGGAAAGAGATACTCGGTGTCACTTTCGCTGCACTGATGTATATGGAATGAGGCGATCGCCAAACCATTTACCACGGTTTATAGACCGGTGATTAGCTGCTATACTCCCGTCGCTATCGTTTTTATAAAGAGCCTTGTTTTTCAGTCTATCAAGGACATTGCCTCTCAGGTTTCTGCAACCTGGAAATAACAATTTTGTAGAAAAGTGGCTGTTTTTTTATAAGAGGAGGGAGCGGTCGGTCGGTACGTTTGGCAAGATACATGGTATTTCTGCAGGCGTAGATAGCTTCAGATCTTACTATCTATTGTGCACCCATCCACAACAGGATTTATTTCTCTCAAAAAAATTATAAAATCAGATAACCAAAGCTGAACATCCGACGGCAGGTGGTTCAGTTCAGCAATTGGTTCGGTTCAGTTGTATTCTCGGTCAGTTTTGCTTTTTCCCTGATCCTTCAAGTCGCTGTTTCAGTCTTTACTGCGGAATGTGGCGATGACGGTGCCTTTGGTTAAGAGCGCCAGTTCGTTGCCCTTGACTTGGAAACCGTCCACCGAGGCCAGCGCCTTCGCGAATTTGCTTTCCAGTTCCATCAGTGCCGGAGGCCCTGCCATTTTAGTGCTGACCAACTGCCCCATGATCACGCTGTCAGCCACCAGGGCATACGAGCCATTCATGCGGTTGATGCCACCGGAAACGGCGAGCCGGCCATGGGAGAATTTCATCTTAGGAGGCTTTTCGACCTCGATATCCTCACCATTGAGCGTTATCAGCGTCCATTCCTTGTGAGCTGCCTGGTTCACATCCGCCATGTCGCAAACGTGAGCCTTCCACGAGTAGGTTTTCGGCGAACCTTCTGTCACCTTGGCCATGGGTTTTTCTGCGTCCACAGTAGCTGGGTATACGGTGACGCCTTCCTTGATTGTCTGGACAACCTTGATGTCTTTGATGGCCATCGGGTCCACCTTAAGCGGATCCTTGTCGAGGACGACGAGGTCGGCGAGCTTGCCGGCTTCGAGAGTCCCCTTGCTGTCCTGCTCGCCGTACTGTTCGGCGACCCACGCAGTCATGGTTTTGAGGCCCTCGTAGGGGGTCACGCGCTGGTCGGGGCCGACCTCAGCACCGGCGCGGGAGAGACGGTTCACGGCCGACCAGAGCATCGTCATCTGGTCAAGCGGGGCAACCACGAAGTCGGTGTGGTTGCTCGGGCGCAGCCCGGCGTCTATGGCATCGCGCATCGGGCTGATGTAGGCCGCCTGCTCGGGGCCGCGGTTCTTGATGTGCGCGTCCGCGAAGTAGTAGGTGTGCAGGGTATAGAATGAGGGGCGCACCTTGTATTGCACGAACTTGGGGATCTGGTCCTTGCGCAGGAACTGGGTGTGGATCGTGGTCACGTTCCAGGGTCTGCGGTAGTCGCCGGCACGAGCGAACTCGTAGGCGGTGAGGAAGGCGTCGATGGACGCGTCGCCATTGCAGTGCACGGTGAGCGGCACGTTCAGGTCATAGACCTTTTTGAACATCTGGTTGGCGAGGTCCTGGGGAAAGGTCGGCTCACCCGTCCAATCCTCTTCACCGCCGGGCCCGCCGGTGAGGTAGGACGCGGTGAAGAAGGCAGTCCGTCCCTGCGGAGACCCGTCCAGGGTGATTTTCACGCCGCCTACCTTGAAGCGGTTCCTATATGTGCCCCATTCAGTCACGGGCTGTTCGGCGAGCACTTTGTCAACTTCTGTGATAAACGGATAAGAGATCACGTCGATAATATTGGCCCCGGCCTCGCTGGCGCGCTTCATGGTCATGAACTGGGGAAAATGAGTCGCCCCCTCGTGTGCAGTCGTGATCCCGGCCTCCGCATAGAGCATCTGGCCCGCGCGTGTCCACTCGATTTCCTGCTGGGCCGTCATCGGCTCGGACTGCTCCATCACCGGCAGGAAGGCCGTCTCCATGATGAGGCCCCATGGCTCCTCGGTGCCCGGCTGGCGAACGATCACACCACCGGGCGGGGTCTTAGTCTCGGCGGAGATCCCGTACTTTTTCAAGGCGAGCGTGTTCATCACCGCGCCGTGCATCGATACGTGATCCACGCGGACCGGGTTGTCGGGAAACGCCTCATCCAGGTCGCCGCGGTTGAGCAATCGACCGTCGGGCATGACGGTGTCGTCATAGCCGTAGCCCATGATCATCTCGCCATGGGGTATGTTCCGTTCCTCCGCGAACTTTTTCAGCTCCGCGATGATGCTGGGTACGTCTTTGCCGGGACCGGACGGCGGCGCGTACAGCTTGCACTGGTTGGCGACAAGGAGCGAGTTGATGTAATGGCTGTGACCATCAAGAAAGCCGGGTAGCAAGGCCTTGCCGGCGAGATCGATGATCTTGGTTGAGTCGCCCTTCATGGCGAAGGCATCGTCCTTGGCGCCGGCGAAAATGATCTTTCCGTCTTTCACGGCAAGTGCGTCGATGTAGGTCGCTTCCTTGCCGGCCATGGTAAGGATCGAGCCATTGTGAAAGATGGTGTCAGCCTGTTGTGCGGAAACCGCCGTGGCTGTCAGAAAGATCCCGAACACAGCGGATAGCATCGGGGTTTTCGATTTCATGATTTACTCCTTGATGAATTTGTCTGATATCTACCGACTCAAGAGTTCAATTAGATGGATGAAGGCTGACATTCAATCCTGGTCGCCATGGACTTGATTTTGGTTCATGACTCCCGTTGAAAACGCTATCAATCTTTTTTATTTTAACTCAACAGCAACTTTTTCAATTTTCCCATTAAAGGCGAAGGGTCGCCGATCGTAGTAGTTCAGCGATACCGGAGAACCCAGATCCAGTCCGACGTCGAAGGTCTCAGTGGCGGTAAAGGCTGCCGGAACCGTCCGTTTCAATTCGGTTTTGCCAACGGTTTTGCCGTCAACGACAAGGCTGACCGAACCTTGTTGGCCAGGTCCTTTTATATTCGTTATAACCTCGATGGTATGCTTCCCGGCTGAGAGTGGGGCGTCGCTTTTTGCTGTGTACTGCTCGATGATCAGCATATTGTACTCATATATGAGGTGGCCCTTGTCCATATAGAGGGTGAGTCCTCCACCGGAACCGCCCACCGCGTAAAGGACTCCACTTGCATGGGCGTCGACGTCGGCCTTGATTGTCACGTGGTTACTTTCACGCCCCACTCCCGGTGCGGTAAATTCCGGCATCCGACGAGTGTTCTGGGTGAAGGTCCAGCTTTTGTAGTGCGTCTTGACCCGGTCTTCCGGATGGAGCCGCAGCCAATTACCGGCACCGATTGGGAAATCTTTGTTGTCCTCTGCCAGCTTTAAAAATTCCTTCTTCAGTTTTTCGAGCTTGTCAGGGTGCTTGGCGGACAAATCCGTGGCCTGAGAAAAATCGGTACGCAGGTCGTACAATTCCCATTGATCCGTGGCAGAATCCCAGTTGGCCACCCGCTTGACGGAACCCGGGGAGTCCCAGGGAATAAATGGCCCAAATGTACTTGCCATCCACCCATCATGGTAAATCGCCCGGGAGCCGTTGTTGTCGAAAAACTGTATCTTTTTATGGTTTTCGGCGATCGGGTTGGCAAAGGTGTATGCCAGGCTAACGCCGTCCATTGGCATCTGCTCGTAGCCGTTTACGACCTTTGGGTGTCGGATGTTGAGCAACTCATAGATCGTAGGGGCAATGTCGACGACGTGATGGAACTGTGGGCGCATGGTCTTATCAGGCTTAATTCGTTTTGGCCAGGAGATTACCATAGGGTTGCGGGTTCCACCGAAGAATGCGCCCAAGAGCTTGGTGCCTTTAAATGGTGTTCCTCCGGCCCAAGCCCAGCCGGCGTGATATATGTTGTCGGTTTTGGATGAGCCCAAGACCTCAAGACCGCCGATGCGGTCCAGGGCCGTCATCTGCTGCTCGACGGTATTGGGGATATTGTTCTGGGCCAGCAATTCGCTAATCGATCCCTGCTGCCCCTCCGCGCTCGAGCCGTTGTCACCCCAAATATAAAAAATGAGGGTGTTCTCTCTGAGCCCACGCTGTTCAAGGCCCTCGACCAGCCGGCCGACCTGGTGGTCGGTGTGCTCCACGAAGCCGGCGAAGAGTTCCATCAGCCTGAGCTGAAAAGCCTTCTGATTCTCGGGAATGCTCTTCCAGGCCGTCATGGTTGCATCCCGCTTTGTAAGTTTGGTGCCAGGCGGAATCACCCCCATTTCGAGCTGCCGCTTGTAGACCCTTTCTCGATAGGCGTCCCAGCCGTCGTCGAATTTACCTTTGTACTTATTGGCCCACTCAGGGAAGATGTGATGGGGACCATGCACACCGCCCGGTGCCCAGTACATGAGAAACGGTTTGTCAGGAGAAAAGGCCTGGTGGTCGTCCAGCCACGCGAGGGCCTTGTCGGCCATGTCTTCGGTCAAATGGTACTTGGGATCGTCATGTGGCGGTTCGATGTGGTTGTAGTTCTCGGTTAGGCGCGGTTCCCATTGGGAGGTCTCACCGCCCAGGAAGCCGTAGAAGTACTCGAATCCATAGCCGTTAGGCCAGCGGTCCTTGGGGCCCATGTCGGTAATTTCGATGGCCGGGGTGTTGTGCCACTTGCCGAACGCCGAAGTATGGTAGCCATACTCCTTGAGCACTTCGGCGATAATTGCGGCGGTTTTGGGGATGACACCGGTGTAACCGTCGAAGGCCACGGCTCGCTCGGCGATGGTACCGGACCCGATCCGCGTGTGGTTGCGCCCGGTTAGAAGTGCAGCCCGTGTTGGGGAACAGATTGATGTGGTGTGGAATGCGTTGTAGCGGATGCCTTCTTCGGCCAGCCGGCTCAAGGCGGGAGTGTGGACCTCGCCACCGAAGGTATCCGCAACGCCGAAGCCAACGTCATCGATCAGGACGATCATGATGTTAGGCGCATCTTTCGGCAGACGCTGAGGCTGTTCTGGCCACTTCATCGTGGAATCCTGTAGTCTCGGTTTAGCGATGCCGGCCATAGGCGTTGGTGGAAAGGGCAGGATCGATCCGTCATCGGACGCCGCCGAGGCCGCTGAGGTCATTATCACCAGGGCCGAGCCAACAAAAAATGCGGCAAGAAACTGATAACTGACAAATATAAGTTTGTTTAAAGAAAATAGAGATTTCTTTGCTTTCATTGTTTTCCTCCATTTTGGAAGAACGCTCTGCGGATATCCTGTTGATGGAATTTAAGTGTTTTCATCTCATCAGGGCTAAATGGGAAACAGGAACTTTACGGTAAAATTCACCGTCCACGCCGGTGATACGTAGTCGTCGGCGAAATTGTATTCATAGGGGCCGGAAAACTGCACCGGCAGCTGGCCGAACGTGACCAGTTTGGCCAGCTTCAGACCCAACGGCAAGGCGGTCCAGTCGCTCTTCTCCCAGTCGTAAGTGATGTTCATTTCTGAAGTTCCAATAGACCATTGGTTGGGCAGAGAATAATTGATGATCGGTTGGACGATGCTCACATTCACATCCTCGCGATCATTGTCCCCGGCAAAGGAAAAAAGATTCTGGTTGAATACACCCCACATTAATTTCTGGTTGCGGGCCACAAACCCCAAAGCAGGGCCTATGGCCCATTTCTCCGCACCGATCTCGTCATCCGTAGCGGTGGGCAACAGCACCACCGGGCCGACGCCCCAACGGCCCCATGACTTGTCAAAAACAATCAGGTCGAACAGCACCAGGTCGCCCAAGCCATCATCGCCTGCCGGAGTGTCAGTAACGATGGGAAGCGTGGCACGGGCGATGTGCTTCAGGCTGCCCGTTTGAAACGGCACCGCCGAGCGGAGCAGAATCGCATTGCCGCTTTCGTCGTCCAGGTTGTGGTAGTCTCCGGTGTAGACGTTTTGGATCTGGATGTTCATGAGAGATGCCGTGGGGTCACTTGCCGCCTGTTCCAGAGACTGACCGCCCTGGGTCGGTTCTTCGGCAAAAGAGATACATGGTATCAATACCCACAGAATGGATATTTGGACAATAAAGGCCAATCGGTGCTTGATCCCCATGGCGTTTTTCTCCTTTAAAATTTGGTTAATACCTTGAAAAATACCGTATCCCTTTCAAGACGCTTTTGGTTATCAAACTCATGCAGCCATTTGAGCTCGGCGATCAAATCTTGCCCGGCAATCTTGGTCGCATAAGATAGCACCGGACCGATACCATGTGCCCTGGCCTTGAAGCTGCCAAGGTTGGCGCCTTCACCGCTGTCATCGGAGATCTGCTCATACCAGAAAGCATTGGCCCCGGCGCCGGCAAGACCGCCCCAGAGAGGGAAATGCTGAGCCAAGGTGCCGTCCAGATGGGCCTGTATGCCGGATTGATAGTCGGTATCCGGGTTTTCGGTGTTGAAATCCATGCCGAAGAAAAGGGGTGCCTCGATGCCGTTTTTCTGGCCGAAGTACATCACGGCCGCGGTAGGCTCGACGGTCCAGAAGTTTTTTCCGGGGTTGGCCAGGCGGCCCACTTCGTAGCCACCGGTTGGGGCGTAAACCGCAAGCCTGAAATTGGTGTTCAGGTCTTCAGTGACCTTGTAGTTGAACATCACCGGCATGAGGATGATATCTCCGAGCCCACTTTCTATGTCCTTGCGCCTGACGGTAACGCTGCTGCCCGCCGGGGAGGCAGAGACATCGGCTTCAACCGCCATGGCCACCCAGGGGATGGTCGCCGACATGGCGTATTGCCACTTCGGCCCCATATCCCAATCAGGAGCCCACAAAAGGGTCAACCTGTATGCATCGGATTCGGCATTGACATTCAAGCCCGTCATGCCGGCGATGGGGATGCTGCGGTCAACGCTGGTATTGCCACTGTATTTCAGTTAGCTAAACCGCACGATGAAAGTCGGTTCCGCCGTTACGCCGTCGATGAAGGACGACACCGAGCCGGGCGTATAATGGCCAGACCCACCTTCCTCCGCATGGGTAACTGAGGCGATGAGACCCAATACCACAATTGCAAAGATGATGCGGTTAAATCGAAACAAGAGTCGCTTCCTTATTGCCCCAGGCCGATATTTTTCGGCGGGTATTTCTTAAATGTCGCCGCATGGGCCTTCAACTCGGCCGCCATCGAGGCCAGCCACGCGTTCATTCGGTGGCCGACCGGGTACTGCTCCTTGGGATCGATGTAGAGGTTGAACAGCCAGGGGGCTAGACCGACATCGGCCTTTGTGCTCATGTCGATATCGAGCCACTGGGCGTGAGTTTGCATGACTTTGATGTGGATCTTGTACTCGTACATGCGCATGGCCATCAGATCCTGTTCGGTCCAGATGTAGACTTTCTCGCGCCTGGAACGACCGTTGTCCGCAAGCAGGAATGACGTCTGGTCGATGCCGTCGATGTAGCGGTCAGTCGGGATGCTGTCGGCCGCACCGGCCAGGGTGAGCGATGTGTTGAACAGGTCCATCAGGTCGAACAGGTCGTCGCTTTCGCGGCCGGGTTGATCATGCCTTTCCAGTAGGCGATGCCGGGCACACGCACGCCGCCTTCCCAGGCCGACGCCTTGGCACCGCGGAAAGGGCGTGTAGCCGCTGTCGGGCCAGCGAATCCAGCTGCGGGCCGTTATCGGAGGTGACGAAGATGAAGGTGTTTTCAAGGACGCCGGCATTTCTCCAGAGCCTCGACGATCTCACCGATGTAGGCATCGACCTCGACCAGGGCGTCCTTGTAGGGATACTTGCTGCCGCTTTTGCCCTCGAAGGCCTTGGAGGCGAAGTTGTCCGCATGGACTTTCATGAAGCAGTGTTCGAGGAAGAAAGGTTGGCTCCCCTTGGCGAGATCCCCGATTCTGGAGACGCTGAACTCCTTGAGCAGCCGGTCGGCCTCGGCCATCGATTCGATGCTGTCGATCTTTTCCACCTCCATGGTGGTGCCACCCTTCAAACCGTGGATCAAGCGCCTCGCTGGCGCCGGTCCGGCGCAGCATCTCCAGTCGCTCCGGGTTCAGGACCAGGTCCGGGTAGCGGCGCTTGTCGAAGGCCTGCGTGAGTTCTTTCTGCGCCGGGTAGTAGCCATAAAACTCGTCGAAGCCCACGTCCTGCGGGCGCATGCCTTCAGCTTCGCCAACGTGCCATTTGCCCGACAGCACCGTCTTATAACCGGCATCGCCAAGCAGCTTCGGCAGCGAGATCTCGTCGGCCCAGGGGTTCTTGGTGATCTTGTCGCCGGCCAGGATCGGACGGGTCAGACCGGTGCGTACCGGCAGCCGGCCGGTCAGGATGGCCGAGCGGGTGGGTGTGCAGGTCGGCTGTGAGTAGGTGGACGTGAGCTTGAGCCCTTCGCGTGCCAGGCGGTCCATGTTGGGCGTGGCGGCTCCGATGGCAGCACCGCCGCCATAAACCCCCGGATCGCCCCAACCCATGTCATCGACGATCAGCCAGACGATGTTGGGCCGTTTGCCGGTCTTGGTATGCAGCTCGGCGAGCTTCTTGGCCGCAACTTTGTCTTGCTCGGGACGTTGTACTGACGGTTCCATGTTCTCCTGTGACATGACGGCCTTGCTCAGCGTTGATGCCCCGGCAATCACAGCGGCTGGTTGAAGGGTGAAACAAAAAATAGTAACGACCAGACTACTCAGGATTTTTGACAATTGATCGGTTTTCATTCCATCTTCTCCTTCACAATCGATGGTTAATCCATCAGGATGGTGTTTTTCTGATCACATACCGCGGGAGTATCTCCATGATAGAAGATATCGGGATCACGAGTATAATCAATCGGTTTTATCGAACGCCAAAGTGATGTCCTCGTCGTCGGTCAATACCAGGCGGCCGTCATCGATGGCGTAGCGCAAGGTCTTGTCGGTGATCATGGATAGGTATTCATGCTCGAAGGCCATATTAGGGCAGGCCATACGCGTCGTGGCAAATTGACCGAAGGTGATCTTGTTCCCTCTTGCCTGGAAGCTGCCGCTGAGCCGGTTGCAGCCGGAGTGGCCGGCAACCCGGTTGTCCGCCAGGTGAAATTCGATGACCGGGAGCCCCTTGGCGAAATCTTGCGCTTTCAATGTCCGTTCGCCCAGACGGGTCAACACCCAGATATCGTTGAGCCGGTAGTCTACGACATAACGTCCACACCCTTCAAAAAGGGTGAAATCGGCATCAATCGAGCGTTTGGCCTCTGTTCGCACACGATACGGGAAGCGTTCCCCCGACATGGTGTCCACGCACTCGCCCCTTAACACCGTCACGATCAATGTGCCGGCTTCGGTCTCGGCAAAGTAGCGGGTTACATCCGCATCCTGGGCCTTGGCCTGACTGCCCGGCGGCGTGTTCAGCTCCGCTACTGTGGTCAGCGATTTGAACCGCATACCCTTGCCAAAGTCGATGTCCAGGGACCACGAAGGCTCATTGCCGACTGCGTAGAAACCGATTCCCTGGGCCAGTTTGTTCTGCATGCGCGTCAATGTTCCGGCCGCTGTCATGGTTTGATTGGGTTTGGGTTGACGAGTTAAAATGTATTGCTGGCTCAATGCACCGGTAATGGGCATTTGGTGCTTATCCAGCATCTGCAGTCCCTGGGGATGGGCCGCGAAAGTGTTCATCCCGCTATTGTCTTTATCGAGAACCACCGTGTCGCCGTCGATGGTATAGCTACCCGCTTTTACAACTGGCTGCGTGGATCGGTCCGTATAGAAGGAGGACTCGGTGTAGGTCCCGTCACCCTGTAACACCAGTTTGTATTCGATGCCCGGGCAATCGGCGCAAGGCAGATAGCCTTGGTATTGGCCCTGGACGGATTGGGAAGTCAATCCGGCCGCAGGTGGTATTGACCTGCAGCCGGACAGACAAATCAGAGCCATCGTTAGTGCCACCAGCGCCAAAAAAGAATATTTGGATTGTTTCATGCTGAATCCTCAATTTGCTGCGATCGGTTTATCCATTAGAGGGCGACAGATCATTTTCTCTCAGCCAGCGGTAAAAAAGGTCTCCCAGTATCCCGCCGAGAATCGGTGCAATCAAGAAAAGTCAAAGCTGTTGGACGGCTCAACCGACAGTAAACAAGGCCATCGCGGCGCTACGGTCAGGTTTGACCGACGGTTTGGTGACAGGGATGCTGATCAAGTGGATCAGGGTCAGGCAGAGGTTTATAGCGATGGGCGCGAACACCTGGGGTGCCCGATTATCGGTTGCTCCAAAAATGAGCAACAGGTGATAAAAGAGTCATCAAGTGTATCTATGCTTTTAATTTACGCTCCGTGTCAATCTGGATTTCTCGGCTCACCTTCAGATTTAATCGTTGCCTGAACGCGGTCAACTCGCATTGACTGGTGGATATGATTCGATCAACGATACGGCTTTTCAATCCAATGGGCCGGTCATGCATGTAATCCTATGTAGGCCCTGATTAAAGCGCTCAATTGTGCCATAGGGTCGTTATGGGGTCTGATAGCTGTCTCAAAACGTTCGAGAAGCTGTTCAAAACCTTTGGTCAGTATGCAAAGGTATAGTTCATCTTGGTTGTGAAAGTAGTTGTAGATGGTTTTGGCGGCAACACCGAAACGAGTGCCCAGTTTGCGCATGGTGAAGCCGTCGTACCCTTCAGAGATAATGAGGTCCAGCGCCTGTGTCATGATATCCTCACGCACCGCTTCAATCTCTTCGGGGCTTCGATGAATTTTTGCCAACATCGACTCCTATTTCAGAAAAAAAGTAACAACGTTACTTTGGTGTGTCAACAAAATGAATGACCGGCTCAAAGGATAAACACCGATCATTTTTTTCCGTATTGAAACTAAATATGATTGCCAGAATGTGAGCCAGTCCACTTGCGTTATCTTTGCAGATGATTAATATCTTTCGATGTTATTGCCTTGATGAACCTGAACCAGAACTAACGATCTCAATCCCACGGTTACTCGCAATTATTGAAGACTGGCAATCCAGTCAACCTTCAGCTTGTTTGACTTGCTGGAAAAAATGTGCCTGGCAATTGTCACCACCCTCACAGGCGCAGTATACGTTTGAAGAAAGCAACGGATATTTGTGAAGCAGCCGTTAATATTGCTTAGTAATTGCATTGAGAGGTAATGAAATGAAAGCCATTTCGATTCTAATGAGCCTGATGATTGTATCGGTGTTTTTCACTGATTTGCCTGCAGCGGCAAAAGAGAGCGACACCTTCAAAGAGGAGGAACTCGATCAGATGCTTGCACCCATCGCCCTCTATCCCGATTCACTGCTGGCCCAGGTACTGATGGCAGCTACTTATCCGGCTGATGTGATCGAAGCAGCCAAATGGTCCAAAGCGAATCCAGATCAGCAGGGCGATGCCGCGGTTAAAGCGGTGGAGGGCCAGGCATGGGATCCGAGCGTGAAGTCGCTGGTGGCTTTTCCGCAGGTGCTTGCCATGATGAGCGCCAAGCCAGATGACGTGCAACGATTGGGTGATGCCTTTCTCGCCCAACCGTCCCAAGTCATGGATCGCGTGCAGTTTCTGCGCAAAAAGGCACAAGAAGCAGACAACCTTAAGACCAATGAACAGCAAACCGTCAGCACGCAGGCTGATAGCGGTCAGTCGGTGATCATCATCGAACCCGCCCAGCCGCAGACGGTATATGTGCCGGTGTATCAGCCGACGGTGGTTTATGGCGCATGGTGGTATCCTGCCTATCCGCCTTATTACTGGGCACCACCACCATATTACTATCCGGGCGGAGCGTTTGTTGCCGGCGTTGTGTGGGGCGCGGCGATCGTTGGCATTCACAACAGCCTGTGGGGCGGCTGCAGCTGGAGGCACGGCCACGGTAGCGTCAATATCAATGTCAACCGCTACAACAATATCAACGTCAACAATCGAATCAACAACGTGAATAGCGGCAACGCTAACTGGAATCACAACGCGGCCAACCGCAAAGGGGTGCCGTATCGCGATGACAAGACACGCCAACAATACGACCGCAAGATCGCCGGTGCTGAGAACCGGGCCGACTACCGCGGCCGTGACCCACAGCGCGACGCCAGCCGCGAAAAGGCCCAGGCGACATTGACGGACCGTGGCATCGACCCGGCCAAAGGCCGTGAGCAACTGCGCGACGATCCAAAAACCCGTGAGCGGGCTCAGGCGGCGACCAAGAACGTGGACAGGGACAAAACACGCTCAGCAGCCCAAAATGTAGATCGTGAAAAGGCCAGGGCCAAAACGCAGAACCTCGACAGGGAACGTGCTAACCAGACCGCGAAGGCCAGAAGCCGTGACAATGCATTTAAAGGCGCCAGCAATCCGGATCGAACCCGACGAAACATTGATCGTGGCAACGCGAGCCGGCAATCGATGCAAAGGCGTGGTGGTGGTGCGCGACAAGGCGGCGGCAGACGACGAGGCTGATTAGGAGAAGATGACAATGCCAACCCAGAAAACCAAAGTTGTTTATCGTTTTGTTTCGGCGATTGCGTTCGTTTGTTCCGCTGCGTTCTTTCCTTCAACCACCCGCGCCCAGCAGACCTTTGAAAGTCCTGCCCTGGCCGCCGAGGCATTCGTCGACGCCGTGGCAACCGGCAACGCCCAGGCCCTGGCGTCGATACTGGGTACCGATTGGAAAACATTCATTCCAACCGACAACATTGACCAGGAAGACATCGACGCCTTCTTGGCCGCCTGGGGAAAAACCCATCGTTTCAAGTCGATTGCCTACGGCAAGGTGCAACTGGCGGTTGGACCTGGGGATTGGACCCTGCCGATTCCGATCGTCAAAAAGGGTGAGCGCTGGCGATTCGATACACTGGCAGGGGCAGAGGAGATGCGAATCCGGCGCATCGGACGAAACGAGCTATCGACCATGCAAGCTTTACTGGCCTACTACGATGCGCAAAAGGAATATGCACAGGCCGACCGGAATGGTGACGGGATGCTCGAATATGCTCGGGTACTGGTCAGCTCGCTCGGCGAGCATGATGGGCTTTATTGGCCAGTGTCAGATGGTGAAGCGCAAAGCCCGCTCGGGCCGCTATTCGGTAGCGACACCCCTGGAAACGACTATCCATGGCTATTATTTCAAGATCCTGACCGGACAGGGGGCCAACGCTCCCGGCGGCGAATACAACTACCTGATAAAGAACCGCATGGTGGCAGGTTTCGCACTGGTGGCCTGGCCGGTGGCGTATGGCGACAGCGGCGTAATGACCTTTCTTGTCAGCCACGACGGCCGGGTTTACCAGAACGATCTCGGACCAGCGACCGATCAGACGGCGCGAACCATGACGCGTTTCGATCCCGATTCAAGCTGGGAGGCGGTGTTACCATGAACAAGAAAAAAAAATGGTTGCTGCTGCTGGTAGCCTTGATCCTACATGGCCGGCTGCACTTACTACGAGACAACCCCCGGCGTTTACGCGACCACACCCGCTTCCACGTTTGACCGTTCTTACGCTGCAGCGCGAGGTGCTTTCGAAGACCAGGGGGTAACAATCACATCCGAGGATCGTTCTGCAGGTGTGGTTCATGGCAGCCGGAACGGGATCAATCTCATTGCCAATGTAAGAACCCAGGCCGACGGCAGCGTGCGCGTGGCATTCAACACATCCGGTGCTACCGCGAAAGATCCGGAACTGATCAATCGGGTTACCCAGTCCTACAATCGGCGCATGGGCAGATAAATCATGGTCCTACTGATCCGCATACGGGTGCCTTCAAAAACAACCATCCCAAACAAATAAACCGAAAGAGATTTGACCGATGGGAGAAATAGACAAAATACTGGATAAGAAGGTTATCGACGATCATCTCAAAAGGTTATTTGACCAGTACAAGACCAACACGAAAATATTCAGTGCCACCCACATCGGTCACATTTCCGTGTCGATTGTATTCTTAATTTCGATTCTCTTTCCGTTTCTGTGGCTCCAGATAGAAACACGCGAGAACGATCTTGAAATTAAGCAGCTTTCCCAAAGCGTTTTAAATCAGGAGCAGCGGATTGCATCTTATCAAGAGGCAATGTCTGGCCTTAAAAAGGTTTTTGAAGCGGTTGAAAATGCTCCAAAACCCATGCAAACGTTTATCCTGAGCCTGGAGACAGAGGCTGCGGGCGGACCCAGAGCAGAATACCCTGAGGGCTTGGAGGCAACAACGGATTCCTGCGGTCCTCCGAAGATCAGGGATACCTGGATGGCGTGCCGCATCGGGCGCTATTTGAGCGATCGTTTGGTTCAGAACCGAAAAATCCTCGCCGAGGAAATCGCGGCTCCCCTTAAAGAGATGAATATTAAAGAATTTGATGGGTGGCAGGCTGATCTTGAGGTCGGCATTCAGGACCTGATGGAACAATCCCGAAAGCAAATGTCGTCCGATCCCACATTCTGGGTGGATTTTAACGAGGATTCGCCGATATACCGAAGCATGGTCGAAGGGGCGCAACGTTTCTGGGTTAGCCATAACTTCGAAGAAATCGGGCAGAGAATGGCCCAAGAAACCGAATCCCTCCGAAGCGATGTCGATCAGCTGAACCAGAAAAAAAAGGATATCAATAAACGAAAAGATGAACTCCACAATAGTTTGAAAAATATCAAAACACGGTTTGGCAAAATCGGGATGGAATTAGACGAAGCCATCTTGGTTGCACCAATCGTTTTTTCGCTGTTGTTTGTACTCACCGTCTCTAACTTGATGGGATCTATTCGACTGCGAAAATCTTTTCAGACGATGACGGTTGAATTTAAAGATCCCCAGAAGGTCGCGATCACCGACAGCGAAATCGCATTGACAATGCCGCTATGGATCGATCCGATGGATCCACCCGCAAAGCGCAAGCTGCGTGCATTCATTCTGATGATACCGGTGATTGTTGCTGTCTTGACGCTGATCATCATTTTGTACTGCCTGAAGATTCCTGGTTCTTTTCCCGGGATGAGCGTTTTCGATTACTGGAAATTCTTTATTTATTATCTGCTGAGCGCCGGTCTTTTCTACTTCGGATTCCGTGAAATTCATGCGGCGGTCAAGGGTTACAGCGTTCCTCCCGTGCCTGTGGAAAAGATCACAGACAAGCTTTAGAAACCTTCAAAAGAAATTATAGGCCATGGCGTTGGTAAAGATCGACGAAATAATTAGCCACGTCGTATGATAACCGTTCAGTGCGGCGGGTGGTTTGCTCAGCTGCCTTTTGGCTGGTTAAGCACGCACTTTGTAGAAATTTACATATTTCATTCAAATTAAGGAGGTCATGATGAAAAAACATTTATTCTCGTTCGTTTTATGGTCGTTGGCGTTGGCAGTGATCCTTGGGATCGCTCCCCTTGCTAACGCCGCAGACAAACCCAACATCGTCATTATTTGGGGCGACGACATCGGCCAGTCCAATCTCAGCGTATACACCAAAGGCTTGATGGGCTATCGCACGCCCAATATCGACCGTGTCGCCAATGAAGGGATGCTCTTCACCGACTACTACGCGGAACAGAGCTGCACTGCGGGCCGTTCCGCCTTTATCACCGGTCAGAGCGTGTTCCGCACCGGTCTGAGCAAGGTCGGCATGCCCGGCGCCAAGGAAGGGCTCAGCGCCGAGGATCCCACCATCGCCACCCTGCTAAAGGCCCAGGGCTATGCTACGGGCCAGTTCGGCAAGAACCACCTGGGCGACCGGGACGAACACCTGCCGACGGCGCACGGCTTCGACGAGTTCTACGGCAACCTGTACCATTTGAATGCCGAGGAGGAACCGGAGCAGGCCGACTATCCCAAAGACCCGGAATTTCGCAAGCGCTTCGGACCGCGCGGCGTAATCCATAGCTATGCCATGCCCGACGGCACGCAGCGTATCGAAGACACCGGACCCCTCACAAAAAAGCGCATGGAAACCATCGATGACGACGTCGCCGCCAGGGCCGCGTTTTTCATCGAGGACCAGCACAAGGCCGGCAAGCCGGTATTCGTGTGGGTGAACTTCACCCACATGCACTTTCGCACCCATCCCAAGCCGGCCAGCATCGGGCAATCCGGACGCTGGCAGAGCGAGTACCATGATGCCATGATCGACCATGACAAGAATGTCGGCACCGTACTCGCGAAGCTGGACGAACTGGGCCTCACCGACAACACCATCGTGATGTACGGTACGGACAACGGCCCGCACATGAACACGTGGCCCGACGCCGGCATGACACCATTCCGCAACGAGAAAAACAGCAACTGGGAGGGGGCCTACCGCGTACCCGCCATGGTGCGATGGCCGGGCAAGATCAAGGCCGGCAGCGTCTCCAATGAGATCATGTCGCACATGGACTGGCTGCCCACGCTGGTGGCGGCGGCCGGTGACCCTGATGTGGCAAGCAAGCTTCTTAATGGGTACAAGATTGGCAAGACCACCTATAAAGTGCACCTGGATGGGTACAATTTTCTGCCCTATTTGACCGGAAAAGAACCGAAGGGGCCCCGCGAATCATTCTTCTACTTCTCAGATGACGGGGACCTGACCGGGCTGCGATACGACAACTGGAAACTCGTGTTTATGGAGCAGCGGCAACGAGGTACGCTTCAAGTCTGGTTCGAACCCTATACCCTGCTGCGGGGACCCAAACTGTTCAACCTGCGCCTGGACCCCTATGAGCGGGCAGACGTCACCTCCAATACCTACTGGGACTGGTACCTCGACCACGCCTATCTGCTGATACCGGCACAAAGTTACGTCGCTAACTTCCTGGGAACGTTCGAGGAGTACCCACCACGCCAGAAGGCCGCCAGCTTTAGCCTCGAAAAGGTGCTGGACCAACTCCAACAAAACATCGGATCGAAATAGATCGGACGCGGCGGGGCGCCTATGGTAAAGCGCCCCGCTATTGCTGTACCTAAGGAATACGACCGTTATTCTTCTGTTGTGGAATTTTCTGATAGGCGGGGATTGCCAAATACAGTCCTCGCCTATCTTTTGTCAGGCTTTCACATTAAAAATAATGAGGGTTTTAGATATATCCAGATCGTACCACACTATTCCCTGAACGACAGGTTACTGCTATACACTTGGAATTAAATAGAAATCTTACGCATACAATATATTGTGCCTGACCGCTTTAACTAATCTTTGTGTCCGCATTGCATGTACGTGATGTCTATAACAGGCACGTATAAATTTTTGCCGATACATTTACCTCCAACTACCTACAACTCAGCGCTTTATGCAGGTTTGTGCCGTTTATTTTAATTTGAATTTGGTTCGAGTCGTCAACGGCACCCTATCGGCAGGTATATCGAAGCCGCTGCTGCTGCTCAACGGGCGATTCAACAACGCCCCGGACATCCCATTCTCCATATGATGGCGGCGGCCTCTTACGGCCTGGCCGGCGAGACCGACGAGGCCAAGAGAGCGATAACGCAGCTGACTCATCTTGTCCCTAATATTTCAGCCACGGACGCCGAGGAGAACTTTCTATTTTGCCGTCTGGAAGATCGGCGCAGGTTGGCCAAGGGCCTGCTTGCCGGAGGTCTGCCGAGTTAGGAGCGACAGCCGATTCGTCATCATACCGACGTGGGAACACCCCACCCCCTAACGTTCGGTCTACTGCGAATCCATCTTCGGCGGCAGTTGAGACATGATGTATTCGGACAATGCCGTAATTGTCAAACTGGAATTGACTCCCAGATTGGCCGGCACGACGGATCCATCCGCAACGAAAAGGTTAGTAGAACCGTCGTCGTCGATGCCATTCCCACGGGCCATAACAGTTTGATGAACGCAATCGGATGACTGGCTATCTCTATGATCAGTTTCAGCCAGCGCGGGGTTTTGCCACCACCATCGGTCATCAAGGTGAGAAGTTATAGCAACACGTCAGTTTAATTCATAGTCCATCATCTAGGATGGGTTATTACTGCTCGATAAATCCTATTTTCCTCGGGAGAGGCGTCGATGCCATCAAAAGATGGATGACCGGGTTCTTGTCGTTAAAAATTCAAGAATTTTTATTCCTTTGTAGGAATTCCCTTTGCTGTTTAACTTTGGGCCCCAGACGGCGATACTGAATTTCCCGGGGTGAATCGCCAGTATGCCACCGCCGACGCCGCTTTTTCCCGGCAATCCGACCTTGAAGGAAAATTCTCCGGCTTCATCGTAAAAACCGCAAAGTTGCATGATTGCATTAATGCGCTTTGATTTGCTGGCATCAACGACCCTTACGTTGGTTAACGGGTTGACACCGTTCGAGGCAAGAAACAAGAATTCCTGGGCCAATTCTTTGCAGGTCATTTCAATGGAGCAGAGGTTGAAATAAAGGTCTAAAACGATCTCGATATCATTTCTTATATTGCCGTATGACTTCATCAAATTAATCAGGGCCGCGTTTTTAAAACCCGTCTTTTTTTCTGACTCAACAACCCGTGGACAGTAATCTATATTCCGATTTCCGGAAACCTTTCGCGCGAACGCAATAAACGCCTGCTTGGGATTTCTCAGGCGGCTGACAAGCACATCACAAATGACCAGGGCACCGGCATTGATCAAGGGGTTGCGGGGGATACCTTTTTCATATTCCAATTGAACCAATGAGTTAAAAGGGGTTCCCGATGGTTCTACGCCTACTCTGTCCCACAATTTGTCTGCCTCTAGTTCAAAGGCCAATGACAAAGACAATACTTTTGAGATGCTTTGAATGGAAAATTTATCGTTGGAATCGCCTAAACAGTAATTCTGATTATCTATGGTGGTGAGATGAATTCCGAATTTATTGGGGTCGACATTACCTAATTCCGGTATATACGAGGCCACGGTACCGATGTCCTCCATTTGCCGCAATTCGACCGCCATCTCCGAAAACAGTTTTTTATAATCGATAAACGGTTCTGATATCATGCTGACCACCATTATTTGGGGTATGCCTTGGATTTACGCATCAAAGATCGCGCTATAACAGAAAGCCAAATCCTGGCAGGGGGTTGATGCCGACAGGCACTAACCCAGGTTAATCAGGCAGACTGCCTCCCCCCGCCAAGGCGAGGAACACATAGTTAGCCAGACGCAGCCGTTCGCGCCAAATCAGCAGGCTGGCCATGGTGCTGAGCGCGATCACCCCGAGTTCCAGGGTGGGAAAAGCCACTGAACCCGGCAGATGAGCCAGGGCGCGAATCCAGAAATAAGTGGCCAGAATATTCGTCGTCCCCGAGACGACGCCCAGAAAAGGCAGGGCCTGCCGGGTCGGGGCCCTTTGAAGAGCTGGAATCCGGTGAGAATCAGGGCGGTGCCGAAAATAATAACCATAAAGCCGTTGGGATCGGCCAGAGGCGCCAGTTCAGCCTGCACCTTGAACGTGAAGTCGGTTATCCCGTAGACGGCAAAAAGCAGCATCCCCCAGATCGTTCCCTTCCACGTCGCCTTTCCGGCCGTCCCGAAATGCAACGGTTCCTTACAGGCCAGAGGCAGACAGCAAAAGGCCAAAAATGCGATTCCACTCATGCCTTCCCACCATGATCCAGGCTGACAATAATTTTTGCCATCAAAGAATACTATGATTTGCCGGCATAGTCCAATCCCGTCTGGGGATCCTCAGAATTGATGCTCAAGGTAAACCCGGTTTTGGCTGTTTTCATTCATTGTGATGTCCTGCCTGCCCAATACTGGCGCCGGAAAGAAAAATAAGGCCGCTACACATGCAGTCACCATTGTGTATTTAAGCGGTTCCGGCAACTCCGGGGCCAACGGTTAGGCCCTTTCCATTGTGGGTCAAATCAGGTAAGAACCATTGCATGCTTCGACAGACCTTTTTACATATCCCGGGCATCGGACCCAAAACCGAACAGGGCTTCTGGGCCGCCGGTGTGGGTGATTGGAATGCCTTTTTCGACGATGTAACCCTGAAGCTGTCAGCATCCAAACGGGCGGCCATTGCCGATGTGTTGACCGAATCCAGACGCCAGCTGGATGGCCGGAACCCGGATTATTTCGCCCGGCGGTTGCCCGCCAGCCAGCAGTGGCGGCTGTTCAGCGAGTTCCGTGGCCAGACCGCCTACCTGGATATCGAAACCACGGGGCTGGAGGCAGACTGCACGATTTCCACCATCGCCGTGTACGACGGATCGACGATGATCACCTACGTGAATGGACAAAACCTGGACGACTTCATCGACGACATCCGCCGCTTCAAGCTTCTGGTAACCTACAACGGCAAGTGCTTCGACGTCCCGGTGATCGAGCGGTATTTGGGCATGAAACTGGACCAGGCCCATATCGACCTGCGCTACGTGCTGGCCGGCCTTGGTTTAAAGGGTGGGCTCAAGCGTTGCGAGGCGCAGTTGGGCATGGGCCGCGGCGATCTCGAGGACATTGACGGGCTGTTCGCGGTGGTGCTCTGGAAGGCTTATCTGCGCAACCGTGACCAACAGGCCCTGGAGACCCTGCTCGCCTACAACCTGCAGGACGCCATCAATCTGGAGTCGCTGATGGTCACCGCCTTCAACCTGAACGTTCGGCAGACCCCCTTTGATCGCCGATGTCGGCTTGCCGTGCCGCCAACACCCCAAAACCCGATTCCCGCCCACCGGCACACCATCGAGCGCTACCGCAATGAAGTGGCTTTTATCCGTTCCCTGCAGCCGCAGTGGTAAAAAAAACGCCGAACCGTTGGTCCGGCGTTTATATCGATATCGAGGCAATTGGCTTGCTCTGTTATCCTTCCAGGAACGGGTAGTCATTGTACCCCTTTTCATCACCGCCATAAAAGGTGTCCTGATCCGGATCATTGAGCGGGGCGTTGCGGCGATAGCGTTCCACCAGGTCCGGATTGGCCAGGTAGGGGACCCCGAAGGCCACCAGGTCTGCCGCATTCTCGGCGATGGCCTTTTCAGCGGCGTCCCTGCCGTAGCCGCCGTTGATCATCAGGGTACCTTTATAGATCTTGCGAAGTTCGGCGGCCACGGGCTCAACGCCCTCCTGGCTCTTAAACGTGGGATGGCCGGGCAGCGGTTCGATGAGGTGCAGGTAGGCCAGGGGAATGTCGTTCAGCGCCGCCACCAGTTGGCTGTAAAGGGCCAGGGGGTCCGAGTCGTGCATGTCGTTGAAGATCCCCCGCGGCGAGATGCGAAATCCGACCCGGCCAGGCCCCCACGCCTCAACCACGGCAGACACCACCTCAAGGGCAAAGCGCATCCGATTGGGGATGTCGCCGCCGTAGGCATCGTTCCGACGGTTGGACCCGTCTTTCAAGAACTGCTCGATGAGATAGCCGTTGGCACCGTGGATTTCCACGCCATCGAATCCGGCACTTTTTGCCAGCCTTGCCGCGTGGGTAAACTGGTCCACAAGGGATGGAATCTCTTCGGTAGCAATCGCCCGGGGCATGGTGGGCGGTTCGAAACCGTTGGGCGTGAACACCATGGTCTCCGCCTTGACGGCCGATGGCGCGATGGGATCGCTGCCGTCCGGTTGAAGCAAGGTGTGCGATACCCGGCCGGTGTGCCACAGCTGGCTGAAAATGCGGCCGCCTTTTGCGTGAACCGCATCGGTTACCGTCTGCCACCCGCGGGCCTGATCTTCGGTGTAAATGCCAGGCGTAAACACATACCCGGTGGCCTTGTCCGAAACCTGGGTGGCTTCGGTGATCAGCAGCCCGGCCGTGGCGCGCTGGGTGTAATGGGTGACCGCCATGGGCGTGGGCACCCCGTTTTCATCGTTCCGATTGCGGGTCATGGGGGCCATAACCATGCGGTTGGGCAGGTTCAGCGCGCCCAGGGTGTAGGGGGAAAACAGTGTATCAGTCATAATGATCGTCCTTTCAATGGGTCAATTATTAATCCGATCTGAATGACCGGTCGTCTTGAATTTTCTTAAGTTATTGTAACAACACTGCCAGCATATCCAAAAAGGCGTTCAGCGGCTGAATGTTACGGCTGGATTTCATGCGCAGGATCGCCCCTTCCCAGCTGTTGAAAATCGCTTCGGCCAGCCGGTCCGGATCCGCTTCCCGATTGACCTCTCCTGCATCCTGGGCGCTACGGATACAGCGGGCCAGGGCCGAAGTGTAGATGCGGAACAGGTACTCCGCCTTTTCGGCAACGGCTGCATTGGTATCGGCCAGTTCCTGGCACAGGTTGCCCACGAAACAACCGGTGGTGTAATTGCGTGATGCTTCATAAACGGCCGCCATGTCCGCGTAGCTGTCGATGATCCGCTGCTGGGGAGACGGGGAACCGGTCGTCAGCGCGGTTTCGAATCCTGCGATGTGGTCATGGCTGGTGAACTCCATGGCCGCCAGGGCGAAATCTTCCTTGCTTTTGAAATAGTTATAGAAAGAGCCCTTGGGCACACCAGCGGCGTCCACGATCTTTTGGATGCCGGTGCCGTGATATCCCTTTCGCAGCATCAACGCCGCACCTGCGTCGAGAATGGCCGCACGCTTATCGTCTTTGGTCGTCTTCATACGGGTTAAAATATGACCGGTCGTCTTTTTGTCAAGCCAGAGGGTTTAGGTCGTCGAACAGAAGTCGGAAGATTGAAGAGCCGGATGGCAATCGCGGCTGCAAGCCGATCCTTCAGGCCCTTGATCTATCCTTAGCTAGCATTTATGCAATACATTGAAAGGGAAATAATTGGTTATCAAATATGATTCGTTAGAAACTAAAAGTTTGGCAAGACAAATCGCTGATAATCTTCAAACTGCTATATTTAACGGTGATGTAGGAGCGGATGAGCGTTTGCCTTCCGAATATGAACTTGCCGAGAAATTTGATGTATCGCGACCTACCATTCGAGAAGCTTTGAAAATTTTAGCTGCAAGGAATCTAACTCGTTCCCAAAGGGGGCCCAGCGGTGGTACTTTTGTTAAAATACCAACTCAAGAAGACGTCCGGGAAATAATTTCGAATACAACGACCATGTTGATAAATTCAGGTGAACTGGATTTTCAATCTTTTCATGAGGCACGATATGAATTTGAGACATTTTGTTGTCGCTTGGCTGCCGAGAGGCGAAAACCGTTACACTTAGAAGAAATGAAGGTTGAGTTGGAGATTCAAAAGGATCCCACCACCAATCATGTAGAATTTTGTCATTCTGATGTTCGGTTTCATCGAATTATTGTGGATGCAACTGATAATCCCCTTATTAGGATGATCATGGACCCGGTATTCGATGCATGACAGCCGATATTCAACATGGCCATTTATCGCTACCGCAACCGTGATAGAATTTTTTTCCAACATAAACATATATACGACGCGTTGAAGAATCACGAGGCGGACAAAGCAGTTAAAACCATGACAGAACAATTGGATGATCTGCATGAACACATGCTTAAAGCCCACGAGTGGAGAAAATCCCGGGATAAGAACTTATACAATAAATAAAACCACACATTCGGTTTCATCATGTTTAGTTGCGGGACAATAACTTGTCGCACAACATTCTATTAGATTCGTTATGGCTATCAACTCATTGAAATATAATCTCAATGCTTATCCTCTTCAGTCTGTATCTTGTTTTAAAGGAACGTGGTCTGATGGTTCTCACCGGTTGTGCCCATGCAGGGGTCATTAATACTGTGGATTATGCCCGGCATTTGACCGGCATTAATCGTGTGTACGCAGTTATGGGCGGATTCCATCTGTCCGGAGAACCATTCCAAGGAGCACGTGAACCCACGCTTTAGGCACTTAGAAAAATTGACCCTTGACCCGCCCAACCAATCCATTCTATCTATAACTCATAGGAATTGTGTGCTGTTCCTCCCTCCTATTTAGACATCATCGCGAATATAGTGAAACTCCTAGTTCAACACCAGCCGCTGATGCGATACGGATCCTGATTAATTTTCGCCTACCAATGAATTATTCGACAATTGCGGAGGAAAAGTCACACATTCCTAAAACATATGCCATTTATCACCAGGAGATTGAAGATGAAATGCTCAGAATGTAATTTCGATAATCCTGAGGGCATGAAATTTTGTGGTGAATGCGGTGGAAAATTAGCAACTAATTGTCCAGAATGCAATTTCAAGAATCCTCCAGATTTTAAGTTCTGTGGTAATTGCGGTTATGAATTGAAAGACGTCAAAACACAATCATCTTTAAAGAGAACACCTTTTGAAGATAAATTGGAAAAGCTAAAAAAGTATCTTCCGGAGGGACTTATAAATAAAATTCTATCGCAAAAAAATAAAATTGTTGGTGAACGTAAACAAGTAACAGTTATGTTCTGTGACATGGCTGGTTTTACATCTCTGATAGACAAACTTGGCCCAGAAAAAGGATACTCTATAATGGATCAGGTTTACGAAATATTGATCCATAAAGTTCAGGATTATGACGGCACGGTAAATGAGATGACCGGAGATGGAATAATGGCTCTTTTTGGTGCACCAATTGCGATAGAAGATGCACCACAGCGAGCTATTAAATCGAGTTTAGCCATTCACCGTGAGATGGCTAAATTTAGCGATAAGTTGATTGGTGAAGGAATTTCACCAATCAAAATGAGAGCAGGCATAAACACTGGTACGGTTGTTGTTGGTGCGTTAGGAAACGATCTTCGAGTAGAATTCAAAGCTGTAGGTGATACAGTAAATATAGCTTCCAGAATTGAAGGTCACGCTGAACCGGGGACTACATTTGTTTCAGCGGAAACTTTTAAATTAACTGAAGGATTATTTCGTTTTGAAGCCCTGGGTGAAAAAAAAATAAAAGGCAAAAAAGAACCAATTAACGTCTTCCAGGTAATTGCACCAAGTAGCAGCCGAACAAGATTTGATGTTAGTGCTGAGAGAGGGCTATCTCAATTTGTTGGGAGAACAAGAGAGATAGAAATTTTGCATGAAGGTTTTGAAAGGGTAAAAGAAGGAAATGGACAAGCATTTTCTATTGTATCTGAAGCTGGTATTGGAAAATCCCGGTTGTTATATGAATTCAGAAAGAAAATATCAAGCACAGACGTCATTTTTTTAGAAGGAAGGTGTCTATCTTACAGTCATGGTATATCGTATCATCCTATCATTGATATTTTAAAAGCGAATTTGGATATTCGTGAAGAGGATACGGATTCCGTAATTCGTGAAAAGGTTAAAAAAGGGTTAAGCATATTAGAGATAGATGAAACATTTGCACTGCCTTATATTTTAGAACTTTTCTCTGTGAAAGATAGTGGATTCAATGAAATCAAAATGAGCCCGGATGCCACAAAAGAAAGGGTAATGGAAATAATCAAGTTATTTACCCTTAAAGGATCAAAGATAAGACCGGTAATAACAGCTTATGAAGACCTTCATTGGTCGGATAAAAGTTCAGAAGAAGTATTGAAATATGTTTTAGACAGCATTCCAGCATCAAGAGTAATGATGATATTTACATATCGACCAGAATTTGTGCACATATGGGGAAGTAAATCTTACCATAACCAGCTCAACCTTAACAGACTTTCCAACCGAGAAAGTCTTGCGATTGTTAAAAACCAGCTTGAAACTAAAGAAATTGATCGCAAACTCGAAGAGTTGATTTTAGAAAAAACCGAAGGCGTTCCTTACTATATTGAGGAATTCGTTAAATCTCTTTATGAATCTAATATGGTCGTGAAAAATCATAAAATGTACCGCTTGGCTCAAAATATCGAAGAGGTCTCAATCCCTTCGACGATTCAAGGTGTAATCATGGCCAGGATAGACCGATTACCAGAATTGGCGAAAGAGTTACTTCAAACTGGCTCGGTGATCGAAAGAGAGTTTACATATGAATTAATTAAGCATGTTTGTGAATTAGAAGAAAAAGAATTATTATCAGCTTTGTCGGTTCTAAAAGAGTCAGAGCTTTTGTATGAAAGGGGTATTTATCCTGAATCGACCTACATTTTTAAACATGCCCTGACAAGGGATGTTGTCTATGATTCAATACTTACTGAAAAAAGAAAAATATTGCATGAAAATATCGGTTACAGTGTCGAAGAATTGTATTCCAGTCGCTTAGAACAAAAATTTGAGGTTCTGGCTCATCATTTTGGCAATGCCGAAAGTTGGGAAAAAGCTGTTCATTATGCAAAACTTGCCGCTGAAAAGGCCCATAAGCTCAGTCAATTTCATCAAGCTATCACTCTCTACGATCAAGCTGCCGGTTGGATTTTAAACCTTCCAGAAAGCCAATCCCAAGAAGAAAGCCTTCTTGATATTCAATTGGAACTTTGCTGGAGCAATATTGGATTAGGGCAATTTGGGAAAGTTGAGGAGGTTGCTTCAAAGGCAGAAACGATTGCTAAACACTTGGATGACAATATTCGGCTTGGCATCGCATACCTTGGCTTAGGAACCGCCTGTGTATACCGAGGAAAATTCGAGAAAACAGAACACTACACATTATTGGCCATCAGGCATTTGGAAAATACAACTGAGGAACGATCATTAGCAATTGCTAACCTTGTGCTTGGAGCATGCTATATCGGGCAAGGTCTTTGGTTAAAATCTGAACCATGCTTTTCAAAAACCGTCAACATCTATGAGAAATTAGGCTCAAAAACCGAATATGTGATGGGTTGGAATGCCCTCCCCTACACAATCGTGTGTGGACAATTGGGATACAATTTCGCTGTTATGGGTAGAGTCACCGAAGGCAAGGAGCTGATCGAAAGGGGATTCTCATCTGAGTTAGAACAGGTCAGCAACCTCACCACCAAAATGGCCTTTTGCTCTTGGCAAGGCCTTTTCATTTCACTGGTCGGAGAAGATTATTTTGAAGCGGCAAATAAAATTGACAATCTGGTAAGTCTTGCTGAGCGGTCAGGATCACCTTTCATGATGCTTGCATTTAACGCTGCTAAGGCCAACATGATGCTGGGTATCGAGGAATATGAAATGGTGCTGAAGTCATGCAACAACGCACTTGAGGCCATCGAAGGCACACCAATTCGAACCGGCCATGTAACCAATATACATTATGACCTGGTTTTAGCAAATTTGAAGTTAGGTAATCATGATCATGCAAGGCAGCATTACGAAAAAGGTAAGTCTTTGGTTAATTTGGCACCAAACTGGTGGGGGCCTCGTTTTCTTTTCCTCAAGGGCTTGTTACTTGGAAATGAACCCTCTCCTGGATATGAATTAATTGAAAAGTCATTTAGAAAATCAATTGAAGATGACGAAAGTGTCGGAGCCACTGTACCGGCTGCCCAGACACGCTTCTATCTTGCAAAGATGTTTTTTTGTAAAGGTGATTCTGACCGTGCCCATAAAATGATGACAAATCTCCGAAATTGTTTCGAGAAATATGAGATTCCAGTTTGGCGTCAAAAATGCGATCATGAACTTGAGCCATATCACTTTTAATATGTTTTTAAAGCATCACCCTTTGCAAAGTATCAAATTTAGCAGTGCATCTACATCTGGTGGTCAGACGACATTTTGGGTGGGTGGTGATTACACACCAGTCAATGAATATATCTGATAAATCGGTTGCGTGGTGATCTATTGAGATCACTATGGTTCTGTGGCCCGCAACGATACCGGTGATCTTCATTAGGTATCTGAATAACTTATATTATTGATTTAATCGCAGCAACGAAAAAGCTCACCGGCGGCAATGGAGCACAGCAGCAAAAAAGTTAGAAGAAGAATTAATTTAGATAGAGTTACTTCATGCCAACTTTTCGACTCATTCCGCCACAACCTAAAATTGTGGGATAATCCCACCAACCAGGGGTTCGTAGATCCGATACTGCGTTACTTCGCCCAGCAGATCATCGACCTGTTTTTGAAGTGCCACACGTTGTTTGCTTTGCAGCCAGTTGTTCCAGTCATCAAGCCTGTTCCAGGTGCTTAAAACTATGAATTCACCGGGACAATCTATGCAGCGGAATGTCTTGCCAGTAATGTAACCAGGCTGCACTGTGGCCAGAGATCGGAGTTCTACGATCAGTGGGGCCAGCTTGGCTGCTTTTTCCTTGTCGCTGAATTTGCGTTGGATAAACACCGAAATTGCCATTATCTCCTCCTTTTATCAGAATTCAGGATATCATTTGATAAAGATGTAGGACGAATTGTTACGATCGGGGTTGTGTTTTCAATACCACATTTTAATTTTGATCTAAATAGTGATTGAGATAAGTCCCATTCCATAACACTTTCAGATAGCATCATTTAACCAACTCCCGCTTCTCGATTCGGTCGGTCCGGAAGGCAAAGCGTCCCGAAGCCCGATCCTGCAGGAAGCAGCGCAAAGTTTTCTCGACCACCTTGAAGGCGATGTCATTCCAGGGAATGTCAGCTGCTTCTATCAACCTCACCTCGGCGCTTTCCCGGGTCGGGTGAAAATCCGGTGCCACCAGGCGTGAACGGAACATCAAATAAATTTGGTGAATGTGCACGATATCGACCATCAGGTAGGGGATCAGGTCGGTAACCCGGCTTCCCGTCTCCTCCATCGTCTCCCGCCGTGCGCCGTCGGCGGTGGTCTCGCCATTTTCCAGAAAACCGGCAGGCAGGGTCCAGTATCCTCTGCGCGGCTCAATATCCCTGCGGCACATGAGGATGCGGCCCTTCCATTCGGGTATACAGCCTACTACGAGTTTGGGGTTCTGGTAGTGAACGGTGCCGCAAGAGGGGCAGACATGGCGAGGCCGGTCATCATCGACAGGAACCGTGAGCGTGACCGGTCTGCCGCACTGGGAACAGAATTTCATTCGGTCAAATCTCCATGAGGGTGACGGATATCATCCCGCCGAAGCAGACGTCCACATCGCTGCCGACCGATCGAGGGCGGTCGTGGATGATTCCCTGGTAACGATAAACGCCTGCATCTTCAGTGTATCGATAGCGATGGGGGTGTTTGTCCAGCGGACAGAATTGGGTGGTGAGCGCCGATCCGACGGTGATCGGGCTGGGCAGATTGATGTTCCAGAACTGCCCCGGTGACAGTTCTTTTTTTAAAATGGCCGCAAGGATCCGGACAACCTGCACCTGTGCAGCCGGCCAGTCGACCGTCCAGTCAGGCGCAATGTATTGGGACACGGCCATGGCGCGGATACCCAGAATGGCGGCTTCCCGGACGGCGGCAACGGTACCCGACTGGTAGACGTCGCTGCCCAGGTTGGCCCCCGGATTGATGCCGGCGATGACCCAGTCGACATCGGGCACCAACTGCTTGACGGCCAAACGGGTGCAGTCGGCTGGTGTGGCGTGAACCACATAAGTATGGCGGTCCGGCCGGTCCACGCGGATCGGCTCCCTCATGGTCACCCGGTGGCCCACGTTGGACTGGGGGGTCGCCGGCGCGACGACCCATACCTCCGCCAGCGCCTTTACCGATTCGACCAGCGCAGCCAACCCGGGCTGGTCGTAACCATCATCATTGGTGACGACAATTTTCAATGGGGACTCCGATGGGGGATTGATGGGTGAAAACAACGGCAGGATCATACCAGCCCGCAGGCAGAATGCAACCCCAAGCGTTAACCGCCAGCCATACCAGGCGCAGGCACGCATGATTCCTTTCCCTGCCGGCTGGAAGCGGTGAATGGGTCACGGCGCACGCCTGGAAAGATCTCGGCTCCTTCGATAATCGGTTCGGCCGCACAGCGGATCGATCAGTCCGGACAGGGGCTGTCGGCCAAGCGTTCCCAACGCTTCAGCAACGCTGCGGGGGTCAGTTCACCCAGGCCGTTGTTCTTGAAAAAAGAGAAGATGTCCATACTGTTTCCCTGGCGCCACAGTCGTTTGAGCACCGCTCCGGTTTCGACGCACAAGCTCCAGCGGCTGCCCGAGCGGCGTCGGAAGTCGTCGGCCAGCGTCGCCTCGCCCATCCACCCCAGCAGGTAGTCCGCACAGTATAACTCGGGCACCAGATCGAACAGATGGCTTTCGGGCTGGTGGTAAAAGCCGGTAACCCGGGCCATGGTATCGGCATAGGGCCGGCCGTCGGACAGGTCGCCGCCGGCAAACATCTCGTACTCGCTGATGAATTTGGCCGCGTATCGGCGAAAAACGGATAGATCCTTCAGCTCTTTGTAGTAGACGATCGTGGCAACGGTTTTCTCGGGCAATCCCATCACCGATTCCAGAATCGGCCGGGACAGCGCCATTCGCTGTAGCAGGAACGCGTAAACCTCGGAGAGGTTGAAAGCCGTGGCCAGTTCGCGATCCACGGCCGGCAGCGACGGATCGGTGGTAACGGCCGACAGCCCGTGCCCCAGCTCGTGCCAGAGGGTTTCCACATCGATCCAGCCTCCTTCGGGCCGCATGAGAATGTGGACCTCCTGGGGTATCCTGACCATAACGGAGATGGCCTGCGCACTTTTGCCTGCCGCCGGTTGGATTTTCAGAAAAAGACCGGGATGATGGGCCGGATCGAGCCCCCAGCGACTGAAAAAGCTTAAGGTGATGTCGGGGTTGTCCACCGGACATAACCGGTCCCACTGGCCGAGACTGAGCAGGTAGATGGCGTCGAACCGGGAAAGGTCTTTCAGCGGGCGCTTGAAGCGTCGTCGGCTCCATGCTTCCATGGCGGCAAAATAGGAATCGTCCGTCCGCGCGATCAGGGTTTTCATCTCCCGGTATAGCCCGGGGTAATCGATCCCCTTTTTCTGGCCACAATAGTCGATGTATCCGTCAAAACCCAACGCATCGGTCAGGGTTTCCAATAGAATGTTCCAGTAGTTGACGGCAAAGGGCTTGAGTAGTTTGCACAGCGGCCCGGTCTCCTGCTGCAGCCGTTGGCGCTTGAGCAGGGTGCTGGACTTTTGACACCAGGGAATGACTTCGGTGAAGTAAATTTTTTCGCCGTCAACATGGGCAGCCGCGCCGCGACCCCAGGCATGCATTTCCGTTTCGTGGGGCATCAGCTTGCGCTGGAGGTAGTGATCGATCAATCCGTGACGGATCCGCGCCCGGGTCGGATCGTCCCGGGTGCCCGCCACCCCGGCAATGGTTTCCGGCGTCAAGACCGCTTCGAATCCGGCGTATATCTGCTCCGGAGAGCCATCGGGCGGAAGGCCCTGCCAGAGAGACAGCGCCCGTCTGGCCCAGCGGATGTTGAGCGTCTGAAGGGCCGATGTCAGCCGGTGCAGTTGACCTTGGGATCGTTTGTGGGTCATCGGGTCTCCATCCAAAGGGCTTGTTGCCCGCCCGGGCATATGATAAATCAGATCCTTATTGAGTATAAGACAAGCAGCTTTCAACGACAACGCTTATCATTTTCAGGAGATCGCCATGAATCACCCAACGCCCACCAGGGAAGACGCCCTGGCCCTTCTAAAAACATACAACCAGAGTGAAAGCCTCATCAAGCACGCCCTTGCCGTAGAGGGCGTGATGCGCTTCATGGCCAGAAAATATGGTGAGGACGAGGACGTCTGGGGCGTCGTGGGACTGATCCACGACCTGGATTACGAGCAGTTCCCCGACCAGCACTGTAAAAAGACCGAAGCCATCCTCAGGGAAAACAACTGGCCCGATGATCTGATCCGCGCCGTGGTCAGCCACGGATGGGGCATTTGCAGCGATGTGGAACCGACAACCCGCATGGAAAAAGTCCTCTTTGCCATCGATGAACTGACCGGCCTGGTGGCCACTTCGGCATTGGTTCGGCCCACCAAGAGTGTCATGGACATGAAGGCCAAGTCGGTGAAGAAAAAATGGAAGGACAAACGCTTTGCCGCCGGTGTGGACCGGTCGATCATTCAAAAGGGTGCCGATATGCTGGGTGTGGAACTGGGCGATCTGATCGCCGACACCATCATGGGCATGCGGGAAGTTTCCGACGCCATCGGCCTGAAGGGAGGGGCGTAAGGGTGTCTGCGACCCAATTGTTAATTTTAAATGATGAATGTTGAATGAATGCCTTCATTCAAAATTACCAGTTCGTGGTTCAACATCGATTTTTAACAGCATCCGCCTCCTTCACCCCCGCAACTCGCATTCTCCTTGCCGTGGATCCAACCGGAGATGATGTAGGCCGCACAACCCACCCCCGGGGTGACCCGGATGGCAGCCGTGGGACAGTTAAGGGCGCAGGCACCGCATTCCATGCATCCATCCTTGTCCACCAGCCGCACCTTCTTTCCGTTCATGGCGAACACGCCGTGGGGGCAGACGATCTCACATGACCCGCAGCCCACACAGAGCGTCTCCTCGTATTCGAGGGTGGTCACGCCGGGCAGGTATCTGAACTTTTCCATGGTTCTCTCCTAAGTGAATCCATGCTCCTTGTTGGCTACCAATCGTCGGTGCCCGTTCACAAATGGTAGATTTTGGTTCAGGCCAAGGCCGCAGCGATGTTGAACCCACAGGCGCAGCAGCGCTACGTCGAGGATTTCAACTTAGCGAGAACGCCGGCCTGGACCAAAAGATGCCGTTTGTGGACGGGCACTATCCCATGAATCCGGCACTTACCCACACGATCACGGCAACCAGGGCACCGGCCGCCTGGGCCGGGATGGCCCGACGCATCTCCTTTTCCACGCCGGTGGGCGAGGTGAAGGGCGTCGATCCGGTAAAATTCATGGCCAGATACGAACTGAGGGCCATGATAAAAAGCGTCAGGGCCACCATTTCGGACCCGGCCAGCTGGCCGGCCAAGCTGGTCGACAGTACGGCAGCCGCTGCGGCCCCGATCCCGGCGCCTTTAAGGGCAAAGGCTCGGCCAGGCAGCCAGGACAGCAGCATCGGGGCCAGGATGGCGCCGGCCACCACGGCCATTAGATATGCCAGCATGGCCCATAGGCCCCTCGAAACGGCGGCGGTGACTGAAAAAAAGCCCTGGCCCAGCCCGGACATCAGGAACAGCGCCGGTATCAGATAGAGGGTCGGCTTGCCCATGTGATTGAGTTCCACGGGAATCAATTCCACCCGCTCCCGAAGCGTGAAGGTAACTTGGCGCATGGCCGGGGTGGCCTGCATGCCGGCGTCCAGAAATGCCTTGATGTGCCTGGCGTGCACCGGCCCCCAGACCACCTCGAAGCCGCACAGGCGCTTCACCTGGATAGCGGACACGCCGGTGGCTGAAAGCTGGGGCAGAATCAGGCGCCGATGGGTGACGATTTTTTCAAGGGCCACGGCGCTGACCCGTTCGGCCACCTCCCCGGTGGAGAAGGTTCCCTTGCCGGCCGCGCACCAGACGTTGATGCTTCTGGTGTCCAGCACCAGAATCCAGGCATCGATGCCGGCGAGCGAACCACGCAGGCTGTCAAAGGTGAGCTTGTAGTTGGCCGTCACCATCACCGGCGACCCTGCGTCCGGCGAACCGACGCCGTAGAGGCCGGGAGCGATGCTGTAACTGTCCCGGCCAATGCCCAGGCGGGCAAGAACGGTTCCGATACGGTCTTCACGGTCCAATCGGCTGCGCACCCGCGGAATCTTCCCCGCCGGGGTCTGCACAAAATCCGCCACAAACCCCCAGAGGCGATAGCCGGGTTTTTCATAGGGGCTGCCGGGTTCGGGCGCCTGACCGCCACAGCACGGCTCTGCGTCCTGGCCAAATATCGGAAAATCCGGTTTCAGACCCGCGGAGGATGTATCGTGGCAGCTGCAAGGGGATGGGACGGCAGAGTCTTTTTCTTCCGGGCAGCATGCTGTCATCGTTTCAGGTCTCTTTGCGCAGGATCAGGCGGCAAACCTTGCTCTCCGGTGCCGCAAGGAAGACGAAAGAAAGAATAAACAGCGGAACGGCAAAGAAAAGTCCCACCACCGGAAGGATCAGAAAACCCAGAAAACCCAACGCCAGGGCCAGGGGAAGTATGATCAACCCGATGGTTCGGCTCGACCACTTTTCGCTTACACAATCTTTTTTGTTCATATCAAACCTCCAATACGTGTGTGCTCTGAATCGGTATATAGTTGTATGCTCACTTTACCCAATTAGAAAGATTACAACGATAACGGAAATATCAATGGGTGGGTTGTAGACGGCTATTGGCAGGTAAAACCTATTGGTGGGCAGGGTGCGATGCCCGGATAACGGAACTTCATACACCCATTAAAATACCCCTCACCCTGTCCCTCTCCCCAATGGGGCGAGGGAAGGTTGGCAATAGCTTCATGTATCAATGGAAAATTTTGATATGATACGCCATTTTCAATCCAGTGAAGGATGCGGGCCGGGGGTGAGGCGGGTTGAAATGACACTTCCAATTGAAGCCAGTGCAACCATGCATCAAAAATGCTCCTTAGAAGTATTTTATTTTTCTGTTTTCCCCTTGGTAAAGATCTTGGATGCCAGATCGATGTCCTCGGGGCAGAAGACAAACAGGCATTTAGCCTCCGGGCCGGCCACCGAGCCGTAAACGTAGTTGATATTGATGCCCGCTTCGCCGAATTTGGAGGAAAGCCGGGCCAGTTCACCGGGTTGGTTGTCCAGCTGAACGGCAATCACCGGCATGATGTCGAAGGTGTAGTCATGCTGGGAAAGCAGATCGATGGCGGCATTGGTTTTGCCGTCTTCGGCCAGCAGGCGGATCAGGGCAAACTGAGCTGAATCCTTGCGCATGGAGTTGTAGCTGGCGGCCGAAGCGATGCGTTTGAGGGATTTGCCCCTGGCCTTGAATAGCTCCAACACGTAGGCCGACGCATCCTGGATGGTCAACGCATCGATATTGATGCCGGCTTCACCCATGAGCGTCGCCAGCCGGCCCAGCTCTCCGGGCTCGTTTTTCAGGAACAGGGAGATTTCCGTTCTGACCATGATTGTCCTCCTTTTCGGCCGATTGTCGCCGGTTTAAATGGTGTTGGTTTTCAAGGACCGCGTTTGTCTTTCAATATATTGTTGGAGATCACCACCCGCTGAATTTCCGAGGTGCCTTCGTAGATGGTGAACACGCGGGCGTCCCGGTAGAATCGCTCCACCGGATAGTCGGTGGTAAAACCATATCCGCCGTGCATCTGCAGGGCTCTGGCCGTAACCCGGTTGACCATTTCGGACGCGTACAGCTTGGCCATGGAAGCCTGGATGGTGAAACGTTCCTTGCGGTCCTTCATGGCGGCGGCACTCAGGGTGAGTTGCCGGGCCGCCTCGATCTCGGTGGCCATGTCGGCGATGATCCAGCGCAGTCCCTGGAATTTGGAGATCTTCTGACCGAACTGGTCCCGCTGCTTGGCGTATTTCACGGCCGCATCGAAGGCCGCCTGGGCCACCCCGAGGCTCTGGGCGGCAATGCCGATGCGCCCGCCGTCCAGCCCCTTCATGACGATCTTGAACCCTTCACCCGCTTTTCCCAGCATATCCGATGCCGGCACCCGGCACTCTTCGAAATGCAGGTCCGTGGTGTCCGAGGCGCGCAGCCCCATCTTGTCTTCCATGTTGCCAACGACGAGTCCGGGGTTGTCCTTGGTGACGATGAAGGTGCTGATTCCCTTGTGGCGGGCGTCCGGATCGGTCTTGGCGGTGACGATGACCAGACCGCAGTTTTGGCCGGTGGTGATAAAGCGTTTGGTGCCGTTGATGATGTAGTGGTCCCCGTCTTTCACCGCCGTGGTCTGCTGGCTTACGGGGTCGGAACCGGCCTCGGGCTCGGTCAGGGCAAAGGCGCCGATATATTTGCCCATGGCCAGATCCTTGAGATAATGCTGCTTTTGGTCTTCGCTGCCGAAATTCAGGATGCTTTCGCAGACGATGGAATTGTGCACCGACATGACCACCGCCGTCGAGGCGCAGGAATAGGCGATTTCGGAAAGGGCCAGGACGTAGCCAATCGTGTCCGAATCCGATCCTTCGTAATCGAAGGGGACCATCATTCCCAGGAGACCCAACTCGGCCATCTGTTTGAGGTTTTTGGCGGGAAATTCCTTGGTCTTGTCGCGCTCCGCTGCAGTTTCAGCAACCACCTTGCGGGAGAACTCGCGAACCATGGACTGAATCATCAGTTGTTCATCGGTCAGCTTGAATGACATGGTGTGGTCCTCTACGGGTTGTAAATCACGACAATCAGTTCGGCATCTGTTTCTCCAGTGTTTTTCAAACGGTGCTGAATACCGGAATTGAAATGGAGGGAGTCGCCGGCGCCAAGGGCGTTTACGTGTTCTCCGACCACCACCTCGATGGTGCCGTCGAGCACGTACACGAACTCTTCCCCTTCGTGATTGTAACTGACGCCTTCATGGGTTTTCATGGCATCGATCTTCACCCGGAACGCCTTGAGGTGTTTGTTCTCGGCCCCCGGCGTGAGGGTGGTGTAGGCATAGCTCGACGTGCGTTTGGTGTATGCCTTGATGCGGTCCTGCATGCGGCCATCGTCTTCCTTGAGCAGATCCCCGGAGTCGATCTCAAGGGCCCGGGAAATCTGAAGCAGGGAACCCACCGGCGGCGTGACTTTACCGGTTTCGACTTTCTTCAGGAAATCGATCGAAAACCCGGTGTCGTTGGCCAGGGTCTCGTAGGACATCTTTTTGTCGGTCCGCGCCTTTTTGATCTTCTTGCCCACAGGGGTGAGACGGGCGTTTTTTCTGGGGGGCATGGTACCTCCTTGTTAGTATTCGTAAAACCCTCTGCCGGTTTTCCGGCCCAGCCAGCCGGTTTCGACATACTTTCTCAGCAACGGGCAGGGCCGGTACTTGGAATCCTTGAATCCGTTGCACAGGGTCTCCATGATGGCCAGGCAGGTGTCCAGGCCGATCAGATCCGCCAGGGCCAGTGGCCCCATGGGATGGTTCATGCCCAGTCGCATGACCGTATCGATGTCTTCGCGGGTGCCCACGCCATGGTACAGGGCAAACACCGCCTCATTGATCATGGGCAATAGGATGCGGTTGGCGATAAAGCCGGGAAAGTCGTTGGCCAAGGCCGGCGTCTTGCCGAATTTCACCGACAGGTCCCAGGTGGTCTGGAAAGTCTCATCGGAGGTGGCCAGGCCGCGGATGACCTCCACGAGCTTCATCACCGGCACCGGGTTCATGAAGTGCATGCCGATGACCTTGTCCGGACGTCCGGTCTGGGCGGCGATCCGGCCGATGGGAATGGAGGAGGTGTTGGTGGACAGGATCACACCGGGCCTGCAGATCTCGTCCAGATCCTTGAAAATCTTGAACTTGAGGGTCTCGTTTTCAGTGGCCGCCTCCACCACGAAATCCGCTTCAGCCATGTCCTTGAGATCGGCGGTGATCTTGATGCGGCCCATGATCGCATCTTTGTCTTCAGCCGAAAGTCTGCCCTTATCCACGTTTTTACCAAGGATCTTGGTAATATTGGCCAGCCCCTTTTCCGCAAATTCGATCTTGATGTCGCTCATGATGACATTCAAGCCAGCGGTCGCCGCCACCTGTGCAATGCCGTTGCCCATCTGACCGGCGCCGATGACGCCGAAGGTGTTGATGTCCATTGTTTATCTCCCTCTATTAGGTGTTTAGCCGTTTAGACTGAAGGCTATTAGCCTTGAAATGAATACCATTGCTTTACTTCAAAAGGCTGAGCCAAAGGCGAATCCATCTTGCTATCAGCTATCAGCCACGAGCTATCAGCGATGATCGCCGTGTCCGTTGAGAGATGGTAGCTTGCGGTTCAGATCAAGGCCGCAGGGTTTTGGAAACCGCAGGCGTAGCAGTGTGCTACGTCGAGGATTTCCAAAACGGCGAGAACGCCGAGCTGGGCCGCAAGATGCCATCTTATGGGCGGACACTATCGTTTGACTACCATCGCCACCGCCTCCCCCCCCCCCAGGCAAAGCGAAACCAGTCCGGTTTTTTTGTCCCGGCGGATCATCTCGTGGAGCAGGGTCACGAGTACCCGGCAGCCACTGGCGCCGATGGGGTGTCCCAAGGCCACACTGCCGCCGTTGACGTTGGTTTTTTCGGCGAGAAGCCCCAGCTCATTCATCGCGGAGACGGTGGATCCGGAAAAGGCTTCGTTGACCTCGAACAGGTCCACGTCATCGATGCCGATACCTTCCTTCTTCAGGCATTTGGGAATGGCCCAGATGGGCGCCACCAGCACGTATTTCATGTCAATGCCGAAGGAGGCCTGGGCGCCGATGCTGGCCATGATCGTGCATCCCAATGCCTCGGCCTTTTCCCGGGACATGACCACCACGGCGGCCGCGCCGTCGCTGATGATGGAGGCATTGCCGGCAGTGCCGACCCCGTCTTTTTTAAAGGCCGGCTTCATCATAGCCAGGTCTTCATAGGAGGTTTCACGGGCGCATTCATCCTTGGCGAAGCGGGTGGGTTCGCCTTTGCGCCGGGGAATGGAGACGGGCACGATTTCGGCGTCGAAACGACCGCTGTTGATTGAATCGAGTGCCCGGCGATAGGATTCGGCGGCATAGCGGTCCTGATCTTCCCGGCTGACGTGGTAGCGCTCGGAACACAGTTCGTTGGACATGCCCATGTGAAAATCGTTGACGATGTCCCACAGGCCGTCGTGAATCATTGAATCCTGGAGCTGGCCCGGTCCCATGCGGTAACCGAAGCGTGCCTTTTCCAGGTAGTAGGGTGCCATGCTCATGTTCTCCATGCCGCCGGCGACCACCACCTCGGCATCGCCCAGTTGGATGGCCTGGGCGGCCAGCATGACGGTTTTCAGGGCGGAACCGCAGACCTTGTTGACGGTTATCGCCTCGGCCTCCCAGGGCAGACCGGCCTTGACCGCTACTTGCTTGGCCGGGTTCTGGCCGTAACCGCAGGGCAGCACCTGGCCCATGAGAACCTCGTTTACCTCGGTTTTCTCGATGCCGGCGCGCCGGATGGCTTCTGCAACAACGATGGCCCCCAGGTCCGTGGCGCCGATGCCGGCCAGCGATCCGTTGAAACTGCCCAGCGGTGTTCTCACCGCGCTGACAATGACTGCTTCGTTCATGGAATATCTCCTGTCGTTGAATCTATACCAGACCAATGAACGTACCTGGGCCTGATGCATTATAGTTGATGCGAGTTTTAAGTGTTCAAGTGGTTAAGTTTTAAGCAACGGATCAGGAGCCGATTGTAGGTTACAAATCGACAGCATACCTTCGCTTAACACTTAAAATTTTATACCTAACACTTTTTTATCACATATTGCGCCGATACTGCCCCCCCACGTCATACAGCGCGCCGGTGATCTGCCCCAGGCTGCAGCATTTCACCGTTTCCATCAGCTCGGCAAAGATGTTCTCGCCGGAAAGGGCCACCTTCTGGAGCCGTGCCAGGGCCTCGGCGGCCTGGTCGGCGTTGCGGGTCTGAAAATCTTTCAGTCGGTTGAGCTGGGATTCCTTCTCCTCGGTGGTGGCCCGGGCCAGATCGATGCAGGAGGCCCCTTCCAGCAGATCGGCACCGTCGGCGTGGGGATCCCTGAAGGTGTTGACGCCCACGATGGGGTATTCACCCGTGTGTTTGAGCATCTCGTAGTACATGGACTCATCCTGGATCTTGCTTCGCTGGTAGCCGGTTTCCATGGCCCCCAGCACACCGCCGCGGGCGGTGATCTTGTCGTACTCCATGAGCACGGCTTCTTCCACCAGGTCGGTGAGATCGTCGACGACGAAGCTGCCCTGGTAGGGGTTCTCGTTTTTGGCCAGCCCCCACTCCCGGTTGATGATCAGCTGAATGGCCAGGGCGCGGCGCACCGACTCTTCCGTGGGCGTGGTAATGGCCTCGTCGAAGGCGTTGGTGTGCAGGCTCTGGCAGTTGTCGTAAATGGCGCACAGGGCCTGCAGGGTGGTCCGGATATCATTGAGCTGAATATCCTGGCTGTGCAGGCTGCGTCCGGATGTCTGGATGTGATATTTCAGCATCTGGCTGCGCACCGATGCCCCGTACTTCTCCCGCAGGGCCACGGCCCAGATGCGGCGGGCCACCCGGCCGATGACCGTGTACTCGGGGTCCATGCCGTTGGAGAAGAAGAAAGAGAGGTTGGGCGCGAAGTTGTCCAGGGGCATGCCGCGGGACAGGTAGTACTCCAGGTAGGTGAAGCCGTTGGCCAGGGTGAAAGCCAACTGGGAAATCGGGTTGGCCCCGGCCTCGGCGATGTGGTAGCCGGAGATGGAGACCGAGTAGAAGTTGCGCACGTTGTTGTCGATAAAATACTGCTGGATATCCCCCATCATCTTCAGGGCGAAATCGATGGAGAAGATGCAGGTGTTCTGGCCCTGGTCCTCCTTGAGGATGTCCGCCTGCACGGTGCCGCGCACATTCTCCAGCACCATGGCCTTGATCCGCTGGTGTGCTTCGGCGGACGGCTGCCGACCGTTTTCCGCGGCATATTTGTCCACCTGCTGGTCGATGGCCGTGTTGAGGAACATGGCCAGCATGATCGGCGCCGGCCCGTTGATGGTCATGGAGACCGAGGTGCTGGGGGCGCACAGCTCGAACCCGCCGTAGAGCACCTTCACGTCATCCAGGGTGCAGACACTCACCCCGGAGTTGCCCACCTTGCCGTAGATGTCCGGGCGGCGGTCCGGATCGTAGCCATACAGGGTCACCGAGTCGAAGGCGGTGGAGAGGCGTTTGGCCTCGCTGTTGGACGACAGCAGCTTGAATCGCCGGTTGGTGCGCGCCGGGTCGCCTTCACCGGCGAACATGCGCGTGGGATCTTCACCCATGCGCTTCATGGGAAACACCCCGGCGGTGAAGGGAAAGTAGCCGGGCAGGTTTTCGCGCCGCAGCCAGCTGTAGATTTCACCGGGATCCGTAAAGCGCGGCAGGGAGATCTTGGGGATCTTCTGGTGGGAGAGCGATTCGCTGTACAAGGGGCGCACGGATCTCCCGGCCGCGGACCGTGTAGACCAGTTCATCGCCGGAATAGGCCGCCTGGGTTGCCTCCCATCCCTCGACCAGTTTTTCCGTCTCGTCATTCAGGGCCTCGCGGGCCTTGTCGATTTCCCCCTTGAGCCGCTCAACCAGAACGGTGGTGTCGCCATCGAGGCCGTCATCGGCCAAGGCCGCCGCCGTCTCCTCCAGGTGCCACACCCGCCGCATGGCGTCGGCCTGGCTTTGGGTTTCGCGATGGTAGGTTCTGACCGTTTCGGCAATTTCCGCCAGGTAGCGGGTGCGCTCCGGCGGGATGATGATGGTCTTGGAGGTGGATTGCTTGGTGTCGGGCCGCGGCAGGCTGGATTCGAAGACCACGCCGGTCTTCTCCCGGATGCCGTCCAGCAGGGCGTGGTACAGGGCGGTGACGCCGTCGTCATTGAATTTGGAGGCAATGGTGCCGAACACCGGCATGTCGTCGGGCAACCGGTCGAAGACATTGCGGTTGCGCTGCACCTGCTTGCGCACGTCGCGCACCGCGTCCTCACCCCCGCGCTTTTCGAACTTGTTGACCACGACGATGTCGGCAAAGTCCAGCATGTCGATCTTCTCCAGCTGGGAGGCGGCGCCGAAATCGCTGGTCATGACGTACATGGACAGGTCCACCAGGTCGATGATGTGGGAATCCCCCTGGCCGATGCCGGCGGTTTCGGCGATGACCAGGTCGTATCCGGCCGCCTTGACCACATCCAGCACCTCTTCCAGGGCATCGGGAATCTCCGTATGGGAACGCCGTGTGGCGATGGAGCGCATGTAGATCCGGGGGCTGTTGATGGCATTCATGCGGATGCGGTCGCCCAGCAGGGCGCCGCCGGTCTTTCTGCGGGACGGGTCGGCACTGATGATGGCGATGCGGATCTCTTTCAGGTCATGAAGCATGCGCAGGATCAGCTCGTCGGTGAGGGAGGACTTGCCTGCGCCGCCGGTGCCGGTGATGCCGATCACCGGCACTTTACGGTCGCCGATCCTGGCTTTGAGCTCCTGCCGGAACTTGGCCAGGTGGCCGTTTTCCTTGGCTTTGGCCTGCTCCAGGGCCGTGATCAGGTTGGCCGTGAGCAGCTTGTTGTCCGCGTCCAAACCGGACAGATCCAGGTTGGCACCATCGGCACGGGAGTAGTCCATGAGCTGGACCATGTGGTTGATGATCCCCTGAAGTCCCATGCGGGTGCCGTCTTCCGGCGTGTAGATTTTGGTCACCCCGTAGGCTTCCAGTTCCTTGATCTCTTCGGGAACGATGACGCCGCCGCCGCCGCCGAACACCTTGATGTGTCCGGCACCACCGTCTTTGAGCAGATCCACCATGTATTTAAAAAACTCCAGGTGGCCGCCCTGGTAGCTTGAAATGGCGATGCCCTGGGCGTCCTCTTCGATGGCGGCGTCGACGATTTCCTTCACCGATCGGTTGTGGCCCAGATGGATCACCTCGACGCCGGTGCTCTGCAGAATGCGTCTGAAGATATTGATGGAGGCATCGTGGCCGTCGAAAAGGGATGTCGCCGTGACGACCCGGACGTTGTTCCTGGGCCGGTATACCTGGATGTCATCGTTCATGCGTCCTCCTGTGGTATGAAGCTATTTCAGCTTGCCGATCAATGCACTGGCGATGGTGTTCTTCTGGATCTCCTTGGTGCCCTCGTAGATTTCGGTGATCTTGGCATCGCGATAGAAGCGCTCCACCTCGTACTCGGTCATGTAGCCGTATCCGCCAAGCAGTTGGATGGCCTCGTCGGCCACTTCCACGGCGGTGCGGGCGGCATACATCTTGGCCATGGAGGTGAGCTTGGGATCGATTCGGCCCTGGTCGAAGTTCCAGGCGGCCTTGTAGGTGATCAGGCGGGCCAGCTCGATCTTGGTGGCCATGTCGGCCAGTTTGTGCTGGGTGACCTGGAACTGGGCGATTTTCTTACCGAACTGCTCACGCTGCTTGACGTAGGCCAGGGCCCGGTCAAAGGCGCCCTGGGCGGTGCCCAGCGCCTGGGCGGCAATCTGGATGCGGCTCTCGTCGAAAAAGTGCAGCACGTGGTAAAAGCCCTTGTTCTCCTCACCGATGAGGTTGGTCAGGGGCACGCGTACGTCCTTTAATATCACTTCGGCGGTGGCCATCATGCGGATGCCCATCTTTTCACCCACATCGGCGGTGGAGAGACCGGGCCGATCCGCTTCCACCAGGATCAGGCTCTGACCGCGGTAGCCGGGTTTGGCGTCGAGGTCGGTCTGGCACAGTACGCTGTAGAAGCCGGCCAGCCCGCCATTGGTGATGAAGGTCTTGCCGCCGTTGACCACCCATTCGTCGCCGTCTTTGACAGCGGTCGTATTCATGAAGGTGATGTCCGAACCGTGGTCCGGTTCGGTGAAGGCACCGGCGGAGAGCATTTCACCCTCGGCCACGGCGGGCAGGTACTTTTCCTTCTGTTCATCGGAGCCGTAGTGCATGATCAGTTCCGAGGCGAACGGCGCCAGGGCGATGGCGCTGCCGATGGTGGAGTCGCCGCGGCACAGTTCTTCGATGACCAGGATGTCCTCCAACGAACCGAGTCCCTGGCCTGAATATTTTTCCGGAAAATGAACCCCGAGCAGCCCCAGGTCGCAGGCTTTTTTCCAGATTTTGCGGGGAAATTCATGCTTTTTTTCCAGCTCGAAGGCCAACTCCTTGTCAAACTCGCCCTTGACGAAATCCCTGACCGCCTTTTGAATGTCCTTCTGGGTTTTGTTGAGCTCAAATTCCATTCCATCCCTCCTGCGTTAATAAGTAATGGTCATCATGTCCATAATGTAGTTCAGGATCCAGGTCAAGTGATTCGAACTCACCCTTCAAAATAAGACCCGATGTCACCCGAGCCCTTTTTCTTTCCCTTGATCCTTGAACCCTGTTTTCAAGCGCATTCTCACGACACATGCCCATGATGCTGCGGGTCTGAAAATCGATATACTCGTCGATGCCGTAATGGTTGGCCAGAAACCAGCGACGGAACGTCCACATGTGTCCCAGCACCGAGATATTATGGGCCACCAGGTCCAGCCGTCGCGAGGAGATGCGGGGAAGATCCCCCGACGCCATCAGCCGGGCCAGCACCCCGGTGAAGATACCGGTGATGCGGATTTCATTTTCCAGCACCACCCGCTGCCACTTGCCTGGCAGCGATTGCGTTTCCTGATAGATCAGCAAAATGTGATCGTTCATGCGATGGCAGACCATGAAGTATTCGCGGATCACCTCGGCCAGGGGATTCTTGCCCTTCTTGGCCCGGTTCAGCGCTTCGGCCACCCCTTGCTCGATCTCCGCATGGATCGCATCGCAGACCAGGTAGAGGACATCCTCCTTGGTGGCGATGTATTCGTAGAGAGAACCGATGGAGATGCCCGCCGCCTGGGCGATCTGGCGGGTGGTGGTCTTGTGGAATCCGTTTTCGATAAACAGGTTCACCGCCGCATCCACGATCTGCCGCCGGCGCTGTGTCACCAATGCCTGGTTTTTGACCTGGGTCGGGATTCCGTTATTATCGTGTTTTTTCTGATTCTTGTTCAACATTTTGAAAAAACAACTTAATTTGTGTCTGCAATCAAAAATCCGAGCGAACGCTCAGTCATATTTTTTTGTTTTTAGTTCAGACCGGTCGGTTTTGTCAATACAAAATATGCAATGGACAAGATCGTTTTTCCGGGTGTTTCACCGCGGAAAAGCACAAGGGGCACTTGACAAGATGTAACAGTTGATACAATTTTCAGGTAACAACTGATATTGAGGTTGGAATGACGCCCCTAAAAATTAAAAAATGGTTGCTGTTGATTCACCAAATCCCCCCCACGCCAAATGCCCTCAGGGTTAAAATATGGCGGCGATTACAACAGGTAGGGGCCGTTGCCATCAAACAGTCGGTATACGTGATGCCCTTTTCAGAGCAGTCACAAGAGGATTTGAGCTGGACCCTCAAAGAGATCGTTGCCGGCGGAGGTGACGGATCGATTGGCAGCGTGCACTTTACGGAGGGGCTGACCGATGAACAGGTCATTGCTCTGTTTCAGACGGCACGCAAGTCGGACTATCAAAAGATCATCCAGGGTGCGAGCACCCTGCTCACGGACTGGTCGACCGGAAAAATCGACCCCCAGGACCCGGCCGTTAAGGGCCCGGCGCAAGTATTAAGGCTCCAGCGTCGGTTCGATGAGGTGGCAGCCATCGATTTCTTCCAAGCCCCGGAGCGGGGGACTGCTGAAATCTTAATCCAGGACCTGACGGCACGCCTGTCCGGGCAGGGGTCCAATGAAAGTGCCGCCATGCATGAACTTGACGGCCTGCGAGGTAAAATCTGGGTGACGCGAAAAAACCTTTTTGTTGACCGTATCGCCTGCGGTTGGCTGATCCGGCGGTTTGTGGACCGGTCAGCTGTTTTCAAATTCGTCGATGCAGAACCGTGTACCCCCAAGCCTGACCAAATCCGCTTCGATATGTTCGATGGCGAGTACACCCACGAGGGAGATCGATGCACGTTTGAGGTGATGATCCAGCGCTTTGGGCTCCAGGATCGGGGGCTTGTCCCTTTGGCCGAAATAATTCACGACATCGACCTGAAGGACACCCGATACGATCATGCCGAAACGGCCGGGTTTAACGCCCTGTTGACAGGCCTGGCGGCATCCCAGCCGGATGATGACCAGCGCATGACACTGGGGTTGCAGCTCATTGAAAACCTGTATGCCTATTTCCGGAGACAAAAGGGGAAACAGGCATCCTGACCAATCGTAAAGGAAACCCGCTATGGGAACTCGCCAACGCATAACGGGCGGCACTGCCGGCGTCTCCGGTTTTCTGGCCCTTCAGCGCAGCACCGTCGGCGTGCTGGCCATGGTGGTGTTGGTGGGCATGGGCGAACGCATGGCCGAGCGCTTTCTGCCCATTTACATGCTGGCCCTGGGAGGTGGCGTGCTGGCGATCGGTCTTCTTCAGGCCATGGACAACCTGCTTTCGGCCCTCTACTCATTTCCCGGAGGCTACCTGTCCGATCGTCTGGGCACCAAGCGTTCGCTGCTGATCTTCAACCTGGTGGCCATGGCCGGATTCGCCCTGGTAATTATGGTCCCGGCCTGGCAGGCGGTGCTGATCGGGGCGGTGCTTTTTATATCATGGTCGGCCATATCGCTGCCAGCCACCATGAGTCTGATGTACAAAGTGCTGCCGGCCCATAAACGCACCATGGGGGTAACCATGCATTCGCTGGTGCGCCGCATTCCCATGGCGCTTGGCCCCCTGCTCGGCGGCCTGTTCATCGGCATCTGGGGCGAGCGTGACGGAGTCCGGCTCGCCTTCGGCGTAGCCCTGATCATGTCCATCGTGGCGCTGCTCCTGCAGCAGCGCATGATCGAAGACGACAGGCCGGATGCGCAGTCCACAGATAATGCCTGCAGTCTAACGCCGGAGAAAAATCCGTTGAAACTGTTTCGGCTGATGAACCCGTCCATGAAGGGGTTGCTGGCCACCGATATTCTCATCCGTTTTTGCGAGCAAATCCCTTATGCCTTCGTGGTCGTCTGGAGCATGAAGGTGATAACGGCACCGGTATCGGCTGTGCAGTTCGGTCTGTTGACCACCATCGAAATGGCGACGGCGGTTTTGGTATACATCCCGGTGGCCTACCTGGCCGACCGCAGCGCCAAGAAGCCCTTTGTGCTTATCACCTTTGTCTTTTTCACCTTGTTTCCGCTGGTACTTCTTTTCAGTCGCTCTTTTGAATGGCTGCTCGTGGCGTTTATCCTGCGCGGGCTCAAGGAGTTTGGTGAGCCCACACGCAAGTCCCTGATCATGGATCTCTCACCGAACAGCTGCAAGGCCGGGATGTTCGGGCTCTATTATCTGATCCGGGATGTTTTCGTCGCTTTCGCCGCATTGGGCGGGGCGTTTTTATGGCAAATCAGCCCGCAGACGAACCTGCTTACGGCATTCGTTTTCGGGATCATCGGCACCCTGGGATTTGCGATTTTCGGCCGCGATATCCAGGTGCCCGTATATAGGAAGAAGGCCTAAGATGGTCGGACGTCCGCGATCGGTCAATGGCAAGGAGACGACATGACAACCCAATCGATTTCAGAACCTTCCAAACCGGTTTCTTTCAAGGAAGCCTTAACATTCTGGACCAAGCTGGGCTTTATCAGCTTCGGTGGGCCGGCCGGCCAGATCGCCATCATGCACCAGGAGGTGGTGGAGCGGCGGAAGTGGATCGGTGAAAACCAGTTTCTGCGGGCGCTCAATTTCTGCATGCTGCTGCCCGGCCCCGAGGCCCAGCAGTTGGCCACCTATATCGGCTGGCGGCTGCATGGTACGCTGGGCGGCATCGTCGCCGGTGCGCTTTTCGTGATCCCTTCGATTTTCATCATGCTGCTGCTAAGTTACCTGGCCGTTGCCCACATCGATATTCCGGCGGTGGCCGCCGCTTTCTACGGCATCCAGCCGGTGGTGGTGGCCGTTGTGATCGAGGCGGTGCTGCGCATCGGCAAGAAGGCACTCAACCATCGCCTGCTCTATCTCTTTGCGGCCTTGGCCTTCATCGCCATTTTTTTCTTCAATGTCCCCTTTCCCTTGATTGTGGCCGGGGCGGCGGTAGGCGGCCTGCTCCTGCAACGCGGGTTGCCGCAGGTCTTCTGCAAAGGCACCTTCGATTTCCAGTCCCGGGAATGCCTTGTCGAAGCGGAAACCGTCAACGGCCAATATAACGTCGCCCCCTCTTTCGTCCATGTCGTGCGGGTCTTTTGCATCTGCTTTGGACTGTGGGCCCTGGTGGTGGGCAGCCTGTGGGGATTGCGCGGACTCGAAGACACCCTGACCCGGATCGCCTTTTTCTTCACCAAGGCCGCCTTCGTCACCTTCGGTGGTGCCTATGCCGTGCTAGCCTACATCACCGATTTCGCCGTGGGCAACAGCTGGCTAAGCACCGAGCAGATGCTCATCGGCCTTGGCCTGGCCGAATCGACCCCCGGCCCGCTGATCATGGTGACCCAGTACGTGGGATTCGTGGGGGCCTGGAACCTGCCCGGGGATCTGACCCCGTTGACCGCCGGCGTTCTCGGCGCCCTGATCACCACCTACGTCACCTTTCTGCCCTGCTTTTTTTTCATTTTTGCCGGCGCACCCTTCATCGAAGCCATGGCCGGCAACCCGCGCATCCAGGCCGCGCTTACCGGTGTCACCGCCGCCGTGGTGGGCGTGATCCTGAACCTGGCCGTCTGGTTCGGCTACAAGGTGATCCTGCCCGAGGCCGGGGTCGACGGGTTTGCCCTGGCTGCTGCGATTGTCTCGCTGGTGCTGCTTCAGAAATTTCATTTCCCCATTCAGTACCTGGTGCCCATCGGGGCGGCGGCGGGTGTGGTCTGGCGAATGGTGGGTTAACCATCCAACCGGATGCTGCCGGGCCGTCAAGGTCGCTTCACCGTTTGAAGGCCATGAGACGGTGAAACAATCCTTTGATGGTCGGCGTGAGACGCGCGCGATTGTAAGCGTCGCCGCATTGGCGAATCGCCTCGGCCGCCGTCGGATACGGATGAATCACATTGGCCAGCTTGCCAAGCCCCATGCCACCCTGCATCGCCACGGTGATCTCGCTGATCATATCGCCGGCATGGCTGCCGACAATGGTTGCCCCCAGGATCTGGTCGGTGCCCTTCTTGACATGAATCTTCACAAAACCCGCTGTCTCACCGTCGACAATGCCCCGGTCGACATCGGCGAACTCCCGCGTGAAGGTGGCAAATGCGATGTTTCGGTCGTTAAGGTCCTTCTCGTAGAGCCCCACATGCGCCACTTCGGGATCCGTGTAGGTGGCCCACGGGACGAGCAGGTTGGAAAATTTGTCACGACCGAAAAACAATGCATTGCGGATCACCAGGCGTGCCCCGAAGTCGGCCATGTGGGTAAACTGGTATCGGCTGGCGACATCTCCGACCGCGTAAATATCCGGGTTGGTGGTTTGCAGCCTGTCGCTGACCACAACGCCCATGCGCGCATCGTATTCCACACCGGCCTGCTCGAGACCCAGGCCGTCGACGGTGGGTTTGCGACCCGTGGCGATCAGCAACGCGTCGAATTCCAACCGTTGTTCCGTTTTGCCCTGGTCGAAAACGATGGTCACCGGCGGTTTTCCATTTTGGCTCTCAACGCCCCGGAAATTGACATGATAGACGAAAGTGACCCCGTCCCGGTGCAGTGCGTTTTCCACAATCGTGGCCGCGTCCGGGTCTTCTTTGGGCAGAATGGCGTCGCTGCGTGAAAAGACGGACACCTGCGAACCGAGGCGCTGGAACGCCTGGGCCAGTTCGATTCCGATGGGGCCGGCACCAATCACCGCCAACCGCCGAGGCAGCGCGGTCAAATTAAACACCGTGGCGTTGGTGAGAAAGGGCGCTTCCTTGAGACCCGGAATATTGGGGATCGCCGCCGTGCCGCCGGTGGCAACCACCGCTTTGGCAAATTTGAGGGTCTTGCCGTTGACTTCGATACGGTTTTTGCCGGTAAATGCACCCTTGCCGATAAAAAGATCCACGCCCAGCTGATTGGCGTAGCGTTCGGCCGAGTCGACGGGCGCAATGCTCGCCCGCAGGCGACGCAGGCGCTCCATAACGAAGCCAAAGTCCACCGAAACGTTGCCATCGATGTTGACGCCGAATTGGGATGCATGGCGCACCGCGGCAGCGGCCTTGGCACAGCGCAGCAACGCCTTGGACGGCACGCAGCCAACCGTGAGGCAGTCACCGCCCAACAGGTGCGCTTCGATAAGCGCCACGCGCGCACCCACACCGGCGGCGCCGGCTGCGGAAACCAACCCGCCGGCACCGGCACCGATCACCACCAGATTGTAGGAAGGCTTGGGCTGAGGGTCTACCCACGCTTTGGGGTGCAGCAGATCCAGGAATTTGGTGTTGTGTTCATCCAGCGGTGCAACGCCACAAGCCTCCAGGCTCTCCTGGGCCATATCGGCCAAATCCGGGTCGCGTTCCGGGACAGACGGTTGCAGCACAAGGCCCGGGTCGCCGGTCGACGTGAGCGGCGATAGGAAATCCGCCCATCTGACGGCGCCGCCATCGGGTTTGCGCGCCACCTTACCGTGGTCCTCATCCGAGGCGAAACGGTAGAATAGATATTTATTCTCGAAGGGGTGTGCCTGTTGGACGTGATGAAACACACCGGCATTGAGCATCATGTTTCCGATACACAATGCATCGGCTTCGTCGCTGGCGATCGCTTCTCTCATAAACGTTTCGACCGCCTCGCTGCCCACAAAACACATCCCATACGTTTTCGGTGGGATGCCATACGTCCGATCCCGAATGTCGAGGAGACCTTTCACATGCTGGGTCAGTTTTTCAAGGCCATCGCCGTCAAAAGAGGCCTCCTTGTCATTTTGTTTTTCATTGGCCATGGTTTTCTCCTTTTCTAACCGCCGGTGGCAAATCCAGGATACAACGTCATGCCGCCATCCACAAACAGGCTGATGCCATTGATATAGTTGACCACCACGTCAGCCCCGGCATGACCCAGCGCGATGGCGACGGCCTTGCCGATGCCCGAGTTACCACCGGTAACCAGTGCTTTTTGTCCCTTCAAGATCTTCTCAATCGAGCACTGCGGCATAACGACCTTCGGGTATTCTTTTTCACTCATCGTGTCTCTTCATTATATCTTTCTCTCCAAAATAAATTCCAATAACAAAGAACCAAATGACAATTAAATCAAAATATTCAAACTAAAAATTCAAAACCTTATGGTTTTGGAGAAGTGGAAATTCAATAGTTGGAGAAAAATAAGATGATGATCAACGGTTGGTTTTCGTCCTTGTTTGATATTTTGATGTTGTCATTTGGAATTTATTTGAGATTTGTTGTTTGTTGTTTGTCATTTTATATGTTGGTGCTTGCAGTTGGTCGTTTCTGCTTTGTCCAGGTTACGCCATAACCTGGCTTCCCCCCGACTGCTGAATCAATTTGGCCACCTCACCCAGATTCAGCATGCGTCCTGATCCGGTGGGACATTCCACCTTGAGCGAATCCCCATAGTAGTGGTGGTATTTCTGCAACGATTCGATCAGCAGGTAGTTGATCGGAAACCAGATGGGCCCGCGCCAGTTGGAATTGCCGCCGAACAGCCCGCTTTGCGATTCAGCCGGCTGGTAGTCGATGGTATGGGACACGCCGTCCACGGTGAAGGTGTAGGGCCGGTCCCGGTGAAATTTGGAAACCGAGCGGATACCGTAGGGGGATAAAAATTCCTCTTCATCCAGCATGGGCCCCAAGACCTTGACCAGGCGTTCCCGATTGACGATGGAGAGCAACCGTCGCGAGTTTCCTCCCGGATCTTTCACACAGGCGACATTGCCGCTGTCGTGCAGATACACCCGGTTTTCGAAAAACCAGTTCAGTCGGCGTTTAAAGACCGGCAGGCTTTCAATCAAATCATGCTCGAGGGTCTCGACGGCCAGAAGCGGCATCAGGCCCACCGGCGAACGGACCTTGAGGGGGATGAGGCTGCCGTCCGGCAGATGCAAGGTGTCGTAAAAAAAGCCGCTGGGTATTGGTGTCGTTGTCGGTGTCCACCTTGGCATACTCGACAAAAACATCGAAATAGCGCTGGTCATCGAAAAGACCCGTGTCCGACAACTCATATTCGAAATCGTTGAATCCCCGGCGACCGTTCTCGGCCACCAGATCCGCGTATGGAAACGCCGCGTGGGGATATTTGTAGAGCATCTTCAGGTAGCTGTTCGTCGGCGTGGCATCCAGGTAGAAGTAGTACTCCTTGACATCTTCGCCGTGGTTGCCCTGTGAGCCAGTCAGGCCGAAGAGGCGCTCTTTTAAAATCGGGTCGTTGTGATTCCAAAGGGATAAGGAAAAACAGACATACTGGTGACGGTCACAGATGCCGGCAATGCCATCCTCCCCCCAACGGTAAGCCCGGCTGCGGGCGTGGTCGTGGGGAAAGTACTCCCAGGCGCTGCCATCGGCACTGTAGTCCTCGCGTACGGTGCCCCAGGCGCGCTCGCTCACGTATGGCCCCCATTTTTTCCAGTTGGCGTTGTGGTCCAGATGATCCTGAAGCCGCTGATGCTCGACGGTTTTTTTCATGTCGTCTCTCTTAAACATCGTAGGTGGAAGACGCGGTGCTTCCCCCATGGCCCGTCCAATTGGTGTGGAAGAACTCACCCCTGGGCCGGTCGATTCTCTCGTAGGTATGGGCACCGAAATAGTCGCGCTGCGCCTGCAGCAGGTTCGCGGGAAGTCGTGCCGACCGGTACCCGTCAAAATAGGCCAGCGCCGCGCTGATCGCCGGGATGGGGATGCCCAGCCCTGCTGCCGTGGCCACCACACGCCGCCAGCCCGTCTGGGCCGTCTCCACGGCCTGTTTAAAAAACGGGTCCAGCAGCAAATTGATCAGACCGGCATCGGCGTCGAAGGCCTGCTTGATTTTTCCGAGAAAAGCCGAACGAATGATGCAGCCGCCCCGCCACATCAGCGCGATGCCGCCGTAGTTGAGGGTCCAGCCTTGTTGTGCCGCCACCTCACGCATCAGCTGATATCCCTGGGCATAGGATACCATCTTGGACGCATAAAGCGCCTGTTCGAGGTCGTCGATCATGCCCGCCGAATCGCCGCTGAAGGTTTCCTGGGGCCCGGCGAGCAGTTGTGCCGCCGCGACGCGCTCGTCCTTGAGTGCCGACAGGCAGCGCGCAAATACGGCCTCTCCGATCAGAGTCAATGGCTGACCGACGTCCAGTGCAGATGTCACCGTCCACTTGCCGGTGCCTTTCTGGCCGGCCGTGTCGAGAATCCGGTCGAGTACCGCAACTCCGCCCTCATCTTTGAATCCGAGAATGTCACGGGTGATTTCAATCAGGTAGGAGTCGAGCACCCCCTTGTTCCATCGGGCAAACACATCACGCATCTGATCGTTGGACCGTCCGAGGCCCACTTTCATCATCTGATAGATTTCGCAGATCAATTGCATGTCGCCGTATTCGATGCCGTTGTGCACCATTTTAACGAAGTGGCCCGCACCGCTCTCACCGACCCAGTCGCAGCAGGGCTCGCCATCGTCCGTGTGCGCGCAGATTTTCTGAAAAATCGGTTGGATCGATTCCCATGCGGCCGGTGAGCCGCCCGGCATGATGGATGGCCCCAGCAAGGCGCCTTCTTCTCCTCCCGAAACCCCGGTGCCGACATAAAGCAACCCCCTTTTCTCGGCTTCGGCCACACGGCGCATGGTATCGGGAAAATACGAATTGCCGCCGTCGACAATGATGTCGCCCGCCTCGAGGTAGGGGGTGACCGATTCGATGAACGCATCCACGGCGCGGCCCGCCTTGATCATGCACATCACCTTGCGCGGTCTTTTCAAGGTCCCGACGAGGGTTTCGATGCTGTGGCAGCCGATGATGTTTTTCCCGGCGGCGCGGCCGTTGATAAAATCATCCACCTTGCTCGTTGTCCGGTTGAAACAGGCCACCGTAAACCCGTTGCTCTCCATGTTCAGGATCAGGTTCTCACCCATTACCGCCAGTCCGACCACGGCAATATCGGCGTGTGTTTTCATGTCTATTCCTTTCTATGTATAGTGCGCGTCGAACACCTGGCTGCCGAGGCCCTACCTGCAAGGCAATCCGCAACAGCCCATCCGCCACGCATGGCCGCCTTTGGCCAGCAGCGCATCGGCGGCCCCCGGCCCCCAGCTGTTCATGGGGTACGTGTGCAGGGGCACCGCCGGCGAAGCGGCCTCCCACCCGGAAAGTATCGGGTCGATCAGACGCCAGGCCGCCTCGATGCCGTCGTTGCGGGCAAACAAGGAGGCATCGCCTTTCAGTGCGTCCAGAAGGAGCCGTTCGTAAGCGTCCGGCAAGACGACATCGGGAAAAGCCTCGAGATAGGAGTGGCTCATGTTGACCGAGCGGGATTCGGATACCGTATCCGGCACCTTGGTCTCGAACTGCAGGTGGATACCTTCGTCCGGTTGAATGCAGATGGACAGAAAGTTCGGCGTGAAGTGCGCGTTGCGGCCCAGATGGAAAATGACGTCCGGCGGCGGTTGAAATTCAACGATGATGGTACTGCTTTTGGCGGGCATCGCTTTTCCGGATCGAAGGTAGAAAGGAACGCCCTGCCAGCGCCAATTGTCGATAAAGAGCTTCAGTGCGGCGAAGGTCGGTGTCTGGGAGTCCGGGGCCACCCCGGCGCTGGACCGGTAGCCCTCGTACTGGGCGCGCACGGTCTCGTGCAGCGCAATGGGGCGGACCGTCCCGAGTACCTTGGCCCTTTCGTTGCGAATCGCATCGGCGTCCAAAGAGGCCGGCGGTTCCATGGTCACCAGCGCCAGCAATTGCATCAGGTGGTTCTGGAACATGTCCCGCAGCACGCCAGCCTTGTCATAGTAGCCGCCGCGTCGACCCACATCCACGCTTTCGGCCACCGTGATCTGAACGTTGGCCACGTATCGCCGATTCCAGACCGGCTCGAAAAGCGTGTTGGCAAATCGCAGAAATATGATGTTCTGGGCCGTCTCCTTGCCCAGGTAATGATCGATGCGATAGACCTGATGCTCGGCGAAGGCTGCATGGACCTGTCGGCTCAACTCTCTGGCGGAGGCAAGATCACGGCCGAACGGTTTTTCAATGATAATCCTGCGCCGGCCGCTTTGCTCAACGCTCATGCCGGCTGCAGCCAGGTGATCGCATATCGGACCATAGAAATCAGGCGCCGTGGCCAGATAGTACAGGCGATCGGCCGGTTGGTTTTCCATCTTATCGAGAGTTGCATGGAGTTTCCCGTAATCTGCGGTCGTGTTCAGGTCGCCTTGAAGATAGCGAATGTCTCGGGCGAATTCGTCCCAGACATCTGCGTCGAAACCCCCGGCGTGTTTCTTTACGCCGCTGCCCAGGTGATCCCTGAACTGGTCGTCACGCCAGTCACGGCGGGCGAAACCCACAATGCGCAACCCGGCAGGCAGGCGCTTTTTGATGAAGTTGTGGTAGAGTGCCGGCATCAGCTTGCGCCGGGTCAAGTCTCCTGATGCACCGAAAATAACGATGGTCGGACCGGCGGTATGTGAATCAAGAGTACTCATGGTGGGGTTTCCTTTTTGGTTGACTTTATTTGTTGATCACCGATGGGGCCTGCCGCTTCCGGCCTGAATTTCTTCTTGTAAAGGGCAAGCAGCTTTTTCACGGTGATCGGGAAAAGGCCAAGCACCACGAATGAGGCCAAGACACCCGGAGACAGGATGCCAGACAGGGAATCGATCTTGGCCAGTTCCTTGCCGGCATTGACATAGACCACAGTCCCGGCCAACATGCCGATCTGCGACACCCAGAAAAAGGTGAGCAGGCGCATGCGGGTCAGTCCCATGAGCAAATTGATCACGAAAAAGGGGAAGATCGGCACCAGGCGGAGGGAGAAGAGATAAAAAGCACCTTCCTTTTCGATGCCTTCGTTGATCGTCTTCAGTTTGCCGCCGAATTTGTTCTGGACCCAGTCCTGCAACATAAACCGGGAGACCAAACAGGCCAGTGTGGCCCCGATGGTGCTGGCAAAGGAGACGACCACGGTTCCGACGATCAGACCGAACAGGCCGCCGCCCGCCAGGGTCATCACCGCGGCACCGGGAAGGGACAGGGCCGTGACCGCGATATAGATCCCCATGTAGGTGGCAATGACCAGAAAGCGGTGTGACAGGTAGAGCGCTTGAAATTTTTCCTGGGAACCCTTGATGTAGTCAAGCGTCAAATATTGTCCCAGATCGAAGTATCGAAAGGCCACAATACCCAGGGCGATCACCCCGACGATTGCCAGTTTGTTGATCATTTTTCTTTTATTTTCCTGGGCCATCGTTGATTATCCTTTTCGCAGCAATTGTTGACCATGGAACGCCGCGCCCCAGAGGCCGCTGTCTTGATCGTCCATCAAGAATACCGGCATTCGGGACAACAGGTGACCCATTGTCGGAGAATCGAGGAATTCCTTACCGAAATTCTCATGGGTCAACATCTCGGGTGTTCTAGCCGCCACCCCACCGGCGATGTACAAACCGCCGCGGGCCAATACCGCAAGGGCAAAATCCCGACAGGCCCGGCCATAGAATTTAGCGGCCCAGGCCAGGGTCTCGGAAGCAGGGGTGAGCCGTTCAGTCACTTCCTCCGGGGCCAGATCCTCACCGGTGAGAAACCAGTGGAGATAGCGCAGTCCGCGGCCGGAGACCACCAGATTGCCGGTGATATGATGCTGGCCGCTTTTTTCGCGGTAAAACTGTTGAAAAGCCAACTCCCGTTGAGAGACAAAGGGAAAATAGCCGTGGCCCCCTTCGGAAGGCAAGGCCAGGAACTCTCCGTGGGATAGCGGCACCAGGATTGCCTTGCCCAGGGCGGTGCCGGCACCCAGAACGCCAATGGTCCCGCCGGCAATGATTTCTCCGGGAAGGATAATGCGGGCCGATTGGCCCACCGGAGACCGAGAGGCATAGGCCTGGGCGACAAAGTCGTTGATCAGTGTCGCCTGTCGAAATGGGTTTGCCGCCGCTTGGCCGGCCAGATCGATATCCCAGGAAATATAGGGTGGGGCGCAGTAAGACGCTTGTTCAACGGGTCCGGCAACCGCGATCACGGCAATGTCGGCCGCTTCGGCCGGCAGGGAAAAATCGGCTGATCGCAACTGCTCGAGAAGCTGCGCAAAAGAATCGGCGTCATCGGTGGGCAGCCAGAGTGAGTCGACCAACGCCAGCGTTGATTCCAAATCCGTTTGGAAATGGGCAAACCGGCTGTTGGTCCCCCCGATGTCTGCAGCAAGTATCGTTTTCATGGCCATTTTCTCATCGCACGCTTAGATTAATGTTTTTTACACGTCTCTCAGCTTTCCGCTGCCGCCGCCCGGTCGACAAACCACTCCAACTCGCCGTTGGATGGATTGACGCGTCGGGCCGGCAATTCCGGCTGCTCCAGGCCATAATTGAGCACTTTTGACAATATATTCGCCTTGCCCGGCCCGGCGGCCACGAAGACCACATGGCGGGCATTGTTGATCACCGGCAGCGTCATCGTCATGCGAACCGGCGGTGGTTTGGGGGCGTCAGCAACAGGAACCACCCAGCGCCGGGTTTCGTTTAACGCCGGATGGCCGGGAAAAAGGGAAGCGGTGTGGCCGTCTTCTCCCACACCGAGCAGCATCAGGTCGAATCGCGGCAATCGGCCTGCTCCGGGCTGAAAAACCGCAGCCAGGGTCGATTCATAGGTTTGGGCGGTTTCGGAAGGACTGAGCGAAACGTCTGCGGCATGAATCTGTTCGCCGGGGATGCTGACGCGGCTGAAGAACTGGCGCCGCGCGAGTCCGAAATTGGATTCAGGGCTGCTCCACGGCACCCACCGCTCGTCGACCCAAAAAACATGCCAGCCGGACCAGTTGACCGTGTCGCGCAAGGGATTTGAACCCAGGCACGGACTGATGATGTCCATGAGCGAACCGCCCGAAAAGGCCACGTAAAACCGACCTTGTTCGCCGGTGGCCATTGCCGCCAGACGGACGACATGAGCCGCAAGCGCGGCCGACAACGCGTCGCGGTTGGCAAAAATATTTACCTTGGTATTACCGTCCATGTTCTATCCATTTTAAGGAGGAAACCGGCATGGTCAGAGCCGATGGCAATTGCCTGCATTTGCTGATTCCTCTGACTATCGAAGTATCGCTATTAGATCCTGAATCCGGAAATGCCGATTAAAATCGGCTGCTACCAATGAGAATGAAACAACTCGTCAGGTCAGGTGGTATGTCAAAATATCGGTTGACAGTTGACTGGATCAAATAGGCCACTTGGCTTTAGTGATCAATTGTCAAGATAAACGCTAACCAAGGGCTCCGCAAGTCGTTTGAATGGATCGAACACGTTTTGCAGGTTATCCGATTGAAAATCACCTATTCATTTGCCCAGATCGATTTGTACACGAAGCGGCCCAATCCGATGATGTTATATTTGACGATCTCAAAATTGGGGCTCAGGTCAAAATCCCTGGGAACGATTTGCGAATAGTGGCGCATGATTCGCTTGGAGCCATAAAGATTGTCGATTAGATGGTTGTCAACATCCGACGCCGGCAGCAAAGCGGGGATGATCGGATAACCGACTTTTTGAAAGGCGTTGGCGATCATCCCCGAGCAGATCACCTTGTATTCGGTACACCCGCCTAAACACGCCTGGATCGTTCTTTTTTTAAACGGATTTAGAAATGAAGGCAAAAGCAGCAGCACCACATCCGTCAGATTTTCGTGGTCATAATAATTGCCTAAATTGCCGACGACATCGCCAATCCCGGCAATCAAATCTTCCGTGGAAATACCGAACGGCCGGCAGATCCTGATGTTGTAATCCTGGTATTTTTTCAAAGGGACCGCGATCACGCCATTGGCTGCATCCGCTTCGATCAAGATGTGCTGCCGGTCATTCAGGCCGAAGCCGCTCAATCTTCCCCTCAGGCCTTCATCCGCCAACCGATCCCCGACATAAATGGCCGCATGACTCCACGCACGTTTGGTAATGAGCTGTCAGCATGATTATAAATCATCACAACGGTTGTAAGGGTTTGTGAAATCATCCGACCAATGCAGCAAACGGAAGACACCGGTTTCGAAATTAGATTTGGTCCACCGTGCGCATTGCAACTTGATAAATCGGCTCAATTTGATACCCTGGTATGCAATATTTCCCTTTGCGATCACTGGATGAAGGGTATTCGATTGGAATGCAGCACTCGCCGAAAATAAATGCCGACATGTGGGTGGATCAATATGGTGATTCGCTCTTTCATTTTGCACTTGCCAGGGTCAAGAATAAAGAAATCGCCGAAGATCTGGTTCAGGAAACCAAAGAACGCATCAAGAAGGCCCTTCGCGCCGCTCCCTGAATGATCATTGCCGCTATTTGTTCTTCCCATTTCCAACCCGATTCAATCCAAACAGGAAAAAGCCCCTCTTTTTTACCCCTTTTCGGGGGTTATAATAAAGGAGCAGCCGGAGTCATAAAGTTTTGCACCTCCATCTTCAAGCCATCGTCACGGTCCTGAGCCTGATGAACCCGGTTATATGCGGAATCATCTTCGGGCGTATTCAATCGGATCGCACACACGGACAACGGGTGGCCGCTGCCGCCAAGGCAGCGCTGGCCATACTGGTGATCCTCGAGGTGGCTGCACTGGGCGGCGCGCGTGTGCTCAATCTGTTCGGTATTTCGCTGGATATCTTCAGCGTGGCTGGCGGGGGTGTTTTGGTGTGGATGGGGTTCTCCATGCTTCGCGGGGCATCCGCTGGTTCTGTTGGCCGGTCAAGACCCGCGGAAGGACAGGGCTCCTTGACCCCGTTAATCCTTTTTGCGGCCAGTCCAGGCACCATCACGGGGGTGATCACGCTGGCGGTGGCGCACTCGCGTTCGAGTTTACCGGTTACGGCAATTCTTACGGTGGGGTGGCAACGCTTATCACCTGGCTGGTCATGTTGCGCGTTGCACAGAAGGACAGCAGCGATGGTGGGCCAGGTCTTGTACAGTCCATCACGCAATGCTTCATGGGGTTGATCGTGATGGCGATGGAAATGCAGCTAAGTGTTACCGGCCTGGTTGCTTTTATCAAAGGCACCGTTTAGGTTACTCGAAACATAAGATATAGCACTCTTTTTTGAACCGGCGCATGGTTGTCTCCCTTTTATATTATACCCAATGCGCTTCACATTTTCTGAATGTCACTAACGCTGAATTCCAAGAATGGCTCAGTTTTTCTCATTGTATTTACCTTCCAGAAAAGCTGGGGTTTAGAAAAGGTCGGGCTTGCAGGAAGAGCCGGGTCGGATCGGAAAAACTGAGAGAAAAAAACCAGGTCTTTGGCCCCCCAGCAGTGTTGCAGGAGTGCCCAGCGGAGATCAAAATTTATTGCGGCGAGATTTGCGGCAGGTAAATCTCAACTTGAGTTCCTTTGCCAATCATGGATGAAACAGCAATCCAGCCGCAGTGTCGTTTGACAATACCCAAAACCGCAGCCATGCTTAACCCCCTTCCCGTGAATTTAGTCGAAAAGAAGGGTTCGAATAATCGGCGCACCATATTGTCGTCCATTCCGCTGCCGTTATCTTCGATGCCAATACATGCATAGTTTCCAGGCTTGAGTTCACTGGATATACAGTCTGGCATTTGGTCCCATTGAACCCGTCTCACAACGACCCGAATGATGCCATTTTCGACGATGGCTTCCTTGGCATTATTAACGATTGCCAGGATAACCATGCGCATTTGAATCAAATCTACTTCTACCGTGCATGACGCGTCGGTAAGCGCCACTTCCAGCTGAATCTGCTTTTCAAGAATATGCTTGACAGCTGGCAATACCTCATCGAAAAACGATTCCAGGGAAATGACCTGGGTCATATATGTTCCACCTTGCGCATACGCCAACAGCTGACGTGTCAATTTTGACATTCTCTCGATGATAGGGTGTATGCGATCAATGTATGGCGATACATCAACATTTTTTTTATCGGACATAGATATGAGATCGATGTTACCGATCAACCCTGTCATGGCATTGTTAAACTGGTGAGCCACACCACCAGCCAGAGCGGCAATAGCTTCTGATTTCTGGGCTTGCATCAGATCTTTTTCATAGCGAATCAGTTGTTTTGTTTTCTCTTCTAACGCTTTTTCCAGATCTTGTTTCTTTTGTCGCAACAGGGTTGAATGCATCAGGCTTTCAATCCCGTTGACCGCATTGCGAAGGATTATGGAAACGATTTCCAACGATGCGTCAGGCAGCCTCGATAATTGGGAAGGGAAAATCCCCATAAACAGCCCTCGAATTTGTGAACAAGTTGCCATCACGTGGAGAAAGAGTTGTCGGCTGCCGTCTTTCGAAAAGACCGTGATTCCTCGTCGTTCACGCATAGCCCAGGCAACGAACCCATTTTCAATTAAAAATTCCAGCTGGTCTTCGATGGATTCTTTAGCATCGTCGGGAGTGAATACAGACAATGACATATCAGACGTTTTGTCATCCACAAGGCATACTGCGCTGGCCTCAAAATGAATCAAGCGCTGAATACGGTTAATGGCTTTTGTATTGATGGTGCGGGGAGTGCATTCGCTGTTAACTTCCCATTGAAAGTCACCTAAGGACAACGCCGATTCGATGGCATTTTGAATATATCGTTTACTATATTCTTGATTTTCCCCTCGAACGATATCGATGTTTGGATGAGTCAGCATAATCAATTCGTTTGGCCTTGGAAAATAGCTTCCATCGGGCCCAGTTGATGCACTGCCTGGCGAACAACCATTGGAATGCTATGGCGCGAATCCACAATTTTATCCATGACCGGATAGTCAAAATGGGGTATCGATCGTTCACCGCTATATCCGATGCCCAGCCCCTGCGAAATGATATCTGCCAAATGGACGATCCCGGCTGTGTCCGAATTCGAAGCGCGACTGGGAGCATGGTGATAGATGATATTATCGGTAAGGTCCATCGGCAGTTTCCACTTGCTCAGCAGGTGCTTGGCCAACTGAGGATGGTTTATGCCGATAATATTTCTTTCAGTTTGAAAGACACTCGTGTTGGAGGATTCCGCCAGGCAAAAACAAACAGTCGCGTGCTCCGGATAGCAACTGTATACAATCAGCTTACCAATGTCGTGCAACAGCCCAGAAACAAACAATTGCTCGGTCTGAGGCAAATTGTTGCGTGCAGCCAAAATGCGCGCAATGATGCCGCAAGCCAGGCTGTGACGGATGAATGCCTGCATATCTATAATATGCTTTGGAATATCTTTAAACGTCTGCATGACGCTGATCCCAAGAGCCAAGCTGCTGATTTCCTTCGTCCCGATGATGGTCACGGCCCGAGATATGCGGTCAATTTTGGATGGGAAGCCATAATAAGCTGAATTCACAATTTTTAATAGCGTAGTTGCCAGGCTGGGGCTCGTGTTGACAACCCTTGCGACGTCATTGGATGTCGCCAGAGGATCACTAATAACTTGATTGAGTTCGGAAATGATGGTGGGTGTCTCAGGCAACTTATCCTCTATACCCTTGATGTGGCCGCTGACCACCTTGGGTTTGCCCTGCATATCTTGACTGCCTGAGATGCAGTTCAGCCTCGGTGAAATTGTAAAATCGCCTTTAATCCGATGGATCAATGCGACTTTGCAGATTTCTTTCAACGTGCTGTTTGCAAAATCGGCGTTTTTGAAAACGAGGTCGATGGCATTTTTGATGACTTCTGTCTTTCCATTGTCGATGCCCCCTTGACGACGGGCTGCAGTTGTCTCACTGCCGACGACCTTGACCTCGGACACTCCCCATATTTTCAATATTCTTAGATGGTTATTGGATAGCTTCTGTCCCTTCGATAGAAGCAGGCGGGTATTGATGTCGTAGACATCTTCTTCAATGACCATCCCTCGTTCTAAATTTTCAACTGCGATATAGCCCATTTGATCACTAATCGATGGTATATATTGAATTCATTCGGCGCCAAAAATTGGAGCAGCAGCGCTACAGTAATTATTGTATCGTCTTAAAATCTTGATACTTAATGAAAAACGTGTATTTTTTTCTGAATATTGAAAAAAAGGTAAGCCTACGATTATGGATCCCTATCCTTTATAAACCCCAATGCCTTGATTTCCTGATCATTCGTGATCAGGCAACGCGTTAAATGGAACCCTCCCCGCGGCAAGCGGCGGGAAATGTTGTGCCTGTAAAGGCAGTGCTGCGCGGCACGGCATCGATCAACATAGTTATATGTGCGCATGTTGAGCCGTTTCAAACGCGGCCATGGACATTTAGACTATTTATGAGATAGGTTATGTAAGAAGGGCCAACGGTTTGTCTCAATGTAAATCAGCGAAAGGGGGAGGGTATGGATTTAAGCACGACATATTTGGGCCTGAAACTTAACAATCCCATCATTGCCGGCAGTTCCGGATTAACCGATTCGGTCGTAAAAATACAAAAACTTGAGCAGGGCGGCGCCGGTGCGATTGTTCTGAAATCCATTTTCGAAGAAGAGATTGTTTTCGAGCATGAAGATGTATTGAAAGAGGCGGAAGCCGCCGGTGTCAACCTGGATCAGTTCGACTATTACGATTTTCATTTAAAAGGTGAAAAAGTAAAAAAATATATTGACCTGATCAAGGAATCCAAAAACAAGGTGTCCGCACCGATAATAGCCAGTATCAATTGCGTTTATTCTCACGAATGGATATCCTTTGCCCAACAGATCGAAGAAGCCGGTGCCGATGCCATCGAGCTGAATATGTTTTTTTTGCCGTCGGATTTCAGCCGATCCAGCCAGGAACAGGAAAGGTTGTACTTTAAAGTGATTGAAAGGCTATTGGAGACTGTCTCTATCCCGATCGCGCTTAAGATCAGCTATTATTTTTCAAGCCTTGGCCAGGTGATTCAACGCCTATCGAATTCAGGTGTGGCGGGACTGGTCCTTTTCAATCGTTTTTTCAGTCCAGACATCGATATCGACAAGCTGAAGATAAAGCCCTCTTTTGTATACAGCACGCCGGCGGAACTGGCGATCTCGTTACGCTGGATCGCCATCATGGCCAACAAAGTGGGTTGCGATCTGGCTGCTTCAACCGGTGTTCATGACGGCAATGCGGTCGTCAAACAAATTCTGGCAGGCGCCAAGGCGGTCCAGGTGGTATCCAGCCTGTATAAAAACGGCCCGGAACACATTCGCGTCATGCAGGACACCTTGACAAAATGGATGAACGACCATGATTACACGTCCCTATCGGACTTCCGGGGCAAGATGAGCCAGGAGGCGGCGAGCAATCCCGCAGTCTATGAACGCGTCCAATTTATGAAGTATTTCAGCTAAAATGATGAATTTGGCCATTGCAAGAACGACGGGTAGCTCATCGACTATCTGTCTGAAGGAGGCCAGCAATGAACACGACGCCCAAAGGCGCAAAAGCAAACAGTCGCAATTTCCGATCATCCATATCCGTATCCAATAAAGAAGTCTGCGAGGATGAGGCGTGTATTGGGAAAGATGTGAAACCCCCAACCGTGACGCCTGCAAAAGCGACACAAGCGGATAAACACGGCAAAAAACCGTCGGGGACAAGTATGTCGGTTAGTGGGAACGAAGCCTGCTCAGAGGATGCCTGCATCGGTAAAAAATGAATCCAGAAAAGCCCTGATCATCAATACTGCAGGTCAAACGATGGCGTGAGGCCACACGTTGCCAATCGACACCCGTTGTGTCGGACTAACCCAATGCGCCTAATGGTGGACAACCTCCCATAACGCAAGAAAAGTCTGCGTTTAAACATATTCGTCATCTTATGTTTCTCCTTCTAATTCGCTATCCACGAAGACCAATTCAACACCACGATTCATTTTAGATAGAATTTCGCCAAAGACGCAATCATGTGTATGCACGTGCATGATCGGCAAAACACGTGCCAGGTGTTTTTACATTAAATTTCAGAGTGTTGGCCGATACGTTTTCATTTGAATAACAAAGTTAATGTTTTCAAATGAACAACAATGTTGTAATAAAAAAAACTATGGATTTATTAGATACGATCGTTTCAATGGCTATCGATCTGACCGGTGCCCTGAATGCCACGGACCGGTATCAACGGTTGCTGCATGCCATCGGCCGCGTGATTCCCTATGATGCCTCAACGCTGCTTTGCCTTGAGGGTGAGGTGCTGGTACCGATTGCATCTGCCGGGCTGAAGGCTGATGCAATGGGCCGCAGGTTCGCCCGCAGCGAGCATCCCCGACTGGACATCATATGCAATTCGGCGGAACCCGTGCTTTTTCCGGCAAACACCTCTCTTCCCGATCCGTTTGACGGTTTATTGCGTTTAGACAAAGATGCCTTTCAGCATATTCACGCCTGTTTGGGATGCCCCTTGCAACTGGACAATCAGTTGGTGGGTGTATTAACCGCCGATGCAAAAGACCCCCACAGCTTCGATCATCTTGAGCCACGTTTATTAAAGGCGGTGGGGGCCTTGGCCGGCGCCCAGATGCAAACCGTCAACTTGATTGAAGCCTTGGAGCAAAGTGCCCGGCGGCATGGGCAGATTGCCGCTGATCTGATGAGAGACGTTCAGATCGGCAAGGATAAGCAGATCATCGGCAGCAGCGCGACAATGGTCCGGCTACGTCGCGAGATCGAGCTTGTCGCACGTTCCGACTTTACCGTCCTGGTTTTAGGTGAAACCGGTGTCGGCAAAGAACTGGTTGTTCGAGCGATCCATGCGGAATCCAATCGCAAAGAGGGTCCGATGCTGTATCTGAACTGTGCCGCGATGCCTGAAACGCTGGCGGATTCAGAACTTTTCGGCCATACGAGAGGGGCATTTACGGGTGCAATCAAGGATCGGGCCGGCAAGTTTGAGGTGGCCGATAACGCTACCCTGTTTCTGGATGAAATCGGCGAACTGCCCCTTTCCATTCAGGCCAAGCTGCTGCGTGCCATCCAGGAAGGAGAAATTCAACGCGTAGGCTCGGAAAAATCGATCAACGTAAATGTGCGCCTGCTGACAGCCACGAATAGAAACCTCGAACGAGAGGTCGAGAAAGGCAACTTCAGGGAAGATCTTTTTCATCGTTTGAACGTTTATCCGCTCAGCGTTCCTGCCTTGAGGGAACGAAGCGCGGATATTCCGCTGTTGGCTGGATTTTTTAGCCAGCGCATGCAGCGGCGCTTGGGGCTCGGGCCGGTTCGGATCAACACTGAGGCGATGGAGATATTAAAGGGTTATTCCTGGCCAGGAAATGTGAGAGAATTGGAGAACATTTTATCACGGTCGATTCTCAAGGCCTCGGCGGATTCGCCTCCGAGGGAACCGGTGATCGTGAACCCAATCCATCTGGGCGACGATCTGGCAGCGACCCAAAAGCCTGCGCGACTTGAGTACCAGCCGTCGCCCCCGCCGCTGCCATCCGGATACACGCTGCGTGAAGCCACAAAAAACTTTCAGAGACAGGTGATTCAACGTATTTTGGATGCTAAAAAAGGAAACTGGGCTGCTGCGGCAAGGGAATTGGGAATGCATCGCAGCAACCTTCACAATTTAGCGACCCGTCTGCAGATACGCAAGAAAGGAAATCGTATGTCCCATGAGTGATTGTTTAGAGAAAACTGGACCCTTCATGTTCAATGGAATTTATTCCCACTTCGTTAAATCAATCTTCCGAAAACGTTAAGTTTTTATCCCTTTGACCAATAATTAGAGAAATGATTACTTTTTCTTTAGGAGGGATAAATGTTTAGAAAAGACGCCGACAAAATATTACTGATTGTCGTTTTCATTTTAACGACTACATATTTTGCTATTCAAGACTTGAATTTGTTCTTTATGCACTTTTGATGTTCAGGGCCCTTGGCAAACCGTGGCTGATATCGGAAATCATTGTCACTGAACGACTTTTGGGGCTTGGTGTGAAGCGTTGTGCTGAGTATCGCAAACGACGGTCAGGCTGAGAAGATCCAGTATTCCGACAATGGCCTCATCCTTCGCCATCGTGTTTTTCCCAAGGTGTTCACCATCCGGCACCCACCCCTTGTCCAGCCTGTTCGCCCAACCACCCGCATCAATTATTTATGTAAGGAACACACCCCTCCTCAGACTAAACGCATAAGAGGCATTGAAACGTTATCAGCCGGGGAGGCAAACATGAAGATTACACGGATGAGGATATTCCAAACCCTGCTGGGTGTCTGTCTGATGCTGGGTTATCTTGCCCCGCATGCAGCGGCTACCATGTTGAAGGAAGGTGGACAGACATACCTGGTGGACCGCACCGGTGAACGCTGGGACATTACGCAAGCCGTGTCGATTGGATTTGAGCCGAACCATTTTGAATTTGGTATTGGACGACATGCATTCAACCCACTGGATGATACCCATTGGCAGTCCGGCTTAAGGCAAAACGGCTCGGGGATGCGTGTTGTCGGTGTTGCCGGAAATGGTGACGCGCACGCCTATTCGGTCAACAAATTGCGCTACCATGAAACGGCCAACACCTTTCTTGGATCGGAAGCCATTGTCGCCGGCTACTGACCGCTGGTCGATCTGGCGGCTGTGTACAGCCGCGAAATTGACGGGAAAAAGCTCACGATCGCACCTTCAGGGTGGACCTACAAAAGGACCTTCGTGCTTTACGATGAAGAGACCGGTACACCCTGGTATCCGAAAAATGATGGATTGCTGGGGATCCAGGGTGTGTTCTTCCAAAGACGGCTGCCCAAGTTGAAATCCAATGACACACGATGGTCCACATGGGTGAAGCGCAATCCCTCGACCCGGTTGATGAAATAAGCCTCGATGCAAATCCCGCAGACATTAAAGGCCTTGTTCTGTCGGGTCGACTTGATCGACCCTCACGAAAATGATAATCATGGCGAATGCTGGAAGTAATTAAAAAGGGCTCACACATCGCCGAGCTGATGTTCTTTGTTGATATTCCGAGGATAAAATTTTGAGCATAACGCAGATATCAGGCAAATTAGTCATTTGTTGAAGGGCATCAGTTATCCCGGCATGGCCCAAGTAGAATTACGCCCTGGCCATCTAAATCGGCCGGTTGACCTAAGAAAAATGGGAGCAAGCGATCCTCCCCGGTGCCGATTTTTCGGATGCCACGATTGTCGTGGCGGCCGGTTCGTGGACCCTTGCCCGCTTTTTCGACGACAATCTGTCCTGCGAACTGGAGGCGCAGGTGGGCTAATACTTCGGGGACCAGGATCATTGGGAATTCAATCTGCCGATCATCGGGTTTCGCTGGCACCGGTTCCCCAGGGACCGATATGTGGCCACCAGCTTCGCCTGGGGAATCGGCCCTTCCTACGCCACCGAGATACCGCCAATCGAGATCGAATGGCATCTTGCGGCCCGGACCAGCGTTCCCTTGTTATTGAAATTTTTAGACAAGCGTCAGGGTACCGGTGTAAAGAGAAACACTTCAGGCTCCGCCACCCGACATCATTTTCCACTTAAAAGGAGGTACGTATGGCCGAACGCCGGCTGATTCCGGCCATGTTGGCCTTGTTGCTGGTCTTCGCTGCAATGGCGGTGCCCGTCCGCTCCGATGCACAATCGACCGAGTCCGGGGAAAGGGGCCGATCGAAGACGATGGTCCGCTTTTCCTATACGCCCATCTACCAGTTCGACACCGATCTGGACAGCGGCGGCAGTTTCGATGTCCAGCGCCATTTCCTGCGGTTCGACATATCCCGGTTCATCAACCGACAATGGATAGTGGGCCTCGGGCTGAGCCTCGATTACGAACGCTGGAATTTTTCCGACATCGACGGCCTGGCTGGCGTCGACCTGTGGGATGAGATTTTCAGGCCGGGCATCAGCCTTCCCGTTTTTTACAGCACCGGAGGCAAGTGGCGTTTCGGGGTCATTCCCTCCATCGAGTTTGCCGGTGCGTCCGGTGCCGAAGCCAGCGAATCCCTCTCCTACGGAGCGGTGCTGTCCGCGGCCTACACCTTCGGACCGAATCTGATGCTGGGCCTGGGTACCGGCATATTCGAGCGCCTGGATAAATCCGAGGTCTTTCCTTTTGTGGTCATCGACTGGAAGATCAACGAACGCCTGCGGCTGACCAATCCTTTCCGGGCCGGGCCGGTGGGACCGGCTGGGCTGGAACTGGTTTACGCGCCGGAAGGCGGCTGGGAAATGGGTATGGGCGGTGCCTATCGATCTTACCGCTTCCGCTTGGACGACTCCAGCGCGGTGGCCGACGGCATCGGCGAGGTAAAATTCTGGGCGCCTTTCTTGCGGGTGGGCTGGCGGATGGGCGAGCGCTATCGCTTCGACATCAATGGCGGGGCGATGGTGGGCGGCAGCATCACCATCGAGGATGAAAATGGCAACGAACTGGGGGAGACCGACTATGACACGGCGCCGTTTGTGGGGGTAACCCTAAAAGGGCAATTCTGATGAAGACAGCAGCGATATGAATGGAAAAGAACGAATCCTGACGGCGCTGGCCGTCCGGCAGCCCGACCGTGTGCCCCTGTACATTCACGGCATAAACGAGGCGCCCATCATCGGCATCGGCAGGCACCTCACTCCAATGCAGGCTTACGCCGAACGCACATTCGAATATTTGGTAGATTGGGTGGAAAACGGCGAATTACCGCCGGACAGCAAACTCGTCGAGACCGATCCTGCCAACGACATCACAGCTCCTATTTTTCTTGACTGGTAGTAAAAACGACGATCCCCTCGTTTCGGTTTTCGCTTTGTCCAGAGGACCCGAAACGAGGGGTCGTCACCTTGTTAACACGGCTATGCGGTTATACGCCAGCAGCGGTGGATGGTCTTTCGCTTGGAGACGTAGTCTTCGGGAATGGTACCTGCCGTGATCTCCTTCACATCGGCGACCGCCAGCCCATCCATACGGGGCTCGAAGCTCTGGTGGTTGGTGGAGAAGAAGAGCGTGGCACCCGGTCGAAGCAGGCCGACCACCGCTTTGAGAAGGCGGGGATGATCCCTGGCGATGTCGAAGGCCACGTTGCGGGTCTTGGTGGTGGAGAAGGAGGGCGGATCCACGACGGCCAGGTCGAAGCGCTGCTTTTCCCGTGCGGCTGCTTTCAGAAAGTCGAAGGCGTGGGCCTGGACCAGGCGGTGGGTTGTCAAATCCATGGCATTCAGGACAAAGTTCTCACGGGCCCATTGGATCGCACTTTCCGACCGGTCCACCGAGACGGTCGAGCGCGCCCCACCCTTGGCGGCATAACAGGAAAAGGATGCCGTGTAGCCGTATAGGTTGAGGAAATCTTTGCCGGCGGCCAGCTCCCGGACCATCTGCCGGGTATCCCGGTGGTCGGCAAACAGGCCCGTATCGACATAATCGGTTGGATTGACCAGGAATTTCAGATCCCGTTCGGAAAGAACGATTTTCCTGTCGGTGTGGTCAAGACGTTCGTAGCGCCGGCCATCCTGCCGGCCGGACCATCGCTGTTTCAGGTGGATCTTTTCTGCCGGCACGTCCAGGGCGTCGGCGACGGCCTGGCCCATCAGGGGCAGCCATTCGGCCACCGACTGGCGCCGCATGTACTCTCCGATCACCAAATGCCCGCCGTACCAGTCTACCACGGCACGAATTTCCGGGATGTCCCAGTCATACAGTCTGAAGACCTCGATATTCTGCCGATTGAAGCGATTGCGCAGGTGCTTGAATCGCTTTTTCACCCGATTGGCAAGCATCTGCGCCTGCTGGTGGAAGTGTTCGGGAATACCGTTATCGTGCATGGATGCGTATCCCAATCTTTTCAAGGGGGTTACAGGGAATTGCAAGGCAGTATGGCCGATCTGCCGGAAATGTCAATCAACAATGGCCGGGGTCCCGGCCGTCCTCATTCTCAATGGGTCTATTGTTTTGACCTGGGTCAATGCATGCGGGCAAGTTTTCCGGCTATGGTTTTCCCGGGCGAAAGGCACGGTGCCGTCGCCTCAACCACAACCCTGGGAAAAGAGGTAAAGCGATGCACGACGGATGCGGCGGATGTTTTGACAACGGCAAACAAGTGGCGGACAAGGTGCGCATGATGGGATTTGACGGTCTCCGGTGCCCGCGGTGCTGGAGATTGCTTGCAGCCACTGCAAAGACAGGTTTAAAATGGAAACCATGGTTTCGGCCTGTCCCGTCTGCAAGATGGTCTACGCGGTGACACCTTGTCACTGCACCCATGCGGACCATGCCATGGCGGCAGGAATCGGATATTGACGTCCGTACCCATATTGACCACGTCGAGGAGACCCCATGCAATCGCTGGCCCAGATGGAAACCCGGCTCAGGGAACTGGAAGCGGCCATCAAGGAGACCGAGGCGCGACTTCCCGCCCACTCGGTCAAGCCGCCGGTGATGCTTGACCTGTTGGCCTTAGAGGATGAATATGAAACCCTGAGGCAACAGATCCGGGCACACCGGGCCGGCGATGCCGATGCCTGTGGCAACGAAAACCCCACTGGCAATTGATGGCGCCAGCGGGGCTTTTTTATGTTTTTCCCGGTCTGTGACCGCGACGGGATCTCATCCCGGCGGAAAACAAGCCCTCGGTTGTTAGGCGGCGACCGGTCAGGCCGAACCGCAGACATTACAGTTGGTCAGGCATCGTTCGTAATTCTCGTCCCGGTTCTCAACCTGTCGATCCGAACCGACTGAAGATCTTTCTGTTGCTGACCACCTGCTGCCGCCCGGGTACGGTGGGCATCTATGACAAGAGCGCCGACGTAGACACCATGTTCATCGGAGACCTGGGCAAGGAACTGGAGGTGGGCAAGCCCACGGTATCCCACCACATCAAAGAGCTTCGGCGGGTCGGCATCATCCGCACGGAACGCAGGGGGCAGAACATTGCCTGCTGGGTGGACCCGGACATCATAGAACCGCTCAGGACCTTTTTCACACGCTAAAAAAATTTAACTTAATTGTTCGAATATTATCAAACAATAAAACTATAAGGAGCCGATCATGCAACACGCCAAAGCTGAACCAGACGCCATTCGTCAACTCGTTCGGAAAAATTATGCAAAGATTGCCAGTGCATTCGGAACCTGCTGCAACGCAGGCGCCATGCCCCCTTGCTGTTCCGGTGCGGAAACCGCTGCGCACAGAATCGGATATTCCCATGCCCAGATTGAAGCGGTACCCGATGCCTCAACGATGGGATTGGGATGCGGAAACCCGCAGGCAATCGCCCGGCTCAAGCCCGGTGAGACGGTGTTGGACCTGGGCAGCGGGGCCGGATTCGACTGCTTTCTGGCGGCGAAGGCCGTGGGTGAAACCGGCCGTGTCATCGGTGTAGACATGACCGACGGCATGGTCCGCAAAGCCAGACGCAACGCAAAAAAAGCCAATATCGGCAATGTGTCCTTTCGGACCGGTGAAATCGAGCACCTCCCGCTCGCCGACGTCACGGTGGACGTGATCATGTCCAACTGCGTGATCAATCTTTCCCCGGAAAAGGAGGCCGTCTTCCGTGAGGCGTACCGCGTGCTCAAACCCGGCGGGCGCTTAGCCATCTCTGACGTGGTGGCGGTTCACCCCCTGCCGGCGTCGATGCGCAGGGACAGTCAAATGCACTGTGCCTGCATCGGCGGGGCCGCGCTGGTGACGGATCTTCGCCAAATACTGAAAATGTCGGGGTTTGAAAAAATCGAAATCACGCTTGTGGATTCTAGCCGCGACCTGATCAGGCAGTGGGCGCCCGGAAAAAATGCCCAGGATTATGTGGTGTCCGCATTTATCGAGGCGATCAAGCCCGCTAAAAATAGTGCCCGCTGACGGCAGCATGAGGTCAATCAGAGCTAATGATTCTCGGGTTGCTAGCGGGAAGGGAAAGGCTTGGACCGCGATAGCGGGCGCATTCTCGCCACTTGCGGCGGGGTTAGCGAGCAAACTGAAAAGTGATTTTCATCCTCACGGTGAACCCTCCCCGCGGCTTGCCGCAGGGAGGGTTCAATCCGGCCTTGACGGGATGATGCCGATCATCTTGCCTGCCCGGCGCATGGTGAAAACCCTGACCGGTCGAATCGGGGGGCATTCGTGCCTTGCAATGACCGGAGTGGATTTTACGGACCTCGAGGCGGCGATGAACTTCAAGCTGTCCGATAATCACGAAAGATGTGTGGATCGTGTCGGTGATGGGGCCCAGGCCATTGCCGAATTGCTGCAAGATCTGGACGCCAGGGGAGCCCTTTTTCGTGTATAACAAGCACCTAAGCAACAGCTGACACGAACGCCTATAAACGCAATCATTCGATGTCCACGGAAATCTGCCTGGGCGTTTCCTCCACGGGCTTGGGAATCTCCACCGTCAGCACGCCGTTTTTGAATTTGGCCTTGATCTGTTCCGGCAAGACCATCGCATGAAGGGTGAAGGTGCGGTGAAAGTTTCCGCAGATGCGTTCCCGGCGGTAATAGTTTGTCGCGCAGTGTTCAGGGTCGCCGGATCGCTGGCCGCTGATGGTCATCATGTCATCCTTGACCTCCACCACCACATCTTCCTTGTTTACGCCGGGCAGGTCTATGGCGATGACGACTCCCTGGGCGGTTTCATAGATATCCACACTGGGCGTCCAAGCGCACAGGGGGACCTCTTCGTTATCATGCGCCTGATGGGGAAACGAGTCATCGAAGAGCTTATTGATGCGGTCCTGCAAGGTGGCGATGTTTCCCAGCGGATCCCACTTGATAATGGCCATGACATGTCCTCCTTAATGAGTTGGATTAAGCTTATCCATCTCCGTGCCGTTGTCAACCCCGGCAACGGCTTTTACAGGCATGTGTCCCTGCCGGTAAATCGGGCCTTGGCCCGGGATCCATGAAATGTTCTGAAACAGACAATAGGCTTGCAAAAGCATTCAATATCTGGTGAAGTTGCCGCACCTTTTAATCGACTGGGAGAACAACCATGAACGACGATGTTGAAAACGAATCCCCTGAAGAAGAGAGCTTTGCCGATCTGTTCGAATCATACAGCGCCGGCATGAATGACAATATACGGGTGGGTGACAGAATCCGGGGACGAATCATCTCCATCGGCACCAACAGCGTATTCGTGGATACGGGCACCAAAGCGGACGGGGTGGTGGAAAAATCCGAGCTGCTGGATGAGGATGGTGGACTGTCGCTGGTGGAAGGAGACGAACTGGACCTTTACGTCGTCGCCGCCGACGAAAGTGAAATCCGCTTGTCCAAGGCCATTTCCGGTATCGGTGGCGCGACCATGCTCAGGGAGGCCTGGGAACAGCGTATTCCGGTGGAGGGCAAAGTGATGGCCGTCATCAAGGGCGGATTCCAGGTGGAGGTCATCAAGCAGCGCGCCTTCTGTCCCATCAGCCAAATGGACCTGACCTATGTGGAAGATCCGGAAGTCTACGTGGGGCAGACATTTCCTTTTATTATCAAACGATTCGAAGAACGGGGCCGCAACATTGTCATCTCGCGGCGAGACATTCTTCAAAAGGAGATGGAAGCCAGCCGCGAGGCGTTCATGGCGCAGTTGGACGAGGAGGCAGTCTTCGAAGGGACGGTGGTCCGCATCATGCCCTTCGGTGCCTTTGTGGCCGTGGCACCCGGGGTGGAGGGGCTGGTGCATATCAGTGAATTGAGCTGGTCCCGGTTGGACACCCCCGAACAGGCCGTCAAGGTGGGGGATCGACTCCAGGTGAAGCTATTGGGCATCAAAGACGGCGACAAGCCGGGAACCAAAAAGATCTCACTTTCGGTAAAGCAGGCCATGGGTGATCCCTGGACCGATGCCCCGAACCTCGTCCGCGTGGGGGACAAATTGATGGGCAAGGTGACCCGATGTGCCAACTTCGGCGCGTTCATCGAGCTTTTTCCCGGCATCGAGGGGCTGGTTCACATCAGCGAAATGAGCTATACACGCCGGGTGATGCGCCCGGAAGAAGTGGTCGTTCCCGGTGACGAAATCATGGTCATGGTCAAGGAATTCGACCTTGACCGCAAACGAATCTCCCTGAGCATCAAGGATGCCGAAGGCGATCCGTGGGCCGACATCGAAGAAAAATTCAAGCCGGGCAAAACGGTGCAGGGGCGAGTGGAAAAAAAGGAGGGCTTCGGGATCTTCGTAAACCTGGCGCCCGGCATCACCGGTCTGCTCCCCAAATCCAAGATGGCTGCCTCGGAAAAAGCGGCCCAGATCGACGCCCTCAAGCCCGGGGCCGCCATCACCGTTTCCATCGATGGGGTCAATGCCAGGGAACGGAAAATCTCCCTGGGCACCGGCGATGTGGCCGAAGACCAGGGATGGCAGGAATTTGCCGGAGGGACGGCTGACACCATGGGGTCGCTGGGAGACCAGCTGAAAAAAGCCCTGTCCCAGCAGAAAAAGGGAGGTTGATCATGGCACAGAGCGATCTTTATGACCTGATAATCATCGGCGGCGGCCCGGGCGGGCTGTCCGCCGCCATATATGCCATGCGCGCCGCGATGAAGACCGTGCTGGTGGAAAAGGGTATCACCGGCGGCCAGGTGACCATGAGCGACGAAGTGGAGAATTACCCGGGCTTCACCCACATCAGCGGGGCCGAGCTTTCCATGAAATTCACCCAGCACGCCCAGTCCTATGAATTGGAAATGATTTCACAGGAGGTGACGGCGCTGGACCCGGGGCTGGACCACCATACGGTGAAGCTGGCCAACGGTGAATCGCTGAACGCCCACGCGGTGATACTGGCCACCGGGGGCAGCCCCAAAAAGCTCGATGTACCCGGAGAGCGGGAATTTTATGGCAAAGGCGTTTCCTATTGTGCCACCTGCGACGGATTCTTTTTCAGGGGCAAAACGGTGGTGGTGGTCGGTGGCGGCGACAGCGCCGCGGAAGAGGCCCTCTATCTGGCCAAGCTGTGCAAAAAGGTCTACATCGCCCATCGCCGGGATGAACTGCGGGCCAGCAAGATTCTCCAGCAGCGGATTTTCGACGACTGCAACATCGAAATGCTGTGGAACACCGTGGTCACGGATATCAGGGCCGGCAGCGATGGCGTGGAGCGCGTAGAATTGAAAGACACGGTGACGGCGGACACCCGGGAACTGGATGTGGATGGGGTGTTCATCTTCATCGGCTTCAACCCCAACAACCAACTGGTTCCCGCCGGCACCCGCATGAATGCCGACGGCATGGTGGTGACCAACGAAAAGTGTGAAACCAACAGCCCCGGTGTCTATGTAATCGGGGATCTGCGGGAAAAGTTCGCCCGCCAGATTGTCCTCTCGGCGGCAGACGGCTGCACGGCCGCCCTGGCCGCCGCCTATTTTGTGGAGGCAAAAAAATCGGTGCGGGGGGACACCTGTGAGCTGCCTCCGGATGCGGATGAATGACAGTTTCAAATGCGTCCCACCGGTACCGCCGCAACCGACGCCGTCTTCTGTGCACAGGGCTCTGGACGTTGGGCATTTTTTCGATGATGGCCGCTGGCGGATACGCCTTTGAGCGACCCTCGCCGGCCGGACCGGTCAGGGCGTTGCGTGTCGGGACGTTGGCCCACGATGTGGACGGGCTGTGGAGTGGTGAATCCAAGGAGAAAGGGCCGGACCTTTGCGCGGAGGTGATCTTCAACCGCTCGCTGTTCCTCCTGTTTTCCGCCACGGCGTATCCCAACGCAGGGGTCAGCCTAAACACACGGGGTGACACCAGCAAGGTGTATGGGGGCTTCCTGCTCCAGTGGGAGCCGGAATCGGTATTCTTTTTTTCAACGGGATTGGGCCTGGCCCTGCACGACGGCCAGCTGGATACGAATTCGGCCAACCGGAAGGCGCTGGGATCACGGGTGCTGTTCAGGATTCCCATTGAGATCGGTTATGCCGTCAACCATCACCATCGGATTATCCTTGCCTTCGACCATGTCTCCAATGCGGGTCTGGCCTCGCCCAATGAGGGCATGGACACTTTAGGATTGGTATACGAATACCGATATTAACGGAGTCGATGGTCTTTTTTCGACACCGGCCGACTTTATTTTGAACGCAGCAGGGGAATCGACCCATGTTTGAGCTGTTCAGAACGTGGAAGGAACGACATTTTTCCGATCCCCAGCGGGTGATTCTCGGAGTCATGCTGCTGGTGGGCGCGGGCCTGGTCTATTTTCTGGGCAGTCTCCTGGCGCCTGTCTTTATCAGCATCATCATCGCCTATCTGCTCGATGGCATGGTCAGGCCTGCTTCAGCGTTCCCGCCTTCCGCGCCTGGCTGCCGTATCCATTGTCTTTTCGGTCTTCATGGTCGCTATGATCGTCATGACCCTGTGGCTGATCCCCCTGACCGTCAAGCAGATCAGCCAGCTGGTCCAGCAGTTGCCCGGCATGCTGGCCACGGTTCAATACCGACTGCTTCAGCTGCCCACCAGCTACCCGGAGGTTATCTCTGAAACCCAGGTCAGGCAGGTCATCGATTTTCTCAACACCGGCATATCCACACTGGGCAAACGGGTCCTGACCCTGTCATTGGCCTCGGTCGTGGGGCTCCTCCACCTGGTGGTATATCTGGTGCTGGTGCCCTTCATGGTCTTTTTTCTGCTCAAGGACAAGGAGATGATCCTGGGCTGGGGTCGGCGTTTCCTGCCCGACAACATGGATCTTACCGAATCGGTGTGGCAGGAGGCCAACGTCCAGGTCACCAATTACATCCGGGGTAAAGGGTGGGAACTGCTGATCATCTGGGGGGTCAGTTATGCCGTGTTCAAGGCCTTGGGGCTGCAGTTTGCCCTGTTGATCTCACTGTTCGTGGGCCTGTCCGTGATCATTCCCTATATCGGTGTGACGGTCATGGGGTTTGTCATGGCGCTGGCCGCCTTCATCCAGTGGGGATGGAGCAGTGAGTTTGCCTCGGCCATGGTCGCCTATGCGATCATCCAGATCCTTGATGGCAACCTGCTGGCGCCGCTGCTGCTGTCCGGCGTGGTGAACCTTCACCCGGTGGCCATTGTCGTGGCGGTGCTCCTGTTCGGCGGCTTGTGGGGACTCTGGGGGCTGTTCTTCGCCATTCCGCTGGCCACCCTGACCAACGCCGTCATCAAGGCCTGGTTCGCAAGGATTGAACAACGGTCCGACAACCCATAAGCGCCAATTTAAAAAACGTGTTGCCTTCAGGCTCGCTTGTACTAAGATTGAGATCATATTCATCAGTATTTAAACAGGCACCACCGCTTCACTATTTTCATTGGACGGCCGGGCCAGCGAGGAATACCATGCAGGAAACCGATTTCTTAAAGGGAAACCAGAGAGTCCTGAACGACATCAAGAAGTTTGAAATTTTCGAACCGTTTCAGGATGATGAACTCCATCACCTGATGTCCATGAGTAAAATCAGGAAGTACAGTCCGGGAGAAACCATTTTCGAGCAGGGCAGCGCCGATACGTGGCTCTATTTCCTGGTCTATGGGAAAGTCCGGTTGATGAAGGACAACAAACCGGTGGTCCAGCTTCAGCGAAGGGGCGATATCTTCGGTGAAATGGGCGCCATCGAGTGTGCGCCCCGCAGTGCATCGGCTGTCGCCTTCGGCGAAACGGTCTGCCTGGCCACGGACATCTACTACATCGAACAGCTGACCGGCACAGACAAACTGGCCTTTGGATATGTTATTTATCGTGTTTTTTCAGGTGTTTTGGCCGATCGGCTCAGAGTCACCACGGAAGAACTGCTGGCGTTGAAGGGCCGCAGCATCAAAATCTGGTAAAAACACGGGCAGGAAAAAGGGAAAAGGGCGGCTTGCCTTTCTTTTGCCCTTGCTTTCCATTACACGCCCCCAGCCCACCCCATCCACAGACAATCCAGTCCGTCCAGCACCATGTGAATGGCCAGGCCCACACCCACCAACCGGGTTTTGGGAAGAGCCGCCAGCACCAAGATCACCGCCATGGCGGGCCAGGTGTGCAAGGGGTGAAAGCCGATGCTGCAGCGGCTGGGGTCGAAGACGGGTGTGGCCAGCAGGTGGTCCAGGTCAACGGCCATGGTGGAGACCATTACGATCCAGGCCCATTTCCAGCGATCGGGAAATGCAAGGCGGGCAACGGCGGCCGGCGCCAGAAGGTGAAGGGCCATGTGAACAGCGGTGCGCAGCATGGTTGTCTTTCTATAACTCTACCAGCTCATACGCCCGCGTGCCTAAACCCAGCCGTTCAGCGTAGTCCAGCTGAATCTCCCAGTCCACCTTGGGATAGATGCCTTTGAACTTGTCTTCACCGGGAGCGGTGTTCGTGGACAACCGGGTGCCGGCCAGGGCCGGTTCCGCGTTCACCAGGTCCACCGAGGCCTGGTCGATGGCCACGGGATCGGTGGATGCCACGACGCCGATATTTTTCACGATGGGGGCGTCGTTGGCCGGGTAGCAGTCGCATGCCGGGGATACATCGGTGATAAAATTGATGAAAAGGGTTTTGTTCTCCTTTCCCTTGAGCACCCCCATGGTATATTCTACCATGTTTTCCAGAAAGACCGGGATGGACCGGCTCCACTGCACTGAAATGGCTTCGTTGGGGCAGATGAGGATACACTCACCGCAGCCGATGCAGGCCTCGACGTCGATCTGCGCTTTTTCGTCCGGCATCGAGATGGCATGCTGGGAGCAATGTTCCTGGCACTCGCCGCAGCCGATGCACTGCTCGCCTGATATTCTGGGCGACAAACCGGAGTGCTGGGCCAGCTTGCCTTTGCGGGAGGCACAGCCCATGCCCACATTCTTGATGGTGCCACCGAAGCCGGACAATTCATGCCCTTTGAAGTGAGCCACCGAGACCAGGGCATCCGCTTCCACAATGTCCGTGCCGATGTACACCGACGCGAAGCGCTTCTGATTGATCGGAACCATCGTTTCATTTTTACCCCGTAGGCCGTCGGCGATAATCAGCGGCGCGCCCACCACGGCATAGGCGAATCCGTTGGCGATGCCAGTGGTCAGGTGATGGGGAGCGTCGCTTCGGGTGCCGGCGTACAGGGTATTGGCATCGGTAAGAAAAGGAACCGCGCCGGTCTGTTTGACCATTTCGACCACTTTTCGGATGTACACCGGGCGTATGAACGCCGCATTGCCCATCTCTCCGAAATGGATTTTCACCGCCGTCAGATCCCGGTTTTCGAGGACTGTCGATATGCCGGCAGTTTCCATGAGCCGTCCGATTTTAGCCAGAAAATTCTCTTTGATCGTGGCGCGCATATCGATGAAATAGACCTTGCTGGTCATGGCATCCTCCATTCGTATCCATAAAAAAGTGGGCCTGATCCGTTTTTCATAGGCTGAGCACACAGCTGGCCTTCCGGTCGGCAGACGTCTGTCGCGTGACACAGGTCTACCGACCCGTCCAATCGTTGTCAAGATCTTAGCCCGACCCGGAACCGCTGGAAAAAAGCAATCGATTGGCGTATAAGAGAGATTCGAACAACGTGCACCTTCATCTCCTGGAAAGTCTGTTAAATGGATCTGAACGCCAAACTGAGCATACTGGAACGCATGGTCGACATCTACGATCAGTTTGTGGGTGACTTTGACCTGGCATGCGAAAAATACTGCGCCCACTGTTGTACAGCCAACGTCACCATGACCACGCTGGAAGGCTACCGGATACATGCCCATCTTGAAGAAACCGGTGAAATTCGCCATCTGGAAACCATTGCCCGGCAGTGCCATCCCGACCGGTTTATGCCCCGGGTATCCATCAATCGCCTAGCCGATATCTGTGCCCGGGACAGCGATCCGCCCGAGGAGCACCTGAACCCCGACGCCGGCCCCTGCCCGGTGCTGATGGACCATGCCTGCACCCTCTATCCGGTGCGCCCCGTTGGCTGCCGCTGCATGGTGTCCACCAGAAATTGCGGCGAAACGGGATTTGCCGATATGGACCCGTTCATCCTGACGGTCAATGACGTGTTTCTTCAATACCTGGAGCATATCGACGCCCAGGGATACACGGGCAATTTTGCCGATGTCATGCAGTTTATGGAATCCGATGAAAATCGTCAGAACTATGCTGCCGGCCGCCTCGGCGCGGCGCCGGACGGTCTGGTCGCCAATCAGCCCGTGTTCGTGCTCATGATACCGCCGGAGCACCGGGAACGAATTCAACCCGTGCTGATGCAGATTCGCAGCATCCACGTATAGCCAGTTTATGCCCCCAAGGAGGGTCCGCCATGAAAACCTATCCCATCCCCATGGTCCCCGGCCCGGTGATGGTGCCCGAAGCCATCCGTCGGGTCTACCTGGAACCCTATGGCTCCGGTGACCAGGAAACCGAATTTGTCGAACTTTACACGCGCACGCAGCGGCGGCTGAAAGCGATTTTCGGCACCCGGGACGATATCGTGATCCAATCCGGAGAGGGGATGCTGGCCCTGTGGAGCGCTCTGAAAAGCTGCCTGGTGCCTAGTGACCGGGTGCTGGCGGTGGCCACCGGTGTGTTCGGCTACGGTATCGGCGAAATGGCCCAATCCATCGGCGCCGATGTAAAAATCGTGGGTTTCAGCTATGACGAGACCATCAACGACATGGCCCGCATCGAAGCCGCCATCGCCGAATTCAAACCGCGTATGATCACGGCCGTTCACTGTGAGACGCCATCGGGCACCCTCAACCCCCTGGAAGAGCTGGGCAGGCTGAAACATGCCTATCGGGTTCCCCTGTTTTATGTGGATACGGTTGCCGGAGCCGGGGGTGTTCCGGTTCTGGCCGATGACTGGCATATCGATTTGTGCCTGGGGGGATCCCAGAAATGCCTTTCCGCGCCGCCCGACATGTCTTTTTTGTCGGTGAGTCCCCGAGCGTGGGAGATTATCGATGCCGTGGGCTATGTGGGCTATGATGCGCTGAAGCCGTTTCAGCATGCCGTCAAAAAACGCTTTTTCCCCTACACGCCCAACTGGCAGGGGGTGGCCGCCCTTTTTACGGCCGCCGGACTGCTGCTGGATGAAGGTCTGGAACACAGCTTTAACCGTCATGATGCAGTGGCCCGGTTGTGCCGCCAACGGCTGGTTGAGATGGGTATCGAGCTGTTCCCGGCCGCCGGCGCCATCCCCTCCCCCACGGTCACGGCGGCCGTGGTCCCTGATGGCTTCACCTGGGATGCATGGGATCGCCGACTGCGGGAGCAGGGCCTGGTGGTGGCCGGCAGTTACGGGCCGCTGGCTGAAAAAGTCTTCCGGTTGGGCCACATGGGCGCCCAGGCGGACCGGGCACTGGTCGAACAGGCGATAGAGGTGATCACCGGCGCATTGTAAATAATGAAAACGGAACACAGCCACGTTCAAGAATACCGCAGCGCCAGCGCCTCCAAATAGCGGGATTTAACTTGGTCCGTGGCCATGGCCCGTGCCACCGGCGGCAGACGCAGGATAACACCCAGCACGGCAGCCAGGGCCCGATGATGCCACAGGATCTGGTTGTCGAAAATCAGATGCTGCAGTTTACCGCGCTCGACGGCCATCACCACCGCCCGGTGGGCGGCGTTGAGCGGGGTAAGCACGCGCTGCGGCCTGCGCTCGAGGGAAAGACTGCCGGTCTTGGTGCAGGCCCGGATGCACACGCCGCATCCCAGGCAGCGATTGTGGTCCACCCGGGCCACTTTTCTTTTAGGATGCCTGGGATCGTTGGCCGAATCAAGCGTCATGGCTTCGACCGGGCACAGGCGCACACACCCACCGCAGCCATTGCAGGTGGTCTGATCCACCCGGGGCAAAAAATTGGTGGTGTGGATCGGATGCTTCACGGCAAATCGTCGCGCGGCGATCATCGCTTCGCAGCAGCAGCCGCAACAGTTGCAGATGAAGTTGACGCCCTGCCGCACATTCTCGCCGAACTGGACCAGGTTGTTCTCACGGGCCTTTGCCAGCAGCTCCAGACATTCTGAAACACCCACTGCCCGCGCGTGACCATGACGGATCAACGATTCGGCCGAGGTGTTGAAAGTCATGCAGATGTCCATGGGCGCCGTGCAGGCCCGATTCATGTGGGCCATCTTGTGCCGGCAGTAGCACATGCTGATGCCCCGGTGGGTGGCACTGGCGACCACTTCACTGGCCCGCTCGTAATCCAGCACATGCAGGGCATTGGCCGCCGACAGGGCCGGCTCATGGACAAAGGCCCGCCCGAGCTGGGTCTGCCCTTCGGTGAACAGGGCCCGGACAAAGTCTTCCTCGACGTTCAGGTATTGATAAAACAGCTCGGCCAGCAGCTTTTGATCGATGTCCTCCCGGATGCGCATCATGGAGAATTCAAAAAACCCGGCCATGGGCGGCGGCAGCACGTAGTGCATCTCGCCGTCCACATAAAAATCCACCAGCAGGGCCTTTTCAGCCAGACCATCCAGGATCTTGTGCGCTTCTCTCTCGGACATGCGCCAGACGCCGGCAGCCCGCTCCACCGTGAACGGTCTGATCGGCAGCCGTGACACCAGTTCGGCTTCCCGTTGATCGAAAAGAACCTTCAATATCTTGGTGAGCAGTTCAGTTGGGGGAGCGCCCTGGGGGAAGCGGTTGAGGCGTTCGGTCAAACGCTGGTATGCAGATTGGGAGACGCTGTGGGCCATGGCATGTTCCTGGCTGAGAACCGGTTTTTAGCCCATCATCCCGCCCGAGTCGTGGATGGATGATGTGTGACAACCCATGTTGTATCATACCAGAATTAAAGGAAGGTTTCAAATTGAGTGTGACCGTTGCACGCGGCGTCGACGGGTACCGTTTGGGGATAGTGTCGGTTTTAGCGCTTCCAACCGGTCGCCCTGATTTAGGTGTGGTTGGTTCTCACCCTTCGGCGATGCATGCTTTGGCCTGGCGGCCACTGATTTTTGCTGCCCGGCGATAGCAGGCATGCCTTTCTTCTGGCGTGTTGGATTCCACCTCACAGGAAACAAGCCGGGGAGTCAATCGTTCATAGGCTTTTGTGCAGCATCGTTTGGCCTTTGAGTTAAATGCGTTCATCATCGGTTTTCCTCCTTAATGGATTGCGTCCGGCATATTGTCCTGGCCGCCTCCAACGAACGGATGTACGCGGCGCACTGGCTTTCCAGATTCCTGCACCTCTCCTTTAAAAGGTGAAGGGCTTCCGGCGGATTGATGGGCAATGCAACCATGCGGTGCTCCACGATGTTTTTGATCGGTTCAAGCCGCTCAGATCAATTGGCTGTTGAACTCACCAATCGAAACGGGACAAATGGGTATAAAGGGTAAGCTACTACAGGATTAAAAAAACAATGCGCAGGGTCTTCCTTGACAATGCACGGGAGGCCGGCTTATTATTCGTGCTAAACAGCACCTTTATGCGATTCTTAGTCGTTCGCTCTCCACAATTTGATGGTCCTCGTTCGTTCAACCCTTGAAGAGAAAAGGTGAAACGTGCAGCCGATTGACGCCCGCGCCCTGTTATCTCCCTGGCAGCCTGGTATGTTTACTCTGACCCTCTACGCTGTCGTCGTCATCGCGCTTACGATTGCCCTTCTCTTTCTCTCCCGCTGGCTGGGACAACAGCTTCCCAACAACGAAAAACTGCGCGTGTACGAAAGCGGCATCATCCCCACCGGTCAGGCGAGGCTGCGCTACCCGGTGCCTTTTTTCATGGTGGCCATCTTTTTTTTGATTTTCGATGTGGAGGGGGCCTACATCTTCTCCTGGGCGGTGGCCAGCCGTCCGCTGGGATGGGCAGGCTGGTTCCAGATCCAATTTTTTATTGCCGTTCTGATTGCCGGTCTGGTCTATATCTGGGTGAAAGGAGGCCTCGAGTGGGGTCCGCATCGCGATTGAATCCCGACATCGCCCTGGCCAGTGTGGACGTGGTGGTTAACTGGGCCCGTAAGTACAGCCTGTGGCCCATGTTTTTCGGCCTCTCCTGCTGTTTCGTGGAAGAGGCCACCGTATTCACCGCCCGCTATGACATGGCCCGTTTCGGCGCCGAGGTACTGCGGCCCTCGCCGCGCCAGGCGGACCTGCTGATTATTTCCGGGACGGTTTTCAAAAAGATCGCCCCGGTGGTCCTGCGGCTCTACGAACAGATGGCCGAACCCAAGTGGGTGATCTCCATGGGCTCGTGTTCCAACACCGGCGGCATGTACGACGCCTACAGCGTGGTCCAGGGCGTCAACCAGATCCTGCCGGTGGACCTTTACATCCCCGGATGCCCGCCGCGGCCCGAGGCGGTCCTGGCCGGCCTGGTCAGACTGCAGGAGAAGATCGTCCAGGAAAAACCGGCCCGACCCATTTTTCACCTGGCCGGCGGCACGCAGGGCACGCAGCAACCGGTGCTGGTTGACGGGGTTTCCAAAAGCCGCGACCCGCGTGGCCCGGGCATGGCCGGCACCGCCATTCGGGGCACGTCGGTAATCCCGCCGGGCTTTACCAGCAGTCGCAGCGACGGGATGTGGACCCCGCCGCCGGCCGAACGCCCGGCCACCGAAACGGACCGGCAGCTTGCCGAAAAACTGCAGCAGCGCTTTGGCGATGCCGTTCGCGACGTATCGCCCTCCAGCGACATGGCCACCTTTGCGGTCGCCCCCCGGGCCATCCGGGAGGTGCTGGCCTATTTGAAGAATGATGCGGTGCCTCGATTCCGGAGGCTGGACGACCTGACCGCCATCGACGAATCGGACCGTCGGAATCGCAAACCGGATCACGATTTTACCCTGGTTTACCATCTGCTGGCCTTTGAAGCGCCCACCCGGCTGCGCTTGACCGTGAACCTGGCCGGCAAATCCCCCTCCGCCCCCAGCGTCACCGGTATCTGGCCGTCCGCCGCCTGGTACGAGCGCGAAGTCTACGACATGTTCGGCATCGGCTTTGACGGGCACCCGGACCTGAGGCGGATCCTGATGCCGGACCACTGGCAGGGCCACCCGCTGCGCAAGTCCCACCCCGGGCGGTCCACGGAAATGGATCCGTATACGCAAAGCGACGCCCGCCGGCTGCAACCACGCGATGGCGGCCTCTTTTTCGAGGGCCGCGAGGGGCAGCAGGACCTTATCGTTAACGTGGGCCCCCACCATGTGAGCACCCACGGACTGATCCGATACATACTGGGCCTGGACGGGGAAACCATCACCGACATGGATATCGAGATCGGATACCACCATCGGTCGGTGGAGAAGATCGGGGAGCGGCAGACCTGGCACCAGTTCATCCCCTACACCGACCGGGTGGACTATCTGGCCGGGGCGGCCAACAACCTGCCCTATGTCATGGCCGTGGAGAAGCTGACCGGCATCGACGTGCCGTCGCGCGCTCAGTGCATCCGCGTGCTGCTCAGCGAGCTGTTCCGCCTGAGCAACCATCTGGTCTGGCTGGGCACCTATGCCCATGACGTGGGCGCCATGACCCCGACGTTTTACACCTTCCGGGAACGCGAGATGATCCTGGACATCGTCGAGCTGATCACCGGCGGCCGGCTGCACCCCTCCTGGTTCCGCATCGGCGGTGTGGCCGCCGATCTGCCCGAAGGCTGGAAAGGCGCCGTGGACGCCTTTACGGGCGTCTTCGAAAAATGCATGGATGAATACGAGGCGCTGATCACACACAATCCCATTTTTCGGGCACGAACCCTGGGCGTAGGGGCGATCGGGTTGGACGAGGCCATGGACTGGGGAATCAGCGGCCCCAACCTGCGTGCCTGCGGCCTGGCCTGGGATCTGCGCAAGGCGTTCCCCTACAGCGGCTACGGCCAGTTCGATTTCGACATCCCCACGGCCGAGGGCGGCGACTGCTTCGCCCGCTACCTGGTGCGCATCGAAGAGATGCGCCAGAGCCTGCGCATCATCCGCCAGGCGGCCGAGCAGATGCCGCCGGGACGCACCGTCACCGGCGACTACCGCTACGTGGTCCCGGCTCGCAAGAATATGCTCACGGATATCGAAAGCCTGATCCACCATTTTATCAATGTGACGCGTGGCCCCAAGATTCCCAGGGGCCAGGCCTATGTCGCCTGCGAGATTCCCCGCGGCGAACAAGGCTATTTTGTGGTCAGCGACGGGCTCGGCTATGCCTACCGCATGCGTATCCGGGCGCCAGGATTCGCCAATGTGCAGGCCCTGCCGCTGATGGCCAAAGGATGGTCGCTCTCCGATCTGATCACCATCATCGGGTCGGTGGATTATATACTGCCGGATATCGATAGATAAGTTTATGCTGCCGGAAACGCTAAAACACGAGCTGCAGGAACAGATCGCCCGGGTGGCCCATCCGCGCGAGATGGCCATCGACGTGATCAATGCCCTGCAAGACCACTTCGGCTACTTTTCCGACGAGGCGATGGCCCAGGCGGCCGACCTGCTGGGCATGTCGCCGCTGGAATTGGACGAGCTGGCCACGTTCTATACGTTCATCTACCGCGAGCCGGTGGGCCGGCACGTCATACACGTGTGCGACAGCCTGATCTGCTGGATGGAAAACGGTGAAAGCCTGGTGGCGCACCTGTGCGGCCGGTTGGGTATCCGCATGGGCGAAACCACCGCCGACGGGCTGTTCACCCTGCTGCCGGTGTGCTGCATCGGCTACTGCGACCGGGCCCCGGCCATTCTGGTGGACCGCAAGGTACATGGCCCGCTGACCATCGCATCCCTCGACCGGTTGATCGACAATCTTCGGGAGAGCCCGTCGTGACCGCTACGTATCCACAGGTGCTGCTGAAACACCGCAAGCCGGACCGCATCACGACCCTGGCGGAGTACCGGGAGGCGGGTGGATATGAGGCCCTGCGCCGGGTCTTGACCGAAATGGACCGCCAGGAAGTCAAAACCCGGCTGGCGGATGCCCTCCTGCTGGGACGCGGCGGCGCGGGGTTCCCGGCCGGCATAAAAGTGCAGACCGTGGCTGAAGATGCACCCTTTCCGCGCTATCTGGTCTGCAACGCCGATGAGATGGAGCCGGGCACCTTCAAGGATCGCGTGTTTCTGCATGCCGAGCCGCACATGCTCATCGAGGGCATGACCCTGGCAGCCTATTCGATCAAGGCGTCCCACGGCATCATCTTTATCCGGCCCGAATATGAAAGCGCCGCGAGAATCCTGGAGCGGGAGGTCGACATCGCCCACCGGGAGGGATTGCTGGGCAAAAGCATCCTGGACAGCGACTTCGACTTCGAGATCGTCGTGCACCGCAGCGGCGGCCGCTACATCTGCGGCGAAGTGACCGCCCAGATCAACGCCCTGCAGGGCCGGCGGCCCAACCCCAAGCAGCCACCGCCCTATGCCACCGACAAGGGGCTGTGGGGCCAGCCCACCCTGGTGAATAATGTGGAGACCCTGGCCTGCATCCCTCATATCGTTAAAAACGGGGCGCAGTGGTTCAAGGATCTGGCCCTGTCGCCGGAGGCCGCCGGCACCAAGCTCTTCTGCGTATCGGGCAAGGTGAACCAACCCGGTTGCTACGAACTGCCTTTAGGCATCAAACTCTCGGAAATCATCGAAACCTGCTGCGGTGGCATGAAGGACGGGTCGACGTTCAAAGCCTGCCTGCCGGGCGGCGCCTCCACCGGCTACCTGACCGCGGACCATTACCATATTGCAATGGATTTCGACTCCCTGAAAAAGGCGCATAACCGTCTGGGGACCGGGGCCGTCATGGTGTTTGACCACCACTGCTGCATGGTGGCCGCGACTTTGAACTTGACCGAATTTTTTGCCCGGGAATCCTGCGGCTGGTGCACCCCCTGCCGGGAAGGCTTTCCCTACCTGCAGGACCTGTTGCGGCGCATCGAAAACGGGCAGGGCAAGGCGGATTTCATTCCGATGATCAAAACGATGTGTCGGCACCTGTGGAAGTCATACTGCGCCTTTGCACCGGGCGGGGTGGCCTCCATCGAAAGCCTGCTGGAGCACTTTGAAGACGAAGTGATGGCGCATATTGAGGGTAAAGGATGCCCCTTTAAAAAGTGACGGGAACGTGCATCTTTCGGCCCAGGGCAGCGTTCTCACATTTATGCAATCCGCGACGTAGCGCTGCAACGCCTGTGGATGCAAAAATGCTGCGGCCTTACCCTGAACCAAAATCCACCCTTTCCGGATGGTGGCTGAAATGCAAATGCAGAAAGGATTCTCATTCAACGTTGGACGTTCGGTTTTTTTCTGAATTCTGACTCCTGGTTCCTGAATTCATTACTTTAAATGACTCAATAAAACATGCCAACCCTCAAGATAGATGACCGAGAAATTCAAGTCCCCACCGGCACCAAGGTGATCGAGGCGGCCGAACGGATGGGCATCGTGATCCCGCGCTTTTGCTATCACCCGGCCTTGGGATCGGTGGGGGCCTGCCGGGTCTGCGCCGTGGCCTTTACCGAGGGGCCGGTCAAGGGCATCCAGATGAGCTGTATGATCGACGCCCAGGACGGCATGGTGGTTTCCACCACCGATGCCGAAGCCGTGGATTTCAGGCGGCACGTCATCGAATGGCTCATGCTCCATCATCCCCACGACTGTCCGGTGTGCGACGAAGGCGGACACTGCCTGCTGCAGGACCTTACCGTTGCCGGTGGCCATGGCCTGCGCCGCTACCGGGGCCTCAAGCGCACCCACAACAACCAGGACCTGGGGCCGTTGGTCCAGCACGAAATGAACCGCTGCATCCAGTGCTATCGCTGCTCGCGGTACTATCAGGAATTCACCGGATACCGGGATCTGGGCGTGATGGGCATCGGCAGCCGGGTTTACTTCGGACGCAGTGCCCCGGGAATGCTGGAGAGCCCCTTTGCCGGCAACCTGATCGACATCTGCCCGACAGGCGTCTATACCGACAAGCCCTCCCGCTATATCGGGCGGCGCTGGGATTATCAACGCCAACCGACCGTTTGCATTCACTGCTCGTTGGGCTGCAACCTGACGGCATCGGCCCGCTACCGCCAGGTCGTGCGCCACGAGGCCCGGCCCAACGACGAGGTCAACGGCCATTTCATCTGCGATCGGGGCCGCTACGGATACGCCTACGCCGGCGCGGCCGGTCGGCCCCGGCAGGCCATGGCCGCCGGAACCCCCGGGGCAGTCGCCGATATCCTTGCCGGTGCACGCGAAGCGATCGAACAGACGGTGGAAAGATATGGCCCCGGCAGCGTGGCGGTCGTGACCTCGTCACGCTGCAGCCTGGAAACCTTGGCCGTGGCCAAACAGGCCTGTGCGCAGCATGGATGGACCGGGCCGGCAGCGACACACACCGCCCGTCAGGCCCTGAACCAGAAAACCGCCGTCGGCCGTCTCAGACCGGAACTGGCTGTCTCCCTGGCTGCCGACACCAAGGCCCATGATGTGCTGGTCATCGGTGCGGATCCGCTCAACGAAGCCCCCATGCTGGCTCTATCGTTACGCCAGGTGCAGCGACACGGGGGCCATGTGACCGTGATCGATCCACGGGGAGTCAAGCTGCCTTTCGATTTCGATCACTGGGCCGTTCATCCGTCGGCCATGGGCGCCATCGTGCAGGCCCTGGCTCAGGAGATTGGCGGCGGCGGGGCGGCGGCGGTATCGACTGAATTCGATGTAACCCGGCTGGCCAGGCAGTTGAACGCCAGCCCACGGCCGGTCGTCATTTGCGGCACCGACATCCTGACGTCACGAGAAATCGCCCTGGCTGCCGATCTGGCCCAGGCACTGTGCCGGACCCATAAAGTGGCCGGACTGTTTTATACCCTGGCAGGCGCCAACACATTCGCCGCCGCCCTGATCCAAGACGAAGGGGTGTCTACCGAAGCAGTTCTGGATCGAATCGAGGACGGCAGCGTTCGCCTGCTGGTGGCGGTTGAACAGGATCTCTGGCGCGACTTCCCGGATCGCAAGCGGCTGCAGGCGGCCCTGAAACAGCTGGACCATCTATTGTTGCTCGATTATGTGGAGTCCCCGTCGAACCATGAGGCGGATCATTTCATACCGACTCAGCCGCTTTACGAATCCGGCGGCCACTGGATCAATCAGGAGGGGAGATTGCAGGCGGCATCTGCCGTGATGGCCGGCGGTGAGCCCATCGAGGTCACCGGCGCGTTGAATCATCCGCCGCGCGTGTTCGACGCACGCATCCCCGGCGCAGATCCGATCGCCGCCTGGCAGGCCTTGACGGCATTGGCCGGGAAAGCCGGAGCGGACCCGGCGCAGCAGCTGAAAACCGCCCTGGCTGAGTTTCATCCGGCAGTCGATCCAACACCAGTCGCAGCAGCGGGACAGCGCATCGACCTGGATGCGGTTTCCCATGCTCGCGACGAAGCCGGGACGGCGGATGAGGATTCTTCCGCCGATGCCATCGTTCTGCTGCTGGTGGACTGGACCTTCGGCACCGAAACGCTGTCGGCCAGGTCACCGGCATTGAACAAAGCGGAATCAGCGCCCGCGGCGCGCCTGCATCCGGACACCATCGCCAGCCTTGGTTTGGCGGAAGGCAAGCCCGTCACGGTATCCATGAACGCAGGGCGGCTGACGGTGCCCGTGCAGGCCGATGCGCGCATGGCTCCCGGGGTGATGGTGCTTCCCCGCCATCATCGGCTGGAATGGCAGGTGTTTGGTGAGACACGGGTGATTTTGGAACGCTCACAACTGAAAGCTGAAAGCGCATAGCAGAAGGTAAACGCATTTGAATTGTCGGGCAACGCCCGCGAGGTGACGTGGCTGGCCTGATAGGAGCGGCACCTTGCCGCGAATGTGAAAAGTGACCCAACGCAAAATTATCGCGGCTTGAAGCCGCCCCAACGGATTGCGGTCAAACGGATAACCAATGGACTATTTGCTCGGCCTTATCGTACTGTTAATCAAAATCGCCGTGATGCTGGGCGGACTGCTGCTGGCGGCCAGCTACCTGGTGTGGCTGGAGCGCAAGCTGCTGGCCCGGCTGCAGATCCGCCTCGGACCCAACCGGGCCGGCATATTCGGTCTACTCCAGCCCATCGCCGATGCCATCAAACTGCTCACCAAGGAAGACATCGTCCCCTCAGCGGCAGACGGGTTCATCTTCCGCCTGGCGCCGGCCGTGGTGGCCGTTACGGCGTTGCTGATGTTCGCCGTGGTACCCCTGGGGCCGGACATGCGCGTGTTTGGTCACCCCGTTCCCATGGTAATCACCGACCTGAACGTAGGGCTGCTTTTCGTATTTGCCCTGTCCTCACTGGGGGTCTATGGCGTGGCGTTGGGCGGCTGGGCCTCCAACTCCAAGTTCGCCCTGCTGGGGGGCATCCGTGGTGCGGCACAGATGATCAGCTATGAGCTGGCTCTGGGGCTGTCGCTGGTGCCGGTGGTGATGCTGGCCGGGTCGTTCAGCCTCACGGCCATCGTGGATGCCCAGGCCGGCCTTCCCTTCATCGTGCTCCAGCCGGTCTCGTTCGCCATTTTCGTAATCAGCGCCATGGCCGAGAGCAAACGCATTCCCTTCGACCTGCCCGAAGCGGAAAACGAATTGGGAGCCGGATTTCATACCGAATACAGCGGCATGCGCTTCGGCCTGTTTTTTCTGGGAGAATATGTCCACATCCAGGTGCTGGGGGCGCTGACCGCGGTTTTTTTCCTGGGCGGCTGGCACGGGCCGCTACTGCCGCCGGTGGTCTGGTTGATGCTGAAAATCTTCATCGTGGCCGTGATCATGATCTGGATCCGCGGCACGCTGCCGCGCCTGCGATACGATCAGCTCATGGCCCTGGGCTGGAAGGTGCTGATTCCGGCGTCGTTGATCAACATAGTGGTGACGGGGGCGTTTATCCAATTTGGGACGATATGAGCGAAGATAAACTTAAAACTGACGAGAAGCCCTTGAAACCCGCTGAGAGTTCGGGGTTGTCGGCCCTCAAAGCCTTGGTGGAAGGGTTCGCCACCACGGCCAGGCACTTGGCGCGCAAACCGATCACGGAATCCTATCCGGAGGTCAAGCGGCAGCTGCCCGAACGCTCGCGGGCGCGCATCGTGCTGACTCGCGATCCGGACGGACGCGAACGCTGTGTGGCCTGCTACCTCTGTTCGGCGGTATGCCCGGTGAGCTGCATCAGCATGCAGAGTGCCGAACAGCCGGACGGGCGGCGCTACGCCCGCTGGTTCCGCATCAACTTCGGCCGCTGCATCTACTGCGGCCTGTGTGAAGAGGCCTGCCCGACCTCGGCTATCCAGCTCACTCCCGATTTTGAAAACGTCCAGCGTGACATCCTGACCCTGGTGTTCGAAAAGAAGGACCTGCTGGTGGACGGCTGCGGCAAGGACCCGTCCTACAATTATTACGAATACGCCGGCGTGACCACCGAGGAGCGCGGCAAAGGCGAACACGCCAAAGAGGCGCCGCCGGTCAATGTCAAGAGTAACTTGCCCTGACAACATAATTGACGGCTTCGTAATTGCACACTGTCTTGTCATGTCGGGCGGGTTCTGTCTTCGTTTTTCGGCTACCCCAAGCCACGTCCGGCATCCAGAACGCATTGAATTGACCGGCACCCTCGAGACGGAAAAATAAGTCAGATCGTAATTGGTCTCATCAGACTAACAATTTCGTCGGCAAAACCATCGTAAAATAATCCGACCATTGGGTCGTCCAATTCATGTTATACGTCCTCAAAACGGCGGCGTGGCAACCTCAGGAGCAAGAATGTCTGAATCAAGCAAAGAAGAGAATCAGATCCGAGGGTTGCTTGAATCCTGGGCGAAAGCAACACGGTAACATCGTAAAGACGATATCCTCAAGAACCATGTGCACGTTCTCGTGATTTTCGACGTTCTGCCGCCGATGAAATATGATTCGATTGGGGCGTCCATAAATTCATAAGTAAAGGAGGTTCTATGACGACCATTGTCTATGCAGACAAACCCGAAACGATCCTCCAGGGACGCCCCAGCAGCAGCGCGCGAGCGGTCAATCACGTCCTGATGGGGACATGGTTGAAGGTCCTCGGAGAAGACGGGGCGTGGTACGAGGTCGAGCCGCGAGCCAACCGCGGCAAGGGAGGCTGGGTCCGCAAGTCACACACACGCGCCACGCCGGCGCTCAAGATTTTTGTTGTCGATGTCGGGCAGGGTGACGGTGCGATCGTCGAGGCCCCCAACGGGCGATTGCTGATCGACGGCGGCCCGAGCAAAAGCTACTACCGGTTTCTGCGGCATCGATACTGGCCCCTGATCAAGGCCGGAGAGAAAGTGCACTTCGACGCCGTCGTCGTCAGCCATCCGGACATGGATCACTTCAGGGGGCTCACCCACGCATTGAACGATCCGGGCTTCACCTTCGGAGAAGTATTCCACAACGGGATCATTCGCTATGACGATGACTTTCCCTCGGGCCACCCCTTCGATCTCGGCAGGCTGGAGAGCGGCGGGACCGTGCTTGCCGAGACGTTCGACGATCTCGACGCTGCGGGGGTTCTGGTCGGCAGGGGCGAACTGATGAAAACGTTTTCGGACTTCTGGGAAGCCGCACGGAATGCACGCACCGGGGGTCGTCTCACGGGTGCCAGGCGTATCACGAACCGGAATGCCACGCTGCCGGGTTTCGGCACGAACGATTCGGGCAAACTGCGCATCGAGGTGCTCGGGCCGGTGCCGACATCGCCAAACGGCGATGTCAAGTATGTCACCTTCCCGGACCCTGGTGACCACCCGGACACGGCCGCGAGTTCATCGCACACCCGCAATGGGCACTCGATCGTTCTGAAGCTCGTCTTCGGGAAGCATTCGTTCCTGTTCGGCGGCGACCTCAACATCCCGGCCGAGAAACACCTGATGGCCCACTACGGCAGCGCCAACCCGTTCCGGGTGACGGTCGCCAAATCCTGTCATCACGGATCTTCCGACTTCACGGTCGACTACCTGAAGCGAGTGAAACCGTACGTCAACATCGTTTCCTCGGGGGACAACAAGAGTTTCGACCACCCGACGGCCGACGCCGTGGGTGCCGCCGCGCGCTGGACACGCGGCACGCGGCCACTGTTTTTCTTGACTGAACTCGGCCGCGCCCAGCCGCGTGCCGGCGTTCACTATGGTCTGGTAAACATCCGCAGCAACGGCTCCGCTCTGGTGGCCGCGCAAATGAAAGAACAGCACAAGAGGAAAAGCGACGTGTGGGACTCGTTCACGGTGCCGTGGAAGGGCAAGTTCCCCGACGCCGTGTAGCCATCGGCAACCCTGGCAACCCGCCATGGAAAGGGACCGAAAAGTATCTCCTTCTGAAGACGGGGGACAACGGGTCGCATTTTTATGATTGGCTATTGAGAAACATACCGTTACTAATTTAGGATCGGTATCTGCGTCAGGGGTTAGCATTTCCAAGGAGTTTGACCGATGACAATCAATCCGGATTTTATTTCACCTTGTGGACTATACTGCGGCGTATGTGCCATTCATATCGCCCACCGCGATAAGAATCATAAATTTCAGGAACGGTTGGCGGGGCTTTACCGGGGAGGCGTTGAAGGCAAAGGCAAGCTTCCGAACGGTGACAACCTCTCAGCCGAAGATATTCGATGCCAAGGGTGCCTGTCCGATGACCGGTTCATGCATTGCAGACAGTGTGAAATCAGGGATTGCACCCAAAAAAAAGGTTATGCCGGGTGTCATCAGTGCGACGCGTTCCCCTGCCGGCACATTGAAAATTTTCCGATGACCGTCGGAAAGAAGGTCATTTTGCGGGCGGTTCCCTACAGGCGAAAAGTCGGTACCGAAAAGTGGGTTCAAGATGAGGAGGCCCGCTATGTCTGCCCTGAATGCGGCAACACTGTTTTCCGGGGAGCGGTAACATGCAACCGGTGCAAAGTGAAGCTGGATCTGGACTAGTGTCCGGTCTATGTGTTAACCAGTCAGATGTAACCCAACTTGTTCAAACAGGGCATTCAACCATGTCCATCCTGACCCTTTTGTTTTACGCCATCGCCCTGCTGATCATCGCCGCCACGACCATGGCCGTCACCCGGCGCAACATGGTCCATGCGGTGCTGTACCTGGTGCTGTCGTTTTTCGGCACGGCCATGCTCTTTTACCTGCTGGGCGCGCCCTTTCTGGCGGCGCTGGAGATCATCATCTACGCCGGCGCGATCATGGTGCTGTTTCTGTTTTTGATCATGATGATCCGGCTGAAAAAGCTGCCGGGCATGTTCTTTCCGGTCGGTCAGCTGCTGCCGGCCATCTTGATCAGCGCGGGCTTTCTGGTTGTCAGTTCGGTGATGGTCGGCCGCAACCCGGCGGGATGGGCCCCGATGCCGGCGGCCCAGGCATCGCCGGTGGCCTTTGGCGTTTACCTGTTTCAGACCCACTGGCTGGCCGTGGAAATCGCCTCCATGCTGCTGCTGGTGGCCCTGGTCGGCGCCTATGTGCTGGGCCGCAGGGTTCGCGGGCCGTCGGCAGACGCCCGGGAGGAGGCGCCGTGATCGTTCCGTTGAACCACATTCTGCTGCTCTCGGGGCTCCTGTTCAGCCTGGGAATGTTCTGCACCCTGGCCCGGCGGAACCTGATCATGATGCTGCTGGGAATCGAAATCATGCTCAATGCCGCCGCGGTGGCCTTTGTGGGCGCGTCCCTGCACTGGCAGCAGATGGAAGGGCAGGCCATCGTCATTTTTATCCTGGCGGTTGCCGCCACCGAGGTGTCCATCGGTCTGGCCGCCATCCTCGTGGTCTACCGGCGCACCGATTCGGTCGACCCGGACATGGATGCGGCGTTGTGGGAAAAAGGAGGGCCGCGATAGCCATGCAACCGGCAACCCCGCTTCCCATCAGCCTGATCGTCACCGCCGCCGCCCTGCTGCTGCCGCTGCTGGCCTTCGGTGTGATCATGCTGGCCACCCGCTCCCGCCACCGGCTCTCGGCGGCCATCTCCATCGGGGCCGCCGGCCTGTCGCTGCTGGCGGCCGTCTACCTGCTGGTGCAGCACTGGCAGATGCAGGCGCCGCTGGTTTTCCAGGCGGTCTGGATGGTTTCCGGGCAGATGACGATTCCCATCGGCATCCTGCTGGACCCGACCAGCCTGTCGATGTTCACCGTGGTGGCCGCGATCAGCTTTCTGGTTCAGGTCTACTCGCTGGGCTACATGGCCGGAGACCCGGGCTTCGGGCGCTATTACGGCTGCATGTCCCTCTTCGCCTGGGCCATGCTGACCCTGACCGTCTCCAGCTCGCTGCTGCAGATTTACATCTTCTGGGAACTGGTGGGGCTGGCTTCCTACCTGCTCATCGGGTTCTGGTTCGACAAGTTCAGCGCCAGCGAAGCCGGCAAAAAGGCCTTTGTGATGACGCGCACCGGCGATGTGGCCTTTCTGCTGGGGCTGGTGCTGCTCTGGCTGCAGCTGGGAACCCTGGACATTCCGGTGCTGACCGACCCCGCAGCGGTGGGGGCGCAGCTGTCGCCCGGCATGATCACGCTGACCGCCCTGCTGATCTTCGGCGGCATCGTCGGCAAGAGCGCCCAGTTTCCGCTGCTCACCTGGCTGCCCGACGCCATGGAGGGCCCCACGCCGGTCAGCGCCCTGCTGCATTCGGCAACCATGGTGGCCGCCGGCGTCTACCTGTTTTCACGGCTGTTCGGCTTTTTCTCGCTCTCGCCGACGGCCATGGCGGTCTGCCTGGCCATCGGCACGATCAGCATGCTGCTGGCTTCCACCATGGCCATGGTGGCCCGGGACATCAAACAGGTCTGGGCCTATTCCACCATCAGCCAATTGGGCTTCATGCTCATGGGGCTGGGCGCCGGCAGCCTGTTTGCAGGCGCGTTTCACCTGATCACCCATGCCGGCTTCAAGGCGCTGTTGTTCCTGTGCGCCGGTGTGTTCATCCATCACTGCGGCACCAACGATATGTTCGAGATCGGCCGGCAGGGCGGGCGCCGGCTCAAGTCGGCGGTGGTCTGCACGATCATCGGGGCGGGAGCGCTTTCCGGCCTGCCGCCGCTTTCCGGATTTTTCAGCAAGGAGATCATCCTGGGCCACCTGCTGGACAGCGGGCACCCCGTCGCCTTTCTGGCCGCGGCGGTGGGCGCGTTTTTAACCACCTACTACTCGTTTCGCCTGATTTTCATCATTTTGTTTCCCCGCGATGCGGAAGACACCGCGCCAACCAGACGGCCACGACGGCCATCACAGCGCCGGGGGCGAACAATCCATGGCCACGGTGCTGTGGTGCCTGGCGGGTGTCACCGTCGTCCTGGGATTTTTCCAGACGCCGCTGCACGATTTCCTTGCGCGCGCCGGCGCAGGGGGCCAGGCGGCAATGCCGGCCCACCACAGCTGGCTGCCGGTGGCCGCATGCCTGCTGGCCGCGGTGGCCATCGCTCCAGGCCTGGTTCGAATACGGCCGCAAAAAGGCCCGGCAAATCGGCTGGGTGGAGCGCATCCCGTTTCTGGCCGACCTGTTCGGCCAGCGCTGGTACCTGGACCGTCTCTACCGCTATCTGCTGGACACGCTGGTCTACCGGGGCGTGTCGCGTCTGTTTACCGCCAACGACCGGCGTGTGATCGACGGCGCCCTGGACGGGCTGGGCCGATCGACGATCGGGCTGGGACGGGTGGTCGATTGGGTGCACGGCGGCATGATCCAGTACCGGCTGATGATCATGGTCGCGGCGGTGATCGGTGTTGATTCTTTTCATTGGATGGGGCGGTTGATCATGGCATACCAGCTGGCGGATTTTCCCTTTTTGACGACGCTGCTGCTCTGCTGTGTCGCAGGCCTGCTGGCGATTTTAGCCATTCCCGCAAGGCATGCGCGGGCCATTAAAATCGTCAGCGCCGTGTTCAGCGGCCTCACCCTGGTCATCTCGATCTATCTGTTCATCGCCTATGACCAGCAGGCCGGCGGCTATCAGTTCGTCGAGCGGGTGGCCTGGATTCCCGCACTGGGCATCGCCTATTTCAACGGGGTGGACGGCTTCGCCCTGCCCATGCTGCTGTTGACCGGCATCGTCTTTTTTACCGCCGTGCTGACCTGTGGGAGATGGAACTGCGGGTCAAGGAGTTCTTCGCCCTCGTTTTCCTGCTCGTGGCCGGTGTCTTCGGCCTGTTCATGAGCCTGGATCTTTTTTTCATTTTCGTATGGTTCGATGTCTCCCTGTTTCCCATGTACCTGCTCATCGCCATCTGGGGAAGCACCCGCAAGGAATACGGGGCCATGAAGCTGACCCTTTACCTGCTGGCCGGCAGCGCGCTGATTCTGCCGGCCATCGTCTACCTGGTGGTTCACTCGGGCGCCATGACCTTCGACCTGCTGGTCCTGATGGAGGGCGACCGGTTTACCCCGGCGCAGCAGCGCATCGCCTTTTTCCTGCTCTACATCGGCTTCGGCATCCTGGCCGGCGTCTTTCCCTTTCACACCTGGTCGCCGGTGGGGCATGTGGCGGCACCCACGGCGGTGTCCATGATCCATGCCGGCGTGTTGATGAAGATCGGCGCCTTCGGCATCCTGCGGGTGGGCATGTTCCTGTGCCCGGAAGGGTGGCAGTACTGGGCGCCGCTCATGGCCGTGCTGGCCACCTGCGGCATCGTCTACGGCACCTTCGTCGGGTTGAGTCAGACCGATCTCAAGTACGTGATCGGCTACTCCAGCGTGGCGCACATGGGCATCGTCGGCCTGGGGCTGTCCACCATGACCATCGACGGCCTCAACGGGGCGGTGTTCCAGATGTTTGCCCACGGCATCATGACGGCGCTCTTTTTCTCGTCGGTGGGCTATATCTACGACCGGACCCACACCAAAGCCATCGCCGAACTGGGGGGGCTGAGCCGGATCATGCCGCGGGCGTCCTCCTTTTTCATCCTTGCCGCGCTGACCGGCATCGGCGTTCCCTGCCTGGCCAGCTTCTGGGGGGAGCTGGTGGTGTTCATGTCCTGTGTGCGGGTCTACCCGGTAGCCGGCGCGCTGGCCATCGGGGCGCTGGCGGTGGGCGCCCTCTTCATGCTGCGGGTGGTCCAGAAGACCTGCTACGGTCCGCCGCTGGAGAAATTTGCAGCCCTGAAGGACATCACGGCCGGCGCTGGCGGTGCCCCGCGTCATCCTGGCGTCGGTGATCGTGCTGTTCGGGCTCTTTCCGGGCCTGCTGTTTGATATGATCCACACGGCCACGATGCAATTGATAGGATTGCGATGAACTGGATACTGCTCACTCCCGAACTGACCCTGCTGCTGGCGGCGGCGCTGTTTCTGGTGTTGGCCTGCCTGAAGCCGGATCCGCGCAGGGACTACCAGCTTGCCGTGACCATGGCGGCGTTCAGCGTGGCGGCCGCCATCGCCTGTGCGACGATGAGCGGCGACCTGTTCAACCACGTCTACCGGGTGGATCTTTTCTCCCAGGTCTTCAAGGCCCTGCTTGCCATCGGTTTTTTCCTGGTCATTGTTCTGTGCGACGACTTTCAAGGGGTGGCCCCCTCGCACCATGGGGAGGGTTATTTCCTGCTGGCCGTCTGCACGCTCTCCATGATGATGCTGGCCTCTGCGGTCCACCTGCTGGCGATCGTCCTCGCCCTGGAACTGTCCAGCTATTCACTCTACATCCTGGTTTTCCTGCGTCGGGAGCGTCGCTGGGGGATGATTACGGGACTGCGCTATTTTCTGGTGGGGGCCAGCGCATCGGCCATCATGCTGTTTGGCCTGGCCCTGATCTATGGGGTTACCGGTGCGGTGCACATCGATATACTGATCCAGCGGCTGCCCGCCATGATGGGCCATCCCATGGCGGTCACCGGGCTGCTGTTGACCCTGGCCGGGTTCTTCTTCAAGCTGGCCGTCTTTCCCTTCCATTTCTGGGCACCGGAAGCCTACCAGGGCGCCCCCAACCAGGTGGCGGCCTTTATTGCCGCGGTCTCCAAGGTCGCCGCCGTGGCCATTTTGCTGCGCATGATCTCCATGGCCCAGGGCAACAGCGACCTGCTGGCCAGAGGGCTGATCGCCATGGCCGTGATCTCCATGACCGTGGGCAACCTGGCGGCCATCGCCCAGAGGGATTTCAAGCGCCTGATGGCCTTTTCCAGCGTCGCCCATGCCGGCTACCTGCTGCTGGCCATGCTGTGCATGACACCGGCCGGCTATGCCGCCGCCATGTTCTATGGAGCGGCGGTGCTGATCATGAAATACACCTGCTTTATGGTCATGACTCGCGTGGCCGACGACGGCCGCAACCTGCAGATCGATGAACTGGCCGGCCTGCACCGGCGCTCCCCGCTGCTGGCCCTGGCGCTGATGATGGCCCTGTTCAGCCTGGCCGGCATCCCACCCACCATCGGATTTGCGGGCAAACTGATGATCTTCGTGGCCGCCATGCAAAAGGGCTATCTGGTGCTGGTGCTGATCGCCATGGCCAACGTCGTCGTCTCCCTGTACTACTACCTGCTGGTCCTTAAAGCCGCATACCTGGATGAACCCGCCCAGGTGCTTCCGTCCATCAGCCTGACGATGCCCGCACGCTTGGTGGCCGTTGCCATGATCGCCCTGATCGTGGGCCTTGGCTTTTACCCGACAACCCTTCTGGATCTGGTTCAGGCCGCGGTTTTGAGATTGCCTTAGCGCCCCTGTTCGGAAATACGGTGACGCACCGAGATTGCAGAGGTGCCCGGCGCACCAGGCGCGGGAAGTGCCAGTAGCAGCGCTATTGGCACGCCGAGCAACGCCGTGGTCCGGGATACATCGGCAATCGAATGACATCGTATTTATGAATATGCGCACTTAGCATCGCCGCGTGTTTCCGGTAAACACCGGTGATCTGACACAACTAAATTTAATCCCATCTTCTCCTGCTCGATAACATCGACAAATCATACCTCAATATTTTGATGTTTCGCACCCAAAAAATGAGCGAAGACTCCCAGGAAATTAAAGAAACCGATTCGGGAAAATCAGTCTCCAAGGATCATGACAGCAGTTGTTGCTATAATGTGGATCCTTGCGGGTGCTACGTTGATCCATGCTGCTGCAGGCCCAGTTATGTTTCTTGTTGTTGTTAGCGGACAGTTGGCGCGGAAGGGTTGCCGCCGAAATCAAATGGTTGGATGTTTACGACATTATTAATCGGTTATGGTGAACAAAATTGGATAATCGATCAGGATTTGAAACATCTCTTCGAAAAACGCAGATCCCTTTCCGTTCCAGCGTTGGTCAACGGAGAAAAACACCCTCAAAAACCCGACCTCAGGATTTTCAACGGACAGATCCGAACGGTGGCGCCCAGGCTGGAATTCATCATGCGGAAAAAGTTTTCGGACGCGGGCGTCGATGGGCAACTCCTCGACCGATGGCTCGATGAAGTGGACATGCTGCCCCCCGGCGGCCGGGTTGCATACCGCCGGATCAGACCAGTTCTGCACTTTATTCTGGACGCATTGGGTGTGCACCCCACCGCCATACTGAACCAGTCCGTCGATCGGTACGAAACCAGCATGAAGAAAACCGTTTCCCGGGACATTTTCAATCGGGTGATGACCCTGAAACACCGGGCCGAAAAAGCCCTGGCGGAAGGACGAAAACGGGAGATCGAGAAGTTAAAGGAAGACGTTTTCGGGGGAAGATCCGGTTATTCACTCTACCTGGAGATTGAAGAGGAGTTAACCTTTCTGCGTCGATACGCCAAAAAAAGCGCCAAAAGCTATCTGGGCAGAAGCCTATGGAATTCTTCGATTTGATTTCGGCGAAGTATGAACGGATGGCAAAATCGCTGTCTAGTATCGATGGGGATCAGCGCATGCCTGCATTAGCGCTTTTTTAAAAAACCCGCTGACTGATAAGCCGATCAATGATAGGGAAACAATCGATACTGTTGAAAATTACATGCCTTAAAATAGGGCGGACATTCTTTTTCAGAGCGCAAAGCTTGATTCCGGTTTCTTTTCAAAAGAGACCCACCAGGCTTTGCTCGCCGATGATGTAATTTAATCTATCACTGTTATTACTGCAATAAAACTCTTTCTACCGCGATTGCCAACGCTCGTTTCCGCTTTAAATGAGCGATAGCTTTAACAGGCGACGCCCTGATATCCTCCACTATAATTTGATACGTGAGTGTTGATTCAGTTACCGGTGGCAGGGTTACCTATGTGTGGAACTGACGCTCCCGCCAGGCAGTACGAGAACTTGCTGGCCTCCGGCGTCATCGACCCGACCAAGGTGGTTCGCTTCGCCCTGCAGAACGCGGTGTCCGTGGCCGGCCTCATGCTGACCACCGACGCCATGATTGCCGACAAGCCCGAGAAGAAAAAAGCACCGGCAATGTTGCAAATGGGCGATGACATGTATCAATCAATCATGCAAACAGTTACCGTCTCTATAAAATTTCAAGTTGTTATCCCTAAATGTATTCGGGAGGCAATGCGTCTCCGTCCTGGGCAAAAATTGAAAGTCATTGAATATAATGGGCGGATCGAATTAATCCCTGACCGCGACATTTCTGAACTTAGAGGATTTTAAAAAGCCATAAATACAGCGTTTGAGCGTGAATGTGATAGATTATGAATATCGTCGATTCATCTGGATGGCTTGAATACTTTTCCGGAGGTCCAAATGCGGAGTATTTTTCATCACCGCTTAAAGATTTTTCTTCTTTGATTGTACCGGTCATAACTATTTATGGGGTATTCAACGTTGTGTTGCGGGAAGCCGGTGAAAATGAGGCCCTTCAATCCATTGCTGCGATGCAAAAGGGACAGGTAAAAGACTTAACAACCAGTCTTTCGATGAATGCAGCTAAAATCAGCTTGCAGCATGACCTTCCAATGGCAGACAGTATAATATTTAGGATTCGCCATTTTCGGAAAAGCCAGCCGACGGCTTGATTTTCACTTTTACGGAATTGAATATGGGGCCGCCGCCGATGCCTTGAGAAATTCCGGGGACCAACGCATTCAACGGAACGCCGTTCAAGCCGGTCAACGGGCGCGGTGCCCACAGGGTGCCCGGTAGAACCCTGTCGGTCACCTTGGCGCACAGGGTGACCGTGGCCAGTTCATTGAAAACCGCCACCACGTCATTGTCCTCAATAGACCGATGGGCGGCATCCTCCGGGTGGACCCAGACCACCTGAGGGATGGGGCCGAAAACGTCGGTGAACTGGCTGTGTGTATAGTTGGCCACCGAACTGTTCAGCAGGACCAGCCAGGATCCCGCACGCGGCAGCGGGTGTTGGATCGGCAGCGGGGTCGACCCGCCCTGCGATGCCGTCGCCGCAAACTCAATTTTGCCCGAGGGGGTTTGATACGCATCGTTGGGCCGCAGCTTCACTTCAAGGACCTCACCGGCGAGAAGATGCTTCACGCCGCCTTCCCGGTAGGTATGCGCAAGTGTCTTCTCCAGGGCCGCCCATGGGTCTACGTAAAGCCAGCCGTCGGTCAAACGCAGCCGTTTGGCGAATTGTTGCATCACCCGGATTTCATGCCAACTGTCGCCAAGCGGCGCAATGGCTTGCTCAGACAAGCGGCTGTAGGCGTGGTGGTCGGAAATGCAAACATCCCGCTTCTCCAGAAAGGTGAGCGCAGGCAGAACCACATCGGCTCGGGCGGCGGTTTCCGACCAGTGGGTGTCATGCACGACCACGTACACATCCTCACGATCCAGACCGCGGCGCACGGCAGCCTGGTCGGGCAGCGTCATGGCCGGGTTTGACCCGAAAACATAGACGAATTTGAATTCTCCCGCTGCCAGCCGCTTACCGATGCCCACTTGGCTGACCACCTTGCCCCGATGCCTTGAGAACCGACTGCCGTTGAGCGTCGTCCAGTCGATCTCATGCCCTTTTGAATTGCTGTATTGAAACCCCCGGTGAAGCCCCAGCAAAGCGGGCAGCAATGCCACGGCCCTGGCTGACTCCGCGCCCTGCATGGACTTTTGAAGGCCGAGCCCGATCATGAACGCCGCCGGCCGGTGGGCCATCAACAACTCGCCGATCTGCGCGACGACCTGCCCGGGAACGCCGGTTGCCTGTTCGACCCGTTCGGGTGTCCAGCCCATGGCCGTTTCAGCATATGCCGGAAAGCCCGTGGACCATTTGCCGATGAACCCCAGGTCGACAGCCTCCTTCTCGAGCAGGTACCGGGCGATGCCGTAAGACAGGGCGACATCGCTGCCCGGCCGGGGCTGGATCCAGATGTCGGCCGCCTTGGCCGTGGGACTTCGGCGCGGATCGACGCTGACAAGAATGGTCCCGCGGTCTTTCCTGGCCTGTCGGGCCATGGCCCATATGTGCGACGCACTCACCTTGGCATTGTTGCCCCAGAACAAGATGACCGTCGACGCGGCCATGTCCGGCAATTGCAGACCATAACTCAGCCCATAGTGCAGGCCAATGCCGGTATGGCCGGAACGGCTGCACAGGGCATAATCGGTGGTTGTCGCCCCCAGGGTGGACCAGAGCCGTTTGGCGAAATGCCAGGCCAGAAACCCGGTGTTCCCCGCATAGTCATACAGCAATAGGGATTCCCTGCCATGGGTGTCGATGGTGGCCTTAATTCGATCTGCAACCAAAGACAAGGCAACGTCCCAGGGCACACGCCTAAATGGCTCCGGCCCGCCGGGTTCCGATTTCAGGTGGGGATGGAGCACCCGCTTATTACTGTAAACCCGTTGCGGGTCACCTATGCCCCTCGGGCAGAGGAATCCCCGGGTTACCGGGTTCAGGGTGCTTCCCCGGGTTGCGATGATTTTCCCCCGGTCCACGCTGACATCCATGAAACAGTTGTCCGGGCAGTCGCGATGGCACACGGTCTTGATGGTTTTCAACGGGCTTGCCTTTCTGCAGGAGGGGGGCCGGATGCAGGCATTAGCCAATCAAGTTTTTGTTATCAACCTTTTTGGCGCCCATGACGGCATTCACATCCGCGGAAGCCGCTTGCTGCGTTGGGGTATCGCCTGAATTGATCGTGGTGCTTATTGATTTCATGCTCTGCGTGCCAGAATCTCCTTCTCCCCTTCCCGTTTCAGCCGCTGCACCGCTTCGAGAATATTGCCGCCCAGAGGCTCGGGCTGGTGAGTCTCCACGATCTTGCGCACCTCGTCACGGACGCGATCCTCCATGGTGGGCCCGCCGGCTGCCTGCCAGGTGGCGATTGGCTGCCGGTTCAACAATCTGGCCTGCCACAACTCCTTGCGTAAATGGTTGACCGTGTGCCGCTGGGCCAAGAAATTGCCGCCGGGCCCCACGGCGTCGATAACGTCGCGGGCCAGGGTGTCTGCATTCACGGTGATGCCCGCGATGAAGCGCTTGGTCATGCCGATGATTTCGTTGCCCATGACCAGCTGCTCGCAAGAACAGGCCATGCCGCTGGCCATGTAGCCCACGTCGTGGATCAGGTTCAAACCCGCCAGTGCCTGGCTGAAAATGGCGAAGGTGCTCTCGATGCCGGCCTGGGCATCCAGACGCTTGGCATCGGTGGCGCCGGCCAGGCCCCATGTGGGCAGGCCGAATGACTGGGCCACCTGGGCCTGGGCCGCCAATCCCAGGCTCCCTTCGGGCGCACCGAATGCCATCAGGGCGGTGGCCATGTCCAGGATGCCGACGTTGCCGCTCATGGACACGGGGCAGCCGGGGTTGCGCAGCTGGGCCAGGACGATATGGATCAAGGATTCGGCGGTGACCTGGACCACCGTCCCAGCCAGGGTCATGGGTGACGTGGCACCGGGTTGGGCCGTGGCGCCGGGAACCTGCGGCATGTAACGGTCGGCGGCGATAAAAATTCGGTCGACCACCTCCTGGGGAAAGACAAACGGCGAGATCGCTTCCGGATAGAGCAATACGAATGGGCGTTCTCTCAGCCGATCGGCCCCGCCGGCCACGACCGCCGCCATTTCAAAAACATATTCGCATCCCAAAGGGGTGTATCCGATGAAGACCATGGGCTTGCTGGTGTTGGTGACCACCGCTTCGAACTCGTAGAGGTCGGCCACGTTGCCGTCGACGTCCTGGGACGAACCCATGGGCATGACAAAGTCGATATGGGGCAGGGCGTCGGCCACCCGGGCGCCGGTGGCGATATCTTCGACCCGCGTTTCGTGGTACTCGCCGGTGAGGGCATCCTTGGTATTGGGGCTGGCCGTTGACGTGCTGTAGTGGCTTTTGCGCCCCTCCACTTCCATGGCCCGGCGGCCGCAGCGGTCATAGATGGTCCACCCTTTGGGGACGGTCGCCAGGCAGCCTTCGACAATATAGCGGGGAATCTTCACCCGTTCCTCCTTGACGATGGCACCGGCGCCGGCCAGCATCCGCCGGGCGGCTGCATGAAGGCATTTAAATCCCGATTTTTCGATCACTTCAAAAGCGGCCTGGCGGATTTCCCAGACCTGGTCGTCGGTCAGGACACGCATGTCAACGCTGCGGGTTTGGGTTTGTGAGGTCTGAATCATCGTTTGCCTCCATGATTGATTGTTTTTTCCTCAAATGAAAATCACAACCCGTTTCTCTTATCTGTAACCGCTAACCTGTGCCTCGATGGCAGCAGCCATCTTCGGTTCCATGGGCGTTGCCGTGTGGGATTTCAGAATCTGATTCAACCGCTCATGGGCGCGGTCCAGGAGGCTGGCCCTACCTTCCGCGGACCATCGCTCGTAGCCGGTCCGGCAGATCAGCCGGGGCCGCCACTGTGTGCTGCGAAGGTGTTTGAGGGTGTGGGGTTGGGTGAGAAACTGTCCCTGCCGGCCCCCCTGGCCAATCACCGCCACGGCCAACTGATCCTCGTCGACCACAATGCCCTTCTGGATCCGTCGGATCTGGTCGATCACCTCATCCATGATCACAATCATCTCCAAACTGCCGGTCAGGCCGAAATCCAGGTAGCCCACGTCGTGGTTGAGGTTGGAACCGGCGGCGGTGGACAGGTAGGTGAGCAGACCGGCCTCGTATGTGGCCTGACCATCGGGTATCTGGGCATCACTGGTGCCGGCATAGCCCCAGTTGGGGATGTCGAAGTAATGGCTCATCTCCACCATGCCCATATAGGCCATGAGATATTCGGGTGCGTTGTAGGAGCACTGGCTGGTGGCCATGTCCAGCACGGCGGCCCCCATACCCATGAGAAAGGGCGCGCCCGGTGCGGTAAGCTGGTGGATGACCAGACCGAAAAAACATTCGGCCAGGCCCTGAACCACGTGGCCGGCCACGGTCATGGGTGCGGTGGAGCCGGCGATGGGAGCCGGGGAGTAGATCACCGGCATGCCCGTTTCCGCACAGAAGATCAACTTGTCGATACTCTTAAAGGGGTGTTTGAGCGGGCTGATGGGCTCGGCATACTGGACCCAGTAAGGCTTTTCGCGCAGCTGCGGTTCGCCGCCCCTGAGAATCTTGGATATCTCCCACATGGCCGACAGGTCGTCGCGGCTGTCCGCCGTATTGACGATGGGTTTAATGGAGTTGGCTGCCATGGCGGCAAAGCTTTCCACGTAGGCCCGATGCGCATCGATGTCGTGGGGGTGGGCAAAGGACATGATAAAATCGATGTTGGTCAGGGCGTCGCAGACCCGTGCCGCCCGGGCGATGTGTTCCAGGAGGGTATGCGTCCGCGCCAGGGTCTTGCCGTCCACGTGGTACATGAGATCGGAGCCGGTGCCGAAATAGGCCCGCCGTCCCCCCAGATCCATCACATGCTCGCCCTCCCGGTTGAATATGGGAATATTGCCCGGTGCACTGTCCACCGCTTTTTCCACCAGCGCGGTGGGAATGGTGATCAACCCGTCCGCATCCTGCCGGCATCCAGCATCCTTGAGCAATCTCACGGCGCCGTCGTGCTGCAGGCTCATGCCGGTGTGCGCCAGCACCTGAAGGGCCGCGTGGTAGATTTTTTGTCTGTCCGTTTCCGACAGAAAGGTCAGCGTGGGCGAGAAGGCATTGGCTTCCAGGTTCATGGTCGATTTTCCTTTTCGGTGGGTCGCAGCGATGGTGCCGTTTTAAGGGCTCAGGATGTGGAGACAACAGGTTCGATGCTCAGCGCTGCCAGCGTTTCCTTCAAGGGACATCCCTTTTCATCCCAGCCCATGGCCGCGTAGAATTCAAGAAGCATCTGGGTCATGACCGTTTGCGTCAGCACCGTGTCTCCGTCGAGAAAAAACATCTCGGGGAGGCGGTCTTCATCCAAATCCGGAGCATGCTTGAGATTGAACAGGCGCTCCATGGCCGCAATCCGATCCCCGATGTGAAAGAGATCATCGGCATACAGCGACATCCCTGTGATGGCCGAGGCGAGTACCGCTTCATTTTCCAGGTCGAAGGTGCCCAGAAGAGACAGGGTGGGCACCTTGCAGAGGCCCAGGCTGTCCACGACAATGTTCACCAGAACAGCACGGCGCAACAGCCGACCCTTGCCCGACGGCCGCTTGATGTCCACCGCTTCGGCAGATCCGAAGGCGTCGGCACCTTTTCGCGCCGTCCAGCGATGTTCCAATGAGGAATACACATTGTTGTAGTCGCCCCCCCGGCTGGATATGGCATACCCCAGCGCGCTGCCCAATATGCCCGCCGGATGGTAGGCGGTCAGTTCAAGCCCTTTAACATGAGCGGCATAGCGGTGAGCACCTTTGCCAATGGTTTCCGCAGCCCGCTTGACCCCCTGAGCCAGAATCCGCCCCAACCCCTCGCCGGCGGCCATCTGACGGATCAGCGTTTCCATAACCCCAGCATCTCCCCAATCCAGGGTCATCCCACCGGTGTCAGCCGTATCCAGGATACCACGCTCGAAAAGGTCCATGGCAAAAGCGATGGCAGTGGCCGCCGAAGTGGAATCCAGTCCCAATCGTGTGCACAGGTTGTCCAGACGGACGACGGCCTGCAGATCGCCCAAACCGCATTTGGATCCCAAGTTGATCATGGGCTCGAATTCCGGACGCGTGGCCGTTTTGCCTTTCATCGGGCCGTCCTTGAATGTAAGATCAGCCTTGCACTGGACCGGACAGCGGTAGCAGCCACTGGAACGCGTCTTGTCTTTGAGAAGTTGCCGGCCATCCACCCGGTCCACCATCTCAAAACGGGTTTGCCGGTAATTGCGGGTGCCCATGACGCCCATGTCGTCGGCCCACTTGATGTAGCCGGCGCCACCGTAGCGGGAGAAGATTTCGCAGTCCGGGGACGCCTTGATCTGTCTGACATATTGCTTGACCACGCTGCCGATAAGCTGCCGCCGATCGTCGAAGGGCTTGCACCTGCCTTTATCGATGACCACTGCCTTGAGGCGTTTGGCGCCCATGACCGTGCCGAGGCCGGTTCGACCGGCCGCATGGTCTTTTCCGGTGACGATACAGGCAAAGCGCACCCCGGATTCACCGGCAGTACCGATGGACAGGATTTGAAGATTCGCCTGGGCCAGGTCCCCGGCGATACGGTCCTGAGTGTCGATGGCGTCCAGCCCCCAATAGGGTGAGGCCTCTCTGATTTCAACGCTGCGTTCGGAAATGTAGAGATAGACCGGCGTTGATGACCGTCCCCGGATCACCAGGCTCAGGATACCGGTGGATCGCAGCCAGGCGCCGGCATAGCCGCCCACATTGGAACTTCCGATCAACCCGGTGAGGGGCGACAGGGCATTGAGGTGGAGCCGGGAGGCCGTGGGTGCCCGGGAACCGGTGAGCAGGCCGCAGGAAATGACAAGGATGTTGTCCGGCCCCATGGGGTCGGTACCCCTCGGCAAATGCTCGAACAGGTATCCCACATTGAATCCGCGGCCGCCCAGGAACCGGCCGACCAGTGAATCGGGTATCGTTTCCCGGGTAATTTTGTGGTCATTCAGGTCGACCTTGAGAATATCTCCGCATATCACGGACTGAAGCTGGTCACGCATTGCAATCTGGCTGTCCGGCCATCTGATGGTTAACCGGTTAGAATTGATGAAAGGATGTTTACCCTGTATATACAGCCAGAATCTAATATGAAGCGGCGACCACAAAGTCAAGGCCAATTGTTGGGCGATTCACGCCTTGATCGTCGATAAACACTTACTGCCGATCAAAAAGGCCTGCCAACGGTTGGAAGCTGTGGGCCTGAGAAAAACCCTTGCCGCTGGGTTGGACGACCCCTGCATGTTGTTGGTGTCGTTTGAGTTACCCTGTCAATGCACCGGTGTCGGTTGTGGATCATTTTTCAACCGGCGATGTGGATGCGTTTGGGGGCAACGTTGAGCCCGATAAGATGCAGGGCTGGATGGACCGGAAATGGACGTTTAACGTTGGCAGACTTGCCCGAATAGATCTTTACATGGAACCGTGCTTAGCCATAGCACACAATGCCGCAACGGGTGGCAACAGACCGGATGAAAGGTGGCGGGAAGGCCCGGCAATCTTTAAATCCCCGCTCGGTGAGAAGCTACAATTTATCTGCCGCCTGCTTTTTATGCAGCCGTTCCGATTCATCCGGTAGATGGATTACGGGCGCCACCTTTTTCAACGCTTCAAGCGGTATATGACATTTGATGGCATGTCGATCCACCACAATCTGCACCGGCGGCATCTCATTATCACAAATATCACCGATTCTTCGATGGCAGCGGGTGCTAAACGGGCAGCCCTTGGGTGGATTCATTGCACTTGGCAGGTTTCCTTCCAGAACGATTTTTCGTTTGGTCACTTCAGGATCGGCAATCGGTACCGCTGATAATAACGCCTCCGTATAGGGGTGATAGGGAGGGGCAAAGATCTCTTCCGTCGACCCTCGTTCAAGAATATGGCCGAGATACATGACGACAATTCGATCCGACAGGTAACGCACAACACTCAGATCATGGCTGATAAAGAGCAGGGTGGTTTTATGTTTGCGCTGGATATCCATCAACAACTCAGTCACAGCCGCTGCTACGGAGACATCCAAAGCCGAAACCGGCTCATCAGCAATGACGATACTCGGGTTCCCGGCAAATGCCCGGGCAATACCGATACGCTGCTTCTGGCCGCCGGATAACTGCCGGGGTTTTCTGAAATAAAAATCCCTGGGCAGTTTGACTGTATCAAGCAATTTCATGACTCGATCAAAAATTTTCTTTTTATCGGTCTCAACACCAAATTGTCTGAGAACCCGTGATATCTGTCCACCGATGGAATGACTCGGGTTCAAGGTGTCAAATGGATTTTGAAAAACCATTTGCAATGAGCGGATCTGTTTGGTGGAACGATCCCGAACCTTTATGTCTGAGATATCTTTACCATTATGGCGTATCTCTCCATCGGTTCCTGTCTCTAATCCCATGAGAACTTTGGCAAAGGTTGATTTACCACAGCCGGATTCACCGACAATGGCGACCGTTTCACTTTCATGGGCTGTAAAATTCAGTTCTTCATTTGCTTTTACAAAACGAGAACGTTTACCTGAAATCAAGGCCATCAAGGAGGTATCTTTTACCTCATAGTATTTTTTCATGTCATCGACATCAAGGACTTCTCTGCCGATCTTGAGTACTTCCTTGGCTTTATCGCCGGGCAACTCGATTGTATGGTCAATAACTTTATAGCGTAAACAGCGCACACGATGGTCGGGTGCGCTGCCATCGACATGCTCCATTTTAAAGTGCGCTCTATCACACAACCCCGGTTGGAAATGATCACAACGGGGAGCGAAATAGCAGCCGATAGGTCGTTCAAAAGGCAGGGGCAGTTGCCCCCGGATCGGCTTAAGGGGAGCCGCATTTTTATCGGCGGTCGGCAAAGGAATACAGGAAAAAAGGCCGTGAGTATAGGGGTGTTTTGGCCAGGTAAAAAGCGAATTAATGGTTCCTTCTTCTACAACCTCACCGGAATACATCACAAACACCCGGTCGCAAGTCTCTAAAATCAAGCCTAAATTATGGGAGATATATATCTGGGACGTGCCGAACTTTTTGCTGATATCTGCAATCAAATTGACAATCCCGGCTTCCACGGTCACATCTAACGCAGTCGTCGGTTCATCTAATAATAACAAAGATGGCTTGGACAAAAGCCCCATGGCAATGACGACGCGCTGCTGCTGGCCCCCAGATAGCTGATGAGGATAAGACTCCATGATCCGTTCAGGATCGGGCAGCTTGACATCAGTCAGCATGTTTACCGATCTCTTGCGTGCGTCCTCCTTGGAAATGTTTTCATGGGCCAGCGGCACTTCCATCAGCTGTGTGCTGATCTTGAGGCTGGGATTCAAGGAGGCAAACGGTTCCTGATAGATCATAGCGATTTCCGAGCCGCGAATCCGGCGCAGTTCATCCTCGGACAACTGGGTCAGATCGCGGCCCTTGAATGTGATACTGCCGCTTTTAATGCCGCCGTTGGCACCCATATACTGCATGATCGCCATGGCAACCGTCGATTTACCACAGCCCGATTCGCCGACGATACCGATGGTTTCAC
>CAVQUU010000030.1:0-16361 GCA_963716825.1 uncultured delta proteobacterium
AAAACGGACAGGTTCATCACCAACAGCTGAAGCCAGGTGAGGCCTTTCTGGGCGGCCAGCATGCCCAGGACGCTGCCGTATGCGGCCACGCTGGCGCCCACCGGCAGGTTGGCCAGTGCACCCCTTCGCATCTCTTCGATCATTTTGAATCGCTCCCGTTATCGCGTGTCCCCCAAGTTTTCCATTCTTCACCTCCGTATGCATAAATCAAGTATTGTTTTAGTCTAACAGATTCGATAAGCAATAACAGATACAGAATTCTAAAAATAAATTCATAACAGATGTGGGGTTGCCCCCATGGCGAACAGCACGGCTTCAGGTTTCAGATATGCCCGGTTGGCCGATGATCTGGAAGGAAAAATCAGAGAGGGTGTCTATCGATCCGGAGAAAAGATGCCTTCGTTGAGAAAATTGCATGACCAGACCGGACTGAGTATCACCACCGTCTACCAGGCCTACATCGAGCTGGAAAAGCGGGGTGTCGTTGTCCCGCGGCAAAAATCAGGCTATTTCGTCAAACCGCTGTTGGATCGGATTCTGCCGCCTCCGGAAGTGCAAAAACTGCGGCCTGTGCCCAAAAAAGTCACCATGAACACCCTGGCTTATTCCATTGTGGAGGATATGAGCAATCCGGATTTTCTCCAATTGGGGGGCTCGGTGGTGATGCCGGAGTTGCTGCCCTTCAAGCAACTGACCCGCTGCCTGCGTGCTGAAAGCATGGACGCGATGAAGCGCAGCTTGATGCGCTATGAAAACCCATATGGAAATGACGAGTTAAAGCGTCAGATCGCCAAGCGCATGCACGGTCAGGCCCGGCAGGCCATTACGGATGAAATGGTCATCACCAGCGGGTGTATCGAGGCGGTGAGCCTTTGCCTGCAGGCTGTCGGGAATGCCGGGGACACGGTGGTGGTGGAATCTCCCACCTACCCCTGGTTTCTGCAGATCATCGAAGACCAGAACAAGTTTGCCCTGGAGATACCCACGCACCCGCAGACAGGCATCGACCTGGATCAACTAAACCGGGCGGTGCAGAAGAATGCGGTGGCGGCATGCCTGCTGGTGCCTAACTTTCACAATCCCCTGGGCTTCGCGATGCCGGAGGAGCAGAAAAAGGCGCTGGTGAAAATGATGGGCGAGATGAATATCTCTATCATTGAGGACAACATCCACGGTGAACTCTATTTTGGCGACGCACGCCCCACGACGTTGAAATCCATGGATCGTAAAGGACTTGTGCTTCACTGTGCGTCGTTTTCCAAGACCCTTTCACCGGGACTTCGAGTGGGATGGGCCCTGCCGGGGCGTTTTTCCGACCGGGTCAAGCGCTTGAAAATGAACAGCACCATCGCATCGCCGACGCTTAATCAGCAGGTGGTGGCACAATTTTTAAAAACCGGTGCCTTCGATCGCCATCTGCGCCGCCTGCGCTCAGCCCTGAGAAACCAGATCACGAACACCGCCCTGGCCATTGCCCGGACCTTTCCGAATGGCACGCGGATCACCGCTCCCCAGGGGGGCCTCACCTTGTGGGTCGAGTTGGATAAAAAGGTGGATGGGTTGAAGGTATTTCAGGAGGCGCGAATGAAAAAGATATCCATTTTCCCGGGCATCATCTGCTCCACCACGGGCCGCTATCGCAACTTTATTCGAATCAGCTGCGGCTACCCCTGGAGCGAGCAGATCGAAAAGGGTATCAAGACCCTGTCGCGTATCATCAAGAAAATGATCTGAACTTACCTGCGCGGTGTCAGGGGGCCAGGGCGCGCTCAACCATGCCCACGAATCGATCGAAAAGAGCCCCGCGGCTGATGCCGTAGGCGGCGTCAAAGTTTTTTTCACGCATTCTCAGTATTTTCATGACCCCGACGATCTGACCCCAGAGAATCAGCATGAGTTGATGAGCGGTCAGATCGCTTTTCACCCCGCCGGCGGTCATTCCCGCTTCGATGGCTGCGGTCACCAGGCGGGCCATGTCGTCTGACACCTGCTGGCAGCGTTCCAGGTGGCTGTCCGAATCCGTGGACGCGGTGCGGTTATGGTAAACGAAGTAGCGGCTCTCGTAAGCCATGATCAGGTCCATATATTGCGGGTGGCCCATGGAAAAATCGAAAAAAGCGGCGGCCAGTTCTCGCAGACCGCTGCTTTTCGGTCCAGTCCGCGCTACCGACTGTTTGAGTGCCCCGCGCAGGCCTTCCAGTCCTCTGCGCCGCCATTTACGGTGTCGTCACCGACACGGTGTCATGCGGACTGTTGCTGCTGCGCATCGTGGATCCGGACTTCAGAACCCCTGTGGCCTGCGAGCTTGCGGTGATGAACGTGTTTTCTCTGCCGGTAGTCGGAGGGTGCACGGTTCTGGTCAACGGTCCCCTGTGTTGGGGGTGGCCCCTGTGGGTGACCATACTGGTTTTTGCCGGTATCATGGCCGTCGTCCTGACCCTGATGAAGCTGATGGGGCTGCTCGACGGGGCATCCCCGGCGGTAGCCGTCGGATCTCCTTCGAAATGATGGTTTCCGAGCGGTGGGTTGGTCGATCACGGGTAACCAAGAGGTAATCGCTATTGGGGATTCTCCTGGATGTCGGTCACAAAGCGGTCCAAAAGGTCGTAGAGTCGGGAAAGGCTCTGGATCTCGACGTGCTCCTCCGTGGAATGCTGGCTGCTGTTGCCGTTCGCGCCCCACACGATACCCGGTATATTGAACTGGGACAGAAAGCGGGCGTCGCTGGCGCCGTGGGCAATGCCGGTGCGGGTATCTTTGGCCAACGCAAGCAGCCGTTCCCGGTAGGGTGATTCCGGACTGATGAACAGGGGTTCGTGCTCCTGGGCAATCACCTGGCTGGTCACCGCGGCCTGGATTTGTTGGACCAGGTCGTCCACATCGTCATGTTCCGTGTAGCGAATATCGAAAGTGGCTTCGGCCTGGTCCGGTACCTGATTGATTGAGTCACCAGCGTGGATCACCGACAGATTCATGGTGCGATGCCAGTGTTCCGGCGCCGTAAGCCCCTCGAAGAAGCCTTTGACGACCAGGCAGTCCGCCATCAGCCGTTCGATGGCGTTTTCTCCCTGCCAGGGCCTTGCCCCGTGGGCCGTTTTGCCGCTGGCAACCACCTTGAGACGCAAGATTCCCTTTTCCTTGACCACGATCTTGTCTATGCTGCCCCCGTCCAGGGCAATGCAGAAATCGCAGTTGATTCCGCCGAGGGCGCTGCGGGCACCCTTGTATCCGCCGATCTCTTCGTCACCGGTGATCAGCACGCCAAGGGGCAGGACGTCGTCATCCAGTTCCTGGCGGCGATGGGATTGGATTCGGTTCTTCAGCAGCACCATGGACAAGGCCGCGGCGTATTTGTCATCGATGGCGCCGCGGCCGTAAAGCCTGCCGTCCTTTTCAATGGGTTCGAACAGCGAGTCGTCGGCGTTGACCACATCGATATGCGACATCAGCAAAAGCGGGGTCTGCGGGCGTGCCGGCAGCGCACGAATCGATGGCACGCCGTCGTTCTCAACGACGGTGCAGGCGATGTCGTGGCCCTTGAACCAGGTTTCGATGAACCGGGCGCACTTTTGGATCTCTTCCGGTCGGGTGTGGGTGGATTTAAAGCGGATCAGATCCTTGGTCAGGTCGACGATCTCCCGCACGGTGGCAGGTGATGTTTCAGCAGTGGTTTCGATGGGTATCCTCCTTGATTGGAACTGGCCTTTATGGTTTGAGCATCCCTGCGGCAAGCCGCTTGGAATCTGTTGGCTGCGGTGGTTCCTGTCAATCTCGACCCGTACATTTTAGCGCATAACCGGCCTTTTGTGTAAGAAAAAGTATTACACGATAATCAGAAATACCCCAATTGACCATTTTCATATGCCTTGTTAGCCTGAATGATAGCCAATAGTTTTTTAACGCTCTGTGGCGCGAATTATACTGGCCGCCGCGGATAAACCCACTCAAGACGCAGGAGGAACGAATGAGGAACAAACTTTTTACCGTTGCAATAGCTGTTTGCGCAGTTTTGATGATGACCATGACCTTTTCGGCTGATGTCAATGCCAGAGACATTTATAAGTTCGGCGGTGGTCCAGCCGGTGGAACTTTCCAATTCATGGCCGGTGGCATCTCCACCTATCCGCCGGTGAAACAGATCAAGGAATTCAGGGTCCTGGCAGGCGCTTCGGGCGGCAGCGTGGAGAACATGCGCAAAGTCGATTCCGGTTCTTACGCCATGGGCGTTGTCTACTCCGGTCATGTTTACCTGGGCCGCAACGGCCGCATGAAAAACGATACCAAGAAATATGAAAATGTCATGGGGGTGGCCTATTTTTACGGAGCACCCGCACAGTTGGTCGTTAAAAAGGGAGGCGGCATAAAAAGTGTAAAAGACCTGGAAGGCAAAAAAGTTGGCGTGGGTAATGCCGGTTCCGGCGCATTTGCCAACTGCGAGCTGTTTTTTACCCACATGGGTGTCTGGGACAAGATCGAACGTAATGCCATGGGCTACAACGACGCCGCGGCTGCCTTCGGCAACAACCAGCTGGATGCCTTCTGGCTGTTCACCGCTTTTCCCAGCGGTGCCGTGGTCATGGCCGCCCAGCAGAACGATATCGAAATGATCGACCTGGATGCAGAAGCCAAGGCCTCCGGTTTCTATGACAAATATCCCTACTTCGCCAAGTTGAAAGTGCCTGCGGGGACCTACAAGGGTGTGGATCATGACACCCCCTCCTTTCAGGACTCCGCCCTGTGGGTGGCCAACAAGGATGTCCCGGCGGACGTGGTCTATACCCTGCTCTCCAAGATCTATACCCCCGAGGGCCTGGCCCATATGGTCAATGTGAAAAAGACCGCCAAGTCCATGAGCATCGAAAGCGGTATCAACGGCATCGTCACCCCGCTGCATCCGGGTGCCGAGAAGTTCTGGAAAGAAAAGGGCGTTTTGAAATAGTCCCTACCAGTAAGGGGCTGCCGCTAATTACCGGCGGCCCCTTTTTTATACCACATTCGAAATAACCTCCTATCAACAAGGCAGGGGCCACCGTGTACGATCAACTCAATCGATTCGAACAGATAATTTTTGATGTCCTCTCGGTAGTTCTGGTGCTGTTTTACTCTTATGCTGCCGTGGTCCAACCGGCATCCACCCAGTACCACCGGGGCATTTACGTCATCATCACCTATGTGCTGGTGTTTCTGCTTTACAAATCCAAATCAAAGGTCATGCGGGTGGTGGACTACATCCTGATCCTGCTCTCCATCATCTGCATCGGCTACTGGATACTCAACTTCGAGGCGATCAACTACCGCACGGGAGCGGAAAACGCTTTGGATCAAGCCGTTGCCGTGGTCGGGGTGCTCATCGGCATCGAACTGGCCCGGCGGGTCGTGGGAAACGCCTTCGTGATCATCGGCACGGTGATGATTTTATACGGCGTATACGGGCCCTATGCCCCGGATCTGCTTGCCCATCCAGGTGAAACCTTTCCCAACCTGTGCACCACCATCTACTACATGAGTGACGGTGTTTTCGGCATCATGGCCAACGTGCTGGCCACCTACGTGATCCTGTTTGTCCTGTTCGGCGCCTTCCTGGAAAAGAGCGGCGCCCAGAAATTTTTCATCGACTGGCCCCTGGCTGCAGTAGGACACAAAATCGGCGGGCCAGCCAAGGTGTCGGTCATCGCTTCCGGCCTGTTCGGTTCCATTTCCGGCAGTGCCATCGCCAACACCGTCTCCACGGGAACATTCACCATCCCGATGATGAAAAAGGCCGGATTTCGGCCCCACATCGCCGGCGGCATCGAGCCGGCGGCCTCCATCGGCGGCATGTTCATGCCCCCCATCATGGGGGCCGGCGGGTTCATCATGGCCGAGCTGACCGGTGTCCCCTACTCGCGCATCATGCTGGTGGGTATATTTCCGGCATTCATGTACTTTTTCAGCGTGTTCGTCATGGTACACTACGAAGCCAAGATGTATAACATCGTGGGTGAACGGTCCGAACACAGCGCCATGGAGATCCTGAAAAAAGAGTGGTTCTTCACCATGCCGCTGATCGTGATCACCATCTTCATGCTGTCCGGCTACTCACCGGGCTACTCGGCCATCCTGGGATTGGCGACCTGCATTATCGTCAGCTACAAGTACCAGGAAACCCATATCGACTACACCCTGGCCGTAGTCATGGCCCTGGTCCTGGCCACGCAGATGATATCGTTGCTGCTCAGCAAGACCGTGGGGCCCGAGGCGGGCAGAAACTTCAATCACATGGTTTCCGAAAGGGAAATGGTTTTCGCCGGTATCGTGCTCTGCGCAATCTGGTATGCGATTAAAAAGGAGCGTCGGCCGGCCATTCGTAAAGGGCTTAAGCGGTTCGTCGATGCCTCCCGCTCCGGCACGGAAAACAGCCTCAAGATCGGCGCCACCCTCGGCGTCATCGGCATCATCATCGGCGTATTGACCTTCACCGGACTGGTGCTGACCTTTGCCGACATCGTCATCGAACTGGCCGGCGGCTCGCTGGTGATGACGATCTTTCTGATCGCGCTGGCATCCCTGGTCCTCGGTATGGGCGTGCCGGTTACCGCGGCCTACCTGATCACGGCCGTGGTGGCTGTGCCCGCCCTGACCCATCTGGGGGTCAATGAGATCGCCGCCCACATGATCGTCTACTGGCTCTCCCAGGATTCCAACATTACGCCGCCGGTCTGCATCGCCGCTTTTGCGGGGGCGACAATCGCCAAGGCCAACATGTGGCGCACGGCCTTCGCCGCCTTCAAGTTCGCCAAGTTCCTCTACCTGGGGCCGTTTCTGTTCGGCTACGTGCCGGCTTTTTCACTCAACGGCAGCGCCATGGACATCATCAAGGCCTTTATTTTGATTATTATTGGTACCTGGCTCTACTCTTATATTTTGAGCGGCATCTGGATCAAGACGATTGTTGGGTGGTTCAAGAAAGCCCCGGCCGCCTGATCGCTCCCTGATGGCCGCGACGCGTTCGCGCAGCCAACTTTCAATCCTGACGAAAACCCTCGCCGAGACGGGCGGGGGTTTTCACGTTTAATTCTTGTTCTTATTTAAGATTTGGATATTGTAATTTGGAATTTATTTGAATTTTGTTATTTGAGATTTGGTGCTTGCAATTTCTTGGTTCCGGTTTAGGCACAAGAAATGTCGGTGTTTCCAGAAGCTACGGCAGGGTAATGTGTTCTTCGGCGACCACCAGGTGGTTTTTTGCCAGACGCTCATCCTGATGCAGGACTATTTTTTTCAGATCAAAGGCTTTCTTCAACCGGCCGATATTCTGTTTGTGCAGACCTTGCACGCGGGAAACCATGCTGGGGTGGACGGAAATGGTCAGGGGGTCCGGTGGCTTTTCCATCCTGTCCAATGCGGATGAAATGGCATCGAGCACAATTTCCCCGTGCACCAGGTGCCCGAAGGCCGGGTGGTAGGGACCGGCGATAAAGCCGCCCGCCCGGGTCAATCCGTCCGAGGCCTGGAGCCCCATGCGGACGACCGGTATGTGATGGGTGTTGAAGTAAAGGAACAGCCGTTTCACCAGCGAGACACACGCTGCCAGCGCCATGGGGTGGTAGCGACCGTCTCTGAATCGTCTGGCCAGCTGGCTGCCCTCCAGGACAAGGGTGGGATAAATCCTGACAAAATCAGGCGCTAACGCGGCGATTCGGCGGGCCGTTTGCATGGCGCCGTCGTCGTCGTCCGCAGGAAGCCCCACCATCATCTGCAGGCCGATCTCGTATCCTCGATTTTTCAGCAGACCGGCGGCGACCAGCGTGTCCGATGCCCGGTGCCCCCGCCCGGCGGCATCGAGTACCCGGTCGTTCATGGACTGAACGCCTAATTCCACCGTGGAGACCGGAAACCCGTCCAGCAGGCTCAGGGATTCCTGACTGATGGTGTCCGGCCGTGTGGAGAAGCGAATGCTGTCCACATCCCTTCCCCGCACAAAGGGCATGGTTGCCCCCAGCAGTGATCGGATGGTTTCTTTTTCAAGTCCCAGAAAGCTGCCGCCGAAAAAGGAGATTTGGGTGGTGGAGGGCCGCTCTTTGCCGTATTTTAAAAATCGATTCACTTCCTGTTGGATCTGTTCCGCCGACGGTGTCTGGGCGGTCTTGCCGGTAATGGCGCGCTGGTTGCAGAAAATGCACTGGTGGGGGCACCCCATGTGGGGAATGAAAATAGGGATGATCAAAGGCTGGCCGACCGGTCGGGCATCGTCCAGGGTATCCATGGTCAAGCGGATCGATCCAACAGATCAAGGCCCGCCCGGGCGGCCGCCTGCTCGGCTATTTTCTTGCTTTTCCCATCTCCGTCGGCGGTGATCCCGGCCACGGTCATTTGAACCCTGAAGGTCTTGTCGTGATCCGGGCCAATCTCATCGACGACCTCATATCGGGGCACTTCGTGATAGGTCGACTGGACGCGTTCTTGAAGCATGCTCTTGAAGTCGGTTTCATAGCGCGTACGGTTGGTGCTGCGCAGCCGTTCACGGAACTGATTGTCCACGAACCCAAAGGCGGCATCGAATCCACCATCGATATAAATGGCGGCGATCACCGCCTCGGTGGCATCTGCAAGGATCGAGTTTTTTTCCCTGCCGTCGGTCAACGCTTCCCCTTTTCCCAGCAGCAGGTGGGGGCCAAGGCCGATCTCCCGGGCGATGGCTGCCAATTCGGTTTCATTGACCAGTCGCGCCCGATTTCTGGACAATTCTCCCTCGGTCAGATCCGGGTATCGCTCCATCAGAAGATGGCTGATGGCCAGGTTCAGCACGGCATCGCCTAAAAATTCCAGGCGCTCGTTGCTGGTGATGCTGGTTTGGGGCTGCTCGTTGACAAAGGAGCTGTGGCGAAGCGCAGCCGTCAGCTGTTCGGATCTGTTGAACCGATACCCGAGCGCACGTTCCAGGTTTTCACGGGTGGCGTTTTCGGGAGTCGGGTCATCCATGCTCATTGCTCCAGGCGCGCCATCAGGCGTTCATAAAAGGAATAGGGTACATGAAAGTTGCCCGCACCTATACCCATCTGGATTCCCGGGGTAACGGCACCGTGAAAGTCGGTACCACCGGTGATCAGGAGGTTGTGCTTCAGGGCCAGCTGGCAATAGTGGGCTGTGGCGGCTTCGGAATGTTCGGGATAGACGGCCTCGATTCCTTCAAGTCCCATCTCTTTTAACCTCAGCAGGAATGGTTCGAAGTTGTCCAGATCGGTCACGTCATTCAGATATGGGTGGGCAAGCACCGCCACACCGCCTGCGGATTTTATGACCGCAATGGCATCAATCATCGGCACGCGGTGTTTTTCGACATATGCCGGTCTGTTTTTTCCTAAAAACCGGTCGAAGGCGTCGTTAATTGAATCAGCCAGGCCTTTAGCGACCATCAGTTGGGCAATGTGGGGACGTCCGGCCGTGGCGTCACCGACCACCGGGGACAATTCCTCCATGGTTATGTCCATGCCCATGTCGCTGAGCCGTTGGATGATCTGGGGGTTCCGGTTTTCCCGGGAGGATTGAAGGACGCGTAGCAGCTGATTCAGTGATGCATCTAAAAGATCTAAGCCATATCCGAGAAGATGAACGCTGCTTCCGGATGGATATTCTTCGGGTGCCGCGGCGCTGATTTCGATTCCGGCAATGAATTCAAGTGACCGGGGAATTCCGTTGGCAAGGGCTGCGGCTGATCCGGAAATGGTGTCGTGGTCAGTGATGGAGACGGCCTTCAGGCCGAGCTGAACCGCCATCTCCAAAATTTCGCTTGGTGTCAGAGTGCCGTCAGAGGCCGTTGAGTGGACATGCAAATCGATACCGGCATACGGGTCAGATGCCAAGGGCTTTTTCAAAAGCCTCCTCTTTGGTTTTGCAATCGATACACTGGGTGGTGACCGGTCTTGCCTTGAGCCGCTCTATGGAAATGTCTTCACCACACTTATCGCAGATACCAAAGGTGCCGCTTTCGATTCGATCAAGCGCCTTTTTCACTTTCTTGATCAGCTTGTGCTCGCGATCGCGAATGCGCAGCATGAAGTTGCGATCCGATTCCAGCGCTGCCCGATCCGTGGGATCCGGAAACGTCTCTTTTTGTTCCGTCATGCCCGAAACGGTTTCGTCTGCATGACTCAGCAGTTCCTGCAGCCGCTCGTGAAGCAGCTCTTTAAAAAATTCTCGATCTTTTTTGTTCATCGCTCAATTCCGCAAAGGTGAAGGTTACTATTTTTAACAAAAAACGGAAGCTAACACAAGGAAATGGGCATGTAAAGTGCTATTGTGTCATCAGCGCCGATCCAAGCGATCTAAATTTAATCTAATATTCAAGTAGTTGTTGGTCTTCAGGACAGTTCTGAAACCAGTGCTTCCAGCGTTTTCATGTTGTTGACAGAATAAACTGCATGGTCGTAATCCCGCGGAACATTTTTTTTCAGCAGACCCGTCAACACGCTTCCCGGACCCACTTCCACGAACACCTCCACCTTTTCAGACACCAGGCGACGGATTGAGTCGTACCATCGTACCGGGCTGCACAACTGCAGGGCCATGAGCCGCTGGATTGCTTTACCGTCCTCACAGCGGTCAGCCGTAACGTTGTGGATAACCGTGTTTGCCGGTGAATTGAATGGAAAGGTGTTCAGATAGGCAATGAATTCATCTTCGGCGCCTTTGATCAAATCGCTGTGCCAGGCCCCGCTCACCTTGAGGGGAATCGCCCTAGCACCCTGTGACTCAGCCGTTTCCGAGACTGCCGCCACCGCTTCAGGCGCACCGGTGACAACGATCTGCTGTTCGGAATTGTGATTGGCTACGGAAATCACCCCCGTGTTTCGGCCGGCTTTCACCAGCGCGTCCACCGCCTGGATATCCAACCCGATGATGGCGCTCATGGCCCCCTTGTGTTTCAACGATTCCCGGTGCATCAATTCGCCCCGCTTGAAGACCAGGCGAAGGGTGTCGGCCATGGACACGACAGTTGCTGAAGCCAGCGCACTGTATTCACCCAAACTGTGGCCGGCCGAAAAACTGCAGGTGATCCCGGCACGTTGAATGACGTCCAGGCAAGCCAGGTTGACGGCCGTAACGGCCGGCTGCAGGTTGACGGTTTCCGTCAGGGTCTTCATCGGGCCTTTAAAGCAGTATTGGGAAATAGGGACGCCGGCAATATCATCGGCGGCGGCGAAAATTTCCCTGACAAAGTCATATTCCTGAAACAGGTCATACCCCATGCCCACCGTTTGAGAGCCCTGCCCGGGAAATAAGAAGGCAATTTTTTTCAATGATTTTCCTCCAACTTGAAGAGTTTGCGCGTAATGTCCAAAGCGACGGATTTGTTGCCGCGGCAGCCATCTTTTTTCAAATAATCCGTGGGTTCGTGGAGAATTTTGTTCACCAGGGCGCCTGTCATGCGTTCGATGGTCCGTTTGTCAGATTCAGAGAGATGGCTTAGCGACACCAGTGTCTTCTCCAATTCTTGCCTGGCCATGCTTTCGACTTTGCCTCGCAGGGAGACGATCGTCGGTACCACCTTGAGGGTATCAAACCATTTGCGAAAGCCAATCACCGCTTCATCGATGATTCGTTGGGCTTTTAGGGCCTCCCGGTTGCGGTCTTCGATGTTTTCGTCCACGATTCCCTTAAGGTCGTCGATATCGTAGACATAGGCATTATTGATCCGGTTGATGTCCGGATCGATGTCTCTGGGAACGGCGATGTCAATAAAAAACAGGCTGCGGTTGCGGCGGCTTTTCATGGCTGCTTTAACTTGATTTTTCCGAAGCACGTAGTCGTTGGCGCCGGTGGAACTGATGACGATGTCTACATCATTGATGCAGTCGATAATTTCTTCGAACTTAATCGCTTTTCCTCGAAAACGGTTGGCCAGTTCGACGCCCCGGGAAAAAGTGCGGTTGGCCACGGTAATGGTGCCGGCCCGGTTGCGGATCAGATGTTCGACGGCCAGTTCGGCCATTTCTCCGGCGCCGATTAGCATGACGCGCTTGCCTTCAAGATCGCCGAAGATCTTTTTTCCCAGTTCGATGGCCGCGTAGCTGATGCTGACTGCGTGGTCGCCGATCCCGGTTTCCGTGCGCACTTTTTTAGCCACGAAAAAGGTGCGGTGGAGCAGCTTGTTGAGGATCACACCGGAGGTTTTCTCTACGGTGGCCTTGCGATAGGCCTCTTTCATCTGTCCGAGGATCTGGGGCTCGCCCACCACCATGGAATCGAGACTGGCGGCCACCTGCAAGGTGTGCCGGACGGCTTCATCACCGACATACTGATAAAGCGAGTTTTCAAACTGGGCAAGGGGTACTTTCTTGAATTCGGCGATGAACTGTTTGGCAATGGTTACTGCCGCATCGCGCTCATCGACGGCCATGAGCAGTTCGATGCGGTTGCAGGTGGAAAAAAGGACTGATTCTCCGATGGTCGGGTTGTCCCGGAGCATCACCAGCGCCCGGTCGGTTTCGTCGGCCGTAAAGGCAATGCACTCCCGAACGTCGACAGGAGCGGTTTTATGATTCAATCCAAGCAGTACAATATCACGCATCGTTAATCATCACAGTTGGCCCGTGGCATGCTGATCAGTGCCTGTCCAGGCGCTGAGTTGTCGCCGCAGGGGGCCGGTTTTCCATCCTGTTATCGGCCTACATGGCCGTAAAGGTTCCGTGGTGGCCTTGCAGCAGAAAGTTGACGCCGAAAAAAGTGAAGAGGATGACGCCAAAACCGATGATGGCCATGATCGCCGCCCGTCTTCCTCGCCACCCGACGGTCAGCCGTTTGTGAAGCAGTGCCGCGTAAAACAGCCAGCTGATGGCGGACCAGACCTCCTTGGGGTCCCAGCTCCAGAACCTCCCCCAGATGGCTTTGGCGTAAACGACACCGGTAATCAAACCAATCGTAATCATCGAAAAGCCCACGACGATGCTGGCATAGCCGGTGGTGTCTAACAGGTCCAGGGATGGCAGGCGGCTGAAGAAAAACCCCCGGGTTTTCTTTTTGATGGCGTTTTCCTGAAGCAGGTACAACATGCCCAGGCCGCAAGCCAGGGCGAAGGCCGCATTGCCCAGGAATATGGTGATGATATGGGCGGCCAACCACCAGCTTTTCAGCAACTGAGGGTCCTGGGACATCGGCCTAGGCATCTGGTAGGCGGCGATCATTACCAGGGTGATCAGCGGTGCGGCGTAAATACCCAGCACTTTAAGCCGATACATGAAAAAAAATGCCAAAAATACCGCCGCGATCGCCCAGCCGGTGACCGACAGGGTCTCATGGAGGTTGTTGACCGGAAAGTGACCCGCTCGGATGCCGCAGGCGACCAGGGAAACCGTGTGCAGGGCAAACCCAGCTGCCATCAGCCCGACGGCAGTCCGTTGGAAGATTGGTTTCTGAAAAAAAAGATAGCCGAAATAGCAGGCACAGCTGAGCATGTAAACAAGGGTCGCGATGATGAAAACGGGCTCCATGTCACTCCTGGGACGGCGGGTTGGGTGGCATTAACTGGTCGTATCGGTAGTCGGGGCCTATAACGCTTTCCAGCAATTGGTCAATCTGGCCAATTTTTTGGTCTTTGACCAAGGCAAGCAGGTTGCCGTCGATCAGCTGCTCGAAAAGGGGTTTGTGCACTTCCGGTTCGTGGGCATCGGCCAGCAGCTTGCTCCGGATCGCGCCCATCAGCTCCAGCATCACGCCATATTCGGGGCCAAACTGGGTTTCAAGGCGTTTTCGGATATGTTTGGCAAAGGCGGGGCTTTTGCCGGCGGTGGAGATAGCCATGACAAAACTGCCGCGCCGCACAATGGCCGGGAGGATGAAATTGCAAATTTCCGGCCGGTCGGCAATGTTGCACAACAGGTTCAGACGCTCCGCGTCAGCGTGGATCTGCCGGTTCAGCGTTTCATCATCGGTGGCGCCGATCACCAGAAACATGCCTTCCACATCCGACGCTCGATAGGGGCGCTGTTTCAGCACGATGGCCTTTTCAGCGGTCAGTTGCATGACCGCGGGAGAGACCTCCGGGCTGACCACGGTCACTGCGGCACCGCATTGATTCAGGGTGTCAATCTTGCGGGCGCCCACCCGCCCGCCGCCAACCACCAGACATCGTCGGCCTTGAATATCAAGATTTACCGGATAGTACCGCATGTTCACCATTTAAAGCCTAAGGGTCATCAGATCCCGGGCAAGTACAACTTTCCCATTATAGGTGCTCCGGCACTGGTTTTCAATATCGGCGTCTTCGCATGCCGGATAAAAATGGGTCAGCACCAATCGTTTTACACCCGCTGCCTGGGCGATTTCCCCGGCGAGTGCGGGGGTGAGATGGCCATCGACTTTCTGATCATCGGGAAAAGCTGATTCACAGATCATCAGATCGGCGGCGTCGGCGATAACCGTCAGGCCGTCGCAAACATCGCTATCCCCGGAATAGACCAGTGTTTTACCCTCGGCATCGACAATGCGATAGGCTAAACTCTCCGGTCGGTGGGCCACAGGCATGGAGGAAACGGTAAAGGATGAAAATGCGCGGCGATCCGCCTGTTGCGTATCGAGTTCAACGACCGTGAACATTCCGGGGGCAGCACAATCCAGTTTCCGTAAACCGTTTTCAAGCGTTCGAAAAAGGACCGGAACCCCTGCCCGGCCACAATGGTCAGGGGGTGTTTCTGTGCGGATGGTGCCGGGTATTTCAAGGCGAACAGAAAGGAGGCCAATTCGCCGCTGTGGTCCGGGTGAAAATGGCTGAGAAAGAGATAGGAAATGTCGAAGATGGAAACATTGATTTCCAGCAGCCGGCGCATGACCCCCGGACCACAGTCGAAAAGCAGGTTTTCCCCGCCGGTTTTGATCATAAAGGAGCAAGGATTGCGCACCAGCGACGGCACACAGGTTCCCGATCCCAGAATAGTGATTTGGCTTGGCACGGCACGGATCCTCCCTGATAATTGATCGTCCGGCACCCATGTTAGGATGAACCGGACAGGATTTCAACCGGAAGAAACGAGCCCGTCACCGATAAACGATGCGGCGGAATGGAAAATATGAAGCAGGTTTCTGCTTCCCGGAAAAAACTACTGCACCGGGCGTTCTCAATGCTTCATGAATCCGGCGGCAACGATGGCACAATCATGATGCTTGACATGGATGAATGGTATTTGTTATTTCAGCCGCTATTCGAAAACTATTTTGAATCTATACAATCTGATCAGCGCAACGATTCTGTTTCAGCTGTACTTGCGGCGTCCGATCATCTTTTTTTCAAGGAAAAACGGTTTTTCCAATCTGTTGATATATTCCGTTCGGCCAGGACCTATCCGGCGGATGAAAAAGACGGCTGATGCAGCACCACGGAATCACCAATTGTTCGACTATAAAAAAAACAGGGACTGGGCAGAAAATCTGACCATTGTCATGCAGCTGGGACTGACCATGGCCGGCTGCATCGTTTTTTGTTTGTGGGGCACTATCTGGATAAAGTGGCTGGGAATGAAGGGGAGTCTTCACCACGGTTTTTATCCTTCTTGGTATTGCTGGTGCGCTAATGTTGGCGATCAGACAGACTGGAGATTACCGACCGAAAGAAAAGGCGGATCCAGATGGAAACGGACCCAACGGTTCTTGACATGCAAAAAAAATACGGCTCGCGGGCGTCTGACGCCTGCCATTGGTGCCGGCCTCTATTCCTTGCCTTGGGCCAAAAGAGATCTGCCGCGGTATTGGTTGGCGGGGCGTTCAGCGCCGTCAATTTTGCACTTATGGGCCAGGCGCTGCGCTACCGGCTCAGCGACAACCGCAAGGCGGCTACCCGGCGATCTCTATTTTCCCTGCTGCTGCGTTATGCGCTGCTGGCGATACCGCTCGTTTTAGCCGTGCGCTCTGACCGGTTTAATTTTCCAGCCACGGCAGTGGGTTGATTGATGGTTCAGCTGGTGATCATGATCGAACATGGTTCCCGGTTGATTTTCGCTGCTGTCAAACACTGATTCAAGGGCGACGACACATGGGAGAACTCGGAAGAATTCATCAGCTGATCATACCGGTTTTCGGCTATTCCATGACTTTCTCATCTTTAAGGTCATTCTTATGACCTGGATTGCCTTTCTGGGTGAGATTTGCCGGGGTTTTATGGGCGCGCAAACGGGGCATGGTGCCGGAATCCATAGGCGTTCGGGAACGATCCGTTTCCAATCTCAACAACTGAAGAAGACGCCTTGGACAAGGAGATGGCCAAAGTATGGTCCCTTGATCTGTGCGCTTTTTCTGTTTCTGCTGTGATCCAACTGGCTGGGAATCGTCCCCCACCTGGGTATGAGCCCACCAAGGACCTCAATACCCCCTTGAGCCTCGGTATAATGGGT
>CAVQUU010000031.1:0-9446 GCA_963716825.1 uncultured delta proteobacterium
ACGTGGAAAAAAAAGCCGGCTTAAAACCTGCAAAATCGTTTTCAGCCTTCATCCGATCCATAAGGACCGATCCGACCATTCCGCGCCAACCAACGATGCCTACGCTGACCATTTGTTCACGACTCCTTTAACCATATTTATAATCAACCCACCGGGATCATTTGCTATCATCGATACCCCCGGTTCTTATTCCAATAAAGTCCGCATGGTCAGGTTGTCAAGGAGATTTATGGACCATCACATGGCCTCCGGCATATCTGTCCAGCGGCCCGACAAAAATTGTGCAATGGTCTTGAGGAACAACTCCGGTGCTTCTACCGGAATGGAGTGGCCGGCACCCTTGACCACCAGATGTCGGCCGCCGCTTTTCTCGGCCACCTCCGCCGCACCGCTGATACTGACCAGGGGATCGTCTGAACCGCACATCACCAACGCGGGCACATCCAGTTTCTTCAGCATGGATCTCAGGCTCGGGTAACCGGCAAGGGCCGACAAGTGGGCCACCAGGGCCGACGCCCGGTTACGCCGGGTGATGGTTTTGGCGATGCGGTCAAGAATCTTGCTGTTCCGGACGAGGTAGCCCTCGCCAAAAACGTGCGGCAAAGCAGCGCCCACCAGGGTTTCGATCCCACCGCTTTCGATGATTTTCAGCCATGACCGGACAATCAGCCGCGCGCGAATCGATGCCCGAACCCCAATGGAACAGATTACCAATCGGTTGACCGCTTTAGGCTTCCGCACGGGCCATGGCATAGGCCAACAGCGCGCCGTGACTCAACCCCACCAGACAGACCGGCCCCAGTTCAAGGTGACGAATCAGCGCGGAAAGATCTTCCATATGCAAATCCAGGGAAAGGGGCAATTCGCCCAATTCGCTTTCCCCCTGCCCCCTGGCATCGTAGAGCAGTGAGCGGAACTCTGGTTTTAAAGCCGCCGCGATCACCTTCCAGTACATGGTGGTCTGCAGGGTGCCGTTCAAGAAAATCACCACCGGCCGGGCAAGCTCAAATCCAATGGTTTCATAATACAGGCTGCATCCGTCTTGGGTCCGAAAATAGGCCATTTTCCGGCCATCCTTTTTCTATCGGGTTGCCGTTTCGGGCTCACTTTTATGCATATCATACTCTCTGTCAATACTGAAGATGGAACAATCTGATTTCAAACCACGGTCGGTCTTGACTCTCATAGTTTTCAAATTTAAAAGGGACTTTATTTTTCAACACCACAAGGCACCCTTTACCCATGGTTGATCATGCATTAGAATTTCACAGAAATGCCATTGCCCTGGTCCCACCCGCCGAGGATCGTCATCCAGGCATCGCTTTTTATGTGGACGGCAACCCACCCCAACACTTCTGCACTTGTCAGAAAACGGGGAAAACAACCTGCGCACATTTAAAATCATTATTCAAGGCCATCGATAAGAAGGGCGCCACAGACAACGGCCCGAATCTGGAAGCACGATTTCGCAAAAGTGTCTGGCATGATCTGGCTACCGTGTTGAGCCAGGGAGATCGGCTGACACCCAACACCACGAAGGCGCAATTTTACAAAAGTGGCCACCAGACGCTGCTGAAGGTGCTGACGCCTGACGGAAAAGTCGTAATCACCTATGGATCGGCCAACGGTGACAGAAATCGTTTCGCCGAACGACTCGGCGCTTTTTCATCGGAAGGGGATGACCAGGTTCCGGACCGGGCGGAAATTATCCACCGCCTTGGGCTGTTGACAATGAGCGATGCGGAACGGCAACTTCACGACCTGGGGATGAAATCCCGGCGTCAGGCCCTCGAAGGCAGCCTGTGGTTTCGGCTGGCCTATCATTGTTTCCTGGAATTCGGCATCGACGGCTGCCGGTTTCATCCGTCGGTGGATGAAGCGACCGGCGCGTTTATCATCACCTGCAAAGACCCGGAGCAAGAAACCATTTTTCACGCCGGCATTGCACGAAACCGGGTTCGCCCGCTGTTGGACTGTTTCCGCCAGCACCTGCCCAACCAGCACGACCTGCCCATCCACCCCATCCCGCTGAAAAGTCTTTTCCGGGTGAGCCAAAAGACCGAAACGGACCTGGATGTATATCCCGTCATCCAACTGCTGCAAGCGGAAGGGGAACAGCGTTTCTTTTCCCGGGAAGGACTCGAACGGTTCATTTACGGCGATCTGGTGTATATTCCTGAACTCAACATCCTGGCAGAACTCGAAAAGCCGGGCAAGGCCCGTCAATTCAGCACACCCCGACGAATGACCTTCAAACGTTACCAGATCCCCAGCTTCCTTGGAATCCGTCGGAGATGAACTCGATGGAGACGGATTTGTCATCGACCCGGACGTCAAGGGGCTTCAACTGCTGCGCCGCTGGAACACCATGACGCTGGCGCCCACGGCCATGGACAGGGACTGGTGCTGGCTCTCCATCACCTATGGTTTTGGGGATGAATCCGTATCGCTGGTGGAGCTGTTAAAGGCCCGCAAGGAGACCACCCGGTATATCGGTACCCCCAGCGGATGGGTGGACACCCAATCGCCTGCCGTGGAGACCATGACCGCTCTAGCCGACAAACTGCCACCGGATCGTTTCAGCCAAGATGGGGACTGCGGTAAAATTAAGCCGACAGGAGCTGTTTCAATTCTCCGCCCTGGAGGAAGACCGCACCCATCGTGACCGGCACGGATGACAATGCCGATCACCTCTCCCGGTTCCTGGCGCTGGAACCGGCCTCACCGCCGGGGATCCCGGGCTGACCATCGACCCTTCGCGAATACCAGCACGCAGTGGACTCAAATGGCTGTGGTGGCTGTGGGAAAACCGCTTCGGCGGTCTGTTGTGCGACGACATGGGCCTGGGCAAAACCCATCAAATCATGGCGCTGATGGCCTGCATCCAACAGGGTGATCAAGAGAAAAAGGCCTTTTCTCGTCGTCTGCCCCACGACCGTATTGAGCCACTGGATGATGAAACTGGCCCAACACGCACCCACGCTGAAAACGACGGTCTACTACGGCGGCGACCGGGACCTCTCCACGGCCCTGAAGGATACGGATGTCCTGATCACCTCCTATGGCCTGCTCCTCAGGGACATCGACCAGCTCACGGCCATCTCCTTTTCCATCGGGGTGTTTGACGAAATCCAGTCGATCAAGAATGCCGACACGAAAACCCACCGGGCCGCCTCCCAGATCAATGCGGCCATTAAACTGGGCCTGACCGGCACGCCCATCGAGAATTCCATCCTGGAGCTCAAGGCCCTGATGGATGTGGTGGTCCCCGGATATCTGGGATCCGACCAGGCGTTCGCTCAGCGCTTCGCGCCCGATGCCACGGCAGACGCAGATGGCATCGCAGAATCGGGAACAGCTGCGCCGCCTGATCTTCCCCTTTACCTTGCGGCGGCTCAAAAGCCACGTGCTGGACGAACTACCCGAAAAGATCGAGGACATCCGGTTCTGTGAACTCACCGACAAACAGGTCAAGCTCTACCGGGATGCCATCGACTCCCGGGCCAAGGGAATCTTGGCCTCCTTGAAGGATGAAAATGAATCGATCCCCTACATTCATATCTTTGCCCTGCTCACCCTGCTCAAACAGATCTGCAACCACCCCGCGCTGGTGAACAAGCAGCCGGTGGATGATCGCGGCCAGGATTCGGGGAAATGGGAGCTGTTCAAGGAACTGCTGGAAGAGAGCCTGGCATCGGGACAAAAGGTAGTCGTGTACAGCCAGTTCACCGAGATGATCGCCATCATTGCCAACCACCTTGAAGCGTCACGGCATCGGCCACGTGATCCTCACCGGGGCCAGCCGAAATCGTGGCAGGCTGGTCGAAACATTCAACACCGTAGCGGAGTGCCGGGTTTTCGTGGGCAGCCTGAAAGCCGGTGGCACCGGCATCGACCTGATAGCCGGATCGGTGGTGATCCACTATGACCGCTGGTGGAATGCGGCAAAGGAGGATCAGGCCACTGACCGCGTCCATCGCATCGGCCAGCGACGTGGCGTACAGGTGTTCAAACTGGTCACACTCGGCACGCTCGAAGAAAAAATCTCGGCCATCATCGAAAATAAACGCAAACTGATGGCGGACATCGTGCGCGAAGACGACCCGGGGCTGCTCAAGTCCTTCAATCGGCAGGAATTGCTTGCGTTTTTATCCTGACAGAATATAGATGATGTGACGATTTGGTTCGTTGGGCACCCTTCTTTGACATCTGACAATATCGGTCGCATTATTAGAATATGAAAATAACACAGATTGCCTAATTTTTTAGCTAATACTTAAGGAGCGTTAATCATGTCGACCAAATTTTACTGCAACAGCGAGATTTGCACCCATGCAGACAAAGGGCCATTCGTTCTCGAACTGCCCCAGGAATCGGTGATGGACGGTAACAACCTGGCCACCATCTTCTGCCCGCGGTGCAGCAAACCCATGAAACCATTGCCATCGGACCCGCAAAAAAGTGATAGTAACAATCGGTTTTACTGCCACAGCGATGCCTGTAACAGCAACAAAAACAGTTTTTTCTTCATCGACTTGCCGGGTGAAGCGATCATGGACAATAACAACATGGCCACCATCTTTTGCCCCAAATGCGGAAAAGAGATGAAACCGTTTGACCAGCAACCAAGCACGGCAGTCAACTTCTGACGGGCTGTTGAAAACACGTCATGCGCGCTGGCAAGACAAGGCAGGATTCGGCGGTCAACAATGACAATGACAATGACAATGACAAAGGGCGGACCTCCAATTCAGGATGTCCGCTCTTTTGCCTGGACAACCCACTTCAAATCGGCCATCCGCCCTGATAAGCGCTATACAAAAAACCAACCGGCCCTGATAACCGGCCGATAGGCTTGGACAAGGAGTCTTCAGATTGGGCAAACTGGTTCTGTCTCTGGGGATCATTGTTGTCGGACTGTCACTGGGGTACACCCTTCAACGACTATCCAGCGCGAAATTATTCACGCTGCCCATTTCACTTGACGACTTGCGCAAAGGCCTCCAGAAGACAGCCCTGCTTTTCGTCCTACCGTTGACGGTATTGGGGGCCATCTGGATCGTAGACGTCCGGTCCTTATCCATTGCCGCCCTCCCCTTGATCGGAGTGGGCGCCATTACTTTGGGCGGAATCCTGGCCATGGGCGCCGCCGAAGTGCTCAGGCTCGAGCCGCGCCAGACCGGTGCCCTGATTCCCTGTGGCGCCTTCACCAACATCGGATCCATCGGTGCCTTGATTTGCTATGTCTATCTGGGGGAAAAGGGGTTTGCCCTGGTTCCCATATACAAGCTGTTCGAAGAGCTGACTTATTACTCGGTGGGGTTCCCCATCGCCAAGTATTTCAGCGCCATGGATGCCAACCAGGATGCCCCCGGTGCCCGGTTGAAAGCACTCGTCAGCGATCCATTCATCCTGGTGGCCGTGTCCAGTATTGTCCTCGGCGGAATTCTCAATCTTTCCGATCTACCCAGACCTGAAATATTCGGTATGATCAACGCCGTATTCATCCCCCTTGGCACCGGCCTGCTGCTCGTCTCCATCGGTCTTGCCATGCGATTGAAAAACCTCCGCCACCACCTGAACGCGTGCGCCCTGGTATCCCTGATCAAATTCGCCATCGTTCCCTTTTGCGCCACCGCTGTCGCCTGGTTCATCGGCTACGGCCGAATAGACAACGGGCTGCCACTGAAGGTGGTAATGATCCTTTCATCCATGCCGGTGGCCTTCAACGCCCTGATCCCTCCATCCATTTATGATCTGGACCTGGATCTGGCCAACGCCTGCTGGTTTTTCACCACGTCGGCATTAATCGTCGTGCTGCCGGTACTGTTGATACTGATCAGCATGATTTGACCGAATCCGGTCCCGGCCGTAAAAAGTATGCCTCGGTTGACCTGCATCCCCATTTAGATGTAAAAGCTAAAATCGCCTGCCTGTGAGTCACGGGCATCATCGGTTTTGACCCAAAACTGTTTTTTTGGACGTAAAAACAGAATACGATCCCCGTGGAAATACGAATCCGATCTTTCTTTCTGCTCTTCATCCTGTGCCTGTTTTCGGCTGTTCGTGCATCTGCCGCTGACCAGCGGATCATCGTGGGTCTTCATGACAATACACCGCTGATCTTCACCGACACGGACAGCCGGGTCAAGGGTATCGCTGTCGACATTCTCACCCACATCGCCCGAAAAGAGGGTTGGGATATCCAATACCGTCCGGGCTCCTATGCCCAATGCACCCGGCGCCTGGAAACCGGTACCATCGATCTGTTGCCGGGTATGGCCATGTCCGCAGGGCTGAAAGATAAATTTAACTTCGGCGAGGAAACCATCGTTGCGAACTGGGGCCAGCTCTATATCAGTTCGGATGCCGCCTTCTCGGATATCCTTGATTTCCACGAAAAGGATGTGGCCGCGGTTGAGGCGGACATCTATTTTCAATTCTTTGAAACCATCCTGGACAAATTCGAAATTCGCCCCCGATTTATTATGGTGGACAGTTATGGGAAGGTGTTGTCCATGGTCCACGAGAAAAGCGTGTCGGCCGGCATCGTTCCCCGGCTTTACGGCGCTTACTATGAAAAGCGGTTCAGGGTGCGCCAAAGCCCGATCAGTTTCAGGCCGACAGAACTGAGGTTCGCCGTGGCCAAGGGCCGTAACGCATCCATTCTCACCGCGCTGGACCACCATCTGAAGCAGCTGAAGGAAAACCCCAATTCGATTTTCTACCAATCGCTGGACCGGTGGACCCAAGGGGTCCGAAAAGTGACACTTCCCTTGTGGCTGCGCCCCTTGTGGGTGCTGGGTTTCATCGCCGGCATCATGGGATTGATTATTGTCGGGATTGTCTTTCTCAGAAAACAGGTCAAACTACGCACTGAAGCGTTAAAAACCACCATTGCGGAAAAAGAGAAGATCGAAAGTGAACTGGCCGTGGCCCGGGAGATCCAGCTGCAGCTGTTGCCAGGGAATTTTCCGGCCGTTCCCAGCAGAAAAGAGTTCGACATCTACGCCAGCCTGGAGCCGGCCCGCGAGGTGGGGGGTGATTTTTACGACTTTTTTTTCATCGATCGCAACTCCTTGTGTGTCGTCATCGGCGATGTATCCGGCAAGGGGGTGCCCGCGGCCCTGTTTATGGCCATGACCAAAACCATGATCAAAGCCGCCGCACGGCTGTTGGTGGAGCCGGAATACATTCTGGCCGATGTCAACCGGGAGATTGCCAGAAACAATCCGTCCCTCACGTTCGTAACGGTTTTTCTGGGCATTCTGGACTTGAATTCCGGCAACCTTACCTATACGTGCGCCGGCCATAATCCTCAGCTGTTTATTGGCCAACGAGGAAACACGGTGCTTCTTGGCGATGCGCAATGCCCGGCCATCGGCCTGGACGACACCTTTCAATACCGGCAGGCCACCGCGCAACTGCGGCACAAAGATGGCCTGCTTCTGTTTACCGACGGCGTTACCGAGGCACAAAATGACAAGAACCGCCTGTTTACGCAGGAGTCCCTCATGAACACCGTCGCCCTGACTGCCGATGTTGCGCCCAGAGAACGGGTCATGGCCATCTTGTCCCAAATCCGCGAATTTACCGGAGGCCGCCCGCTGGATGATGACATGACACTGCTGGCGTTGACCTATTTCTCTCCGAATCGAATGAGTGACGCTAAAAAAACCATTGTGCTGAGGAATGACATCCGTGAAATGAGCCGGATTATAGACGCGATCACCCATATTGCCGATTCGGTGTCATGCCCACCGGTGGTGGTTCATGACGTCACCCTGGCCATGGAAGAGATATTCTCCAATATCGTCTTTTACGGGTTCGGTGACGACCTGGATCACAACATCACCCTCCATTTGGTCGTCGAAGGGGATGCCCTGATCCTGACGTTGCAGGATGAAGGCATCCCCTTCAACCCCTTGAATGTTCAAATCGGCCGTCGCGACAAACCCCTGGAGGAGCGGGACAAGGGGGGAATGGGAATTACCCTGGCCAAAAATCTCATGGATCAGATGGAATACCGTCGTGAGCGAGGAAAGAATATCTTACGAATGGAGAAGCGATATCGATAGCCCGACAAGGAGAAGCAGATGAATCTATTGGTAAAATCGAAGCAGAAAATGGACGGGGTGTATATGCTTTCGCCTTCCGGGCGGCTGGATACGAGCACCTTCCCCATATTGGAGGATCGGGTGGATGTGGTGCTCCAGGAAAAGCCCCACACCCTGGTGTTTGACATGGAAAGGCTCGACTACATCTCAAGCATGGGCGTGCGGGTAATCGCCAAAGCCCAAAAGACCATGAAGGCCTACAACGGCAGGGTGATCCTACTGAACCTGCAGCCCCAAATTCAAAAAGTATTCGACATCATCAAAGCCCTGCCATCCCAACAGGTCTTTTCAACCATGGGGGAACTGGACGACTACCTGGATCGGATGCAGCGGCAGTTCACCGGATAATGGGGGTTGGAATGTTACGGTGCGTCTTGACATCGTTTTACAAGGCAGATAGAACCGGCATCATCATCGGATAGAGCCACCTTCGGCGACCACATCAAAGGAGCATTCATGGACAATCCCATCCACCACTACTGGGAGCTTCGGCTTCTGAAAATAAAAAAGGCCCTGGAGGCCAATAACTTCGATGTCTATATCGCCGACAACAAGGATCTGGCCAAAAAAATGGCCTACGACACGATTATCCCGGCCATTGCCCCGAAAACCATCTCATGGGGTGGATCCATGACATTTGTCGGCACGCGGCTTTACGAAGCGCTGAAGAAATGACCCCCGCTACACGGTACTGGACACCTACGACAAAAGTCTCTCACCGGAGCAGAGCATGCAGCGACGGCGGGAATCACTGCTGGTGGATCTGTTCATCACCGGCACCAATGCCGTCACTGAAAACGGCCAGCTGGTCAACCTGGACATGATCGGCAATCGGGTTGCAGCCCTGACCTTCGGCCCTCGCCACGTGCTCGTTTTCATCGGCCGGAACAAGATCGTGCCGGATCGTGAGGCCGCCGTTGGCCGCATCAAAAACTATGCTGCACCGGTTAACGTCGTGCGACTGGACAAAAAAAGTCCCTGCGGAAAAACCGGCCGCTGTGAAAATTGCAGCAGCCCCGATCGCATCTGCAACACCTGGACAATTACTGAAAAGAGTTTCCCCAAACATCGGGTAAAGGTCGTTCTGATCAACGAAGACATGGGATTCTGAGGAGCAATCGACATGACCATCGAAGCAACCACCTGGCTCTATGTGGCCATCTTGAAAGACGGGTCCAGCGAACAGATTGTCGGGCAGACCGACAGCGAACACGATATCTCTTTCATACCGGCCTTTTTAAATAAGGAATCCGCTCAGCAGGCCATTTTTCACCTGCACTTGGAAAAAAAGAAGAAGTATGAAGTGCAGGCCATCATCTACGAAGACCT
>CAVQUU010000032.1:0-18608 GCA_963716825.1 uncultured delta proteobacterium
TCACCTCGCAACTCAAGGCGGATGGGCGGACGCTGGTGGATTACTTGGACGCCATCTATGCCAAATACGGCTACTGCCACGACTACCTCACCGAAATCCGGTTGCTGGGGGCCAAGGGCATCGGCCGGATCAAAACGATCATGGACCATCTTCGGAAGAATGAGATTCCGGCGGTTGGCGAATTCACGGTCGCGGAAAAGATCGATCGCTGGAAAGGCGAGCCTCAGCCTCACCTGTCGAGAACCGACACCTCTTCCCGCAACGTGCTGATTTTGAGACTGGAAGACCTGCCTGAAACCCGCAGCATCCGCATCACGGTGCGGCCGTCGGGCACCGAGCCAAATTCAAGATTTACATCGAAGTGCTCGGCAGGCCTTTCGACCTGTCTGCCATAGATGGGGCCAAGCAGCAAATCGTCAAGGTCCAAGAGCAGTTGGAACGTGACTTCATGGCCTATTGCTACGGTATCCTGGGGGTGGATTTTCCCAGCGGGGATTTCTGCTTTTCTGGCAGCTGCCCCTGGACGACAAGATGAAATATTTTGACGTGGAAGAGCAGATCGCCGGACTCAAGGATGTGGCGGATGCGAGCCAGCGTAAAGCCCAGCTTGAGGATTTGCTGGCTTTTCTCGGTGCCGACCCGGTGCAGAAGGTGGACCGGGCGTTCGCCGACCGCTATGGCACTGGGATCATGGCATACCTGGGATTGGAATGACCAATCGGAAGATTTGCTTAGCCACATCGCCATATCAAGCGTTGCGGGTAGGAATGACTTGTCAATAGATGAAGACAACAGGACAACTTTGCACCGCGAGGTTTTATTGACTTGATCTATAGGATAGATGGTATCTGTAATTGTATTAAACTGGTTCTTATCTCAATACATCACCACTCGTACAAATTATGTGATATCTAAGAAACTGTTATAGAGACACCATCTATTGAGTATCTCGCCTGGCCACAAAATATAGAATCCCATTTCCTTCAGATTTAATGCCACTTCCAGACATTCAACATACCTTGACGCCAATACACTTCTGACATTAATATCTACCTTCGGAATCTTCGCGTAGGTATTTATTCGATTGGATGTGAAATAGTCATAGGTTAAACATTTGGGAAAAAGGTGGTGGGAGGCTTGAAATGAAATGTTTCTGTAAATCGTTTCATAAGCATAAAGTTGCCGACATCATCATTTTAGTTTTCCTGATAATTTTATCCGGTTGCGCCACTGCTGATCATCGATTTACCCTCATGGAGACACCGGTAATTTATCACGAGGCGGATATCGATCCGTTTGCCCATCTGGACGACGCCCAAAAAACAACTTCATCAAGTCTTTTCTATGCCACCAACCGAAATCCACAGCCGTCGAAGCCGGAGCAGCCTTATGGCAATGGCATCAGCACCCGATTGCATGTGGGGCGAACATCGATTCTGATGGGAGATGCGAATACCCGCTGGGAACAGCTCTACCAAGCCTCCATTTCAGCATTTCGCGAAGAACCGGTGGAGTTGCATTTGGGAGAAACGAAAGAAATGGCGTCGATGGCTCAGGATGACTATTTAGATGAGGATCAGGTGCTTTCCCCGTCATTGAAAGATTTTGCCGATGCGATCAATGCTGAATTGACCAACTCCAAAGATAAGGAGCTGATGATATACGTTCACGGAGCAAAATTTGATTTTTTCCGGTCATGTGCACTCACTGCTGAACTCGACCATTTTGCTGGCCGCGATTTCGTTGGCATTGCTTTTTCATGGCCATCTCATCAGAATATTTTAACCTACATCACGGGGATCGATGTACACCGCGCCTGGAGTTCCACCCGTAGTTTTCGCAGTCTGATCCGTTTTTTGTCAAGATCGACGACAGCCAAAACCATCAACATCATCTGTTACAGCGCCGGAGGGCGTCTGGTATCCAAAGCGCTATTTGAAATGAGACAGATGCATACCGATTTGAATCCAGATGAACTAAAAAACAGGTACAGATTGGGTGCGGTGATCTTCGCCGCCGCAGACGTTTCGATAGACGATTTCCTTCATCGTCTCCCCGGTATCAGCGACCTGTCCAGACAGGTTGTCGTGACGATATCAGACGGTGATGATGTTTTGAAGACGGCGAGTGTTGTCATGGGCGGCGCTCCTCGCATGGGAACTGATGAAGCAGAATTGATCGAAGAGGAATTCGCCATGTTCAGGGCGATACAAAATTTAGAGATTGTCGATTTGTCGCGAGGGAAAGAAGATCGTGGATTCGATATCACCGGGCATCACTATTGGTACCGAAATCCGTGGGCAAGCAGTGACATCATTTTTCTCTTACGGACGGATTTGCCCGGCCACCGGAGAGGTCTGTCACCTTCAGAAGATCAGCAGATATGGTTTCTTGGCCCGAACTATCCGGTGCAGGTAAGAGATGCCGCAAGGAAAGAGCTAAGCGGACAATGGTGAAGCTGCCACCTGTTGTACATCACCAGTGTCCCACACGATAAAAACTGAAAGGCCTTCTTCAACATATAGTGGTTAGTCTTCTTCATTAAAATGCTGGATCTTTTTTCCTATCCCAAGATAAAAACGGGCACCGGATGCTTTGATTACTCCAACGACCATGCAGATATCAGTTTTGAAAATTGATGCGATTCTGAAAAATAATTACAGCTGGCGAAATCTTGCGCTGGCAACCGTTCACGTAGTGCGTTCAAGATTTCCGAAGCACAACGACAATTGATACTTACTGGTTAGAACGCATCGAACCCCCATCCGGGACCGGCATAGCCAGTCCCCTTTAAAGGGGTGGGGGTTTCTACAGCGATCTAAAATTGAGTTGAATGTTTATTCATGGAACCTCCAATAAAGTCGAAATGAAAATCTATCTAAAGACAGGAAATTTGAAGTGTCTGATATGATACCTCTAGAAGGAATTATGCTTTCTTCTGGAGGCCATTAAAATTATTAGATTAATAAGAAGCGCATTAATTTTTTAAGATCGCTTATTAGACATTGCTGGACTCATAAGGCTTAGAAAGGAGATTAAACATGATTACAATAGGAATCTCTCAATGGACTACAGAATCCGCTAATGAAATAGGAAAACGTTTTCTTGAAATTAAACCCCTCCCTGATTTTATTCAGATGATTGGACCTTATACATATCCTGATGGAAATGATGGGATAACAGCTATTACAATTTTTAAATACGATAAAACTAAGGCTGGTGAGGCAAATGGAGCGATCGGAAATCTTTATATCCTTTTTTACGGTGTGCAAGGATTCCGATATTCACTGAAACTTGCAGCAGGGAGTGCTGCTACAATGAAAATGATGGGATTTGAATAGAGTTAGACTGCAGGGTCAGTTATGGCCCTGCTTTCTTATTGTTGAATTACAGATGGTGAATTTTTTGGATAACTAACATAGACAAACTTTGAGATACTTCTGAAAAGTTGGGATATCATATTATCAATCGAGTTTTACCTCCTTTCAACTCAGTCAATACAAGCATAGGTTAGGGAAATTTCGACATGAAATCATTCCCCTTGGTCAAAAAACACCTTGGCCTGAAACCAAATTCTTATCGTTGAGCGGCTATTTCTTTTCGTGGCGGTCTTTTCCGGTACGGCCGGCTTGAACGGCGATAATGCGCGTGACGGAAAGCGACCGGATTCCCCGCCCCAGGGAAGGCGTGTCGGGGGCATGCGGAAGCTCTGATACCTGCGCGAAGATATTGCGGATCAGCCGGTCGTCGCGATAGATGCCAAAGGTGATTCGTTTCATCTGCTGCGGGGTGAGATGACTGAATGCCGATTTGGTAATCCAGATGGCCCCCCCATGGGCGATGGCGGAGAGATGAAAGGCTTGGTCCGCCGCCCCGCCGGGGAGCATGAAGGCCATGCTGGCGGTCAGATCCTCCTGCTGGAGATGGTCCCTTCCGCTGCTGATGCCGATGTTCAGACGAATATCGGCAAACCATTCCCCATCCGCTTTCAGCGATGCTTCGATTTCACGCATCTTCTCTTTGAGTTCAACGGCACAGCAGATGGCATCATAAGCGGGGTCCGTGTCCGCCTGCCGGGGGATGATGTATTGCACTTCGGTGCCGCTGCGTTTGGCGCGGTGTCCGCCGTAGGAGGCCAGAACGCGATCGCTTTCATCCCAGATGCGGGTCATGATCTGAAAGTAGGTTTCCGGCAGCAGGGTATCGACGATGCTTCGGGAATCATCGAGCCGGGCCGAGATTACACTGAAGGGTGTTTTTCCAGAGGCGGCGTCGGCATCCGTCAGCGAGGTGGGATCGGGCCCTCCAGTCAGTTCAACGGGACGCTCCTCCTGCCAGCGGTCTTGATCCAAAAAGAAGAGTGTTCCTTCCGACAGGGTCATCCCATAAATTCGCATACCCTGAATGCGGCCTTCGTCATCCTCAAGATGAATCGGGCAACTATCGATAGGGCCTCTCTTTGCCCCGCCGGGGCTGGGTTCGTCCGGAGGACCTGCTTCTTCCAGGTTCAATGAAACCGTCGGTGCCAGCCTGTTGAAGGTATCCGGTGATGTGGTCTCCTGTAAGAATCGATAGATAAAGGAAAACAGCGGCTGCCAGTTGAAAACCAGTTCTTTCAAGGAGGCACGCAGCATGATGTCAAAAACGGTGCCGGAGGGATCATCGCTTAATTCACTCCGGATGGCTCTGGACAGCCGATCGCCCTGGTCCACTTTGATCCACCCGATGCGAAAATCGGCGTTGACCAGAAATGAGGAGGCCGCGATGGTATCGGCGGGCAGGTGAAAGTTCAGTGATGTGGTTTTCCGGGGTTCTTTTTCAGTTGAAGGCTCGGCGTGCTGCAGTTTCGGCAATGGTTGGTCCTGGGTTAATGGGTCGCCTTCTGCCGCTTCCCGCAATTCACTGGCAATGGTCTCCACGGAATGCCCTTCGTCTCTGAGCAGCTTCAGCATGGCGACGTGCCCAAGCACAGACCTTGAAAAATAACTTTTTTTCCGAGCGCCGTCGCGGCCCACGGGTGAGACCCGCATCATCGATTTGGGCAACACCTTCAATTGAATGAAACGGATCAGATCTCTCTTGGAGATGCCGGTTTGCTCAATCACCTCCTCTCCGGACAACCAGGCTGAGCCGGCGGGACCCAACGTCTTTTTAGCGGAATACAATGGGTTAACGTTCTGGGCCATATTCATGTCTGTCCTGGTTGACGCCTTATTCTCCGTTTCATTACAAATCCAAGGGGGAGCACCCGTCTTTCACCCATATTATCACATACAATATATGTGCCGGACTCTCTATCTTGACGGTTTTTAGAAGGTCAGTGACCCGTTTTATTGTCGCAAACGGCGAAGGACACAGTTAATCGAGGCTATCCGGATCCCTTTTGACGGCAATATCCTTGCCTTTCGTCCATGGATCAGGCGCGATGATGCGGCTGCGGGTTTTTTGCGCATTGGGTATTTGGATTTAATCCACAAGTAAACGAAGACGGCAGGGCGGGTTAAACTGTTTCTTTTTATTCCTACCCAATCCCTATGGTTATGGAATGAATTACCTATTTTGGGGCGGGCATTCCTTTGATTTATTTACCAACTGGGGGGTGGGCCTTTGCGGTAAAGGGGTATCAGCGGAATTTTAATCTTTCCGATGGTCTGGCGCCGTTCGAATTCGATCAGATAGTCCTGGCTGACGGGGTCGGCGATCGGAATCAACAGCAGGGGGTATAGAAATCGGCAGCGCCGCTTGAAAAAGCGTTTTCGCTGGATTTCGTCTCGTTGAACGATGCCCATGATGCTGAACTCACCGTCCGCGGTTGCCATGATGCGCAACAGCCGATGGTCTAAGCGAATGGCCCGGATGAAGCGGTCCATGACATTGAATGAGAATTTGAAAACCAGCCGGCTGATCCACTCCCGGAATCCGCTGAGGAAAAACCGTTCCATGCGTAGATTGTTAAAAAGGACCACCAGGGACAATGTGGTGGTCACATCTCCGTCAGCATGGATCTGCCGGTTAAAGGGAAGGTAGTGCATTGATTGGGTGGCCTCGGGGGCGCCGGCGATGATCACCGCCTCATGAAAAAGCGCCGTATCAGGCGGAAGGATCCGTTCAATGTCTCGAATCAACCGTCCGGCGAGGTTGGACACCTTTATCCGGTCAAGGGTTTTAATGTAGGATTTTGGCTTTTTCATGGGCGAGTGTTAATCGAAAAATGAACCATATCACGGTCCTTTGGGCAAGGAGCCTTCACTTTTTGCCGCTTCCCATACCCGCCTGGGCCTGCACCACCGTGATGGCGAGCAGGTCCACCACGCTCTCTACCTCCGAATTGCGCTGCAGCACGTTAAACGGTCGATCGATGCCCATCAGCAAAGGCCCCACCACCTTGGCCCCGCCAAGCCGGTTCATCAGTTTGTAGGCGATGTTGCCCGATGCCAGGTCCGGAAAGATCAGGACATTGGCGGGCCGTCCCATTCGGTTGAACGCAAAATCCCCGTCCAGAATACCTGCCGTCACGGCCGTATCGGCTTGCATCTCACCGTCAACCACCAGGTCGGGCTTTTTCTCCCTCACCCGATCGACGGCACGAGCAATCCTCAGCGTATCTTCATTGCGCACACTGCCGAAGTTGGAGTAGGAGAGCATGGCCACCCGCGGCACCATATCGAAAAATTCGGCCATCTCGCCGGCCAGAATGGCGGTTTCCGCCAGGTCGGATGCATCCGGGTGGACGTTGACCGTCGCATCGGCGAAAAGCAGGGTGCGGTTTTTTTGGATGACCAGGTAAAGCCCGGAAACACGTTTTACGCCCGAACGGCGGGGGATCACCTGGAGCACCGGCCGGATGGCATTGGGATAGGACTGGGCGATGCCGTGAACCTGCCCGTCCACCAGGCCTTCCCGCACCAGCATGGCGCCGAAAACGTAAGGATGGTTCAACTGTGACTGCGTTTCGGCCATGGACCAGCCCTTGCGTTGCCGCAGGCGATACAGCGCTTCCGCAAAGGGCGCCATATGAGGGTTGTGGCAAGGATTCATGATGTCGATACCGTCTAAAGCAACGTGCAGGGATTCGGCTCGGGAACGAATGGCTGCCGGATCTCCCAGCAGCAGCGGCCGGGCAATACCCTCCTTGGCCACATGATGGGCGGCCCGGATGATCACGGGGTGGTCCCCCTCGGGCAGGACGATCCGCTGCGGATTCTGTTGTGCCCGAAAAATGATTTTGCGCATGATTTCCCGTTCGGGTCCCAGACTGGCCTCCAGACGCTGGAGATAGACCGCTTGCTCGGGCAGCGATGTACGGGCGACGCCGCTGCCGATCGCCGCCTGGGCCACGGCCGGCACCACCTTTAGCAGGACGCGGGTATCCAGCGGTTTGGGAACGATGTAGTCGGGGCCGAACCGGATGGGCTTGCCGCCATAGGCGCGGATCACGGCATCGGGGACATCCTCGCGGGCCAGTCCGGCAAGGGCATGGACGGCGGCGGTTTTCATGGCCTCGTTGATTTCGGTGGCCCGAACGTCCAGCGCACCACGAAAAATATAGGGAAATCCCAGTACGTTGTTGACCTGGTTGGGAAAATCAGAACGGCCGGTGGCGACGATGGCATCCGGCCGTGCCGCCTTGGCTTCATGGTAGTCGATTTCCGAATCCGGGTTGGCCAGGGCAAAGACGATGGGATTCGGGTTCATCTGTTGGAGCAATTCCCGGGTGAAGGCCCCTTTGACCGATAACCCCACGAGCATGTCGGCACCCGCTACCGCATCACCCAGGGTGCGCGCGTCCGTGTCGCAGGCCATTTCCTGTTTGTAAGGGTTCATGCCGGCCGTGCGTCCCTGAAAGATCACCCCGCCGGAATCCAGCATGACCAGGTTGCCCGGGGCGACCCCCAACTGGACGTACAGTTTGCCGCAGGCGATACCTGCCGCACCGGCCCCGTTGACGACCACCCGCAGGTCTTTTATGTGCCGATCGGTAAGTGCCACTGCATTCAACATGGCCGCTGCGGAAATGATGGCCGTACCATGCTGGTCGTCGTGAAACACCGGGATGGACATCTGCGCTTTCAGTTGTTCTTCGATGTAGAAACAGTCCGGAGCCTTGATGTCTTCCAGATTGATGCCGCCGAAGGTGGGCTCCAGCAACCTGACGGTGCGGATGAAATCATCCGGATCGGTGGTATTCACTTCGATGTCGAACACATCGATGTTGGCGAACCGTTTGAACAGGACGGCCTTGCCCTCCATGACCGGTTTGCCGGCCAGGGGTCCGATATTGCCCAGGCCCAGCACGGCCGTTCCGTTGGTGATGACTGCAATCAGATTCCCCCGGTTGGTATAGTCGTAGGACAAGTCCGGGTTGTCTTTGATCTTCAGGCAGGGTGCCGCCACGCCGGGGGTATAGGCCAGGCTAAGATCGGTTTGGCTTAAAAAAGGCTTGGTGGGGACCACTTCGGTTTTCCCGGGACGGGGTTCGCGGTGGTAGCGCAGCGCCTCTTCAACGTGGGACATGACGGCCTCCTTCGATCGGTCAGAACCAGTCCCGGATCAGGAATTGGGATCCAATGGGTCGTATTGTGCTTCAAACCGGCTGATATCCGCCTCGTATTGCAGGGTCAAGTCAATGTCGTCCAACCCGTGGAGCAACTGCTTTTTGGCTCCGGCGTCAATGTTAAACTCAAAAACCCGGGATGACGGCAGGTGAAAGACGACGCGTTGGGCCGGCAGGTCCACGGTTGCCGTCAATCCAGCGTGCGCGGCAACCATGTCGAATACGTCATCCACATCCGCTTCCGACAGTTCGATGGCAAGCATACCATTTTTGGTGGTGTTGTTTTTAAAGATGTCGGCAAAACCGGGCAGCCGTTTTCCTTCCATCTCTTTCCAGGGTGCGATGACGACCCGGTAGCCGTCTTGGACCAGGGCCCAGACGGCATGCTCCCGACTGGACCCGCAGCCGAAGTTGTTGCGCGTCACCAGAATGGAGCGTCCTTTAAAACGGGGATGATTCAGGTCGAAATCCTCATTGATTGTGCCATCGGGCAGGTAGCGCCAATCAAAAAAGGCACTGGGTCCGTAGCCGGTGCGTTTGATCGATTTTAGAAACTGCTTGGGAATGATGGCGTCTGTGTCTACATTGGCCCGGTCCAGCGTGGCCACGGTACCGGTGTGTTCTTTGAAGGGAGTCATGGGGTATCCTTTGTGTGCTGAGTTCGTATTACGCCTCGAGCCAATGGCGAACGTCGACAAACCTTCCGGCGACCGCTGCGGCTGCCGCCATTTCCGGGCTGACCAGATGGGTGCGCCCGCCTTTTCCCTGGCGGCCTTCAAAATTACGGTTGGAGGTGGAGACGCAGCGCTGTTGCGGGCGCAGCTGGTCCGGGTTCATCCCCAGGCACATGCTGCATCCGGCATAACGCCATTGGCCGCCGGCGGTTTTGAAGATACGGTCAAGCCCTTCGGCCTCGGCCTGCAAACGGACCTGATGGGACCCGGGAACCACCAGCAGTTCCACATGGTCGGCCTTCTTGCGCCCATCCAGAATGGCGGCCGCCTGCCGCAGGTCTTCGATCCGGGAATTGGTGCAGCTGCCGATAAAAACCACATCAACCGGTACTTCGGTGAGCTTTTCCCCGGGGGTGAGTCCCATGTAGTCCAGGGCATTATTAACGTCCGAGGGCGTGTATCCCCTGGCGTTATCCGGGGCAGGTACCGGCTGGTCCACATCCACGACCATGCCGGGGTTGGTGCCCCAGGTGACTTGCGGGGCAATGCGGCCGGTGTCGATGGTCAAGGTCTGGTCGAATTGGGCATCCACATCACTGGGCAGGCTGCGCCAGTGGGCCAGCGCTTTGTCCAGGGCGTCGCCGGTGGGTGCATAGGCCCGCTTCCGGCCGGTGATGTAGTCGAAGGTGGTGTCATCCGGGGCGATCATGCCCGCGCGTGCGCCGGCCTCGATGCTCATGTTGCACATGGTCATTCGTCCTTCCATGGAGAGGGCGCGGACGGCCTCTCCGCCATACTCCAGGACATGGCCGGAACCGCCGGCAGTGCCCATGGTGCCGATCATCTTGAGCACCATATCCTTGGCCGAGATATGCGGGCCGGGGCGACCGGTGAATTCCACCCGGTAGGTACGGGGTTTTTTCTGGACAAGCGTCTGGGTGACCAGGACGTGCTCCACCTCGGAGGTGCCGATACCGAAGGCCAGTGCGCCGAAGGCGCCATGGGTGGAGGTGTGGGAATCGCCGCACACGATGGTCAGGCCCGGCAGGGTGATCCCCAACTCCGGGCCGATGACATGCACAATGCCCTGCCGATCATCGCCCAGGCCAAACAGCTTGACACCGAAGTCATCGCAGTTCTGCTGCAGCGCATCTACCTGGGCTTTGGAAATGGGATCCTTGATCTCCATGCGATCCTCGGTGGTGGGCACATTGTGATCCATGGTAGAGAAGGTCAACGCCGGTTGTCGAATTTTTCTCCCGGCCTGCCGCAACCCGGCAAATGCCTGCGGGCTGGTTACTTCATGCACCAGGTGGCGATCGATGTAGAGCAGGCAGGAGCCATCCGGAAGTTCTCGGACTACGTGAGGTGCCCAGATTTTCTCGAACAATGTTTTTCCCATGGCATGATCTTTCTATTGTAAGGGTTGGTTTTTTGGGCTTGCCTTTTTGGGTCTGATTCCTTCAATTGATGACATCAATCTTTCTAAAATGGCCTCATGGCCGTTGAAAGTCAAGGCAATGGAACGCCTAATTACTTGCCTTTTATCAAAGACAGATTATTTTCCCTGAATACGGCGATCGATCGATGACCGCCTGTCCTGCGGACGGCATGCATGATAGGCGAATTGGCTGAACCCAAAGGAGCATTGAAATCATGCCCCGCGCCTCAGCGCGATACCTGCCGGAACTGCCGATGTAATCACACAGAAGGGAAACGCAGCTATGAAAGGCACGGAACTGGTCCTTAAAGCCTTGATCGACAATGGCGTGAAATTCATTTTCGGTTACACCGGCGGCGCCATCATGCCCATTTTCGACGAAATGGAAAAACAGAAATCATTGTCATTCATCATGTCGCGGCATGAGCAGGGGGCTGCCTTCATGGCCCAGGGCATATCCCGCGCCTCCCTGTCCACATCGCATCCCCGGACCGGTGTCTGCATGGCTACGTCCGGTCCCGGTGCCATGAACCTGGTCACCGGTATTGCCGACGCTAACATGGACTCGGTGCCTGTGTTGGCCATCACCGGTCAGGTTCCCACCGGTGTCATCGCAACGGATGCGTTTCAGGAGAGTGATGTGGTGGGGGTGATGATGCCGCTGACCAAGCAGACCTATATGCCGCTAACCGTCGATGAAATCGAAAGCACGATTCATGAGGCCATGTATGTGGCCTCAACCGGTCGCGGCGGACCGGTGATCGTCGACATTCCCAAGGACGTCCAGTTGCAGGAGACGCAGAGCGTCTGTGAATTCGACCCCCGCTCCTGTGAGCCGCAACTGCCGGGTTTTTTCTATTCGCCATCGGTGGATATGGAGACGTTGAAACAGGCCATCGGGTTGATCAACCGGAGCGAGCGGCCCATCATCCTTTGCGGCCATGGTGTCATTTCCAGCAATGCCGGCCCGAAACTGCAGGCCTTTGCGGAGCGGGCAAATATTCCGGTGGCCTTTACCCTGCACGGACTTTCAGCGCTTCCGGTGGACCACCGTGTGAGTCTGGGCATGGTGGGTATGCACGGGACCGTGGAAGCCAACCGGGCCCTGATGAATGCCGATCTGATCATTTCTTTCGGCATGCGATTCGATGACCGGGTGACCGGAAATCTGAAAGATTTCGCGATCAATGCACAGGTGATTCATGTGGAGATCGATCCCTCCGAAATCGATAAGAACGTGAAGACAACCGTGTCTCTGAACGCTGATGTGTCCCAGGTGCTCACGCTACTGGAGCGGGATCCCACCCTTGTCTCCAAACCGCGGAGTCGATGGTTCGCCCAAATCGATGCGTTTCGCCTGGAAATTGCCGACCAGATCCAGAAGGAGATCGATGCGGGAATCGGCCGTGAGGGGCAATTGCTGGCCAAGACGATCATCCGGCGCCTGTCTCACCTGACCCGGGGAAAGGACATCATTGTGGGAGACGTGGGCCAGCATCAAATGATTCTTGCCCGCTTTTACAACTTTCAAACCGTCAATAGCTGGTTTACCTCAGGCGGTGCCGGAACCATGGGATGCGCCCTGCCCATGTCCATCGGCGTCAAGCTGGCCAGGCCGGATGAACGGGTGTGGTCGGTAAGCGGCGATGGCGGGTTCCAGATGAACATCCAGGAACTGGGAACGATCATGGAACATGACATCGATGTCAAGATCCTGCTCATGAACAACGGATACCTGGGAATGGTCCGCCAGTGGCAGACCCTGTTTTATGACGGCCGGTATGCCGGCACACCCATGAAAAACCCCGATTACGGCGCCATCGCCGGTGCTTACGGCATCCCCTACCTGAAGGTTTCCAGCCTTGATCAGGTCGACGACGCCATTCAGCGGGCGGCCGACCATAAAGGTGCCTTCATGGTGGAATTTTTATGTGACCCCAGCGAGATCATCCTGCCCATGGTCCCGGCAGGCGGCGGGGTGGGAGATATGATTGTTTCCATAGATTGAGAGGATTTGATGACAACCACAGTGCTCATGAAACGACGTGCCATCCTGGCATTTATGCTGGACCGGCCGGGTGTGCTCAACAAAATAGCCATGCTGATCCGGCGCAAGATGTACAATGTTGAAACCCTTACCGTGTGCAAGACCAACCAGCCCGGCACCAGTCGCATGACCATCACCCTTCGGGAGGACAGCGATGAGAAAATGCGTCAGGTCATCAAGCAGATCGAGAAAAGCACCGAGGTGATTTCCGCCAAAGAGTTGGACATGAATGAAAGCTTCTGGCGGGAGGTGGCCATCGTCAAGTTTGAAGCCGATGAGGCCCGCATGGAGGCGCTTGCAAAGGCTTACCCATTCCAGATACTCGATCGCCAGAATCATGAATTGTTCATCGTCCAGGTTACCGGCACATCCCTGTCTATCGATGACTTTTTAAAGGATGTGGGAACTGACCGAATCGTCGAAGTGGCACGGTCGGGGTTTACCGCGATGGAAAAATAGAAAGGGTCCTGATGACTGAGAAATTGAACAAATATAGCTCGCGGATTACCGAACCCAAATCCCAGGGGGCATCCCAGGCGATGCTGTATGGCATCGGGATGAGTGATGCCGATATGAAAAAAGCCCAGGTGGGTATCAGCAGCGTCTGGTATGAAGGCAACACCTGCAATATGCATCTGAATGACCTGGCTGCCAAGGTCAAGGAGGGGGTGGAAAAAGCGGGCCTGGTCGGTCTGCGCTTCAACACCATCGGGGTGAGCGACGGGATTTCCATGGGCACCGAGGGGATGAGCTATTCCCTGCCGTCCCGGGACCTGATCGCCGATTCCATCGAAACGGTGATGCGTGCCCAATGGTATGACGCCAACATTTCCCTGCCGGGATGCGACAAGAACATGCCCGGCTGCCTGATCGCCATGGCCCGGGTGAATCGACCGTCCCTGATGGTATACGGGGGCACCATACGGGCCGGGGAACTGGATGGCGCCAAGCTGGACATCGTCTCCGCCTTTCAAAGCTACGGTGAATATATGGCCGGCACCATCGATGAGCAGCAGCGGCTGGCCATCGTCAAAAAGAGCTGCCCGGGTGCCGGGGCCTGCGGTGGCATGTACACCGCAAACACCATGGCGTCCGCCATCGAAGCCATGGGTATGTCGCTGCCGTTCAGCGCCAGCCGGCCGGCCGAGTCGGACGAAAAACGAGACGAGTGCCGCCGGGCGGGTGAGGCGATCCTGCACCTGCTGCAGGCGGACATCAAACCGCGGGATATCATGACCCGCGAAGCCTTTGAAAATGCCCTGGTCGTCTTGACGGTTCTGGGCGGGTCGACCAATGCGGTGTTGCACCTGATTGCCATGGCGCGGGCCGTTGACGTACCACTGTCCATCGATGATTTCCAGCGGGTGAGCGACCGCGTGCCACTGCTGGCGGATATGAAGCCCAGCGGCACCTACGTCCAGGAAGACCTGGACCGCATCGGCGGCATACCGGCCCTGATGAAGGTCCTGCTGGAAAAGGGGCTGATAGACGGCAGCTGCTTGACCGTCACCGGCCGGACCGTGGCAGAGAACCTGAAGGATGTGGCCGGATTTGAACCGGGCCAGCGCGTCGTGCGCCCCTTGGAAGACCCCATCCACCCCACCGGTCACATCCAGATCCTGCGGGGCAACCTGGCACCGGACGGTGCGGTGGCCAAAATCACCGGCAAAGAAGGCGTCGCCTTCAGTGGACGGGCCAATGTGTTCGATTCCGAAGAGGATATGCTGACGGCCCTGGAGGAGGGCCGGATTGTGAAGGGCGACGTGGTGGTTATTCGCTATGAAGGCCCCAAGGGCGGCCCAGGCATGCCGGAGATGCTGACCCCCACCTCGGCGATCATGGGGGCCGGTCTCGGAAAAGCGGTGGCCTTGATCACCGATGGTCGTTTTTCAGGTGGCTCCCACGGTTTCATTGTGGGGCATATTACCCCCGAAGCCCAGGAAGGCGGTCCCCTGGCAGTGGTTCAGACCGGCGACACCATTACCATTGACACGGCGACCCACACCATCGACGTTGACATCGACCCGGCGGAGATGGCGCGCAGGCGCAAGAACTGGACAGCGCCGCCCTATAAAGTCTCCCGCGGGATCCTTTTCAAATACATCAAAACCGTTCGGTCTGCGTCGGAGGGGTGTGTCACCGACGCGTAGAGCCAATTTCAAAACGTTTCAGTTCGCTCAATATCGGCGTTGGGCTCACATTTCAATCCTCGACGTAGCGCTGCTACGCCTGCGGTTGAAATGATCGCCCGCCTTGATCTTGAGCGAACTGAAACGTTTTGAAACAGGCTCCCTGCAGAAAAGTACCGCAATATTAGCTGCCGCGGCGGGGAAATCCTTGAACAACCGTTCAGGAACGCGGCTTCTGCGGGGCGAACCGCCTTCTACCTTCAGTCTCTAGGCTAAACACCTGTCTCTATCCCATCCAGGTTAGCACTAGCGTGACGACGCCCACCAGCCAGCAATAGGGCGCAAACAGGTGTAATTGTCCCCGGTCCACCACCCGCAGCAGGACCACCAGGGCAAACCAGCCCACCAGCGCCGACACCACCGACCCCGCGATGATGGTGCCCAAGGGGATCGTTGTCTGCATTTCCGGTGCGTCCAGCCCCAGTACCAGAGCACCTGCTATGGCCGGAATGGAGAGCAGAAACGAATAGCGTCCGGCCAGCTTGCGGTCCACCCCCAAAAAAAGTGCCGTGGCGATGGTCGATCCGGACCGTGAGATGCCGGGAAGTATGGCCAGGCCCTGAACGATGCCAATGATCAAGGCGTCTTTGAAGGTGGTCTGGTCCACTGGGCGACCCTCGCCGCTGATCTTGCGGGTCAACCACAACAGGGTGCCGGTAGCCATCAACATGCAGCCGACGACCGCAATCGAACCGAACAACTGATCGGTAATCTCCTTGAACAGCAGACCGATGATGGCGGTGGGGATGCTACCCACCACGATCAACAGCGCCATACGGATGGAGGCGTCGGTTTCGCAGAGCCGTCTGATTCCACCGGCGGTTTTCATCCTTGTGGGCAATTGCAGCAGGGCCTTTATAATTTCCATAATCTCCCGGTAGAAGACGATAACCACCGCCGAGAGCGTGCCCACGTGCAGGCAGATGTCAAACAGCAGCTCCGGTTCCCTGAGTCCGAACAGGTTCTGAAACAGGACCAGGTGGCCGGAACTGCTCACCGGCAGGAATTCGGTGAGACCCTGGACTGTGCCAAGTACAATCGCTTCAACTATATTCAACAGTCAGCTCCATCGTTGGTGCCCATCCGGAAGCGGCGGTATTCGATCCAAGCCGGCGTTCTCACGCTGCTTCACCTCTGGTTTCAGCAGCGTTGCGGCCATGGCCTGACGGAACGTCTACCCTCGCCGGACAGCCACTTATCACATTATCGGTTCGCGATCTATAAACTCCCTCGCTGTCACATTCCCGGCATTTTTGGGACCTTCATCCTTTAATTACACAGATTGGTCTCAGTCTGGCCACCTTTTTTGAAAGCCCCGCCCCGTGGACGGCGTCGACCACCTCGTCGATATCCTTGTAGGCGTCGGGCATCTCTTCGGCCAGGGTGCTGCGGCCGGTCCATTTCACCAGGATGCCCTTGTCGGCCAGTTCACGATGAATGGCGCGGCCTTTACTCCGCTTTTTGGCGGCTGTGCGGCTGAGCACCCGTCCGGCGCCGTGGCAGGTGGATCCGAAACTCTCATCCATGGCGGTCTGGGTGCCGGCCATGACATAGGAGGCCGTGCCCATGTCGCCGGGGATCAGGATCGGCTGGCCGGTCTGCCGGTAGGCCTCGCAAATGGCCGGGTGGCCCGGGGGAAAGGCCCGGGTGGCCCCTTTACGGTGCACGCAGACCGTCCGTAACTTGCCATCCACCGTGTGCTCCTCCCGTTTGGCGATGTTGTGGCAGATGTCGTACACCTGATGCATGGCCAAGTCCCGCGGGCCGATGCCGAGCACCTGCTGGAAAGTCTCCCTGGCCCGGTGCAAAAGGATCTGGCGGTTGGCCCAGGCGTAGTTGGCCGCGCAGGCCATGGCGGCAAAGTAGCGCCGGCCGGCCTCTGATCGGATCATGGCACAGGCCAGCTGGCGGTCGGGCAGTTGAATGCCCAGCGTTTTGACGTGCTTGGCCATGAAGGCCAGCGAATCGTCGCAGACCTGGTATCCCAGTCCACGGGAGCCCGAGTGCAGCAAGACCGTCACCTGATTCTGGAACAGACCGAATGTCCGGGCCGCTGCCTCATCGAAAATTTCATCGACCACGCCGACTTCCAGAAAATGGTTGCCGGACCCCAGGGTGCCCAGTTGTTTGGCACCCCGTGCCAGGGCCCGCTCACTGATCACGGACGGATCGGCTTGGTCCATGCAGCCGCCGTCTTCGGTGCGCTCCACGTCCGACCCTTCGCCGAAGCCGTGACGGACGGCCCAGCGGCCGCCCTCACGCAGCACTTTCATCACCTCTTTGGCCGACAGCTTGACCGACCCGGTGGAGCCCACGCCCGACGGGATGTTCCGGAACAGGGCCTCCACCAGACGATCCACCACGGGCCGAACCTCTTTTTCTTCCAGGCCGGTGCCGGCCAGGCGCACGCCGCAGTTGATGTCGTAGCCCACGCCGCCCGGTGAGATGACTCCGCTGTCCCAGTCGAAGGCGGCCACGCCGCCGATGGGAAAACCATAGCCCCAGTGCATGTCGGGCATGGCCATGGCGGCTTTGAGAATGCCGGGCAGCGTGGCCACGTTGGCCACCTGCTTGAGGGCTTCCTCTTCGTGCAAACTGTCGGCCATGCGGCTGCTCATGAAGATGCGGCCCGGCACGTTCATCGCCCCGGATTTGGGGATTTCAAAACAATAGGGGCTGATCTGCTTCAGTTCCATTTCAACCTCCTAGACATCAAACACCACCATTGCCTGCCAGCCGTCCGTCGCCCGGCTCACATCGATCTGGTGGTAGGTCACCGCCTTGATTTCGTGAAGAATTTCATGGCGGCCGGGTTGGTAGCGGTCGGTGGATACCCGGGCGGAGATAGCTGTGTCTGAGATATCAGCAATATCGATCATTTTAACCAATTTTTCATTTCCCGTCCACAGGTAGAGCAGCTCCCGCAGGTAGTTGACCATGAGATCCGCCGGATCGTCTCCTGTGATATTGATCTCGATGACCTCCCCCGGTCTCAGCTGGTCCGGCCTGGTGATCAGGTCAAACAGGGACAGGCCGGCGTTTCTATATAGATCCGCCGGATCAGTTCCCCTGACGCGGATTTTCAGATCCGCGGTGTGGTCAAGAAGGGTGTAGAGTTTTTTCATCGGTATCAAATAGTGGACCGTCGATGTGAATTGAACTAAAGATTATTTTTACGGTATATCATGTGCCAGAAGTCAGAAGTCGGAAGACAGAATTCAGAAGGTAAACGGAATCGCTGCGCTCGACCGTGATCCAGATTAGGTGGGTCCGTGAAATTGCCCAAATAAAGATCGAACCAGCGGTGAGTCAACGCTTCTGAATTCTGACTCCTGGATTCTTTTTTAAGATTAACAGCGGAGTATAAAAACAAAAAAATAACCGCTTATGGAACGATAACGCTTCCCGTCTTCACTGTACTGTATCCGCCCAGGGCTTCTACCCGCGTTTTGAAGGCAGCGGTATTGATGGTCTCGAGAAGGATCTGAATGTTGACGGATTCGAAATAAACCTGCGGGATGATCAGGTCGTATTGTTCGGTAACCACGGGAATGAAATCCAGGTTGAGGGCCTTTGCCGCGGCATAGATGCCCAGTCCTGCGTCAGCCGTGCCGCTCAGCACCGCCACGGCCACGTTCATGTGGGTGAACTCTTCGCTGGTGTAGCCGTTGATCTGCTCCGGGGAGAGGCCGATTTGCCGCAG
>CAVQUU010000033.1:0-50447 GCA_963716825.1 uncultured delta proteobacterium
CTCGCTATTGGCTGCACTGATGCTCGTACCGCCGTCGTCGGCCGATGCCAACGACACCCGCGACGGCATCGCCGCTTATGAAAAGGGAGACTTCGATAAGGCCCTCAAACACTTCACCGATGCCCAGCTCAACGCCCCGGACAAGCCTGAAACGCTTTACAATGTGGCCGATGCCTACTATAAAACCGGCAATTTCGATGCGGCGGCCGAACACTACAAACAGGCGCTGGAGACCGAGGACAGTCAGTTGAAACGCAAAGCCCTCTACAACCTGGGCAACGCCGAATTTCGGCGGGGCAAGGCCAAGGAGGCCATCGGCCACTATGAAGCGGCGCTGGCCATCGACCCCGACGACCGCCAGACCAGAGAAAACCTGGCTTTCGTGAAAAAGGCCATGGAGCAACAGCAGCAGTCGGGGGACGACCGTAAGGATCAGGACAAGAAGGATCAGGGCCAGGAAAACAAATCCGAACCCAAGCAAGATGGTTCGTCGCAATCACCCGAGGATCAGAAACAGCCGCAACAGGATGGGGCCCGGGACAACCAGCCGGATGGAGAACAGGAGCAGCAACGCCCCGAGTTCGGGGATGAAATGGACGAACAACAAAAACAACAGGCGGCCCGGGCCGATGATCCCCCAATCGATCAGCAACCATCGGCCCAAGCCCAACCGCCCCAGCCCGGCGAAGCGGCGGGTGATCCCCGGCAGGCCGAACGGATGTTAAATCGCCTTCAAGATCAACCGGGCCGGGCCCTCATGCCCGCCACCGGCGAACGGACGGTGGAGAAAGACTGGTGACAGCGTCGTAAATTTTATAAGAATATCAGTGCTAAAAACGCTAACCATCACCTTAATAATCTTGCTGGCGGCCGCGGCATTCGCCGATGCCGCCGTCGTGCGCGCCGTGGTGGACCGCAACGATGCCACCGTGGGGGAATCCATCACCCTGCAGGTAACCATCGATGGCGGCGAGGGTGAGGTGGATCTTTCCAGCCTCGCCGACTTCAAGACCGTCTCCCGCGGAACCAGCAGCAGTTTCCGGATGATTAACGGCCGCACCTCCCGGCAGCTGATTCACGATTATGTCCTGATTCCCCTGAAAGCCGGAAACCTGACCATCCCGGCCATCCCGGTGACCCTCGACGCCAAGATTCATTATACGACCCCCATCACCATCACGGTTTCCAGGGAACCCACGACCAACAGCGGCCAGCGCGATGTTTATGTGACCGCCGAGGTGTCGGAACCGGCACCATGGGTCGGTCAGCAGATGGTCTATACCTTCCGGCTTTTCAACGCCGTCCAGGTGGCCGACGCCAAGTTCCAGGCCCCGGAATTCAATGGGTTTAACGCCGAGGAACTGGAGGACCGCCAATCCCATCGAACGGTGGTCAATGGCCGGGAATTCATCGTGACCGAGGTCAAATTCATCCTGGTTCCCGTAAAAAAAGGGCCCCTGGAGATCCAGCCGGCGGTGCTTCAGGTGGGTTTGCTGCAGCGCAATCGTCGGCCGCGGCCCTTCTCCGGCATGGACGCTTTTTTCGGGCGCAGCCAAATGACCACCCGCATCCTGGAAACCGACCCCATTGCGGTCCAGGTAAAAGACCTGCCGCCCAGGCCGCCGGGGAGGTCCTTCTCCGGACTGGTGGGCCGGTTTGAAATTGCCGCCAGCATGGACAAAACGGCTGTGCGGGTGGGTGATTCGACCACATTGGCGGTCACCATCAGCGGCAGCGGTAACATCATGGACGCCACGGCGCCGGCCATTGCCGCGCCGCCAGAATTCAAGGCCTATGCCGACAATCCCGAGGCGCAGATCCAACCGGGCCCACAAGGCTATTCGGGAAACAAAGTTTTCCGTACGGCCCTGGTCCCCGTCCAGCCGGGCCAATATCGCATCGATCCCATCCTGTTGACCTATTTCGACGTGGCATCCGGGGGATACCGTGACATCGCTACATCGCCTTTCGATGTCACCGTCTCGCCCTCCGAAACGGCGGCGGCCGACATCGATGTGTTCCGGAGCCCCCCCGTGCACCCCCCTTCGCTCAAAAAACAAGTCGAGTTTACCGGTCGGGATATTCTGCCGCTGAAAGAGGGACTGGAGGCCCTGAAACCCCAGCGATCCTTGCCGCCCAAGTGGTTTGGCCTTTTCATGGCGATACCGGTGCTGGTGTTTCTGGCTGTCAGAACCGCAATGCAGATGGCCCAAAAGGACGATTCCCCGGGCCGAATCATGGCCGATCGAACCAGAGCGGCGCTTCAATCCGCCGCCTCCGCCGACACCACGGATGCCGACTTTCTTTCGTCCCTTTACCGGGCACTGGTGTCGGCCATCCTCGGCCGGCAAGGCGTGATGGGCACCTCCCTCACCTGGTCGGAGGCCAGCGATCAGCTGCTGGAGATCGGGTGGAAGGTGGATGATGCCACCGCCACTGCGCGGCTTCTCGAAGCGATCGAATCCTTCAACTACTCCGGTGCCCACCTGGACATGCAAAAACGGGCGGATCTGCTGGAACGAACCCGGCAAGCCGTGAGGAGACTGACCCGATGAAAGCATGGTTGCTTACAGCCGGTAGTCTTGTGCTGCTCCTGACGGTTGCCGCCACGGCCCCGGCAACGCAAAACGCCCGAACTTTCATGAACGGCACCGAAGCTTACCGCAACGGTGACTGGCCGGCGGCCATCGCCGCCTTTGAAAGCCTTGTCGCAGACGGTGTAAATAACGGCAACCTCTTCTACAACCTGGGCAACGCCTATTTGAAAAACGAGGACCTGGGCCATGCCCTGCTGTGGTATGAGCGCGCACGGAAACGCATCCCGGATGACCCAGACCTGCGCTTCAACTACGACTACGCCTTGACCCTCACCAAGGATGAACGCGGCCAAAAGGAATCACCCCTGCTGCGCATCCTCTTTTTCTGGAAATACCAGTTGAGCCATTCAAGCGTTCGCTGGATGGCCATCTTTCTCAACGCAGCCCTGTGGATTGCCCTCTCGATTTTAATTATTCGAAAAAAACGTCTTCTGCGCCCCTCGGTCATTCTGATCGCCGCCGCTACGGTAATTTTTAGCGCCACAGCCGTCTTCAACTATGTCGAAACCATTCAGGTGCGGTATGCCGTAATTCTGACAGAGCAGGTGCCCGTCCGCTCCGGTTTCTCAGACACCGACACCCAGCTCTTCGTCCTGCACGCCGGCACCAAGGTCCGTATCACACGCCAAGCCGACACCCACCTGCTCATCCGTTACACCGATGACAAAATCGGCTGGGTGAAGCGGTCTGAAGCCGGGGTTATCTGATCGCCGCCCACATGTCGTTTTAAATAAAACAGCGGGCATTCCTAATCCCTGCCATAGGTCCGCGCCTTTATTTCCTATCAGACCTTGCCAAGGCCCATCCAATGCAATAGATTTGCATGGAAATTTTTTTCGAAGACAGACAAACATGACCATCGATACAAGGTTGGCGATGAACAACGTTAATGCCTCGATGATAATCGTTTTAACCCTTATATGTGGAGTGGCTGCCAGCGGATGGGCGGCGGAACGGGTCCCGGTGTTCGTCAGCATCGCCCCCCAAAGCTACTTCGTGCAACAAATTGGCAAGGAGCTTGTCGATGTGCATGTGCTGGTGGAGCCCGGCGCCGATCCGCACACCTATGAACCCAAACCGCAGCAAATGGTGGCCCTGTCCAAGGCGGTGCTATACTTTGCCATCGGCATCGAGTTTGAAACCGCGAAGTTGGCAAAAATAACCGCCGTAAACCCACGCATGCATGTGGTTCACACCGATCATGGCGTCATGAAACTTCCCATGGACGCCCATGGCCACCACAATATGAAAGACAAACGTGAGGAAGATCACCATCAGGGCAGTCTCGATCCGCACATCTGGCTCTCTCCGCCCCTGGTGATGTTGCAGGCCCGGTCGATCCTCACGGCGCTTCAAGCCGTTGACCCGGCCCATCGTTCGACCTACGAAGCCAATTACCGGGCGTTCATCCTGGATGTCGTCGATCTGGATGCCCAATTGAGAGCGATCTTTGACGGGTTGAAGGGATCACCGTTCATGGTGTTTCACCCCTCCTGGGGAACATTTGCCCACACCTACGGGCTAAACCAGGTGCCTATCGAAATCGAAGGCAAAAGCCCTAAACCGGCACAGCTCAAAGAACTGATCGAACGTGCGCGGTCGAACCGGATCAAGATGGTTTTCGTGCAGCCCCAGTTCTCGTCCAAAAGTGCCGAGCAGATATCCAAAGCGATCGGCGGCCGGGTGGCCGTTGTCGATCCGCTGGCCCAGGACTGGGCAAACAATTTGCGCCGGGTGGCCGAGGAATTTAAAAATGCATTCAAATGATCCCACACGCAGCGACCCCATCATCCGGATCGCGGATCTCGCCTTTGCCTACAACGGGCAGCGCGTGCTCGAGGACGTCAATCTGGAGGTTTGGGAAGGGGATTTCATCGCCATGATCGGCCCCAACGGCGGCGGGAAGACCACCCTGCTCAAGCTCATGCTGGGGCTGCTCAAACCCGAGCGGGGCCAGATCCGGGTCATGGGAAAACCGGCACCACGTGTCTCCCATCACATCGGTTATGTGCCCCAGGATGTTCACATCAACCGCAGTTTTCCCATTTCAGCCCTTGACGTGGTCCTCATGGGCAAGCTGGCCCCTGGAAAAAGATGGTCTAAGAACAACCGTGCAGGACCGCCGAGATGCCCTGGAAGCAATGGAACGGATCGACATGGCAGGCTATGCGCACCGCCGGATCGGCGAGCTGTCCGGCGGCCAGCGCCAGCGGGTCTTCATCGCCCGGGCCCTGGTCACCCGGCCCCGGCTGCTGCTGCTGGACGAACCCACGGCGAGCATCGATTCCAAGGGGCAGACTGAATTCTTCAGGCTGCTCAAGCGGTTGAACAAGGATGTCACGATTATTGTGGTCAGCCACGATCTGCTGGTGATCTCCACCTACGTCAAGTCGGTGGCCTGTGTGAACCGCCGACTGCACTACCACCGCCAGGCCGAAATTACCGGTGACATGCTCGAAACCATGTACCCGTGCACCGTTGAAGAGGTCTGCCCGGTGGAACTGGTCACCCACGGTCACCTGCCCCACCGGGTGCTGCAGCACCACAAGGAGTGATCGATGATCGAAGCCCTGCAGTTCGAATTCATGCGCAACGCCCTGGCCGCCGGTCTGCTGGCCAGCATCATCTGCGGCATCATGGGCACGCTGGTGGTGGTCAACCGCATCGTTTTCCTCTCCGGTGGCATCGCCCACGCCGCCTACGGCGGTATCGGCCTGGCCTTTTACTTCGGCTGGCCCTATCTGGCGGGAACCCTGAGCTTTTCCCTGGGCGCGGCCATGATCATGGCCGCCGTCACCCTGAAAGCCCGGCATCGGGCCGACACGATCATCGGCGTCATCTGGGCCCTGGGCATGGCCTGCGGCATCATCCTGATCGACCTGAGCCCCGGTTACAACGTGGATCTGATGAGCTACCTGTTCGGCAGCATCCTGACCGTACCGGACACCGACCTGTGGATCATGATGGTCATGGGCCTTTGCATCGTGGCCCTGGTGGCGGTCTATTACAAGGACCTGCTGGCCCTCTCCTACGACGAGGAGTTCGCCCGCATTCGCGGGGTGCCGGTGACCGCCTTGTACTTTCTACTCATCGGCATGCTGGCCGTGACCGTGGTGATGGTGATCCAGGTGGTGGGACTAATCCTGGTGATCGCGCTGCTGACCATCCCTCCCTTTATCATGGAAAAACACGCCCGGTCCCTGCTGCAGATGATGATCGGGTCCAGTGCACTGGGCGTTGTGTTTACGGTTGCCGGGCTGTGGATTTCCTACGCCTTTGACCTCACCTCGGGGGCATCCATCATCATGGTGGCCGGTCTCTTCTTTTTCCTGAACCTGCTGGTGGAGCAGCTGGTCCCCAAGCGAAGAAAGCCAGCGATATCCCCAATCCCGGAAGAAAATACCGCAGTGGATCCGCAGAGGAGCTAGCATGTGCAATCAGTGTAATTATGAGAACCTGCTGAACGCCGCTCGTCTAGATGTGACCGAGAATCGACTTCGTATGATGGAAGTCATCGGCAACAACAGCTACCCCCTGTCCGCCGCCGATATTTACAAAACCCTGGAACGCAACGGCAGCATCAACCGGGTTACCGTTTACCGCATCTTGGATCTGCTGGTGGAACATGAACTGGTGGATCGCATCAGCACCGGTGGCCGGGCTTTTTATTATGGCATGGCCCCCAATGCGAACCATCGTCCCCACCCCCATTTTTACTGCACGCGCTGCGGCCAGATGGACTGTTTGACGCCGGACAGCCTGAATGTGGATAGCGAAGCGCTCTGGAAAACCTTTCCCGGCCGCATCGACAAGGTGGAAGTGCGCGTGGACGGCATCTGCAAGAATTGCATGAAGTAGATGAAACCCAGCGTCCCAGAAGGTCAAACCGTTCGTCCCCATGCCCATGGTTCCCTGTCCGCGGCACCGGCCATGCGGGCCTCCGTCCTGCTCCAGTTTGCTTTTGTCGCCATCCTGGCCATCCTGATTGTCTTTTTTCGCGATGCCCCCCCATTTGCCACCTTGAGCATCACCTTTGTTTCCATCTTTTTGGAAGCGTTGCCCTTCATGCTGCTGGGTGCCGCCATCGGCGGCTTGATCGAGGTCTTTATTTCGAAAGGCGCGATCCTGCGCATCGTGCCGGCCGGCCGGCTTTCGGCCATTCTCCTGGCCGCTGCCATGGGGATGGTGTTTCCGGTATGCGAGTGTGCCATTGTGCCGGTCGTGCGCCGGCTGTTCGGCAAGGGGCTGCCGTTGGGTGCCGGCATCGCTTTTCTGCTGGGCGGCCCCATCGTCAATCCCCTGGTGTTACTTTCCACGGCCGTGGCTTACGGCAACGACTTGACCGTGGTAATAGGCCGCCTGGCCGGCGGCTACCTGATCGCCGTGGTCATGGGCCTGTTGATTGATCGCTGCTTCACCCGCCAATCCGCTCTGGTGGAAATTCCATCGGCGCTGCCAGGGGCTGCCCATGAGAATTTTGCATTTGTGGGACCGGCCGGCATCCGAACCAAAATAGGCTGGGCCATGCAGCACGGGGCCGCGGATTTTCTTGATATCAGCCGTTTTCTGGTATTCGGTGCCTTCACGGCCGGTTTGCTGCAGACCCTGGTCGCCCGGGGCGACCTGGTGGTCCTGTTCGGATCGCCGATCGTTTCCGTTCTTTTCATGATGATCCTGGCTGTCCTGCTGAGCCTGTGCAGTGAGGCCGATGCCTTCGTGGCGGCCTCTTTTCGCACAACGCTGCCCCTTACCGCCCAGATGGCCTTCATGGTGCTGGGCCCTATGCTGGATCTGAAACTGATTGCCATGTACTTCAGAATGTTCAGAAAACAGCTTATCCTGGTCCTATCGACGGCCACCTTCATCGGTGTGTTCTCGATGATGCTGGTGATCCTATGGATGGGTCGATGATTGCGGGTTTTACCGGCGCCGCTGCACGGCTATTTCGTTATGTGGACGGGTTGGTTTTTGTTGCCCTGTTAGGCACGCTGGCCTGGTTGCTGCTGACCGGCAACGATACGGCCTTTCTGCACCCTCGATTCCGACCTTTTCTGGTGGGCGGCATCTTGCTGCTGGCGGCCTTCATTCTCGTGATGGTGCGCAGTCCCAAGCGGCATCATACCGGCTGGCTTTTGGCAACGCTCATCGTCCAGGCGCTTGTTCTTGCCATGCCGCTGCTTTTTCTCACCACCGTTGTCGATCACGGCATGGGGGCCCACGCCTTGACCCGGAAATATACGGGAATGGAGCAGCAGACGCTGGCCCGCCTGCTGGAAAGCGAAAAAAGCAAACCGCTTGCAACGAGCCAAACACCGACGCTGTCCCTGCTGGAGATCGCCCGGCGGATGAAGCAGATGGACGGCAGGCGGGTGATCACCGAAGGGCTAGTCTACCGGCCCGACATCATGCCGCCGAACTATCTGACTCTGTTCCGGTTCGCCATTTTCTGCTGTGCGGCCGACGCGCTGCCGGTGTGGGTGTTTGTGGAAAAGGCGGATGTCAAGGCGTTTGATGACGAGAATTGGATCCGGGTGGACGGCACGGTTCAGATCGTCAATTTCAATGGTACCGATGTGCCGGTGATCAAGGCCGATACCATCGAGAAGAAGATCGTTCCGTCCCGGCCGAGCAGTATCTGTTCTTTTGATGGAGCAACTCAAACATCGTCACGCGGATGTTAAAGCTTCTTTTCCTCCGCAGCCGTTTCACCGCTTCGACCACCACCTCGATAGTACGATCGATCTGGTCGGCTGTGGTCATCCGTCCCGTGGAAAAGCGCACGGTGCCCTTGGCCCATTCCACGGGCACCCGCATGGCCTCGAGGACGTGGGATAGGGTCACGGTGTCGGAATGACAGGCCGCACCGGCCGATGCGGCCACCTCCAGACCGATCTCTTCCAGAATGCGGTTGGCCTCCAGGCCCTTGAAAGAGAGACTCAGGGTGTTGGGCAGACGGTGTTCAGGATGGCCGTTGAGGCGCATCTCCGTCAGAGCATCGGCCAGCCCCCTGTGCAGCCGGTCCCGCATGGCCTTCAGGTGCCGGCCGGCATCATCGAGGCTGCGCTGGGCCATCTCGCAGGCCTTGCCCAATCCCACGATCGCCAAGACGTTTTCGGTACCGGCCCGCCAGCCCATCTCCTGGCCCGCCCCATGGCAGAATTTTTCGGGAAACAGCCCCTTTCTCACGTAAAGCGCGCCGATGCCCTTGGGGGCGTATAGTTTATGCCCGGCCACAGAGAGCATGTCTACGTTCATCGATTGAACATTGACGGCGATTTTGCCGAGGCTCTGGGCCGCATCGGTGTGCATGCATATCCCTTTTTGCCTGGCGATCCTGGCGATTTCGTCGATCGGCTGAATCGTTCCGACCTCGTTGTTGGCATGCATGATGGATATCAGGATGGTGTCCGGCCGGATGGCGTCGGCCACATCGTCCACACGGACCATGCCGGTGTCATCGACATCAACATAGGTGGTCTCAAGGCCTTCCTGTTCCAGGTAACGGCACACGTCCAGCACCGCCGGGTGCTCCACGGTGCTGGTGATGAGGTGGCGGCCTTTTTCCTTCCGTGCCCGGGCCATGCCTTTGATGGCGTGATTGTTGGACTCGGTGCCGCCTGAGGTGAAAAACACCGCTTCCGGCTGGCAGCCCAGCAGACCGGCCACCTGCCGCCGGGCCGCCTCGACGGCCCGCTTGGGCCGGATGCCGTACCAGTGCGAACTCGACGGGTTGCCGAATTCGGTTTCCAGGAATGGCCGCATGGCCGCGATCACTTCCGGGTCATGGGGGGTGGTGCCGTTGTAGTCCAGGTAAATGGGTTGAACCATGACAGGTACCCGATTATTGGCTTTATGGATTCATATTAACGGATTATCGGATCAAAGGCCCGCCAGTCCCAGGGAGGGCCTTGACCGCCTGACAGTCCGATATCCGGCCAGGGCCATTGCTGCGGGATTGGACTGGAGAACAGCAGACGGTCACCCCGCGTGGGGTGTTCCACCATCAAATGGTGGGCCAGCAGGGCAATCTGCCGCTCGGGGAGCGGCGTCTCGGCGCCATAGCGCAGGTCCCCCAGGATCGGGTGCCCCATGTGGGCCAGCTGAATGCGGATTTGGTGACGCCGGCCGGTTTCCAGGGAAACCTTCAACAGGCTCTTTCCGGAATCCCTGCCGAGGACCGTGTAGCCCAGTCGCGCCTCCTGGCTGCCATCCGTGGGTGTCGGGACCACACGGCTCAGGCGATCCCGGCGTTCGATGTGATCGATCAACCGGTCAGCGTCCCCGGATACCGATCCGCCAACCACGGCCAGGTAGTGCTTATCGACCGACCGTTCCCGGAATTGTCTGGAGAGACGACCGGCTGCTTTGGAGGTGCGGGCAAACAGGACCACCCCGGCCACCGGCCGGTCCAGCCGGTGAACCATGGCCAGAAACACCTTGCCCGGCTTGTGGTAGCGCGCCTTTAGCCATCGTTTACCCAAATCCAGCAAGCACACGTCGCCGGTACGATCCCCTTGCACCAGCAGTCCCGATGGTTTATAAACCGCCAGCAGGTGGTTGTCCTCGTATATCACCGGCCAGCGGGGATCAAAAAAACAAAGCGGTTTGATTTCACAGGCGGTGGGGTTCATGACTTTGTCCGGATTTTAGAAACATTTTCTCAACGCCTATTGAGGAGTAACATGTGAATTCAACAGGCACAAGGCCTTCTCAGACCGCAGGGGGTCACGGTCGAAAAAAGCCCCCCGGCCCGGCGCAAATGGATGCCCTGCTTCAAGGCTGCGGCATCAATCTCGCGCCCTCCCAGCTCAACCAGTTGTGGGCCTACCACCAGCTGCTGCGGCGACACGATGCGGAACTGAACCTCACCCGGATACGCAACTTTGAAAACATGGTGCTCAAGCTCTACGCGGATTCCATTCTGCCGGCCCTGCACGCACCGCTGCCGTCACCCTTGCTGGATCTGGGCACCGGTCCAGGCATGCCGGGAATCCCGCTTAAAATTTTTCGGCCGGACCTTCATATCCTGCTGGCCGAGAGCCGGCAGAATCGCACGGATTTTTTAAAAAAAGCCGCCGCTGGGGTGGGCCTGCCCGGTCTCGATGTGGTGGATCGGGGAATTGCCCCGGACTACGACCGACCGGTGGCCGGTGTGATCACCCGGGCCGTCGAACCCATCGTCGAGACCTTGGCGCGCGTTGCCGGTTGTCTCATTAAAGACGGCATGGTCATCTTTATGAAAGGGCCGCGCTGCGACGAAGAAATAGAAAGGGCTTCGAAAACCTTTGCGTCGGTCTACGAACTGGCCGACGACCGCCCCTACCGGATCCCTCACACCCCGCATCGACGCCGGCTCGTGGTCTTTCGGCGAATGGTCAAGCCGATCTTTGCAGGGGGCGCCACGCAAATGATGCAAAAGCATCGCATACGGGTCATCGAAAGCGAGAGCAACGCTAGTTTCAAGGATCTGAAAAAACTCCTGGGCGGACGCGGGGTCAAGAAACAGGGGCGAACCTTGGTATGCGGGACCCGGTTGGTGGCCGAGGTATTCAAACAGGCCCCGGAGCACTGCCTGGCTTGGATCAGCAGCGGTAATCGCCAGCCGCCGCCATCGGATGCTTCCGGTCGTCTGGATTGGATTCAACTGGCGCCGGAACTGTTTCAGTCGTTGGACATCTTCGGGACCAAACATCCCATGGTTCTTTTCGATTATCCCGCACCCGCCCCCTGGCGGCAGGAAGATCGCCTGCTTTCCGGATGCAGCCTGTTGGTTCCCTTTCAAGACCCGGAAAATGTGGGTGCCGTCGTTCGCTCTGCCGTGGCATTCGACGTGGATCGAATCATTCTGCTCGCCGAAAGCGCCAACCCCTTCCATCCCAAGGCGGTTCGCGCCTCGGCCGGAACCGTCTTTTCCGCCAGGCTGTTTCAAGGCCCTTCTTTGTCAGAATTACCGCATGACCTGCCGGTGATCGCCCTTTCCTCATCGGGCCAACCGCTGGCCCAAGCCCGGTTTCCCGAATCTTTCTGCCTGCTCACCGGTATGGAAGGGCCGGGGCTGCCTCCCCGGTGGCAGGCCAGCGCCGTGGCCATCCCCATGGCACCCGGGGTGGAATCGCTGAACGCGGCGGTGGCCACGGCCATCGCCCTCTATGAATGGCGTCGACAGTAGCACCACCGACCAGGCATCAAAAAAGGGGAGCTTGGCGCTCCCCCTTTTTGATTTTAACACCCCACTGAATAAAACTGACTATTTGCGTCCGCTATACTCGTTGTAGGTCATGGCCACCGTGCGGTAGACAATGTGGGCCAGCTTGGAAAACGGCGTGTAGGCGAACAGGCTCCAGATGAAGATCAGGTGTATAAAATAGATGAAGGCCGACAGGTCATACATCCCACCCAGGCGCAGCATCTGGGTCAGCATGCCCGTTGCGCCCAGGGCCAGCACCAAACCCACCAGGTACCAGTCCCAGTAGCTGGAAATCTGGTCCTTTTTGGCCAGCCGGGTTTTCAGCAAAAGGATACCCCCAATCACCAGGGCGATGCCGCTGAGGTTGCCCAGCCACTTGACCGGGTTGATCTGGCGGTATGGACCTTCGATGTGGAAAATCCACTCGGCGGCAAAAAAACAGTTGGTCACGATGAACAGGCCGATAAAGCTGAAGAGCACCATCATGTGAGCCGTCGACCGTTCCCGATTTTCGGTGCATTCATTGAATTTCTGGTGCTTCAGGATCGTCGGCACCGTTTTGATCAGGGCCTGGACAAACCCGGCCGGATCGATTTTCTCCTTGTCGGTCTTGCCTTCCTTCAGGGCATTGGCGTGCATGTCGACCAGAAAGCGTTTCAGGCCTAATGCAAAAACAGCCACGGCGCCAAAAAAGGTGGGGATCATGATGATGTCCACCAAATAGTTGCCGATGTAATCCGCCTGCCACAGGTGGTCTCCGGTGGGGTTGAAATTGAGCCAGTCCACACCCACCACCTTGAGCAGCAGGCCCACCACCAGGAAAATTATGGCCGGAATGGCCAGCAGAATGGGCAGCTTCTTGGGATCGCTGACCATTTTGGCCAGTGTCTTGGGGGTTGCATATTCGATGATGGTGGCCGCACGCACCGCTGCCAATACGTCGCCGGGCTGAGCGCCGCGGGGGCACAGGGTGGAGCAATCACCGCAGTTGTGGCACAGCCAGACATCGCCGTTGCCGATCAACCGGTCCTTCAACCCCCAGGATGTGGCGATCATCTCCTTTCTTGGAAAGGGCTTGGTGTCCGGAGAGATGGGACAGGCCACAGCGCAGGTGGCGCATTGGTAGCATTTTTTGACATCGGCACCGCCCAATCTGCTCACTTCGTTGATAAATCCCACATCGGGATCGACCAAATATGAATCTGCCATTGGGTACCTCCTCACTAGGCAAAAATAGGTCAGCAAGGCGGCCCAGGCCGCCTTGCCATTGGTTCATAAGAATTAGAAACCCTTGAACGGATTAGGTCCGAGCGCCTCGATGGATTCAACGAAATCATTGATGATCTGCGGAACCTTGTCGTAGTCGTCGATGGCCACTTCAAACTGGGCCACCCGCTCGTTTTCCAGAGCCAGGCTGGCCAGTGCCTCACCGATCTTTTTCATGCGGACCTCGGCCAGCTCGGAGCCTTTGACAAAGTGGCACTGGTAGTCGTCACCGTGCTTGCAGCCCAGCAGAAAGACACCGTCCATGCCCTTGGACAGGGCATCCTTGATCCAGATCACGTTCATGGATCCCAGACAACGGATCGGAATCAGTCGGACATCCGCCGAATAGGGAATCCGGTTGAGGCCGGCCATATCCAGTGCCGGGTAAGCATCGTTTTCACACACCAGGCCCAGAATACGGAACGGCGGTTCGCTGTAGTCGTCTTCGGACGGCACCCCAACGGCCTTGACCATGGAGCCGACGCTGTCGATATTGTAGTCGGCAAATCCGATGATGCGCTCGGGACAGGCCCCCATGCAGGTACCGCAGCGGCGGCAGCGTGTGGGGTTGGGTTTGGGTGTGCCCTTTTCATCGTCGTCGAGGGCACCGAAGGGACACTCCTCCGTGCAACGCTTGCACTGGGTGCAGCGCTGGAAGAAGAAGTCCGGGAAGGTCATGTCGCCGGAGCGCGGATGCACACTGACGCCGCGGTTGACCGACTCCAGGCACTGGATGGCCTTCAGCGCCGCACCGGAGGCATCTTCCATGGACTCTTCCATGGTCATGGAGCGGCGGATGGCACCGGCGGCATAGATACCGGTGCGCTGGGTTTCGTAGGGAAAGCAGATAAAATTCGAATCCACGTAGCCGTTGAACAGGCCGACATCGCGAAAGCCCGGGCCTTGGCGGTAAGCCAGGTTGATCACCGGGTCGTCCTTGGTCACCGGAACCATGCCGGCACCCAGGACCACCAGGTCCGCCTTGACTTGAAGCTTCTCGCCCAGCAGGGTGTTCTCGGCATCCACGATCATGCCGTTTCCGTTCTTGGCCACACCCATCACGGCACCCTTGGTCATGAAGATGCCGGGATCCTGCTGCAGCCCCTTGTAAAACAACTCGGAAAAACCGGGGGTGCGCATGTGCTGGTAGAAAATGAAGGCCTTGCCGTCATCGTAGTCCTCGCGGACATACTTGGCCTGTTTCAGCGAAACCATGCTGGTCACCGCACCGGCATAGGCAAAGTCGCTGTCGGATTCGTCCTTGCCCGGGCTCTGCACGAAAACAACGGACTTGGCCGGTTTGCCGTCAGAGGGACGCACGATCTTACCGGCCTTGGCGATCGCTTCGAACTGATGATTGGTAATCACGTCGGGCAGTTCACCGTAGCCCAGATGGGCATATTGGTCGCCTTTGAGGTCGTCCGGGCGCCAACCGGCAGCCAGGATCACGGCACCGAACAATTCACCGTCCGGGTCCAGTTGCAGGACGTCTTCTTTGCCTTCATTGAAAGCCAGGTAGGCTTCGTGCTGCTTTTCGACATCCAGGTCCTTGCCGTTTTCATCCACCTTCATCTCGTCAGGTAGCGGAAAGGGTACATCGAAGGGAATCTTCTCTCCTGGTTTTTTGAAGGTGACGGTAAATTCGCCGGGTTGACCAGCGATCCGGGCCACCTCGGTCTCGGTTTTCACGGTGATGTTGGGCAGGGATTCCACTTCCGCGATCTTGGCTTCCACCACCGGGGGAATCAGCATATCATAGGGCGCGGAAACCGGGGTCTGCTTTCTCACCTTGGCTGCATAGCCGCCCAAGGCTGTCGTTTTTTCGACAATGGTGACATCGAATCCGGTCTTGGCTGCGTCGATGGCTGCAGACATGCCGGTGATGCCGCCGCCCAGGACCAGGATTTTTCGGGACAGGTTCTCCACCACGTAGGGCTCGGGCAACGTGATCTTCTCCACGCGAATCATGCCCATCTTGATGTAGTCTTCGGCCATCATCTGGACGCGGTCGAAGTTGTCCTCGTCTGCCTTCTCTTCTTCGGTCAGCGCCGGAAACGCGCTGCGCGGGTGGGACCAGACGACGCCTTCGCGCAGGTTGACCCGGTCCACAATGCAGCCGTCGAAGCGGAAAACGTCAAAGTTTACCCGGCGGGAGCAGGCCGCAAGAACCAGGGTGTTGGTGCCGCCGGCGATATCTTTTTTGAGCAATTCAACCCCGTCCTTGCCGCAGAGGAAAGGGTGGGTTTTGACGGGCACGCCCTCTTCTTCCGGGACCCCGCACAGGGCCTTTACATCGAGGGATTCCCCAATGCCACAACCTTCGCAGATATATACACCATACTTTTTATCCATGGGTTACCTCCTACCTTTTCACCAGGGTTTGAATGGCTTTCAGGGCCATGCCGGTCGCATTCTGGTTGGATGAGATCACGTCTGCCGGCTTGGCGGCGCAGCCCGACGCAAACATGCCGCCCTTTTCGAAATCATTGATGAAGAATCCGTCATCGTTGGTCTTCAAGTCGGCAGGCAGTTTGGTGTTGGCAGCGGTGGGTTGCATCCCCGTGGCCAGGACGACCATCTCCACCGTCTGGTGAATCTTTTCCCCGGTGACCGCATTTTCGGCAACCACGGCGATGTTCCTGGTGGCCGGATCTTCGCTGACTTCGGCGACTTTCCCCTTGATCAGGATGACATTTTGATCTTCTTTGATCTTGTTGTAGAACTTTTCGTACCGGTCGCCAGGCGAGCGAATATCGATGTAGAAGATATACACCTTGGTATCCGGGTACTGCTCCCGGATGTAGGTTGCGTGCTTCAGGGAGGCCATGCAGCAGATGTATGAGCAGTAGGGCAGATGGTTTTCGTCACGCGAGCCGGCGCACTGGACAAAAGCCACGCTTTCCGGGGCCTTGTCGTCGGACGGACGAACGATCTTGCCCTGGGTCGGTCCGGATTTGGAAGCCAGCCGCTCCAGCATCATGTTGGTAATGATGTTGTCGTACTGGCCGAAACCCAAATTGTCGATCCGGTGGGCGTCGTAGGGTTCCCAACCGGTGGCCCAGACGACGGCGCCCACGGGTAGGTCGACGGTCTTGGCCTGCATCTCCAGGTCCACCGCATCGTATTTGCAGGCCGCCTTGACCTTGGTGGCGTCATCGGTGCCGATAATCTGCGGCGAGATGACAAATTTTGCAGGGAAGGCCATTTCAAAGGGCAGATAGGCACCTTTGGTTTTGCACATACCGAAGTTGAAGTCATCGGACACCTCGGTCTGGCAGGCGTCGGCGCAGTCGCCGCAGCAGGTGCAGTTCTCGTTTACATAGCGGGGGTTGATTTTTACGCTGACCGTGTAGTTGCCGGGCGCACCGCCAACCTTTTCCACCTCCGCCAGGGTGAAGACCTTGATTCTGGGGTTGTCCTTGATCCGTCTGAAGTTGATCTCCAGTCCGCAGGTCGGAGGGCATAGCTTGGGAAAGTACTGATTCAGCTGTGCCACTCTTCCGCCCAGATAAGGATTCTTTTCGACCAGAAACACTTCATACCCCACTTCAGCGGCTTCGATCGCCGTGGTCAGACCGGCGATGCCGCCGCCGACCACCATTATACTTCCACTCGCAGGGGCTGCTTTGTCGTTTGTCATGCTATCCCTCCGTGCATCAACGTTTCTAAAAGGTCATGAACACAAAATAAAAAACTGCCGTTGGTTTCGGGTAATACCCGTTTATTGAAACTGGAAACGGGGAGCTGGAAACCGCTCTGCGGATACGTCCGGGCCTCCAGATGCCGGTTTCACGCTCCAATAGCCTCCGGGAAGGCCAACGGCAGCGGCAGGCAACCGTGATTGCAGCGTCCCAGATGGGTACTACCCGAAAAAGAAAAACCGATCACCGTTAATAAAAACCTCCAGGTGTCACGATGACACCTGGAGGTGCTTTCCTATTCGGCTATGTTGAATGCCGACGTGCCATTACGGGATGATTTTGATGTAGTCTTTCTTGAAGACATCCCATTCCTTCTTCTCGGGATCAAACTTGGAGTTGACGAAGCAGAACCAGTTCTCGTCATCCTGTCCCGGATAGTCCGCCTGGTAGTAGAAGCCCGGGTAGCGGGTCTCTTTACGGTACTGAATGTGGCGCAAGTGAGCCTCAACCGTCCAGATGCGGTGTTCGATTTCCCAGCATCTCATCAGCTCGTGCAGGTCACCGGCAGCCATCTTGGCGCAGTCTTCGCGCATGGTGGCCAGCAGATCCATGACGACCTCCAGAGATTTGCTGGTGGTCATATAGTAAGTCGCTGTACCGGCACCGTACTCATGGGTGGCCTTCATCAGGCGATACATCATGCCGTTGGGCTTGACGTAGTTGGGGTTGATATCGATGGCGGTGGTGTAGTCCTTGTTGTCCAGGAAGGTCCGGACCGGCTTGTAGATCATGTCGACCAGCTCTTCCTTGGACTGCTTCAGGGTCGGGGTGAAATCGGCAAAATCAGTGGCGTAGCGCACCATCTGTTTTGCGGCGATACGGCCTTCGGCATGGGACCCGGAAGAAAACTTGTGCCCGGAGCCGCCCACACCGTCGCCGGAGGTGAACAGACCATTGACGGTGGTCATACGGTTGTAGACCTTTCCGTTGGCGGCCTTGATCTTGTAGCTGTCCGGCACCCAATCCAGATCCGGGCCGGAAGTCCACAGACCGCAGCAACCGGAATGGGAGCCCAGCAGGTAAGGCTCGGTGGGCATGACCTCAGAGTTTTTCTTCTCCGGTTCGCAGTTTTGCGCACACCACAGGTTGGCCTGGCCACAGGTCATGTCGAGGAAGTCTTCCCACGCTTCGGACTCGAGGTGCTTGAGCTCTTTCTTGTCCATGGTTTTGCCCAACTCGGCCAGCGCGGTCACGGTGTCCATCATGATGGGGCCGCGACCTTCTTTCATTTCAAACAGCATCAGGTGGTTACGCAGGCAGGTCGGGGTAATGGCGGCCGTGCCGTAAGGCGCGTATTTTTCCAGCTCGGCCTTGGCAGCATCACTGGCGGCAAAGTTTTCGCCCAGACCGTTGAGGGTTTTGGCTTTGAACAGCAGGAACCAGGCACCCACCGGGCCGTAACCGTCTTTAAAGCGGGCCGGCGTGAAACGGTTTTCCATCATGGTCAATTCGGCACCGACCTTCATGCACATGGTGTAGGTGGAACCGGCGTTCCATACGGGATACCAGGCCCGGCCTTTACCTTCACCAACCGAACGGGGCTGGTAGATGTTCACCGCGCCGCCGCAGGCAACCATCATGGTTTTGCATTTGATGATGTAGACGATGTTCTCGCGTACGGAAAAACCGACGGCGCCGGCGATCTGGTTGGGCACCTTGGCATCCATCAGCAGTTCGACGATGAAGCAGCGCTCGATGATGTTGTCATCGCCTATTGCCAGCTTGGCGGCTTCGGCGACGATGCGCTTGTAGGACTCACCGTTGATCATGATCTGCCATTTACCGGTACGGACCGGTTGGGCGCCGGACTTCAGGGTCCCCATTTTCTGACCCTTATTGCCGTCCAGGTTCTTGCCGTCTTCGGTTTTCTTCCAGACGGGCAGGCCCCACTCTTCAAACAGGTGAACGGAATCGTCGACATAGCAGCCCAAATCGAAGATCAGGTCTTCGCGGACCAGACCCATCAGGTCGTTGCGCACCATGCGCACATAGTCTTCGGGAGCATTTTCGCCAACGTAGGTGTTGATGGCGGACAGACCCTGAGCAACGGCACCGGATCGTTCCATGGCGGCCTTGTCGCAAAGCAGAACGCTCTGGCCGTCTTTCATCCATTTTTTAACTTCAAATGCGGTACCGCAGGCAGCCATACCACCACCGACGATGAGAATGTCAACTTCTTTTTCGACGACTTCGGGATCCCGCACGGCCTTGAGTTCACCCACAGGTTTATTCGGTAATGCCATATCTTATCCTCCTGTAGAAATACGAATTCTTAATGATTTTATCACCAGCAAACAATGGACCAGATTAGATCTTCGGGGTCGGGATAGTGTACCCATCAGCTTCTTGGGTGGAAAGCAAACCGCTTTCGAGATCCTTGCCTTTAAGATCCACGTAGGCATTGGCCTGGCCTTCGGGGGTGGTCCGGATCGGGAACTTGAAGCGCTTGATAAGGCCGTTTCTGAACTTACAGGTCCACATGACATCCTCGGTACCCATCATGGGCATGATGGAGCTTCCCAGCGGTACGAAGTCTGCGTAGCCACGAACTTCGATGGCCTGGGTGGGGCAGATTTTCACGCAGGAAAAGCACTCCCAGCACTGATCCGGTTCCTGATTATAGGCTTTCATGGCGTTGGGCTCCAGCACCATCAGGTCATTGGGACAAATGTACATGCAAGCGGTCTTGTCGCCGCCCTTGCAGCCGTCACATTTTTCCGAAATTACAAAACTTGGCATTTAGTATACCTCCTACGGTTAGTTAAAAAGATTTCACTCAACCTACTTCCGAAACTAAGGCTTACTCCTCCTGCTACGCGCACCTCCCTTCCATGGATTAGGCGTCCGAGTGGTTTCGACCCGGACAGTTACATTGGGTTGGCATATAAACCCCATACCCTGTTTTTACAAAACACGACGTGCAGACATGAATCCAATGCGCTGCGGCATTGATTTGTTCGATTGAATATATCGTATAAATTCGGGAAGATAGTCATTGTGTAACACAAGGTAAGATCAATATCATCCAGCATATTCATTGTCAAGAATTTTCGGTGGCATAAAAGCCCAAAAGATGCAGTCACTTACATTCAAACCTGCGATAGTCTACATATCGTTGAACCTTCCCAAAAAGGTACTATATATGGTGGAATCGTCTGATTGACGACGCCCACGGTCAACCCGTCCAGAATCGATTTCCGATTCCGTCGATTCGGTCGATTGGATGAAGATTGCAGTTGACACACCTGCCCAGCGTGCTACCACTGCCCCACACGACCAGAACCCACCCATGCAGGAGGATCGGCTATGCAGCCCACTGTTGCGCCGCTGGAAAAATATCAGACCTTCTGTTTCACCTGTTCTCCAGAGGTGACCTGTTTCAATGCCTGCTGCCGGAATCTGAATCAGGTGTTGACCCCCTATGATGTCTTGTGCCTCAAACAGTTTCTGAAAATGTCGTCCGGTGATTTTCTTAACCGGTACACCGAGGAGAGCACCGGACCCGGAACCGGGCTGCCGGTGGTTTCCCTGCGATTCAGCGATGCAGATGACCTGGCCTGTCCCTTTGTCACCGATGCCGGCTGCCGCGTATACGCGGCCCGGCCCGCTTCCTGCCGCACCTATCCGCTGGCTCGGGGCGTCTCCCGTAACCGCGAAACCGGGCGTCTGACCGAACACTGGGCACTGATTCGAGAGCCCCATTGTCTGGGTTTTGAAGACGGACACCGGCAGACCGTGGATGGATGGGTTAACGATCAGCAGATTGCCGCTCACAACCACATGAACGACAGCATGCTGGAGCTGATCAGCCTCAAGAACCGGTTCCGGCCGGGCCCGTTGATGCCTTCGGAAAAAAAACGGATATATACGGCCCTCTATGACCTGGACGCCTTTCGCAATGATCCGTTTTACAGTGAGGGCAACGTGTCGACCACCGCTGACACCCGACCTCTTGGCCGGTCAGGAACCGGTGACCTGGATCTGCTGCTCGTCGCCATGGACTGGCTCCGCAAAAACCTCCTAACCCGTTCACCGGAAAAAACCTGAATATGAATTCCAATCAGAAAGTGGCCCTGGTGCTTGGCGGCATCAAAGGTATTGGAAAAGCCATCGGTCTGGACCTGCTGCGCCGCGGTACACGGGTGGCGGCCACCTGGTTCGACTGGCCGGAAAGCCTGGCAGCCATGCAAGCCGATTTCGCCGATACCGGAACGAACCACATGATCGAACGGGCCGACCTGCTGGACACCGGCGCCATCTCCGGCCTGGTAAAGCGAATCATGGACCGTTTCGGCCGGCTGGACATCCTGATCAACAATATCGAACGGGGGGGATGGCCGGTGGTTCACGGCCGGTACACCCGGGAGCAATGGGATCTGGAGATGGCCACCACCCTGCGGGCCAAGCAATGGGTGTTCGAGGCAGCCCTGCCTCACCTCAAGGCGTCCGGAGACGGCGCTGTGGTCAACCTCTCGTCCATTGCCGGCATTGTCGGCCGATGCGGTCCGGCCAGCTATCTTTTCAACGAGGGGTATGCGGCGGCCAACCGCGGCATCTCCCTGCTCACGGATACCTGGGCCCGTTTAGGCGCGCCCCAAGTACGTGTGAACGAGCTGATGCTTGGCGTTTTTGAAACCCGCCATGGACCGGAGACCCGCGGATGGGGGCTGCTGACCGAGGCGCAACGGCAGGCCATCGTTGATCACACCCTGCTGGCCGGAATTGGCCGGGTAGAGGATGTGGTCCGGGCCATCCGGTTTCTATTGGATGACGCCCCGTTCATGACCGGCAGCGTGATACGACTGGATGGCGGCTACCCGCTGGGCGGTGAGCCCGTCGCACCCATGCCCAATGGGGTCGAGTAACCACAGCAATGCACCAACCCGAAAAACCACTGACAACATACGCTGCGCTGGCAGCGGTCTTCATCACCAGCCTGCCCTCAGGCTTGATCAGAAAAAAAAGGTGGGTATAACTGGCACTCGAGGCCGTTACGTGTACTTATTCTTCACCGCTTCCACGATCCGGCTGCGACGCAGCCGGTCCCGGGGGTCATCGCCGACCGCCTTCAGGATAGTCGTCAAATAGGCACGCTGGTTGTCGATGGCCTGTTGATAAAGGTCTGCATCGATTTTCCATCGCGCCTTGAAGTGGTGAACCATGAACCGGTTCGAGGAGGAAAGTTGGCTCTCAAAACGATCCGCCATACGGATGAAAAAATCTTTTGATTGATGCATCAGGTCCAACTCGTCTCGATAGTCCTGTATACGGGCCTCGTCCAGCTCGTAGAATAAAAAAAGAAGCTTTTCCAGATAGATACGATCTGCCATCTGAGCCAGGATGTCCGCCGTGGCCAGCATCTTGCCGATCTGTTCTGTGGTTTTATCCGGAAACGGAACAGATGCCAGGTCGCAGTTGAGATCGGTGCAGTGAATCATGGCCATACTGGCGTGGATTTCATTTTCCTGCAGGCCGAAGGCCGCGAAGTGCTGTTGCAGGAAATCCATGCTCCGTCGCACGTGATAGGCGGTATACTTGGCACCGGTGCCTTCATCATCTTCACTGTTTTGCAGATATCCCGCATCGTGCAGCAGGGCCGCCACCAAGCCCTGGTGAACCTGTCGGGGGGAAAAGGAGATCCCGGTCTGACCCGCGCCATGAAAGAGCCGGGCCATGGCCAGAAAACAATCGGTGACATGCTTCAGGTCGTGATAATCCGTATTGCAGCCTTTGGTGTGTTCCCATTCGCCCTGGTACAGCGACACGGTTTGGTCGAATGCAGACCGGATGGCCAACGGATCCGTATCCGCGGAAAAGCGCGCAACCACGGTTATCGCCTCGTCCAAAACCGCTTGCGGGGATTCCATTTTAACCAGATTTGCCAGCTGAATATCAGCCATTCCTGGATTGTCCCTCCTGTTTGACGGCCGTTTAACATCCTTTAGACAATGGCTCCACCACGCCAGACCGTTGAAATTCGGGGGCGGGGATGGATCGATTCACCCGAACGCTCATCCACGGGGTTTCTGTCTGTCATGGTTCGACTTAAACTTCAAGCCAAATTTGCGGTCCGCAGCGGATCGCGATCACTGCCTCGCCCCATCAACCACTGGCTATTGCGGTTCAACAGGATTGTTGATACAGGTATGGCCTTGGCCCAACACACCGGGCCCTGGTTCGAAAGGCCCTTATCATCAACTGGTTGAAAAACGGGATGGCCCGTCTGTTTTTTGCCCGGAATGACGGCAACGGCGCCCTCAACAGGAAGAGGAACAAACCCGATGAGAGTGGTTACCAGACCTGATTTCGACGGTGTCGTGTGTGCCGTCTTGCTGATGGATGCGCTTAACATCGAACCCCCGGTGCGATGGGTCCAGCCCAGCGACATGCAGCACCGACGGGTGGATATTCAAGCCGGCGATGTCATTGCCAACCTGCCCTTCCACGAAAAATGCAGTCTGTGGTTCGATCATCACTATTCCAATCAACCGATGACCCCCGTGGACGGAGTGTTTAAAATCGCACCATCGGCCGCTGGAATTGTCTATGAATACTACCGGGAACGACTGGATCGAGACTACACCGAACTGGTTGGCCAGACCGACCGCATCGATTCGGCAGATTTGACATTAGACGAAATCCTTCACCCGGAAAACTACCCTTACGTCCTGCTGTCGATGACCATCACCAACCACGATCCGTCCGAAGAACGCTACTGGAATCATCTGGTGACCTTGCTGCGGACCCGCTCAACGGCCCAGGTGATGGACGATCCGGAGGTGAAACGGCGATGCAGGCAGGTGGTGGAGACCAACATCGTCTACGAAAAAGCCCTCAGGGAAAATACCACGCTAATGGAACACGTCTCCATCACCGATTTCCGGGACCTTGATCCCGCACCCAACGGAAACCGCTTTCTGGTCTATTCCCTGTTTCCCGACTGCACGGTGAATGTCAAAATCATCTTCGATAAAGACAATCTGGCCAGTATCAAGGTGGGCCACAGTATCTTGAACCGGGGCTGTGAAGTGAATGTGGGAAAGATGCTCTCCGCCTTCGAAGGGGGTGGTCATCCCGGTGCCGGTGCCTGCCGCTTCTCCCGAGAAAAGGCGCCGGACTACCTGAAGCGCATCATACGCATCCTGCAAAATAACATCCCCGCCTGAACCAAGCAGGCGAACCCGCTCTCCTGCCGCTGGCAGGCGCGTAAAATTTAAATGGCAAACCGATCGGTACTTTAGTCTGGGAAGGGCTTCCGCGTCCTGCCGCAGGAAGGCGTGAGTCAACCCCTACGATCGTGGAGAAAAGATTGTCTACCAACGGTCAACGTCCATACCACCATGGTGACTTGCGCCGCTCCCTCATCCAGGCAGGATCCAAAATAATCGAGGAGAGGGGACTGGCCGGATTGAGCCTGCGTGAGGTCGCCCGGGTTGCCGGCGTCAGCCATACGGCACCTTACCGGCATTTTCAGGATAAGGCCGATCTGCTGGCGGCCATCGCTCAGGTGGGGTTCGAACAACTCACCGAGGAAGCCGGCAAGGCGGCCCGGTTGAATAACAATAATCCGCGCAAACAGTTTGTGGCCGCATCGGTACAGTACATTCTTTTCGGAGTCAGGAATCCCCGCATGGCCCATCTGCTTTTCGGCGGCGTAATCAACATGCGGACCGCTCCTCGCGTTCTGAAGCAGGCGTCCTGGGCAGCTTTTCAACTGGTGGAGACCATCATCAATAATGGGAAAAGGGCAGGCATATTTATAGACCGCGACACCATGGAGCTGGCGGTGACCACCTGGTCAGGCATTCACGGCCTGGCCCAGTTGATCTCCGGCGGCTACCTGAGCCGCCTGGCCGCCACGGAACGGCAGGTGGAAACCCTGGGCAAAATGGTTTGTGAATTGCTTTTAACGGGCATCCTCAAGCCGGATGCAAAAAATGATCATCCATCGGCAAACATGGCTTCGATCCGTTCCCGGCTCTCCACCAGCATCTGACGGTTTTCATCAAAAACTTCCAGGGTGACGGTGTCATCATACCCGGTCCCCTTCAGGCGCCGCACCAGTTCCTTGAAATTGACGGTTCCCTGGCCCACGGCCAGGTGGTCATCCAGTTTACCCTGATTGTCACTGAAATGAAGATGGCCAATTCGTGGTCCAAATCGGCTCACAAGCGCTTTCAGGCGTCGTCCCCGCCGATCGTCGACGTTGGCGTGGCCGGTATCCAGGGTCAGTTTCAAGGGTGGAAAGGTCTTGAATATTTCCTCAAAATCAGCAGGTTCCACACCCAGCCGGTTTCTCGGAAACATGTTTTCCAGACAGATGGTGACGTCCAGGCACTCAGCGGCACCCACCATTTCCAAAAAAAAATCAAACGCGTAGCCTTTGACCGTCTCTAGGACAAAGGCGCCCATACCGCCGGCCGTGCTGGGGTGCAGGACGACTTTTTTTGCCCCCAGGTCAGCAGCCACCTCAAGGGAACGGCGCATCTCCGTCACCGATGCCCGCCGGAGGCTTTCTGTGAGATCGGCTGTGGTGAGAAACGTCGGCAGGTGGCAGATAAGACCCAGGCCGTTGACATTCAGTGCCCGAGTGATGGCCGCCCGGGAGGATGAAAGAATGCTGTGGTGTGCCATGGGCGGATCCATGGCCAGTTCCAGATAGTCGAACCCCAGCCGGGCAAAGGTTTCGATTTCGTCCAATACCGGTGTTACCGGAAAATTCATGGCACCAAAATGCATGTCATAACCCCCTACCCAGGGGAAAAGTAAAAGTCGGCTTTTTCGGGTTCACGTGGATCATCAAAATGCCGGCGGCAATGAAGACCATGGCGACGATAAGATTGGGGGTGATGGGTTCGTTTAACAAAAGCCCGCTGAACACCACGCCGGCTATGGGCATGATGAACACGAAGGCGTGCAGGGTGGATGCACCGTAACGTTGAAGCATCGTGCTCCAGGCCACGAAACCGAAGGCGGCGCTAACCAGGCTCTGGTAGACGTAGGCGCTGATCACCATCGGATTCAGATTGAAAAGCATCCGACCATCCCACAGGAACCCGGCAGACAGAAAAATCGGGACAGAAAAGATCATCGGATAGAGCACCAGATGAAACGGAGAATAATCGTTGATGATTCGCTTGGTGTAAACCACATTGCAGGACCAGATCACCACCGCCGCCAGGATGATCAGATCGCCGCTGTGAATCGATCTGGAGACACCCGGCGTGCCTGAAAACATGAAGGCCACGCCACCGAACCCAAGCACGATCCCCATCATTTTTTTCCAGGTGATGCGTTCACCGGGAATGAACCGATGGGAGAGGAACAATACGAAAAAAGGCAGTAGGTTGGAGATCAGCACCCCTCTGGAGGCATAGGTTCGCTCGAGCCCCAGATAAAAAAGGCAAAGCTGAATCGTAAAGGCAATCGACACGACCAGCAACTGAAACGCCTGGCCCGGCTGGATGCGAAAGCATCGGCCGGTGAGGTGGGCCCAGCAGGCGATGGCAACGGCCGCCAGGGCAAAACGAAGGCCCGCCGTTGTCAGCGGCCCCATGCCGGTCAGGGCCAATTTAATGGCCACCGTATTGCCGCCGAAAATAACGGTGAGAAATATGATGAAGACCCCGGGGAGCAGGGTCATGTCTGCATTGTCTGAAGCCATTTGAATCACATCTGACGCATCCAAATAGAGAGCGGTGCCCCCGAACAGGGCTGTTGTGTCTGCCGGCAGCCGAGATCAGACATCAGCATACCGCATCGAGCATGAACTTTAGAAAATGCGGCCACGTTTGTGGCCGCAAAATGGGTGCCGGTCCGGCCGGCAAAATCAGGATCCCCGGCAAACACCGGCCCCCCGGCCACGATCCGGGTTTTCCGGGGCAGGTGGTTAGCGATGCATTTCAGATCGTCTTCGGTATCGAACTGAAGAAGGGTCAGTCCCAAATAATCCGGTTGATGGCGGCAACAGGCATCAATAACGGCTTCGGGCGTTTGCATCAGGCCCAGGCGGATCAGGCGAATTCCGACGGCGACGGCATAGTTTTCGATAATCGCCAATCCCTGCCCCAGGCCGTCATCCAGGGTAGCGGTAACCATGGACGGTGACTGATCCCAGATACCGTTAACCCGCAGACGCTCGCGCAGGCATGTCAGGTTGCCTGCCGCCTCGTCAAGGCCCTGCCGCGAAGGCAGCCCGGTCGCTATCCATTGGTTGGCAAGGCTGCCCACCGCCGCCCGGAAAGTGTTGTATGCCTCCTCCATTGCTTTACATTTCCCTCAATCGATTCCGGTGGCCATGGGCAGCGGAATACCACCACCCAAGCGCGTGAGTCAAACGATGTTTCACCAACGGGTCTCGGTGATGAAGAGCAACCATTACCTTTTTTTCTCATTTTCTGTTCAAAACTCTTTTTTTTTTCACAATGCGGACTAATCGCTTCCTGAACCAATGACCCAAAAACATCAAAATATTCATTTACATCAATGTGTTAAAAAAATTTCTCAGTTTGGCCATGATTTTGCTTATAGAGAAATTATTATCCCCAATCATCGACCCCAAGCACCATCGTAAAGGAAATACACCATGACTGATTTCATTCTTGCTGGATTGAGCGCTGGACTTCTCGCTTTTTTGGTACTGTTCATCATCTCTTTTGTTACGCTGGGTATGGTCACCGGTGTCATTCACTTGGTTACCCTTGTTTATCGAAGCCTGGTTTTTGGTAAAACCGTCGACTACGAAGAACAGGCTGCTTAGCAGGCTATGGAAAAAAATCAGGCTTCAATTCAAACTCACGATTTAAAGAATCAGTGACATTCTCCACGCCACCGGACTGACCAAGGGCGGGCCTTACTGCCACTTCAAGAGCAAGGCGGAGGTCTGGCGTGCGGTGCACAATGATGCCGTGGAGATCTGGAAATCGGTTGTTTTTAAAGATATGCGGTCCGTCCCAGGCCCACTTGAACGGATTGAGCGCACGATCGAAAACGTCATGCTCGACGACCTGGGCAGGGAGGTGTTTGACGGCGGCTGCGAAAATAACTAGAACGGAATGTCCTCTACCCCCTCATAATCATCGATGGTCTCGGAGAGCTGCTGGACCACAGCACCCTTGGTTCCCGATTGAAAAATGGTGATCAACTCATGCAGGGCATCATATCCCTGGTCACAGGTGTTCATGTGAAAATCCTGGGCCAGCAGGGAAAACCGCTCAATATCCGTCTCTTTGAGACAGGCATCGGTGTAAAAGTGGATCAGTTCGCCCAGCATGCTGTCGAATTCGCTGAAATAGGACAGGTCGTCCAGAAGATCCAGGTCGGTGGGGTCGGCGCCCAGCCCTTTCAACAGGATCGCTTTCAAATTGGGATTGGCCTGTTTAAAGTATTTGCGGATCAGCGGAAGATTGGATGTTTCTGAATAGCGCTCTTCCAGGTAGGCGTCCAGGACCTTCCGGGTGACAAACCCGCCGGTGTCCAGAAATTGGACCAACCGCCTCTGGCTTTCCGTTTCAGGCACTGCTGCACGTTCTTCTTTGGCCTCTTCCTCGAATAGCAGATCGGTTTCATCATCCTTCCACTCAAACCCGACCTCCTCCAAGCGCTCCCGATAGTCCCGCGGGTGGTTTTTAATAATTTCGCTCACCTGAGCGATCCGGTCTTCGGCATCGTCCGCTTCGAAAGAAAAGCCGTCACAAGCCGCATCGATCTCCGGGTCGCCATCCGGTTCGGTCGATCCGGTAATGCAAGTAAAGCAGCCGTACCCGGCGACGGCAGACCCCGCGACCCAAAGAGGTTTGCCACAGGCACAACGGACGCCATGGCGCCAGGCGGCAAGGGCGTCTTCGACGGCGGTACGAACCTCATCACCATCGGCGTCTTTATGGTTTCGCAGGTATTGTTTTACGAACTGATTCAAACGAACAAAAACAAAACCAGACATCGACACACCTTCCAAAAGGTATAGATCGTTTGCATTGGCCCGATCCGGTTCCAAGGGACCGGATCCGATCCTTTCGATTTTTTGCATGTTTTTGGCACAACCGATTTTGGTCGTCAAGTGTTACTCCGGGTTGCCCGAGCAATATAAATATCGACAACCGCGACCAATCTATGAAAACCATTTGATATCAATGGGTTTCATGAATTTGACATCACCGGGTCGGTGTTTATATTGGTTTTGCAAAATGCAAACCAAAACCTGATTTTAGCCCGTTATCCATGTAAGGAGGAGATGATGCGGTTTGACCGATTCACCATAAAATCGCAGGAGCTGATCCAAAACGCCCAGGCCCTGGCATCCACTCACGGCAATCAACAGATCGAGCCGGCACACCTGTTGGCATCGATGCTCGACGAAAAGGAAGGCGTGGCCCGGTCCGTATTCAAACGACTGGGAGCCTCCGATGACAGCATCGCCAGCGCCGCTGCCAAGGCCATCGATCGACTGCCCAAAGTCAGCGGTGGGGGTGATGTGTATCTCTCGTCCGCCGCCAAAGCCGTTCTCGACGCGGCATTCGCCGAAGCCGGAAAGATGAAGGACGAATACACCAGCATCGAGCACATCCTGCTGGCCATGTGCGACAAAAAGGCGGGAGAGGTATCCCGCATTCTGTCTGCGTCCGGGGTAAATCGGGATGCCATTTTAAAAGTGCTCATGGAAATCCGGGGGAACCAGCGGATCACAGACCCCAATCCCGAGGAAAAATATGAGGCCCTCAAAAAATTCAGCCGGGATTTGACGGATATGGCCCGCAGCGGCAAGCTGGATCCCGTCATCGGCCGAGACGACGAAATCCGGCGCATCGTTCAGGTACTCTCCCGCCGGACCAAGAACAACCCGGTGCTTATCGGCGAGCCCGGTGTGGGCAAGACCGCCATCGTGGAAGGCCTGGCCCAGCGTATTGTGGCCGGTGATGTTTCCGAAAGCCTGAAGAACAGACGGTTGGTGGCCCTGGACATGGGCGCCCTGATCGCAGGTGCCAAGTATCGGGGCGAGTTCGAAGACCGCCTCAAGGCGGTTCTCAAAGAGGTGGAAAAAGCCGAGGGTCAGGTGATCCTGTTCATCGATGAACTGCACACGCTGGTAGGAGCTGGCGCCAGCGAGGGATCCATGGACGCCTCCAACATGCTCAAGCCCGCATTGGCCCGGGGAACGCTTCGATGCGTGGGCGCTACCACCTTGAACGAGTATCGCAAGTACATCGAAAAGGATGCCGCCCTGGAGCGACGCTTCCAACCGGTGCTGGTGCGCGAACCCAGCGTGGAAGACACCGTTTCCATCCTTCGCGGATTGAAAGAAAAATACGAGGTTCACCACGGTGTGCGAATCAAGGATTCGGCCATCGTGGCTGCCGCTGCCTTGTCCCATCGCTATATCACCGACCGGTTTCTTCCCGATAAGGCCATCGACCTCATTGACGAGTGCGCCTCCAAACTGCGCATCGAAATCGACTCCATGCCCGTGGAAATCGATGAGATCCAGCGCAAGATCCTCCAAGCAGAGATCGAACGGGAAGCCCTGAAAAAAGAGACCGATCCGGCTTCCCGCGAGCGACTGGCCAAACTGGAAGATACCCTGGAAGCCATGCACGCCCAGATCGCCGGCATGAAAAACCACTGGGAAGATGAAAAGCGCCTGATCCAGAACATCCGCAAGATCAAAGAGGCCCAGGAGCAACTGGGCGTCGATGAGCAGCGGGCTGAACGGGAAGGCAACCTGGCCCGGGTGGCCGAGCTGCGTTACGGCAGAAGCAGTGAACTGAAAACTCAGTTGGAAAAGGCCAATAAAGACCTGGAAGCGCTCCAGGCAGACAAGAAAATGCTCAAGGAAGAGGTGGATGACGAAGATATCGCCGAGGTGATTTCCCGCTGGACCGGCATTCCGGTGAGCCGCATGCTGGAAGGGGAACGGCAGAAACTGGTGCACATGGAACAACGTCTGGGCAAACGGGTCATCGGCCAGGAACAGGCCATCGAAGCGGTCTCCAATGCGGTGCGCCGGGCGCGCTCAGGCCTGCAAGACCCCAACCGGCCCATCGGCTCCTTCATCTTCATGGGGCCCACCGGTGTCGGAAAAACCGAACTGGCCAAGGCGCTGGCCGAATTCATCTTCGATTCCGAGCAGGCCATGGTGCGCATCGACATGTCCGAGTTCATGGAGAAGCATTCGGTGTCCAGGCTCATCGGCGCCCCTCCGGGCTATGTGGGCTATGACGAGGGGGGCTACCTCACCGAGGCGGTGCGGCGGCGGCCCTATGCCGTGGTCCTGTTCGACGAGATTGAAAAGGCCCACCCGGAGGTGTTCAATGTCCTGCTCCAGATCCTGGACGACGGTCGCATGACCGACGGCCACGGCAAGACCGTGGATTTTAAAAACACTATCATCATCATGACCTCCAACGTAGGCAGCCAGGTGATCCAGGATCTGGGCGGACATGACCGCGAGGAGATGGAGCGGCGGGTCACCGAGGCCCTGCGGGCCGGCTTCAAGCCCGAATTTCTCAACCGTATCGATGAAACCATCATTTTTTTGAACCTCGAGCCGGACCAGATCGGCAAGATCGTGGAGATCCAGATGGCACGACTGGCCGACCGGCTGGCCGAACAGAACATCGAGCTGACCCTCTCCGATTCGGCCCGGGACCTCATCGCCCGCCAGGGCTACGATCCCGTTTACGGCGCTCGCCCCTTGAAGCGTGTGATCCAGCGGCAGATCGAAAATCCCCTGGCCATGGAAATTCTGGAAGGCAACATTCTGGAAGGTGCCCGGCTCAGCGCCGAAGCGGAAGGCGAGCGGGTCGTGTTCCGGCAGGTTTAATCAAAATGAAGGAACGGTTAACGCCAGTACCTGCCGGCGCACCCTCATAGGACGAAATGGCACTATTAATAAACACGACTGTCTCGCGCATCCCGTTTTGCCCCGGGCGACAGGAATGAAAAGCCGTCGCCGTATATCGCCGATACCCCTTGGCTCGAGTGCTTAGATTTCTCATAAACACCGTGTTTTTCTTGACAATCATCCCAATTTATTGTTTTTAAGGGCAAAAGGGGCAAAACATGATCATGGTTCAAGCCGCTGGCTTCAGTGATATCGGAAAAGTTCGCAAGGCAAATGAAGATTGCTTCCTCCTCAACGAACCGATCGGACTTTACGTCGTGGCAGACGGGATGGGGGGTCATCGCGGTGGCGGGATAGCCAGTCGAATGGCCATAGAAACCATCGACGAATACATGGCAACCCCATCTCAGGAACCTTCAGAGGTTGACGGGGCCCACACGGTCGAAGCCCAAAGTTCAGCCGCCAATCGTCTTCGCCAAAGCATTTTTTTGGCCAATCAAAATATCTACAATCGGTCCGTCGCGGACAAGGCCTGCCGCGGAATGGGCACCACTGTTTCTGCGCTCTACCTTGCCGGCAATTCTATCATCACCGCCAATGTTGGAGACAGCCCCGTTTACCTGCTGAGAAACGGGGAAATAGAAACCCTATACACGCCCCACACCCTGCTCCACGAGCGGGAAAAAATACCCAAGTCGTTGAAGGGCAAATTCTCCATCGGCAAGCTGGCGCATATTCTTACCCGGGCCGTGGGCATCCGGTCTGACGTCGGTGTGGATCTGGTAGAAACCCCGTGCTTCTCAGACGATATCGTCGTCCTGTGCAGCGACGGCCTCAGTGGCAAGATTTCCAGGGAAGAGATCCGCGACCTGGTCTACCAGAATGATTCGCAATCAGCGTGTAGAAAGCTGACTGATCTGGCCAATCAAAGAGGCGGCGAGGACAACATTACCGTCATCGTGGTGCGGGTCACCGCGGCAAACGAGAGGCCGGCCAATCGTCTGTTTGAACGAATTGTCGGCATTCCGGCATGGATTGCATCCCTTTTCAGTACTAAAAACCGTTCCTGAGCAGAGTCTCTCGTAAAAAAGGCGGCCAAATGATCAGAATGCTCGTCAAGTACAAGGACAGAACGATCAAAGAGTTCGCCCTCGATCGGATCGACACCCTTTCCATAGGGAGAAATCCCAACCATCATCTGGTCATTGATAATTTCGCGGTTTCCGGCAACCATGCCGTCATCCTCAAAGACGGCAACCGATTCATCTTAAAGGACACCAACAGCAAAAATGGTACCTTCCTGAATGGATTAACCGTTCAGCAGGCGAATCTCAAGAACGGCGATCTCATTACCATCGGAAAGCATACATTAGTTTTTTTGGACCATGGACGGTCTAGGCCGAGACCCGAGCAAGGCGGGTTAAAAACCTCCGGCTTGCCCGGCGATCCGGGCCCGGACCACACCATGTTTATGGACACCGAAGTCTACCGCCGGATGCTGGCCGAGAGCGGAGACATTCCCGAAATCCCCAAGGCACCGGCCTACGTGGCCTTTCTGGCTGGCGGGAATGGCAGATTAGACCTGGCAAAAAGCATGGTTACCATCGGCAGATCTCACCGGTGCGATATCGTCATTGGCGGTTTTTTTTCCTTCCTGGCCGGAGATCCAGCTGCGGCCATCAGCAAGACCCCTCAACACCACTACATCAGCGGCGTCAGTGGCTGGATCAAACCGAAAGTCAATGGTCAGACCGTCCGCGGTCCGGTGCGTCTGAAAGACATGGACGTCATCAAAATCGGTGTGGTGGTACTCCAATACGCCTCAGAAGGCCCGGCAACGCCATAAAGGAACCTCCCTTTGGAAGACAGGAGTAGACGGATGGGTACGCAATGAAAAAATGGATCACCATCATCGTGTTCTCAGTGCTATGCACAGCCGTTATCTCCTTTTTTAAGGTTGATCTCACCTCGAACAGTCAAGTCATTTATATCAAGGGAGGAGAACCGGTCCTTGCCGATAAGGTCGACCAGTCCGATCAGTTCGTCTTTTACGAAACCAATGGAAAATCCGGCATGTTTATGAAAGATGATGTGACCTCCTTCGGATCAATCAAGGTCCAAAAACAAACCTCTCTGATTCGTATCATCGACAGCAAGAAGCGACAGATAATGGCGCATGTGGGATTCAATCAGAAATTGATTCGGGTTGTTGACAGTCGCCTGCTGATTTTCCTGTTTATTCTGGCCGCTGCATCTGGAATCGCCAAACTGATCCTGATGTTATCGACTGCGGTAAAAACCAAGGCATTAAAAACACCGACGGCTAACGGTCTCTCTAATCGGTCCGATCGATCCTGCGATGTTGAGGAAGATTGCCAGGAGACGTCCGATCTGCGTGACATCGCGCTTTTTTTCCTTGGGCTTTACAAGGTTCAAAACGGGTTGGATCCAGATGTTCCTGCCCGCTTTACCATGACCGACACCCCCACATCACAGAAAATGAAAATTTTCGAACTGGGCGTCAAGGGCCGCAGCGACTGGCTGACCCGTCGGATGTCCGTCGGGCCGTTGGGAGAAGAGACCGGCAGCAAAAGCAAATGCTTTTACGTCATCTACGATACCCACATGGTGGTAAAGATACCACCGGCACCCGTCACGGATATGGAAAAATATGTGCGGGACATTCGAAGAGAGGTGCAGGTCGCCTCATATCTTTCACCGGTCACCTGCATCGTCCCCATGGTATCCGTGGTGCTTAAAAAGGTTAAAAAGCTGCCCTATGAATCGAGCCTAACCCAAGAGCAACTGGAAAAACAGTATATCCGGTTAGTTGAAGAGCGTCCCGAATACCAGGAATATCTGAAAATCGGAGACCGGTTTGCCTTCTTCATGGAGCTGAGCAACAGTTTCTTTTTGGGGCGGGTCATCGATGAATTACACGCGTCCAAAAGCAAAACCGGAAATGAAATCCGTGAGGCGCCGGACGTGGCGTGGGACCAGGAGGCATTCACCACCCGATACGGACTGGGCGCTCTCCCGGTTTTTGAAGGGCTTCAAACCCTTTACCGGCTTTGTGAGGCCGAAACCAAACGTATTTTCAGGGAGTCGGCCCATGGGGAAAAAGTCCATCCCTTCCAAATCAAAAACTGGTTTCTGGCATACGTCACCGGAGAGAATCGCCACCTGGAAGAAAAGGGAATTGATGAGGCGCTTCTGGCCCGCATCAAGGATGGATTTTCCACCGTTTTCAAATCCAATCAGAAAAACGTAGACGACCTGATCCATCTCTTGAAAACACAGCAGGAAACCAAAGCCTTTTCGAAAAGCCGGCATCAGATCGAAAATATCGCGTCCAATATGCTGAAGTTGCTCTGCCTGCTTAAAGAAAAGCGATTAGCGCTGAGGGATTTGAAACCGGATAATTTGTTTTTGGATGCAGATCCGGACACCTATCCGGGATTCCTGAAAAACAGGCGCTCCTTTTCAATCGGCGTGATTGATGTAGAAACGGCGGTTTCCCTGAAACCCAGCCGTGACGGCACCATTGCGCAACCCGTTCTCGGAGGAACGCCCCTTTATGCCACACCGCTCCACCTGTTACGAAACAGGACAATTTTCTCCAATTTTGGGAATCTGGAGGAGGCACTTCATCTTCAGGATTGGTTTGCCACCCTCGCGATCATTTTCAAGGCGGTTGCCGGGATTAACCTGTTCCCCCGTGCCGCCCGTACATTTCCGGGAATATTGAAAATCCTCAAGTCCAGCCGTGACCGAACAGACCCCGACGAAGCCACCGTCAAGGCCATGAGCCAGCAATTCTGGTCGGCCGCAGCCACTGACATCAAAATCCACCTGTCGGCATTTTCAGACGTATTGAATCAGTTGAGCCTGTCGGTTCCCGAAACCATGGCACCGGCAATCAAGCAAGAGCTGGAGCGTGAAAAAGCCCTGATTCATCATGCAATTCGCAAGCATGTCTCTTTGTCTCCTCTTTTTAAGAGTGAAAAAAACAAGGCTTTTCTTTTGGAGGCGTCATGCGATACCCTCGCCAAGCAGGTGGCCCGATGGGAAAACCACGCGCAGCTTCCGGATCAGCATCAACGGGTAGCACCCCAGATGGTTGCTTTTTTGAATAATTTGAATCGATTAAAACTGGGCGAATCGGAAAAACGCCGAGCCATCGCCGCTTTTGCCACCCCCCCCCATGACGTTTCCGCCTATTCGCTCCTTGAAGCCATGTTCCAGATTGCCTACATCGCTATGTACAAGTCGCGATGGAAATCCCTGCCCGCAGCCACCGGCGCCTCCGACCAACAGACCGCCGTCAAAGAGAACCGCTCAATGGTCACCACGATATTAAACGACAATTGACCCTGACAAGTCTCTCAGTTTTTCAGGCGCTTTGATAAATTCTGATATAGCCGCCTTGTCCATGATGCCATCTTCGGTCACCAGAAAATCCACATGCTTCAAGTCCACGGTGTCGTGAGAGTGGGTGATCAACTGGAAAGAGAGATCGCCGTGGGTTTTGGATTCCACTTTGCGATGGATCCGCTGCTGGGATGAGGGCCGGTGGGAAAATTTGAGGGTATTGGCAAACAGGTAGACCGGCAGGTTGCTCAGGTGACACAGGCTGACGATATTGGCGGAACCGATGGCCGACACCACCTTCATGTCGTCGGCGATGGACAAGGCGCCCATGAACACCTTGTTGCCCTGCTCGATGTAGTGGTTCAGGCTGTATTCGGGAATAATTTCCATGTCGATCCCGGCGGCGGACAGGGATTTGATCAGCCGGCGGGTCTTGGCCAGGTCCTGCTTGAGCACGATCACCTTGAAGGTTTTCTGCAGCACCTCCTTGGCCAGCTTGAGCATGTTGGTCACATCGTAGCTGATCGTGTGAACGATGATTACATCGCCTTCACTGATACAGGTCAGGCCGTGCTCGATCACTTTGCCGGTCTTGGTGATAATCTTGTGGTGCTTTTCCTCCAGAATCCGGATCGCCAGGTCCTTGATCTGGTCGATGGACGCATCGGGTGCTTCACCGATCTCTTTTTCGAACTCTTCAATCAAGTGAATCAGGGGAATGACCTTGGGCTCGGTATTCTTGATGGCCTCGGAAAGTTCCGAATACAGTTCACGGACTTCCTCGACACGGCAACGCACCTGTTTGATGGATTCGATGAAGGCCTTGATGGCCATCATGGTGACCCGGGAAGAGCCCACGGTATCCTCATGGTCCCGGATCAGACTGCACAATATTTCTCTGTCTTCGGTTTTCATAACGATATCCACAAATAAAGCGTTAGATAGCCCGATGCAATCACCAGCGTGATCAGGGTGATCACGGCACTTTTTCTGGCAAAATCGAGGAATGAAATCTCCTGGCCGAATTTTTTGGCCATACCCACGGACACGATATTGGCCGAGGCCCCGATCATGGTCAAATTGCCCCCTAAGCAGGCGCCCAGCGATAGTGCCCACCACAGGATGTTGTTGGGAATGGGGTTGCTTTCCAGCATCAGCTTGACGATGGGGATCATGGTGATGGTAAACGGGATGTTGTCCAAAAATCCGGAGGCGATACCGGATACCCAGAGCACGGTCAGCACGATCACATAGGGGTTGTCCCCCACGCGCATGAAAATGTTGTGGGCGAGCCATTCGATCACCCCCTTTTCCTCCAGTACGCCCACCAGGATGAACAGGCCGGTGAAAAACAAAAGGGTGCTCCACTCGATCTCTTCCAGCATCGCTTCCACGTCGATACGGGTGATGACGAAAAGGATCATGGCCACGAAGACCGCCACCACGCCCGGGGACAATTTGGTGATGGTCTGGGTGACAAACAAAACGATGGCCAGGCCCAGGCAGACCAGGCCTTTGGTCAGGAAAAGCTTGTCGATTTTCGTATCCAGGAAATGGTAGCGGATCTTTTCCAATAGCAGCTGCACTGAAAAGAGCTTGGCCAGGTTGGTGTCGATGGGCTTGAATTTATCCCGGTTGGTGGCCCAGATATAAACGAGCGCGGCCGCAATGCAGACCAGGACCGGCAGGGTGAGATTGAGCATGAACTGGTTGAAGGTCAACCCGACCTTGGAGCCGATGATGATGTTGGGCGGATCGCCGATCAGGGTGGCCGTGCCGCCGATATTGGAGATGATCGCCTGGCTGATCACGTACATCTTGGGGTCCAGGCCCATGCCCGCGGTGAGCTCGATGATGATGGGGATGATGATCAGCACGGTGGTCACGTTGTCCAGGAAGGCGGACAAGACGGCGGTGACGATGGAAAAAAGAATCAATATTTTCAGTGGGCTGCCCTGGGTCAACTCGGCGATTCTGACCGAGACGATCGAAAAAAAGCCGGATTTTCTGAGTATGGCCACAATGGACATCATGCCCAAAAGCAGCATGATCGTTTCGAAGTCGATGAATTCGACGGCCTGGTGCTCGCTGACCACATGGAGCACCAGCAGGATCATGACGCCAAGCAGGGCGGCAACGGCCTTGTTGACCAGTTCAAAGGTCAGCGCCACATAGACCAGCAAAAAAACGACAATCGGAAGCAGGGCTCCTTCCATCTTGAATCCCTTTCACGAATTGGATGATAAACATCATAAACGCGCATCGACCCAATGGGGTTGTGCGAAGCGTCGTCCCGGGAAACCGTTTTTTTTGGGCGGGGTAAATTACGGTGGCGTCCCGAAGCCACCGCGCCCAGAAAAGAAGGATCCTTTTAATTCAGTCACGAACCAATGTCAAACAGGTAAATGGTTTTTATGTGAATTCAAGATATTACAAGTTTATCAAATGGTTAAGAAAGTTTGTGTGAGGAGGCAGGAATAAGCGCCAATCAGGGCGCGCTCCCAATGGAAGCGAGGAATGGGGCCAATCGAAAGCGCCGCAGCGGAAAAAAAGCATTGCCGGCGATCTGATCACACCGGCGCTGTTTTTTATTTCCAGCGTATCGACAGTCGGTCTGAGATCCGTTGAAATTATTTCTTTTTGGTATTAGCCTCCGCCGGTTTTATCTCCACAGTATCTTTGCTTGCGACCATCATACCGATCACTGCCCCTAACGCCGCATCGATGTCTAACTTCTGCGTGTTGACCACCAAATCATAATTGCGAGGATCGGCGACGTCTGCATTAAAGGATTGACGGATAAAGGCGGATCTTCGGTTTTCCCGGTTGATCACCCGCCGCTTGGCTTCTTCCCGGGTGACGCCGAACTCCTTGGCCACATTCTTCACCCGGACCTCTAAGGGCGCAATGACCCGAACACTCAACCGGTCTTCCATCGGAATCAGAAAGTTGGCACCGCGACCGACGATGATGGCATTGCCATGGCTGGCGATTGCGGCAACCACTTTCATCAAATGATCCAGGTAAACCCCCGGCCACAGATAGCGGTCGTTCACCAGGGATGAAATAAAATCCTTGATACCGGAGAGCCGGTCTTTTTCCATGGTTTCGATCACGGCCCCACTGATGCGGGCACTTTCAGAAATTTCCTTGACAAGGTCACGGTCAAACAGATCGATGTTGAGCCGTTTGGCCAGCCCCCGGGCGATGACCCGCCCCCCGCTTCCCGGCTCCACAGAGATGGTGATCACCGGTACATGGGTCTGGGTTTGTTTTTTCCACTTTTCGATCTGATCCTTGATAAATGTTTCGATGGAGGAATTTTTTTCCATGATAGACGTCCCGTCCTGCCCGTTATGTCCTAAAACGGCGATTGATATAGGTTGGCTTGACGAAAAAGGAACCGAGGGTTTCCTAATGAAAAAAGGTGGCGCTGTCAAGCTGCAAAGAAAGATCAGCTAAAGGGTATGAAATGCAAGTTACGTGGGTCAGACGCGCATTCGTTCAGGCGCGAAGACTGTTCATATAATCATCCAAAAGCTGCTGATTGTCACCTGCAGTCATTACGCCTGGAAGTTTTGCCGTTGCTTGATCGATGGCCATGTCCAGCAACTCCATTTTGAGGCTGGCCTTGGCCTGGACTATCCGGTTCTCCATCTTACGCCGCGTCTCTTCCAGCATGATTGTACTTTGTTGCCTGGCCTGTTCCACGATCTGCTGTTTGCGGGTCTCTCCCTGGGCAATCAGCCGATTCTTCAGTTCTTGAAAGTGAATCCGGTTTTCAGCCCCCTTCTTCTTTATTGCCTTGATGTCGCTAATAATCCTGGTTTTTTCGGTTTCCAGTTCGCCGATTTCAGAAACGATGTCGCTTTTTTGCAGCTTTAAAAAATCTTTGATGGGTTCTCTGGCATATTTTACGATCACGGCAACAAGGATGATAAAGTTAACCCAGCGCATGGCCACGTCGTAGGTGGGTCTCCATGGGGCGTCAGCGGCTTGAACCGCTGCCGGAAGCGCCACCATGATAAAACCAACCAACAGGCTCGTGACGCATAGCGCACCTGCTCTTTCAGTCAACCTCATGATAACAGCCTCCGATGAAGCACTTTTTCCATGATCGCTAAAGTAACGGCCTCCACCTCCCCGGTCAATTCCATGCGCGCTTGCCCTACCTGATCTTTTACCCGGGTCTCCGTTTCATGCCTCAATTCTGAAATCTGTTGCCGGACATCCTCCAAAATATCCGAGGCCCGCCGGTCCCCTTCTGTTTCAAGTGAAAGAACAACTTTCTGGGCCTCCTGGATAACCTTGGCCTGCTCGCGATCAAGATCTTTGCCTAACCGAGCCAGATCTTCTTTCCCTGAAATGATACCTTTCTGAAAATCGGAAATTAACTCCTTCCGTTGGGATATGGTACTAAGCAGCGGACGGAACATAATCCGGTTTATTACATAAAGAAATATCAGAAACGAGACCAGCTGGACGAAAAAGGTCTCATTGATACTGATCAGCGCGTTGGTCGCAATAATTTCCATGCTGGACGCTCTCTGTAGAAAAGTTGCCGTTCCATGTTTTTCAAGACTGGGCGGCAGGTTGAGACGGATCCGAAAATGCCGGCGTCAGTGGTGGCCCGCTAAACCACGAACAGTAGCAACAGCGCAATAACCAGGGAGTAAATGCCGGTTGATTCGGAGACGGCTTGGCCCACCAGCATGGTTCGGGTCAACAGTCCTGCTTCCTTGGGGTTCTTGCCGATGGCCTCGCACGCTTTGGCGGCAACCATTCCTTCTCCCACACCGGGGCCGATAGCACCTAACCCCATGGAAATACCTGCTCCTAAAAACGCGGCCGCTTTTACTATGTCTGCACCTTCGATCGCCATGGTATTCCTCCTCTGTTACCGTTATATCATCATGTTTTTGAATATCTGCAATTTCGGCGACAAGGCCGTCGCCGAAATCCATAAACCTACAAGACAAAAATCAACACCAGGCTGACCACCATCGCATAGATGGCCGTGGACTGGGAGACCGCCTGACCCACCAGCATGGTCCGCATGAGATCCGCCGCATGTTTGACGTTGCGGGCCACCCAGCGAACGGCGCCTTCCGCCGCCATGCCGTTGCCCACGCCCGGCCCGATGCCGCCAAGCCCCGTGCAAAGACCCGCACTCAGCAACGCCATGGCCGATTGCAGCTGCATGGATTCGGGAAAGGTTTTGAACATCAGGATAAAACTCACCAGCAATCCGAAAATGGATGGCGTCTGGGCCACGGCCTGGCCCACCAGCATGATGGTTGTAATATTTCCGACCGCCTCCGGCTGACGGGCAACCCCCTCGCAGCTGGCCCCGGCAGCCATGCCACCGCCGTACCCCGAGCCGATGGCAGCCAGCCCCGTACTCAAACCTGCCCCCACCAAGGCAGCCCAGGTAGGATGAAGGGGTGCATTGGAAAAATCCATGAACAGAAGCATCAGGGCCACCACCATGGAGAAGATCGCCGGGGTCTGGCAAACGGCGGACCCGATGAGCATGTTGGTGGTTAGCTTGCTGGATACCGCCGGCTGGCGGGAAAGTCCCAGGCAGGCCTGGCCACCGGGAAACCCGGACCCGACACCCGAACCGATTGCCCCGAAACCCATGCTGATACCGGCGCCGAAAAGGGCGGCCGCCTTGAGCATATTTGGATTTCCCTTATCCATGAAGAGAAGCAAAATCGCGACCACCAGGGCAAAAATGGAGGCTGATTCGGCAACCGCCTGCCCCACGAGCATGTTTTTGAAGATATCTCCAGAAATCTTCGGGTTTCTGGAGACGGCCAGATTGGCTTGGGCAGCGGTATACCCTTCGCCGATGGCAGCGCCGACCGCACCCAGCCCCATGGCAATCCCCCCGCCGGCATACGCGGCGACGTTAACCCAGGCCTGAATATCGAGGTCCATCATCTATTTCACCTGGACTGAGATGTATACAACGGTTAGCATAGTAAAAACAAATGCCTGAATGGTACCCACGAACATGCCGAAAAATGCGTTTAGAAAAGGCGGGAGCAGGATGCTCCAGGTCAGGTAAGACACCACGAGAATAATAATCGACCCGCCCATGATATTGCCGAACAGACGGAAAGAGATGGATATGATCTTGGCAAACTCGCCGATGATATTCAGCGGCGCCATGAAAAAGATCGGCTGAAAATACTCGCTGGCATAGTTTTTAAACCCTTTTTTTCGTATCCCTGCGACATGGGCGATGACAAAACCCATTATACCGAGGCTCAAGGGGGTATTGAGGTCCTTGGTGGGCTCATCCAGGTGGGGGACGATTCCCAGCCAGTTGGACACCAGCAGAAACAGAAAAAGCGCACAGATCAAGGGACCATACTTTTTGGCCATCTCCTTGTCCAAGGCGTCTTCTGTCAGTTTGTAGAGATTGGAAACGAATAGTTCCCCGAACACCTGCATGGATTCCGGCACCATGCCCCGTTTGCGCGCCATTAAAAAACCCAGCAAAAAAATCACCAGAAAGGCAATCCAGGTCATAAGAATGACCTCGAGGTTGAAAGTCATGGAATAGCCGAAAACCGGTATGATCAGCTGATGAATTCTTCCGAGTTCTCCCATGTGTCGTCGCCCTTGAATCAGTGTTTGACAGCAGCGAAAATCAACCGGGAACCATGTTCGATCATGATCACCAGCTGAACCATGAATAGACCCACTGCCGTGGCTGGAAAATTAAACCGGTCAGAGCGCACGGCTAAAACGAGCGGTATCGCCAGCAGCGCATAACGCAGCAGCAGGGAAAATAGAGATCGCCGGGTAGCCGCCTTGCGGTTGTCGCTGAGCCGGTAGCGCAGCGCCTGGCCCATAAGTGCAAAATTGACGGCGCTGAACACCCCGCCAAGAACCAATCCACGGCAGATCTCTTTTTGGCCCAAGGCAAGGAATAAGAGGCCGGCACCAATGGCCAGCATCAACGCCCGCGAGCCGTATTTTTTTTGCATGTCAAGAACCGTTGGGTCCGTTTCCATCGGGATCCGCCTTTTCTTTCGGTTCGGTAATCTCCAGTATCTGTCGATAGCAGACGTTGGCGCCGCCGGCAATACCAAGAAGGATAAAAACCGTGGTGAAGACTCCCCTCAGTCCCAGCCACTTATCCAGATAGTGCCCCACAAAAAAACAAAAAACGATGCAGCCGGCCATGGTCAGTCCCAGCTGCATGACAATGGTCAGATTTTCTGCCCAGTCCCTGTTTTTTTTGTAGTCGAACAATTGGTGATTCCGTGGTGCTGCATCAGCCGTCTTTTTCATCCGCCGGATAGGTCCTGGCCGAACGGGATATATCAACAGATTGGAAAAACCGTTTTTCCTTGAAAAAAAGATGATCGGACGCCGCAAGTACAGCTGAAACAGAATCGTTGCGCTGATCAGATTGTATAGATTTAAAATAGTTTTCGAATAGCGGCTGAAATAACAAATACCATTCATCCATGTCAAGCATCATGATTGTGCCATCGTTGCCGCCGGATTCATGAAGCATTGAGAACGCCCGGTGCAGTAGTTTTTTCCGGAAGCAGAAACCTGCTTCATATTTTCCATTCCGCCACATCGTTTATCGGTGACGGGCTCGTTTCTTCCGGTTGAAATCCTGTCCGGTTCATCCTAACATGGGTGCCGGACGATCAATTATCAGGGAGGATCCGTGCCGTGCCAAGCCAAATCACTATTCTGGGATCGGGAACCTGTGTGCCGTCGCTGGTGCGCAATCCTTGCTCCTTTATGATCAAAACCGGCGGGGAAAACCTGCTTTTCGACTGTGGTCCGGGGGTCATGCGCCGGCTGCTGGAAATCAATGTTTCCATCTTCGACATTTCCTATCTCTTTCTCAGCCATTTTCACCCGGACCACAGCGGCGAGTTGGCCTCCTTTCTGTTCGCCTTGAAATACCCGGCACCATCCGCACAGAAACACCCCCTGACCATTGTGGCCGGGCAGGGGTTCCGGTCCTTTTTCGAACGCTTGAAAACGGTTTACGGAAACTGGATTGTGCTGCCCCCCGGAATGTTCACGGTCGTTGAACTCGATACGCAACAGGCGGATCGCCGCGCATTTTCATCCTTTACCGTTTCCTCCATGCCTGTGGGACCCTATAGCCTCTCGCACGACTCATCGCTCTCCGATTCCACTCCTGCTGAAAAACTCCGGGGGAGGCCGCAGGCCGGTGGGCAGCGCCCCGGCGCGCTCAGTCGACGGGCCAGGACTTCACCTGTTCCTTGAGGAAGCGCACGAAGGTCTGCACCTTGGCCGTGCGGTGCAGGTCCATATGGGTCACCAGCCAGATCTTCGCCGACCAATCCTCCAGCGACGGCAGCACCTCCACCAGATCCTCGGTGCCGTCCTGATCCCAGACCGCGACGAAGCCGATGCCGATCCCGGCCAGACCGCCGACTTCACCGCCGCCATCGACGACGTCGCGGAAGAAGATCGGACTGGCCGGCACGTTTTCGTTCAGCCAGCGGAAGAACGGCGCGCGCGGCGTGTCCTCGGTCGCGCCGATGAAGCGGTGATCGGCGAGTGTCGGCGGTTCCAGCGGCGCCGAAGCGCGTCGACATAGTCCTTGCTCGCCACCAGCCGCAGCGCTGCGTGAAGAAGGGCTGCACGATGTTGTCGGGCTGATCGGGCAGCTTGCCCGGCGCGGATCGCCACATGCGCCTCGCCGTATTCCAGCCGGAACAGGCGCTCGTCGGTGATCAGCCGCACCCGCAGATCCGGATGCGCGCTCCTGAAAGTGCGCGATCGACGGCACCAGCAGCGGCGACAGCGACCTCGAGCGAGGTCACGATCAACTCGCCCGTCACCTCGTCGCCCCGGCCCTTGATGCGGCCGGCCAGCTGGGTGAACTGATCGTCGGTCTGGGCCGCCACGTTCAGCAGGTCCTGCCCCGCCTCGGTCGGCCGTGTAGCCGCGCGCATGGCGCTGGAACAGCTTCGCGCCCAGCCGCGCCTCGAGCGCGTCGATATGCCGGATCACGGTGGCATGGTGCACGCCCAGCGCCTCGGCCGCGCCGGACACCGTGCCCATGCGCGCCACCTGATAGGCGGTGCGGATTTCGTCCCAATGGTCCATCGACATTCTGTGCACTCGCCATGCCGGACATGAGTTCACACGGCGAGGCAACGCTTTGGGTCAACCCCGATTGTGTTTGTTTGCGCCAAGCGACCAAGTGGAGACCGATGACATTTTCGACACGCCCATCCGGCCGATCCGCCCCACCAAGGAACACAGACCCATGACCCATATCCGTTCTGCGCATCGACGCCTCCGCCCGCCGCACCGGCTCCATCTCCCGCGATCTGACCGACCAGATCGTCGCGCGGCTTCGACGCCACGCCGCGTCATCACCCGCGACCTCGCCGCGGCCCTGCCCCTGATCGACGAGGCCTGGATCGGCGCGAATTTCACCCCCGCCGACGCACCGCAGCGCCGGAACAGGCCGCGACCCTCGCCCTGTCCGACACGCTGGTCGCCGAGGTGCAGGCCGCCGATACCCTCGTCATCGGGCTGCCGATCTACAATTTCGGCGTTCCAGCCGCGCTGAAGGCCTGGGTCGATCAGGTCGCCCGCGCCGGCGTCACCTTCCGCTATACCGAGACCGGGCCGAAGGGCCTGCTGACCGGCAAGCGCGCCATCATCGCCGTGGCCTCGGGCGGCACCGAGGCCGGCTCGGACGTCGACTTCGCCACCGGCTACATCCGCCACGTGCTGGGCTTCATCGGCATCACCGATGTGCACCTTCGTCACGGCCGATCGCATGGTCATCGACCCCGACGCGACGCTGACGCCGCCGCACCCAGATCGCAGGCTCTGGCCGCCTGACGCGGAAATCTGGCGAATGCGAGGGGCCGGTTCCCCAGACGATGTTATCGACGCCTCGGCCTGTCCTGAGCCCGGAAAGCCCTCCCCGCAGACCCTCGCCTATCGCGGCGATGTACCACCAAGCACCCCGAGGTGGCGATGGTCGCCACCTTCGATGCCACCGGCTGCGGCCAATGGTTGCGCTACCTCATCGGCGCGATCGAGGTTGGCGCCGCGATCCTGCTGCTGCCCGGCCGCCAGGCCATCGGCGCGGGCCTGCTGCCTGGCGACGATGATCTGCGCCATCGGGCTTCCACATCCTCGTGCTCGGCCCCTCGGCCTCATCCCTGCCACCGTCTTCGGCCTGTTGAGCGTGCTGATCCTCTACGCCCAGTGCGCTGGACGGGTCGACTGCCGCGAGCTGGTGACACCGCCAGCCCATTCGCAGGGCGTATTCGTCCCGAACCAGTACCAACCGGCCCGAGTTGAGGGCGATTCCGCGCCACTCCGCCGCCGAGGATGGCATTTCGCATCACCCGCTGGATCGTCGCCCGCTGCTGCCATAGGTCCGGTCATGCGCATACAGCTCGCCTCGCCGCCTCTCCTCTCTCGCCCTCGCCGCGCCTGGCCTGCAGTCGCGGCGCAGACCTGCACCCTCGACTTCACCATCGAAGTGACCCAGGGCGTCGGCGATGATCCGCCCCGGCACCCGGCTGGACGGCCACGCGGAGTACACTCGCCTCGGCCAGAGCTTCCGGCAGGAAGGCGGATCGACCGCGCATCTGGCCTCGGGCGAGATGACCCTCGGGCGACAGCATCTCCGGCCCGATCTGGACGCTCGTCACCACCTCGCGCGGCAACGCCGCCGACCTGGTCGGCGTCTACGCGCAACCATGTCAGCGGGCTGAACGTGGCGGGCGTGGACTTCGGGGGGCCGATGGCGCTTACGCTGTTCGGCGACCCCGGCACCCGAACCGACACCGACTCACCGACCGAGCAGGCGGAATGGGACGCGATGACGCTGCGCCGCGCCTTCTCGCTCCATGCCCACGGGCGCCGACATGCTGGCGGGCGATGTGCTCGACCTGCCCGTGGACTGCCGCTGAGGCGCCGGTGCGCCCCGCCGATTGACAATCGCCGGCCCACCCCCCTATTCCCCGCCGCAATAGCCGGAAAGCCCTAGCTTCCCGGTCCCGCGCGCGTCCGCAGGATCGCCCCCCGTCAGCGAGGTTTCGCCCACGGGGGTGTAAGACGCGTTTGGTGGCTTTGGATCGGGGCACGCCCCTTACCTGTTGGGGCAACCGAGACCGAGAAAGGGGCCACGCTGCCCATGTTTGAGAACCTGTCCGAACGCCTGTCCGGCGTCTTCGACCGCCTCACCAAGCAAGGCGCGCTGTCCGAGGATGACGTGCGCACCGCCATGCGCGAAGTGCGCGTCGCCCTGCTGGAGGCCGACGTCTCGCTGCCGGTGGCGCGCGAGTTCATCAAGGCCGTCGAGAAGAAGGCCACCGGCGCCGCGGTCACCAAATCGGTCACGCCCGGCCAGCAGGTCGTCAAGATCGTCCATGACGAGCTGGTCGCACGTCCTGACCGGCGACGAGGACCCCGGCGCGCTGAAGATCGACAACCCGCCCGCGCCGATCCTGATGGTCGGCCTGCAGGGCTCGGGCAAGACGACCACCACCGCCAAGCTCGCCAAGCGCCTGAAGGAGCGCGAGGGCAAGAAGGTGCTGATGGCCTCGCTCGACACCAACCGCCCCGCGGCGATGGAACAGCTCGCCATCCTCGGCACGCAGATCGGCGTCGACACCCTGCCGATCGTCAAGGGCGAAGACCCGGTCGCGATCGCCAAGCGCGCCAAGACCCAGGCCAGCCTCGGCGGCTACGACGTCTACATGCTCGACACCGCCGGCCGCCTGCATATCGACGACGACCTGATCGCGCAGGCCGCCGCCGTCCGCGACGTGGCCAACCCGCGCGAGACGCTGCTGGTCGTCGACGGCCTGACCGGTCAGGACGCCGTCAACGTCGCGCAGGAATTCGACGACAAGATCGGCGTCACCGGCGTGGTGCTGACCCGGATGGACGGCGACGGGCGCGGCGGTGCGGCGCTGTCGATGCGCGCGATCACCGGCAAGCCGATCCGCTTCGTCGGCCTCGGCGAGAAGATGGACGCGCTCGAGACCTTCGAGCCCGCAGCGCATCGCCGGCCGCATCCTCGGCATGGGCGACATCGTGGCGCTGGTCGAGAAGGCGCAGGAAACGCTGGAGGCCGAACAGGCCGAGCGCATGATGAAGCGCTTCCAGAAGGGTCAGTTCAACATGAACGACCTCAAGGGCCAGCTCGAGCAGATGCAGAAGATGGGCGGCATGCAGGGCATGATGGGCATGATGCCCGGCATGGCCAAGATGCAGAAGCAGATCGACGATGCCGGCTTCGACGACAAGGTGATCAAGCGCCAGATCGCGCTGATCAACTCGATGACCAAGAAGGAACGCGCCAACCCCGAGCTGCTGCAGGCCAGCCGCAAGAAGCGCATCGCGGCCGGCGCCGGGCAGGAGGTCGGCCGACCTCAACAAGCTGCTCAAGATGCACCGCCAGATGGCCGACGCGATGAAGAAGATGGGCAAGATGGGCAAGAAGGGCCTGATGCGCGGCGGCCTCGGCGCGCTGCTGGGCAAGGGCGGCGGCATGCCCGCCGGCATGGACGCGGCCGGCATGGGCGGCGCAAGCGATGGACGCCAGAAGGCGCTTGGCGGCACGGTGACGGCGGGCGGGCAGCAACGCTCCACGACATGGGGACGGGCGCCCATCCCGCCGGCTTGTGCCCGGCCTCGGCCGCGGCATGGGCGACCTCTCGGGACTGGGGCAGGAAGACGAATTCAGTGACACAGGCGCTGCCGCCTCCGGCCTCCTGGAGGCGCGACCACGGCGGGCGCCGCAGCGATGTAGCGCTTGGCCGGACCCTGCCCGGGAGCGGGCCTCTCTCGGCCGGTGCTGGCAGCCACGCGTCGGCACGTCGTCCTGCTGGCAGGCTGCGGGTCTACGCGCGGTGCCGCATGATCGGCGTGCACATATTTGCGCCACTCACATGCCCTGTCCACAGCGACAAGCAGTCCCAGTGTCTTGCACGTTCCCCGCATCTGTCGGAGGCGCGCAATGACCCCGCGCCTTGTGGATATCCCCGCGCTGGAGACCGAGCGCCTCCGCTTCCGCGCGCCTCAGGCGTCGCGATTTCGCGGTGCTGGAACCCTTCGTCCGCTCCGACCGCGCCCGGTATATCGGCGGCGGCGCGGACAAGGACAAACGCCACGCCTGGAACGTCCTGACCATGCTGTGCCGGCCACTGGCAGATCCGCGGCTACGGCAGCTTCGTGGCGGAGCTGAAGGCGACCGGACAGCCGGTCGGCTCCATGGGGCCGTGGCACCCGATCACCTGGCCCGAGCGAGAGCTTGGCTGGACCATCTGGACCGAGGAGGCCGAAGGTACAGGGCCTCGCCTTTGAGGGCATGCAGCGCCTGCGCCGCCACGCCTACGAGGACCTCGGCTGGGAAACCGCCGTCAGCTATATCGACCCGGCCAATGCCCGCTCCATCGCGCTGGCCGAACGCCTCGGCTGCACCCGCGACGACGCCGCCGACCGCGTGCATCCCGACGACCTCGTCTACCGCCACCCGTCCCCGTCCGAGGTGCTGGCATGATGATCCCGACGCTGACCACCGAGCGCCTGACGCTGCGCGCGCCGCGCCTGTCGGACTTCGATGCCCATCGCGCCTTCCAAGACCTCGGACCGCGCGCGTTTCGTCGGCGGACAAGGCGACCGAAGCCGACGGCTGGGGCCACCTCGCGCGCGCTGATCGGCCAATGGGAATTGCGCGGCTATGGGCGCTGGATGGTCACGGAGACCGGCCAGCCGACCGGCCCTGGGCATCGTCGGCACCATTCCATCCGCTTCGACTGGCCCGAGGCCGAGATCGGCTGGACCGTCTTCGCCGAGGGCGAGGGCAAGGGCTATGCCTACGAGGCCGCCGTCGCTCCCGCGCCTACGCCTACGACCACGCTTGGCTGGACCACCGCTCGCCAGCTTCGTGCACCCCGACAACACCCGCTCCATCGCGCTGGCCAAGCGCATGGGCTGCCGCCCCGACGGCGTCCATCAGCACGACACTCTACGGCCCGCTCCACATCTCGCGCCACCCGTCCCCACAGGAGTTAGCGGCATGACCGAAGACCACACGACCCGCGCCGCCGAGATCCTGAAGGGCCACCGCGCCTCGCATCGACCGGCTCGACGCGATCCTCATCTACACCCTGGGCGAACGCTTCAAGCACACCCAGGCCGTCGGCCGCCTCAAGGCCGAACACGACCTTCCGCCTTCCGATCCCTGCGCGCGAAGCGCAACAGATCGCGCGGCTCGAAGATTTGGCGAACCAGGCCGACCTGGACCCTGACTTCGCCAAGAAGATCCTCCGCTTCGTCATCGACGAAGCGATCCGTCACCACGAACAACACCAATCGTAAGGGCATCACGCCTCTCCCAGCCATGTCATTCGCCCTCAAACAACGACGTGATAGGGCACACGGAAGAACAGGAGATAGCAAGACCAACCGAACCAAAGAAGGAGGACATA
>CAVQUU010000034.1:0-24664 GCA_963716825.1 uncultured delta proteobacterium
CCACGCATTGCCGGGATACGGAACCGGTCCGTCGGGCGCTGATCCGCCACGCGGCAGCCAGGGACTACCTGTTTCACATCATCGTCTCCGAGGATGTCCCATTAAACGACCGGATCCTGTTGCTCTGGGGCTGGTTCACCCGTTTCGACCCCCTGACGGACCTTTATCCGGCCGGCCGTAGGCTTGCCGGCAACCGCTTGATTTTCGAATTCCCCATTGCCATTGACGCCCGCTGGAAAACAGGGTATCCCAAACCGGTTGAATTTGATCCGAACGTGGAAAAAAGGGTAGACCACATGTGGAAGTCCCTCGGTTTGCCCGATTGCTGAACATCAAATTGGGTGCGATTGATCATGGGCGATACGATTTTTGAGCGAGCCTTGCAAAAGGGTGCGCTCGCCGAGCGGCTTTCACGGGAAGAAGCCTACGGCCTGGCCGAAACCATCACCCCGGACCGCCTTCACCGCCTGGGCGAGGCGGCACTGGCAAACCGCCAGCAGCGCTATGGCCGGCAGGCCACCTATGTGTTCAACCTGCAGGTCAATCCCACCAATATCTGCGGCAGCGGGTGTACCTTTTGCAATTATGCCGCATCCAAAAATGCCGCCCATGCATACGTGTTGGAGGAACCGGAGATCTTCGACCAGGTGGAACGGCTGAGGCCCACGGAAGTGCATATCGTCGGCGGGTTGAACCAGATCTGGCCCTTTGCGCGGAACCTGGAACTGGTCCGATCCCTGCGCAACCGATATTCGGGCCTGCACATCAAGTCCTTTACGGCCGTGGAGATCGATTACTTTGCCAAAACCACCGGCCTGTCCGAATCGACGGTATTGGATCAGCTAAAGACCGCCGGCATGGACGCCATGCCCGGCGGCGGCGCGGAGATCTTCTCCGACCGGCTCTACCGGCAGCACTGGAAAAACAAGACCAGTCCCGATGGCTGGGTGCGCATCCACCAGCTGGCCCACAGCAAAGGGATACCCACCAACGCCACCATGCTTTTCGGGTTCGGCGACACCTGGAATGAGCGCGTCGACCATCTCCTGATTTTAAGGCGTGCCCAGGATCGATCGGGTGGATTTTCCTGCTTTATCCCGTTACCATTCCAGCCGGGAGCCGGCAATTTTATCGACCACGGCCCCACTCCTCTGGAAACGCTGTCGGTGCTGGCCATCTCGCGGCTGGTGCTGGATAATATCCCCCATTTGAAATCATATTGGCCCATGACCGGCTTGGCAACCGGGTCGGCCGGATTGAGCTGGGGGGCTGATGACATGGACGGCACCATCAGTGAGGAGAAAATCGCCCATCTTGCCGGCGCCGCCACACCGGTGGGGATGGCCCGGGCCAGGATGGAGGAAAGCATCCATACAGCCGGATTCACGCCCGTGGAGCGAGACGGTGTGTTCTCACCCAGAGGCGGGGTTACATGACCGCATCGGTGGCCATGATCCCCTACACCAACATGGCGCCATACCGGCAACTGGGTGCTCCCCGCGGATGCCGGTTCGTGCCGGTGATACCCCGGGCAAGCATTGGGGCTCTTTTGTCCGGGGAGGTCGTTGCCGCTGCTGTGCCGGTCGGCGGACTAAAGGCGCTTGACGGGGTGGTGGAAACGGTGGGGCGCTTCGGCATTGCCGCCGACGGTGAATGCATGAGCGTGCTTTTTTTCTCACGCCTTCCCTTTGAGGAGATACACTCACCGAGAACCATCCGGGTGACCGGCGAGTCTGCTTCTAGCGTCCGGCTGCTGTACCTGCTTTTGGGGAACCTCCACGGGTTCAGTCGGCTTCCGCATATTGCCGCCGTTGGCCGGGTTCCGGATGGGGAATTGCTGATCGGTGATCGTGCCCTGGTCAAAGGTCAGACAGCCGGTGGTGCACAGCCGTTATTCATCACCGACCTTTCCCGCAAATGGTTCGAGATCCATCGGCTTCCCTTTGTCTTTGCCCGGTGGGTGGTGAGAAAAGACGCTGCCGATTCCATCAAATCGACCATTTCAGACTGGCTGGACGAGTTTAAGGCGCGTGAACCGTCCCTGGTTGAACAGGCCGTACCGGAAGCAGCCGGTGCCCTCCACCTTCCGCCCGCCATCATCCGGCGCTATTTCCAGGTCATCCGGCGGAGCCTGGACGATCGGGACATCCGTGGCCAGCAGCTATTTTTCAGGCAGGTTGAGGAACTGGGCCGACGCCCGCTTTTTCAAACTGACGGTTGAGGTGGCATCGTTGGTATCTTATTGAGATTTGGTTTTTGTAATTTGTTGTTTTAATTTTATCTTGGATAGGTCCGGTCAACTGATGACAGCACGATCCACACCCGAGAAAAAAAGACGCTACGATCGCCTACAGGCACTGGAATTGCTCGCCGATTTGCCAATGGGACCGCTGATGAATCTGGCGCATCAAGAGCGGGTCCGGCGTTTTCCGGAAGGTAGGGTCACCTTTGTGGTCGACACCAACCCCAATTATACCAATGTTTGTGTGACCGGCTGTGCCTTTTGCGCCTTCTGCCGAAAAAACCACGATACAGATGCGTATCTGCTCAGCCCGCAGGAGGTGGCAGAAAAAGTGGAAAGTGCCGCCGCCAAAGGTGCGACCACGGTGCTGCTCCAAGGCGGCCACAATCCAAAAGTGAGGCTGAAAGACTGGCAGGCTTACATCGCGGCCATTCGCAGCGTCTGTCCGCATGTGCACATCCATCCATTCAGCCCGGCGGAGATCGTTTTCATGGCCGGTCAGGAGAAATGTTCCGTGACCGACGTGCTGCAGGCGCTGTGGGAGGCCGGTATTCGAACCATACCCGGCGGAGGCGCCGAAATTCTTACCGAAGCGGTTCGCAAGATCATCGCCCCGCGAAAAGCCACCACCGGCCAGTGGCTGGATGTCTGCGAAAAGGCCCACCGCATCGGGTTCAAGACCACCGCCACCATGATGTTCGGCCATGTGGAAACCGATGACGATATCATCGACCATCTCCTCCGGCTGCGCGACCTTCAGGATCTGACCTCGGGATTCACCAGTTTTATCCCCTGGTCATTCAAACCGGGCCGGACACCACTGTCTAAACAGGTGAGACATCCCGCCCACCCGGCCAGATACGTGCGAATCATCGCCGTTGCCCGGCTGGTGCTGGACAATTTCCCCCACATTCAGTCATCCTGGTTTTCGGAAACCATTCCTGCCGGACAACTGGGGCTTCTATCCGGAGCGGATGACTTTGGCGGGGTGCTGGTGGAAGAACATGTCCACAAAGAGGCCGGCCACGACCGCCAGGCCACTGTCGACACTGTCGTCACGATCATCCGCCGGGCCGGTTTTATTCCGGCAAGACGGGATTCCTTCTACCGGGTTCAGGAAACCATGGCGCCCCCGATGCCGGTTGGCACCGCATCGCTCATCGCAGATCGGTGAATCGTAAAGGGGTGAATGCGTTTCCCTTTTATTTAAGACCAGCAAAACGAATCAAACCTATAAAATACCTTCCAACGATGGTAACGCGCTCAGGGTTCATCCGTGGAAATCGATTGCCCCTCAAAGGCTTTTTCCGCTTCCGCTTCAAGGATTTCGGGACAGTCCGCGTAGCGGGGAGAGTGGTGGAACAGGTGATACTGCTTTACCCGGCAGGAACGGGCGAGTTCACCTGCCTGACGGGCGGTAAGATGACGTTTTCGTTTGGCGATGTCCCGGTGGGCATGAGAAAAAGCCGCCTCGATGAACAGTTGGTCCACATCAGCTGCAAGATTTCGGATTTTTTTTAAATTCTCGTCGGTTCCGGCGGCGTCGGCCACGTATGCCAGGCTTTGGCCCGGTGTGATGCGCGCAATGGCCGATCGCAGTTCTCCCAGGGGAAACCGCAATTCGGCACCGGGATGGTCGGGAGATGGAATTCCCACCGGTGTATGCGGGTCGGCGCCCCTGTAGAGCATGGCCTTGAAGCGTTTCAGCCATGGACCCGGAGCCAATTCCAGGTTTTCCATCGGCCTTTTCATGATGTTGATGTGAAACCGTTCGTGCAGGGCAAACCCCAAGACGGGGATGCCATGGTCGAGATGAACCGCATTGACCGTTAACTCCGGTTCAGCGAGGGCGATACCGTCAAAAGGCATTTCCCGGATGGTGCCATCGGCCGTAAACCCGTTACGGCATGGGTAGCTTTTGACGATGGCCCGGTTCGGATGCAGTTCGATGGCGTGAAGGATGAATCGGTTTTGGTAGTTTTCCACCAGATTCCAGCAATAACCGGCCAGTTTCCCCTCCAGGTTTGCCAGAAAACCCTGGGGACCCCACAGGAAAAGGTCCTTGTCTCGGCCGAGGAAAATGCGCAGCAGTCGGTCGAACCCCACAAAATGATCCATGTGTGTATGCGAAATAAAAATGTGGGTAATTTTGAGAATGTCACGGGCAGGCAGGCACGCAATGTCCCCCAGGTCAAAGAGCATGGCGCGGTGCTGATAACGAAAGGGGACGAACAGGGCTGGATCTTCAAAAGGACTGTTGACCAGTCGGGGAAGGAAGCTGGGGACCATGGTTTCGCTCAGGGAAGAAGCTTGGCAACCTGCTTGTGCACGCAGAGGTAGATGTCTGCGTCTGATCCGAAGATGTCCACCACCGATTTGTGGTTAATCAGCTTTTCGATGACGAAGGCAGTCACAAAAAGGCTGACCACGTTGGGCTGCTGGACCAGATTCCTGAAGGGGGCGATCTGGTAGTCCACATCAAATTCATCGGCATGGCAGAGCGTATCCAGGCATTTGAGAATCTGTTCTTCCAGGGCATTTTTGTTCGTGGTCTCCACCAGGTGCTCTTCCACCAGTTTCATGGCGATGGGATTGGCGAACCGGGTTGGATCATCCCTGACGATATTGATTGCCGCGCGTCTGGCATGCTCTTTCGAAGATTCGATTCTGGAAAGAATACTGGACTCGCGGTTACTGGGTCTGAAAACTTTTGCCATGGATGGTCACCTGTGGTTAATGGATGGGTACATGCCTTCTGACTGACTCTTTATAGGAAAGATTTCCGGGCCATTGCAAGACAAAAAAGTAAAGTGGCGATTAAAAAATCGATGCGAAGGGTGTGCGGCCAGAGGCGTTTACCCCTTTACCATCAGGATGAATCGGGCATCAGGATTCCGGGTCGGTTGCTTCGACGATGAGCTGGAGGTTTTTTCTGCCGTTCCAGTAATTCCATTGGGGCCGATAGGCGATTTTATTTAACCGGTCCACCCCCAGTGGCACATCCGTGACGTTGAACTGAATGGCCGGGTGCCTCCCACCATTTCCGGAACCGCTTTCCAGAACCATCTGGCGGTGGCGATCGCCGACGGTTTTGCTTGCGTGTACCCGCACCCCGGTGTCCATGAAAAGCGGGTATGGATTGCCCTGACCGAATGGCTCGAGACGGTCCAGATTGTTCATCAGTTCCGGCGTGATCGTCTCCAGTGGAACGTGGGCATCTATTGACAGTGTCGGTGTCGCGCCAAGATCGGCCGTCATTTGACCCACAACCGTTTCCAAACGGCTTCTGAATGCGGGGATATTGGCAGTGGGGAGCGACAGTCCCGCCGCCAGGGGATGTCCACCGAATCGATCCAGAAGATCCGCACATCGTTCCAAGGCTGCCGACAGGTCGATGCCGTCGATGCTGCGGGCCGATCCCTTGCCCATGCCGTTGCGGGTGCTGATCACGACCGCGGGCCGATTGTACTGCCGGACCAGGCGGGAGGCGACAATGCCCAGAATCCCTTCGTGCCAGCGATTGCCATCCATTACCAGCACCGGCTGAGCCATCTGGCCAGGTGGGCGGGGCAAGCGTTCCAGGATCGTTTCCAGCAGGTCCTGCTCCATGGATCGGCGTCGATTGTTCAGCCGGCAAAGGGCCTTGGCCAGGCGGTTGGCTTTTTGTCTGTTGTCGGTGAGCAGCAACTCGCAGGCCATACGGGCGTGCACCAGGCGGCCAGCCGCGTTGAGACGGGGGGCCAGTCTGAATGCGATGGTTTCCGCATCCGTCGGGGTGTCCGGCGACCCGCTCATGCGCATCAATGCGGCAATGCCGGGCCGAGCGCCCTGATTGATCTGTCGAAGGCCGGCGGTGGTCAGGGCCCGGTTTTCACCGATCAGCGGAGCGACATCGGCGATGGTTCCCACCGCCACCAAATCGCACAGGTGTTTCAGATTGGGTTCACGGCGGTTTTTCCAGAACCCTGTTTTTCTCAGGTGGGCTCTCAGGGCAATGATCAGGTAAAAGGCCACTCCCACGCCAGCCAGGTGAGCAAGATTGGCACGGCATTCCGACCGGGTGGGGTTGATCACGGCGACGGCATCACCGGGAATTCTGGCAACCGGATGATGGTCGGTGACGATGGTATGGATGCCGGCTTGCCGGGCTAAAGAGACGGCGTCACTGCTGCCTGAGCCGCAGTCCGCGGTAATGATCAGGCCGACGCCGGCCGGAATCGCCCGATTGTTGATGAAATCGGCGCCCAGACCGTAGCCGTCGGCAATCCGGTGGGGGATGTAATAGCTGGCCCGTGCACCACAGTGCCTGAGAAAGCCGACCAGTGCCGCTGTGGCGGTGATGCCGTCGGCATCGTAATCACCGAATACGAGAATTTTTTCGCCATTCTCCAGGGCCCGGTGGATTCTATGGACCGCGTCGTCCATACCAGCCAGTTCCATCGGCGGGGTAAGATCGCTCAACGACGGATGAAGAAATCGGGTGGCCTGGATCTTGGATTGAATGCCCCGAATGGCCAGAAGCCTTGCGATAAGCGGGCTGCATTCAACCTGACGGGACAGGCTGCGAACGGTTTCCGGGTCCGGATTGATGGTCTGCCATTGTTTTTCCATGGATGGGGCATATCTTATTATCCGGATTCCAAACAAGCAAGAAACACCGTGACCCGCTCACGGCATTTCTGCCGGTTTCGGGTTGTCAACAACAACGGCCAGGTGATAGGTGACAGTGGAAACAACCAGACGCGTTTACCGGATAGACCGGTGCCAGATCAGCTTTGTCAAATTTATTCTTGAGGCCTATGACAATGTGGCCGTTATGTCCACCCTGGACCCTCGACAGGCCCTGGTGCAGGTCATCATCGCGCCGGGCTGTGAAACGATAGTGGACGGAATCATGACCGGCCTTGGCGGTGAGGTGGGGGTGGTTCCGGTTGACGATGACGAAACGGACGGCACATCGGATGATCAATACAGATGGCCGGCCGGTGGAAACGGATAAGCCGCCGTTGAACAGAAGGGATCGATTCTTTTAATGAAGTCAAAATTGCTCCATATCAGCACCATCGGTTGCCAGATGAACGTATACGACGCCAATCAGATTGCCGGTGTGCTGGCGCCTTTGGGATATACCGGGACCGATGCGATCGAATCGGCGGACATGGTCATCGTCAACACCTGCACCATCCGTGAAAAAGCGGAGCAAAAGGCCTTCAGTTTTCTCGGGCGCCTGGCCAAAATCAAAATCGCCAACCCGTCCCTGATTGTGGCCGTAGGCGGTTGCGTGGCCCAGCAGGAAGGCGAAGCCATTTTAAAACGCATGCCTCATGTGGACCTGGTTTTCGGGACGCATGCGATTTTCCGCCTGCCCGAGATGGTCCGTCGCATCGAATCTTCCCGGTGCCGCATCGTGGATGTGCGGCTGTCGGACACCATCGACGCGGATGGCCCGGTGGTCGGTCCTGCATCCGACGGCCAGGTGTCGGCATTTGTCACCATCATGCGCGGGTGCGACAACTACTGCACCTATTGTGTGGTGCCGCATGTCCGCGGGCGGGAGGCCAGCCGCCATCCGGACCGCATCATTGAAGAGATTCGGATGCGGGTGGAACAGGGCGTCCGGGAGGTGACCCTGCTGGGTCAGAATGTCAACAGCTACGGGAACAAAGAGGGGCTTTGCAGCTTTGCCGAATTGCTGGCACGGGTGGACGATGTCGGCGGGTTGAACCGGATACGGTTCACCACCTCCCATCCCAAAGACCTTTCCGATGACCTGATCCGCACGTTTGGTCGTCTTGAAAAACTGTGCCACCACATCCATCTGCCGGTGCAATCCGGTGATGATGGCATATTAAAACGCATGAATCGCAAGTATACCCGTAATACCTACCTCGAGAAAATCGCCGGGCTCAGGGCGGCATGCCCCGATATCGCCATTACCTCTGATTTTATCGTGGGGTTTCCCGGTGAAACCGATCGTCAATTTCAGGCCACGTTGGATCTGATTGAAACCGTCCGGTACGACGGGCTCTTTGCATTCATGTACTCGGATCGACCCAGCGCCCCGGCCGCCGCCTTTTCCGGCAAGATTGCCGAATCGGTTAAAAAGGAGCGACTTCAGGCGCTTCTGAATCTTCAGGAAAAAATCACGCTGGAGAAGCACCAGGCCATGGTTGGCCGGACCCTGCAAATTCTGGTGGAAGGTCCCAGCCGGGGGCTCAAATCCGATGACATCGACAGCGCATCCCCACCCATCCGATGGTCCGGCCGCGCCTCATCCAACCACATCATCCATTTTGACGTTCCCAGCGACCTGTTGGCCAAGAAAGAACTGTTGACAGGGACCTTTGCGGATATAATGATAGAAGGAGCACATGCACACTCGCTGTGGGGGCGGCTGATTCGCGGACCCAAGCACGCCGCGCCGGAAAAAGGAGAGACGACCATTGCTGCATAAGGTAAACATTGCGGGTCTGGCCATGGATCCTGCGTCAAATACTCCCATTATCCTTTTAAAAACCGAAGAGGGGGATAAAACCCTGCCCATCTGGATCGGGTTGCTCGAGGCGACCTCCATCGCCTCGGCCCTTCAGGATATTCAATTTGACCGACCCATGACCCATGATCTGTTTAAGAACCTGACACAGGTGCTCAATGTCCACATCAACCGGATCGACATTTGCGACCTGAAGGAAAATACGTTCTACGCGGAGATCCACTTTGCTTCGGAAGAGCGGTCATTTACCATGGATGCCCGGCCCAGTGATGCCATCGCCCTGGCCCTGCGTTTTCATGCGCCCATCTTCGTGGATGAGCGGGTAATCGAAAAATCGCAAGGCGGCAAGGCGACCGGAGAGGTTCTGGACGACAGCGAAGAGGGAAAAAAGTGGGCCAAATATCTTGAAAAACTCTCGCCCGAGGATTTCGGTAAATACAAAGTTTAAATTCGTGAACAGGCTTTCTGCGGCCTAATACTTAAAACATCCATTTTCATAGATGGTCGTCCGGCGACCGTCGGCCAGGTGCGCCACCACCCGCTTCTTTTCCGTATTGACCAGGTCCCAGTGAAGCGCCGAATCATTGAATCCCAGGCGGGCCTTTTTTTCTTTGGTGAGCGATTGCACATTCCCGCTGTAGGTGTCGGCATAGCTGGCACCCAGTGCCACGTGACAGTTTCCCCAACGGCCGCCGAAATTTTCATCGAACAGGGTGTTGGCCATAAACCGGTCGATTTTTGAAAACCGCTTGTCGGTCAGTGAGAATTCGCCGAGCCTGGACGCGCCGCGGTCCATTTTCAGCTGCTTTTGTACGAAGTCGCTGCCGGATTGGGCATCAACGGCCACGGTCGCCCCTTTTTTAAAGGTCAGCTTCACCCCCTGGACCAGGTTCCCGCTGCGGTAGGAGGGCTGATCGGCATAATATACCCCGCTGGTTCCCCGCCAATCCGGTGAGACAAACAACTCGAAGCTGGGGATGTTGTGGCCTGAGATGCCGATCCATCGTCGCTGTTCACCCGGCGTGATCTTAAGGTCAACCGTGGCAGACTCGATATGGTAGTATTTGACCGCCATGCTGTTGATCCAGCGTTTAATTGCCGCGGCATTTTTATACACCGCTTTCCATTGTTTCACCGGATCGCGTCGGTTTAGAAAACAGGCCTTGACGATTTGTTTGGCATAGTCTCCGTCGGCCAGACCGGCGTGGTGGGCCAGTTCAGCCGTTGGAAGCATACACAGGGTCCAGCTGAAACGTCCGGCCTGTTCGCGTTCTTCAAGGATGTCCCGCAAGAATTTTTTAGAAAGGGTGAACCGGCTGATCTTTTTCGGATCGATGGTGCTCAAATGGGTAATCGACGCCGGGGCGTGGAGGAAAATGGAACCATTGAGATTCCGGTAAAGCTCCGCTTCCCCGGGCGGGTCGAAGATCAGCTGCCGACGGTTGGCCAGACCAAAGAAATTCTTTTCCATCTCAGGGGTCGGGTTCAGGCGGCGCACGGGGTTCAATCCCCGTTCGAGGATCCTGCTTTCAAGGATTTCCGCCAGACGAATCGCGTCCAGGTTAAAACGGACCAGTACCACATCGCCTTTTTTAAATGGTTTGCTGCGTGCGGTCGTCAGTCCCCACAGCAATACGTCGGCGTAGCGTTTCAGATGCGTGTCGGTGAGCATGTTGTTTCCGTGGGGTCAGGGGTTATGGTTGTCTTTTAAAAAATAGCGGTGGTATTCAGGCTCCGTGAGGTGCTTTCGCAACAAGCCTGAAAGCAAATCAAAGATGGCCTGACGATCTTCGTCGGTCAGCCGTGTTCTGAGCAGCGTCATCAATTGGTCATCCGAGAATTTCTGGAGATAATAGGTCACGGCATCCATGTCGGATTCAGGGTTGAGTCCGAATCCGATAAATCCATCGAATTCTTCGACAAAACGGTGTGAGTGATCAGCCATGGTCATTTCCTGCGGATTAGAAGAAAAAGATGGATCAACCATAATTGAAATGCGTGGACAGGTCAATACGGACACGGCCCGCTGTCCGGGACGCTTCAGGTGCCATGACGGTTGCCTGCATGTTCGGGAGATTGGTTCCGGCCTGCTAAAAACAATGGAATTGGGGTTGATGTCCATTACCCTTTTGGTTTATAGAGAGGTAAATTCATTGGGCATTTCTTAAACCCTCACAATCAGGTCAACGGAAGCTGTGGAGGCACGGCAATGAAGTGGAAAGATACGGGTGACGGTGAAGCTGCAAAACCAGAGAAAAGTGATCCCTATTACGAAGATGACGGCTACGCTTCTTTTAAAGAAAAGGGCTTGAAGAAGGATACCATTCTCTCGGACAATCCGGTGCGATATTTGTATTGGGGGATAGGCATCGCGGGTGTCGTCGGCGTCGTACTGCTGGTGATGCTTCTTTTTTCGAACATCAACGAACCCACCGACCAGGCGCACATCAGCGCTCTGGAACAGAGAATCGAACGATTGGAACAGCGCCTGGAAAAATTCGATGGCGTGGATGAAAAAGTCACCCGCATCTGGGAGCAGGCCAAGTCGTTTGAAACCTTTAAAACCCGGTTTGATCGATCGGAAGCCTCCATGTCCCTGAGAATGGACCACCTGGCGATGAGCTTGGATGCCCTGCAAAAGAAAACTGACGACACCCTGAAGAAGGTCGGCAAGCTTGAAAAGGTGTCTGCACCCCCGGCTGCTCCGGTCAACCCACCGCCGGCAAAGCAGGCGGCAACGGTGAAGACTCATACCGTGGCTGCCGGTGACACCCTTTTCAGCATCAGCCGGCGGTATAACCTGTCGGTAGAAAAACTGAGATCCATCAATAAATTGCCTGAAAAGACGGTGATCCATGTGGGCCAGACACTCACGGTGAGTTCACCCGGCGATTGAACCGCGAAAGCGAGCGCATCCCCCGCGGCTTGCCGCGGGGAGGGTTCAAAACAGGACCCACTAGGTGTCACTCAGCGATGTTAACCCGATGGAGAAACAAAGCCGCTAATGAATGATTACGTTGCCCGTTTCAGTCAATCCCCCGCCAGCTTCAAAAAAAGCTTCGCCTTTCTGGTTGTGGCCTGGGTCAGTCACCCGATCTTTATCTATTCGCTATTCTGGGCCGAATCGGCGGTGGCGGGTTCGTATAACGACATCAAGAAAATGGCGGTGGTCAGCCTTTGTTTATGTTTTCTGCATGTATTGATTAAAAAATGGGCCAGGGCGTTGGTGGTGGTGGGGAATATTTTTATCGTACTCAATGATTTTTTTTATTTTTTCGTCACGCCCCATAATAAAATTTCAACCATTCTCTGCGTGACGGTGGTGTTGTGTACAATCGTGGGTACCTATTGGCTTTTCGTGAAAGATTCACGTGAGTACTTCACCCAGGTCAACCCGAAAATAGAACCGCCGGAAATCCCTGACTCAAACGTCGGGCCCAATCGTCCACGCTGACATCGTTCGCTCGACGGGGTCGATCACATCCGCCTGGTAGAAAATTGACATCCTATTTTGCCTTCTTCGCGTTGGCGTCATTATGTTCCCTGTCGCCGGGGAAAATCGACTTGAGTACGAGGGCTGGTAAGAACAACGGCTTGTAACCGAGTATATGCTTTAATGGAGGGTTCATGGGAAGACCCAGAAAAGACCGACTCGTGGCATTCAATTCAGAAATCAGCTTTTTTAAACCACGGGGCATCCCCATGCTTGACCTTGCCGAGGTGTGCATTACTGTGGATGAGCGGGAAGCGCTCAGGCTTGCCGATCTGGATGGGTTGTCCCACGAAGATTCCGGGCAGTGCATGGGGGTTTCAAGGGCGACATTCGGCCGAATCCTCCACAAGGCAAGGCAGACGGTGGCCGATGCGCTGATTAATGGTAAAGCCATCAAAGTCGATGGTGGAAACTACAAAATGGTTGAAGAGAAGCGCCGGTTTTCATGCCGGAAATGTCAACATCAGTGGGATGAGCCACTGGGCACCGGCCGGCCGGAAGGATGTCCCGAGTGCGGGCAGGATGACTTTCACCGTTTCCTTAGCCAGTAGTCGGTCGAACCGGTTGATTGACACTTTCGACAGTGCCGTTTTCCGAAAGTACCCACCGGGTGCTTTCTCGGGAGCCGCCCTGGCGGTCTCTTCTGATCTGGAGATAATAAATGGTACAAATTCAAAGCAGCATGGATACAGCCGGTCAGCAGGCCAATTCTCAGGCCAATAGAGATGCAGATGTCAAGGGTACGCTGGATCGTAGTCAAACACAAGTTTATTATCATGAGCGGCAAGGGCGGTGTCGGAAAAACCAGCACCACTGTGAATCTTTCGCTGACCCTGGCGAGCATGGGCCACCAGGTGGGAATCATGGATGTCGATCTTCATGGCCCCGATGTTCCCCGGAATGCTGGGACTTTCCGGAATGCTCGATATGGGCGCCAACCAGAAACTCAATCCCATGCGTTATTCGAAGAACTTGAGTGCCGTCTCCATCGAGTCGCTGACACCAACCAAAGATGAGGCGATCATCTGGCGTGGTCCGGTCAAATACGCTGCCATCCAGCAGTTTATCGGAGATGTGGCGTGGGGCGACCTTGATTTTCTGCTCATTGACGCCCCTCCGGGAACCGGCGATGAACCGCTGACCGTGGCCCAGACGATTCCCGATGCCAAGGCCATCATTGTTACCACCCCCCAGGAAGTCTCGTTGGCGGATGTCAGAAAATCGATCAACTTCTGCAAAACGGTCAAGATGGAGATCTACGGGCTTATCGAAAACATGAGCGGGTTCGTCTGTCCCCACTGCCAGGCGGCCATCGACCTTTTCGGCTCTGGCGGAGGGGAAAAAACCGCTGTCGCCACCGGCATTTCTTTCCTTGGAAAAATTCCCTTCGATCAGAAAATGGTTGAATGCGGAGACGCTGGCGTCTCCTATCAGCAGCAGCACAAAGATTCACCGGTCGCAGACGCGTTCAGGACAGTGGCCCGAAAAATGTCCCAAATGTTGTAAGCTGACCGGTATTGATTGATACGGGGGCATGATATTCGGCCAACCCATGGGACACGGCGACGGTGCCGCTTGTACCCCCTCGACAATGGCCCCGCTCCTGGCTTGCCGCCACCGACTCACGAGCTGTATAACCTACCTGAATACAATGATATCGCATCCATCCGAAAGTTGACATTGCCTGGTGTTGGTGGTTTAATCTTTGCAGTTGACAGGCCCGCGATCGAAGTAAAGGGGCCGATCGTTCATATTTTTCGAGCAGGGTGCTTCACTTTTTTCAAAAATTAAGGATGATGATATGAAAACAGGCATTTTACGTTTTCTTTCCAGCATGCCTCATTTCTCATTTCTCACCAAGGAGGAACTCGATCTGGTTGTGTCCAAGGCTGAGCTTGTCCAATTTTCGAAGAGGCCATTCGGTTTCCACTCAGGGAAAGACCCGCATCGAGAATGTGCTGGTGGTCATGCGAGGTCAGCTTTCCCTCTATCAGAACGATCAAGGGCGAGTCGGAATTGAGCGGATATATCAAGCAAGGGGAGGTCTACGGAGGGATTTCGGTGATGTTGAACGCCGGTATATCCCTGAGGACGACCAAGGTGGATACGGATCTGCACGCCATCTCCATACCGGACACGGTGATCATGGAGATGTGTACGAAGAACAAGGCTTTTTATGAATATTTTCTGGCCAATTTCAGCAGTAACATCTTTGATAAATCCATAGATGCCATAACCTGGACCGTCCAGGCACGTCTCTTTTTGTCCGATGTCGTTCCCTTCACCTTTCTGTCCGAAGAAGAGATCGATTGTGCTGCCCAGGTCACTCTCACGCATATACCTACCCGCGAGGAACCGTCCCCTTTGTTCAGGGCAAGACACGCGTCGGCTATCTGTACATGCTTCAAAAAGGTGCTGCGGAGCGGTATTATGAGGAAAAAGGCGCCAAGAAAATGCGGGATTTGCTGTCCGAAGGCGATCTGTACGGCGGTATTTCCATGCTCTTAAATGACGGGTTGGCTGTACGCACCATGGAGGTGATCGAAGACGCCACATTTTGTGTGATGCCCAGCCATATGTTTTTCGAACTTTGCGAGAAATAACAGCGCCTATTCCGTGACTTTTTTTCCGACACCTTCGGAAAACGGATGCTCAGCCGATCCTATGCCGCGATCATTGCCAAAACCCTGCACCCTCAGAGCGGACAGTCTTCAGTTTTTTAATCAACCCTGTCCCAGATCTATTCACGGAATCCAGTCTTCTGCGATGCCGATGACTCCATCGGGATGCCGCCGATACCATGGTTCAGCCGGAAGAGCAGCTATGCGTTCATCCGTTCCAACGGATTCGGAACAGGTGGGCATTGTCACCGAAAGGATTTTGCCCGCAAGGTGATTGCCCGCGGGTATCCCATCGAAAAACCGGTGGGCAGCATCATGTCGGCTCCACTTCGAACGATATCGGAAAATGCGCTGGTGTTCGAGGCCATGATGACCATGATGGAGGAGGATTTCCAGCATGTAGGCGTCGGGATGCAGACGAAAATGTTATTGGCATGCTGTCCAGCAGGGATATTTTAGCTTACCAGGGGCAATCTCCGCTATTCCTGCTTCGCGAGATTCATATCGCGACCGACCTGAATACGATCATCGAAAAGCATCAGCAATTACCCGAATTGGTGCGCAGTCTAATCCACAGCGGCGCCACGGCCAAAAATGTGACCCGCTTTATCACCACGGTGTCCGATGCGATTTTAAACAAGCTCATGTCCATGACCCTGGACGAAATGGGGCCTCCGCCGGTGCCGTTTGTGTTCATGATCATGGGCAGTGAGGGCCGGCAGGAACAGACACTGAAAACCGATCAGGACAACGCCATTGTTTACCAGGATCCACAACCGGCCGACGCTGATTCGGTCGACCGCTATTTCAGAAAGTACGGTGAAATCGCCTGCACCCTGCTGAACGAGGCCGGCTACGATTTTTGTACGGGCGGTATCATGGCCAAGAATCCACAGTGGTGTCAATCCTTAAGCCAATGGAAGGTCTACTTCAGCGATTGGATTCACGCTGCCGAAGCCGAGGACCTCCTTCAGGCCAGTATTTTCTTCGATTTCCGACGCGGGTATGGAGAAGACTCGCTGATCGCCGAATTGCGTCGGCATCTGTTCGCCTCGCTTGACGGGTGGTCTGGTTTTTTCCGGCACCTGACAGAAAATGCCCTCAATTTCAAGCCGCCCCTCGGATTTTTTCGCAATTTTGTGGTTGAATCCAAAGGTCGTCATCGCAATGCATTCGATATAAAAAGCGGCATGACCCCCATCGTTGATTTTGCACGGGTGTATGCGCTTAAAAACAGGATCGATGAGACCAATACATTGGAACGGCTCGATCAACTCAGGATCAAGAAAGTCATTTCTCTTCAGGAATATGAAGAATTGGAAAAGGCTTACAGCTTCCTCATGCAGCTGCGTTTTGTGCGGCAGATCACCGCAGTCATGGACGACAAAAAAAAACCGGACAATTACATCACTCCCAAGAAACTGACCCACATCGAACAAACCATGCTGAAAGAGATATTCAAACGGGTGGAGAAGTTTCAGTCCAAGATGAATTTCGAGTTTATCGGCATTGCCTGATTGTCGGGCAAAACAATCCATTAGGGATGGGTAAGATCCAGCGGATCGGGGATGACATGACACCAGGAAAGACGATGCGCCGAGATGAATTGGAAGCGCGGATTCAAACCCTCGAGGCGGAAAACCGGCAACTGTCCAGGTCACTTGCCAAACGGCAGGCGGATTTCGATGCCTTGGCCAAACTGACCCGGCGCATTGCCGATAACGCGCCGGATATGATCTGGGCCAAGGATATGGACAACCGCTACCTGTTCGCCAACCGGGCCCTGTGCGAACGGCTGCTCATGTGTAAAAGTCCAGAAGCGGTGGTGGGAAAAAATGACGTTTACTTCACCGATCTGGAGCGGGCAAACGGCCAGCGCCATACTTTCGGTGAAGTGTGTGAAAATTCAGACGAGATCGTAAAAGCCAAGCAAAAGGCCATGCGGTTTGTGGAGGATGGGCTGGTTCGCGGGCAGTATCTGGTACTGGACGTCCACAAGGCGCCGCTTTTGGACGAATCAGGGGCGATGATCGGCATCGTCGGCTGCGGCCGGGATATCACCCGCGAGCGTCAGATTCAGAAAGACTTGAATGAAAGCCGTGCCGGCCAGCAGCTGCTCATGGAGACCGCCTCGGATTTTGCCGTCTTCCGCCTTCAGGTGAATCCGGTCCGTCCCAGGCGATTGAAGGTGATTTTTGTCAGTCCGTCGGCAAAAGGTATCGCCGGTATCACGCAATCGCAGGAGGTGGTCGAGTGGTTCCAGGTTTATCCGAATGATCGCAAGGCGCTGCGTTACGCCTATGTCAAGGGTCACACGGATCTCAAATTTAACCATCGGTTCAGGGTCTTTCATCGCGTCCTGGCCCAGTGGCGCTGGATGCATGTCATTGCCACCTGCGTCAAGGGGCCGCAGAACAGCTACGTCAATGGCATCATGTTCGATATTACCGACCAGATGAAAAGCAAGGAAGCGCTGGCGGCCAAAGGCCGTGAACTGGAGTCTCGATCCGTCAACCTTTCTGAAGTGAATACGGCACTTAAAGTGCTTTTGAAAAAACGGGACGAAGACCGCAAGGCTCTTGGAGGAAAAGGTTCTATACAATGTCAAATCCTTGATCCGCCCCTATTTAAACAAGATGAAAACAAGTGGGCTGAACGCCAAGCAAAAAGCCTATCTCGAAATCTTGGAGTCCAACCTCAACGAAATCGTTTCGCCGTTGAGTCGCAGGCTTTCCTTCGATTACCTCGGATTTACACCGACTGAGATCAAGGTGGCCACCATGGTCAAGCAAGGCAGAAAGGCCAGGGAGATCGCTCGCATGCTGGGCATCTCCACCCGGACGGTCGAAGGATATCGATACGCCATCCGTGATCGGCTCGGCATCAAAGGCAAGAAGGTGAACCTGCGGACGTACTTGCTTTCCATCCAGTAGTGTCCCTCCAGAAACGGCATCTTGCGGTCCAGCTCTGCGTTCTCGGGATATTGAAGTCCTCGACGTAGCGCTGCTACGCCTGCAGCGTTCACAATATCCCAGTGGCCTTGATCTAAACTTAACTAACGGAGAAAATTGAAGTACCAGGAAATCAGGGTTTCGCCGAAAAACAGGTAGATGATCGCCCCCATGGCCAGAAAGGGGCCGAAGGGAATGGCCAGCCGCATGCCTTTCCCGGATCGGATCATGGCCAACAGGCCAGCGATGGTGCCGATGGCCGACGCGGCGAAAAGGGTGAACAGAATACCCTGCCAACCGACCATGGCGCCGATCATGGCCAGCAGCTTGATATCTCCGCCACCCATGCCCTCCCTTCCGGTCATCAACTGGTAAACCCAGGCAACAGCGAAAAGGCTTCCGCCACCCGCTACGATGCCGATGGCACTGGCGCGCCAGGTGACGCTGGGGACAGCCAGGGCGGCCAGGAAGAAAAGCGGGATCCCGGGCAGTGAAATCGTGTCTGGAATGATCCGGTGGTCCAGATCGATAAAGGTGACCACGATCAGGGTCGCGATGAAGGCGAAAACGGCCAGCCCATGCAGCGTGGGGCCGAAGGAGAGGGCGCAGGCCAGGGCGAAGAGCCCGCCCAATAGCTCCACAAAGGGGTAGCGGATGGCGATGGGTGCCCCGCAGTTACGGCATTTTCCCATCAGCAGCAGATAGCTGAGGATAGGGATGTTGTCGTAGAAAGGAATCATCGTTTTGCAGCGGGGGCAGCTCGAACCCGGATGAACGATGGACAAGGCGGCCGGTATGCGGTAGATGCAGACGTTTAAAAAGCTGCCGATACAGGCGCCGAAGAAAAATGCCAGTATGTTCACCGTCAGTGGTGTCGTCATGTCAGCCCGTTTTTAAGTGTTGGCTCGAAGGATCGGCGTGTTCTGGAAGCGTTTCCAAACACGATGCTAAGGCTTCTTAAAAGAACCGGCGTACCATTGTCAAAGAAAAATTAAGTGTTATTATATAAGACATTTTGCGAAACAGCCATTTTGGCAGGGCCGTAAATGAAATTAGGTATTGATATTTCCAGGAGTCAAGATGGGTGAAACTGATAAAGATGATCTGATCAGCATTATCGAGGAAGACGATCCGGAAGCGGTCATTCCAACGACCCTTCCCATGATGCCGGTGCGGGATGTGGTGATCTTCACGGATATGCTGCTGCCCTTGTTTGTGGGGCGTGAAAAGTCGGTCAACGCCATCGAAGAGTCGATTTCAAAGGACCGTTACCTGTTTGTGGCAACCCAGATCGATCCGGGTATTGAGAACCCCAAGCCCGAAGAGATCTACCAGATCGGAACGGTCAGCCGGATTCTGAGGATGCTCAAGCTGCCGGACGGGCGTGTCAAGGCGCTCGTTCAGGGCATCGCCAAGGCCAGGATTGCCAAATATGTGCGCAAGCGGTCTTTGTTCCGTGTGAAAATCGACATCATCGAGGAGCCTGAATCCTCCACTGTCGATCTGGAAGCCGAGGCCCTGATGCGCAATGTCAGGGAATATTCCGAGAGAATTCTCACCTTGCGGGGCGAGTACACCAACGAAGTGGGGTCCATTCTCACCAGTATCGACGATCCCGGTCGGCTGGCGGACCTGGTGGCCTCGAACCTCCGCTTGAAAATTGACGAAGCCCAGGCCATCATCGAAATCATCGACCCCTTCGAGCGCCTTAAAAAAGTCAACGACCTGTTGTTTCACGAAGTGGAATTGTCTGCCATGCAGGCCAAGATCCAGTCCGAGGTGAAGGACGAAATATCCAAGAGCCAGAAAGACTATTTCCTGCGCGAGCAGGTTCGGGCCATTCACAAGGAACTGGGAGAACTGGACGAGCGCACCCAGGAGATCGACGAGTACAAAAATAAGATCAAGCGCGCGAAAATGAGCCAGGAGGCCAAGGCGGAAGCCGACAAACAGCTTCGCCGGCTGGAACAGATGCACCCCGATTCTGCAGAATCATCGGTGGTTCGAACGTATCTGGACTGGATGGTGGAGTTGCCCTGGAGCAAGTCCACGACCGATGTCATCGACATTAAAAAGGCCAAATCCGTGCTGGATATGGACCACTACGGCCTGGAACGGATCAAGGACCGCATCCTGGAGTACCTGAGCGTTCGCAAGCTCAACCCCCAGACCAAGGGGCCCATTCTTTGTTTCGTGGGCCCTCCGGGCGTGGGAAAAACGTCGCTGGGACGGGCCATCGCCAATGCCATGAAACGAAAGTTCGTGCGTATTTCCCTGGGGGGGATACGGGACGAAGCGGAGATTCGGGGGCATCGGCGCACCTATATCGGGGCACTGCCCGGGCGAATCATCCAGGGGTTGAAACAGGCCGGTTCAAACAACCCGGTGTTCATGATGGATGAAATCGACAAACTGGGTGCCGACTTTCGGGGCGACCCCTCATCGGCGCTTCTGGAAGCACTGGATCCTGAGCAGAATTTTGAATTCAGCGATCACTACCTCAATCTCAGCTTTGATCTGTCCAAGGTCATGTTCATCCTGACCGCCAATATCTCGGACACCATCCCGTCCGCGCTGCTGGACCGCATGGAGGTGATCAACCTGTCCGGCTATACCGAGGACGAGAAGAAAACCATTGCGAAAACGCACCTGATTCCGCGGCAGGTCAAGGAGAACGGCATCAAGCCCCGTCAGATCCGCTTCAGCGATGCAGCCGTCGTCCAGGTCATTAACGAGTACACCTCCGAGGCGGGGTTGAGAAACCTCGAACGCGAGTTGGGGACCCTGTGCCGAAAATTGGCACGACGAATTGCCGAAGGGGCGAAAGGCCCGTTTCAGGTGACCCGTCAGTCCCTGGAAAAATACCTGGGACCGCCCAAGTATTATCCGGAGATGGACAAGGAACACAGCCAGGTGGGACTCTCCACCGGCCTGGCTTGGACGCAGGTTGGCGGCGAAGTACTGTATGTGGAGGCATCGCTGATCAACGGGAAGGGGGAGATGATTCTCACCGGCCAGTTGGGTGAGGTCATGCAGGAGTCGGCCCGGGCGGCACTGAGCTACGCCAGGGCCAATATCGATCTGTTCAAGGTGAAAGATGAGATCTTCGACAACCGGGATATCCACATCCATGTGCCGGCCGGCGCCATTCCCAAAGATGGACCCTCCGCCGGCATCGCCATGGCCACGGCCCTGATTTCGGCGTTGACCGAACGGCCCGTCAACAAGGATGTGGCCATGACCGGTGAGATCACGCTTAGAGGGCGTGTGCTGCCCATCGGGGGATTGAAGGAAAAAGCCCTGGGGGCCCTTCGCGCCGGCATCAATACGGTGATCATCCCGGAAAAGAACAAAAGAGATCTCGTGGAGATTCCCAAAGAACGTCAAGCGCAAACTCAAGTTCGTTCCCGTCCGGAACATGGACGAGGTCCTGGCGATCGCCCTGGAGCCGGCGCTCCCCAAAAAAAGCCAGGGCCCCAAAGGCCAAAAAAAAGCCTGCGGGCAAAGCCCGGTCATGAACCTTCTGGCCGTCGACACTTCCACCACCAGCTGCAGCGTGGCCCTGTTCAGTGGCGACCGGTTGCTTGCCGATACGGTATATGCCGCGGGAAAAACCCATTCCCGTCATCTCATGTCGATGATTCACAGGATGCTTGAGAAATGCCGATGCGAACCTGAGGATATCGACGGTATTGCCGTCACCCGGGGCCCGGGAACCTTTACCGGATTGCGAATCGGGATCAGCACGGTAAAGGGGCTTGCTGCAGCCACGGGGGCGCCGGTGGTCGGGGTCAGCAGTCTGGCGGCACTGGCCTTTCCGTTGACCCTTCACGATTGCCCGGTGGTTGCCATGATCGATGCACGGCGGGGGGAGATTTACTACACCCAATACCGCGGGTCCGTTCAATCGGCGACACGGGTGTCGGTGGCCGCGCCGGAAACGGCGGCAGCGGCCCTGCCGGAAAATGCCATCCTGGTAGGCTCCGGTGCCCTTCTTTACCGGGAGGTCTTTGAGAACCGGTGCCCGGGCATCCGGTTCGCCGATACCACGCAACACGTCATCCGGGCCGCATCAGTGGGCAAGACTGGCCATGGCGCGGTTCAAGCAACAAGATGTCGATCCCATCGATGCCCTGATTCCGGAATATGTCCGCAAGTCCGACGCCCAGATTCAGATGGCCGGCCAGCAGCCGGGTGCATAACCGAAAAGCTTGACATGCAAGGGCATTGAACGGCAAGCTTGGAATAGACATTGGCATGCGTTTGATTGGGCTGCCCGGTGACTTCAGCGGACAACTGGTTTAGGGCGAAGGGTTCGTTTTCCCGTCGGGTGTCGGGTAGCTGTTGACACGGACGCAGGCATTGGATATAGATAACCCTTTAATAAAAGGGTTGAAAAAGGTTTTAACCGGCAGCCCTCGGCGCCGGGGAGCATGTGATGACACAATTGAACTGGTCTGATCCGCCCAGTCAGACCGCATTTCCAGTGGCAAAGGCCGGATATCCATTTATATTCGCGTCCGCTTTTGCCACCGCTGTTTTTGCCTTGCTTGGCGTTGGCTGGCTGGCCGTCTTGGGGCTTTTCACCACCGGTTTTATTTGCTATTTTTTCAGGGATCCGGATCGTTTGGTCCCGACCGGCGAGGGGATTGTGGTCTCGCCGGCCGACGGCAAGGTGATAAAAGTGGAACCGGTGGAACAGACGCCTTACTTTGAAGGGGCCTGCACCCGGATCAGTGTTTTCATGTCCGTCTTCAACGTCCATGTTAACCGGGTGCCCCACGAGGGGACGATCCGGCAGGTGACCTACCACCCGGGAAAATTTTTTTCAGCCAACCTCGACAAGGCGTCGACAGACAACGAACACAACGCCCTGCTGCTGGAGAGCCCGGATGGTAAAAAGGTGGGATTCGTCCAGATCGCCGGATTGGTCGCCCGACGCATCATCTGTGCCGTTCAACCCGGCGATGTGTTGAAACGGGGACATCGATTCGGCATGATCTGCTTTGGTTCCCGGCTGGACATTTATCTGCCCCCCGAGACGGATATCCGGGTTGTGGTCGGGGACAACGTCCAGGCCGGCAGCAGCATTCTGGGCAAATGGTAGGAAGATGGGCAGCCTACAAATGAAATTAGATCGGCCAAGCGTAAAAAGCGCCCGTTAAACCGTTATCGTCATTTGAAGTCGGAACCACTTGATTCCCCAATGGCCTGTGCCGTGGGGATCTGTTTTTCTGCTACCGGGCAGAAAAACTGAAAACGAGAATTATTTAGGAGTCGCCCATTGGAAAGAATACCCATGACCCGAAATGGTTACCAGACGCTGAAAAAAGAGCTGGAATACCTCAAGTCCACCGAAAGGCCCCTTGTGATCCGGGCCATTGAAGAGGCACGCGCCCATGGTGATCTCAGTGAAAATGCCGAATATCATGCAGCCAAAGAACGCCAGGCCTTTATCGAAGGCCGGCTCAGTGAATTGGGATACAAGCTGGGAAACGCAGAAATCATCGAAGTGGACAACCTGCCCAAAGATCGAGCGGTGTTCGCCTGCACGGTGATGCTTGAAAATGTGGATACCGGCGAGGAGGTGGAATACCAACTGGTGGGCCCCGAAGAATCCGACATCGAAAAGGGACGCATTTCGGTCACCTCACCGCTGGGTAAGGCCATCATCGGGAAAAAGCCTGGGGATGAGATTGTGCTCACCGCACCGGCTGGCAAAAGGGTCTACGAACTGGTGGAAATATTGTAAACAGGAGGACTTCCGTGGCACGAATTACTGTTGAAGATTGTCTGGAAAAGGTACCGAACCGCTTCAAGCTGGTTCATATGGTTGCCGCACGGGTGCGGCAAATCCGTGAAGGATCCGAATACCTGGTCAGTTCACCCAAAAACGAGGATATTGTCATCGCCCTGCGGGAAGTTGCCGCCGGAAAGGTCATCGAAAAGATCGACACCGATCAATAATCGGTCGATCCGAACGTGTTCATTTTGCCCCGGCACACCTACACATACAAAGCGCTGAACAGCCTGGTTGGAAAGGCCATTCACCGCTACGGCATGATCGAGGACGGTGACCGCATTGCGCTGGGACTGTCCGGCGGCAAGGACAGCCTGACCCTGTTGTGGGCGCTGGCCGAACGTCAAAAGCGGGTACCGGTGCGCTACGACCTGTTTCCCATCTATGTCGATCCCGGTTTCCCGGGTGGTTTTGCTGACGGATTGGCCGATACCTGCCGGCACCTGGGATTTCATCTGACGGTCGATCGTACGGACCACGGGATTGTCGCCCACAGTGCCGCGAACCGGGAAAACCCCTGTTTTCTCTGTTCCCGGCTTCGGCGTCAGCGGCTGTTCGAAATCGCCGACGGGATGGGGTGCACCAAGCTGGCATTGGGGCATAACAAGGACGACGTCATCGAAACGCTCTTTTTAAACATATGTTATGCCGGGGAGATCAGCACCATGGTGCCGAAGCAGAAATTGTTCAACGGTCGATTCACCGTGATCCGCCCGCTGGCGATGGTTGATGAAAACAGCATCCGGCGCTTTGCCAAGGCGCAGGTGTTTCCCCAGTACGCCAATCCGTGTCCATCGGCCGGGGCCACCAAACGTTCGGAAATCAAGGCCATGCTGGACGGACTTTACCGAACGAACCGCAAGATCAAGGGCAATATCTACCGGGCCATGAGCCATGTGAAGATGGATTACCTGTTAAAATAACCCTGACGCGCAACGCGTCCAGCCAATAGGCAGATCATGAAAGACGTACAAAATCAGCGGGATCACCGGAACATCCCGATCGACAAAGTCGGCATTAAAAACCTGCGCTATCCCATACGCGTCAAAGACCGCCGTGATGGA
>CAVQUU010000035.1:0-19924 GCA_963716825.1 uncultured delta proteobacterium
CCTTGAGAATTGCATCTTTTTTCTTCAGGTCGATGCTAAGTTTAATGTTCCCGATGATTTCAAAGCCGAGCCGGATCGGGTTGCTGACTGCGATCACTTTGATGACGTCTTCAGTGATCAGTCGTTTCAATCGGCCCCTGGCAGTGGTTTCCGAAATGCCGAGTTCTTTGGCGATGCTGACGATGGGCATGCGGCCGTCTTTTTGAAGCAGGGAAACCATTTTCCGGTCGACGCGGTCCAGCTTTTGTACCCCTGATGCAGTTGCTTTCACGTCTGAAACCTCCCTGTCTATTGATGTTATTGGGTCAAAAAAACGAATTCAATAAATATTTTTTAAAAAAATAACGGTTAACGCTAAATTTGTCAAAATATTTATTGCAAAAAGTTTAATATTCCTCTATGTGGAAGCTGGGGGTAGTATTCGTCTCGGTCGACAGCGGCGCATCAGCGCCCGGCACGCAACGCAATCCGATGGTAATCTTAAGTATTCTAAAAAGATAAGCTGTCTGGCGGGACCTGCACCCGGCTGTCGGATCGTGTTGACGGTTTAATTCATTCCAATAAGGAGATTTATGAAACGCATCATTGTGATTGGGGCCGGCGCCCAGGGAAGTACGATTGCCAAGCGATTGAATGAGCATCCGGGGGTGTCTGAAATCATCTGCGCGGATTATGACCGCAAAGCCGCAGAAGCGCTGAGCAGTTCCCTGAGCAAGGCCACGGCCCTTCGACTGGATGCCAGTGACGTCGACAACGTCATCCGGGCAGCCAAGGGGTGCGATCTGATCGTCAACGGCCTGCCGCTGGATTTCAACCTGCTTGTCATGGAAGCGGCCCTGGCGGTCAACGCCTCCTACTTTGACATGGCGGGCCCCATGGAAGATATCGGTTTCGTGGAAAGCTACAAGCTGCTCTTTTCCGAATGGCATGAAAAATTCAAGGCCAAGGGGCTGACCGCACTCGTCGGGGGGGGGTCATCGCCCGGCCTGGCCAACGTGATGGCCAGGGAAGCCGTCGAGAAAATGGACCGATGCGAAACCATCAGTATTTATGTCTTCGAAAATGTTCTCACCAAGCGGTTTACCCCCTTCTGGTGGTCACCGGAAGTGGCCTTCTGGGATATGGCCTACAAGACCTTTCGCTTTGAAAACGGAAAGCACGTCACGGACAAACCCTTCAGCCGTCCCATCAGAATGAAATTAAGGGGCATCGATCGGGAAGTCCGCATGGTGGACCACGAACACGATGAACCAATTACCATGGGGCTGCTGGCCGACAAGGTGCTCAAAGGGGTCAAAAATGTGGCGTTCAAATACGGTGGCTTCGGTGTGAAGCTCTCCGAACTGTTCTATCGCATGGGATTGCTTTCCGACGAACCGGTGGATGTCAACGGCACGAAAATCGTTCCCATGGACCTGATCCTCAAGCTCTGCCCGCCGGCACCCAAATATCCGGATGAACTCAAAGCCATCATCAATGACGGGGTCGTGGCCGAAGAAGCGGCTTTTTTGGTCCGTGTGGAAGGCTACAAGGATGAAAATCCCATACAGATCGACAGTTACGCCATGGGTCCGGGCCTGGTGGAAGCCTTTGAAACCTCCGGCCTCAGCCATGAAGCCTACCTGACCGGTCAGTGTGCATCGGTCTTCGTGAAAATGATGGTGGATGATGCCTTTACCGAAAAGGGGGTTTTCGTTCCTGAACAGCTCGAGGCGGATGCCCGCGAATATTGCTTCCGCAACCTGGCCGATTTGGGGGTGACGATCGACGAAACCCAACAGCAAAAAAGCCTGTACTCCCGCGATTGTCGCAAAAACGGCGCTAAACGCCAGCCGGGTGCCGTCGACGGTGCCAAGCAGGATACACGTACGCCGTCTTTTGCGTAAGCGTGGAACGTACCGCCCTTCTTGCGGTGTGGAGATCAGACCCAATCTGTTCGAAAAGGAGGCTCGATGAAGTTTGTACGCGTCGATATGTCGGCCAAAACGGTGGTGGATGACGCGGACATGGAAAAGACCTTTGACTTTTGACGGCAATGACCGTACAGCTTACCGTTAAGTTATACGGAACACTGGACCGTTGGTTCCCGGGATACGATCCCAATACGGGGTGCGTGGTTCACATGGCGGCGCAGTCGACGGTTGCCGATTTGATCGACCATCTGGGCGTCCCCCCCCGTTCGGTCGGTATCGTGTCGGTCAACGGCCGGGCGGCCAAAAAAGCGGACGTGTTGCCGGACCGGGCCCTGGTCAAGGTGTTTCATCCCATTTTTGGCGGTTGACTCGCGGGTTGACGGTCGATAAACTCATTAACCGTCTAAAATCCTTCTTAGTTGCCATCCCCGCGTATGCGGGGATCCATCAAGTTACAAATAGTTGGATCACGCATCCGGATCTCCGAGACTATGAACCCGAACCAGGACCCCACGACGGACCAAGGCCTTACGGTAAAACATATCTGCAAACAGTTCGGCGATGTAATCGCCCTGGACGACGTCACCCTGAACGTCGCGTCGGGAGAATTTTTCACGCTGCTGGGCCCCTCGGGATGCGGTAAGACCACGCTGTTGAGAATCATTGCCGGGCTCGAACTGGCCGACTCGGGTCAGGTTTTCAGTGGCGGCAAAGATATCACCCGCCTGCCGGCCATCAAACGCCAGGTGAACACGGTGTTTCAGAGCTATGCCCTGTTTCCCCACCTGACCATCTATGAAAATATCGCTTTCGGGCTGCGTTCCCGCAAGTTTCCGGATGCCGAAATTAAAAAACGGGTGAATCGCCGGCTGGAGATGTTGGATTTAAGCCCCATGGCCCAGCGCCATCCCCATCAACTGTCCGGCGGCCAGAAGCAACGGGTCGCCCTGGCCCGGGCATTGGTGAACGAACCCGATGTGCTGCTGCTGGACGAGCCCATGAGCGCCCTGGATGCGCGCCTGCGCGCCCAGGTGCAGGAAGACCTGCGGCGGTTGCAGCGTAAACTGGGGCGGACCTTTATTCTGGTCACCCACGATCAATCCGAAGCCCTGGTTTGCAGCGACCGGTTGGCCGTGATGCGCCAAGGCCGTGTGGTCCAGTGCGGGTCGCCTGAAGAGGTGTACGACAACCCCACTGACAGCTTCGTGGCCAAATTCCTGGGGGCGGCCAACTTGATTCCCTGCACCAAGGCGCCGGGTGGTGTTCAGACGGCCTTCGGTTTCCTGGCCCTGGATAAACAACCGTCCTGGCAGGAGGGCACCGTGGCGATACGACCGGAGTGGATCGGTATCGGCGACAAGGAACCCGAGCGCAATGGCATCCGTGCGCGTGTGACTGAAATCATTTACCGGGGAACCAATTTCGACCTGTGGTTGGAACCGGGGCCGCTGCGGGTGCGCACCAGTTCCTACCGGCGAATCGATCCCGGTCGGGAGGTCTGGCTGGAACTGGCTTCCAAGGAATTGGTGATTCTTGAAGATGAAGCGCGCTGATTCGATACTAACCTGGTACGGGGAATTGACCACCCGGCAGCAGTTGCTCAAACGCGGGTCACTGCTCCTGACGCCCGGGATGCTCTGGCTGATGCTGTTTCTCGTGCTGCCCAGCCTGGTGCTGGTGGTCGTGAGTGTGGTCACCCGGGGGGCCTATGGTCAGCTGGAGTGGACGTTCACCCTGGAAAATTACAAGCGGCTGGCCGGATTTACCCTCTTCGGCTGGACCCCGGACTATCTGATGATCCTCTGGCGGTCGGTGGTGGTGGCCTTTTTTACCACCCTGGTATCCGTCATCCTCTCCTATCCCCTGTGTTTTTTCATTGCCGGTCGACCCGAGCGCAGCCGCTACATGTGGCTGACCCTGGTTATCATCCCGTTCTGGACCAACATGGTCATCCGGGCCTACGCCTGGTTCCTGATCCTGTCACCGGAGCTGCCCTTTGCCCGGCTGGCGGCGATTTTAGGCTTTATCCCGGACGGTGCGCCGTTGTACCCCAACGCCTTTGCGGTTTACCTGGGGATGGTGTCCATGTTTCTGCCCTTTGTGACCCTGCCGCTTTACGCCAGCGTCGAACGGCTGGACTGGGCGTTGGTTGAAGCGGCCCAGGATCTGTATGCATCGCGAGTGCGGACCTTTACCCAGGCGATTTTGCCCCAGACCATGCCGGGCCTGTCGGTGGGAATCATCCTGACCTTTGTTCCCGCCATGGGGATGTTCGTCGTCCCCGATCTGCTTGGCGGGGCCAAATACATGCTGGTGGGCAATCTCATCCAGCAGCAGTTCGGCGCCAGCCGGGACTGGCCATTCGGGGCGGCGATCAGCATGGGGTTGATGGTCCTCACCATGATCGGGCTTCAGATTTACCGTCGTAAAGGCAAGGAGATCGAGGTCATATGAGGCGCCAGCATCCTTTAATCGTCGCCATTTCCTATCTGACCATGGTCTTTCTATACCTGCCGCTGGCGGGTGTGGCGGTATTCTCCGTCAATGCCGCCCGTCGAGGCATGGTGTGGAAAGGGTTCACCTTGAAATGGTATCTCAAACTCTTCGAAAACGACTGGATACTCGAAGCCGCCTGGAACACCCTTGTGCTGGCGGTCGTCTCCACCATCATCGCCACGATCCTGGGTACGATCCTGGCCATCGCCATGGATCGCTTTCCCTGGCGTTCCCGAACCAGCAATTTTTTAGATATCATCCTGCACATTCCCGTGATCATTCCGGACATCATCCTGGCCGCGTCCCTGGTGGTGGCCTTCGGCCTGCTGCGACTGGCATCCTCGATTTTCGAACCCGGCCTGTTGAACATGATCATCGGTCACATCACTTTTCAAATCGCATTTGTCGCCCTGGTGGTGCGCAGCCGCCTGGTGGCCATCGGCAGTGAGGTGGAGGAGGCGGCCAGGGATCTGTTTGCCACGAACTGGTACCTGCTCAGAAAGGTGATGCTGCCGCTGCTGATGCCGGGCATTATCGCCGGTGCCATGCTGGCCTTTACCCTTTCCCTGGATGATTTCGTGATCAGTTTTTTCACCGCCGGCCCGGAGTCGCAAACCCTGCCGCTGTTTATTTTTGCGGCCGTCCGGCGGGGGGTTACCCCGCAAATTCATGCCCTGTCAACCCTGATCATGCTGATCACGGTGGTCCTGGTCGTTTTGACGGAACGCTTCACGCGCCATCGGTAAAAACCAGGTTCAGGGTTCGCGGTTCAATGTTCCGGGTTTTAAAGATATTGAACCCCGAACCCAGAACCCAGAACCTAAAAAGGAGAAAAAAATGCGTAAAATCGGTCTGCTTGTGTTGGTATTGGTGCTTTTGGGCGGGATGGCCGCCAGTGCCGAGGAATTGAGGGTTTACACATGGTCGGAGTATATGGATGAGGAAAAGATGCCGGCCGATTTCGAAGAGAAGTTCGGCATCAAGGTCCGTCTGGACATATACGAGAACAACGAAGAGATGGTGGCCAAACTGCAGGCCGGCGGGGCCAGCCAGTATGACATCATCGTTCCCTCCGATTACATCATGCCGGTGTTGATCAACCAGAAGCTGATCCAGCCCCTGGACCATGCCAAGCTCCCCAACCTGAAAAACCTCAAACCCCTTTTCCGGGAAGCCAGTTATGACCCGGGCAATAAATATTCCGTTGCCTATCAGTGGGGTACGGTGGGCTTGATGTACCGCAAGGACAAGATCAGTGACGCTGCGGCCCAGTCCTGGTCGGTGCTGTTCGATGCCAATAAACAGACCGGCGCGTTCTGGCTGATCGACTCCGTGCGCGAGATGATGGGCATCGCCCTGGTCTATCAGGGCAAGGATTTCAACAGCACCAACCCCGCGGATCTGAAAGCCGCTGCCGACCTGCTGGTGGCCACCAAGCGGACCAAAAACTGCATGGGTTTCAAACCGGGTGTGGGTGGCAAGAACGATGTCGTCGCCGGTACGGCGGTGGCGGCCATCGTCTACAACGGCGATGCCATTCAGTCGGTCACCGAAGAACCGGACAAGCTGGGTTTCATCATCCCCAACGAGGGCAGTGAAATCTGGTATGATTCCATGTGTATCCCCAGTAAAGCGCCCCACCCGGATGCCGCGCACAAGTGGATCAACTGGATTCTGGAGCCCGAAGTCGGCGCCGAGCTGTCCAACTATAACCAGTTTGCAACCCCCAACGCTGCGGCCGAGGCGTTCATCACGCCCGAAGACCTTGAAAATCCGGGAATCTACCCGACACCCGCGATTATGAAAAAACTTCATTTCACCAAGGATCTGGGCAAGGAAAACCGGATTATGGATGAAGCCTGGACGCGTGCCAAGTCCCATTGATGGCTTTATCGCTGCATGGTTGCCGCTGAAGGCGAACCAAACAGCCTGATTTGCCGTAAAGCGTGTTATCGCGTGGCCAATCAGGCTGTTATTGGTTCTATTGCGGATCGAAGCCGGACTGTTTCCCGGTCATGATCCCGATGGCCACCTTGATCACCGCTGTGGCTTTCAGCTTCGGCTCCGCAAAAGAATGAGTTCCCTTGGCATACTGGGCGGTGATAATCTCCAGGGCCTGTCGCTTTTCCGCGGCCGATTCAACCAGGCAAGCCCTGCCGAACCCGACCACGCTCTGGTAGCGCATGTCCCAGTCGCAGGGATCAAGGGCCGATATGGGTTCGGCCAGGATGTCGAACTCGAAACAGACCTTCGGGTGCTTTTGAATCAGTTCGACCTTCCTGCTCTTCATCGACCCGTGAAAATAAAGGGTGTTGTCCTGGTAGCCGAAGCATAGGGGAACGATATAAGGGGCGTCACCGTCGATCATGCCCAGACGGCACACGCTGGCCTTGCGGATGATGGCTTCGATATTCTCTTTTTTCACGGTGGTGGTTCACACCTTTTTGAACGCCTTATTATCTGCCCCTGGGTTTGCCTGGTGTTGAAGCATGAGGGCGGCGCAATCCTGATCGGGACGGCTTTTTCCCGGTTTTATCGGTTTTCCTGTCAGATCGGGTTGTCGATACCCGTCCCGTTCTTTTGCCGGAAGCCGAGGTCTTCGGTTTACGCGTTTTCGATTGCTTTTTTTTAGCATTTCTCCTGGTGACCATCTCTTTTATGGCGCTGTCGGCCTTTTTTTGGCTGGACGGGCTGTCCGGGCGAAAGAGAACATAGTCCGGAACGTCGCTATCCTCGGTATAGCCGTCAACCGTTTTCACCGGAATTTTCCGCTTCAGCAGCTTTTCAATGGCCTGAAGATAAGGCCTTTCTTCGGGACTGACCAGGGAGACGGCGATGCCAATTTCGCCCGCACGGCCCGTGCGCCCGATGCGGTGAACATAATCTTCGGGGATGCTCGGCATGTCATAGTTGACCACATAGGGCAGATTGCTGATGTCCAGGCCCCTTGCGCCCACATCCGTTGCCACGAGGGTACGGATCTCACTTTTTTTGAATGCTTCGAAGGATCGTGTCCGGAAGGACTGGCTCTTGTTGCCATGCATCACAGCAGCCCGGATCCCGCGTGCGGCGAGTTTCTCCGTGAGCCTGTCCGCCCCGTGTCGGGTGCGGGTGAAGACCAGTACCCGGCTCCAGTTCTCCTCGTTGATCAGATGGATGAGAAGCGCTCTTTTATTGGCCCGGTCAACCCGATAAACTTTCTGGATTACCGCTTCGGCCGCCGTATGGTGGGGCGTCACCTCGATATATTCGGGATCCTGCAGCATGCTTGCGGCAAGATCCCGGACCGGTTGGGTGTAAGTGGCGGAAAACAGCATGGTCCGGCGTTTTTTAGGTGCGAGATCCAGGATCGCGGAAATCTCCTGGCTGAATCCCAGATCCAGCATTCTGTCCGCCTCGTCAAAAACGAGGAACTCGATCCGGAAAAGATTCAAATGCCGATGGCCGGCAAGATCCAGCAGGCGGCCCGGCGTGGCCACCAGGATATCGATGCCGCGCCTCAGCCGATCGATCTGCGGATTGATGCGAACCCCGCCGTGAACCACCGTGCATCGCAGAGAGACCCGCCTTGCATAGGCCTTGATGCGCTCTCCCACCTGAAGCGCCAGTTCCCGCGTGGGGGTTAACACAAGGGCACGCGGGTGTCGCCCGTTGCCGTTCTTGCGGCTCAGAATCTCGACCAACGGAATGGCGAAGGCATCGGTTTTTCCCGTTCCGGTCTGGGCGCGGGCAAGGATGTCCTGTCCGTTGAGGATAACCGGAATGGCCTCGGCCTGAATGAGGGTGGGGGAGGTGTAACCCTTGTCCTGAATCGCTTTAAGCAGTCCGGCCCGAAGGCCAAGTTGATCAAATATCATCTGGTAATCCTGAACCGCGATAGCGAGCGCATATCCCGTTGCCTGCGGCGGGGGTAGCGAGCGAATAGGAAATCGATTTTCATTATTAATGATCAGGCCCAGTCTACCAGCTGAAACCGCCGTGTTACACGTGCATTACTTGTCAAAAAACAGTTCATACAGCGCTGAGGTCGCTTCTTTTTCAAGCAAAAAAGAATCATCTTCCGGGTAATACTTGGCTTTTTCGGGATGCTCCCCGGCAAATTTTTTTATTGCGTCCATCGAGTCCCACAAGGTTACCAGCAGGAAATGGGCCGCGTCTTGGTCGATTCGCCGGAGGAAATAGAGCTTCCTTAAGCCTTCGGTGGACCTATAATCGGGTGCGGCTCTCTCTTTCATGAATTCGGCATACGCATCGGCGTTGGATATATGTGTTCTTCCATGCCAAAGTCTGACGATCAATTCAGGACCACCCGTTTGATCTTTTTTCTGCACGGTCGTGTCCGCGTTGACCCGTTTGAACGGGTGGGGTTTGACCACTTTGATCATCAACCCGGCGGCAATGGTTTCCTTGAGTAGTGCTTCTGCACCGGCATCACCGATTCGTTTGCGCCATCGGGACATGCTGGACGGATTGATCGGCGGGTCATGCTCGAAAAATTGCATCCCGCTTAAATACTGCCAGTAGGGGTTCTCTACCCATCCGTAAACGACATCATGATCACTGAGGTGGTAGATGTGCTTCAGGTATTGCAGCGATACCATCAACCGGGTGCTGATAGCCGGTCGCCCGTTTCCCGGGCAGTAGCGTTCAGTGAACGCCGCGCCCATGCGATCCCAGTTGACGGCCTTGGCTAGTTTGACCAGCCCGTGCCCGTGATCGATTATTTTCGTGAGCTCAGTGCGGAACAGATCCCTTTGCTTGCTTTTGTGAACAGATTGTTTTGGTTTCATGGCTTAAATTCGCAAGAAATGTGTTGGCGATTGGTCAAAATTGTGCAAATTATAATGATTGTTACCGATAAATACAATTTTATTTAGCCCCGACGATCGCAGTTCGCACGCAATCGGTGCAGAGGTGATCCTTCCTTTCACAGGCGCCGGCTTTTTGGCGTCCTGTGCAGTGATTGGTTCGGTAAAAACGATTAAAAACTTGAGTTCATCCTTCGCTATTGAATACTTCCTATCAAGAATGAAGACTTGTTTCTTTTCATTTCAATGTCTGCTATGACGCCCTCATCCAGCATGTTTCATTACGCGTCTAATAATCGTCGCTGCAACAGGGACTGCATGTCACGACGGCCATCCACAATCAGCAGAACATAGACGTTCTTATCCATGACTCGGTAAATGATACGGTAAGGTTTGAAAAAAATCTCGCGGTATTCTCGAATCCCTAACTTCAGCAGTTCTTTTGGATAAACACCCCGCTCGGGGAATTCGGATAACGTGGAGAAAGCTGTCTCAATCTGTTCTAAAACATAGTCCGCTTTTCGAGGTGAATCATGTACAGTGATGTAATCATAAAGTTCGTTGAGATCACGTGCTGCGTCTTCGGTCAGCAAAACCGCGAACGACATCACCGATCCTCCCGCCGTTCGCGAAGACGCCTTATCACCTCCTCAGCGGGTAAAACCTTGCTTTCCTCGATCTGACGTACTCCGAGTGACAAAATTTTCAGAAGAGCAATGGTTTGCTGGGTTTGCTCGTAGCTGTCGATGTCCTGTATGACGACTTTGGCTTTGCCATTCTGGGTGATGACGAGTGGCTCTTGCTGTTTGGAAAGATTTCTCACGATTTCAGCAGTATGGGCCTTCAGATAGCTGATTGGCCTAATCTGATTTGACAGTTTCATAAGGATACCTCCTTTTTTATATGACTTAATATGGTCCACAAACAGGTCAATTGTCAAACTTAAAAGAGGTATAATAGGCACTGAATGCAGTGTCTGTGGTTTCCGTTCATGCGGGAAAAAGACATTGTGGTTTTTTATATCAATCCTGAAAATGCTGTCCTGTTGTATTTACATGCCGAACGAAAAGCTAAGGGGCCGGGAGCAACACACTGACACTCTGTTTTTAAACCCCGAAGGTTCAACACATGAGGTGGATCAAAAAATCACCGCTTCTCCCGGTCCCACTTAAGCGACGGGTTGGGCTCCCCTACATTTCTTACTCATAAGTCTTGAAATCATAGCGGACATTGCCAAAAAAAGATGATTTAATTTCTAAAAGTCGTACAGGTTCACTTTTTTTATACAAAACGCCATTCGGTTTTTTGACTTCTACAATTTTACCATTATCAAGCGTCACGATCAGATATAGGATTTCACCTCGTTTTGGTACAGGAACACCATGCGGTCCGGTGACAACCTCGGAAACCTCAATAGCTTTTCCTGGAGAATAGCGATAAATTAGTAACGCTGAGATTAGTATCAGTAATGCAACTGCAACACATGAAATACGAAAAACGTTTTTTAATAGTTCTTGTCGTTCGAATTTATCAAGCTGGTTTCTCGCGTCTTGCTTCATGAATCTTTAGTATGCCCAACAGTGGTGATACGTGGAAAATTTTCTGCGTATCACGCTGGCCAAGAAACGCAGCGTCGATCCGCGCAGCGGTCGTGAGCACCGCCACCATGTGCTTGCCTCCGGGTTGCAAAAGGCCGGCGAGCTGCCGTGCGCCGCAGCGGACTGACCAAAGCGGGTCACCTGTCACACCTTTCGCCACAGCTACGCCACCCACCTGCTCGAAAATGGCGTGAATATCCGAATCGTGCAGGAACAGATGGGCCATGCGGATGTGAAAACCACCGAGATCTACACCCATGTCATGCAGAAAAACCTGGCGGCGGTGGCCAGCCCCCTGGATACCCTTCGTGCCGGGGGGCCGCTTTCCCCGTTGGATATCTCGACGGAGACCTGAGCTGAGTCTTTTGGGGTTTTGGAAACGCAGGAATTTAGGGCCGCCCATTAAAGGCGACCCGGACCCCGATTCGGTTCCTCACCGGATTCATCGGTGATCGTTACGCGGGCGAAGCCGGTTGAGCGATTTACAGACAGCTGCCTGCCGCTTGGCCCATGCAAATGATTCGTTTGCCGGCTGGATAAAAGGCAGACATGCTGGCCGCGACCACCTCCTGCAGGGCGACGGAGTCAAGGGTGTTGTGGAGGGCACGACCTTTTTGAGAAATTCAATGATTCCGGGCAGGGGAAAGTCGTTTAAATTAAATCTGCTTTACATCCCTGAACCCCGGATAGGGGAAAATCCGATCATAGGCCCAATTGTAAACATAGGTGTACGCGACATAAAAAAGGGTAAACCCCAGGTCCATGGCCAATGCTTTTACCAGGGAAAGAGACAGCCACCAGGCGATGGCTGGGACGCTGACGATGATGAATCCCGCTTCAAATAAAAGGGCGTGGGCGGATCGAAGCCAAAAGCCTCGCCGAGCGGGGTTGCGTCCATTTTTCAAGAGCATGATATCGAAATAGTGATTGTAGATCATATTCCAGATCATGGCCAGAATGCTGAAAAAGATGCCCAGAACGCCCGTCTGTACCAGATCGGTTCCAAATCCCCATGCCGCCAGCGGCACGGCCAGGATCAGCCCCACAATTTCATAGATGACGGCATGCCGCAGGCGGTCTTTTGCATTTCTGAGGTGCTTGACGGTCAATCTCTTCATGACCGGTGGTCACCATCCAGGGTTAACAGTCTTGCATAGGCGTCGGGTCGCCTGTCCCGGAACAGTCCCCACGCGGTGCGCTCGGCGGCATAGGCCGACAGGTCCAGTTCAGCCGTAATGACGCCCCGGGACTGTCGATCACTCTGGGCGAGCAGCGCGCCCTTGTTGTCCGTGATGAAGGATGACCCATAGAAGGTGAGGGTGGACTCGTCGATGGTTTCGCTGCCGATGCGGTTCGAGGCGGCAACCGGCATGATGTTGGCGGCGGCATGGCCCTGCATGCAGGTCTGCCAGTGGGGCTGGCTGTCGTAGGACGGGTTCAGGGGTTCAGACCCGATGGCCGTGGGGTAGAGCAGCATCTCGGCGCCCATCAGCGCCATGGATCTGGCGGCTTCGGGAAACCACTGGTCCCAGCAGATGCCCACGCCGATGGTGGCGTAGCGTGTTTTCCAGACTTTGAATCCGGTGTCACCCGGGCTGAAGTAGTATTTCTCTTCATACCCCGGGCCATCGGGGATGTGGGTTTTGCGGTAGATCCCCAAAACGGTGCCATCGGCATCGATCACCGCCAGGCTGTTGAAGAAGGACTGGCCTTTTTTCTCGAAAAAACTGATCGGCAAAACGACCTGCAGCTCTGCCGCGATGGCCGAAAAGCGTTTGACGGCCGGGTTCTCTTCGAGGGGGGTGGCCAGGCTAAAAAAATCGGGTTTTTCCACCTGGCAAAAATACAGGGACTCGAAAAGCTCCTGAAGCAGGATAATTTTTGCACCCTGGCCTGCTGCGGTTCGCACCAGCATCTCTGCGACTGAGAGGTTCTCCTCTACTTTGGAACTGCACGGCATCTGAGTTGCCGCCACTTTGATGAGGGCCATATTTTCCTCTTAAGTTTGACGATTTCGTAAAGAAGCCCGATATCTGCGTTATGCTTCATCCCTCGTCACTGCGAAGTCCCTTTAGTACGCCTCATTCCTCGGGATAGAACGTGAATGTTCGCCGTATGGATTAATATCGATTTGCCGTTCGCTCGTTCAAGCTCGCTATCGCGGCCCGCAAGCCTTGATCTCGGCTTTTTTACGAAGCCGCCTGAAATATGGCTCTTTACGCATTAATCAAGTTGCATCCAATTTAACATCCGGCTTTACGGTTGGTTGATCCATTAGGGTGCGTTCAGGGATGAGCTGCACGACGCGGGACTTGCTGGGTGATGCAGTGGATGTTTCCGCCCCCCAGAAGGATCTCCCGGCTTCTGACGCCAACGACCTTGCGATCCGTAAATAGCCGGGTCAGCAGGTCCATGGCCGTCCGGTCATGGGGGTCGTCGAAAAGCGGCATGACAATACCGCCGTTGGCGATATAGAAATTGACATAAGAGGCGGCCAGCCGGTCGCCGGCCTTGCGGGGTTTGGCCGTCTCGCTGGCATCCAGTCCCTCGCATTCCGTTTCGGAGATGACCATCGGGTCGGGCTGATGGATTTTGTGGACAATCAGCGGTCGTCCGCGTGCGTCCGTTTCGGCGGAAAGCATCGCCAAGGCCTGCCTGGATATCTCGTACTGGGGATCGTCGGGATCATCGGTCCAGGTGAGCAGCACTTCTCCCGGTTTGACGAAACAGCACAGGTTGTCGACATGGCCGTCGGTCTCGTCCATGTACACCCCTTTGTCGAGCCAGACCACCTTGTGCACATTCAGGTAGGTCTTCAGACAAGGCCTCGATCTGTTCCCGGGTCAGATGGGGATTGCGATTGCGGTTCAGCAGGCATTCCCGCGTGGTGATCAGCGTTCCCTGGCCGTCCACGTGAAATGAGCCGCCTTCCATGACCAGGGGCGCGCGGTAGCGGCCGGCCCGTTCGATCTCGAGAACCTTTGCAGCCACCAGGCTGTCCTGAGACCAGGGGAAGTAAATGCCGCCGACCAGGCCTCCCCAGGCATTGAACTGCCAGTCGATTCCACGAAGGGCCCCGTGGTCGTTGATCACGAAGGTGGGGCCCACGTCGCGCATCCAGGCATCGTCGGACGAGATCTCCACCACGCGGACCGCGTCGGGCAGCAAGGCCCGGGCGTTTTCCCACTGGCGCCGGCTGGCGCCGACCGTGACCGGTTCGAAGGCAAAGATGGCCTCGGCCACCTTGGCGAAGGCGGCCTGGGCGGGTTTGGCACCCATCCGCCAGGTGTCCCCCCGCTCGGGCCACAGCATCCAACACCCCCGGTGAGGCTCAAACTCGGCGGGCAAGCGGTAGCCGTCATCCAATGGTGTGCTAGTTAGTGTTCTTGACATTATGGTAAGCCCACCTAACCCGGATAGACCGAAAATGAGAAATTGCAAAAATCAAATCTTAAATAAATTCCAAACTACAATTTCCAAACTTCAATTAAATCCCAAATTGAAATATCCAAATCTCAAAAAAGATACAAACCAACAGTTAATTGTCATTTGGTTTTCGGTTATTGTGATTTATGTGCAATTTGTTTTGGATTTCTGACTAAAAAACACAAACTTCGGAATGAGATTCTAACGACGCTCGGTCACCGATACCGTATCATTGACGGGGGTATCCGTCTCCCCTTTTTTGAACGATCGTTTTTCAGCCCATGTACCCGGCAGTGCGGGGCACCCGTTCGGCCCCTTTGAGCACTTCAACGGCCAGGGCCCGTCGCTTTTCTTCCGGTTCACCCGTTTTACTGCGTTGTTTCATCTGGGCCTTGCGGCAGCCGAGGGATATCTTGTCGGTTTCCTTGAATACCAGTGCGCCATAGTGGCACTCGGCCACGCAGGCCGGTGCGCCGCCGCACAGGTCGCATTTGTAGGCGATGCCGGACGCGTACTGTTCGATCATGCCGTATGGGCAGGCGGAAACGCAGTCGCCGCACCCGTCGCACTTCTTGGCATCCACCACCACCACCCCGCGCTCGCTCCTGAATATGGCACCGGTTGGGCAGGCCTCCATGCATGACGCCTTGGGGCATTGAAAACAGACACTGGGCACCGAGTAGCCCTCGTGGGCCATATTGCTGACGTGAATCCGCGCCTTGGACGGCATGAACATTCCCTCCTTGACCGCTGAGCAGGCATACACGCATCGGTTGCATCCGGTACATCGGTTGGGAATGGCCATCAGGTGTTTTTCCATTGGTTCCTCCATTATGCCGGTGATCCGCCGCTTTCTTCAGGACGGCCCGGGTTGATTGCAATGTTCAGTTCAAACCTGTTCCATCAGATCGGCCAACCCCAGTTCGCGCAGTTTTGCCGCTTTGGGCCGTCCGGCTTTATCCCACCCCCGCCGGCGATAATAGAAACCCTTGAGCTCTTCCAGGATTTCGGGGCTGAGGGTCCGCCCCTCGTGGGGTCCGTTTTCAAGGGCCCGTTTGGTCAGTTTGTCGGAAAGGGTGTCATCGGCTGCGGTAAATCCTGCCGCCAGGTTGAACATGCGCACCAGGTTCCAGACCCGTTCGCCGACTCTGGCCAGGTCTGTGGCCGACACCTGGCGCCCCAGGCCGGTGGTCAGCAGCTCGGCCATGATCGTCGTATCCACCGATCCCCAGAAGTCGCAGAAACACATGGACCATTTGGCCCCGTTGACGTTCTGCATCGCCACGACATCCTTGGCTAAATCTTTCAGCTTGAAGGGGTCGTCGGCAAACAGGGGAAACGCCCGCAAGTGGCAGGCGCCCCGTTCGCTGGTGGCATAGGCCAGGCCCATGCCGTAATTGCCGCGCGGGTCATAGGCTGGCATTTCCATTCCCTTGGAATGGGCCGCCTGGTCGGGTTGGCCATATTTGTCGGCCAACCGGGCGGCGCCCATTGAGAGATCACGGCCTCGCCGGGTGGATTGGTTGGCCATCTCATCCAGAACCTGCAGGTAGGCTGCGGCATCGCCGAAGGTCAATCCCAGATCGGCGGCACCGGATTCGGTCAGGGCCATGGCCAGACCGATCACGTTGCCGGTGGACATGGTGTCCAACCCCAGGTCATCACACGTGCGGTTGAATCGCACGACCTGTTCCATATCGTTGATATCACAGTTGGATCCACCCAGGCACAGGGTTTCGTATTCGGGCCCTTCGACCTGGACGCCGTTGACCGAGGTGAAGTTGCCGCATCCCAGCGGACAGGTGGCGCAGGCCCGGTCGCCGATTCGGATATCCGCCACGGCGTCGGCATCCAGCCGCCGGCGATGAGGGTTGACGCCCTGGGTGAAGTTGCGGGTGGGGTGGATGCCCATTTCGTTGGTCACATCCACCAGCATGGGCGTGCCCTGGTCTTTGGCCCACTGGTTGTCGATGGTCATCAGGTTGCCCTCCAGATGCTCGGAGACCTTGCCCCAGAACTCGCCGATTTCGGCCACCTGAATGCCCCCGGTTCCCCTGACGGCGATGGCCTTGAGGTTTTTGGCGCCGAAGAGGGTGCCGACGCCGCCCCGGCCCATCTGCCGATAGGACTCCGAACCGACGCAGGCGAAGGGGATCCCGTTCTCGCCGGCCGGCCCGATGGACAGGCTCTTCATGCTCGGATCCCATCTCCTCTTCCAATGTCCGCTCGGTTTCGAAGATGCCCTTGCCCCACAGTGATTTCGCCTCCTCGAGGGAGACCTCGTCGTCTTCAATTCTCAGCCACACCGGCCGGTCGGCTTTGCCGCTGATGACGATGCCGTCAAACCCGGCAAATTTCAGTTCGGGCCCGAATGCACCGCCGATGTTGGATTCGAAGATCGTACCGGTGTGGGGCGATTTGGAAACCACGCAGGTCCGGGACCCGGTAGGGGCCAATGTCCCGGCCATGGGGCCGGTCATGACGACCACGGTGTTGTCGGGTGACAGGGGGGCGACCGTGGGGTCGACGGATTCGGTGTAGTATTTGGCGCCCAGCCCCCAGCCGCCGATATACTTCCTGGCCCATTCGTCGTTCAACGGTTCGGCGGTTACCTTGCCGGCTGACAGGTCTACGTGCAGCATGCGGCCGGCATACAGGTTGCTGACCTTTTTGCGCTGGGGCAGATCGATGGATTTGAACACATCCTCCAGGCGGGTGAGGACTTCGTCCAATGTCTCCTGGGGGATGGTCAGGGCCGGTTCGAAACGGATGTTTTTGGCGTTGGTGAGCGTCCCTGCGGTCAAGACCCCGCGGGAGAAGAGCCCGGAGGCCACCTTGTAGCCGATGCCGTCCGTCGGAAACTCCATGCCCAGCAAAAGCCCCAATCCTCGCGCCTTGGCCAGCACGCCGGGGTAGCGCGCTTTGAGTACGCCAAGCTGTTTGAGGACGTATTCCCCTTTGGTCTTGGCCTGTGCGGCCAGATCTTCCTCGATCAGCACGGTGATGGCCGCCAGGGCCGATGCACAGGCCAGCGGGTTGCCGCCGGTGGTGGTGGTGTGCATGAAGGGGTTGGGTTCCATGCAGGACCAGATTTCAGGCGTGGAGAAAAAGGCGCTCATGGGCACGACGCCGCCCCCCAGGGCTTTGCCGAAGCACATGATGTCCGGGGTCACATCCCAGTGATCGACGCCGAAAATCTCTCCGGTGCGACCGAAACCGGTCTGAACCTCGTCGGCGATCAGCAGCACGCCGTAATGGTTGCACACCTGGCGCACACGGGGCAGGAAATCGTCCGGCGGCACGATGGCGCCGGCCTCGCCCTGGACCGGTTCGATCACCACGGCGGCAATGTCCTGGCCGACGGCCTTGGCCGCCGCCAGCATTCGCTCCACGGCATCGGCATCCCCGAAGGGCACATGCTGTACTCCGTCCAGCAGCGGCAGCAGGGGTTTGCGGAAGACTTTTTTGCCGATGAGCGACAAGCTGCCCAGGGTTTTGCCGTGAAATCCCTTGAGCATGGCGATGAAACCCTTTTTGCCGGTATACAGCTTGGCCAGTTTCATGGCCCCTTCCACCGCCTCGGTGCCGGAGTTGGCGAAAAAACCGTATTGAATCTTTCCCGGTGTCAGCAGCGCCAGCACATGGCCCAGCTCGGCCCTGAGCGGGTCCAGCAGCTCCTGGCTGTACTGGGGGGAGCGGTCCAGCTGGGCCTTGACCGCGGCAACGATCTTGGGGTGCCGCATGCCGTAAGAGTAAAGGCCGAACCCGCCCAGGATGTCCAGAAACTCTCGCCCCAGGGCATCCACCAGCACCGATCCCTGACCGGTCCACTCCGTATAGGCAAAATTGCCGGATTCGGTAACCGACTTGCGGTATTCTAAAAATCCTTTGTTGATGTGATCCCGGAAATTGCGCACCGTTTTTTTGGCAATCTCCTGCCGAACCTCGAGGGGCGTCTGGTCCAGAGGGGTCAGGATGGTATCCACCATTTTGCGCGCCTCGGCATAGGCCGACTGAATGTCTCTTCCCTGGTAGTCGCTTTTGAAATGCTCGTCGTAATCTCGCATTCGATGCTCCTTCGATGGAATGGGTCGACCGCGGAAACAGGCAGCGGTCGGTCAATGGTAACCGGTTGTTCGAAAACTATTAATTGAACGTTCGTTTAATTTTATCTTCTACATATACGATTCGCATGCTTCCTCCCAAAAAGATAGTCGGTCTGGGTTAGACAGGGGGTACTCAGGGTCCGTATATCCAAAAGCATTCCAACGGAAGAACAATGCGCGCCAACCCGATCCTGTTCCATGCTTTCAGAATTCGCCGTTTTTCAATGCACTGACCAGGACTTTCCGGGCGGATTGCGCAAAATCATCGAAATGCTTCCCGTTGGCTAAAAACTGGGAGTGAAATTCCAGTCCTTCCATCAGGGTGACCATGTAATCGGCAGCCTTGTTCGCATCCGTGACCCTGATGATACCTTTATCGTTGAAATAGATCAGCTTTTCACACAGGTAGTCCCGCAGCCATTTGAACATGACCCTGAAGCGCGCCAATATCTGTTCGTTTCTCAAGCTCAGGTAGTAAAAAGCGAAATGCACTCCCGGATCCACGGTTCGATTCCATTTGAACGAGAAAAGCACGTCGATGATCGCATTGAAGTGTTCTTCGTCATTTTCAATATGGTCGAAGTTGATCATTGCCGGAGACTGATATTTTTCTATCAGCAGATCAACGAGATCAAGCTTCATATTTTCTTTGTTCTTGAAGTAATGGATAATCAGGCTCGGATGAATGCCTATCCGGTTGGCGATTTTGCTGATCGAGGTGCCTTCGAGGCCCTCCTGGATGAGCACCTGATAATAGCTCTCGAGGATGTCCGGTTTTCTGAGCGCCGCGCTCTTATTTTTCCGCATGTCCGGTTCAGTTCTCTGTGGACTTTCAGATATGCTATGGGTTGGCGATTTTCAATCGTCGACGGTTACGACGGCTTAGTTCTGCCTTGCAAAAATCATTATCTGAAAGTATATATTTTGCATTGGCCGTGCTATTTTTATGGTTCAAACATTTCCGACGCGTTTGCGGCTTATCATGCCAATGGAGTATTGCCTACGATTATTAACTGCATATTCAATTAAAATGATGATGGCAAGCAAAATGTTGCACGCAGACAAGAACAAAATGGTATTTGGTCCTTATGAACAACGCCTTTTGTGCCCCTAATCAATCATTCAACAAAGGCGTCTCCCATATGTCAGCCCGCAACCATGAATTGCTCGAAAAACGTAACCAGCACGTACCCCAGGGGCCCTTTAATACCACCAGCGCATTTATCAAAGACGCCCACGGGGCGGTCATGGTGGATGTCGACGGCCGGGAACTGATCGATTTTGCCGGCGGCATCGGTGTGAACAACGTGGGACACTGCCATCCCAAGGTGGTGGCGGCCATCCGGGATCAGGCGGGAAAGTGCATCCACACCTGCTTTCATGTGGCCATGTACGAGGCCTACGTGGATCTGGCCGCACGGCTCAATGAGTTGGCACCCGGGGATTTCGCCAAAATGACCATGTTTGCCAACAGCGGCGCCGAAGCGGTGGAAAACGCGGTCAAGGTGGCCCGCTACACCAGCCAACGACCGGGGATCGTCTGCTTTGAAAATGCCTTTCACGGGCGCACGTTGATG
>CAVQUU010000036.1:0-60136 GCA_963716825.1 uncultured delta proteobacterium
TGCCCTATATCGAGTCGGGACAATTCAATGTCGGTTGATCAACGTTCCAGACGGATATGAACGGGTCAGCCTAGTACCGTTGGGGTACCCAGCAAAGGTGGGGTTCGCGCCTAACGCTGCGAATCCACCGTGTTCACCCACGACGACCATTTCTAAACCAACCTGCGGAAACGGGGAAAATCAAAAGATCTCCCGGCATGACCCACCGACACCTTTTCCGGACGACCCGTTGCAGGAGAAGGAGGCACTGATTCGTGCCCTTTTTAACCAGGCGGGCACAGGAATGGCCATCACGCTCCACGACGGCCGTTTCATCAAGGTCAATTCAGCCTTGTGCACCATGCTTCGGCTATCCGGAAGAGAACCTGTTGGACCGACGCCTGGAAAACATCCTGGCACCGGACCAGTGGCGCCGGCTGTCGGAATTCTGCCGGGGATATGTGGCGCCAAGCGGCCGCACCCAGCTCACTCTCGAATGCCGACACCAGAGTGGAAAAGCAGTCCGTGTTCAATCTCGCCTTGATCGCTGATCAAGCGGGCGCTGCCCGCTACTTCATTGTCCAGATCCAGGACATCAGCAATCTGATCCGCACGGAAAGCGAATTGGAAGAGAGCAGCGATACCGTGCGCTGTATGATGCCACCTTTGAAGCGGTGTTCATTTCCAGCAAAGGGGTCTGCATTGACGCCAATCGCACCGCATCCATCATGTTCGATACCCCCCGCGAAACGATGATGAGTATTCGGTACCGACATCATCGCACCGGAATATCAGTCACGGGTCAGGGAAAACATGCTCTCCCGGTTACGATAAGCCATCCATGCCGTGGCCGTAAAAAAGGGCGGCATCCGGTTTCATGTTGATGATCCAGGGGAAGATGATCCAAATCGGCGGACGCGAGTTTCGGTGACGGTGCTGCGGGATATCGACGCACAGGTGACAGCGGAAGCGGCGCTTCGGAAAGCGAGCGCCACCTGCGTTCCTTCATGGAAAGCGCCTCCAACTTCGTCCTGTTCCGCCTGCGCCACCGGCCGAAAGCCCATACCAGCCCTGGCGTATTTTTATCAGCCCGTCCATTACGGAAATCGTCGACCTGAGCCAGGTCACCGATTTCGAATCCTGGCTCAAGATGCTCCGCCCGGACGACCGGGAACGCCTGCTGGCCGCCGGACTGAAGATGCTCGACACCACAGGCTGGATGAAACGGTTCGGATTCACGACCACTGGGCAGCGGGTGGCGATGGCTGCACATCATTTCCGTCGCGGTACCCGACGACACCGACAACAATTTGTTTTTCAACGGTATCATTCTGGACATCACCACGGAGATGGACGCAACTGCAGCACTCAAAGCCAGGGAAAAGGAGCTGAAGGAGAGAACCGAAAGCCTGTCCGAAGTCAATACGGCTTTGGAGGTGCTCCTGCAAAAGCGTGAAGCGGATCGCATGGAAGTGGAAGAGGAAGATGCTGATCAACGCCAAGAGCCTGATTCTGCCATACCTGGAAAAGCTCAAGGCCAGTCGGATGGATGAGCGCCAGCGGGGACTTTATCTGAACCTGGTGGAGTCCAATCTCAACGAAATCATCTCCCCCCTGTCCCGGCGCATGTCCAGGTACTACCTGAATTTCACACCCTCTGAAATCCAGGTGGCCAACCTGGTCAAACAGGGAAAGACCACTAAAGATGTCGCGCAGATCCTGGGGCTGTCCACCCGAACCATCGAGGCGGTCCGCTATACCATTCGCCGGAAACTGGGCATCAAGAAGAGCACGCGCTCAGCCTCAGGTCATACTTGCTCGCCATTGATGGATCCGACACCATTCCCCGGCGGTGCCGGCCGGATTCGTTAGCCGTGGGCAGCCATTCTTTGTCGAGACCGTGAGATTTCCTGCCCATCCAGCCTGGCCTTTATGTCAGGCGGCCAGTTCGCGGGTTTTATGAAACGGATCGTCGGCCACTCTTCCATGGCATTGTCGAGGCGCCACAAGCTGGCGGCCAGGTAAGTCAGTTTACCCTGGGAGTCATGGGCCAGGCTCGCAACCTTCTCCTTTTCAAAAGCCGCCAGTTTTGCTCCTTGTTGGTTACCCACCGGGCGGCGGCAAATGTCACCGGTTCGTAGACGGCATCGACGCCATACTCGTTTTTCAGGCGCGCCATGGTCACGTCGAACTGCAACACCCCGACCGCACCGAGAATGAAGGCGCTGCCCGCGACCGGGCGGAAAAACTGCACCGCCCCCTCCTCGGCCAGCTGGATCAGGCCTTTCTGGAGCTGTTTGAGCTTGAGGGGGTTTTTGAGCCGCACCGGCGGAAATGTTCCGGCGCGAAGTTGGGGATGCCGGTGAAACTGCAGCGGCTCTTTTTCGGAGAAGGTGTCTCCGATCTGATGGTCCCGTGATTGTGGATGCCGATGATATCCCCGGGATAGGCTTCCTCCACATGGGCGCGGTCCTGCGCCATGAAGATGGTGGCGTTGGCCAAGGTGACCTCCTTGTCGAGACGGTGGTGCATCACCTTCATGCCGCGCGTGAACTTGCCGGAGCAGATGCGGACAAAGGCGATCCGGTCGCGGTGGGCGGGGTCCATGTTGGCCTGAATTTAAATGCAAACCCCGAAAAAGCATCCTCTTCGGGATGGACAGGTAGGGTGGTGGTGGCCGGGCCCTGGGGGACGGGGCCATCTCCACAAAGGCCTCCAGCAGTTCACGGACACCGAAATTGTTGATGGCGCTGCCGAAGAAGACCGGCGTCTGGCTGCCCTGGCGGTAGTGGGCCAGCTCCAGGGGGTTGGCGGCGCCCTCCAGCAACGCCACGTCCTCGCGCAATTCCTTGGCCTGACTGCCCAGCATCTCGTGCAGGCGGGGGTCGGTCAGATCGGTGATCAGGATGCCGTCGGTGGGGCGCGCCACCGGGGCTGAAGAGGTGAAGCTGACGGTGTAACGGTTGTAGACCCCCCGAAATCGCTTGCCCATGCCGATGGGCCAGGAAAGCGGTGTGCACTCGATCTGGAGCTTGTCTTCGATGTCCGAAAGGAGGTCCAGGGGGGGCGACCAGGTCGCGGTCGAGCTTGTTGATGAAGGTCATGATCGGGGTGTTGCGCATGCGGCAGACCTCCATCAGCTTTTCGGTCTGGGGGTCGACCCCCTTGCCGCTGTCGATCACCATCAGGGCGCTGTCCACGGCGGTCAGCACGCGGTAGGTGTCCTCGGAGAAGTCCTGGTGGCCCGGGGTGTCCAGGAGGTTGATCTCGAAGTCGCGGTAGTTGAATTTCATGACCGAGGTGGTCACCGAAATGCCGCTTCTTTGATGTCCAACGACTGCGTGACGTAGCGTCCAGCCCGTTTGGCCTTTACGGCACCGGCCATCTGGATCGCACCACCGAACATGAGCAGTTTTCGGTGATCGCATATACCGGCATCCGGATGGCTGATGATGCCAAACGTTCGTCGTATTTTGAGTTCTTCTAAGAAATGTCGATCCATATGCAGTTCGTCTTTGTTCGGTTGGCCAAAAACAGGCCGAATCCGGCCCGTTAACGATTGGCTTAAACATCGTGATGGTTTGGGTCTTGAATTACCTGGCGCTGCATCCGGCGGCCGATAGGACCAGTCGATCAGCAAGCCGCGGATCGAGGCAGGTGTCTGAAATAATTCATTCGATCTCTTCGATGGAAGATGCTCTACGTACTCTTCACAGAAAAAACGGCGGCAGCCTTCACGAAGGATTTCATAGGCCGTAGCTGCCGACTGCCCTTCTGATAGGACGGTCCGTGGTAACCGCATCAAAGCAGTCCGCAATACTGACAATTTTGGCGCCTGGAGGAATTTCCCCGGCGCTGAGGCCGAAGGGATAGCCGTTTCCGTCCTCCTGCTCGTGGTGAAACAGCACGAAATCCACAGCCGGTTTCAGAAAGTGGATCTCCTTGATCAGGGCGGCACCAATCAGTGGGTGACAGCGCACCTCCTGCTGAAGATCACTGGGCAAGTAGGTCTCACGATTGGTGAAAACACGATCGCTCAGAGCCAGTTTGCCGACGTCATGAAACAAACCGCCGATACCTACGTTCCGGATTTCTTCAGTGGAACATCCCAATCGCCGGGCAAGGCACATGGCATAAAGGGAGACCCGGTAGCCATGGGCCTGGGTATACCGGTCTTTTTCCCCAACGGCACGGCAAATTTCACTCAATGTGTGCAGGTGCTGCTCACAAAGCCGTTTCCGGCGTTTCAATACTTGTCGCATGTATGCCAAACTGCCTCCGGGTTAACCCGCGTGCGTGCCGATATGACCAATTTATTAACCATGCCTTGGGCATGGCTTCCAATTTGCCGAAACGACGATTCTATCAATATGGCAAGGTGGAACGACCATCGGGCGGTTTCAAACGCGTCGTCTCGCCTCAGGCGGGGTCGTGTTCAGGTGTCAATCTGAATCAGGTTTTCAAGCGCTGTTTAATATAAGGCAGCACAGAAATATGAACGAAAACGGACGGGTAATCGGGACCTTAACGGGCGCGGCGCGAACCACCGAACCGATCGATTCGAGATAGGGGTGCAACGGCTATGCGTTTTCATTCCGCAGCGGTTTTGGACCGTTGCTTCAGGCGGTTAAAAACCGCCAGCGCCCGTCTCCGCTTCTAGGATGGTGCCGCTGTTGTCGATGACAACCGTGGCTCGCTTGCGTTTCTCCTCGATCGGCATACTGGGACCGGATTCGGGCCATGGCGGATTGTTCATCGATCCCATCCCGATTCATGCGTCGTTTCAACTGAAGGGTTTCGGGCACATAAACGACGATCACTTCTTCAAGGTCTCTTCCCATGTCCGCCTCTATAAGCAGCGGGACGTCCATGATCACCACTGCGTCGGGCGTCTTGGCGGCGATTTGGGCAATCATTTCCGCTGACCGTTCAAAGACCAGTGGGTGAACGATGGCATCCAGGCCTGCCTTTTTATCCGGGTCATTGAAGATAATTTCACCCAACCGCTTGCGATCGATGTTCCCCTCGGGCAGAAGAATCGTCCGAGCCAAAAAGGGCCAGAATTGCATCATAACCAGGTGTGCCCGGTCTGACGACCTCCCTGGCGATTTTGTCGGCGTCGACGACCTGGGCGCCGGCATCGGAAAGAAATCTGGCAATCGTCGATTTGCCGCTGGCAATACCTCCGGTGAGACCGGCGATAATCACGAGGTGTCCTTTTGAATAGTATTGCGTGTTAACCATTGGATCGGGGCGGAAAGGGACTCCGCCCCGATCTCTGTTATTTAACGGTGACGACGGGGCAGGGGGCCTTTATGATGATATATTGCGTTGGATCCGAAGAGCAGTTTGCCTACCTTGGAGCGGCGTTTGATGCCGATGATGATTTCATCAATCGCCTTTTCCTTGGCGTAGTCGACAATATCCTCTCCCGGGGTCATACCGCGTACGAGGAGTTTGGTTTCACACGGGAGACCATCCTCGTCAAACATCTTTTTGGCCAATTCCAGATTTTCGGTGGCATGTTCAACTTCCACGGCGTGAGTGACGCTTCCGCCGGTCAGCGAGGATACGATGACCACGGTTGCATCGAATGCAGCGGCGTGTGTTTTGCCAGAGCCAAGGCATCCTTGGCCGAATTGGACCCGTCATAACCGACCAGGATTTTCATTCATCTCTCCTTTTCTGTTGCGGTGGCATCATGCACGACATGGCATCATGCCGGAATCTGAGTTTTGGGGCAATTGACAGGGGCATTGAGTTACCGGTGCGGCGCAAAACAGCCTGTTTATACGGCACTGTCAAAAACACGTTTAAGATGATCTGTCAAGGAAACTGTCGCCTTGCGTGTGCCATTTCAGGAGGCGATGTCCAACAACCGGATGTATTGGTTTCGTACTGGTTCGTATTAGCGCATACTTTTCATCCGTTCCTTGCGACTGACGATTTCGCTGATGCGAATGCCGTACTTCTCTTTTTCGACCACCACAAAACCCTTGGCGATCAGCGTCTGGTTGATCAGAATGTCAACCGGTTCTCCTTCCATCTGCTCCAGTTCGACCACCGCACCCGGCCCCATTTTAAGAACATCATTGATCCGCTTTCGCGAGCGTCCTAATTCCACGGTGACCTGCAGGGGAATGTCCATCACGAGACCGAGGTTTTTGAACTGATCGACTTCGCTGTCAGTGCTGGCCGGACCCACCGGTTGGACGTCTTCGCCGGTACGCTTTTTTCTTCGGTCTCATCCGCTTTCTCAACGGCAGCCGACCTTTCCCGCTTGACGCCGGCTTCAACGATGATGACGCGCTCCTTATGGGAAAAGAGAAATCGGGCGGGCTTGATCACGCGGGTGGAACTCACTTTGAAGTCCCGCCCGTTGGTGATGGAGGGGGTGGATAGTACGCAGGAAAGCCCTGCATCCACAAAATTGGATTTGAGGTTGCCGCCGATGATGTTGCTCACTTCACGGATGGCATCGTAGACCTCTTCCTCGCTTTCGACTGTATCGACTTCCCTGCCCAGCATGGCCGCTGTCATCTCCTTGCCGAAATCGTCATTGACCTGGATATTGAACATACCGTCCACTTCACCGGCGAAGGTCACCGATCCGACGGTGCGCATCTCTTCGGCAAAGGATTCGGGGACCTGCTGAATGGCTTCCACCTCCATATCCAGCATGGTGTGGAAGACGTCGATGACTGAGTTGACGATGGCCGTCTCGATGTCCACACCGGCGATGCGCTCCAGGACGACCTCGCTGGACAACTCGCTCATAATATCTGCTTTGGTGCCGACTTCCTCCTTGGCGCAAAATTCTATCTGTACATATTCATCTTCTTGCCGGAAGGTGAATTTTACGGTGGGGCGATTCTGCCGGATCGATCTTGAAATCACTTCCCGATGTGATGGATGGCGTCGATATGGCGCAGGTGAGTCCGGCATCGAGAAATTCCGTTTTAAGATTTCCGGCCACGATGCTGGCCAGTTCGCCGATTACATCGTTGATCTCCTCGTTACTCTTGATTTCATCGGCCTCGATGGCCAGCATGGTGGAAGTCACCGTCCGGGCGAACGCCTCGGAGAGATTGAAACGCATCACGCCCACCACTTCGCCGCCGAAATGAATCGTTCCCACCATCAGGTCCTCGTGAATGCCGGTGGCTTTGCTGTCATCAACGGCCTCCACCGCCATGGACAGCATGGCATCGAAGGTTTCGATGAGGGTGGACTCGATTGACTTTCGAATGGTGTCGTCCGTAATTTTTTCCATCGGTTCCCCGTGCAGATGGTGGTTTAAAATTGTCACCATTTTAATGGTGATTATCAATTATTGTCAATGATTTCCAACAAAAAAGGCCCGGGCGAAACGCCCGGGCCAAAGACTACGGTAACGCGATGGGTAGAATCAGAACAGGCCGCTTACCTTGCCTGTTTCGGTGTTTACGTCGATGCGGCGGAAGGCCGGGTTGGAGCCCGTTCCGGGCATCAGGCTGATGGCCCCTGCGCAGGGGCAGAGGAACTTGGCACCGGAGTAAATCAGCACGTCGCGGATCGGCAGGGTCCAGCCCTTGGGCACGCCCTTGACCGTCGGGTCGTGGGACAGGCTCAGGTGGGATTTGACCATCATGGTGGCGAAGTCGTCGTACTTGGGATCGTTTTCCAGCATCTTGGCCTTGGCCTCGGCTTCGGGAGTCCAGGACACGCCGTCGGCGCCGTAGACCTCCTTGGCGATGGTGGCGACACGGTCGCGCAGCTTCATCTCCAGCGGATAGAGGAATTTAAAGTCGTTCTCCTCATTACAGGCGTCGATAACGGCGTCGGCGAACTCCAAGGCGCCCTCGCCGCCCTTTTCCCAGTGCTTGGACTCGGCGCAGCGGGCACCGGCCGCTTCGGCCGCCTTGCGGACGATGGCGCACTCGGCGTCGGTGTCGGTGTAAAAGCGGTTGATGCAGACCACCGGGTTGATGCCGGCTTTGCGGATGACGCCGATCATGTGGACCATGTTCTCGCAGCCCTTTTCCACCAGTTCGAGGTTTTCCTTGGTGTAGACTTCGTCCATGGCGATGCCCGGAACCACCTTGGGGCCGCCGCCGTGCATTTTCAGGGCACGGATGGTGGAGGTGAGCACCGATACGTTGGGTTTCAGTCCGCTGAAGCGGGACTTGACATTCCAGAATTTCTCAAAGCCGATGTCGGCCGCGAACCCGGATTCGGTGACGTGGTAGTCAAACAATTTCAGACCCACGCGGTCGGCGATGATGGAGGACTGACCCACGGCGATATTGGCAAAGGGGCCGGCGTGCACCATGCAGGGGTTGTACTCGGCAGTGCACATGAGGGTCGGGTTGATGGTGTTGCGCATGAAAGCGGTCATGGCGTTGCCCACTTCCAGGTCGCCGGTGGTGACCGGCTTGCCACTCTTGTCGAAGGCCACGGTGATGTTGTTGAGGCGTTCTTTCAGGTCGGCCAGGTCGCGGATAACCGCCAGGATCGCCATGCACTCGGAGCCCACGGCAATGCCGAACTTGCTCTGCATGGTGAAGCCGTCCATGCGGCCGCCTAAACCGATGATGATGTTCCTCATCGCCTGGGCGCAGAAGTCGATGATCCAGCCCATTTCCACGCGGGTGGGATCGATATCCAGCCGCCGCATCCCGGTCAGGCGGGCCAGCTGCTCGTCGTTATAGTTGCGCTCGTGCTGCATGCGGGCGGTCATGGCCACCATGGCCAGGTTGTGGGCGTTCATGATGTCGTTGATGTCGCCGGTCAGCCCTAGAGAGAACTCGGTCATGGGAATCAGCAGGGAGTTGCCGCCGCCGGCGGCGGTTCCCTTGACGTTCATGGTGGGGCCGCCGGAGGGCTGACGCAGGGCACCGCCCACATTGACGCCGCGCAGGCCCAAGCCTTCCATCAGACCGCAGGAGGTGGTGCTTTTGCCTTCACCCAGCGGGGTCGGGGTGATGGCGGTGACTTCGATGTACTTGCCGTCGGGTTTGTCTTTCAGTCGGTCGATTACTTTCAGGAAATCAATTTTGGCCAGACGCCCCATGGGAAGCATTTCCTCTTTACGGAGCCCCAGCTTCTCCTGCCATTGTTCCGGTGTCGGCATATTTTCTTCCGCTGCTTCTGAAATCTGCCAGTCCGCCATATTAACCGCATCGTAAGCCATCTATCCAATCCTCCTTAAGTTAATGATTAACAATGGGGGGCCCTGATGGCCCATCACCAGGTGCCGCTGCACCGTTAGGTCACATGAAGAACGCAATCGAATTGATGTAAGATTAGAATGATCGAAATTTTCCCAGGGAACCAGAAAAACGCGCTTAATCTAACACGCCTAACCGATTTTGGCAAGACTTATATAGTTGATGAAAACCGTATCGAATAGAATTATAACGTACTGAATAATTGAACTAATACGCAATATTCAACCCGGCCTCAAGAACCGTCGGCCGACCCTATTGGTCGTTGCCCTGAAGATGATAGAGCCGGTAATAGAACCCCTGTCCGGCCATCAGCGAGTCATGATTTCCGGTTTCCACCATCACCCCGTTGTTCAGCACCACAATCCGGTCAGCCGTTCGGGCGGTGGTGAGACGGTGGGCCACAACCACGCAGGTGCGACCACGCATCAGGTTGGCGATGGCATCCTGTAAGTGGACTTCCGTCTGGGAGTCCACATAGGAGGTCGCCTCATCCAGAATGATCATCTCCGGATCCGCTGAAAAGGCACGGGCTACCGAGATCAACTGGCGTTCGCCACTGGACAGGGAGGCGCCTCCTTCCGAGATGCGGGTATCCAGACCGTCCGGAAAGCGGGCGACCAGGTCCCGGCATCGGGAGGCATCAAGGATATTTTCCTGCTGTTGATGGGAAAGGCCGTTGGCAGCAAAGAAAATATTCGCTTTCAATGTGCCGGTGAAAAGGAACGGGTCCTGCATGACCATCGCAATCCGCTTTCTCAGCACTGCCGGCCGTATCTGTCTGCTGTCGATACCGTTGAAGCTTACCGATCCGGCTGTGGGCTCGTAGAAGCGTACCAGCAGATTCACCAACGACGTTTTGCCTGAACCGGTGGCACCGACAATGGCAATGGTTTCTCCGGCTTCGATCGTCAGATCGATGTCTTTAAGGACGGGTTCGCCGGCGTTGTAGGCCAGGGATACGGACGCGAAACGGATTTGCTCCAGCGCCCCCGGGGTATCAAAGGTGCGCTGCTCAGACACGCTGTCGGTCCGGGTGTCCATGAGTAGAAAAATCCGTTCGGCGGAAGCCATGGCATTTTGCAGGAGATTGTACTTTTCCGCCAGGTCCCGGATGGGACGGAAAAACATTTTCATATAGGCGAAAAAGGCAGCCAGTACGCCAATGCTCACGCGCTGATCCAGCACATGGGCACCTCCGAAATAGACGACGATGGCGATGGCGGTGACGCCCAGGATTTCGATGATGGGCATGAACACGGCAAAGATATTGATCTGGCGCATGCCGGCCAAATAGTTGTCGTGATTCAGCTGGGCAAAGGTATCGAAGTTCTCCCGCTCCCGGCGAAACGTCTGGATCACTTTGATGCCGGCGATGGTTTCGGAAAAACGGGTGTTGATCTGGGCCACCTTGATGCGCAGCTCCCGAAAGACGTCTCGTACTTTCCGGGAGAATCCGAAGGCCGTTACCGCCACTATCGGCAATACCATGAAGGTCAGCAATGCCAAGCGCCAGTCCATGACAAGCAACACAATGGCGATGCCTGCCAGCAAAAACATATCTTTGAACACCATGGAGATAAATGAGGTAAACATGTCGTGCATGTTCTGGATGTCGCTGGTCACCCGGGTCACCAGCCGGGCTACGGGATTTCGGGTGAAAAAGCGCAGGGGCATATCCTGGATATGACGGTACAGGCCGACGCGCAGGTCGTGCATGATCCGATGGCCGGCAATCTCCATGATCAAGTTCTGGGCAAAGGTAAAAATGAAAATGGTCACCACCACCCCCAGGAACAGAGCGACAATGCGCAGCAGGCCGGAGAGGTCCGCATGCCGCAACCGGCTCAAACTGAAACGGTCGAGGTGGTTCATGTCCGTCAGCCGGATGACTGCACGATCTCCTCGGATCTGAAACAGCGCTTTCTCCCGGTCAACCACCTCGGCAACGACGGGGTCCTTCAGGTCAACGGACAGCCACCGTCCATCGGCACTTTGCGCAACACCCGTGTCGCCTGCAATTCGGTCACGTGGAACAATATGGCGGTCGATGATCTCCTTGGTGATGTAAGGAACAGACAACTCCAGCAGGGTAATGGCCACCACCAATGCTACGGACAGCGCCAGCTTGACCCGGTGGGCGGCCGCATAGGGAAGGACGCGGCGAAGCAGTTTTAAATCATAGGGTTTTCCCAGCCGCTGCTCTTCGTCGTAGCCGTAATCAAATCGCATCTTCGAGCTCCTGGAGTCCGTGGGCCCGGGCATAATACCCGCCGGCGGCCATTAATTGCGCGTGGCTGCCGGTGGTGACGATCCTCCCCTTTTCCATCACCACGATTTGATCCGCATGGCGCACTGCAGAGAGCCGGTGGGAGATGATGATCAGGGTTTTATCTCCTGACATGGCCCGCAGCGTATCCACGATGCGGGCGGCAGTGCGTGTATCCACCTGGCTTACCGGGTCGTCGAGAACCATGATGGGTGCGTCATTGAGCAGGGCCCGGGCCAAGGCCACACGCTGTTTCTGTCCGCCGGATAGAATCACCCCCTTTTCCCCAACCACCGTGTCGAATCCGTGGGGCAATTCGTCGATGGTGTCATTCAGCGCCGCCAGGTGCGTTGCCCGTTGAAGGGCTGCGTCCGTTACGTCCTTGCCGCCGAAGGTGATATTCTCTCGGACCGTGCCCGCGAACAGAAAGGGTTCTTGGGGAGAAATTGACATGAGTGACCGCAACGACCTGATCTTCAACTGGCGGATGTCGGTTCCATCGATGCGAATGCTGCCTGAACTCACATCGTAAAGGCGCATCAATAAAAGCATCATCGAGGTTTTTCCGGCACCCGGTGGTCCCACGACGCCCAATGTCTGACCCTTTTTTATGCCGATATCGATCCGGTCGAGAACGTTTCCACGACTCGGGTCGTAAGCAAAGCCGACATTTTCGAATGTCAGCTTCCGTTCAAACGACGAGAGGGAAATGGCATCCTGCGCTTCGGCCAGATCGGGACGGGTGCTGAAGATTCCGTTCAGCCGGTCCAGGGATGCCCGGCCGCGCTGGATGAGATTGGTTACCCAGCCCAGGGCCATCATGGGCCAGGTGAGCAAACCCAGATAGCTGATGAAAGCCACAAAATCACCCGGGGTGATTCTGGCATAAATGGTCTGGCGTCCGCCCTGAAACAGGACGATGGCCAGGCTCAGGTTGGTGAGTAGCAGCATCAGCGGGAAAAACGCGCCGGTGATTTTTACCAGGTCGATATTCTCGCGCACATAGGCGTTGGAGATCCGGGTGATCTCTCTGGTTTCGGCAGCTTGGGCATTGTAGGCCATGATCACGCGGATACCGGCAAAACGTTCCCGGACCGCTTCAGTGAGTTCGCTGAAGGCCCCCTGCACTCGCTTGTAGCGGCGATGCATCCGCCGGCTGAAGAAACGGGTGCCCAAAACGATCAGGGGCATGGGAATCAGCACGTACAGGGTCAGCTCCAGGTTGATATAGATCATGAAGCCGATGGCTGCCGATCCTAAGAACAGGGCGTCATTCAAGGCCACCAACCCCATTCCGGCTGCCATACGCACCTGCTGGATGTCGTTGGTGGCGTGGGCCATGAGGTCGCCGGTGCGCATCCGGTCGAAATAGGCCGGTGACAGGGTCTGGATATGGTCGAAAAGCCGGTTGCGCAGGGCCTCTTCGGTCTTGCGGGCGGTTCCCAGCAGGCAGCGGCGCCAGAAGAACCGGAAAAAGCCGATGCACAGCCCCAGGGCCAGAATGGTCACGGCATGATTCAACAGGCCGCTGTGATCCACCTGCAAGAGGGTCAGGTCGTCGACTACCCGCTTGATGACGCGGGGAATGAAAAGCTGGAGCAGATCCACCACGATCAGACACAGCAGGCCGAACAGGATGCTGCTTCGGTTGGCGATCAGGTAGGGCTGTATCAGCTTGAAGGATTTCATCGGTCCTCATTTACCGGGGTGAATGGTCCGTCCGCAGGCCACCTGCCGGACCACTTGTGGTTGTCACTGCGCGAATGGGCGTGAGGTTCAATGTAAGGCAGGAACCAGGAGAGGTCAAACGGTTGGCGGATACTTGAAATCAGGTCATCAGGCCGGACAAAGGTTTATGGCCTGAATCCGATACCCGTGGGCATGCCGGCCAATCAGATTCATGGCCCCGTGGTCCTGGGCAATGCGAAAGAGGTTTTCCGGCGGCATGCCCAATAGGTGGCAGAGAATCATCCGGTTCACGCCGGCATGGGCCACGATCAATAGGTTCCCGCCGGCTTGATCGACCGCCTGCTCAAAGACCGGGACCACGCGTTGCTGAAGGTCCAGGAAGCTTTCACCCCCACCCGGCGGCCGGAACCGGGCCATCTCCGTCCCGCGTTGTCGAAAGGCATCGGGCCAGCCTTCCCTGACTCGTCTAAATGTCATTCCGTCCCAGCCACCCAGGTTGATTTCTCTCAAGCCGCTCAGCGGTTTGACGATAATGGGGCGGTCGGCGCAAAGGATGCAGGCGGTTTCCATGCAGCGGGACAGATCGCTGGAAATGATACGCGCGATCGGCACGTCGGAGAGCCATTCCTGCCAGCATCGCGCCTGGCGGCGCCCCATGTGGGTCAGCGGAAGATCCGTCTGACCAATGAAGCGTTTTTCGTCGGTTTCGCTCAGGGGTTCACCGTGGCGAAGCAGTAGAATCTTTTTTTCACGATCTGACATCAACCAGGTTTTCAGGATCTTTCTCATGGTTGGCGCCTGTTGGTGATCCCGACCTTGTTCAACAGCTGACCCATCGTCTGACCTGATGTTTGTTCCACTTTGCGTTGGATGGCAAGCGCCGCGCGCTGGCGTTGGTCAATTTTCTCTAAGACCTTCGGGTCCTGGCCATATTTTTTCAGCTTCGCGTCGAACCGCTGCTTCAGGCTCACCAGCGTGGTTCCGGCAACCAGCTTGTCTGCCAGGTAAACGATTTGCGCCTCGTCCAAGGGGGAATCTTGGGACAGGCGCATCTCCATGTGGCTCGCGACGAGGGCGGCCATGGCGGGAAAGCCCATTGCATGCAGCAGACGGGCCCCGGCGGCAGCATGGTTTTTCTCGACCCGTGCTACATCGTGAACCCGGGCGGCCGATTGAACCAGGCGGACGTCAAGGGCGCCACCACTGTCATTGACGGCCCTGGCCAGCGCCGCGGCCACACGCGCCACACGACGGCAGTGGTGGATCAGCGGCCCGGGCAACTTGCCAACCTTTTCCATGAGCACCCGGCACTCATCTTCGGTGAGCCTATCGGACGTCGCCAGCCGGGTTTCAAGATACTTAAAATCATCCGGCGTGTCCGCGTCCAGCAGCACCCCTTCATCGGCCACCTGGACGTCCAGGGCCGTTGCGTCGAAACGACGAAGCAGGGCGCTGAGCCCGCCGCCGCCGTCATGGGATAAGATGGTTTCTTTCAGCACTCCCTTGATGAGGGGCGGGTGACCCCGTTTATCATCAAACACCGGATAGGCAACAGGTGACGGGAGCTGATCGAAAGCATTCATCAGCATCGCCAGGGTGTGCCGGCGCACCAGGGGAATATCCACCGGATGAACGAAAAAGGAGGGGACGTCTGAAGCAAGTGTGTTGATGCCGGCCAGCACGGAAGAGAACATGCCTTCGTCATGTGCCGGGTTGTGGACCACGACCACCGGCAGGGCGGTCAGCACAGACCGAATGGTTTGTGAACGAAAGCCGGTCACCACCCGGATGTCTGTCACGCCGGCGCTGCGGTAAAGGCATACGACGCGTTCCAGCACCGTTCGCCCGCCCAACGCCAACAAAGGCTTGAATCGCTGCATACGACGGGAGTAGCCGGCGGCAAGGATGATGGCAGATGGTTGCCGCTGGCGGGTCATGGACGCCGTCTTCTCCTTGTGGGGTTCACTTCCCTGAGACCATGGCCATGTACTGGTTTTCGGTGAGGACCGTCACACCCAGCCGATTGGCCTTGTCGATCTTCGCGGCACCGACGTTCTCACCGCAAACCAGATAATCGGTTTTCCCGCTGACGGCTGTCTGCACCGCGGCGCCCAGCGCCCGGGCTTCTGCCTGCATCGCGTCCCGGGTGCCGTGAACCATTTTTCCAGTAAAGACGATGCCTTTGCCGGCAACGGGCGTGTCGATGGCCTCCTGCTCCGACGCAAGGGGCGTGCGCCGAAGATTGAAGCCCAGGTCGAGCATGTGGCGGATGGTCCCCTCCATGGCGCCGATGCTGGTCACGATACTCTGGCTGGTCTTGTCGCCAAACCCTTTGATTTGGGCGATCGCTTCGGGATTCATCTCCACAACCTTTTCCAGCGGCACATGGGCCAACAGTTTGCGGCTGTCCCCGGTGCCCAGATCCGCGATGCCGAAAGCGGCCAGAAACCGCCAGTCCTCGACCGGTTTGGTGCGGCTGATGGTGATGGCGTCGGCCAGATTTTTGGATTGCACCGGTCCGAAACCCATGGATATGAAATCGGCTTCAGAGAGCCGGTAGATCGCCTCCAGACGGTCATGGCCGTTGTCGACAAGCCTGCGGATGGTCTTGATGCCCAACCAGTCGGCATTGCCCAGAATCCGGAACCAGTGGCTGATGCGTTGCTCGATCTGGGCCCGACAGGCGTTGTTGGTGCACATGAGAAAATCGTTCTGCCACACCAATGGTCCGCGGCAGGCGGGACAAGCCTCGGGGCGCTCCACCGCTCCCTTGACTTCCAGAACAGCTTCCAGCTTGGGGATGACTTCGCCGCTGCGAATGACCTCGATGCGGGTGCCGATGCCGATGCCTGAATTGCGAATATTGCCGGCGTGGTGGGCGGTCACACGGCGGATGGTGGCACCCGACAGCGACACCGGATCCACCTCCAAAACCGGCGTGACCTTGCCGGTGCGGCCGACCTGCCACTGGATACCGGTTACCGTCGTCTGGGCTGTCTCGCCCTTGGTCTTAATGGCGATCTGCCAGCGGTAGTGGTGGGCAGTGGCGCCCATCCGTTGCTTTAGCCGGTCATCCGTCACCTCGGCCACCACGCCGTCCGTTGGATAGTCCACATTTTTCAGCAGATCCTGGACCAATTGTCGGGTGCCTTCGACCAACCGGCGTCCATCAACGATTGTCGACGTGGCCTGACTGTAAGGGACAAAGTGGACCATTCCGTCGTTCAATGCGATTGTGGCGTTTTCGTTGAGCGTGTCCGAGGAGATGATGCCCACCACCATGTTGCGCGGGTGTTCGAAAAAATCGGTCATGCGTTCATCGAAATAGCTTTTCACCACTACAATTTCTCCCACCCCCTGGCCGCGGCCGCCGATGGGAACAACACCTTTGGCAAGGGCGCTGGAGATTTCGTAACCGACTTCTCCGTTACCCCGGGTGGCAAACACGCCGCCGTCATCCCGGCCGGCCAGGCCATCCAGTTTGGGCGTCAGTCTGAATGTTACCGAACCCATTCCAAGCGCCTCGGCTTCTTTTTGCACCCGGGCCACGAAGCGTTCCAATTGCTCTCTGGTGTAGGCTTTCTCGATGGAGAGCATGGGTGTGGGATGGCGAACCTCCCGCCGGCCGGTGAACTGCTCCGGTTCCACGGCCTGCAAAAACGGATGCTCCGGCGCGAGTTCGCGCAACTGCTCCATCAGCGTGTCGTATTCGGCATCACTGACAATGGGGGCACCTTGGCGATAGGCTTTATTGTAAGCGTTCAGCAGATCGACCAGTTCGTCTACGCTATCTTGGCTCATATTTCTCGGTTCAGGGGTCTGCGTTCATTGGCTATGCTCAACGCCGCCCGGCAGATCGTCTCACGGGCGATTTTAAATGCCGGGGTGCTGAAACCCGGGCGCCACTGATAGTCGGAGAGTTCATCGGAAACCACCAGGATACCGGCAGCCTCCATCTCGCGAAATCCGGCAACCGTGAAAATGGCGGACTGCTCCATTTCGACGGCCAGGGCGCCTTTGGACTGGTAGTGTTTCACTTTCTCAACGGTTTCGCGGAAGATGGCATCCGTGGTCCAGACGGCGCCGTCGTGAAACCTGGCCCCATGGTGCTGCAGGGCCAACCGGACCTGATGCACCAGTGGGCGGGCGGGCAAGGCCACCCGGCATGAGGGGTCGCAGTAGTGGCCGGACGTGCCTTCGTCGACGATGGCACTGTCCGGTACGATGATGTCGCCGGCTTTTACGTGACGGGATACTGCACCACACCAGCCGACAAACAGGATCGAATCAACCCCCCAGACACCGAGTGCTTCAACGATCATGGCGGCATAGGGGGCCCCGACCATTGGCCCGGCCAAGGTGAATCGCCGCTGGTCGTCCGCATGTACCTGAAGGCTGCTCATGTAGAGCTTGCGCTGTGCCACCACCGGGGTGTCCGCCAGGCGCGACAACAGACGCAGATCGCTCTCCGTGGCTGCCATAATGGCCAAGGGGCCGGTGTCGGGCGGCTTCTTCCCTTTCACGGGGTTAACGATGGCGCGGCGATCAGGCATAGTCTATCATTCGAGAGCATGTTTTTGGACTGCGTTATCGGTCGTCGCGGTATGCCTATACAGCTTCCTCCCTCTGGCCTTGCCAAAAGCATGATCTCGAACCATGGACGTCCACCTTGGATATAGAATGAAATGGTCCGCAGATATGCTTTCGTTCTGGAGGTTGTGACATGTATCTTACGGCGGCGGTACAAGGCACGCCAACCGTCCGGTGCAGTTGGCGGGTCAGCGGATCAGGTCGGTCGCTGCAGGTCGGTCAGTTCATCCTTGATTTCATCCATGATGTCATACAGCCAGAGGATGTCTTCGGTGGTCAGGCGGCCGGCCTTGGCCGGGGCTCGGTCACTGCCGTCCTGTTTCTTGAGGATACGGGGGCCGATCTGCACTTTGGCCTCCCCCTGGTCGTAGCGGTTGATGGTGATTAGCAGCCCGGTTTCCGGGCATTTCCATTTTTTTAGCACCTTGTCTTTGTTTGGATCAAAGGGCATTTTTTTCTCCTAACCCGGATAAACCGGAAATAACAAAATACAAAAACCAAATCTCAACCATGAATTTCAGAATTAAAATCTTACCTGACCCGGCATGTCCGGGTCAGGTCGATATCTGTGAGAAATCGGCGATCTGTCCGAAAACGGCCGATATGGATGCCAGCAGCGCCAGTCGGTTGCGGCGAATGGCATCCTCGTCGGCCATGACCATGACCTTGTCGAAAAAGGTGTCCACCGGATCACGCAGGGTGGCGATGGCGTCCAAGGCACTGTCCAGGTCACCCTGGCCCATGAGCCGGGCCACCTGTGCCGTTACCGTCTGGCAGGCGGCATGCAGAGCACCTTCCGAGGCGTGAGCGAACAGAGCCGGGTCGACCGGTGCGGTGCCGGTTTCCGTGGCTTTTTTAAGGATGTTCTCCACGCGTTTGAACGCCGCGGCCAGGGGGTCGAAACCCGGTTCACCCTTGCGCTTTTCAAGGGCACCCACCCGTCGTTCCACATCGGGAATGCGGTCCGACGAGACACTAGTTACCGCGGCGATGATGTCTTTGGATCGTCCCTCGTCGGCCAGCAGACGGGCGAGACGGTTTTTCAGGAACGTCAACACGGCATCTGCGATGTGAGCCGTCGGTTCGGTGCGTTTGTCGGTGAACAGGGAGACCCCCTTTTCCACCAGGTCGGCAAGTGACACGTTGATATTCCGGCTGCGCATGATCTGCAGGATGCCGATGCCTTGGCGGCGAAGGGCGTAGGGATCTGCCGCACCGGTAGGGATCAGGCCGACGGCGAAGCATCCACAGATGGAATCGATCTTTTCGGCGATGGAGAGCAGGGCGCCGGTTTCGGTCTCCGGCAGTTGTCCGCCGCTGTGGGTAGGCCGGTAGTGCTCCTCGATGGCGGAGGCCACATCCGGCGCCTCACCGGCCGCCTGGGCGTAAATCCGCCCCATGATTCCCTGGAGTTTGGCAAATTCTCCGACCACCTGGCTCACCAGATCCGCCTTGCACAGGTAAGCCGCGCGGGTCACCTTCTCTTTCTCGGCCGGGTTGACGGCATCGGCCAACCAGCCGGCGATGCTTTTCACCCGCATCACCTTGTCGTACATGCTGCCCAGTTTGGCCTGAAAGAGCACGCCTTTGAGTTTCTCCACCCAGACGTTCATGGGGACCTTGATGTCGGCGGTGTAGAAATAGCGAGCATCGGAAAGCCTGGCTCGCAGGACGCGCTCGTGACCGGTGGCCACCAGAGCCATATTCCGGGTGCGGGTATTGTTGACGGCGATGAAGCCGGGCATCAGCCTGTCCGTCGAGTCGATCACAGCAAAGTATTTCTGGTGCTCGCGCATGGCCGTGATGAGAATCTCCTTAGGGACCTCCAGGAAGATATCGTCAAACCGACCTGCCGTGGCGATGGGGGTTTCCACCAGATTGGTGACGATGTCCAGCAGCTCTTCATCCGGCAGCACCCGTCCACCCATGTCGGCCGCTGCAGCCATCACAGCCGCCGCGGTCATCTGCCGGCGTTCGGCGATATTGACCACCACATTTACCGAGGCCATGGTCTGCACGTAGGCCTCCGGGGAGGGGATCGTCACCTTGCCCGGGTTCATGAACATGTGGCCCAGTGACTGGCGGCCGCTTTTGATTCGGCCGCCCAGGGTAAAAGAAACCAACTTCGTGCCATAAAGTGCCACGATGCTCTGGATGGGTCGGGCGAACTGAATAGAGAGGTTTGCCCAGCGCATGCTCTTGGGAAAGGGGGTGGCAAGGATCACCTCGGGCAGGATGGTTTTGAGCAGCTTGACGGTGGCCTGCCCGCGGTTGGTTTTGCGGGCGCTGAGGTACCGGCCCTTGTCCGTCTGCACCACGCTCAGACGCTTGACCGCGACGCCGGCTTTTTCGGCGAATTTTACCGCCGCCACGCTGGGTTTGCCATGATCGTCAAAAGCGATCTTTTCAGGCGGGCCCACGAGGTCTTCGGTCACGGTTTCCTGTTTTGGAGCCACTTGATCCACGGTCACCGTCAGTCGCCTGGGGGTGCCGCAGGTGCGGGCCTGCCCGTGGCTGATGCGGGCCCCGTCCAGCCGTTTCAACAGGTTCTGGGCCAAGGCGTCCAATGCCGGCTGGATGTATCCTGCCGGGATCTCTTCGGCACCGATTTCAAGTAGTAGGGTGTCCATATTCACCTCGATCACGATTTCATGTTCGATGTTCGTTCCAATCCGTTTGACTGTCCGTCAATCATGCCGTTTTTTTTAAGAGTGGAAACCCCATGGCTTCACGTTGCTTCAGGTAGCCCATGCCGCAGGCTCGCGCCAGATTTCGGATCCGGGCGATATAACCGGTCCGTTCGGTGACGCTGATGGCACCGCGTGCGTCCAGCAGATTGAAGGTGTGGCTGCACTTGAGGGTGAATTCATAGGCCGGAAGCACCAGACCTGCTTCGATAATCCGTTTGGCTTCGGCTTCATAGCGATTGAACAGGTCCAGCAGCATGTTTACGTCGGCCTTTTCGAAGTTGTAGGTGGATTGCTCCACCTCCTGCTGGTGGTGAACCTGACCATAGGAGACCGTGTCGTTCCACTTCAGGTCGTAGACGTTGTCGATGCCCTGAAGGTACATGGCGATGCGCTCAAGGCCGTAGGTCAGCTCCACTGAAATGGGCGACAGTTCCATGCTGCAGGCCTGCTGAAAATAGGTGAACTGGGTGCACTCCATGCCGTCCAGCCACACCTCCCAGCCCAAGCCGGAAGCGCCCAGGGTGGGCGATTCCCAGTCGTCCTCCACGAAGCGGATATCGTGCTCCAGCGGGTCCACGCCCAGCGCCTTCATGCTTTGCAGGTAGAGCTGCTGAATGTTGGTGGGGGATGGCTTGAGCAGCACCTGGTATTGGTAGTAATGCTGAAGGCGGTTGGGGTTGTCTCCGTAGCGTCCGTCGGTGGGCCGCCGGGATGGCTGGACGTAAGCCACATCCCACGGTTCGGGTCCAAGTGCTTTCAAGGTGGTGTGATGGTGAAAGGTTCCGGCGCCTACCTCCAGATCATAGGGCTGAACCACCACGCAACCCTTGCGGCCCCAAAACCGATCCAACGTGAGAATTACATCCTGAAAATTCATGCGCGTTTCCTCGACTGTCCGTATCGATAGTCAAACGGTTGATAAAATTAATAATCGATTGGATTTCCCGGATATGACACGGTGTCCGATAAGCAGTCTACGTAGCATTATCGATAGGGTTTAACAAGACCCAGCTTGTCACCCGTACAGGCTTTCTTTTACGAATTCGATCAACCGGGCGCTGAGGTGGACCCTGCGAACGATGCTAACTATCAACACACATGGGGTTGTTTACATGACCCCGTTGGTGTCTACACCGCAGGCGAGCAATCCGGCCGTGGGCCGCTCTGACAGCAGCTTTTCCCATACCGGCTTAAGGGCTGCCATGGCATCGGCCGCACCGATGGCCCACAGACAGCCGCCGCCTCCAGCGCCGGTAAACCGGGCACCGCATCCGGCTTCGACGGCGGCTGCCGCCAGCCGGTCACCCATGTCGTCAAGGACCTGTGGGGTCATGGCCTTTCGAATGGCCGTCTCCCGGTTCATGGCATCGGCGGCTGCCCGCATGTCCCATCGGATGATCGCTCCGGCAAAATCCTGGGTCAAGTGGGCGATCTCATACCAGTTTTCACGGCCGTTCCCGCTGATGAACTGGCGGACCCAGGTGCTGTTGACATCCCTGGAACTATGCGTGACGCCCAGGTACGCCACCAGCAGGTGGCGGTCCAGGCGACGAAGCGCCTCGCCCTCCAGCAGAGGGTTTCCGGCGAAGGGCGGCAGTTCCGGATCCGCCGGCCAGGTCCAGGCGTTGACCCCGCCGAAAGCGGCGGCCAGCTGGTCCTGGAGGCCGCAGGGCACACCGGCCACGCTCTGTTCGATGGCGTGGGCCAGGAGCACCGTCCGGTTCCGGGAAATTCCTTTTTTGCCCATGGCAATCAGCATCTTGGAAAAAGCGGCAATCACTGCCACGGCAGCCACCGACGACCCACCCAGCCCGCTGCGTGGGGGTGAGGTGGACTGAATATCAATATGGACGCCGCTGGCTTGAAAATAGTCGGCAACGGCGAACATGAGCCCCAGAGGATGATCATAGGGGGCCGTTGATGGGTAATATTCCGCCTCGGCCAGGCCGGCTGATGAAATCCGAACCTGATCGCCAGTGTGCGGATACAGGCGGACGGTGGTGCGTCGATCCAAGGCGATATTTACCGTGGAGGGAGCCATGTGCCTCAGCGGATAATGAAAGCTGCTGATGTCCAAGGTTCCCCCGAAATCGATTCGGCAGGGCGCCGACGCGTCGATGGGACGGCGGTCCAGCAGCGACCCGATATTGCCCAGTGTCATTGGCTTGGTCTGTGTTACCATGGCTTTCCTTTTACCTTGATTGATTCCCTGACGGCCCGAAGCACCTTCAGGCTTTTCGGGGACTTGCCGATGTGAAAGGGAACGAAGGCTTCCAGAAATTTCAGTCCCTCGGAGATGGCCGTGGGTGCAAACCGGACGCGTGCGGCCCGCTCCAGGTTCCCGGTGTCGGTCCACATGAGCTGTTTCAACGTGCCTTTGGAGATCTTCAGCCGGCCGTTGGTGGGGATCCCGCAGGTCGGGCAGGCAATTCCCCCCTTGGAGGGATCCGAGACCACCGACGCATGCCGGATCTGGTCCAGGCAGGTTTTGCAGGAATGGCAGTGGTCGAAATTGGGACGAAATCCAGCCAGTGACAGGAAACGCATCTGAAACAGGATGCTGAGCACTTCCACGGGCGTCTCTCCTCGGTTGAGTTCGGCCAGTACATGCGACATCAGCCGGTACAGGGGCTCCTGGGGTTCTCCCTCGGCCATCCACAAATAGATCAATTCCGACCAGTAGCTGGCGTAGACGGTTTTGGTGATATCTTCGCGGATCTTGAAAAACGGGTCTTCCAGAGACGCCTCCTGAAGGACCGGCATGCCTTTGCCCCTGCCCTGGGCCAGCACCACGTTGAGCCTGGAAAAGGGTTCAAGCACCCCGGAAAATCGCTTGACGCTCTTTTTTGCGGATTTGGCAATGGCGCTGGTTTTTCCGTGTGCCGGGGTGAACAGGGTGACGATGAGATCGAAGTCGCCAAATTCGATCCGGCGGAGCAGGATGGCGGGTGTGTTCAGGCTGGCCATGATTTCAGACGCCGAGAAATCTGGTGGCGATGGTAAAGTAAAAATAGACGCTGATGATATCGACGGCGGTGGTCACGAACGGCCCGGTGGCGACGGCTGGATCGATATTGATCCGGGCCAGCAGCATGGGCACGCAAGACCCAACCAGAGCGGCAACGGACATCGAACAGACGACCGCCAGGCAGACCGCCAGCGCCAGCATGTGGGTGCTGTAATGCAATTGGGCCACCGACCCGATGAGCAGGCCGTAGACGAGGCCAAGGATCAAGCCTACGCTCAGTTCTTTACCCACCACCGACCCGATGTCCCGGATATTGAGCCGCCCGGTGGCCAGTCCGCGCACCACGATGGTGGAGGACTGGGTGCCGATGTTGCCGCCCATGCCCATAATAACCGGAATGAAGGCAGCCAGGTAGGTGATCCTGCTCAGACTGTCCTCGAAGTGGCCGATGACGTAAAAAGCGAATATACCGCCCAGGCAGCTGGCAAAGAGCCAGGGCAGGCGGATGCGGGTGCTTTTGAGGATGCTTTGGGTCTCAACGAACTCTTCGCCCACACCGGCCATTTTCAGGATATCTTCGGTCGCCTCCTCGCGGAAAATATCGATGACATCGTCCACGGTAACGATTCCCACCAGCCGGTTGCTTTCGTCCACCACCGGAACGGCCAGGATGTCGTAGCGGGCGACCAGTTTGGCCACTTCCTCCTGGTCCATGTGGGTCTGCACGGAAAGGACATCGGTGGTCATGAAGGATTTCAAGGGGGTGTGGGGCTTGACCACCACCAGCTGCCGCAGGGAACAGACGCCCACCAAATTGCCGTATTCGTCCACCGCGTAGAGATAAAAGGGCATCTCGACATCGGCAAACTCTTTCTGGATACGTTCGATGGCCTCTTTGGCGGTAATCTCCTGGTCCAAGGCAATAAAGTCGGGGTTCATGATACCACCAGCGGTATCGTCTTCGAAGCGCATGAGGTCCTCGACCTCATCGGACCCCTCTTTCTTCATGCGCTTGAGCAGGGTGCTGGCGGTTTCATCGGGAAGTTGATTCAGCAGGTCGGCGACGTCATCGTTGGGCATGTCTTCCAAAATGGCAACGACTTCATCCGGATCCATGCCGTCGATGAGTTCAACAAAGAGGTCTTCATCCAACTCGCTGAAGACAATCCCCTTTTGTTCCACATCTTCAATCATGTCGAATAGCAGCCGTTGATCCTGGAGCGACAGGCTCCTGAACAAGATGGAGATATCCGCGCCGTGGGTTTTGTTGACGATTTTGTGAAGCCGGCTGCTGGCGCCTCGTCGCAACAGTCGTTTGACGCTGATCGTCAGAATTTTTTGTCGATCCTGTTGCATGGGAGATTTCTTTGGGTTCTTTGGGTCCTTTGGGTTCGTTGGGTTCGTTGAGCCCCTCGCCCCCGATCTCTTGTCTTTAGCCTTAAGCTTTGACCATTGAGCTGTTTTCTCGTCAGGGAATCTTCAGGCTTACCACCTGACCGCTGCTCCCGAAGATCTTCACCGGTCGCTCATTTAGAAAAATCTGCAGCCCGGTGGCGTTGCCGATCATCAGATTGAAGTCGTTGGTTCCTTCCAACTCCAGACGGTCTCCGGGTTTCAGGTCATAGGACCGGGCATTCTGACCGTCCACAATCACCTTCAACCAGGTCTGCTCCACGGCGATGACCTGGAGTTTGAGCTTGTCTTGCGTCTTTGCAGTGGAGGGGCGGGTCCCAGCTGTCCCAGCTCCGGAAGCAGAAGGCTCGGACAGGGCTGTACGTTCCGGCGCCGTTGTGTTTTGCGGCGGTGCCGGAGCCATAAAAAAATCGGTGTACCGTAGCAGGAACAAAATGCCGACGATTACACCCACGGCCATCATCGCCCGACGGACGGCCCACAGTTTTTCCCGACGTCTCAGGTTATGCTGCTTGGTGTTTTCCTGTTGTTGCAGATCCGACAGGTAGAGCTCGACGGCGATGTCCGCGTTGGCCCCCACGGCATCGGCGTAGATCCGAATAAAGCTTTTGACGTAGGCCCGTGGGGGAAGCCGGTCATGGGCATTTTCTTCAATGGCCTTGAGACAGTGGACGGCGATTTTTGTTTTTCCGGCGATCGTTTGAATCGCCAGATCCTGTTTCATCCGGAAGCCTTTCAGATAACCGCCGAATGAATCCTGATTCGTTTCCGATTCCATATATCGGCCTTAAGATAATTAATTTGGAGCGCGTTATTGGTCGTCGCAGTATCATCATACGGATTCCTCCCGCTAGTCTTGCCAAATTAATTATCTTAAAGCCTATAGGAGAACCGCTATATCCAAGGATCCTGAACCTTATCCGCTCGATTCCAATCCTAATTGATGATTTTGATGTGTGACTGGCTGCGCAGATCCTCCAGCCATGAGAGGAATTTTTTATCCACCACTTCGGCAAACAGCTTCTGATGGATCTCTTCCCTAACGCTATCCAGGGGTTTCCCTTCGGCCCGGTTAACCGCCTCCACGTAAAAGAGCTGAAACCCCTGATCCGTATCCAGAACGTCTGTGGCCTGGCCTGGAGCCAATCCGTCGAGCGCCGCCTGGATCTTGGGAGAAAGGGTCTCTTTAGCAAACTCACCGATGTCACCGCCGTCAGCAGCGGCCGGGCTCTGGCTGTAGGATCGTGCCAGATCGGCAAAAGATTCTCCGGCTTCGATCCGTGATCGGATCTGTTGCATCTGTTCGCTTAGCGCCTGCTTTTCGGTATCGGTAGCAAAATCCGGAACCCGCATCAGGATATTTCTCAAATGGTAACGAATCGTTCCGCCGTAAATCTCGGGGTGGCTGTCGTAGTAGGCCCGGATTTCTTCTTCGGTGATGACAATTTTGGACTTGACCTGATAATTGACCAGCCGGGTGCGCAGGAGCTGCTCTCTGATTTGTTCCCGATACTGCTCCATGGTCATTTGCTCCTGTTCCAGAAAACGGCGCAGGTCTTCATCGGTAAACGTGTTGGCCGCTTTGATGCGTTCGATGGTGCTGTCGATTTCCGCTTCACCCACCTGGATATCGTTGCGTTTGATCTCTTGATCCGTGAGCTTTTCGTCCACCAGTCGGTTGAGCATCTCCTCGCGAACGTTGAACAGCATCTGCCGCTCCTTGTCCTGGTCGAATCCCTGCTGACGGATGCGCTGGGCATAGGGTCCCATGCGTTCCTCGAGTTCAGACAGCAAAATGATGTCTTCATTGACCACCGCAACGATCCGGTCCACTACCTCGGATGCCGCCGAAGCCGTGGCCGTGGCCGTGAAAACCAGTACCCCCATCCCGATCAGCATACCCAAAGACAAATTTCGCTTCAAGGCCACTATTCCTTTCCCGGGCCAGTGGATGCGGCGCCAGGGCGTTGGGACTGTTCCCACAGGTCCCAATTGATCTCGACCCCGTAACGCGTTCGCAGCCCGTCCATCCATTGCGGGTAGGCCGCTTCCACCTTTTCGAGCCGAAGCTGTTCAACGATGTGATGCTTTAAATCCATCTCCGGCGGACTTCCATCCTGGACGGCAAAGTCTTCTTCGTGGGCTTTATAGTAGGCTTCTATATCCTGTGCGGTTATTTTCACCGGTTGAACCAGTTCCCGGTCCACCACTTTTTCCATAAGCAGGCGCACCCGCAGCCGATCCGTCCACAATGAATAGGGGATGGCGCTCTCTAGCAGCATCTGTTCGAATTCGTCTTCCGGGTAATCCTTTTTAATGGTCTGGATCGCCGCTTCCAGTTCGGTGTCATCCAGTACGATGCCCAACTCGTGAGCCCGGCGGTCGATGATCACCTCTTCGGTCATTTGATTCAGCAAGCGCAACCGCGCATTTTCAATCACCTGAGGATCCACAGACCGGTCGTCGCTGTAGGCAATCCGGGCGGCCTCAAAGGCGCGTTCAAACTGGGCTCGGGTCACGGTCTGCTGGTCGGTGCGGATCAGCACGGCGTCCTGCTGCGCTGGGTGGTCCGGCTCTGAACACCCCGTCCATACAACCATCGCTACACAACAGACGAGGCGATACACGTGGCTCGCGACCGGCGAACCGCCTCGCCTCACCGATTTTTCATCCTGAGTATAACTTATTGCAAACTTTCTAAATATGGTTCTCATAAGCCTTCAGGAATTAACATGTTGCGCTATTTCGATCAAGATGTTTTTCGTCTGGGCCAGCATGGCCCGTGCGGTCCCTTTGACCAGGCTGGCTTTGAACTGGTGGTCCGGGGTGAATTGGTAGGGTTGTTTATTGCTGGTGATCATCTGGACAATTCCCAAGGGCCGCTGTTGATGGGTTTCGCTGAATGCCAGGCACAACTGCTGGCCGAAAAGGTCCAGGCGCTTGATCCCGGCGCGGACCGACAACACCCGCAGCATGATTTTTAGCAGCAGATTTTCCGTCTCTTCGGGAAGCGGGCCGAATCGATCCGCCAGTTCGGCCTTCATGGCGGCAATTTCCTTGAGGTCGTTCATCTTGGCCAGGCGGCGGTAGATGGACAGCCGTTGGTCGATATCGACCACATAGTCTTCGGCCACATAGGCGGACATGGGCAGATTGATTTCCGGTTCCAGACCTTCGGTTATGGGTTCACCTTTCATTTGGGCCACGGCTTCTTCCATGAGCTTGAGGAACATGTCATACCCCACGGCGGCAATGTGGCCGGACTGGGACGCGCCCAGAATCGCCCCGCCACCCCGGATTTTCAGATCGTTCATGGCAATCTGGAAACCGGATCCCAGATCGCTGTGTTCCATGAGCACTTTGAGACGCTTTTGGGCATCCTTTCCCAGCCGGGTTTCTTCGGGAATGAACAGGTAGGCATAGGCCTGCTCGTCGGACCGGCCCACCCGGCCTCGCAGCTGGTATATCTGGGCCAGGCCGAACCGGTCTGCCCGGTTGACCAGGATGGTGTTGGCCGTGGCCACATCGATGCCGGATTCGATGATGGTGGTGCACACGAGCATGTCGATCTCCCGGTTCATGAAGTGCATCATTACCGCTTCCAGATCCTCTTCGGCCATCTGTCCGTGGGCAACGGCCAGGCGGACCTCGGGCACCCTTTCCTGCAGATAGGTGGCCATGCGGTCGATGGCCTTGACGTTGTTGTGTACGAAAAAGATCTGTCCGCCCCGGGCCAGTTCGCTGCGGATGGCTTCGCTGACCACGGTGTCGTCGAACTCGCACACGTAAGTGATGATGGCATGGCGTTGCTCCGGCGGTGTGGAGATGACGCTGATGTCTCGGATGCCCATCATGGAGAGATGCAGTGTCCGGGGGATGGGGGTGGCGGTGAGGGCCAGCACGTCTACGGTGGTTCGCAGCCGCTTGAGCTTTTCTTTATGCCGAACGCCGAACCGTTGCTCTTCGTCGAGAATAAAGAGTCCAAGATCGGCAAAGGTGACATCCTTTTGAAGCAGCCGGTGGGTGCCGATGACGATGTCAACGATGCCCTTTTTTATCTCTTCCACGATCCGGCGCTGCTCGGGCCGTGAGCGGAAACGGCTCAGGCAGGCCACCTTCACCGGATAGGCGTCAAAGCGCTGGACAAAGGTGGCGTAGTGCTGTTCGGCCAGCACCGTGGTTGGAACCAGCATCGCCACTTGTTTGGCCTCGCTGACAGCCAGGAACGAGGCTCGCAGGGCCACTTCGGTTTTTCCGTAACCCACGTCACCGCATACCAACCGGTCCATGGGGGTGGTGCTGCGCATGTCCTCGAGTACATCTTCAATGGCCTTGCGCTGGTCCGGGGTTTCCTCGTAGGGAAAGTCAGCCTCGAAGTCGGCAAAATGGCTGTCGGCTGAACCGTACCCGTGCCCTTCGTTGACCTTGCGCTGGGCGTAGATCTTGAGCAGTTCTCCGGCGATTTTTTCCGCGGATCGGCGTACTTTCTCCTTGGCCCGCTCCCAGGACCGGCCGCCCATTTTGTCCAGGGCCGGCCGCATGCCCTCCACCCCCATATATTTCTGGATCAGCCCCATGCGGTCCACGGGCAGGTAGAGGCGATCCTCATCCCGGTAGACGACTAACAGGAAGTCATTGACGGTGCCTTCCAGGCTCAGTTTAACCAGCCCTTCGTACTGACCGATGCCGTGCTCGTCGTGGACCACCAGGTCCCCCTGCTTCAAGTCAGAAAAGGCCAGCAGTTCGGTTCGTACGGTCGTTGCACTGCGTCTGGGGCGCTTGGTCCGGGGACCGAAAATTTCAGCCTCCGTGGCTACCGCAAGGCTGTCTCCCGGCCAGACAAATCCTTCAGACAGGCTGCCCCGGCAGATGAAAAGCCCCCCCGACCGGTGCTTTTGCGGGAACGGTTGGCCGGAGACCGCGTCAATGCCATGGGGAGCCAGAATTGAGGATAACCGGCCGATCTGGCGGTTGGTCTCACAGACCACCACCATGGTGCGACCCGCATCCTGTTGCGCGGCAATCCACCGCAACAGCGGGGCGGCCGGCTGGTCGGTCTTTCTGGCCTGCTGCATGGCCAGCATCAGGTCGCTGTTGTCTGCCATATCGACACTTGCGGTCAGACGATGGCCATCGCCGGTCACCGCTATCGGTGCCAGGGAGATGGCCTCGCGACGGGTCAGTTCGGCACTGATCTCTTCCCAGTTTAAAAACAGGTCCGTCGGCTCCACACACAGGTGCTTTTCGCTGCATGCTTTTTCGAAGTTAACCAGGCCAAGCTGCTCGCTTTTGGCAGCGACCTGGGCCAGCTCGGCCGGATTGTCGGCGATGATGACCGTGCCCTCCGGCAGGTAGTCGAAAAGCGTGTCCATGCGGTCGTAAATCATCGGGGTGAGATTCTCGATGCCGGGAAAGACCCCCTGCTCCTTGATGCGTTGCACGATGTCCCGGACCGTGGTGCGCGGCAGTTCCTGTTTCAGCGCGCGTGCCCGGAACCGGCCGACAATTACATCCAATCGGGCTTTCTCCAGGGTCACTTCTCTGGCAGGCAGAATGATCGCTTCGTGCACATGCTCCAGACTGCGCTGGCTGGCGGGGGAAAAAAAACGGATGGTTTCGGCAAAGTCGCCGAACAATTCGATGCGAATGGGGTTTTCGTAGAGGGGCGAAAAGATGTCGATGATACCGCCGCGGACGCAAAAATCGCCCGGTTCTTCCACGACCGCGCTACGGGTGTACCCGCCGGCCACGAGTTTGGCCACCAGGCGATCCGGTTCGATCTCCTCTTCGGCGATGATCAACTCCGCAAAGTCGGCCAACACGGATTTAGGAATCAGTCGTTGGCGCAGGGCCGTGGCGGTGGTCACCATGATCTGCGCCCGCTGACCCTCGATCATGGCATACAGCGCCCGGATGCGACGGGCAGCTGTTTCGTTATGGTAGGACATGAATTTGAACGGCGAAATATTGTATGGGGGAAAGAGAACGGTGGCGGCGCCCGTCTCACCGGAAAAGAAATCGATTTCCGCCTGCCGCTGTTCGGCGGCTTTGGTTGATGCGGCCACCACCAGCACAGGCGACTTGAGCGTCCGTCTGACGCTGGCCGCCAGACGAGCACCGGCGCTGCTGCCCATACCGGTAATCACGAGGGGCCCGGTGCGCTCGGCAATGGTACGGATCAGCATATCCGATGTACTTTTTCCTTGCTTTTGATCCATAAACGCTATACGTGATCCTTCTATTTTTCAGCCGGCGTAGCTCAGCTGGTAGCGCAGCTGATTCCCAAAAAGCGTTCTAAAACATTAAGTAAAAGGCTTATCTACGAATCAGCGGGACAGCTACACGCCACCGTAGCTCAGTTGGTAGAGCAACGCACTCGTAATGCGTAGGTCCGCGGTTCGACTCCGCGCGGTGGCTCCACAGCCAGTTCCGGGTTCCCTCATCTGCCTTGCGGGAACCCGTTTTTTTTGACTTCCGGCACGGGAAGGCAATCGGCGCGGCGGAAGTCCACCGATGCGCGCCTTATTAGCGCAACCCGCATCGCTTTTGCAACCGCCGTTTGCGATCCTCACTCATTTTCACCATCGCCACGGTGCCGGTTGTTTGACAACGCCAGTCAAGACAGGAGAGATCTTCCATGCAGCTTTCGCCCGAGCAGCAAGTCGCTGTCGAACATACCGGCTCCCCGGCCCTGGTCGTGGCCGGCGCCGGATCGGGAAAGACCCGAACCCTGACCGCCAAATTTGCCTACCTGGTGGAATCGGGTATACCGCCCGAACAGATTCTGGCCATCACCTTCACCAACAAGGCGGCCGAGGAAATGAAGGGCCGCCTGATTCGTATGACCGGCATGGGTGTCCAGCGCTTTCCCTGGGTGCGCACCTACCATTCCGCCTGTTTCCAGATCCTGAAGGAACACAGCCACCTGCTGGATTTTCATCCGCCCCTACAGGTGTTTACGTCTTACCACCAGCAAAAGACCGTCAAGGATGTGCTGTTAACCCTCAATTACGATAAAAAACATGCCATGTCCGTGCTCGGGCAGATCTCCAATGCCAAAAACAGTGGACATCCTGGTGCCTATTTTGACAGCCATCCCCGGCAGGGCAACATTCGCCTGGCCGATGTGTACGAGCGGTACGAAGGGGTCCTCAAAGCGGCCAATGCCGTCGATTTTGACAATATCCTGCTGTTGACCCGCAACCTGCTGCGGGACCACGCAGACGTCCGGCAGCGCTACCAGACCCAATTTCAATACATTCTTTGCGACGAATACCAGGATACCAACGACCTGAACGAGGAGATTACCGCCTTGCTGCTCAAAGACGGGAATCTTTTTGCCGTCGGTGACGACTGGCAGTCCATTTATTCGTTCAGGATGAGCAACGTCAGCCATTTCCTGTCCTTTAAAAAGAAGTACAAGGGTGCACGGATCTTCCGGCTGGAGCAGAACTACCGCTCGGCCGACGAAATCGTGCAACTGGGCAACCGGGTCATCGGCCATAATGAAAACCGTATGGAAAAGGCCTGTTTCTCGGACAAGGAAGGCGGCGTGGTCGAGACCCATGAGTTCTATACCGACCAGGAGGAGGCCCGCTGGGTGGCGGACAAGATTCGCAGCATGGTCCGGATGAGCATCTCCTATGAAAAGATGGCGGTGCTCTACCGCACCAAGTTCTGCTCCCTGCCTTTCGAACAGGCGTTTCGCCGGGCGCACATTCCCTATCACATGATGGGCGGCAAGGGCTTTTTCGACCGGGTGGAGATCCTTGACCTGAACTGTTACATCACTGCCGCCGTGTTCGACAAGGATGACACGGCCTTCGAACGGGTCCTCAACACGCCCAAACGGGGCATCGGGCCGGGGACCGTGAAAAAGATATCCCAGATGCGCAGGGGATCCATGAGTCTGAAGGAGGCCGCCCGGCTGGCTGTGTCCGAACGCGTGCTCACCCCTAAACTCTACCAATCCCTGAAAGATCTGCTGGCGCTGCTGGACGAGATCCGGGACCTGCGGCCCGATGAAGCCATCCGCCTGACGATTGCCCGCACCGGCTACATGGACCATCTGGAAAACTACACCCGATCCAATTCCATGGATTTCACCGCCCGCCAGGAAAACATCGATCAGTTGATCCATGCCGCCTCCCAGAAAGAGACCATCGTGGACTACCTGGAAGAAGCCGCACTGGTCCGCGAGGACAAGAATGATGATGAGGAATCCGACGGTGTCAACCTTTCCACCGTGCACGGGGCCAAGGGACTTGGAGTTTCACACGGTTTTCGTGATCGGTTGCGAAGAGCAGTTGTTTCCCCACTGGCGATCCATGGACAGCGCCGAAGACCTGGAGGAGGAGCGTCGGCTCATGTACGTGGCGGTGACCCGGGCAGAGCGCTGTCTCTTTATTACTTCCGCCAGTTTCCGCAAAGGCCAGTTCAATCCCCGCAGCCGCTTTTTAGATGAGATCGACACGGTATTGGCCAATCGGTAGCTGCGTCTTTTCGCTGACCCTGGATGCCGAGCATGGTGAGCGCTATTTGGACTTTTATTGCCTGCCCGCTGATTCTGAATTCAATGGTTATCGTATCTTATGAACTTGACATCCTCCGGTCTTGCGTATATTTCTAATAGCTGCATGATTTTATTGAACAAAGCGGCAGTTTAATGTCAATTAAAATTCTTGAGACGCCCTGATGTGTGCCAGGGGGCACAGAATCGAGAACCGATGAATTGTATCGATGCCGTAGAAGGCATGGCCAAGGCCTTGCTGGGGAAGTTTTTGGATGTTTCCATGGAGTATCGCACGGACGACAGCGAATATATCCGCAATGTCAAGGCGGTAATCGATGCCGTGATCCTCTTCGTCAAAAACAATCCGGAGGTCAGCGACAATCCCGATCTGATCCGGGACGTCCTTTACGATTTTGCGAAAATGGGATGGCTGGCGCGTCTGGAGAAAACCGTCGATTCTGATCAGGAGGCGGGTGCCACGCGTGATCTCGAGTACCAGGCATACTGTTACGATTACCTTTATGCCCACGGCAACTACCCGCGTTGACCCAACGCCCATCCCGTGGCAAAAGCCGGATTTCGACGGATTTCGACTGGTGAACAAACCGGAGCATCGCTATTTTCAACGGACGATCCAAAAAAAGGAAATTTTCAAATGACCGAAACAGATGATGAAGCGCTAAAAGTTGAAATTGACGAGATAATGAGCAAGGTGGATATGATCATGGACAAGGTGGCCCGGTTTATTCCCGAAGATACCAAAGAAAACAACGGCAGTGAGTTACCGGATCGTGCTCCGTGATCCGATGCAGTCGGCACATTAATACCCGGCAACCATTTCTCTCAGGAGGCGCTATGGCATTGACCAAGAACGACATCGTCGCAAAGGTGAACGACTTGGGCTTTACGAAGAAAAAGTCCATTGAAACCGTTGAATCTCTGCTCGAGATCGTCAAGGGAACCCTCGAAGATGGAGACGATCTGCTTGTATCCGGTTTTGGGAAATTCTGCGTGAAGGAAAAGAAGAAGCGGCGGGGCAGAAACCCGGCCACCGGTTCCGACCTGACCCTGCGGGAGCGCAAGGTGGTCACCTTCAAATGCTCGGGAAAACTGCGTAGCAAGATCAACGATAGCTGATTCCAACCGTCGGGATGAAGCCGTCCAGACGGGCCAGGATACCGGATTTTCGCCTAAAGGGGGCATTCGTCGGTGTCCGGCGGCAGGCCACAGGATGATCATCCTGATCAGATGTATCCGTTCATTATTTTATTTTTTCAGAGACCCTGCTGCCCGCGTCCGCCCGAGTTTGTCGAAAAATGTTCGATGACGCAATTTTGTCAGCAGGTCCCTTTCTTCCACCAGATAGTAAACCGGCTGATTGTTTTCATCATAACAGGCATAAATGGCGTTGTAGCCCTTCGGGTCTGAAACGGTCTTGATCCGCCTTACATCGTTATTGAACCGCTCGCAAATATCTTCCCAGGGCTCCTGGGATGCGCCGTCGATGGGCTCAATCACCTGGGTCGCTTCGTTGAAATTGACGTGAAGGGATTTCATGGCAACTACCTCATCGCTTGTCGTTGAAAACCGAGTGTACGCGGTTCAGGGGGTCCAGCATAAAATCGGTGATCTAAGGGTTTTCCTTCAAAAAACAGCATGCGCCCGGCGTATGCCCCGGCGTGTGAAGCACCCGGATCGCTGCCGTGCCCAGTTCGATCGGCTCATCGTCGGTAAGCAATCGGTCCGCCACGGCGTCCACCGTTAGCCCGGTTTGCTGCTCAAGGTCTCTGATTTCCGGTGAAAAGATGATACCCGCCGATCATGTTCCTGTCAATTCATCCATTGTCAAGAAAGTGGTCTTGCTCAAGGGGCAGACGTGGTTATGACGGTGGACGAATCGTCAAAACCATTCCCTTGGGAGGAAGTTGGTTGGAAAACGGGTCGGGTTCGTGTTTTGGCCTGCAGTCAACCGCGTAGGATGGTTTCTCCGGGTACCATGGAGGATCTTGTGAGAGCTTTGAGATCCATTAATTTGTTGTTTGCCGTCTTGACCATGGCCGGCTGCGCCACCGTTCAGGTGAGCCAGGACTATGACCCCCATGCGGATATGTCACGCTACGGTACCTGGCAGTGGCGGGACCCGGTTCAGGGATCCACCGGGGACATCCGCATCGACAACCCACTGCTGGATAAACGTATTCGTCATGCTGTCGACACTCATCTGGCGAATCGGAACATCGATCCGGCTCAGGGGCGGCCGGATCTTTATCTGTCCTACCACCTGACCATCGAGCAGAAAATACAAAGCGACAGCTATTACTCGACGGTGGGTGTGGGCAGCTTCTATCATCCGTGGTATGGGGGCATCGACACCGAAACGCGCATCCGGCAGTATGACGAGGGCCGCTTGACCATCGATATCCATTCAGCGGATACGGGTGAATTGATGTGGCGGGGGGTGGGTGTGTTCCGGCTGAGAACCCATAAAACGCCTGAAGACGCAGCCGAGGCCACCCAGAAAATTGTGGACAAGATTCTTCTCCAGTTTCCGCCGGGGGCCCAACAATAATTCATTCCCGGTTTGCATTCAGCGTGGGTACCACCATGCAGGCCGTCTGATTCTTCGACGAAAACAGGATGGCCGCAGGTTCTCGGTCAGGCAAAATTGCAGATCATGCTGTCATTGGGCGTAAAGCGCTCGAACGATCGCCCAGCCTCCCGGGCCAGATTTCCGGGAAGGGCAATCCCGGATGCATGCTCTGCATAGTTGATAAACGTGCGTCCATCGATACGAACTTTCATTCCTTTTTGGGGCGTTTTTAAGGGGACGATGACACAGGTATATTTGTATTTTTCCTCTAGATCGTGCATATCCCATCATCTTCGCCTGTTTACCGACGCTGACTTCGAGATAATGGCGGGACCCTCTCAGGATCATCGGTTTGTACGCTTCTCCAATTCGATCCAGTAAACTCTTCAAGTTGCGATTCATGGTCTTGTCTCCTCAAAACATCGATGTTGCGCCAAAGGACCCGCTTGGCGAGTTTTTATAAAAAAGCGTCTATTTTTACATTGGTCAACGAAACCCACTAAAGCTTTTCTAAAACCGGCCGTATATATTAGCAGTAGCGGCTCGTGAAAATGTTGGGTATTTAGACTGCAAAAGTTGGCACGAAAAGGTCCTTAGGCAATATGAGTGGAGTAAGAAGATGTTGAGGGGATAATACTATCACTAACGCCAATACAGGTGCCGTAACTGCTTGGAAGAAATGCCTAAGTGTGAAGCTCCGGTCGAAACAGGGAATGGCTTTTGTCGACGCCCTGTGTTATACTGTAGCCGTAAAACCAACGCGATGGCAGGCACCTGAACCGCGTCAGTGCCGAACAGAAAAAAGGGTTGCTGTTTTCAGCGTGTTCCTTTGGCCTTCTAACGCATGAGCACGCTTTTTCATCGTTGGCCCAATGCGTTTAGAAATGAATAATCCCAGGCGAATTCAACCAGATGGAGATAACGCATGACGGACCCCAGATTCTTGTCCGCTGACATCGATCCTGCCAAAGACACCAATGTGAGCAACCTGAAGGAACAGGCGATGCAGCTGATTCATCAGGAGTTGGCCGAGGATCAGAAACTCCACGACGATGCGGCAGCCGCCATTTTGAACGACTACGACGGGATGGGGGCTGAAACTTTTTTGAAACAGCTGCATACCTACAGTTTAATCCTGAATGCCCTAAACAATAAGAATGTTTTCAAGGAGATGGCGACGCTGCTGGCAAATATTCTGCGGGCGGGGATTTACAAGGTTGATGGCGAGGCGCTGGACGCTGTTACCGTTCGACGGGATGCCATACAGGTGCATGTCGATGGCAAATCGACCATGATTGGCAGCGTGAATGCTGAACTGCTGACGATCTTGTCTTTGGGGAAGGAGAGCCGTGAAACGGAACGGCAGTTGATGGTGATCGACCGGTTGGTCAAACGCCGCAATGAAAAAAACCTTCAGGCCGTCTCCCGTGCCTTCAAGATCCCTCTGCATGACACAGAAAAAATAACGCTTTTAATCGAGAAGCTGTTTGATGGACAGGGTAACTTCATCCGCAAAACATTTGAGCCGATGATCGATGAACTGGCACGGCACGGGAACCACGCCTTTGAATTGTTGTGGTGTTATTTCAAGGCGATGAAAGGCCGTGCCAATCGGGTTTCCTTCCTCAATGCCCTGCAGCACCTGATCAGCCGCATCAAGCGTCCCAAACACGCGCTGCGTTTTCTGTTGGCCGATTTCTGCCGGCATCCCGATCGGGTGGAACCCTCGGATCGGAATGCTATCATGCTGGCCAACATCTTGCTCAGGACATACAACAAAGAGCTTGATGTCGATATCGAAATGACCCCGGAGGAGGTCCTTAATGTCCGCAACGGATTAGACAGGAACGTGGTGCACTATGCCCAGTTTCGGATCGATTCGGTTGAGTATCGGTTCTCCAGCAAAATCGTTACCATTCATGAGAAAATGGTTGCACTTTTAAACGCTACCACACCCGGTAAACAAACGCCATCCGTGCGCCACCTGCTGTTTCTTGAACGTGAGATTTTCATCTTTCTTTCCCTGCTGTCGGGGAAAACCGCCCACCTCATTCTGGTCTCGGCATTGAACGAATATGGTGATCCGAAGGCGGGAATCTATCGTACGCTCAGAGCCGCAACCTACCTGCCGGTTTTCCTGCAGCACCTGAAAATCATTGTCCGCGGTGTTGGACGGGTGGGGACACGCGATGATGTGGGCCAGCTCAGACAAATCAGCGAAAATGGCTATCAGTTGTCCGAACTCAGTGGTACGCCGGAAAATCAGCGATCCGTCGTTCGAACCATGGAATGGATCGAAAATGTCATCCGGAGCATTACCACCGCCAACTGGCCTTCAGGATAAGTGCAGGGGGATCTTCACGTGAGCGATCAGCTGTCGGAGAAACGCCTCCTTTCTGCGCTTGAAAAAAAAGGATTGATATCATACCCGCAGGCACGGGACCTGTACGGTCGCCGCTTTGAATTGATCAAACAGTTCGAGCGGCGCCGCGTCAAACGAGGTGGGACCGCTTTCAATGAAAATCGGGACAAACCGTTTATCTTTATCGATACCCTCGTCGCCCTGAACCTGAAGCGCAAAGATGACCCGTCGAAAACACTGGACGAGGATACCCTTTTTCAAACCCTTGCGGAAAGCTGGGGGATTCCCTTTGTCAAGGTGGATCCCCTGAAGCTGGACCTGAATGTGGTCACCAGCACCATCCCCATCTCTTTTGCTAAAAACCACCTGGTGTTGCCCGTGGAGGTCCGCCAGGGAAAACTCACCGTAGCCACACCGAACCCCTTTAACCTCGACGTGTTCGAGGATATCACCCGTGCATGCCAGATGCAGGTCCATGCAGTGGTGAGTCCCCGTTCGGACATCATCAAACTCATCGAAGAGTTTTTTGGCTTTAAACGATCCATTGCGGCTGCCGAGCATCAGTTTTCCGGACCCACCGTGGACCTGGGCAATCTTGAGCGGTATATCCAACTCAAATCCGCAGACGAGTTGCCGTCCACTGACCATCACGTGGTCAATGCCGTCAACCACCTGTTCGTTTACGCATTCGACCAAAAGGCCAGTGACATTCATATTGAACCCAAGCGCGACGTCAGCCTGGTCAGAATGCGGATCGACGGGGTGCTGCACACGGTCCACAAGCTGCCCAAAAATGTCCACTCGGCAATCATCAGCCGGATCAAGAACCTGTCCGGATTGGACATGGCCGAGAAGCGTCGTCCCCAGGATGGACGCATCAAGACCGGGAAGAAAGACGTGGAGGTGGAGATTCGTGTGTCCACCGTGCCCGTGGCCTTCGGCGAGAAGGTCGTCATGCGTGTCATGGATCCGGATATATTGTTCCAGGATCTCGAGCGTCTGGGCTTTTCATCGGTGGATATGCAAAAGTACAACCAGATCGTTTCCCATCCCCACGGCCTGGTTCTGGTCTGCGGCCCCACGGGCAGCGGAAAATCAACCACGCTCTACTCCACGCTCAGAAAGATCAGCACCACGAAGGTCAATGTCACCACTGTCGAAGACCCGATAGAAATGGTGCATGAAGATTTCAACCAGATCGCCGTCAGGCCCCAGGTGGGAATTACCTTCGGGTCGATCATGCGCAACATTCTCAGGCAGGATCCCGACATTATCATGATCGGGGAACTCCGGGACCTGGAAACGGCGGAAAACGCTATCCAGGCGGCGCTCACCGGCCATTTGGTCATGTCGACCCTGCACACCAACGATGCCCCGTCATCGATTGTCCGGATTGATGGACCTGGGAGTTCCTGCTTTTCTCATCCAGGCGACACTCAGGGGTATTCTTTCTCAGCGGCTGGTTCGAAAAATCTGCAATGCCTGCAAAGCGCCCATCCAAATGGACACGGCAAAACTACAGGCGCTGGGGCTGGAAACCGGCCAATCAGGCATGCTGTCCCTTTTCCATGGCAAAGGGTGCCAGAAATGCAGAGGGACCGGTTATCAGGGAAGAACCACCATCCATGAAGTGCTTCCTTATTCCGATGCCATCAAATCCCAGACCGTTCCGGACGTGGATCTGGCCGTCCTGACGGAAACGGCACGGGCAGAGGGCATGGCCTCTTTGCGGGAAAGCGCCGTTGAGAAACTGATGGAAGGCATCACTACCTATCAGGAAGTGCTTCGCGTCACCTCAAAAAACGATTCTGGATGACGATCGGGCTGTTTTCAAATAGACGCACACAACGAAAAGCCTGCCCCGGATAGGGCAGGCTTTATTTTTCTTTACATGGCCATGCAGGTGTCTGTTTTTAATTGATTGGCGTTCTGAATCGTTCTCCAGCAAAGATGACTTTTGCCGCACTGGTAATAATCACCGTGGATGTGGTCTGTTCTGTATGCAGGACGAGAAAGGTGCCAAAGTCAACCGGGGGCAGACTTTTTGAGCTGATCTCATCATTTTCTAAAACTGTTTTCTGTTTGCTGTAGATGCTGTATTGCTGGCCGACTTGGATGTTGTCGGCGAGGCCCTTATCGATAAACGCCAGCGTATAATCACCGGTCAATTCTGAATGATCCTCAGAGATGATGATTTGTCCATCGATACCGGGGGTGCTCGGTTTGAGTTCAATTTTTGAATGCCGCTGGTTGAACGGCATCAGCAGATCGTCTACCCGTATGGGTCGAAATGACTTCAGGACCTTTGCTATGACCATATCCGGTTCTTGTTTAGTTACTTCCACGATACCCAGGATATAGTGCTGGGTTCCGATGGTTTCTACTGAATCGCGTTCGTTCGTCGGTTTCATGTGCCTGAAAACGGTATGCCGGCTCCCGGGAATGAGAACGCCTTGGGCGGTATCTCCTTCCGGGCGGATATAAACCATGTCCCCTTCACTGATCAGGACTTTTCTCCCTTGAACCTCGAAAATGGTTCCCGAGGGCGGTACGGGTGGCTTCCGGATAAATCCGACACGGTCAATGGAAGGATACACGAAAAACGGGACAGCCGCCTTTTTTCCCTCGGCGGGGATTACGGGTGCAACGGCGACGGGCTGGACATCGACAACGGGCTGGACGGCATCGGTTTGCGTGATGACCTGGGACCCGGATTTTTTGTAAAGGCGGATCCGTTCACCGGGGAAGATCCAGTGAGGATTGGATATCTGATCGTTGCCTTCCCACAGTTCCGGCCATAACCAGGGAGAATCGTTAAAATGCTTTGACAGGTCCCAGAGGGTGTCACCTTTTTGGATCGTGTAGTAAAACCCCGTCTCGCTTTCGACCACGTCGATCTTGTCGGCCGCCGTTGAAGGCGTTGAAAACAGCAGGGGCAGGAACAGAAAAACAGAAAAAAGAATTGCTGAATTAGTTCTGCGATTCATCAGATACCTCATCTTTTGAGTGTCTTATAGGCGTAAAAGTATTGCTTTCAGAGAGTGTTATCGGCCGTCGCACGATTTCACTAAAGCTTCTTTACACCAACCCTGCCAAAAAAATTTTATTTTCAGGCCCATAGATGATGGACTCGTAAAAAGAATCAATGCATCTATGGCAACTTTCTTATTGATTTCAGTAACCTGATTAATGACGTGTTGTCAAGAAATTAGGGCACAAATAAAAAGCCCCCGCATGATCAACCATGCGAGGGCTTTTAGGATTGTATGAGATGTTAAGCGGGGTGATTGGTTACATCATGCCGCCCATGCCGCCCATGCCGCCCATGCCGCCCATGCCGCCACCGCCACCGGCGCCGGCCATCGGGTCAGATGATTTGTCGTCGGGCTTTTCGGCAATCATGGCCTCGGTGGTGAGCATCAACGATGCCACGCTGCCTGCGTTCTGAAGGGCGAAGCGAACCACCTTGGTGGGGTCGATAACACCGGCCTTGATGAGATCTTCATACGTATTGGTCTCCGCATTAAAACCCATGGCACCTTCGGCGTTCTTGACCTTGTCGATCACCACGCTGCCTTCGAAACCGGCGTTGCCGGCGATCCGGCGGAGCGGCTCTTCAATGGCCCGCATGACCACCTTGACACCCAATTTCTGGTCGGCTTTGATTTTGATCTTGTCCAGCGCGGCAAGGGTGCGAACCAGAGCGACGCCGCCGCCGGGCACGATGCCCTCTTCGACCGCGGCGCGGGTCGCATTGAGCGCGTCTTCGACGCGGGCTTTCTTCTCTTTCATTTCGGTTTCGGTAGCCGCGCCGACGTTGATTACCGCCACGCCGCCGATCAGTTTGGCCAGACGTTCCTGCAGTTTTTCACGATCATAGTCGGAAGAGGTCTCATCGATCTGTGCACGGATCTGCTTGACACGGCCTTCCAATGCGGAGCGCGCACCGGCACCGTCAACGATGGTGGTGTTGTCTTTGTCGATGCTGATGCGTTTGGCCTTGCCCAGATCGGAGAGGGTCAAACTCTCAAGTTTGATGCCCAGGTCTTCGGAAACCACCTGACCGCCGGTGAGAATGGCGATGTCTTCAAGCATGGCCTTTCTGCGGTCACCGAAACCCGGGGCTTTGACAGCAGCCACATGAAGGGTGCCGCGCAGCTTGTTCACGACCAGGGTGGCCAGGGCTTCACCGTCAACATCTTCGGCAATGATCATCAAGGGTTTGCCCATCTTGGCCACCTGCTCGAGCACCGGCAGCAAGTCTTTCATGTTGCTGACTTTTTTCTCGTTGATGAGGATAAAGGGGTCTTCCAGGGAAACGACCATCTTTTCGGGATCGGTCACGAAGTAGGGGGAGAGGTAGCCGCGGTCAAATTGCATACCTTCAACCACATCCAGAGTGGTCTCCATGCCCTTGGCTTCTTCAACGGTGATAACACCTTCCTTGCCGACTTTGTTCATGGCTTCGGCAATGATGTTGCCGATGGTCTCATCGTTGTTGGCAGAGATAGTACCCACCTGAGCGATCTCTCGCTGATCCTTGGTTGGTTTGCTCATCCTGTGAAGCTCTTTGACGCATGTTTCGACGGCTTTGTCGATGCCGCGTTTGATGGCCATGGGATTGTTTCCGGCGGCAACGAGCTTCTGGCCTTCTTCGTATATGGCGCGAGCGAGAACCGTTGCGGTGGTGGTTCCATCCCCAGCCATATCACTGGTCTTGCTGGCCACTTCCTTAACCATCTGTGCGCCCATATTTTCGAACTTGTCTTCCAGTTCAATCTCTTTGGCGACGGTGACGCCGTCTTTGGTAACGGTGGGTGAACCCCATGACTTATCGATAACGACGTTTCTGCCCTTGGGGCCTAAGGTGACAACCACTGCATCGGCAAGCGCCTTGACGCCGTTGAGCATCGCTTCGCGGGCTTTCATATCATATTTAATTACTTTACCAGCCATTTTTCCAAACCTCCATAATCTATTGTTAGTTGGGTAATCGTTTACTCAATGACGCCGAGCACGTCGTCTTCGCGCATGATCAGATACTCTTCACCATCAATTTTCACTTCGGTTCCAGAGTACTTTCCGAACAGAATCCGGTTGCCGACCTTGATCTCCAGCGCCACACGCTTGCCGTCATCACCAACTTTACCATTTCCTACGGCCTTGACTTTCCCTTCAGCCGGTTTTTCCTTAGCGGTATCCGGGATGATAATGCCACCTTTGGTTGTGTTCTCCTCTTCGACGCGCTGCACCAGAATTCGATCCTGCAATGGTCTGAGTTTCATGGTTCCTTCTCTCCTTTTTAGTTTAGAACTTGTGTTGATCACCAAAAAAAACAAAGCTTCACAACTATTTTAAACCAGGTCAGTCTTCATGACCTTATTTTAAACAAATGTCGTCGTATACGCTGATTTTTTTTCAGGAAGACGAAAGATTCAATAATCTAATCACACGTCATGGTTTGTAAAGAGTGATTGTCATTTTTTGTATGCGGAAACCGATAGTTTTTTTGTAGGGACGCTTTATCGCCCGGCACCAGTGGATGACGCCGGGAGTGCATCATCCGGACCAAAGAAATCAGTCGCCACCCGCTGTGGCTTTAGATTCAGAGCCGCCGGTATTGCTTGGTTTAATGTCAGTGGTGGCTTCATCCGAATTTTTGCCGCTGGACGCAGGTGCTGGCTTTTTGGAATAGTCGGTCACATACCAACCGGTTCCTTTCAGATGAAAGCTGCTCTGGGAAATCAGTTTGTTCAGCTTTCCCGAGCAATGCCTGCAAGTGGTCAACGGAGCATCTGAAAATTTCTGAATTGCCTCTTCGATTCCTCCGCACTCCGCACACTGGTATTCGTAGAGCGGCATGGTTAAATTCTCCTGTAACGTATTGCAAAAATTAAAAAAAGGAGGTTTTTTGCCTGAAATACTGCTTAAATATATGTCAATTTTCCTGCTTGTCAAGAAAATGCCGGTGAAAATCAGGGGATGGTTTTTAAGCCATCGAATGGGGGGCGCCAGGTACCGTAAAAATCAAGTACGGCACCCAGTCCAGAGGTTTTCAGGGGATCAAGAATGTCGTGGGTAATACCGTGCACCCGGCGCTCTTCATCGAGCTTTTCAACCTCGCTGGCATTGAAGTTTTGCTGAAAGCGGCTAAAGCGAACGATGTGGACCAATTCATGGGTGACAACGTACAGGGCGAAAGGGGAGAGTCCAATTTCAGGACGCTTCCTAAGAATTTCAAGGATGGAATGATCCTGAATACATATTTTATAGAAATCGTATGCGCTCGATCCTAAAACCCCACCTTTGAGTTTGCCTTCATATCGAATGATCTGGGCGAAGGGACCGGTGACGATTTCATCTTCGGCCAGATCGGCGAGGGTTTTTACATCATATTTTGGGCGTAACCATTGGCTCGCGGACATTTTATAGTGGTTGCTGACCACCTCTTCGGCCATGGCCACGGCGTTGTTGACAATCGTCAGTTCATCGTCTTTGAATGTGGAGACACCAAACTTTTTTTTCATGAAATTCCTGTAGCATACCCCATTTCACGGATCAATGGCTTATTCGGATGGGCCTTCAACGGCAACGGGCTGTTTTCGTTATTCTGCGGTGATGTTGACCTTTGGATCCCTTAATTGTGTAATTGATCGGTAAAAGGAATCAAAAAATTATGGACAAGATCAGTGCAATGGTATAAAAGAACACGTTTATTCAGATATTTTATTATGAATGGGGGTGATCTGTTGGGCAGCGTGATCAAGAAACGTAGAAAAAAGATGCGCAAGCATAAGCACCGTAAGCTGTTGGCCCGTACGCGGCATCAGAGAAGAAAGGGTAAATAATGATACCTTCGCACTTCTGTGATGGACACCAATAATAAAGCACCGGCACAACATGCGTCGGTGCTTTTGCGTCCCTTTGGTTAAATCGTCGCTAAGGCCTTCCCGCCATATTCCCTTCGTAGCCCTTCATGTACTTGAAGATCTCAGAATCCGTTGACAGGATGATTGAGCTGTTTTCGGAGAGCGCCTCGTTGTAGACTTCCAGTGTTTTCACGAAGGAATAAAACTCCGCATCCAACCCGTAGGCCTTGGCATAGAGTCTTGTCGATTCGGCATCCGCCTTGCCCTTGACCTCCTGGGCCGTCCGGTAGGCTTCCGATTCGATACGCTTTAATTCCCGCTCTTTTTCACCCAGGATCTTCTGGGCTTCACCTTTTCCTTCGGACCTGAATTTCTGGGCAATCTGTTTTCTCTCTGCGATCATCCGTTCATAGACGGATGTCCTGACCTCTTCGACATAGTTGACCCGCTTGATCTTGACATCCACCAGTTCGATGCCGAAATTGGACAGCTTGGGTTTGGCTTGTGTCAGGATGCCGGTGTCGATTTGGTCTCGGCCGACAAACACCTGGGAGAATCGGACCGGTTTGTTGGCCCCCTCAACAGATGAACTTCGAGTGTCATCTCCCAGATCCTCGAAGGTGTCCAGTTCGCGATTGCTGTTTCGGACCGCTTCGATGAGGCGGTTGGAGGTGATAAAGTTTCTCACGGTGGGGTCGATGATTTCGTCCAGTCGCTGTTGCGCCCGGGTTAGGTAGCCTACCGTTTTGAAAAAGAGGACGGGGTCAACGATTTTCCAGCGGGCAAAGGTGTTGACCCAGATATAGGTTTTGTCCCTTGTGGGAATCTGTCCCGGGTCGCCGTCCCATTCCTGAAGGTTGTTGGGGAAAACCAGTGCTTTCTCGATGACCGGGAGTTTGAATCGCAGTCCCGGTGTCAGCACCGTCCGCTGGACCTTGTCGAAACGGGTGATCACCACCTGCTCGGTTTCATCCACCGTATAGGCACAGACGAACAGGAGCAATAACAGTACGCCGGCCGCAGCCAGCAATGCTTTTATTTTCATTTTGATTCACTCTCACTGTTTCCGAGGTTCAAGAGCGGCAGGATGTTTTTCTGGTCCGCATCCACGACAAATTTGCGGCTTATTTTTGGCAGCAGTTCCTTGAGCGCTTCCAGATACAACCTCCGCTTGGTCACGTCCTTGGCCTTGACATATTCGCTGTAGAGGTCCGTGAACCGAGCCGCATCACCCTGCGCCCGGTTGACCCGGTCCAGCGCATAACCTTCGGCGGCCTTGATGGTTCTTTCCGCCTCACCCTTGGCGGCCGGAATGGCCTTGTTGTAATCTTCCCTAGCCTGGTAGATCATCTTCTCCTTTTCCTGCGTGGCCTGGTTGACTTCGTTGAATGAGGCTTGAACCGGCGTGGGCACATTGGTCTTCTTCATTTCCACGGTGACGACATTAATGCCGGTTTCGGCTGCGTCCAGCTCCTCCTGCAATACCCGATGGGCTTCCACGGCAATTTCATCGCGCTTGGTGATCACCTCGTTGATGCTTCTATCCCCAACCACCAGCCGCATGCTGGATTCCGAAAGGTCGCGCAACAGGCCATTGGCATCTTTCACCTTGAACAGGAATTGATAAGGATCCTTGATCTTGTACTGAACGATCCACGGCACCACCGCCACATTCAGGTCGCCGGTGAGCATCAGGGAAATGTTGGCCGTGTCCGAGGCCGATGCGTACCTGCCATCAATCTCTCCACGCTCCGACTGGAAGCCGAACTCCTCCTTATAAACGCGGTCCTGGCGAATTTTGGTGACTTTTTCGATGCCGAAGGGCAGTTTGAAGTTAGGGCCCGGCTCAGCGATGCGGACAAATTTGCCAAAACGCTGAATCACGCCAACGGAACCGGACTCGATGGTAAAAAAGACAGAGTAGCCGATCATCAGCGCAGCGACGACAACGATGATCAGCAGTGACCCGCCAGGCGGTTTAAACTTTTTCAACTGATTGATGATGTCATCCATTTGCGGTGGAACGCCGCCGGGTTGCTGTTGGTGCTGACGGTTTAACTTTTCCCAATCCCAAGCCATTTCTTATCCTTGTGTAATAGTGATGCTACCATGGTTCTTTTCGCCGTCATCATGATCGTTGGATCTATCGATCGGGGGACTACCCATTTATCCCGTGTGGCTTCTGGGTGCCGGCGAAAAAACAAATTAATGCTGGCTATAGACGATTCATAAATGTAGGCTAATCTAAGATTGAGATCCTGTTAAGTCAAGGGAAATCAATGATAAGCACCCATCTGATTTATTTTGAACTGGCCTGCGTTGGGTTTGTGTTGACTTCCTGGAGGACTGTTTCTACAACGGCGCCATGGCCATTCATGTTCAATTAGGTTTTTTGCCCGGCTCCAGAGGAGATTGATTCAGTATGGAGAAAAAGCGTCAACCGAACAGCACGTTCACACCGATTGGCCGGGTGCTGGATTCTATTCTTGATCAATGCCGGTCCGAGAGCGGCGGCGGTATCCTGCACCTGGTCCATGTATGGGAGAAAGCGGTGGGACCGCCGATTTCAGACAACACGAAGCCCTTCGCCGTCAAGGGATCGCTTCTGTTGGTGCATGTGTCCAGTTCCGCGTGGCTGCATCAGCTCCGGTTTTTGAAAGCCGAACTGCTGGAAAAGCTCAACCACAGCCTCGCAAACGAACGGATTGAGGATATCAAATTCAAAATCGGCCTGATTTAAAATGCACTTGATTCAGGCACCGGTATTTACGGATTCCCCTTTTTCGCCTGAGGGGAGCACCCTCCTATTAGCCACGCTTGCGCGCTGCAAGCGCCTTGTGCCAGGGTAGATTTCAAGCACCATGGAACCGTTGACCCGCGATCATTTCTTTAATGGCAGGATCGTCCTGAATCAACCCGAATCAGGTTATCGGTTTTCCATCGACGCGGTCATCCTCTCCCATCTGGTCTGCCCGGCACCCGGTGAGACCGCACTGGACCTGGGGACCGGTTGTGGCGTGATTCCCATCATGCTGGCGTTCCGGCATCCGGAAATCCGCGTAATTGGCGTGGAGATCCAACCCTCACTATCCAGACTTGCCCGACTGAATGTTGCGGACAACCATTTGGCCCACCGGGTTCGCATAATAGACAAGGATATTGCGAAATTGTTACCGGCGGATATCGGGGGGCCGGTTGACTGGGTGGTGACCAACCCGCCTTACCGTAAACTGGACAGCGGCAGAATCAATGCCGACAGCCAGAGGGCCGTGGCGCGACATGAATTGAAAATCGATTTGGATACGGTGTTGCGGACTGCCCGGCGGATGTTGCCCAAGGCCGGACGGTTTTCAATAATTTATCCGTCCGTTAGAAGCGTTGACCTCCTGGCGGCGATGCGGTCAACAGGGGTAGAGCCTAAATACCTGACGATGATCCACTCCAGACCGGCGTCTCCGGCCAGGCTGGTGGCGGTGACGGGGATTAAGGGCGGGCGCCCGGGGCTCGAGGTCGGCCCGCCGCTCGACCTGTATCATGAGGACGGGACATATACCCGCGCCGTTAAAGCGATGTTTTCCGGCTGAGTCGATCGACGCGTTACAAGGAGACGTACCTATTCCTTCAGTGTGTTCATCACCAGTCCCGATTTCACTTTTGGATAGAAATAGGTTGATTTCCGGGGCATGATCAATCCTTTCTGGGCGACCTCCTGAACCTGTTCGATGCGGGTGGGATTGAGGATGAAGGCCACGTCATAGGTGCCGGTGTCGATTGATTGAAAAGCCTTCTCCGCGGTGCTGGCGTAACCGATGAGCTGTTCATTGTCCAGTCGAATCTGGTCAAATCCAAGAATCTTCATAAACATCAGGCGGGTCAGCACCGTTACATCCAGCAACCGCAGCGATACATCCAACTCATCTGAGAACAACTGGTCCATAACGCCGGCCTTGAGGGTCAGCAAATAAAAAACCGGTGATTGGTGGGCATAGATGCCCATGCGCTGCCGGCTTCCCCCGTCGCTGAGGGCGGCCATAAAGTCTTGTTCAACCCGTCGGCGATCGTCTGCCGTAAAGGGGTGCTCGGCAACTTCGAAGTAGATGCGGATTTTCGCCATCGCCTGTTGCAGATCCTCAGCGCTGACCGCTTTAAGCAGGCGGTGGGCCGGAAGAATGATTAACCCCGGATCGCTCATGCTGCACAGGTACATCAGGACATAGTTAGCCGGATGGCGGTTGCTGAAGGACGGATCCGTCTGCTTAAGATGTGTCCTGAAATTCAATGCGGTTTCGTATCGGTGGTGGCCGTCGGCGATAAACAGCCGCTTGTCCTGCATGGCCGTGGTCACCTGCCGATGGACCGCCGGGTCGAGGATTCGCCACAATTGGTGCCGGTGGCCCTGGTCGTCCACAAAGTCGACGATGGGAGCGGACACGTCAACGGCATCTTCGAGGGAGGCCAACAAACCGCCATCGTCCGGATACAATGAGAAGATCGGGCAATAGTTGCAATGGGTGGCTTTCATCAGCTGTAGCCTTTCGGACCGGACTTTCGAGAAGGTCTTCTCATGGGGGAGAACAATGCGTTTCTCGAACGGTTCGAGGCCGACAAGCGCGATCAGCCCATAGCGGGTAATGGTTTTTTCTTCATGGGCGTAGGTGATGGCCTTGAGATAAAGGGCCGGCTGTTTTTCCTGTTTGAGAATGCCTTCGGACATCCATTGCCGGTAAAAATCTGCCGAACGGGTATGGGGATTGTCCAAGGCGGTGTCGGTCGCTTTGGCCCGGCCCAGAATCAGGCGGATGACATTGTATGGATGCCTGTTGTAAAAGGCCGCCTGATCGTCCGGCGAGATCACATCATAGGGCGGTGTGGTGACGTCCGCACTGTCGGCAATTTTTTCTGGATTATAGAGGACCCCCTTCAAGGGCAAAACGGTTGCCATGGAATATCTTTTCCTTTCTTTTTAACTTAGGTCGGATGCTGAATCGAAACCAATACTATAGGAGACCATGTCAGTTCAAGAATAATCCAAGTTTGTGCCTCTTTGATGAGTGGCCGGCGCATACCAAGAGGCCAATTTGAGGGTTGACAAACCGAGCACAAAAAGGATATCGAGTGCTTCTTTGAGCTGGTGCCGGTGAGGGGAAAGGAGAGGTGGCCGAGCGGCTGAAGGCCCCGCTCTCGAAAAGCGGTATCCTGCCAAAAGCGGGATCGTGGGTTCGAATCCCACCCTCTCCGCCATTTTCCGAAAAAGGCTTGCACCAGCACGGTTCAAATTTGTCTGTCCTATGCGGAGAGATGTCCGAGTTGGCTGAAGGAGCACGACTGGAAATCGTGTGTGTCGTTTATAGCGGCACCGAGGGTTCGAATCCCTCTCTCTCCGCCACAACCTTTTGCAACCGTCCTGCCCCTTTTCCCGCAAATCCGTTTTCCCGACCGCTTTTCCCGATCCCCGACGGACGGAGCCCGGGAGATCGTGGGTTGCCACCTGCCGGCGCATGGGATACACTAAGTAGCCGTATTTATGAACACGACCACTGAGGCGGTAAATCGGCGTTCAAGGAACGGTTTAAATGGCTTATCTGGTCTTAGCACGAAAATACCGACCACAGACATTTGAGGAGGTGGTCGGACAGGAACATGTCACCCGAACCCTGAAAAATGCCATCAGCGGTGACCGGGTGGCACATGCCATCTTGTTTTCCGGACCGCGGGGAACCGGCAAAACCACGATTGCCCGGATACTGGCCAAGGCCATGAACTGTGAATCCGGACCGACGCCGACCCCCTGCAACGCCTGCCGCTCCTGTCAGGACATCACGGCTGGACGTGGTGTGGATGTGTTCGAGATTGACGGTGCCTCCAACAACAGTGTGGATCAGGTCAGAGAACTCCGGGACAACAGTCGATACATGCCGGCTCACAGCCGATACAAGATCTACATTATTGATGAAGTTCACATGTTAAGTATTGCTGCCTTCAATGCCCTGCTCAAGACGCTGGAGGAGCCGCCGGCCCATGTATTGTTTTTCTTCGCCACCACCGAGGTCCACAAAATTCCCATCACGATACTTTCACGATGTCAGCGCCACGACCTGAGGCGTATTGAGACTGCCGCCATTTCGCAGCACATGGAAGCCCTTTGCCGGCAGGAAGCGGTATCCATCTCCTCGGGCAATCTGTGGGCCATTGCGCGAGAATCCGGCGGCAGCATGCGCGATGCGCTGAGCCTTTTGGACCAGGTCCTGGCCTGCGGTGACGGTCAGGTCAACGATGAATATGTGGTGAACCTGCTGGGGGGTATGGATCGTCAGGTGCTTTTCGATCTTTCGGAGGCGACCTTTGCCAGAGATATCTCTCGAACCTTGGCCCTCATCGACGCCGTTTTTAAAAATGGTCAGGATTTGAAGCGCTTCTATGCGGATCTGCTGATGCATTTTCGTCACCTGATGCTGATCAAAATGGATGCCCGGCCAGACATGCTGGTGGATCTTCCCCCCAACGAAATTGAAACCCTGGCCCGGCAGGTAGAAGGGGTTTCCATTGCCTTTATCGATCAGGTGTTCGCCTTGCTGTTTAGCGCCGAGTCCAGCGTCCGCTATGCTTTACAACCCAGGCTGGCTATCGAGATGGCCTTTTTCAAGATTCAACAAATCACACCGGCGTTACCCATCGATTTGTTGATCGAGCGGCTGGACACGCTCCTAAACGATCCGAACCTGAGGCCAGAGCCGGGTATTGTCGAGGCTCAATCTGCCTACGGGGACACTGCGACACCACCGATGGCTCAACCACGCAGCGAATTCCCTGCAGATGGTCGTGCGGTTGTGACGGCACCCGCAGGCGATGAACCTCCCGCTGATCCAGATAGGGGCCAGCCGGGTGATCATGGCCACGGTGGTGATGCCTGGCGCGGGGTCATTGCGCGTATCGAAGAAACCAAACCGTCCATTGCCGCGGCGCTTACCCGGTCGCAAGTGGTATCCATGTCGCAACAGGCCTTTACCATTAAGGTGTGTGACAATGACTACACGATGAACCTGGTCAAAAAGAATTTATCCATGATCGACGCCGTTTGTCGCGAACTTGCCGGTCGGAAAATCCATGTCGACTTTTTCACCGGTGATACCGAGGAGAACCCTGCGACATCGGCGAAACAGAAGGCGGATGACATCAGGCAGAAACTGCTCAATCATCCGCTGCTGGCGGATGCAGTAGAGATTTTCAGCGGGAAAATAGAAGAGATAAAAATCAGATAGGAGGAACGCCTATGAAGGGCATGGGAAACATGATGAAGCAGGCCCAGAAACTTCAATCCAAGATGCTGCGCATGCAGGAGGAACTGGCCACTAAAACCATTGAGACCACGGCCGGCGGCGGTATGATCACCGTCGTGGCCAACGGTGCCCAGCAGATCGTTTCGATAAAGATAGAAAAGGAAGTGGTTGATCCCGATGATGTGGAGATGCTCCAAGACCTGGTGCTTGCCGCGGTCAACGATGCCCTGGTAAAATCCCAGGAGATGGTTTCCGGAGAAATGGGAAAACTCACCGGTGGCATGAAGATTCCCGGCCTGATGTGATGGACTACTACCCCGGTTCCATCAAAATCCTGATCGGAAGCTTGGCCCGGCTGCCGGGCATCGGCCAGAAAACCGCCGAGCGCTTGGCGATGCACATTCTCCAGCAGCCGGACGAAGAGGCCCATCAACTTGCCCGAAGTATTGTGGAACTGAAAAAAAAGCTGCGATTGTGCTCCCGTTGCTTTTCTCTCAGTGACGACGTCTTGTGCCGGATATGTAATGACCCTTCCCGTGAAAGCGGCCTGATCTGTGTCGTGGAACAGCCGGCCGACATGGCATCCATCGAAAAGTCAGGCGCCTTTAAAGGACGCTATCACATCTTGGGGGGGGGACTTTCACCCATGGATGGCATCGGGCCCGATGATATTAAAATTGCCGAGCTGGTGACCCGGGTGGAAAAAGAGGATGTCCGCGAGATCATTCTGGCTACCGGAACGAATGTGGAAGGGGAATCCACGGCGGCCTATATTGCCGGGATTCTCGTCTCCATGCCGGTGAAGGTGACCCGGATTGCTTCGGGTGTGCCTATGGGCGGAGATTTAAAATATGTGGACCAGGTGACCCTGAAGCGCGCAATGGAGAGCCGACATGGGATCTAATGAAGAGGCTTGCGAAGCGCTGTTTGCCTGCACCCAGTGCGGCGACTGCTGCAGCGGCTATGGCGGCACCTACCTGTCTGAGACCGACATCGATGCGATATCGCGCTACCTGGGGATATCGGCGGATCGGTTGGTGTTGCACTACACACGCAAGTCCGGCGGCAGGCATCTGATCGCGCAGGGGGATAACGGCTACTGCATTTTCTGGGACAAGGTCTGCACCATTCATCCGGTAAAACCGGAAATGTGTCGGCAGTGGCCCTTTATCCGCAGCATTCTGGTGGATGTGGGCAACTGGAAGGCCATGGCGGCATCCTGTCCGGGAATGGACGCCGATGCGCCGGATCAAAAGATCCTTGAGTGTGTGAAAAAGGCCTTGGCACTTAAGTAATTACAGATCCAATCAATTCGGTCACCGGTCTCAACGCCATTTTTTCTCATCCACCATCCGATAAACAGGCTCTCCTTGAGAATCGTCGCCATCGCTACCCAAGATATTTCTGCTCTCCAGCCGGTGTAGTTCTTGTTCAAGTGTGGCCCGGTTGCCATTCCATTTTCCCTCGAGCGTTGTCCGGGTGATTGCTGCACCCGCATCGGCCACCGCACAGCACAACAGGTAAAGAGATACTGTTTCCACACCCAGATTCATTGAAAATATTTTCTGCCTCATGGCCGGTCCCACTGAATTGCTGTTCATGTTTTTCTCCTGGATGGTCGCTTTCAATTCTGCCATATGTTGCCCATAATATGGAGCACAATGGGTTGGGATATGCAAGGAGTTTCCCCATTGCCCCAACGTCGCCTTGACACCTCGGAAGAATTATGCAACAAAATGACGACAATCCCTGATAGCCATTATTTTCCAGCAAAACAAACAGTTGTAATAACCCATGGAGACTATGCGATGAATAAGAAGGCGATCCTGAGAATGCTGTTTTTCCTTTTGGTTCCGCTTGCTTTTTGCGGATGCATGGAAAGCATGGTCAAACCCGAGGCAAAAATAGACACGGGTGAGGAAATGGGGCTTCCCCCCTACAGTGGCCCCCGAGCCCGGGTCGCTGTGGCTGATTTCGAATGGAAGGTCGATGAGAGCAGCCGGACCACAAAAATCGGTTTTGGCGGCCAGACCATGACCATCGCTTCCTCCGAAAGCTCCGGATATACGACCGGTCTGCGGGACATGCTCACCACGGCCATGGTCCAGAGCAAACGCTATCGGGTATTGGAACGTCAGAATATCGACTCCTTGAAAAGCGAAATGGCGCTGACCGGATCGGGATATACCGACAAGACCGGCGTTACCAAAGGCGCAGTCAAAGGGGCCGATCTTCTGGTGATGGGCGCGATCACCGGATGGGAACCGGGCACCTCCGGTGGCGGTGGTGGTCTTGGGGGCGGTGGCATGCTGGGCACGGCTTCGGCGCTATTCGGCGCAGTCAAGGGTGCTTATAAAAAGTCATCAATGGCCATGGATATTCGTATTGTCGATACCCACACCTCTGAGGTGCTGGCGGCCACCCGTGTGGAGGGTGTCGCCAAGGACGTGAGTCTGGGCGGTGCGTTGGCCGGCTTCGGAGGCAGTGGGGGCATGGGTGGTGCATTGGGCGGCTATGCCAAAACGCCCATGGAAAAAGCCATCCGCACCTGCCTTTACGAGGCGACCAAGTTTATTGCCGAGAACACCCCCCAGGAATACATGAAGTATTGATGGCCAACGGGGGCGGTTGACCCCATGCAGATGGTGAAAAACGACAAACCTCACGGAGCCGCGGCCCCGTGAGGTTTTTTATTGCATTCGTGCATCAACCTGAAAGCCGGCCTTCAGCCGATCATCGTGTACTTGGGGCCGGCGATGAGCAGGTTGTTTGAAATGGTAGATTGGATTTTTTCCATCATGCTGCCGAACATGATATCCCTGATAATCCCGTGACCGTAAGCGCCCAGAACGACCAGAGCATTATGGGGGACGTCATACAGGTTGTCCTCGAAGCGGCCCTTTTCGAAAAACGTCCACTGGTTCAGAACACTTTTAAGCGGCTTTTCCAAACCATTGTCCTGGACAATGGACCGGTATTCCGAGGGCGTGTTTTTACCCACCTGGGTGTAGATGTCAAGTGACATGCCGGTTATTTTGGCGAGCCTGATGCCCAGTCGCAGGGCGTTGACCGCATTGGCGGATCCGCCGAAAAAGACGGCGATCGTCTGCCAGGGCTTGTATACCGGGCTGGTAATGAGAACCGGAAAACGGGATGCCTGGATGATTCGACGGACCCGTGGACCGATATAGCCCAGACCGATTTTTGAGGACAGATCGCTGATGCTTCGTGGGCAGCACATAAACTCAAAATTGGTGGGAATGTCGGGCAGGGTGGAGGCGGTGTAGTTCTTCGGCGTGAACAGGTCCGGCTTGATCTTCGACGCTTCGAGCAATTGCTCCACGTGTGAGACAGCGGTGTCCGGATCGTTGAGGTACGATGGATCCAGGTCCACCTGAACCACGTCATTTTCGAAGTACATTAAAAACTTGGTGGATTCAGGGATATAGATGGTTGGCAGCACGCCCATCTTCTGGCAGAAATAGATGGACTGGAGCAGGGTCTCTCTGCCCAGCGGCGTATTCCTGAAGATATGGAACAATTTTTGTGTCATGCGCGTTTCTCCTTTTCTCGTTCTTTTGCCTGACCCGCTGCCGGACCGCGTTTACCCGTCAAAACCGGCCGGTCTGCACCATCAGTTCTTTCCGGTACTGATCCAGCAAGGTGGCTTTGGAGATCATGCCCAGGAAACGGCTGTCCGACACGACCGGCATGCTGAAAACGTGGTCGTTATCCATTTTTTGCAGGACTTCGGACAAGTCATCATGCAGGGATACCGTTTTAACATGTGTGTCCATCAACTGGCCGGTCAGTACCGCGTTATGTATGGCCGGGTCGAACAGGTAGGGCCGGATGTCATCCAGGTGAATCATACCGACAAACTGGCGGCTTTGCTGATCTTCAACGGGGAAGTAGTTGCGGTGAGAGGATTTGACAATGCCAATGAAGTCCGCCAGGCGCATATCGGGGTGAACGCAGATACAATCGGTTTCCAGAAGCTCTTGAATACTCAGGTCTGTCAGCACCCGGGCGTCGGTGCCGGGACGTAGCAGTTGGCCCTGGTCCACCAAATCTTTCAAATAAAAGGACGCCGGCTCCAGATAGTGGCAGAGCGTGGTGGAAATGGCCGAGACGACGATTAATGGGAGGATGACTTCGTAACCGCCGGTAATCTCAATCACCAAAAAGATGCCCGTAAGCGGTGCCTGCAGGATACCGCTGATGAGGCCGGCCATACCCAGCAGGGCGAAACAGCCTTCGTTGACCCAATGCACCGAGGACCATACCATTGCCGTAAACCGGTGAAAACTCAGTCCAACGAATGCCCCGATGACCAGACAGGGTGCGAAAATACCCCCGGAACCGCCCGACCCCAAGGTCAGCGCGGTTGCCAAAATTTTGATCAGGGCGATCATGGTCACCAGCAAGAGGCCGCCCGAGAAACCCCCTTCGATGGCTGTGCGGATGGCATGATAGCCTTCGCCGAGAACAAACGGCAAGAAATAACCGATGGCACCAACCATGCTGCCGCCGATGGCGGCGCGGACCCACGGGGGCAGGGCAACGCCCTTGGACACGTGATGCATGGATCGCAGCGCGCGGGTCAACAGAATGGAGGCCAGTGCACAAAATACGGCCAGTCCGACGCAGGCCAGAATGTCATGAAAATGGATGTTGAAGTCCCTGTGGGCAAAGGCGATCTGATTTCCCTTGAGCAGGCGGCTCACCTCAGTTCCCGCCACCGCGGCAATGGCAATGGGGATGATGTTCATGGTGCTCCACTCGCCAAGAATGACTTCGATAGCGAACACCATTCCTGAAATGGGGGCATTGAATATGGCGGCGATGGCGCCTGCCGCGCCGCATCCAACCAGCGCCACCCGCTGGCGGTCATTGAGCGAGAAGGCCTGGGCGATGTTTGATCCAATGGCCGCTCCGCTCATCACCACCGGAGCCTCGGGGCCTGCGGAACCGCCGCTACCAATGGTCAGAAAACTGGAAATCAGACGGGAAAAACTGGACCGCAGGCGAAGCAGGCCACCATATCGGGAGACGGCGTATATGACTTCGGGGACACCGTGGCCAGCGCCTTCGTTGACGATCTTTTCCAGAAACAGGGAAGAGAGGGCCGCTCCGGCTGCCGGCAGGAAAATGGCCCACCAGTAAACCCGGTAGTGATGCAGCCACTCCAGCATGGTTTCCAGGCTACGGTTTAACAACAGGGCCGCCAGGCCACTGCAAGTGCCGACGATGATGGCGAAGACCATTAGCAGCAACCTGTCATCGGACCTGAAGAGGGACCAACTGCCCGGGTATTTCCATTTTTTTAAAAAGCGTGTCATCGGTGCAAACGGTTCCGGTTTCTGGTTGATCCACGGGTGACACCGGGAGACGGTCAGAAAAAAGTGACGGCTCCGAGCATGTTGCCTTGCCAGGTGCTTGTCTCAGTTAATTTTATGTTGATCAGAGATCGTCCAACTGTTTTTCAAACTCGGCAATGCGCGAAAAAAGAGCCGCCCCATCGGGGTGAGCTCGTAAAAAGGCCACAAAGGCCTTGTCCCGGATGCAAAAGGAGAGTCTGGAAAGCAGGTGCAGGTGATGTTTGACAGTCGGACTGATCAGCAAAAAGAAAACTGACACCGGTTGGTCGTCAATAGCGTTGAAATCTATCGGCTTTTCCAGAAAGCAGGTGGTGATGACCGGCGTCTCGGGAGGTCGCGAGAGTGGATCCCGGGGGTGGGGGATGGCAATGCCGTTGCCAATACCCGTAGAAGCCAGCCCTTCGCGCTCGATCAGTTTTTCAAAAAGTTCGTCCCGGATATCCTTAGAGAAAAAGTCGATGCAGTCAACTGCAGATCTCAATACAGCGACTGCATCCGCTCCGGCAACGCGATGACAAACTTTGCCGCGTTGCATTGCGGCAACCAGGGATTCGAGGGTTTCGGGTGGGAGATCATTGGCCTGGCTGCCGTTCAGGGAAAAGGGCAAATTATGCGTTGCAGCCCATTTTTCCAACGCCGCGTGTGTAAAGACCGCATCAGTATCGCTTCGCTGGATGGGGATTCTCCCCTGGCGGATCCACCGTTCTATCGTGGATACGGGAAGATTAAGGCCCTCGGCCACTGTTTTCATGGGCAGTTTCATGGCTGCATTCCGAATAAATCATTCCTGAAAAATTTAAAAACAAGAAAAATACGCTGATATTTTAGAATAATCAAGGGGCCGGGGCATCTTTTTTCCGTCGAAGGGGTTCGCCGGCGTGACGGTGAACAATGGTGATGTCCCGTTTGGGGAAGGGGATTTCGATGCCGTTTTCATCGAACAGAACTTTCACCATGTCGGTGATATGGTCAATCGTATCCATGCGCTTGCGGGCTTCTTTGATCCATACCCTGGCCTGAAGGTCAACCGATGATTCGCCAAAATTGCGCACCACCACTTTGGGCGCCGGTTCGACCAGAATCCAATCGGCCGAGTTCGCCGCTTGGATGATCAGTGCCTTGGCTTTGGCTACATCGGCATCGTAAGCGATGCCGATATTGATGCGCACGCGGATAGATGAGTTGTTGGTGGTGTAGTTAACGATGTCCCGGGTCATGATTTCGTTGTTGGGGATGATGACCACGATATTGTCCGTTGTTTTGATGCGGGTGGCGCGCAATCCGATATCGATGACATCCCCCCACGAAGCGCTGCCGGCCGGCGCGCTCCACACCTCGATGCGATCCCCGATTTCGAAGGGTCGGTCGATAATGAGCAGGATCCCGGCGATGAGGTTGGACAGGGTGTCTTTGGCGGCAAAACCCACGGCCACCCCCATGATACCGGCACCGGCGATAAATGGTATCACGTTGACCCCCAGCACATCTAAAGCGATGACCGCTGCCGTGGCATAGACGATGGCACCGGAAAACTTGTTGAGCAGGTCGATGACAATGTTGTCTATGGCGGTTTGCGTGCGTTTGGCCAGATTGCGTTCGAGGTATTCCAAAAAAATGAGGAGAAAAGATTTGACAGGTGCGGCCGCCACGACGATGAAGACGGCGTGGAATATCTTTTCAACCACCGTCAAATGAAACAGTCGGATCCACAACACGCCCACCAGCCATATCAGCAGGAGGCTGGCCGTTTTTCGCAGGATGACAAACAATTCCTTGCGCACTTGAATAAGCTTGAAGCGGACGACCTTCTTTTCAAGAATGGTCAGGATCCCTTTGATGATCAGCCACAGGATGAATGCGGTGAGCAGGGCCAAGATTGCGTTGGCCCAGCTTTTCGACAGGGACGCCTCGGCGCCGAAAAATGAAATGACCCGATCGATATAGCCAGTGATGGTGTTCATGGGTAACCTTGTGAAAAAGGTGGCTGCTGATGCCCCAAACGAGTTGGCATCCGGTTGGGTACCGGTGTTGCCAACGATTCAATAATCGATTTTCTATCTTTAGGGTGCGGTGCAGCACGACCGCAACAGGCATAAGATTCCCCGCGGCTCGCCGCGGGGAATCTTGATCAATCGTGGCACGAGCTTGGCTAATCGAATCAGGAGAAGAACCCGGCTTTGAAGTATTCACGGTTCAGCCGGGCAATATTGGTGATGGAGATCTCTTTTGGGCATTCGGCTTCGCATTCCGTTTCATTGGTGCAGTTGCCAAAACCCAGCTCATCCATGGTCCGGACCATATTGATCGCCCGTTTGGCCGCTTCGGGTTTTCCCTGTGGCAG
>CAVQUU010000037.1:0-123382 GCA_963716825.1 uncultured delta proteobacterium
GTCATTGTCGCTTCGATATCCACAACCAACGGGCCGTCCGCTGAAAGTCGTATGGCTGCCTTTTGCCCCTTTTTGATTTCCACCTCCCGTTCCCCATCCAAGGCCACGACAGAGGGTGCAAAATGAATGTCCACACTTTGCCCAACTGTCATTAATTGCATATCCTTGATCGACACATTTTCAATGATACCGGGAGCAATAGGCGCCGTGACCCACTGTCCATCGTTGCCTAATTGCAGATGCATGCTGCACGGTTCCTGGGGAGATATGGATCGGATCATCCCGCCGATAGCGGAAAAGCCAATGCTTGCCGGAGAGCAGCGATTTAAAAAAAGCTGTTTGATTTTATCCATTTTCCATATGGCACGGGACCCGATAAACACATCCATGCTGACCACGGCATCCACCAGGGCGATATCGACGACCTTGCCCTCAATGACAACCTCCAGGCGAGTGGATTGAAAAGTCCCCTCTTTCCGGGAGACTTCCCCGGTGGCGATCAGGCCGGCCGCAAGACCTGCCACCGTTGCTTCGATCATGAAGGGGAAAACGTTATTGGTCCCGGTTGACAGGGGCAAGATGGGAACCTGGTCCGCGCCCTTGGCAACCACCCGGTTGGTGCCATCGCCGCCCAGGGTGACAATGCAGCCGGCCCCTTGCTGGGCCAACAGATGCGCCGCCTCGATGGAATCGCGCTGGTCCGCCTTGGTGTCGAACTGCAGCCTTTCAGACGACAGGTCGACTTGCAACCCGTCCAGGGCCCGCTCCACAATCCCGTGGTAATCCGGCATATAAGCAATGCGATGGATGCCGGCGGCTTGAAGGCCCAGAAGGAGGCGTCGCACGATACGGATTTTTTCCTGGTTGTCGAACATACTGCCGTAAGCAACAAGCCGCCGGATATCCTTTCCCGAGGCCGGATTGGCGATAATACCGACCAATGACATATTCCAAACCCTTTCTTTTTTGGTCTACTTTTAAGGGGAAACCAGGATTTTGATGTTCGATTCCCTGTTTTTCAGTAGTTCTTCAAAACCCTTTTCAATAATATCATCGAGCTTGATCTTGCCTGTGATCAGCGGTTCGGCCTTTATGCGACCGTCTGCCAGAAGGGCGATGGCCGTGTCGAATTCTCCGCAGTAGGCCAAAGAGCCGACAATTTCTTTCTCTTGAAAAACCAGGTCATTGTATTTAATTTCCCCAGGTTTTTCGAAAATGCCGACAACAACTATTTTTCCGCCACGTTTCGCACACTGGATACAGGTATTGACCGTCTGGGCCTTTCCGATGCATTCGATGGCCACATCGACGCCTTGTCCATCGGTTTGGTCCCGGATTTCGGCGGCTACATCCGTCTCTTTGGGGTCCAGAACGATGGCACCCAGTCCCTTGGCTTTTTCTTTCCTATCTTTGGAAAGTTCGATAGCATAGACTTTACTCGCGCCCGCGGCTCGGGCCGCCTGAATGGTCACCAACCCGATGGTCCCGGCACCCACAACAGCCACGGTATCACCCACCAGCACTTTTCCCTGCCGGATCGCATGAATGCCTACCGCTAGCGGTTCAACCAGAGCGCCAGCCTCATTGGAGAGCTCAGGCAATAATTTGAAACAGGTATAGGCGGGCACGTTCACATACTTAGCGAATGCACCATCGGCCATCAGACCGGTAAAAGCCAATTTTTCGCAAAGACTGTATCGGTCAACCTTACACATATAACATTCGCCACAATGCTGGGCGGCATCCGGTGCGACCCGATCGCCCACTTTGACATTCGTAACCCCTGCTCCAACTTCCACGATCTCACCGCTAAACTCGTGACCCAAGATCAGGGGCGCTTTCCTACCGGTTAACGGATGGGGTTCCTCTGTTGGAATGAAAATGGGTCCGACATCGTATTCATGCAGGTCGGATCCGCAGATACCGGTTTGGAAGACTTGTATTTTGACCTCGCCAGGCCCCGGTGCGGGGGGCTCGGGAACATCTTCTACCCTGACATCTTTTTTACCGTACCATACAGCCGCTTTCATAATTTCTTCCTTTTTATCCCTCTGCTTTTTAGCGGGGTACCCTGACCCTTTTTACAAAGATTTAGTTGTTGAGGCACCTCCAAAGAGACGCCCCAAGAGTCGATCAGTGCGACGTAACACCTCCGTCTACGTTGATGGCCTGGGCAGTGACGTGTTTGGACGTGGCGAAGTAGACCGCCAGGTCGCCCATGTCTTCAGGCGTCTGGGCCTCCCCTTGGGGAATCAGGGTCTCCTGGTGGCGTTTCCACGACTCCTCCATGGTTTCCCCGGGGTTCTTCCACTTCTCTGCGAGCCCATTCGGTCCGTACCACATTTGTGTGCCAATGATTCCCGGGCATATCGCGTTGACGGTGATTCCGGTCCGCTGGAGTTCTTTGGCAAGAGAGAAAGTGAATCCGACCACCGCAAACTTGGAGGCGCTATAGTGGGCGAGATCGGGAAACCCCATCTTGCCGGCGATGGAAGCGACATTGATGATTCGCCCCCAACCCTGCTTTTTCATGGGCTCTTGCTCAGCCTTACAGCAGAGAAAAACACCTTTGGCGTTGACATTATTGACGAAGTCCCAGTCTTCCCCCGTCAATTCAGCCACGGACTTGATGCTGATCACGCCGGCGTTGTTCACCGCGATGTCGAGCTTGCCGAGCTTTTCCACGGTCTGATCGACCATGCTTTGAATTTGGTCCCACTGGGTCACGTCAGTCTGGATTGCCACTGCCCGGCGGCCCATCGCCTTCACATCCGCTGCCACCTTTTCCGCATTCTCAAGAATGATATCGACCACCGCCACGTCGCATCCCGCTTCCGCCAGCCGCTTGACAATGCCTTCGCCGAGGCCTTGGCCGCCACCGGTTACCATGGCCACCTTTCCTTTTAAGGGTAATGACATGTTGAGTTCCTCCTTAATGTTGAGACGCCATCGAGTTTCAGATCCCTAAAGCCCATCCACTTCGAGTGTCTTACCCAAACCGCTATCCGGGCAAGACACCCTTAGGTGAATTTAGGCCATCACTTTCTTGACTGCATCGATGAGCTGTTGCTCGCTCGGTACGTAGGCTTTCTCCAGGGGCGGAGAAAAGGGAACCGGGCAAAAAGGTGCGGCCACCCGCAGAATCGGTGCATCCAGGTAATCAAAGGCTTCTTCAGCAACCTGGGCGGCTATTTCGGCCCCTGATCCGGCGAATTTTACCTCTTCGTGCAAGATCACCAGCCGGTGGGTTTTTTTAACCGATTCGAAAATCGTCTTCCCATCCAGCGGATAGAGCGTACGCGGGTCCACCACCTCCAGGCTGATCCCGTCGGCGGCAAGCTTTTCAGCCGCACCCAACGCCGTATGGACCATGTTGGCCGTCGCCACGACGGTGACGTCCGTACCTTCGCGCTTGATATCGGCCTGGCCGAAGGGGATGGTGTAATCCCCTTCAGGAACCTCCCCTTCCATGGCATAAAGCATTTTGTGCTCCAAGAAAACCACCGGGTTGTCGTCGCGAATCGCCTCGATAAGAAGCCCCTTGGCATCATGGGGCGTGCTGGGCATGACCACTTTTAAGCCCGGAAGATGCATGAACAAGGCTTCCAGGCATTGGGAGTGCTGGGCGGCGGCCCCGATCCCGGCACCACAGGCTGCGCGCAAGACCAAGGGGATTTTGGCTTTGCCGCCGAACATGTATTTCATCTTACCTGCCTGGTTATAGAGCTGATCCAGGCACACACCGATGAAATCGACGAACATCAATTCACACACCGGCCGTAGGCCGACGCAAGCCGCGCCCACTGATGTTCCGATGATGGCGCTTTCAGTAATGGTGGTATCTTTGACCCGCTTTTCTCCAAACTTGTCCAGCAGGCCGGCCGTTACGCCGAAACATCCACCAAAAACCCCCACATCCTCACCGGCGACATAAACATTGGGATCACGCTGCATTTCAAGTACGTGGGCGCTATTTATCGCTTGTGCAAAAGTCATGGTCGGCATTTTAATCCTCCTTTTGGATTTTCGTCTTTGGCTTGAAGACTCGATACTTGATACTTAATTAACGGAACGTTGAAATTAGAGATTTGGTCTGCATGCATTTGTACGATTGATGAATGCATTCAATTTTGGGCCAAGTTTATCAACTATTGCTTTGTATCCTGTCGCGTTTTGCTCAGATTATCAAAGTCGTGCCATACTATATCTGATAACGCTTCTGCCAATTGGTAGACATCCAATTCGTAAACGCGTTTCATCTCCCCCCAATTTCTATTTTCAAATTTCAAGTTTCAATCCGTGAACGCCTAAGTATATACGTCCGTTGTCAGTTCGGACACATCGGGGAACGCGCTTTCTTCGGCAAATTGTTCGGCGGCGGCCAGGTCTTTCTGAAGGGCCCCTTTTATCTCCTCAAGTTTGCTCTGGGTCAGTATCTCCATCTCCAGCAGTTTTTGTTCCAGCCGTGGAATCGGATCTTTCTCTTTCCACTCGTCGACTTCCGCATCGTCACGATAAGCACAGGGATCACCCTCAAAATGCCCCCGGTGGCGATAGGTTTTGCATTCAATCAGAGACGGCCCCTTGCCCTGGCGTGCATGGTTGATCCCTTCGGCGGCCGCTTCACAGACCGCGACGACATCATTTCCGTCCACAACCACACCGGGTATGTCATATCCCGCCGCGCGGTCGGCCACGTTGGGAACACACATGGAGTTGAGCGTGCAGGAAGAGATGCCGTACATATTGTTTTCATTTACGAACACCACCGGCAGCTTCCAGCAGGCGGCCAGGTTCATGGCCTCATGGGTGGTGCCCTGGTTGGAGGCGCCGTCGCCGAAAAAGCAAACCGCCACACCACCATTTCCCAGATACTGGCAGGCCAGCGCCGCTCCTGAAGCCAAAGGCGGGCCGCCGCCCACGATACCGTTGGCGCCCATAATGCCAAGATCCAGATCGGCGATGTGCATGGAACCGCCCTTGCCCTTGCAGTAACCGGTCGCTTTGCCGAACAGCTCAGCCATCATCTTTTTGATATCGCCGCCTTTGGCAATGAGATGCCCGTGGCCACGATGGGTGCTGGTAATGTAATCCTTGTCGGTCAGATTTGCGCACACGCCCGTTGCAACGGCCTCTTCACCCACATACAGGTGCACAAAACCCGGAATTTTGCCGTCTGCAAAAAGCTCGGCGACCCGATTTTCAAAGGTTCGAATCTTGACCATGGTGGTATACATTTTAATCAACTGCTCATTCGTCAGGTCCATTGCGTCCCTCCTTCTGTTTCATGGTGATAAAACGGATTGATCAGACATTTTTGGATTTACCGGTATAGGGTGATCGCCTCCTTTCTCAAAAAAACGGTTCTATTTCGTCCCAATGGAAACCGTCACCGCCGCATTGGCCACGACGATTTGATCGCAGTTCGGTGCAAAATTGGGCACACACAACCCCGCCACAACCATACCGCCGATCACCGAGCAGGCGGTTTTCTGGCCAACCGGCGCAGTGGCCTTGACCTGCTCCAAATCCACTTCATCCGGCCTTGGAGAGGCTATCAGAATATCCACCTGTATGGCCTGCAGGTCCTCGATGCCCATAATTTCCACCAATCCGCACAGACAGCTTCTGGAAATGGCGTCTTTTACCGCCCGGCAAGCCGCCTTGGTAACGTCTTCCCCGTGCAGATCCGCCCCTGTACCGAGTTCAACAATAAAACGTTTGGTTCCCATCAGCTTGCCTTTCTAATTTGATCGTTTCCGGATGCGATTTGACCTACTTCCATCATTTCCCCGGCACGATATGAACTTCTTACCAACGGGCCGGAGGCCACGGATGTAAATCCCATGCCGCGGGCAGTTTCGGCCCACATCTCAAATTCTTCCGGCGGGACATAACGGGTCACCGGCACATGATCTTTGGACGGTGCCAGATACTGCCCTAAGGTAAGCGACATGCAGCCGGCATATTTTAAGTCCATAAGGGTTTTTTTGATCTCGTTTTTCGTTTCGCCAAGTCCCAGCATAAGGCCCGATTTAACCTTAAATCCCTTGCCTGCGGCGTATGACAAAACACCTAATGAGCGCCGGTATTCAGCAATAGGGCGAATTTTGGCATACTGTCGCGGCACCGTTTCGATGTTATGATTGAACACGTCCGGTCGGGCTGCACATACCGTGTCCAGGGCCGGGATGGACCCTTTAAAATCCGGTACCAAAACTTCCACTGTCACGTCGGGACATTGTTTGCGGATCTGTTGGATGGTCCTGGCAAACTGCCCGGCGCCACCGTCGGGCAAATCATCCCGGGTCACCGAGGTGACCACCGTGTGCCTTAGCCCCAACTGTCGCACTGCCATGGCGACCCGTTTGGGCTCCCCGTCATCCGGAACATCGGGTGCGCCTTTGTCCACTGCACAAAATCGGCACCTGCGGGTGCAGCGTGTTCCCAGGATCATGAAAGTGGCCGTGCCCTGCTGAAAACATTCCCCCTGGTTGGGGCAATGGGCGCTCTGGCAGACGGTGGCCAGGTGCAACCGCGCCAGCCGCTTTTCCATACGATCCATAGCCTTCAGGTCAGTTGCCGATAAAACCAGCCATTGCGGACGCCTGCACGGTTTGGCGTTTACCTGCTCACACGCGGTGTAATGGTGCCGGCTGCAAAAACAGTCAACCAAGCGCTTTTTCACATCCGATAGATCCACCCGAGCGCCCATCTCACGATCCATGGAAGTTATTTTCTCACCTGGCTGACCGCAGGGTACGATCAGGTCGAACCATCCAGAGTCCATGCAGACGTTTAAGGCGATGCCATGGTAGGTGACCCACTTTTTCACTGCCAGGCCGACGCTGGCGATCTTGGCCCCGTTCACCCACAAGCCCGGTTTTCCGTTTTTACATTCAGGAATCAATCGGTAGCCCCGCAGCACATCGGCAAGGGTATCGAGCAGCCGCTTCAAAAAAGCGTGCAGGTCTTTGTCGCTGACCTTAACGATGGGATAAACCACCAGTTGCCCGGGCCCATGAAACGTGGCCCGCCCGCCCCTGTCAACCTTCTGAAGAGTGACACCCTTTCGATTCAGGGCCTCTTTGGCAATGCAAAGATCGTTAAGGCTTCCGCTGCGGCCAAGGGTCACCACCGGCGGGTGTTCAACCAGCACCAGGCGATCCGGGCTGTGGCCGTTTATCCGTTCGGCAACCATTTGGTGCTGACGGGCAAGGGCCCGGCCGTAGTCAAGCACTCCCCAATCGATGATTTGAATCTCTCGCAATTTGCGACTCTCCATTGATGTCTAATCAGCCCCTGGGCAGATATAGTGCCCAGTTCCCGGCATCCCGAGCCGCGTCGACCACCGCTTCCGAAAAGGTGGGGTGGACCCGGATGCTCCGGGCCAGTTCTTGAACCGTGGCTTCCAGTTGTATGGCCAGCACCGCCTCACCGATGATCTCAGTGGCATTGGATCCGACGATATGCACGCCTAAAATTTCACCATAGCGGGCATCCGAAACGATTTTGACGGCACCATCGACCTGGTTGCGAACCATGGCCAGCCCGTTGATGGCATACGGAAAAACGCCGGTCTCCACATCAAGACCCTTTTTTTCCGCATCTTCTTCCGAAAGTCCCACCGCACCCATCTCAGGCTGCGTCCACAGGCACCGGGGGATAAGATTAAAGGGATAGCGGTTGTTTGCTCCCATAGCATTTTCAGCGGCAAAAACAGACATGGACGACGCCGCGTGGCTGAGCATCCAGCCGCCGGTTGCATCGCCAATGGCAAAAATCCCTTCAACCGAAGTCTCCAGCCTGTCGTTTACCCGGATACCTTTATCTTCATTCAAGGTTAACCCGAGCTTTTCCAAACCCAGGTCAAAGGAATTCGGCACCCTTTTGGAAACCAGGACTTTTTCCACCTCGACACTGCGCTCCTTGGGGCCGGAAAGTTTACAGGTCGTCTCTGTTTGGGTCGTTTCGGCAGACGCTAGAGATGCGCGCGGAAGAATATCCACACCCTTTTCCCTTAAGGCCTGGGCAATTCTCTGGCTGGTGTCTGAATCTTCTTTGGGTAAAATTCTGGCCGACTCGGCCGCCATAACGACTTTACTGCCGAAGGCATTGAGCAAAAAGGCCATTTCGACTTCGATATAGCCGGATCCGCAGACCAGTATCGACTCGGGCACCGCCGTCATTTCCAACACGTCGTCGGTGGTCATGGCCGCTTTTGTTAACCCCGGTATCTTCGATGCGCACAGGGAGCTACCCGAGGCGATAATGATTTTTTTTGTTTCAATGATACGACCATCCACATCCACTTCCTGCGGGCTTTTTATAACCGCGCGTCCTTTAACGACCTCAACGCCGTTGTTTTGTAAAAGCGCTTCCATTCCCATGCGGATTTCCGCCGAAACACCGCTTTTTCTTTCCCTGAGGGTTTTAAAATCAATCTCTGCATAGGAGGCATTGATACCGAACTCTGCTCCTGTCTTAAATCGGTCAATCAAATCTCCGGCCCTTAGCCAGACCTTGCTGGGAATGCATCCCCGGTTCACACAGGTGCCGCCTGTTTCGGCACATTCAGCCAAGACAACCTTTGCTCCCAACTGGGCTGCACGGATCGCTGCTGCATAGCCGCCTGATCCGCCGCCGATGATCATCACATCATGCATGGTGTTACCTCAATTAAATACGAATTTATGGTTGATATGACTTGTGCAATCTTGGACTCAGATTGAATCCTGTGCGTTGCTATTGGATTCAATCTGATCATATTTTGGCATTAGGCCATGATTAGCGTGGGCTGCGCCAAGCGGCGAGCCAAATCCTTTAAAAAAGTCATGGCCGGCGCACCGTCAACGACCCTGTGATCAAAGGTGAGGCTGAGCGTCATCATGTGCCGGATGGTGATCTCACCATTAAATACGGCCGGTTTTTCGATCACACGGCCAACGCCCAGGATTCCGGTCTCCGGAGGGTTGAGCACGGGTGTAAATCCATCCATATCGAGCATGCTGACGTTACTGATGGTAAAGGTGCCGTTGGTGACATCTTCCACGCTCAAAGCCCCCTCGCGCGCCTTTTGCGCCAGTTGCCTGACCTCCCTGGCGATTTGCAACAGATTTTTCTTTTCGGCGTTGCGCAATTTCGGGACAATCAGCCCTTCTGAGAGGGCGACGGCAATACCCAGATGAACGGTGTCATGGACCAGGATCTCTTCTCCGACCAGGGTGGAATTCATGATTCGATGGCTCATCAATACGCGGGCGGTTGCCATGACAATGATGTCATTGTAGGAAATTTTAACGGATTCATCTTTTTTATATTCCGCCCGCATCAGATCTCTGAATCTAACCATTTCGGTGACATCCACCTCAGTGAAAGCGGTGAGTTGGGCCGCGTTTTTCAAACTGGCGTGCATATTGTCTGCGATGACCCTGCGTATGCCTTCAAAAGGGATCACCTTGACCGGGCAAGGTTCCTCTTGCGGGGCAACCTTTACCGCCGCAAGGGCACGCTCGACATCTTGCCGGGTAATTTTACCATTTTCCCCCGTTCCGGTAATTGTAGATATGTCAAGGCCTTCCTGTTTGACCATTTCCGCGGCCAGGGGGGTGATTTTGGGTGCCGGCGGTCCATCTTCGTGGAATTTGAGAACATCCCCCTCTTTTATCTTTCCATCAGGACCGGTGCCCGTTACCAATGCCAAATCAATATCCAACTCCTTGGCCACGCGACGAGCCGATGGCGTGGCCAATATTCGCTTCTCTTCCACCACACTGGGTTTTGCTTCAGCGGACGGGGGCTTTCCCGCCTCTGCCTTGACTTCAACCACTTCACCCGCATGGATACCCTCGATGCGTTCAGGTTGCTCCCCGGCCTGTGCAATAACGGCTAATATCGTCCCCACCGGTACGGTCGATCCCTCTGGAACCACAACCTGAAACAAAATCCCGGTTCCCGGTGATTCGATTTTGTTGGTAATTTTTTCCGTTTCAACTTCGAATAAATTTTCTCCCTTCTCGACGGAATCACCCTCATGTTTATACCACTTCGAAACTTTGCCCACTTTCATCGTCATGCCCATTTTTGGCATTGTTACATTAACGCTCAATCTCCAGTCCTCCTTTCAATTGCATGGAATCAAACATTATATTTTAACCCATTCCTTATGATACTATCCGGAGCATCTTGTATGTAGGATTCTCTACTTTTAAAGGTTAGAGCAAACGCCATACCACACAGACCGCAAATTCGTTGTGCAAATCATAAACAGCATTCACTAACTATTGTAAGAGTCTAATAATATAGATGAAAAAAAGTTTAAAATATATGGGTTCGGAAATTCTAAAAATAGCCCATTAAAGAAGGGTGGAGAATAAAAAATATTACCAGTGTTCGCATTTCGAACGGTAACGGATCGGATTATAATAGAACAGACGGGCTTTTATTGGAGATTTTTAGTGTTGCCATGATTTGGAACAGTGTTAGATTTTCGAACAGTCTTTCAGGTAGAAAACAATGAGTTCGTGAATTGTTGATTGCCCGTTTAATTTGCGTTGCATGCGGCAAGCCCCAAAATCTGGGTAATGTGTTGTCGAGCAAACCGGGAACTTCCTTGGCGCCAAATCAACATTTTCTGGAGTTTCGCTCTGGACAGCGTTAAAACCAGCCGCTTGTTTCAGGCACAGGTTTTAGCAATCATCGATGATGAGTTGGAGAGGGAATGAACAAATACCAACGTTTATAGATATAATGGATTTATTGAAGAGGTCAAGGGCCTACTATGATGGGTTAGCCACTTCGGTTATGAAATTCAGTATAGCAATAAAATCCCGATAACCAAATTACAAATAACAACCAAATTCCAATGACCCAAATCTCAAATTCCAACCGGTGGGTCGGCACCTTGTTTGAATATTGAAATTTGGAATTTATTTGGAAATTGAAATTTGGAATTTTTGGTTTTCTTGACTTGGCCAAAAAGAAATCAGTATAACCAAGCAGGAGGAATGTTATGGAAATTCTAGTTTGTGTAAAACGGGTACCCGATACCGCTGAAAACGAGATCGAGGTCAACCGCGACGGCAGCGATATCGAGCGCGACGACCTGGTCTACTCGGTCAACGAGTGGGACAACTACGCGGTGGAAGAGGCCATTTTGATCCGCGACAAGGTGGGCGGCAGCGTCACCGTCGTCACCGTGGGCGACGACGAATCGGAAGAGGTGCTGCGTCGGGAGATGGCCATGGGCGCCGACAACGGCCTGCTGCTTTGCGACGACGCGTTTGCGGGATCGGACGGCAAAGGCGTCGCCAGCCTGCTCAAGGCGGCGGTTGAGAAAGGCAAGTACGACCTGATCCTGACCGGTGCCCAGGCCGATGGCGGGGCGGCCGAGGTGGGCGGCATGCTGGCGGCCATGCTGGATTACCCCTATGCCTCCTTGGTGAACAAGATCGAGGTGGACGGCGACAAACTCAAGGTGGGCCGTGAGATCGAAGGCGGCAACCAGGAGATGAGCGAGATCCAGCTGCCCTGCGTGCTGTCGATCCAGACCGGCATCAACGAGCCGCGCTACGTGGGCATCCGCGGCATCCGCAAGGTGGCCTCAGTGGAGATCCCCCAGCAGGGTGCCGCCGATCTGGCTGTTGACGCCGCCACGGTAGGCGCCGCCGGCGCCCGGGTCAAACGGCTGGACTACTTCGTGCCTGAAATGGGCGAGGGGGCCGACATGCTCGAGGGCAGCACCGAAGAGATCGTTGCCAAGCTGATGGAACTCTTGAAGGCCAAAGGAGGGTTGAAATAATGGCTGATATCTATGCATACATCACGCACAAAGACGGTGTGGCCGATGATTCGGCCCTGGAACTGGTTGCCGCGGCCAAGCAGATCGACGCCAATGCAGCCGTCACGGCCATCGTCACCGGTTCGGGTGCCGATGTCGACAACGTGGCCGATGCGGTGGCGGCCTCCTATGCGAAAGTGCTCAAATTCAACCTGGACGCGCTGGCCTACCCCAATGCCGAAGTCGTTAGAAAACTGTTGGTTAACGTGCTGCCCGCCGATGCCATCGTTCTGATCTCCAACGACACCTTCGGCATGGATCTTGGCCCCGGCCTGTCGATCAAGCTGGATTCGACTTTCGTGGCCGACGTGGTGGGTATCGAAGGCGTGGACGGCGCCGCATTGAAGGTGATCCGTCAGGAGTACTCGGGCATGGTCAGCACCCATGTGACCGCCGACATGTCCAGCGGCGCGGTCGTCAACCTGCGTCCCGGCGTCTTTGCCCCCGATGAAAGCCAATCGGCCGGCGGCAGCGTTGAAGATAAATCCGGCGATGCCGGTGACCTGACGACCAAACGAACCTTCCTGGAAGTCGTCGAAGCCGAAGTGGGCGATGTGGACATCACCAAGTCCGACGTGCTGGTTTCTGTTGGCCGGGGCATCGAGGACGAAGAGAATATCGAGATTGCCCAGGAACTGGCCGATGCCATGGGCGCCGTGGTTTCCTGCTCGCGTCCCATCGTGGATGCCAAGTGGCTGGAGAAATCCCGCCAGGTGGGCACCTCGGGCCAGACGGTCAAACCCAAGGTCTACCTGGCCTGCGGGATCAGCGGCAGCTTTCAGCACATGGGCGGTATCAAGGGCGCCCCGTTTATCGTGGCCATCAACAAGAACGTCAAGGCGCCCATCTTCCAGGTGGCCGATGTGGGTATCGAAGCCGACATCCTCGATTTTCTGCCCGAACTGACTGATGCCATCCAGGAGTTGAAGTAGCTGCCTTCGATTTAAACGCAATCTGACATCACGAAGTACGCTGCGACTGCAATATTTGAATGATTTAAAAATTCAAGGGTGTTGATGCTGAATACCTGGACCACTGTGTTGCCAATGACCGCTTTGCCTCATGCTCAATCCCTCGGCCGATTATTGGAAACGTGTCGCAAGCAAGAAGAACTGATCAGTCGAAGGCTTGCAATGACCATGAGTGAAAATGTAGATCGGATTACTCAAGAAAGGAGTGAGTATCATGGCCTCCTCGATTCCAATTGTATGCCCTTACTGCGGAGTTGGCTGCAACCTGGACCTGTTGCTGGATGAATACGGCCGACCGGTAAAAAGCAGGGCGACGGGGCGGAATCCTGAGTTGAATGCAAAATACGCCTGCGTCAAGGGGTTTACGGTTTATGAGCTACTGAATCATCCAGAGCGTCTAACCCAGCCTTATATCCGCAAAGCAGACCAGCTGAATCTTGTTTCCTGGAATGAAGCCATCCAATTCGCCGCCCGACGTCTGAAGCAGGTCTCCAGAAAGTTCGGACCCGAAAGTATCGGAATGCTTTGTAGCGGTAAAATCCTCAACGAAGAGGCCTATCTTTCGCAAAAGTTCCAGCGCGCCGTCATCGGCAACAACCACATCGACAATTGCGCCCGACTGTGTCACGGTCCATCTGAAGCAGCGTTAAGACGGCAACTGGGATACGGTGCCGTCAGTACTTTTTTGGAGGACTACGAAGCCACTGAAACCGTTTTTCTGGTGGGCGCCCACACAACGTTTACCCATCCGGTCATCTGGATGCAGGTAAAAAAACGTGCCAAAAAAAGCGGTCTTAATCTGGTTCTGGCCGATCCTCGTGAAACCGACCTGGTTAAACATGCGGCCGTGCACCTGAAGGTCAAACCGGGTACGGACATTTTCTGGATAAACGCATTGAGTAAAATGATAATCGACAACGGCTGGCATGATCAGGCGTTCTGCGAAAAGCAGACTATTGGGTTCAAGGCGTTCTGCAAGACGATTGAGAATCTTGATAGTGATGCCGCCTGCAGACGTGCCGGTGTGAAGCCAGCCGAACTTGAAAAGGCCGCCGAGCTGCTTCGAGACAAAAAAACCATATTCATCTGGGGCATGGGGCTGACCCAGCATGCGCACGGAACCGATAACGTCACCGCCCTGGTGAACCTTGCCTTACTTACCGGTAACATCGGAAAGCCCGGGTGCGGCCTTTCACCACTGCGGGGCCAAAATAACGTGCAGGGTGCGGGTGATATGGGCGCGCTGCCGAATCTGTTGCCCGGGCACATGGAGATAGACGACGAGGCCGCCTGTGTTCATGTCGGAGCCATTTGGGGAGCGGATGTTCCCTGTAAACCGGGTCTGGCGGCACCTGAAATGATCCATGACATTGCCTCTGGTAAAATCAGGGCCCTATATGTAATCGGCGAAAACCCGGTTATTTCCGAACCGCAATCCAATTTTGTAACCTGGATGCTCCAGAAACTTGAGTTGCTCATTGTACAGGACATCTTCCCCAGTGAGACCGCAAAGTACGCCCATATCGTCCTGCCGGCCGCTGTGGTAGGGGAAAAAGAGGGTACCTTCACCAATGCCGCCCGGCGGGTTCAGTACACGGCAGCCGGCATTAAACCCCCGGGAGAAGCCAAACCGGATTGGCAGATCCTTCAGGAAATGGCCAATGGGTTGGGAGCGAACTGGCAATACACGTCAACTGAAGATATCTGGGAAGAAATACGCGAAGCGGCGCCTGTTTTCAGTGGAATCAGTCACGCTAGACTGAAGGCGTCGCCGGGACTTTTCTGGCCGTGTTACCATGAATCCCACCCGGGGACGCCTCGATTATACGAGGACGGATTCGGCTTTCGGGATCGTCGGGCACGCTTCCTGCCGGTTGAATTACCCGACGTCCTCATGGAAACCACGGAGCAGTATCCTTATGTATTGATCACCGGCCGCCTGTTGGAACATTTCAATACCGGGGAAATGTCACGCCGAAGTGCCAAACTCTCAAAGCTCAGACCGGCATCGTTTCTGAATATGAATCCGGCGGATGCAGAAGCTGATCGCCTTAGGGAAAATGACAAGGTGCGCATAACCAGCCCCCACGGGTCGGTTCAATTGGCGCTTAATATCGATCCCAGCATTCAGCGCGGGTACCTATTCGCGCCGATCCACTACAGCGAACCCAACCTGAACGCTTTGATGAGTGCCGTGCCCATCGACCCCAAGGCAAGAATGCCTGCACTTAAAGTGGTGCCTGTGAAGGTAGAGAAACACAATTAAGCTATACCATTCTTTTAGAAACGCTGTCTAATGACGACAGCACAAAACAACCTTTGGCAAAAAAAAGGAGGCATCATGATCGACCAAAAACAAATCGCTAAGCAAATGATCCAGTTCAACAAAGCGGCCTTTGAAAACAGCTTCAAGGCCATGTCCATGGTGTACGAACAAAACGAGAAAATGGTTGGCACGTTCATCGAGCAAGCCGCTTGGCTGCCCGGTGAGGGGAAAAAGGCAATCTCCGAATGGATGAATGCCTATAAAAAAGGCTGCGACGATTTCAAAAAATCGGTCGACGACCAATACAAGAAGGTGGAGGACTTTTTCTCCGACTCGAAAAAATAGTCCGGCAGCAACAGGCACGGTTTCCGGACGTAAACCGGAAACCGAGCCTGGCTTTACGTCCGGCGGACAGTCGGTTTTACGCCGGCGATGCCTCGCTTCGCTCAGTCTATGTCACCCACCCCCGCCTTTTGTAGCCCCGCAATGATTTTTTCGACAACGTCATCGACCTTCAAATAGCTGCTGAGGAGTCGTCGGCCCTGTTCCTTGAAATCCGGCTCTAACCTGAGCAATTGGTCAACCGCGTTCCTGGCTTCCTTGGGTCGGTCCAGCTGAGCGAGTGCGACTGCCCGCATCACCGGGTCTATGTACAATTCAGGATAGTTGAATTGTAGCGCTTCTGTGAGGGCGTTTTCATATTCGCCCCGACGATAACAGTCCACGAAAAAAGCCAGGTGGAACCAGGTGGGGTGATATGGATTCAACTGAATCCCTTTTTTCAGCAGGCCAAGCCCGCGTTCGTAATCCCCGTAAAGCACCATGTGCCAGCCGGCGACGCCCACGATGTACGGGGAATTGGGGTTAAGGGATTCTGCACGGGTTTTCAGAACGCTTCCATCTATCGTCGATTGTAAACCTTTTGTAAAATACGGATTCTCTATATCAACAGCATCGGAAAAAAACTATACTAAAAGAAAAAATTCCCTCTAAATGGAGGATCTTGCATTAGCCAACCGATCAAGGAGAAAAATATGCAGTCCGCAATAAAGCCACACCCCAAAGGCACCCGCGCTCGCGTGCTGTTGTCGAGTGTCTTTGGTCCCTATGCTTGTGACGATGCATATGGAAGCCGGACCATCAACCCCATGGAACTTTACCAAAACCAGGTCACCAGAGTTCAGGGTGGCTTTTCCCTGCGTATGTTTCATCGTTCGTTCGGCCTACTCATGCTCCAGGCCAATATAGACGCTCCTTGCACGGTGTTAGACTTTGCAACCCGCGATCGGTTTGTTCAGGAGTTGCGCGATCAACCGTACGACATTATCGGCATCAGTGCCATTCTTCCCAATATCGAGAAGGTCAAAGCCATGTGCCGACTGATCCGCCGGTATCAGCCCCTTGCTGTCATTGTCGTGGGAGGTCACATCACCAACTACAGTGATCTAGGTCAGGCCGTCGACGCCGACCATATCGTCCAGGGCGAAGGCATTGCCTGGTTCCGCCAATTTCTTGGTCAGCCACTGGATCTCCCGGTGAAACACCCGGCGACGATTTCGGCTTTTGGGACACGCATAATGGGAATTAATCTGTCAGACAAACCCGGGGATACCGCTGCTATCTTGATTCCATCGGTGGGTTGCCCGGTGGGCTGTAATTTCTGTTCCACATCCGCGCTTTTCGGCGGTAAAGGGAAATTTGTCAATTTTTACGAAACCGGCGACGAACTCTTCGAGGTCATGTGTCGGTTGGAAAAAACCCTGAAGGTAAATTCCTTTTTCGTTCTCGATGAAAACTTTCTTCTGCATCGCCGACGCGCGCTTCGTCTCCTGGATTTGATGAAAACCCACCAGAAAAGCTGGATGCTGAATGTTTTTAGTTCTGCTCGGGTCCTTCGATCCTACACCATAGAACAACTTGTAGGGTTGGGCGTCGGTTGGATCTGGATGGGTATTGAGGGTAAAGACAGCCAGTATACCAAACTAGCGGACGTAGATACGCGTCAACTGGTGAAACACCTTCAATCACACGGAATTCGCGTTCTCGGTTCTTCAATTATTGGGCTTGAGGACCACAAACCTGAAAACATCGACCAAATCATTACCCACGCAGTCAGCCACCGAACGGATTTTCACCAGTTCATGCTGTACACACCTGTTCCGGGAACCCCGCTTTATGAGGCTCATAAAAAAGATGGAACGCTCTTGAACGAAGACGAGTTCCCCCCGGCGGATGCCCACGGCCAGTATCGATTCAACTACCGGCATGTCAACATCAAGTCCGGTCAGGAGGAGGACTTTCTGCTCCAGGCTTTCGAACAGGATTTCCATGAGAACGGTCCCAGTCTAGCACGCTTAATCCGCACCCTATTGATCGGATGGCAGCGTTACAAAAACAATCCTGATCAACGTCTGAGAAAACGTTACGCTTGGGAAGTACACCCCTTACGGTCAACCTATGCCGGGGCGGTTTGGGCGATGAAACAGTATTATCGCCAAACGCCTTCCATGTTTAGAAAGATAGACCGGCTTCTATCAGATATCTATCGTGAATTCGGTTGGAAAACCCGATTGGTGGCACCCCTAATCGGTTTTTACGCCTATCTGCGATTATTGAAGGAAGAGAGGCAGCTTTCCAGAGGATGGCGTTATGAACCAACCACGTTTTATGAAAAAAATTCGAAAGCAAAGGCAGTTCATGTCCGCAGAAACAGTCATCCGCAAACACAGCCTAATGCTATTGAGGTGTTCATGGCTTCACCGAGACCTGCGTTGAAGCGTTAAGCTCAGAAAATTCAGATCAATATCAATTTTTGAAAGCCTGAATGGTGGAATGATTCTCCGTCTGAAAATTTGGATTATCTATATTCACCAACCCAATCTGCGTTTGTGTATTCCACTATCCGGTCCGGCGCCATCGCAGCATGCAACCCGGATAGCGACAGTGAAGGCAGGGCAATCACGGCCTGTTTGACATTTACTCATCTTGGTCCCGGAGGGTGACCTTTGGCTCAGTTAGCGGTCGAAAAACAATGCCCTTCACAATGATGATAGCATCGGGAACATAGCAGTGACCTGCAGCCGAATGCGAAGTGTGCTTTGTAGCGGAAATATGATATTTGACTCGTGCCGGATGTCTGAGTAGGATTTTAATCAACCAGAATACTTCTTTTCTGGTAACACCCAACTGCAATATCACCTTCTTAGGGCTGATCTTCGTCGCGCTTATAATTGTATCGTATGTTTACGTCGGTTGAGGTCCTCATCTCCGACGAGTTGCCTGATTTTTCGCGCGCAGCGCTGCGTTACGATGCCACCCAATATCAAAGCAACCAATAAGCACGCGGTCCGCCTGAGCGCTATCATCAATATTTACTCAACCCCTTAGTCCACTGTTATGATATTATTCCCATAACATGCTCTGGACTCGTCCCCGTCGTACGGTTGACTGGGATCTGAGGCACGATTGTATCGTATATGCCCATCGGTGGAAGTGATCGGAATCTCTTTCCCGGCCTCAATTTTACCTTTCCAAATTATTTGATTCCTATTTCCATCCACATCGGAATCATAGATGATCACCCATACATCATTTTGTGTAGATCCGACGATCCGGCAAGAATTGTCTGCAGCTTGTGTCGATGCGGCAAGCAACACACTGGCCAAAAAAATGATTAAAAAAACGGTTCGGATCTTATACATGTTTACCTCCTCGATTGGTTCCAGTGTAATACTATGCGAATGAGCCCCAGGCCCGTGGTCTTGATCGAAGCAGACGCACAGTTGAAAATGGACGGAGCGTACTCAGCCGCTTTCACGGACCACCAGGTCGGGGGATACCAACGTATGTTCACGATAGTCAATAAACGCGAGAAATGCAATCGTCCCTTAGTAGTCTACCAGGACAGTTTGTTGTCCGAAACATCCACTTTGGAAGGCCCCATCATAAGCTTGACTGGGATCCATCGTATAATCGATACGGATGTTACCGTCAGTGGAGGTGATCGGAATGCTCTTCCCGGCTTCAATTTTGCCCTTCCAAATGATGGGCCCCGGATTGCCGTCGGTATCCGCATCATAGATGATCACCCATACATCATCTTGCGGACCCGCCATGATCCTGCATGAATTGTCTTCTGCATACACGTCGTGTGAGAAAGCAATGATCAGCATGAGAGCCAGGAAGACTGTGATTGATTTCATCTTGCACCCCTTCGTTTGAGTAGACATGAAAAAAAATGGTCATTTAATGGTTACTTGGTCATTTACTGGTGCCTTCTCAATCAATTTCGTATGATGGTTTTGATCGGCTTGTTTAGCTATCTGAGCGCGTCAAGCAGGGCGCTATAAGCCCTTATCCTGGCAATACGTGTCAGCCAGGGATATCCATCCTGTTGCCGGGTTTGACCGCCTGTCTTGTTCTACTACCCTTCACCCATCACCGCACCGATTGCGCCATCCAGACTCACCATGAGGCTGTGAACAGAATCCCCCCGTCCATTGAGATGGGCTGCGAAGTCAACGGTTGCCTGAATCTGATCATTTATTCCGGTTTCCCTGAGAAGACCGCCCAGGTCGAGGTTTTGAACGAGGAAACGGGTGGCCACCCGGGCCGATGGATCTGAATTGAGCTGGAAATTTCCGGAATTTTTCGTCTTTTTGTATGTCGCCTCGAGGTTGTCGATGCTGAATTTGCCGTCATCTAGTTTCAGGGACAGGTGACCGAATTTAAGGCGCGCGTCTTTGACGTGGATATTTTTGGCCTCTATCAGGATATCGGCATCCATTTTTTCGAGAACATCGAAAGGCAGGGGGTCATCCGAAAACAAACGGTGCTTTTGCTTTTCTTTATGGGTCGTTTTTTCTTCGTCCTTCTCTAAATTTTTAACAAGCGTTGTGAAATCGATCAACGAAGACTGAAGGCGCACGGTAATTTTGGGAGGTTTGAGAAACTCCACCTTGGCCAGACCGTTAAAATCGCTTTGCTCTACCCTTGCCGAAAAGTCGTTCAGCAAAATGGTCTTCGTCGAACCCGACAGCTTGCCGCTCACATCAAATGGACCCAATTCAGGCAGCTCTGTCCCGAGCAGCGGCCCGATTTCGGCCAGCTCCTTTCCTGAAGCCTCCAGTTTGATATTGAGACCTTCTAAGGCAAGCAGTTCTTTTATCGCCCCGTTCAAGGCCAAGTTCAAACTGCCCCGGCTGACACTGCCTTGGGCCTCCAGCAGAGATAATGCTTTAGTGGAACCCATCAGCCGGCCCTGCACACGTAAAGCCATCTGTGACCGGCAGTTTCTCCCCGATGATCGGACCGATTTCCGCCAGATCCTTGCCCGAGCTTTTCAATTTCAGGTCGACGCTGCTCATGGCGATCAAGTCGCCGATGCTGCCGCTGACGGCGAGGTCGAAACCGCTTCCGGACATGTTCCCTTTGACATTTTCCAGCTTCAGGGATACCTTGCTACCCTTCACTTCCGCCGTCACGTCGAATGCTTTCGTATTTGGCAGTTGAATATCCAGAAAAGGCTCGAGAGCCGCCATATCCTTGCCGATCAGTTGGGCCTCCAGATCGATACCTTGAAGGGTTAGGACATCATCAATCGCACCATTGATCTTGATTGCAGCATTTGTCAAACTTCCTGACAATTCAAGCGGGAAGCGCTTGTGGGCAAGTAATTGACGAACCCCTCCGGTCTTACCGGATAGCGTGACCGGCTGCCCGTTATAGTCAGCCTGGAGTTTGAGCGTAAGCTCATCTTCTGACGCCTGCCTGTTCATCACCAGGCTCACCAATGTGAACTGTGTTTGGGAACCTGTCTTATGCCGGCGAAATGTAAAATGCAGGTTCTCGATGATGACCCGGTCGACATCTATTTCAACCGACTTTCGCCAGCCGGGGCTGCCGGCGGAGCTGTCTCCCGCGAAAAAGTCCCAATTGCCCCAGGCGTCGGAATCCGTCTCAATCAACACCTTGACCCCGAAAAGACCGATCTGTTGGACCGCTACATCTTTAAGCAGCAGCGGCAGCAGCAGCCGAACCTGCGCCTGCAGCTTCTCAATCTCGATCATTTGCGGTTGCGAGCCCCCGGGAACATTGGCAAGCGCTATATTTGTCACAACCAACTCGGGCATCAACCCGATTTCGAGGTTCACCAGTTTGTGATCATCATATTGTCCGAGGGGCGCGGATACCTGAACGCTTGCCCCGATGATCAAATCCTGCCGGTAGTCGGCGAACTCCTTCAGGGACAGCGCGGGGGCGCCGTAGAAATTGACCGAAAAACGGAAGAGCGGATCTTGTAAGCCGGTAACTTTACGTTCATGAGGTTGACCCGCAAACATCGCGCTGCCCGACAGCTGGGAATAGGGCAGGATGACATCGAACTTCCCTGATTTGCCCCACACGTCCAGTGTGCGTGCATAAGCCAAGACGCCGGTATGCATCCGCAGGATGGGTCGAGCCATAGCCACAAATTTAATCGTTTGCGTGCTGATGCTGAATTCCAATTACTGCCAGGGCTATTCTCCGGGTGATCCACCAAGCTCGCGCACGATTGTTTCGTATTCGGCTGACTGGCGCAGCAGTCTGCCGGCAACCTCGCGCAGCCGGTCGATTTCTTCAGCCGGAAGCACAAAGCTTGTGGGCAGGTTCATGAAATAGGCGCGTTCCTTCAGGTCGGGAATGGCACCGAAGCTCACGTCGAGCACTTGCAAATTGACTTTCGGAACGCTCGCCTCCGCCTCCTCTTCGGTCGCTCCCGCAAGACGCAACTGGGCAACGCGCAGATCCCGGCGCCACTTCGTGATCTCGGCGCGATCCTTCATGGTTTCGATGGTTTCAAAGGAATAGCGTTCGATCGGTACACCGGATGCCTGCAGCAGCTGACCGACGGTGCCGGGAGGCTTCACGCTGATCGAAAACCTGACACCGGGTCCGCGACGACCCACGCCGACACCGTGGAAGCCTCGCCCGACGCCGCCCCCGGCACCAATCCAGTCGATGAACAGCGAGGTCGCGGCACCGCCGGCGGCGGGAAGACTGCCCTCGATCAGCTTGTAGTCGTAGATGAGATCCGAAATCGTCGATCCGGGGGGCGGTGATCTCGACGATGGTCATCGTGTTGTCGGTTTTGCCCGGTTCATAGACCGAAAGCGCGGCATTGGGCGGATCAGCGCCGAAATTGTCTTTTCCGGCTTTTGCCGTCCACTCCTCGAGATAGTCGGCCATTATAATATGTCCGGCGATGCGCTCCGGTCGATCCGAGAAGAACAGCGTCTGCTGATTGACGTTTATCAGACGAAGGGTCTTCGCCGTTGCATCGACCTTGAGATCATCGGCGGTCTGAACGAACATCAGTTGGGGCGCCTCGTCGGATGCTGCCGACATCGCGGCGCCGGCTACTATCGACAATATGATGGCGGCCAGCAGAACCGCCCGCCGGGAACGTTTCAGGCTATTGAGATGGTTGCATGACTTTTCCAAAGCTTACTCCTTTCATGATCTATTGGTTATCGTCATCGGAACGTTTTTGTCACCTTTTAACGGCTCAGCCTTACTATCTGACAGACGGTGGATTCCAACGACCATCAAGCGCTTCGGTCCTGGGGGCATAGAGGCGCATGGTCACGCCCAACGCCCCGCTCTTCGGTGATGGCAGCCAGTTCGACTCCTTCTCCTTGCCGGGACTTTCCGGCTGGATGTAGAGGTCGAGCGAACCATCGGCCTTGTACTCGAGCGCGTCGCGGTCGCCGATGGCGTAACGGTCAAGCAGGTTGGCAACCTGGAAGCCATCGGTGTCATACATGGTCACCGACCAGAACGCATTCACTGGCGGTAGTTGCGACTTGTCGAAGTGGAGAACGTACCTGTTCCCCCGTGAGAGGCTGTCCTTCGGCGTCGGTGAGCAGCAGCGGATAGATGGCATCTTCCGGTTGGTTGGCACCCAGCCCGACGAGCGCTACGATCGCGCGCTTGAGATAGTAATTGCCGTATACGCCCACGGTATCGGTATTCATCGACCAACCGTTGACCACGCGTGCCAGGGTCGGCAGTTTGGCCCACATGGTTTTCAGGCCGTCCCGGGGAACGCGCTCGAGAGCCGTGCGCACCGCTGGATCGGCCTTGGCCAGATCAAAGGGCTTGCCCGGCACCAGCCCGATCCGTTTCATACGCGCAACTTGCGACCAGTCGGTGATGTGCGGCGGATGGAGTTTCATCAGTTCCGCACCATAGGTGAAGAAGTGCGCCGCGGACATGCTGTTGACCTGCTGGAGCGGGTCCGTCTTCATGTCGAGCGTCGGGTCAATCTTTGCCTTGGCTGGCTGCGGTTCCTCGCCCCACTGCGACAGGGGCGTCATGACATAGCCGTCCTGCACCTTGTGCACGTTTGCATAGTCCTTCGGACCGTTGGTCTGGGTTCGACCGATGATCCACACGAAGGGTGTGGGGGCGTCGATGTGCTCGACGCCATCCGGCAGAGCCCCCTGCCAACCGGGCGGAACCAGCGCATAGTGTCCAGGTTTGGTCCCGCTGGTCCTCGCCCCCGGAACGGCGAAAACATCAGTCCACATGTCGAGCATCGGCAGCAGGTAATAGCGTCCGGCCGTATCGGGTACGGAGACGATCACGGGACCATCCGTTAAGTCGACCCAGCTTCGGGAATAAAGTGTGTCGAAATTGGGCCGCACGACATCGCGATCATCGACCTTCGGATAGGTTCGAAAGTGATGGAACATGTTCATGGGACCGAACCCCTGCATCTGACCCGGTTCATGATTGATCTGATTCCTGCGCGTCACGTCCATCGTGACCAATGGGTAGAGATAGATATACGCCTCAAGACCGATCTCGTAGGCCTCGTCAGCATTGATCTGGCTGTGCGGCGTTTGCGGGTGAAGACAGGCAGAAGCTTAATATAACCGCTGAAATGTAACGTAAAAATCTCAATTTCATTGCCATCCCCCAAGTCTTCATTGCTGGTAAATTTTTCCCTTCACGTCGAAGGTGACCGTTTGGATTCTGCCGGTGAATCTCGACTTACAATTCCGAACCGATCGCCTCGGCCACCGATAAGACACTGATAACTGGTTCCGTTACTCGCTCATCTTATTGTTGCGCTGCGCAGCTTGAAGCTTTTTGATGTCCTCGGGCGACAGCTTGAGACTGTCCACCCTGATCGTTAACTTGTTTAGCTTGGCGGTCAGCGTGTCTAAAACTGCTACCACCGGAACGTACATCCGATGGCGGGCCCGCTCATATTCATGTCCTTGATGGGCGTGTCGGACAGGTTGTAATCCAGGTAGCGCCAGACAGCGGCGATCTCACCCCAGTGAAACGCGTAACCCAATCCCGCAATGCCTTGCCACGTGAAGTCGGAGTCTCCTGCACCCAAATCAAGGTAGAAGGGCACGAACCAGGCATGTTGGGCGCCAAAGGCGAACCGTCCTCTTGCACCGATGATTGCGTCCCAATTGGCAAGATCCGCCGTTGCGGTGCCGGTGCGGTCGGGAATGGGGATTGACCCGACGTTTCCGTTGATATTCCAGTGTCACTCGACTGGTCGACATCGAGGTATCGCGCCCCTGCAGCGACATCCAGGGTCCATCCATTTTGTTCCAATGCACGGATAGTACCCGGCGATTGTCAAGACCCAGCTTTTTATGTCGAGATCGACGTCTGGTCAGTCGGCGTTGACCGGCAGGCCCAATCCCGCCGATGCTGGCCTCACGCGTACCGGTTTGCGAATCTCCGAACGATCCATGTAGAGAAAATCGGTCAGCAGCCCCCAGCGCCCCTTGCGCACATCCAACGTACCCATCAGCGTAAACTTGAGATTGTCGAGGATGTTGTCGATGTCGATCTCGAAATCATCGCCGCCGCCGGGTTGGGTAAAGGCGGTTTGCCCGGCGATGTCGGGAAACCAGCCATAGATGCTCACACCAAACTGCCAGGTATCACTATCGCCGGCAGCCTGCTGGGCGAGCGCACCAGTCGATGCAAGGGTTGCCATCATTAGAACGGCAAACGAAAAAGCAATCATAGGTCTGCTGGTTCGTGAATTGAATGACGCTTCTCATTTTTAATCTCCTATTTTCCTTTCCCTGGGCTTTAACATTTACCTGTTTCACTTCACCTCGACCACGACAAGGGTGTTGTCCGCCTTCCCCGGAACGGCGGAGCACAGTGCCCCGCCCTCAATTCGAGCGCGACTACTCGCTCGCCGGGTTGTTGTGCATGGCCGTCTCGAGCTTCTTGATGTCTTCCGGCGAGAGCTTCGGCCGGTCGATGGTCAGGGTCAGCTTGTCGAGCTTGCCGGTGAACCTGAACGGCACCTGATAGTCCTTGTCGTTAACCGGCGTGCCGGTATCGGCGCCACATCGAAGTTCTCGTCCCACTGCAGGGTCATGGGAATTGTCTTTTCCATCTTCTTGGTCGCGACCACCTTGCCGTCGACCTTGAGTACACCCGTGCCGCTGCGACCCAGACCGCTGGGGCTGCCGAAGGCGAGCGTGCGCGGCACCCAGACCGTCGTACTTGAAGTCGAACTCAAGCGTGTGCTTGCCGGGTGCGAGGGCCTCCGAACCTTCCCACTTGAGGCGTTTGAGATCAACCAGGTTCCAGAGAAACACCGGCTTTCCCTTGAGCAAATAGAACCCGTAGCCGGCGAAGCGTCCGCCCTGGGTCACGATCATGCCCTCGGCACCACCCTTCGGGATCTCGATCTCGGCCTTGAAGTTGTAGGAAGTCGCGAGGACGCTCGGGGCATCGCCGTTGGGCGTGCCGGTCATTTCACCGGAGTAGGTAAACACGGTGCGGCCGGCCGCGAGGCTGGGCCGCGGCTGAACAAGGCGGGTGAAAGTGGTTGCATTCAGCGGCAGGACCTGGTTTCTTCTCCGCTTCCTTCCAGAACAGCGCCTCCAGCTCCTTCAGCTTTCTCGGGGTACTTCGCAGCCACGTCCTCGTACTGCGTCCAGTCCTTGCTCAGGTCGTACAATTCCCACGGCCAGCTCGCAGGATCGTGGTGCCCTTTGCCGCTGTTGTCCCACGGCACGCGCATGACCTTGGTGCTGGCGATCCAGCCGTCGTGGTAGATCGCGCGATCACCGATCATCTCGAAGTACTGGGTCTTGTGCGTCGAGGCAGCGTCCGCGTTCTTCTTGTCGAAGGTGTAGGCCATGCTGACGCCTTCGATCGGCTTCTGTGGAATGCCGTCCACCACCTCGGGCTGTTTGAGCTGGGCCGCTTCGAGGATCGTCGGCACGATGTCGATGACGTGGTGGAACTGGTGGCGGATGCCACCCTTGTCCTTGATCGCCTGGGCCAGGAGATGGCCATGCCCTGCCTGGTGCCGCCGAAGTGCGAGGCCACCATCTTGGTCCACGAGAACGGCGTGTCGAAGGCCCACGCCCAGCCCACCGACATGTGCGGATAGGTCTGGTCCGAACCCCAGGCGTCATAGAAATTCAAATTGTGCCGCCACCGGCAGCATGGACACCCTGGACGGCCGCAACCTCGTTCGGCGTGCCGTTCAGACCGCCTTCGGCGCTGGTGCCGTTGTCGCCGTTGATGTAAATGATCAGCGTATTGTCGAGCTTGCCCATGTCTTCGACCGCCTGGATGACGCGGCCGATCTCGTGGTCGGTGTAGGCGACATAGGCAGCAAAAACGTCTGCCTGGCGGATGAACATCTGCTTCTCGTTAGCCGAGAGCTGGTCCCACTCCTTGAGCAGATCATCCGGCCAGGGCGTCAGCTTGGCGTCCGGCGGGATCACGCCGAGCTTCTTCTGGTTGGCGAAAATAGTTTCGCGCAGCTTGTTCCAGCCTTCGTCGAACAGGTGCATGTCGCTGATCTTCTTGATCCACTCCGGTGTCGGATGATGCGGCGCATGCGTGCCGCCGGGCACGTAGTAGACGAAGAACGGCTGCTCCGGGTCGAGGGCGTTAATCTCGTTTCATGTAGGCAATGGCCTCATCCGCCATCGCGGTGGTCAGGTTGAAATCGGGGTTGTCCTCGAACGGGTAGATATAGGTCGTGTTGCGGGCCAGGTTGGCCGGCTGCCACTGGTTGGTGTCGCCGCCCATGAAGCCGTAGAAATAATCGAAGCCCATGCCGGTCGGCCACTGGTCGAACGGCCCGATCGCAGACGACTGGAACGACGGCGTATTGTGGTTCTTGCCGAACCACGATGTTACGTAGCCGTTGTCCTTCATGATCTTGCCGATGGTCGCCTTGTCCCGGGTCATGATGCTGTTGTAGCCGGGAAAGCCGGTGGCCGTTTCGAGACACGGTACCGAAGCCCATCTGGTGATGGTTGCGCCCGGTGATGAGCGCAGCACGGGTTGGCGAGCACACGGCTGTGGAATGGAAGTTCGTGTAGCGCAGACCGCTGTCGGCGATTCGGTCCAGCGCCGGCGTCGGGATCACGCCACCGAAGGTACTGGGCACGCCGTAGCCGGAGTCGTCGGTCATGATCAGCAGGACGTTGGGCGCGCCCTTGGGCGGCACCACGCGGGGCGGCCAGTAGGGTTTGGATTGCAGGACGTTGCGCTCGATCTTGCCGCCGAATGTTTCGTCCGGCATCGGCGGGAGCTGCTTGCCGTCGATGGTCGTGGTGGCACTCGGTGAGCCGGGCACGCCGGTGGTCTCAACGGTACCGGCCGGTACCTCAGTGGCCGAGATGCTGCAAACGGCAATACCCACTACTGCAAGCAACAGGTACCGCCTCATGCACGGTTTGATCTTAAAAAATTTGGAATACATTGCCTTCCCCCTTTACATTTCCTGGGTTGAAATTAATCTTGTCTTCATTCTTGGAGATATTCTTCTACCGTGACTTGACCAACAGCAACGCGGCAAGCCAGCAACCGAAATAGAGCGCGGCGATGGCGATCGCCTTGATTTCCTCCTTCAGTTTGTGCTTGAAGGGCATCGTCTATGGTTTCTCCACGGAAATGGCGATCATCTCGGTGATCTGGAACACCACTTTTTCTCCCACCTTGCGCAGGCTCAAATCGATATCGTCGCGCACGGGAAAGGTTGTTGGCTGCCGTCATCGAATTTCAGCGTCGCGGTACGGTTAATCTTGTCGATAGCCGCAACCGTGGCGGTAACCTGTGTGGTTCCCGCCACCAGGCCGCCCGGCTGGGCGCCCTTCGGGGCAAGCGCCACCATCGCTGCGGATCCGTCAGGCGCGGATGCGCCCTTCTCGTCAAGGTAAACGACCAGTTCCTCGGTCATGGTGACGTTGACCAGGTCGCCCACGCGCAGCTGGTCAAAGTTGACGGCCTCCGGTCCTACTGTCACCGGAAATTCCTCCCCATCCGACCCCATCAGCGTCAGCTTGCGATTGGCCGTGTCGATGGCAGTGATTTTTGCGTTTACCTCCACCATGTTGACGGTAACCCCGCCCGGGACGCCCTCCGTGAAGGCTAGTGGAACTGGTTTCTGCAGCGGGGGGCGGTGGAGAGGTCGTCGTGCAGGCGGAGAGGGAGAGAGAGCGGTCGATTACCAGGCAGCACCAGGGTGCCCATCCCGATCGACTTGCGTTTTTCATTTCGTCCTGATTGGGTTCGCATGAAATTTGTCCTTTCTTTCTTGAAATGGGTTTTCTGTTTAGCCGGCAACGCCTATCGAAGCCTCGAGATTTTATCGTTAGCCATCACTTTGGTTTCTGCGCCATTCTCGATGGTCTCGACCCCGCTCGTGCCTGCGATGATGTCGAATCGGATTTCCGGCGGTTCTTCGGCCATCTCGATTACCAGGAGAACCCGGTGATAGACATCTGAATTCAGGTGGCGTTTAATATCCTCATCATTTGCCCAGAGTTCTTCAACCATGATGCCGCGCACGTCATCCACACCCCGATAAATCCGCGAACTGATGCAGCTGGGGTCGAACTGGACCTGCGCGCTGACCGAACCGAGGATGTCGATTGCCTCACTCTGCTTGTCCAAAGGAATCAGCATTCTTATGCTGGAACGAACCTTGCCCTTGTTTATCGGATCTCCCTGCCCGTGGCGCATGAATCTGCCTCCATTCCCTGGGAATGTCCAACTGTTTGAAACGAAAAGACTCAAATTTTCACAACGATGGTAAAGGCACGTCGGTGTGTTCGGAAGAAGTCAATAGTTCAGCGAAATGTGTGCCAAGTCGGCGATGACGGCCTATTGTTACGATAAGCACCCTTAAATATTTAATTTTGCATATGTCGGCGATACGCAAGAGGCATTGGGGGAAGGATTGTTTGCCGTTATATCGGCATTTGAGACGATATTTCGGCAATCACCGGGATGGACGTTGGATGCTCAGTTTCTTCATTTTTGATTGCAGCGTGGTGCGTTTCAATCCAAGAATGTCGGCAGCGCCACCTTGACCCGAAACGCGCCAGCCGGTTTGTTTCAGTACGCCCGTGATATGCCTGCGTTCAGCCTCTTCCAAAATTAGACCCTCGGGAATGTCGGCAGCTACCCTGCGGGGTAGGCTGCACCTTCAGGGTTCTGCCGTTGCTCACAATCAGGGCCCGCTCGATCACATTTCTCAGTTCACGGATGTTGCCCGGCCAGGCGTAACACTGAAGATCATCCATGCACTGGCGTGAAATGTGATCGATCCGTTTGCCCATTTTTTTTTCGTATTGTCTCACAAAGGTCCAGACGAGCTGGAGGAATGTCTTCGGGGCGTTCACGCAAAGGAGGCAGGTGAATGGGGAATACATTCAGCCGGTAATAGAGGTCTTTCCTGAATCTGCCGGCGGCGACCTGCTTCTGCCAGGTCATGGTTGGTGGCCGCGATGATGCGTACATCCACCTTCATCGCCTGGGTAGAGCCCAAACGCTCGAAGCGCCCCTGCTCCAGTACCCGCAGCAGCTTGGCCTGCACTTCGAGCGGCAGTTCTCCGATCTCGTCCAGAAACAGCGTGGCCCCGTCAGCCACCTCGAAGCGTCCTGTCATTCGGGTCATGGCGCCGGTATAGGCGCCTTTTTCACGACCGAACAATTCACTCTCGACCAGCGTGGGGGGCAGTGATGCACAGTTGACCGTTACCAGGGGCCGCTTATTGCGGGCGCTCAACTGATGGACTGCCCGTGCCAGGAGATCCTTGCCCGTGCCCGTTTCGCCCTGCGATAAGAACGGTGGTGTCCGTTTGTGCCACCTGTTCCACCTGGGTAAGAACGCGACGCATGGCTGAACTTCGTCCGATGATCTCTTTGTGAATGACCTTGAGCTCGATTTCCTTGCGCAGGTATATGTTTTCCGTTTCCAGCTGCTGCTTCAGGCTCTTGATCTCATCCAGCTGCATGCGCAGCTGAGCTTCCATTTGCTTGCGATCGGTGATGTCAATCGACGCCCCCATCAGGCGAGCCATTTTCCCGTTGGCGACAGGCAACTGCTTGCCGCGGGCTTTTATCCACCGAACGCTTCCGTCGGGAACCACAACCCGAAACTCGATGTCGAGTTTCTCGTCGGATTGAATGGCAGCCTGTACCGCCTGCGCGACCCGTTCACGATCCGCCGTGGCAATCGTTCGATCGAAGCTGGCATAGTCCAGCGCCTGATCCTCCGCAAAGTGAAACAGCTCCCGGATCTGGGAGGTCACCCAGATGTTGTCGGCGTCCGCACTCCATGACCCACAGACCAACCCCTGCGGCATCGGTGGCCATATTGAGGCGCGCTTCGCTCTCCCGCAACTGAAGATCCCCGCACTTGCGGGCGAGCGCATTGGCGAATATTTGCGCGACCAAACTGAGGTTTCTTACAATCGGTTCAGGCCAGGACCGTTCCTCCTTGAGCGCATCGAAGGTCAACACGCCGATGATCGGCATTCCGCCCCGACCGATAGCGGGATGACCACCGACGATTTGACGCCGAAATGACGTCGCATTTCCTGGTCGCGCGCCGCTTCCGGGGGCATGCTTTCGGTGAATAATATCGAGCTTCTCACCGCGCAGCATCTTTTCTAAAACCCAGGGGAACGCCTCTTTCGCATCGATCCCCTCAGGACGATCCGGACCTTCCGGGAGGCGCATGAAGATGCGTTAGGGTTAAGATATTCAGGGCTTCATCTGACCACTGCCACAGCGCAGACAGATCCACGCCGAGGCATTCGCAGATGCGTTGCTGGGCGTCTTCGATTTCAGCATCGATCCGGTCGGGAGGCAGGTTGACGAAGCGTGCGGAGATTTCGACAGCAAGAGCTTCTCGAAACTCAGGCGTTCTGCATGTTGCTGCTCCGCCAGCTTGAATTTCTCGCTCTCCAGGTTCAAACGCTCGGCGGAGAGCAACCAGTTGATCGTTTGCCCTGGCCAGTTCCGCCGTTAATTCTGCTATTCGTTGCTCCGCGTTCTGATCGGATTGATCCGCGTGCATAGCCGCCCGTTTTCTGTTCATGCGTTCGCTCAATATGATAAATCATAGGCCCGTCGTCAGGGCTGATTGGATTGACGACAAATCCCAATGCACCGCAAGGTAGTGCCATTAAATCCGTAAGCTAACCCATTGTCAAACTAAAGGGCCGATCGAACAATAAAATAGGTTAATCAGCATGGATTAGAACAACACTTGCTAATAATGAAATCCTTCAGATTGTAAATAGATGGTCGATTTGGAGGTAATCGGTAGTTTTTTCACTTTTATAATTGTTATTATTACTTTGCCACATACCCAATTTTTAAAAATAACAGAAAACATACCGATACGGTCTATCTACAACACGAAATTATGCAAAGTGATAGGTCTTGCCGGTTTTAATCGGCGCTTTCGGTCCGGCCCCCACTCACCATTCAAAAAGATTCATGATTTTTTTGTCTCTTCTATCCAGTAATCGATGCTCATTTCATTGAACAACGCTTCAGCCAGCGTTTTAGCATGTATCGGATCACCGATATGTGCCTCCGCAACCCCTAATCCTCCCTTGGCAAGAGCTTCGATTTGAATAAAATCGACCGGTTCCAGATCTTTGATGCAACGCATGAAATAAAGGTTGGCTTCATTCCAGGCTCCCTTCAACAAGCGGACCATTCCGGTATAATAGCGGCACAGACTTGTCGTAAAGAGGTTCTCCGATTTCATAGCCTCCTCGAGCCCATAAACACAGTTGGGCATTCCCTCATCAAACCGTCCCAAATGGGCCAGACTCAATCCAGATAAGGCAATAAATGCCGGATAAATAATCACCGGGCCCCCGAAGTTGTCTTGTTCTTTTTCCGCCTTGTGAATCGCATCTATCATTTTTGATGTTAATCCTTCATGAAAATAGTGACAAAGTTTCAACAGGTTATAATTGAATACATCTAATTATATATGGTAGGAAATAACTACATTGTAGCAATTGGAAACTAGGGAATCATTATAATTTGTCAAGGATAGCTGAGATTGAAGGTGCTGGATATTCGAAAAGACAGGCTGCTTATTCGTATTCGAGGATCACTTTTGATGGTCGATACAAAGATAGGACCTCAATTGCTCACACGTGACATTGCCTCACCGTTTGAAAAGGGGGATAGACGACGGGCACAGGTCGTTCATCTCCACCAGATCCGCTTGCGCGCAATACCCCTTGGACGATGTAACCCCGGTCCAGGCCCTTCTGGGTGATCGCCTGGATGTGGGTGTGGTAAAACCAGTTGCCGTTTTCGTGGAAATCACCGATCTCGGCAAAGGCCGCGCCAGCCGGGAACGCCTTGCCGGCCGACCGGCAGGCGATCTTTGCACAGGTGCCCGTAAAAGCTGTAAAAGGTCTCAAAATAGGGGCTCTCGTGCTTCAGGAGGACGTAGCCGCCGTAGTTGCCCTCCCCGCTCTCGTAGCCGCTCTCTGCAGACGGTGGCGTCCAGCGGCGCATGCAGCGGCGTGCCCAGGCCGACGATCACATCCAGGCCCAGATGGATGAATCGCTGGTCGGCCACCATCTGGGGGCAGTCCCCGAGCAGGGTGTCGCGCCGCTCCAGATAGGGGGAGAAGCCCCAGCGGTATGTCGATCCCATCTTCTCGTCCAGGACCCGCTGGAACCTTTTCTGATCTCTTACATCCACTCCCTTAAGGAGCTGACTGTTTGGCGAAAGATCGGCGACATAGGGATCGCCCTGCAACCCGGTGAAGACCGGCCGGTGGTCAATTTTCTCGTTGTAAAGCAAAAATGGGTAGTACATCGGACCTCCTGCCTACGACAATGCAAAATCCGTGGTTTTCAGCAGACCGACAACCGGCACGACGGGTTTGCCGTCGACATCCTCTCCGATCCCCGCCGGCCAGGTGAAATCGGGGGACATGGCCGTGAAATAGGAGAGATCGTAGGGCAGCAGTTTGACGGAAAGATCACCCTCCTGGCCAAGGAACGTGGATGACAAGCCGAAATCCACCTCGCCAAGCACGGTACGGATGATGTATCTGGGCACCTCCCGACCGCTGCCTTCCCGCCGCACCCGCGTGGCGATGTCGACCACATCGTAGAGGGCCACCGGGTTTTCCCTGTTCCAGCGGTTCTGGATGGCCAGCCCGGCCACGTAGAGGTGATGAAATTCAATGCCGGCCTTCCGGCAGCCGTAGGCAAGTTGGTGGATGGCTTCCGGTGTGTCGTTGATTCTGCCCAGCAGCGGGGTGTTGCAGTAAACCGTAATGCCCTGGTTGTTCAACTGCCGGGCCAGTCTGGCGTGCGCCGGCCGGAATTCGTCGGCGACCAGAAACTGGGTCTCAATTTCCAGCCGAAGGGGAGACACCATGGTCAGTTTGTTCAGGTCGGCCAGTTCATCGATCACCACCGGGGTGTAGCTTTCCGGTTCATAGTTGAACTTCAGGCTGCGCAGCCGCACCGCATTGACGTGGGGGATCTCCTCGAGTCGGCGAACGATCCGGCGGATTCTGAAACAGGGAGTCGACGGCATCGTTGGCCGAAACGATCACCACATCGGTAATTCGGTCATCGCCACGTATGGTGTCAAAATCATCATCGACAGCGTCGGCATCTATCTCCACCCGGGTTTCATGGACGCGCGAGATCGTTGAAGACCCGGTATCGACGATCGATGGCGCAAGTTTCTCACCACTGCGGACCATCGGCAGTATCGTCTCGGTACTTTCCGGCTGGGTCGTCACGTCGCCGCCCGGTCGGGGTGGCCGCGCCCCCAGAAAAAGCGATTCATCCCCTATTTGCGCCATGTACTGGATGTCGATGGTGCCCTCGTCGTTGATCCGTATGTTATCCAGATCGTTGGCAATGGGTGCAAAGCGCTTGAAATACGCGGGTGTGTATGGCGTTCGAATCCACATGAAATTATCGTTTTCCGCCACCGGCTCCACGGCCCAGCCGCTGGTATGCCAGTCCATCTTGCCGATGGGGGTGGCCGTGCAGATCCGCGGGATGACGCGGTCGGACAGGTGTGCCCGCAGGTAGTTGCCGACGGCCAGTCCTTTTGATATCGGCGCCCAGTATACGTTGTTGCCATGGATGGGACTGCAGGGGATGTAAATATAGTGAAGTTCCGCACCGGCCCCACGCAGCAGGCTGAACAGCCGAACCAGTTCGGGGCCTTCATCGTTGCAGTCATTTAAAAACGGCGTCTGGACGTATACCGCAATGCCGCTTTTGACCAGATCGGAGATGATCATCAGGCTCTGCGGGGAGATTTCATCGGGATGAATGAAATGGGTGGCCACTTCCATGCGCTTGCCGCGCTGCTGAAGTTCGAGGTTCTTGCGCTTCAGATAGCCCAGCAGGGCGGCATCGTCGGACAGAAACAGATGGGGATAGTAGGCGATGGAACGGGTGGCCAGACGCAGGGTCTGAACATGGTCGATCTCCAGGAGGCCGTCGATGGCGCGGGCCATGTTTGCCCGGTTCATGAAGGGGTCCCCGCCGGTGATCACGATCTCTTTGATGGATGGCGACGCTGCCACATGCGCGACCGCGTTATCGACATCCGCCGGCGTGGGGTTGGTTTCGTTGCGGGAATCCTTGTGCTTGCGGAAACAGAACCGGCAGTACACCGGGCAGCTCATGTTGAGCAGAAAAATGACCCGGTTCTGGTACATCTGCTCGAGCAGTCCCTGATGAAACTGGCCGATCCAGGTGTTGGTGTGACCGGTGTTGTCCAACTCCTCAACAAAGGGCAGGTACTGATAGGCCACGTCGCCGGACACCCGCATCTGACGGATCGTGTGCATGGACAACCTGACCGGGTAGGTGTCGATAACCGCCTGGATGTCGGCCCGATCGGCCGCCGGGATACGCATGTTGGTCAATTTTTCCAGCTGTTCGGTCTTTTTAATGGATATAAATGCGTTGCCGGGAAGGACGACTTCCATAATCGCCATCAGCATCAAGTGGGGCAGTTCGATACCGTTGACGGCGATCTTCCGGGTGCCGTCAGCCGTTGCCAACTGCGCGAGCAACTCGGAAAAAAATCCCTCAGGGTCGCCGCCATGCCCGCAGGCGTCGAGCAGCCGGTTTAACTTAGTGGTGCCGTCACCCGTTTGAACAATCCCATAAAACGAATGGCCGACGAGAGATTTGACGCCGAAATGGTCCAGGAAATCAACAAGCACGGCGACAAGGCTGGACAGAGCCACCTGTTTTTCTTCACCCGAGTGCTCGTATACGATCCGCATGAAGGTGTCATCTTTCGGCATGCCCCTACCCTCCTTGAAGGCTGAATCAAAATTAGTGATTGACATTCGTTTATAAGTTTGCCATTTTAACTATTATAGTAACATCATTTCTATTATAGTGTGATACTAAATCATCCCCAAACGGTATGTCAAAAGGAAAATATTATTTTTCAAAGTCCTTGGAAAAGGGATTGAAAATCCTGTCTCTTTTCAACCGGGACAGCCCCGTCATGACCCAGAGCCAAATCGCCAAGACGCTGGATCTGAACATGACCTCCACCTACCGCTACATCAACACATTGGTGGAATTGGGATATCTGGAAAAAGATTCGAAGACCAAGGAAATCCGACCCGCGATCCTGTGCCTTCTGTTCTGCGCCAATCTGATGCGGGCCACGGATCATCTGAGGCTGATCAAGGAAGTCGTGGACCGGATCCACGGGGAAAAAAATATAAGTATCGATGTGGCCTTTGCGGTGGATGATACGTTGGTGCGCATCTATTACCGGGGGGCTGATGAGACATTGACTTACAGCCTGCCTGATTTTTCGAAAAACAGCCTGCACAACACGGCATTGGGCAAGGCATACCTGTCCGGTCTGCCCGACGACCTGATCGCTGAAAAGATCGAGTCGATGGTTCTTCTGCCCAAGACCGCCAATACGATTGTGGATAAAGTGATTCTGTTTAAAGAAATCAAGAAGGCCAAAGCACGTCAGTTTGCCATGTCGGAAGAAGAGTATCTACCGGGATTAATCACCATCAGCGCACCTCTGTTCGACCCGCTCACCGGAAAGGGTGTCGGCGCGGTCTGCTTTGACTTCTCGGTACTCCAGCACAGTGCAAACGATGTCAAGACCAAGTATGCGGGCATGATCCGGGAGACGGCCAGGAAGCTGTCCGAGCTGCTCCCGCCAGACAAAACACGCAGGCAGTAACAACGGCTATCAACCTTTTTCCTGAATACCTCGGTGGGTTATCGCCCGGGGCGCATATATTAACCCTTTTAATCATGGCCTACCACTCATGAAATCGGACAGTTGGAAACCATGGGCGCTGCTGGCGCCGTCTATGAGCGCTGTTTTTTTACTTCTGGTCATACCGGTCTGTTTCATCATCGTCTACAGTTTCTGGCTGCGCGCGCCCAGCGGTGCGGACATTCCTGCATTCCAGTTCGGCAACTACGCCAAGTTCTTTGAGGATTTCTTTTATCCGAAAATTCTCATTCGGACGATTCGCATTTCCTTCGAGACTGTCTTTCTTTGCGTCGTCATGGGCTATATCCCCGCTTACTATTTCTACCGCAGCGAAAGCCGCTATAAAAAAGTTTTTCTTCTGCTCATCATGCTGCCGTTCTGGGTCAGCTTCATCATCCGCACCATGAGCTGGATCAACATCATGGGTGATTCCGGACTGATCAACCATTTCCTGTTGAAGATCGGACTGATCGAATCGCCCATATCGATGCTGTACAATGAGTTTACCGTGCTCATGGGACTGATCATGTACCTGCTGCCGTTCATGGTGCTCAACATCTACGTCAGCCTGGAAGGCATCGACAAGAGCCTGCTCGAAGCCGCACGCTGCATGGGCTGCACCGAATGGCAGGCTTTTCGTGAAGTCACGCTCCCCTTGAGCCTTCCCGGTGTCAGCGCCGGCTGTCTGCTGGTCTTCGTGCTCACCGCAGGCACCTATCTGCCTCCCATGATATTGGGCGGCCCGGGCAACGACATGATCGCCAATCTCATTTTCAAGCGGGTGATCGGCACGCTGGACTGGCCGTTCGGCTCGGCCATCAGCGTGATCCTGCTTTCCCTGTTGTTTGTGATCGTGTGGACCTACAACCGTTACCTGGGAATCAATCAGATCTTTAAAAGCCTTCAGGGAAACTAGACGATGAAACAATTCTCACCGGGATGGACATTGATCAGGATCTACACGATTCTCGTTTACGTGTTTATGTTCACCCCCATCGTCGTGGTCATCGTACTGGCATTCAACCCCAAACAATTCGGCATTTTCCCCATGGAGGGCGTCAGTTTGCGCTGGTTCATCAAACTGGCGCAAAATGAATCGATCATCGATGCGTTTAAGAATTCGCTTGTCCTGGGATCGCTGACCGCGGTGATATCCACCGGTATCGGCATCCTTGCCGCCCTGGCGTTCATCCGCTTCGAGTTTCCCGGCAAGAATACCCTCAACACCCTGCTGCTGTCACCGATCATGATCCCGGAAGTGGTTTTGGGTGTGGCGCTGCTGCTGTTCTTGCGGTTTCTTCAACAGCCCAAGAGCTTCGTGCTGCTGCTGATCGGGCACGTCGTGTTGACCCTGCCCTATGTCCTGTTGATCGTCCAGGCCCGGCTGGTGGGGATTAAAAAAGAGTACGAAGAGGCAGCCAAATCCCTGGGCGCCAATGCATTTCAGACTTTCAGGGAGGTCACCTTCCCGCTGTTGCTGCCGGCCATCCTGGCCGGGGCCCTGTTTGCCTTTACCATCTCTTTCGACGACATCACGGCAACGCTATTCTGGGCCACGGCACAAAACCAGACCGTTCCGGTGAAGATTTTCAGCATGCTGAGAAATTCGATCAGCCCGGAAATCAACGCCCTGGGCGCCGTCATGATCGTACTGACCGTCACCACCCCCCTGCTGGCGGGCTACCTGTCCCGCAAGTTCTCAAAAATAAAGGATTGAGGTCCTAACCTGACAACCATCAGCTGAAAGGAGTACCAATGGCCATCGTAACGAAAGAAAAACTGGATCGGGTATATGACGCGTATAAAAACGGCACGCTCAGCCGGCGTCACTTTCTCAAATACCTCGGCCTTGCCGGCGCGTCCATCGGACTGGTCGGCTCGCCCTTTGGAAACGCCGTCAAAGACGCATGGGCGGCCAAGTCCGTCCGCTTCGATGGCTGGGGCGGATCGGTCTCCGAGGCTTTTAAAGAACACGCCTTCAAACCGTTTACCAAAGCCACGGGGATCGAGGTCATCGATGGTGAATTCGGTGACATGAACTCCTACCTGACGCGCGTCAAAGCCTCCTATCCCACCGGGCGGAGAGTTCAACATCGCCCATCTGAGCGCCGTGTTCGACTATGCCCGCTATGCCGAATTGGGCTTTGCGTCGGTGTTGGATGAAGCCAAAATCCCCAATCTCAAAAATGTCATGGAATCCATGATCAAACCGCTTGCGCGAAATCACCAAGGGCACCCTCTCGGCCGTTCCCTACGATCTGGGCCAGACCGGCATCGCCTATAACACCAAACATATCAGCAAGGAGAAGGCTGAGAAGCTCGGCGCATCACTGCTGTGGGACAAAAGCTTGAAAGGCAAGCTGGGCAGTTGGGAAGGCGACTTCAGGACCAACATGTGGTACGCAGCGCTGCACACCGGCCAGAGCCCCAACAACATGACTGACCTCAAGGCCATCTGGGCGGCCCTGCGAGAACAGCGCGATCTGATGAAGAAGTACTGGTCCTCCGGCGCCGAGCTGATGAGCCTGCTGGCCAACGAGGAGATCTATGCCACGGTGGCCTGGTCCGGACGGGTGGCCGCGCTTCAGCAGGAAGGCAACCCCATCGGCTACCTCTCCCCCAAGGGCACCTACTCGTGGATGGAATATCTCTTCGTCCTGAAAGGCACCGATCTGGAAGTCGCCCAGCAGCTGCTCAATTTCATGCTCGAGCCGGCCGCGGCCATCGCCGTGGCCGAAGGACAGAACTATCCGCCCAGCCTGGATCCGACCAAGGTGCAATTGACCGAAAAAATCAAGAAGATGCCGGCCTTCGACCCCACCGGCAAACTGGACGGGTACCTGTTTGCCAATCCATCCTACTGGAATGCCAACCAGGTGGAATGGACGGAGAAGTGGGATCGGATCAAGGCCGGCAGCTAGTTTCCACCCAGAAAGCGCATCTTTGACCCGGTCTCCGCGTTGGGCGCCGGATTCGAATCCTCGACATATTCCCGATATGCCTCCGGTTCGAATTCGGCGCCCGCCTTGATCTCGGGCAAAATCTACACATTCTGGAAGGAAACTGTCGGCTCTTTTTTATAGACCGCAACGGGTGCCATGATGTCGCACATCAATCGTGGAACCAATCCGGTCCGTAGCGTTGCTGCGGAGCGGTCCGGACCGGATAACAAAATCAGAAGAGGGAGACAGACTCAATTGGCAACCGGCAAGAAGCAGCCCATCGTGCAATTCAAAGGCATTTTAAAGCGATTCGGCGACGTTGTCGCCGTTGAAAAAATGGATTTTGACATCGAAGAAGGCAGCCTGGTGACACTGCTGGGCCCTTCCGGATGCGGGAAAACCACCCTGCTGCGCATGGTGGCCGGGCTGGAGGAACCCACCGAGGGCGATATTTTCATCAAAGGGGTTCGGATCAACGACACACCGATCCACAAGCGCAACCTGGGAATGATTTTTCAGAACTATGCCCTGTTTCCCCATAAAAACATATTCGACAACGTGGCCTTCGGGTTGAAGTACCGAGACGTGTCTGCGGCGGACATCAAGGAGAAAGTGACCCGGGCCCTGGAGATGGTTCGCCTGCCAGGGGTGGAGAACCGCATGCCCAGCCAGCTGTCCGGCGGTCAGCAGCAGCGCATCGCCATGGCGCGGGCCATCGTCATCGAACCGGATGTGCTGCTGATGGACGAGCCCCTTTCCGCCCTGGATGAAAACCTGAGAGAAGAGATGCGCCGGGAGGTGGACAACCTGCAGCAAATACTTGGCGTCACCACCATCTTTGTCACCCATGACCAGCGTGAAGCGTTGAGCATGTCGGACAAGATCCTGGTCATGAAGGCTGGCCGCAAGCAGCAGGAAGGCGACCCCGAGACGGTCTACAATGAGCCGGCCAACCATTTTGTGGCCGATTTTCTGGGCCACTCCAATTTCATCAAGGGCGAAGTCGTGGGGGTCGACGACAATCATGTAAACGTCAGGATTGAAACCGGTGACGTCCTCTTTGCGGAAAACAAAGGCGGCTTCTCGACGGGCGACCCGGTGGAAATGATCGTCCGCGCCCAGCGGTTCGATGCCTTTCCCAAGGATGAATTCACACCGGTAGAAGGGATGAACCACTTTGAGGGCCGCATCAAAGACCGCAGCTACATGGGCGGAGAGGTCAGCTATTTCATTGAATTGGGGACCGGCCGTGAAATTCATATCATCAGCATGATGCGCACACGGCTCTACAACATCGGCGAAGCAGTCAGCGTGCAGGTGTCGCCGCACCATTGCCATCTGATTCCACTGGAATAACCCGACAGATTGTTTTTACCGTGATCCGTTCGACCAGAAACCTGAAAACCGTCCCTACCGTTTTCAGGTTTTGTCCTTTAGGGTTGGTGGTCCACCGGATGATGATGATGTTTTTTGAATTACCATCAAATTGACAGGGGTATGTGTATGCTCAAACTGGATCGGATCGAAAAGGGATTTTTCCATCGCTATCCCGATCGAATCGTCACCGTCGACTCCCATACCCAGGGGGAACCCACTCGCCTGCTGGTGGGTGGCGTGGGCAGCTTGCCCGGCAGCACGATGCAAGCCAAAAGGGACCATTTCGAATCCCACTACGACCATGTCCGCAAACTGCTGACCCGCGAACCCAGGGGGCACCGGGGCATCATGGCGGCCGTGGTGACCGAACCGGTCAGCCGAAAAGGCGCATTCGGGCTGTTTTACATGGACGCCCGGCGCTATCCCTACCTGTGCGGCCACGCCACCATCGGTGCCGTGGCCACCCTGATTGAATCCGGAGCTATCGTCGCCGAAAATGGCGACACGATGATCACGGTCGACACCCCGTCGGGACCGCTGGATGCCCACACCCGGATTCGAAGCGGCCGGGTGGAATCCGTGGCCATTGACATGGTGCCCTCATTTGTTTTTGACACCGCCCGTGAGCTCGAGGTTCCCGGATTCGGCAAGATCCCCGTCGATCTGGTCTGCGTGGGCGGGTTTTTCGCCATGGTGTCGGCCCGATCCGTCGGCATCGATCTGGTCCCGGACAACAGCCACCGACTTGATTTCCTTGGGGATGGCCGTCATCGAGGCGGCCAACCAGGCATTTACCGTTTTTCATCCCGATCGACCGGAGGTGAACACGGTGGACGTGACCGAATTCTATGATGAAGACCCGGTTGACGGGAACCGGCAGGAGCGTGGTGGTATACGGCGAGTCCCATATGGACCGTTCACCGTGCGGCACCGGCACCACGGCCAAGATGACGCTGCTCCACCACCAGGGCAAACTCGGTCCCGGCCAGGTTTACAAAAATGCCAGCCCCCTGGGTACGGTGTTCGAAGGACGGATGGTCAAAACCACGTCCATCGGTGAATTTGCCGGCATCGTGGGTCAGGTGCGGGGAAACGCCCAGATCACCGGTTATCATCAATTTGTCGTGGATGCCAATGACCCCTTCCCCGAAGGATTTTTATTGTGAGCCAATCAACATCGCCCGCACCCGACATCATCCTCTTCAACGCCAGCGTTGCCACCCAAGATCCAGTAAATCCCTTCGCCCATGCCGTTGCCATCGGAAACGGGCACATTCTGGCCGTCGGCGGGAACGATGACATCCTGCATCTGGCCGGCACAGGCACCGAAAAAATCGACCTCGACGGTCGTCTGGTGGTGCCGGGATTTATCGATACCCATATCCACTTTTATGAATGGGCACTCAACCGTCAGGGCGTGCGGCTGGATGATCTCACTTGCCTTGAGGATCTGCTTGAACGCGTTCGCCAGGCAACTGGCGACCGGCCGCCGGGCCAATGGATCATGGGCCAGGGATGGAACGAGACCGACTGGACCGAACCACACATGCCCACCCGCGACGCGCTGGACCGGGCGGCGCCGGACCACCCGGTGCTGCTGTGGCGCTGCGACCTGCACCTGGCCGCCGCCAACTCCGCCGCCCTGAAACTGGCCGGGATCGACGTCGGCACCCCGGATCCACCGGAAGGCAGGATCGAACGCGACCCGGTAGGAGAACCCACCGGTATTCTGCGGGAACTGGCCATCAATCTCGTGCGTCAGGCCGTTGCACCGCCGGATGCGGATCAGGTGATCAAAGCCTTTGAAGATGCGACGGGCGCCCTGCATCGCCGGGGCGTTACCGGTATTCACGACGTGCGGCTGATGGCGGACAAAGATGGTGCCGGTGCGTTTCAGACGTTCCAAAATCTGGACCGGGACGGCCGCCTGGCGCTTCGATCGTGGGTCACCCTGCCGGGAGACCGTCTCGACGACATCATCGGCCTGGGTCTGCGCACCGGGTTCGGCAACGACCGGCTGCGCGTCGGTCATGTTAAATTTTTTTCCGACGGCGGCATGGGCGCACGCACCGCCTGGATGATCGACCCGTATCTGGATGCCAAACGCGGCATGCCCCTCATGGACATGGCCGCCCTGGCCCATGACATCGGCAGGGCGGACAAAGCCGGCCTGTCGGTGATGGTTCATGCGGTGGGTGATCGGGCCAACCGGGAACTGATCACTATTTTTGAAGCCCTCGAGTCCCGCCGCGCCCGGTCCGGCGGATCAAAACCCGTGATCCCCCATCGCATCGAACATGTGCAGATGATCCGTCCCGAAGATGCCGACCGGCTGCGCAACCTTCACCTGGCGCTGTGCGTGACGCCGGCCAACATGGTCCTGGACATAAATCTCATCGATTCGGCAGTAGGGCAAAAAGGCCAGTGGACCTATGCCTTTCGCCAGTTGATGGACACCGGCGTACCAGTCATGTTCAGCTCGGATTGCCCGGTGTGCGACCCCGATCCGCTGGTGGGCATTCACGCGGCGGTGACTCGCCAGCGGGCTGATGGAACACCACAAGACGGCTGGCATCCGCAAAACCGAGTGACGGCGGCCGAAGCGATTCAAGCCTACACGGCCACCCCGGCGGCTGTCCACCAGGCCCTTGATCTGGGTGTGATCGCACCCGGAAAAAAAGCAGACCTGGCAGTGCTTAGCGAGAACCTGTTGACATCGCAGCCGTCTCGAATTCCCCATATCAGGGTCGACATGACCCTGTTTAACGGCCGGATTGTATTCAGGAAGTTTTAAGTGTTATGTAACAGCTGAAACCTAAAACTTTCTTTGATCGGAGTTTCCATGCCCAAAACCGCAGATCGCCTGACCTTTTTCACCGAGTCGGTCATTCGCGAAATGACCCGCGTCGCCAACCAGTACGGAGCCATCAACCTCTCCCAGGGCTTTCCCGATGCCGACCCGCCGCCCGAAGTCCTGGTTGCCGGCAAAAAGGCCATGGCCGAAGGCCCGCACCAATACGCCGTCACCTGGGGTGCCCCGCGTTTCCGGCAGGCACTGGTCGACAAGCAGCGCCACTGGATGGGTCTCGATCTGGATCCCGAAACCCATGTGGTGGTGACCTGCGGAAGCACCGAAGCCATGATGAGTGCCATGATGACCGCCTGCAACCCCGGTGAGAAGGTCATTATCTTCTCTCCCTATTATGAGAACTACGGCGCAGACACCATCCTCAGTGGCGCCCAACCCATTTACGTTCCCCTGCACCCTCCGGAATTCAACTTCGATCTGAGTGAGCTCCGGGCCGCCTTTGAACAAAAACCCAAGGCCATTGTGCTGTGCAATCCATCGAACCCTTCTGGTAAAGTGTTTTCCCTGGAAGAACTTGAAACGATCGCCGACCTTGCCACAGAGTTCGACGCCTTTGTCATCACCGACGAAGTCTACGAACATATCGTCTACGCTCCCCATCGCCACCACTACATGGCCTCCCTGCCGGGGATGTTCGACCGGACCATATCCTGCAGTTCCCTGTCCAAGACATACAACATGACCGGGTGGCGGTTAGGGTATGTATTAGGCCCGGAAGCGGTGATCGCCGGCGCCCGCAAGGTGCATGATTTTCTCACCGTGGGAGCCGCAGCCCCGTTGCAGGAGGCCGCCGTCACCGCACTGGAACTGCCATTGAGCTACTATGAGCAACTCACAGCGGACTATACGCGGAAAAGAGACCTGTTTCTGGGATACCTGGATGCCGCCGGGCTCTCTTATACCAAGCCCCAGGGAGCCTACTATGTGATGGTGGATTGTTCCGCGTTTGGCGTGACCGACGATAACGAATTTTGCCGCTGGATGGCCAAGGAGGTGGGGGTGGCTGCCGTGCCCGGATCCAGTTTTTTTCACGAACCGGTTAACCATCTCATCCGTCTGCACTTCTCACGTTCCGAGGAAATTCTAGCTGAAACCGGTAAGCGGTTGAAGCAGCTCAAAGCGCTCGTCAATGGATAAAGTCGAAAACATACAAGGTTCTATCATCCAGCACGGCCACCACAATGACCGAATCTACCTGATGCACCTGCATGGGACAGATAACGAAACCCTGCTTGCAAAGCTCGACAGGCTGGCCACCGAACATGGCTACGGAAAGATATTCGCCAAAATCCCCGCCACCTGCTGGCATGCCTTTAAATCATCCGGCTACCTCAAGGAAGCGCTCATTCCGGGATTTTTTGATGGTGAAACCGACGGCCTGTTTATCGCCAAGTTCTTTTCGGCTGATCGGCAGCAGCCACAAAACCGGACCGGCTTCTGCCCGCCGGAAGGCATTTCAACCAGCGCCAAGCAGAACGACATCCCCACCATGGCGATTGACGCCTGCACCTCAGAGGATGCAGCCGCTATGGCATCAATCTATCGCCAGGCGTTTGAATCCTATGCCTTCCCGATCCATCAAACGGAATATATCCAGCAGATGATGAGAAAGGACGTAGTCTATTTCTGTGTCCAGATCGAGAAAAAGATCGCCGCCCTTGCCGCGGCGGAAATCGATTTTGCCAACCGAGTCTGTGAGATGACCGATTTCGCCACCCTGCCCGAATACAGGGGCATAGGATTGGCCCAGAGGCTATTGGATCGCCTGGACGATGAAGCCCGTATTCGTGGGATCAAGACGGCCTATACGATTGCACGGGCCGATTCCCATGGCATGAACCGGGTCTTTTTAACAAGAGGCTATCGCTTCGCGGGCCGGTTAAATAAAAATACACAAATCGGTGGACGCATTCGCAGCATGACCGTCTGGTACAAGCGTTTGTGAGCCGATGACAATCCTCACTTACGCCACTCCAATTCACCCATCGCCATCATCTTCCGCATCAGCCTGCGCCCGTTTCTTTCTCAACACATACCCGGTGTCCGGCAGCAACTCCTGGAAGGCCTGTCCGTATATCTCCCAGACCGTCACGAAAAGTGCAGCGATGATGGGACCGATGATGACCCCCACCATGCCGAACATGAAAATACCCCCCATGGTGCCGAAAAAGATCATCAGCTCGTGCATCTGCGTATCCTTGCCGACCAGGATCGGTCTGAGCACGTTGTCCAGACTGCCGACGACGAGCCCACAGAACACGAACAGCCCGACCGCCTTGCCCACGGCGCCGCCAAAGCCCAGGATGAGCGCTACCGGCACCCAGACGAGGGCCGTACCCACGCTGGGAATGATAGACAGGACCACCATGATCACGCCCCAGAAGGCTGCGCTGGGAATACCCACCACCCAGAAGGCCAAACCGGCCAACCCGCCCTGGAGGATGCCGATGACTGCGGTTCCCTTCAGCGTGGCCCGCGTCACCGAGGTGAACCGCTCCAGCATCTGCTGTTCGTCATGATCCTGCAATGGCAGGTAATAAAGGATTTTCTCCAGCAGTTTATCCCCGTCCATCAGGAAAAAATACATGGTGTAAAGCCACACGAAGAGCGTGAACAATAAGTTGACCGCCCCCATGGCTGCCGATGAAAGGTTATTGACCAGAAACTGACTCATGCTGCCGACCAACTCGCCGGCCTTGCGCAGAATCAGTTCGCTGTGGGGGGCAATTTTGTCGTAGTACGGAATGGTCTCCAAAAACTCGGATAGGGCGCCCGGCTGGCTGAGCTGGGTTTTCACCCAGGGCACGGCGGTCTGGCTAACCTTGATGGCCTGGCCGGTCACCACCCCCGTGAGCACCCCCAAAGGCAGCACCACAACGATAATGATCAGCAGCAAGGTCAAAATCGATGCCAAGCTGCGCCGTCCTTTAAGTTTTTTATCCAGCCAATGGTAGATGGGACGCGATAGTGCCGAAAAGATGCCGGCTATAAAAATGGCCATCAAAAAGGATCGAATCATCGAGAGGAATACGGCCGAAATAAATACGACCAGCAGAACGACCACGAACTGATTCACTCTGTCATCACGCATGATAGCCTTGCTCCGTTATGATTCTCGGCCTGATGAATGGCCCTTGTAATGGTTGATGAAATCGTTGGGTATAGTCGGTTTAGCCTAAAAGGTATGGGATTTCAAACCATTGCTTTGATATTCGGCCATTTGGGGTATTGGTTGGGATTAAAAAACAGGTAGCGCGTCAACCTGATGAAGGGCGAAGAAACAGCTGCTCGATGGAGTGTGCGTATTGATCGGAATTCACCTATGGGACAGACCGCAGAAAAAAGCCGGTAGAGGTTTGCGCGAAACCTCTACCGGCTAAATTATTTACAGCGATTGAACCAACCCAATCACAGAATCGACAGCACCTACTGACCGGGAACGTAGGGTACATCTATTCCCCACCATTGTTGATCCATTGATTTTTCCACATCTTGGCTAGTTGCCTCATCCGGGCCGGACAAGCTGAATTTCATGTGATCCCAATTTTTGTACATGGTGTCGTGTTGCAAAAATTCAGACTTGCTGAATTGTTGGCTGCAGCTCGCCAAGAACAGAACCATAAAGATCAGAACAATTAGTTTTTTCATCCCCTCATCCTCCTTTTGAGTTCAAGTATTGAACAACCATCGCTCTCCTAAATCCTAAGATAATAGTCAGTTGCTGTGAAATGTCAAGATTGACATTTTTTTGTCACCGCAAGTGCCCAGAAATGGCAAATCCGATTTCAGCTTTCTGCAGCAAACATTTATCACACTGTAATTACATGCTATTTTAATTTTTTGCGTTGGTCTGGAATTTGCTTGATCCAGAGTTAGAGTGACCTGAAAAAGGAGTTTAGTCGCGAGCCGCTGATGCAAAATCTTCCTAAACCGATAATTTTCAGCCGATTCATCCTGATGGTGGGTTTGATCGGTCTTTATGTTACCGGCTGCACCTTTACCTCGGAGCGGCTTCATCCCCAATTCCCAAGCTATCGGCAGACCATGGGCGTGATGCTGGTGTTGGTGCCCGAAATCGGCATTTTTGAACAAATGCCCGATGGCAGCCGGCTTTTTCATGATATCCAGAGCCAAGAAGCTCAAAGTATAGCACAACAATCCATTGTCCGGCAACTTGAGGCGCGTCACTTTACGGTACAAACAGCCGACACCCGGATGATGCAATCATCCGAACTGCTGAGCGTGACGTCCCTTTTCAGATCCGTTAACCGTTCCATCCAATTGCACACTTTTGGACCTCAACTGTACCCATCCAAACTAAGCGCCTTTGAATACAATCTGGGGCCAGTGACCGAAATCCTGAAGGTCAACCGGGCCGACGGCCTGGTTCTTGCCATTGGGCATCAAACCACTTCCGGCCAGCCTACCAAAAACTGGCTCAGCATCGCCGTCGTCGAACCGGAAGGCCGTATTATTTGGTATGGCCTTCAGGGTGACCACCAGAAATTCAATCTTCAAACCTCCGAGGGATTGACAGCACTGGTGACAACCACATTGGCCAACTTCTGGGAGCAAGGTTCATGACACCTCGACAGTACGTGCTGGCATGCATGATGTTGCTGTTGGCATGGGCCACGCCGGTGATCACGGCACATGCAGCGGCGCCAGACCAGACAAACCGTTTGTGGCGGCTCGCCGCACAAGAACAAGAGAGGCTTGAACAGCGCGGTGTCGTCCTGTACGATGCGTCTTTGTCGAGTTATCTGCAAACCGTGGCCGAGCGCCTGTGGGAACAGGTATCCTCCGATTTAGGTGCGCCGATCGTTAAGGTTGTCATGGATCCCCGGATGCAGGCCTATGCTTTCCCCAATGGGTATTGTTTTCTGTCGACCGGCATCCTCAACCGGATAGAAAACGAAGACCAACTGGCCATGATCCTCGCCCATGAAATGGTTCATTATGCCCGCCAGCACACCGCCGCGCTTTACGATCACTTTCAAATGGCCTCCCATGGCACCGGGTTACCCTACGCCGATCAGAGTCATGCCGCTGGTAAAGTGGCCATGAAACAAAAAATCGACGCCGCCGAACACCAGGCCGACGATGAGGGGCTGGCAATACTAAAAGCCGCCGGTTATTGCGAAACAGAGGTACTATCCCTCATGTCCAACCTTTTGAATTACCTGCTGGATCAGGGGGCGTCTGAGGCTGTGGGACGGTTGGAAAGCCGCATTAAAACAATGAAGACGCGCATCGGCCAAACCGAGGATAGCGTGTCCTGCAAGTCGCCAACCCATGGCAACCCTGGAATTTTCCTCAACCGCATTGCGCCGGCCCTGATGGCCAATGCACAGGCCGCGATCACTTGCGGTGACTGGAACCAAGCGGATCAAAGTATCTCCAAGTTTCTGGCATTGAAACCGGATGATGCCCGCGCACACTATCTCAAAGGGGAGACCCTACGCCGACGAAACGATGGCAGTGGTAAAAACCAGTGTATCGGATCGTACCTGAAAGCCCTGAAAATCGATCCGGAATTTCCATCGGCCCATCGTGCGCTTGGCGAGCTTCATTTTAAGGCCGGCCGATTTCAGACGGCTGAGTCTTATTTCGAAGCGTTTCTCAGCTTGGCACCTCAAGACGATGCAAGAGAATTTATTAAAGGATATTTACGTCAATGCCGGGATTAACCATTAACAGGTCCGTGATAGCTGTCTGGGTTGTGGCGACACTGATGCTGACCGCCTGTGCCGGACCGTGGAATAAGGCCCCGGATCAGCTCCGCGAGCCACCATGGTCGATCACATCTCCCGAGGGATGGATGCAATTGAGCACGCAGGAATCGGAAATGCTTTCCAAGGATGGCCCTTATCTGGAGTATATTCTGATTCAATCGAGGTCACTGGCACAAGGGTTTCGTTTTACGAATCAAAAACTGGAACCTGATATGCTGCCGCATGAGGCCGCCCAGGTAATCGCCGACAATATGCGTTCCGATCCGCTGATCCGGCAATTGAAGTGGCTGGCCAGCGAACCGGCCATGGTAGGTGGTCATGCGGGTTTCAGGCTGATTTACAGCTATCAGGACCCATATGGTGTAAAAATCAAAACCATTTATTATGGCGTCATTTTGCCGGACCAGTTCTTCAATCTGCGGTACACCGCTGCCCACCGCTACTATTTTGATAAAGAGTTGCCCGCCTTTAATCAGGCATTTGACAGTCTTCGGTTTGGGATGGATTCAAAACGCGATAGCGAGCGCATTCCCCGTCGCTTGTCGGTGCGAAGCAAAGATACCGAGCACCAGGCCGGCGGGGTTAGCGGGCTTACTGAAAATCGATTTTCATCCATACGGTGAACCCTCACCGCGGCTTGTCGGAGCGAAGCAGAGATACCGCTCATCGGGGCCGCGAAGGGGGTTCAATTCATGACCACCGGCAAGAAGGCCTCACTCTCCAGTATTGTCTACGTCAAGGTGCCAATGTAGGGTCGCCTGAGTTGAGGATTCGATGCGCCGTTCATGGCCCTCCCTCGGACGCTGGCGCAAAGCGCGCGGTTCGAACTGCACACCATCGGAATAGGTTTTTAATGCCGCGAATGCGGCGTCAGCTTACCTTTTATAAGATGGAACGCCGGCCGAATACACCCATCCCATCGAACAGGACGCGCTTTACGAAAAACTCATGGCGCAGAGTCCGGAGAACCCTGAACGGTGACGCACGGAGATTGTCGAGCCGGGATGAATCGGCAATCGAATGCCATCGTATTTACGAACAGGGGTACTAAGCCGATCGTTGAAGACGGTGAGTGTCCAGTGCCTTGTGCAGCGTTTTTACGGCCAGTTGGATGCAGTGGTGCTTTTTAACGGGGATTTCCTGCAGGACCTTGTAAACAGTGCCGTCATCGATGGATCGGGCATAATCCAGATCCTTTCCTTTGATCAGGTCCACAACCGCCATGGCGGCGGATATGGCTCCCGCACACCCCATGACCTGGTATTTCGCATCACCCACCACGCCATTGTCCATCTTGATGTAAATACCCATGGTGTCACCGCAGGTGCCGGTCATCTCCGAGATAATGTCCGCATCGGGAATCTGGCCCATGTGCGGCTTGTTAATGTAGTAGTTGATGGCCGTTTTGGAATAACCGGATGCGGTGAGCATCGCTTCGATGGCTTCGGTTTCAGCTGACGTTGCCGCCTGGATTGGTGTCATGTTCCGTTCCTTCAAAATCATGGTGATGGTTACTTATTGAAAAGGAACGAATAAACCTTTCTGCTATCGGTGTCAAGATGTGGCCATAAAATACGGGGGGCAATCGGTCCTGGCCCATATTTCGGCATGCATAAATCCTTTACCCTTAAAAAGGATACACCTGCTTAGCGAGTCGTAAACCGATCACCCAAACGCTATATCTATCAAAATGGGGTTACCGGGTGAAGAACGGTTTTAAGCTTGTCAAAAGAGGCAAAAGTCGATAAAAATATGAGTGGTCGATCCCCTGATAACAGACGATCATCCCCCTTGAAAGGTTGATGCCATGAACTGCCGGCGAATGGTTGCGTTTTTGTTTTTAATTGGGCTGGCCCTGTGGGGCTGCAGCGGGGTTCAGACCCCGTCCAATGCGATTTGGATAGCGCAGCCTGAATTTGTTGAAGTGGACAATCTTCTGCTCAGCGCCAGGATCACGCCACAAAAGGGTGAATACCCCTACTATACCTTTTTCCTTCTCACGCTGACGAATAAGAGCAACGCAGACCTGATTGTGGATTGGAACGCAAGCCAGTATCTGTTCAACGGCACACCACAAGGGGTGCTGGTGTTCGAAGGCATAGACCCGGTAGCGGTAAAAAACGCAATGGTTCCGCCGGAAACAGTGGCACCCGGTGATGCCTTTTCGCTTGAAATCATGCCCATGCGGCTGATTGCCTGGAGCCCTATCAAAGAGAATACAGCCGGTGGCCGGAGCATTTCCCCCGGGATGCTGCCCAATGGGGAAAACGGCATCCGCCTGGCGGTTCGGCACGAGAACGGACACATCACCATCCCCCTGTCCGTGCGCATTTCCAGGGAAGGCTCACCCTGAGGCTTACTGACCACCCCCCTTGGACTCACATCCGGCCGCTTCAGCCGGGCTTGAACCCTCCGCGCGGCGAGCCTTGGGGAATGCGCTAGCTATCGCGGTTCAAACCATCACGCACGCAGACGAAGACGCTCCTGGTCCAGGATACGGTCACCGATGCGGGTCATCAACTTCAATCCCAGACCGGCGTCATCCTGGCGAACTACCTTGCCGGTGACTTTCAGCGGCGGCCGGTTGGGAAAAGCGACGACACCCCGAACAATGCGCGAACCGGCCATGACAGCGTCCGTTTCCAGGCGCATGCCTGCGGTGCTCAGGTCGAGAACGGGAATCGTTCGACCGTCAATGGAAAGCAGGGGGCACTGGTCCACCGGGTAGATCACACGATGGTGTTGCCGCCTTTCAAGATTTGGCTCGGCGGCGGCCGTCAATACAGCCCCGTTAACCTGCACCGGATTCGGATCCTGTTTTCTGGCGTTGAGCGATGCCTCGATTTCCAGCAAGTCGGACATGATCTGCTGCCGGGCACTCGTTTCATCGCCAACCGCCTGAGATGAGGGAAAACGATCCTCAGACATCCCGGCCGGGTAGACGTCCACGTCGGCATCCTGCTTTTCAGGCGTTGCGGTGGTCTCCTGGAACATCCTCATCCGGCTGCGGGTCTCCACCAAGGTGTGGGTCAATGCTTTCAACCGAACCCTTTCTTTTTCCAGACGGTCTTCGGCACAAACTGCTTCTGCGGCAGCTGTCTCCTCGGATTTTTTGACACGGCTGACCTGTTTTCGGGCCTTGTTTGCTTCAACGGCGGCGTCCTTGGCCGTCTGTCTGGCCGCAACGACCCGGTTTCGCGCCTTTTCCGCCACGGTGATGGCGTCTTGCATGGCCCGCTTGGCCTCGATCTCCAACAGCATCGCCCGGTTTTTTGCCGTCGCGGCAGAGACGACGGCCGTCAGGCTTGCCTGTCTTGCCCGCTCATACCGACGATTGGCCGCATCCAGCGCCGCCGTGGCGGATTCCACAGCCTGCTGGACAACCGGAAGCGCCGATTCCGTTTGCTGCATCCGCCGGGAGGTAATTGAAATGGCATCCTCCACGTTTCGGGCATTTGGCTCGGGCAAGGATGGGAGGTCTCCGGTGGATGGATCACTGTCCGCCTCAGCCGACACGTTGATGGTAAAGTGAAGGTCTGTGGATGGCGCTCCATCGAAGACTGATGATCGGGACGGTGCATTTGACGACGCTGGCCCGTTATTGGGGTCCCGGTCAGACAAATAGGCCACCGCTTTTTCATAGGCGCAGACCAGCAGGTCCAAGTCCTCCTGCCGGTCTCCACGGTCTCCGGCACCGGCATCCTGATGAAACAGGTCGATCATCCGGTGAAGATCGCCATATGCCTGGTTGGCGTCATCGACGGTGGCATCCGGCGGCAGATCCAGCAGCTTCAGGCTCGCTTCCAGTCCCATATCTTCCTTTCCTCTAAGAAACAGCATCGCATCCCCACGTGGGTCGGGTCATCGTTTGAAGGACAAGTGTATCGGATACTGGGACTACAAGTTCCATGCCACAGGAATGGATTGTTCCGGGGGAGAGAAAGACCGGGATTGTAACATGAAAAGAAGGCAGCGGCCATGAATGGAAGCGGTTGGTGTCAAATAGATGGCAAAGGAGTCAAAAAAGCGGGACCGGTCAAGTTACCGACCCCGACGGTCTGCGGACGGGTCAAAGGGGTCAGTGAACACCCCATCAAATGGGAACGCATGATACCGCCTGTCAACTTGACAAGAATCGTCGGGGCTGTTAATCGAAAAATGTTGTACGTTTTGTGACAACAAAAGGACCTGACATGCGGAAATCGTACAATCTGGTCAACATCGGTCTGTCTGACTATGCGATACACACCTACCTTTCACTCCTTCAACACCATCCCGTCAACGGATCTCAGTTGAGCAAGCAATCGGGAATCCCCCGTGCGAGAATCTACGACATCCTGCGCACGTTGAAAAAGCGGGGTTTCGTCGCGGAAGCCAGCAAAGGCATATTCGTACCACTGCCGCCCGATGAACTGATCAAACAATTGCGGCGGAACTATGAAGCGGACCTCGATCGCTTCGAAGCCCTGGCAAAGGAAATACAGACGCCTGCCGACCATGACTTCATTTGGACCGTCTCCGGGTATCAGCGGGTCATGGACAAGGCCAGGGAAATGATCGACGCCGCCCGCAGAGAGATCTACATCCGCCTATTTCCACAGGAGGTCGAAACACTGGTCTGGGCCCTGAAAAAGGCTGAGAAAAAAGGGGTGCCGGTAAAATGCATTTTCATGGAACCCTTTCCAAAGACCTTTGCCATTCAGGTGATCCACCCGCAGCATGAGGTGGTGGAACGCAACCTGGGCGGGCGCTCCTTCGATCTGGTGGTGGACAAGGAGGAGTTTATCGGCGGCATGTTCACCACCGAAAACACTGAGACGTGCCGAATCAACTGGGGCCGCAACCGATGGTTCGTGACTGCCGGCCGGGACAGCCTGCGGCACGATTTTTTTCACTACTTCCTATACAAGACTCACACGCTGCGAGAACCGCTGGATGACCATGAAAAAAAACTCTACGAAATTATTTTAAATGACATGTGAGTCGACCTTCAGTCGTCATGCAGCAGCAATGAACCGTGATGCCGCCTGAAATGCGTGGAGGCATATTTTTCAAGCTTCCACTCGGGTACGCCGCAGGCCGGACATGCCCCGTTGAACCACTTGTTGCGCAACCATCGGGCCGCCCGGCTATTCCTGGAGTTGCTGACCATGAAGGTTTTGTTGCAGTGGGTGGTGATGCGGGCCTGTTCACCCATGCTTTCAAAGGTCTTGATGCCGTGCAGCAGCCCTTTGCGCGACGGCCAGAGCTTGATCTTTTCGATCAGCCGGAACAGGTCCACCCGTTTGCGGTAGAAGCGTCGCTTGGGCCGCTTGGCTGTGTTTGGGCTGTCGTTCATGCGGATTTACCATCGTGAACTGCCGGACTCAAGGAAACCGGTTGCTCACGAATGATGTGCACGGCTTGGCAGGCCATGGCTGCCACCCCGATTTGCAGGGGGTCGTGCAAAATCCGGCCGGCCAGTTTTTCCCGGGCGTTCGAAGTGACGCCGCAAGGCATCCCCGGAGCGGCAACACGGGTGTCGGTGGTGACGTGACGCGCATGAATCACGCCGGCTGCGTTAGTGGTATCCACGATCAGAAGATGGGTCGACAGAGCCTGGCCCAACTCAAATCCCACATGGATGGTGGTTTGGAACACAGCCCGGGTCCATCCGGCCAAGCCCTCAGCCTTTTTTGCCACCCGATCGACCACGGTGACGATAGCCTTGCGCATCAACAACGCCTCAACCACCCAGCGCCCCACAGGTCCGCAACCGAGCACCAGCACGCGCTTGCCGTCCAGGCCACCGGCCATCAGATCGAGGCCGGCCACAAATCCCGTTGCCGTGGCGCGGGAATTATCCACGGTTTTACCCTGGCGGGGGCAAAAGGCCACGAAACGGTCGTCGTCGGCAGCCAGGATCACCTGGGCGCCCACGTCGACGGCTTCGGCAAAACCGGACACGTCCGAATACCCAGTGACAAACGCATCGAATCCCATGTGGACGAGGATGCCGCAGACCGTCTCAGCAAAACCGGAGATGACGCCGAGACCGCTGCGGATGGGCACCACGGCCATACGGATCGATGCGGCGGCATCGCGAAACCGGGGAACATCGCCAAACCCGGCCGCCGCCGCACCGATTCCCAGCAGTGACCGACCCGTCGCCGACACCAGATAGCGGTCGTAAGCGTTTAGCTCGAAACGGATATCCTGGATGTCGTCGGTGGTCAGTCGGGTCATGCGGTGTATTCCTGACCACGGTCCACGACCTCTTCAAGGTTGAAGCGTCGCTGAATCGCGAGTAGCACCCGGTTGCGTTTTTCCACGGCAAGCTGCCGCGTAGCGGCGGTGACAATCAGGGTGGCCACCCACACGGGTGCCCCTTCCCGGCAACTGGTAATGGCCTCATCGGCCCCGAAGAACCCGGGTACCCGTTCAAGCGGCCCCGCACCGGCCATGATATGCTCACCTTCGACGAATATCGCCCGGGTCGTGACACGGATATGCTCGAGAATGGCTCCCCGGGTGATCACGGACGCCCCCGACGGGGGCAGTATTCCGGACAGAAAGAGGCCGGCCAGCATGTCGAACATGTTGCACCCTGTGGACGCATGGACGCACGAGGGCGTCTGGCTTGGAAACCGGGCATCGATCTCCAGCACCTTGAAGCGGCCCTCGTGAAGGATCACTTCCACATCCATCAACCCCGTGAGCCGGATGGCCTGGGCGATTTCAACGGACAGCGTCTCGATTTCACGGATCTGCCCGGCGGTCAATCGACAAGGTGCGGCCACCGCCTTGCAGTCGCAGACGGCGTCCATGAAGAGTTGGGTGACCTGAAGCGGAACGTAGTTGCCGGGCCTGCCGATCAATTCCAGGGAAAAGGACCGCCCCTGGAGATACTGCTGGAATACCCACCCATGCCCTGGAAACCCCTGCGGGAAGGCGGCGGCCGCATCACTTGGACCGTTCAGGAGCACCACCCTCTCGCTGCCGCTGGCGTGGCTGGGTTTGGCCACCACTGGAAACCCACACCGCGGCCATGGCTCGGGGGCGGGGATGCCCAGGGATGCAAACAATCGGTCCGAGTCGATTTTGGACCTGGAAAGGGCATAGGCCTCGGGATCGAAGGCAAGCGGAACTCGCCTGTCCAGGCACCATTCAACCAAGCCATCCAGGGCCGACTGATCTTCAAGCGCGGGAATCACCAGGTCCACGTCTCTCAGTGCATCGTCTAAAGCCGACGCCTGTCTGACATCCAACTGGAGGAACCGGTCGCAAAGCAGATAGGCGGGAACAGGGTTCTTGCGGTCGACCAAGAGGGTCCGCCAACCGGCATGGTGGGCCAGGCAGGCCAGTTCGACCCCTTGGAGCCGGCCGCCGATGATGGCTGCTAACATGCCTCGGCCACCCTGCGATCATGAAAGCAGGCACACCGTTTTCGTTCAGCGACCCAGTGCCGGTATTGATCGGTTGTTGCCGGTAGGAGCCCGCAGGTGCGAAGGGTCGGTGCGATGCCTTCCACGCTGCGCCGGCCGTCTTCGATATCCAGGTCGCTCTGGGCCACACCGGCCAGTCCCCGACCCGGCGGAACCAGCGATGTCACCACATTGGCACCGGCATCCAACCGCAGTCTCAGGCCGGCCAGGCCATCCACATCCAGTGAAGCCGGGATGAGCAAACCGGGAAAAACGATGCGCATCAGGGCGATGGTGATACATTCCCGCAGGGAGGAGGAAGGCAGCTGGTCTTTCATGGGGGTTCCGGCCTGGGGAACAAAGGTCATCGCCCGCATCTGATCGGCACCCAGACGGGACATGGCATCGAATGAATTGACCAGGTCACGCGAGGTTTCACCGACGCCGCAAAGCAGCCCCTCTTCGACGAGCATGCCCCTTGCTTTGGCCGCCACCTTGCTCCGGCAGCGGGCCTCGAAGTTTTGCCCCACCCGAAGCTGATCGAAAAGCTGCCGATTGTGGGTCTCTTGGTAGCAGGCGTACCAATCGGCACCGGCTGCGGCAAGCCTGTCGAGGATCGTATCTGGAACCACGCCCACGGAGGCCATCACCGGCAGGTTCGTGTCCGCCCTGATGGACCGCACCGCGTCGATTACTGAGGTAAAGTCGCCCTCGGGATCCGTGAAAAAACAGGGGTCTTCACCGGCGGTCAAGTCGATGAGGTGGACGCCCGATCGGGCCAGCTGACGCGCGGATTCGGCAATTTCGACCGGTGACTTGCGGTAACGGATCGCCCGGGTGTTGGTCTTGCGGTAGAAACAGAAGCTACATCGATTGCGGCAGTGGGTGCTGATGTACAAAAACCCGTATAGAAACACGCGATTGCCGAAATGCCGTTCGCGCTGTCGCCTGGCAGCGGCAAACAGCTTTTCCAGCAGGCTGGGCGCCGGAGAATCTAACAGTCGGATCATAGCTGCCCGGGGCAGGCCGGCGTTGTTCGCGGCCTTTTCAAGCATGGCCGCAAGACCTCGTCGCCCTTGACGATACGTACAAATGACGGTGGCCGAATGATCCTTGTTCACGTTGGTCTGACCTTATCTTGTCATATGTTGATAAATTCGAAAAAAGTCCCATTTCCGACGGGTTCGCAAAAAGTTCGAGATCAAGGCTTGCAAATCCCGAGGAATGAGGCGTACTTATGGTACGCTGCAGTGACGAGGGATGAAGCGTTACGCAGATATCGGACTTTTTGCGAACCCGTCAAATGTTCAGGCGGATACCGTCCAGGTAGGAGATGCTCCGGCCGAAACGGGACAGGTGGGAGCCTCCCTCGACGGTCATGAGCAGGCGCTCCAGTCCAAAGCCGATGCCCACCCAGGTATCGGCAATGCGCCAGGCCCGATCGAGGGGATGGGGACCCATGGCGCCGGAGCCCAGTTCCAGCCCGTCGGCCTCGGCGACCACGTCCAGGGTAGAACCATATACCGCCGAGGTCTCCGATTCCAATCGATAGCGGTGGATGCCGGCGCTGTCCATGATCAGGGCGGCGAGGCGTTCGAGGCGATGCCGGCGCTGATCTTCGGGCAATCCGAACTCGCACAGGTTCAGCATGGTAAACTCGGCGGCATGCCTGGCGCCCTCCGTCTCTTTGCGAAAGCAGGGACCCACTTCGAAAATCCGAACCGGCTTGGCCCACAAACGCAGCAGGTCCTTGACCACATAATACAGGTGGGGGGCCAGCATGGGGCGCAAACACTTGTCCCTGTCCACCCAATAGACCTGTTCGCGCAGGGGGTGATCCACCGTGATCGACATCCTGGCCAGCAGCCCTTTAGACATCAGCACCGGCGTGGACACCTGAACAAAGCCGTGTGACACCAGCGTTTCCACCAGCACGGTTTCCAACCGACACAACCGGGGGCGCCGGGCACCGCTGCGCAGGGCGTCAAGGTGACGGCGATGCGCAGCGACACGCTCTTTTTCCAATCTCTGGAATGCCCGGTTGCGCTGGCCGGTATCGTCGAATGTCCGCGCCAGGGTCGCATCGTCCGCATCCAGTTCCGCCAGACGCTTGCGTTGGATGTCCGTCCAATTGAGGTTCATAATGGGTTCTGGGTTCTGGGTTCTGGGTTCTGGGTTCTGGGTTCCGGGTTCTGGGTTCCGGGTTCCGGGTTCCGGGTTCCAGCCATCGTAGCTGGGTGGGCTGCGCCCACCAATAGACAGAATACCTTAACCCTGAACGTTGAACCCGGAACCCGAAACCTTTGAATCCGTAAACGGATTCAAATGGCGGGGAGTCCCGGTGTCGCACCGAGCTACGTGGATTTAGAGTCCACGCGATCACCTGTCGATCCACCCCCCGCAAACGGCGGTACCGTTTCACACCTTTAACGGTTTTTCAACCCATATGATCGAATAGCCACCGGCCTGAATTCCCTTGACACGATTCCACCGGGTTGATAATTGTTGTCCTGTTTGTGGCAACACAATTGCGACACATTATAAACCCTTCTAATTAATCTTCAATTCATTTTTGTACGCGAAGTCTGCCCGGGATAAACAGAACCGTAAAGGAGATTCAATCATGAAGCAGATATTGATCTTGGGTGCCGGCCTGGTGGCACGGCCTGCGGTTCGTTACCTGCTCGAAAAAAACGGGCTGCAGGTGGTCCTTGCCGATCAGAAGGTAGACAAAGCCGAGGCCATCATCGCAGGGCATGGCAACGGCAAGGCCGTTCGCATGGACGTCAAAGACGGAACCCTGCTGGCACGGCAGGTCTCGACGGCCGACATTGTGGTCAGCCTGCTGCCATGGACCCTGCATCCGGTCATTGCCCGCCTCTGCCTGACCCACGGCAAACACCTGGTCACCGCCTCCTATGTCCAAGACAAGATGCAGGCCTTCGATACGCCGGCCAGGGAAAAAGGCCTGATCTTTCTCAACGAGGTGGGTGTGGACCCGGGCCTGGATCACATGTCGGCCATGCAGATCATCGATAAGGTCAAACTGGACGGCGGACGCATCGACAGTTTTTTCTCCTATTGCGGCGGTCTGCCGGCGCTGGAAAGCAACAACAACCCATTGGGTTACAAGTTCTCCTGGAGTCCCGAAGGCGCCATGCTGGCGGCAACCAACGACGGACGCTACATGGAACACGGTAAAATCATTGAAGTGCCCGGGGAGGAGCTGTTCAAGCACTACTGGCTGAAAAGCGTCCCCGGCGCCGGTGTCTTTGAAGCCTACGTCAACCGCGACGCCTTGCCTTACCTGAACATTTACGGTATCGAGGATGCCGCCGGCATCTACCGCGGAACCCTGCGCAACATCGGCTACTGCGAAACCTGGGATTTCATCAAGCAGTTGGGCCTGCTCAATCAGAAGATGAAGTTCGATTTCGACGAAGTCAGCCCCCGCGAAGTGCTGGCCAATATCGTCAACTGCCCGGTAAAGGATCTCCGTAAGAGCGTGTGCGCCTACCTCAACATACCGGAACACTCCCTGACCCTTAAAAAACTGGAGTGGCTGGGCCTGCTCTCGGACCGCAAGTTGAAAATCGGCACGGCATCGGTCTTCGAGATGTTCGCCCATACGCTGAAAAACCGCCTAGTATACGACGAAGGCGAAATGGACCTGCTTGTGATGCACCACGAATTCGAAGCCATCTATCCCGACATGCCCCGCCAGCGTATCCAGTCCACCCTTATCGACTGCGGCATTCGCGGGGAGGACAGCTCCATGTCACGCACCGTGGGATACCCGGTAGGCATTGCCGCCAGCCTGCTGGTCCAGGAAAAGATCACCATGACCGGCGTGCTCAGGCCGGTCCATCCACAGATCTATGAACCCATCCTGGCGGAATGCCGGCGCATGGGAATCTGTTTCAAGGAACGGCGATCCGACCTGGATGCCGACGAACGCAGCTATTGGGGAGATTGACGACCATGAAAAAACTGTTGATCCGTGCCGAAGACAAAAACCGCTGGGAGCGCCGCGCACCGCTCGTGCCGGCGGACCTGGAACAGATCCTGAGCGACACCGGCGCCCGGGCCTTTGTGGAGAGATCGGACAAGCGCTTTTTCAGTGAAGACCAATACGCGGCCACCGGGGCCGTGGGTTGCGAGGGCATGGCCGATGGAGATGTCATCCTCGGCGTGAAAGAGATTCCCCTCGAAAAAATCCTGGCGGACAAGACCTATCTCTTTTTCTCCCACACCATCAAGGGTCAGTCAGACAACATGCCCCTGCTGCAACGGATCATCGACGGCGGGTCGACCCTCATCGACTATGAAAAAATAACCGATGAAAAGGGCCACCGCCTGATCTATTTCGGCCCCTATGCCGGGGATGCCGGGGCCATCGACATCCTCTCGCTCATGGGCGAGCACTGGGCCGACAAGGGCATCGACACGCCCTTTGCCGCGGTCAGACGGGCGCACCTGTATGATTCGGTCGAAGCGGCCAGGGAGCATCTCACCGACATCGGCCGCAATATCCGACTTGACGGATTGCCCGCAGCATTGAGCCCCTTCACCGTGGGCATCCTGGGCTATGGCAACGTCTCCGGCGGCGCCCAGCAGATTTTCGACTGCCTGCCGACCGAGCGCATCGCGGCCGACGAGATCAATGCCTTTGTCTCTAAGGGTCGTGGCAACCGCCACACCGTCTACGTGACCGTTTTTAAAGAGCGGGACCTGGTCAAGCCCATCGCTGCGGGGGCGAAATTCGCGCTGCAGGACTATTTCGATCACCCGGAGGGCTACGAGAGCCGCTTCGCGCATTTCCTACCCAGCCTCACCCTGCTGGTCAACGCGGTATACTGGGACAAGCGCTACCCCCGGTTTGTCACCTGGGCGGGATTGAAACGCCTGGACGAAACAACCCGGCCACGCAAACTCAGCGGCATTGCCGACATCACCTGTGACACCTTTGGTTCGATCGAGTGCAATGTCAAATCAACCGACAGCGACATGCCGGCCTATCGGGTGGACCCGGCAGCGGGCACCACCCAAGACGGTCATTTGGGAGAGGGAATCGTGCTGCTGGCCGTGGACAATCTGCCCTGTGAACTGCCACAGGATTCCTCGACGTTCTTCAGCAATCAGCTCGCCCCCTTCGTGCCGGCCCTGCTGAAAGCTGACTACGGAAGCAGCCTGGCCGATTCTGGGCTGCCCCCGGAGATCCAAAAGGCGGTCATCGTATACAACGGCAAACTGACCCCGAATTATGAATACCTTAACGCCTACTTAGCCAAACAATAACGAAGATAAGCCTAAAACAACCATTTTAACCAATGCCTGTGCGGAAGTGGCAGGTTGCGGTTCAGGCCAAGGCCGCAGGGAGGTTGAATCCGCAGGCGTAGCAGCGCTACGTCGAGGATTTCGACCGAGCGAGAACGCCGGCCTGGGCTGCAAGATGCTGTTTCCGAACTGGCATTCGAAGGAAATCTGCCTATGAAACGAAGCTTACACGCAGGCAACCAGCGCAACAGGGGCTTGAGTCTCAACATCCTCACCGAGGACGAACTCAATCAGATCCATCTCGGAACGCTTGATCTGCTTGAAACAACGGGCATCTATGTAGAAGATGAGACCGCCCAGGACCGCTTCGAAAGCGGTGGCGCCCGGGTGGATCGGGATCACCGGATCGTGCGGATCCCTCCCCATCTCATTGAGGACGCCATCCGTTCGGCGCCGGCCAAGGTCGTCCTGGCCGGCCGGGACCCCAGGCACGACCTCGTGCTGGAAGGCAACCGGGTGCACTTTACCAACTTCAGCGAAGGGGTAAAAATCAACGACCCCCATACCGGTGAGAACCGGACACCGGTAAAGCAGGATCTCGTCGACACCGCCCGGGTGATCGACTACCTCGACGAGGTGGATTTTTGTGAAAAGGCCCTTGGTGCCCACGACGTCAACCAGGCGGTGGTGCCCCTGCACAACGCCGAGGCCTACCTGACCCACACGACCAAGCACTGCGCCTTCGGCCCGGGAAACGGCCGACTGCTGAACAAAATTCTGGAGATGGCCGCCGCCATCGTCGGCGGGGTCAAGCGGCTGCGGGAACGGCCCATCGTTTCGTTCACCACCTGTCCGGTCAGCCCGTTGAAGCTGATCGCGGACTGCTGCGAAATCATCATGGAATCGGCCCGCAACAACGTGGTGTGCAACATTCTCTCCATGGCCATGTCCGGCGGCACCGCACCGGTGACCCTTGCCGGCACCCTGGTGACCCACAATGCGGAAATCTTGAGCGGGATCACCCTGAGCCAGCTGACCCGCAAGGGGGCGCCGGTGGTCTACGGCAGTTCGACCACCGCCATGGATCTGAAAATGGCCGCGGCGACCGTGGGGACGCCGGAGTGCGCATTGATCAGCGGGGCCGTGGCGCGGCTGGCGCGCTACTATGCCCTGCCGAGCTATGTCGCCGGTGGCTAGGGCGATTCAAAAATATCCGACGTCCAGGCAGGCCACGAAAAGACGCTCACCGGACTGTTGCCCGCATTGGCAGGTGCCAATATGATCTACGGTCTGGGAATGCTTGAAAGCGGCATCACTTTCGACTACGGCCAACTGGTTTTAGACTGTGAATTTGCCCGCATGATCAAATTTACGGTGCAGGGAATTCCGGTGAATGACGAAACACTCGCCGTGGACGCGATCAAGGAGATCGGTCCGGGCCGTGATTTTCTCATGCACCCGACGACCTTCAAGGGCATGCGGAATCAGTCCAAACCGGAGATTATCGACCGCAGGATGAGAGGCGTGTGGGAGGCCGCAGGTGCCACCACCGCCTATGAACGGGCCATGGCAAAAGCGCGTTGGATCCTTGAAAATCATCACCCGGAACCACTGCCCGAAAAGATACTCGCAAAAATCAGGGGCATCGTCGAACAGGCCGAGGCGGAGATCGGAATCGAACCAGGAGAAAATCAATGAAAAAGAATGTGACACTGCCCCTGCAGGCCAATGTTGTCATTGTCGGCGGTGGAATCATCGGTTGTTCAATTGCCTACCATCTGGGCCATCTGGGGTGCCAGAACGTCGTCCTTCTGGAACGTGATGAACTCACCTCCGGAACGACATGGCATGCTGCAGGCCTGATGGTGACCTTTGGATCGTTGTCGGAGACCTCGACGGAACTGCGCAAATACGGCCGTGACCTCTATGGCCGCCTGGAGGCGGAAACCGGCCTGTCCACAGGCTTCACACCAATCGGATTTATCGAAGTCGCCAGCAATAAAGATCGTTTGGAAGAATACCGCCGTGTGGCTACGTTCAACCGATATTGCGGGGTTGACGCACAGGAAATTTCGCCCAAAGAAATCCGGGAACTATTCCCGCTGGCCAACGTAGATGATCTGCTTGCCGGCTTTTACGTGAAAGACGATGGGCGCGTGAACCCTGTGGATGCAACCCTTTCACTGGCCAAAGGCGCCCGCAACCAGGGCGTTCAGATCATTCAGGGCGTGTCCGTTACCGGCATCATCAAGAAGAATGGCGCGGTCGCCGGCGTCCACACGCCCCATGGGAATATCCAGGCCGAGGTCGTGGTCAATTGTGCCGGCATGTGGGCGCGCCAGCTGGGCGACCTGTCCGGCGTCAATATTCCCAACCAGGCAGCCGAGCACTATTACCTGATCACCGAAGAGATGGATGGCATTCCCCCCAACATGCCGGTATTGGAAGACCCGTCTCACTATGGGTATTATCGTGAAGAGGTGGGCGGGCTCATGGTCGGCTTATTCGAGCCGGTCTGTGCGCCCTGGAAGGTCAAAGGCATCCCGGAAGACTTTTCCTTCGGCGAGATCGAACCGGATTGGGATCGCATGGGGCCATTCGTGGACAAAGCCATCTCGCGGGTGCCGGTCATCAAAGATCTCGGCATCAAGACCTTTTTCTGCGGACCGGAAAGTTTTACCGCCGACCTTCAACCCATTGTGGGTGAAGCACCTGAATTAAAAAATTATTTTGTCGCTGCCGGGCTGAACTCCGTCGGAATCATCGCCGGACCGGGACTGGGTCGCGTCATGGCGCAGTGGATCATGAACGGCAGGCCCGATGTCGACATCACCGGTTTTAACATCGATCGTCTGCACACCTATCAGAACAATCCGGAATACCGTAAACACCGGACGGTCGAATCGCTGGGCATGGTCTACCAATGCCACTACCCTTACCAATCGATGCAGACAGCCAGAGGCGCCAAGAAATCGGCATTTTATGATCGGTTAGCCGACCAAGGGGCCTATTTCAGGGACGTCAGCGGCTGGGAAGGCGCGGACTGGTTCGCCCCTCAAGGTCACGAGGCCAAAATTGAGCGACATTCCTGGGGCAAGGACCATTGGTTTGCCTATTGGGAAGCCGAGCATTTAGCGGCCCGCGAGAATGTCGTCCTCATGGACATGTCTTTCATGTCAAAATTCATGGTCCAGGGTCGCGATGCCGGTAACGTGCTGGACTATATATCAGCCAATGATATCGATGGCAGCGCCAACCGGATCACCTACACGCCCTGGTTGAACGAGGACGGGCGGCTCGAAGCCGATTTGACGGTCGCCAAGCTCGAAAACGAGAAGTACCTGGTTGTCGTAACGGACACCATGCATCGTCATGCAGAGCGCTGGCTGAAACAGCATATCCCGGACGATGCCCATGCCTTTGTCACCGATATGACCGCTGCCTATGCCCAACTCAACATCCAGGGGCCCAAATCCCGTGAATTGTTGCAATCCATCACATCGGCGGATCTCTCCAATCAGGCCTTTCCCTACAGGCATGTCGCCGAGATCGCCATTGGCTACGCCCGCTTGATCTGTGTGCGCCTCACCTATGTAGGCGAATTGGGCTATGAACTATACATCCCCGTGGAGCAGGCCACGCATGTTTACGACGCCATTGTCGATGCGGGCCAGCGGTTCAATCTTCGTCATGCCGGATTGAAGGCGCTGGCCAGTTTGAGACTGGAAAAAGGCTACCGCGACTACGGCCATGACATGGACAACACCGACGACCCGTTTGAAGTCGGGCTGGGGTTTACGATTAAACTGGAAAAATCCGCCGGATTCATCGGAAAAGCGGCCTGTGTTCAAAAAAAGGCCCAGGGCCATCCGACCCGGCGGCTGGCCCTGGTATTGGTCAAAGACCCGGTCCCGCTGTTGTTCCATGCCGAAGTGGTCAGCAGGAATGGAAAAGCGGTCGGCTATGTCCGATCCGGTTCTTACGGGTACACGCTGGGTGGCGCCGTTGGGCTGTTCATGATCGAAGCGGATGAAGCGATCGATCAGGCGTATATCGATGCGGGAGAGTGGGAAATTGATATCGCCGGCAAGGTCTATCCGGCAATCGTTTCGCTCTCACCGCTCTACGATCCTGGGATGGAGCGGATCAGATCCTGACAGCATAGAACAAACGGCACCTTCAGCGTATGATTGGCAAGGGCCCAGTTGCCGCGCAACCGGGCCCTTGCCTTTCGATGGGTTCGCTAAAAAGGGATCAGGTTACAGAATCTGACTGAGGAACAGTTTGGTCCGGTCATGTGTCGGGCTGACGAAGAAATGCTCCGGGGTGCCCTCCTCCACGATGGCGCCGGCATCCATGAAAATCACGCGGTCGGCCACTTCCCGAGCAAAGCCCATTTCGTGGGTGACCACCACCATGGTCATGCCCTCTTTGGCCAGGGTCTTCATGACGTCAAGCACTTCACCGATCATCTCCGGATCCAGGGCCGACGTGGGCTCGTCGAAGAGCATGATTTTGGGGTCCATGGCCAGGGCCCGGGCGATGGCCACCCGCTGCTGCTGCCCGCCGGAGAGCTGGTCCGGATAGACATCTTTCTTGTCGACAATGCCCACCTTTTCCAGCAGGGCCATGGCCTTCTTCAGGCTTTCGTCACCCGATCGTTTGCGCACCACTTTCTGGGCCAGGGTCACGTTTTCCAGCACCGTCTTGTGGGGAAACAGGTTGAAGGACTGGAATACCATGCCCACCTCGGCCCGGATCTTGTTGATATCGGTCTTCTGGGCCAGGATGTCGGTGCCGTCGATAAAGATATGCCCGCTGGTGGCGTGTTCCAGGCGGTTGAGGCACCTTAAAAAAGTACTCTTGCCGGAACCCGAAGGGCCGATCACCACGACCACCTCGCCAGCCTTGATGTTGGCCGTCACATCCACCAGTGCGGGGATCTCATGGGGGGCATAAAAAGTTTTGTATACGTTTTTTGCCTTTATCACGATGTCGCCATCCTCCTCTCAAGGTGTTGCACGTACATGGAAAGGGTAAAGGTAAGCACCAGGTACAGCAGCCCCAGAAGAATGTACACTTCGAAGGGTTGAAGCGTCGCCGTAACCGCTTCCCGGGCCGCTTTGGTCAACTCGCGGATGGCAATGATCCCCAGCAAGGAAGAATCCTTGATCAGGCTGATGAACTGCCCGGCAAGGGGCGGAAGGATCCGGCGAAGCGCCTGGGGAAGGATGATGTAGCGCATGGACTGGGCATAGCTCATGCCTAAAGAGCGGGCCGCTTCGGTCTGCCCGCGGTGGATGGACTGGATGCCTGCACGCACGATTTCCGAGACGTAGGCGCCGGCAAAACAGGCCAGTGACGCGACGCCGTACCAGAAGGCCGGGATCTGTCCGAAGCCATAAGCGTACAAAAGGTCGTTAATCAGCGTCCCCAGAACGAAGTACCAGATCAGAATCTGGACCATCAGCGGGGATCCCCGGATCAGCTCCACATAGACGATGGAGGTCCAGCGCAGGGCCGGGTTGTCGGAAATGCGCATCAATCCGCTGATGATACCAATGATCACACCGAATATCGTGGACATCACACTGATCTTGAGGGTAATCCACAAACCGATGACCAACAGGCCGGGTTTCCACTCTTTGTGGCTGGCCAGGGTGTCGCCATAGGATATGTACTCCCCTTCATCCACCTGCAGGCCCTTGGCGGGCGCGGTGTAACGTTCCTCTTCACCCACACCTTTGACCGTTATGGTCACCTGGCCGCCTTCTGTCTTGATGGATGACACTTCACCATCGATTTCGGCGGTCACGTCGATGTCGTCCTGATAGGCAAAATAGATCGGCGTCCGGTTCCATCGCCAGTTGTATTTGATCTTCTGGGTTGCGTAGTAGAACAAGCCCAGAAAGACCAGTACGCCGAGGCAGAAAATAATGACCCACTTGCTGTAATCGGCGCGTCGTCCGGTTATCCGTTGACTGTTTTCATCGCTCATGATCGCATCTTCTTCCTGCTAGGGTAAAAGTGTGAGGGCAATGGATTAAAGGCACCATGATTGCACAGGCCGGCCGAAAACGCACCGGCCGGCCTGTGTGTGGATCATGATCACCAATCAGTTTCAGTTATAACAAGGTTACTCGAGTTCTTTCTTCCAGTCCGAGCTCAGGATCCATTTGTTGTAGGTTTTTTCGTAGAACCCGTCACCCTTGCACTGCCTGAGGAAGTTATTCAGAAAATTCAAGAAGTCAGGGTCGCCCTGGTTGATGGCCCAGGCCAGGGGTTCGTAGGTGAACGGCTGATCCAGGAACACGGTTTTGCCCTTACCCTGGCTGGAGTAGAGAATGCCGATGAAGGGCAGATCGTACACCAACGCATCGGCCTTGCCGTTGATCACTTCCATGCCGGCTTCGGCTTCGGACTCGAACCCTTTGTAGGTGGCCTTGGGGATCATGCGTTTGATGGACTGCTCCCCGGTGGTGCCCATGCGGGAGGTGAGGATGAATTTGGGGTCGTTGAGATCCTTGTAGGATTTAATGGTGCCTTCGTTTTTCTTGTTGAGAAGAATCGCCTGGCCCACGACGATGTAGGGATCGGCGAAAGCGACTTTCAGGTTTCTCTCCTGGGTGATGGTCATGCCGCCCATGATGATGTCGAACTTGTCGGTGACCAGGGCGGGAATGATGCCGTCCCAGGCGGTGTTGACGGGAACGAACTTGACGCCCATGGCCTTGGCCATGTGCCGTCCGAAATCCATGTCGAAACCGATGAAATCGCCTTTTTTGTTGGTCATTTCAAAGGGCATGTAGCCGGACTCGAAACCCACGCGCAGTTCGCCGCGCTCCAGGATTTTCTGGATGTGGGATTTCTTGGCCAGGTCGATGTCCGCGCCGAAGGCCGTTCCCATGCAAAAAGTCACTGCGGCAACAATCGCCAATGTGGTAAATAAACCTCTTTTCATACGTGCTCCTCCTCCTTAGATGATTAGAACAAAGCAAAGCCGCAAGCCTGCGGCTGGATCCACAGATTAGCTGAAGAAAAAGCGTCTTTTGGGGTGTCCCGAAGCGTCATGCGGCATCGGGATAAATGCCATTCATTAAAAAAGGTGAACCAAAAATACAATTAACTTTTATAATAAGATACAAGCAAAGTAAAGCCCTGATTGGCAGCCACGCAGCATTCACCGCACGGTTCAGGTGCACAATCGCTGGAACCGGCGCAACAGCCTTTCACTTTGCGGGGTTTCCCGGATGTCGGCCAGCAGCCGGTCCACATCCAGGCCCTGGGCTACGAGATCATTGGCAAATCGTTGGATGTAGAGCCGGAGCATCTGCCCGTCGAATTCGGGGTGAAACTGAACGCCCCAGGCCCGCCTTCCGACGATAAACGCGTGGTGGGGATCCAACTCGGACGATGCCAGAAGGGTCGCGCCGGCTGGCAACTGCAGCACGCTCTGGCTGTGACAGGCCTGGGCGACAAACGTCTCCGGGGTCCCGTCAAACAGCCGATCCTCACACCCATCCGGGTTGAGCCGGATCGACACCGTACCGAACTCTTTCCCCTTGGGATTGTCACCCACCACGCCACCCATGGCGTGTGCCAAAAGCTGATGGCCATAGCAGACTCCCAATAGTGGTATCTCTGCTTCAACGACCTGTTTGACCCAGTCGGCCGCCTTCTCGCTCCAGGGTTGTTTTTCGGTCACCATGTCGTGGGACCCGGTGATGATAATGCCGCCGTACGATGCCACCGGCGGCAAAGGCGCTCCTGAAAAAGGACTGACGGTTTCGACGGTGCCCGCCGACCAGTCCATGCGCGCGATGAACCAGTCTTCGAAGTCACCGTATCGGGCCGCCATATCTGGGTAGGTGCCCCCTGCCTTGACGATTAAGATGGGTTTCTTGGACAATTGGGATCCTTTTGGGAACAAGGTTAGGCGGAAGCAATCTCAGTATCGGCTCGCAAGGGTGTTGTCAAGATGCACCTTCCGGTCCGGGCTGTTCACCACGGCTGTGACACGGGCTTGCGCTTTGCTCTCAATGGCTTATATCGGACTGAATGCCCGCCGGAAGGGACAATTGCCTTGACTTGGACCGCGGCCCGAGGATAATAGAATTGACTCAGCAGACCAATCGGTTCCCGCGGCGGGAAGCGCAATCAACCAACACGATCAATCACCTATTCAGGAGGGCTGAATGCCGGAACCATCCACCATCCGACTCGACAAGCTGCTCGACCATCCGGCAGTTATTGACGCCGTTGCCGATGTAAATCTGGAGCTGAAGGAGAGAATCGCCTACCAGCCCCCCGTGTGCGATGTGTTCAAAAGCGATTTCACCACCCTGGTGACCGACCCGCAGTATCAATTCGAGATCGATAAGGAAGCCCACCGGCAGCTGTCGCACATCATCGCCAACACCGTCCAGAGAGTTGAGGGCAGTGACGATGCCGCGGATGATGTCAAGAAGAACTATCGAAAGGCGCGCAACATCGGCATTGTCTTCTCCGGCGGACCATCACCGGGAGGCCACAACGTTATTGCCGGCCTGTTTGACGCCGCCAAGAAAATCAATCCACAGACGCGGATCTTCGGATTTCTCATGGGTCCCGACGGCATCATCGACGGCGACCACATGGAGCTGACCCACGAGCAGGTGGACCAGTACAGAAATGTGGGCGGATTCACCATGATCAAGACCGGGCGCACCAAAATCGATGACCGAAAGAAAATGAACCTGTCCCGGGAAACCTGCAAACAGCTGGAGCTGGACGCCCTGGTGGTGGTCGGCGGTGATGATTCCAACACCAACGCCGCCTTTCTCGCCCAGAATATGTTCGAAGACGGCGTCCAGGTGATCGGCGTCCCCAAAACCATCGACGGCGACATCCAGGTCCGTGACGCCCAGGGCAAGGTGCTGTGCGCCATGTCCTTCGGGTTCCACACCGCCGCCCGCGCCTTCTCCCAGGCCATCGCCAACCTATGCACCGACGCCAGTTCGGACGTCAAGTACTGGCACGTGTGCAAGGTCATGGGCCGCGTGGCCAGCCACCTGGCGTTAGAGGTGGCCCTTCAAACCCACGCCAACATGACCCTGATCGGCGAAGACCTGGCCGACTACGTAGACTATGCCCGGCTGGAGAAAGCCGAAAAAGCGGGTGTGGTGGACTACACCGCTTACGGCATGACCCTGCGGCACCTCTCCCGGGTGATCTGTGACGCCATCCTGGAACGATCCACTGTGGGGAAGAACTACGGCGTCCTGGTGCTCCCGGAAGGAGTGCTGGAATTCATCAACGAGATTCAGGTGTTCATCATCAAACTCAACACAATCATCGGCAACTACAACAAGATGCACGATCGAGATTTTCACACCGCCTTTCCCACATTGGACGACAAGTTGGAGTACCTGCGCCGGCTGGTACGGGGTATCCGCAAGGACGTTTCCTACAATGTGTGGAATGCCCGGGACGACGAGCTGTTCAACGACATCCCCGAATTCTTTCAGGAGGGACTGCTCACCGAACGGGACAACCACGGCAATTTTCAGTTCTCCCAGGTCAAGACAGAAAAGGTCATCCTTGACCTGGTGAAAGACTACCTGGGCATTTTAAAGGAGAAAGGCCATTACAAGATCGGTATCCAGGATGCGCAGTTCGTCAAGACCATGCAAAAGGGGGGACTGGATCCGGAGCGTTACGGGCCCATTCTTTTCGAAAACTGGAAGCAGGCCCGGTACCTGATGATCAAAAAAACCATCATCTCCAAAAAAACCCTCAAGACGGCGCTGGTCAAATCCGGTTTCCTGGGCGACGACGAGCCTATTCCGGCGCCCATCGACAAAATCTTCGAGCAGTCCGTCCCCAAATTCAAAACCCAAACCCACTTCTACGGCTACGACGGCCGGGGGAGCGACCCCACCCGATTCGACTGCACCTATACCTACAACCTGGGGCTGACCGTTTTCAGCCTGATCGCCAACGGTGCCACCGGTCAAATGGCGGGCATCTTGAACCTGGAGCAGGATTTTTCCCGCTGGCGGCCAATCGGCATACCCATCGCCCCGCTCATGCACCTGGAGGAACGCAAAGGCAAACTTGAACTGGTGCTGGAAAAAAGCATCGTGGATGTCAACTCCCCGGCATTCCGAGTCGTAAAAACCTTCCGCGACAAATGGCTGGCCGCCACTCCGGAAGAAGATCACTACCGTCATCCGGGCCCCATCCGTTTTGCCGGCAACAGCGAGGAAAACAGACCGATCACCTTGCTGCTCAACGCAATGGAAAGGGACCTCTCCTCGCCCGATGAGAAGGCTGCCGAATAAATATTCTTGGCCCAAAGCACCCGGTTTTCTACCCTTAGAAACTGGTCCCCACAGCCGCACGCGTGATCAAGAGGACCGCCGGATCAACCGCCGGAATGGGTCCGGTTGAAAAGCCCGAAAATATCCATATAGTTGGACAATGATGATGATGTGCAATCGTCGGCTTGTCGTTTGCCGACGTGAGGGGTATTCATGATTCGTGGTCGGTTCGTCTTGTTAATGATTGCCGCCGCAGCGCTTGTTGGCGGTGCCTGTTCCACTGGGCCTGAGCCCTTGCGGCAACCATCGAGGAGCCTGAAGGAGTTGGTGGGGCCGATACAAAAATCGGTGGTAACGGTCGTTAACTACGATGTGGATGGCGACATATCATCCATCGGCAGCGGCTTCTTCATTTCAGAAAGCGGTATACTGGTAACCAATTTCCACGTATTGGACGGTGCCTACAGCGCAAGCATCAAAACAGTGGACGGCAGTCAATATCCGGTGGCGGCGGTCCTGGCCAAAAACCGGCTGGTCGACCTGATCAAGGTCCGCGTTGACATCGGGGGCAACCGGGCGACGCCTGTCGTTCTCGCCAGAGAGCAGCCCGCCGTTGCGGACAGTGTTTTCGTGGTCGGAAGCCCCATGGGTTTGGAACAGACCGTGTCCGAAGGAATCATTTCGGCTGTGCGTGAGATGCCGGCAGGCGGAAATGTGTTTCAATTGACCGCCCCGATCTCCCGGGGATCCAGCGGCGGCCCGGTAATCAATCAGGACGGAAAAGTGGTTGGCGTGGTCACCTTTCAGGTGGCCAGGGGTCAGAATCTCAACTTTGCCGTCTCCGTGGACGCACTTGAAATGCTGACCGACGAAGCGTCGCAACCCTCCATTACCGAGTGGACCATTCGAAACTCGAGGCAGGGTCCGGCTCTGGCGGCGGCACTCTGCAGCAAAGGTTCCCGCCTCACCATTCAGGGAGAATACGAAGAGGCCTTGACCTATTTTAAAAGGGCGGCCGAAGCCAACCCGGATGATCCCGACGCCTGGTATGGGCTGGGCAGTTGCTATGTCGGCCTCGATCAGCCGGATGAGGCCATCGCCGCCTACAAGCGGCCCATCGAGCGCGACCCGGACAATGAAATGGCCCATTTTATCCTGGCCATGTATTACAAGGCCATCGGACAGTTCGAGCAGGTCATCCCCACCCTGCTAGAGGTGATTCGCATCGATCCCGCCAACCTGCGGGCACAATTCGAATTAGGCAGGGCGTATGGTGCATTGGAACGAACCGGAGAGCAAATCGACACGTTCGAGGAAATACTGGATCGCCAACCGGACCACATTCCGACGCTACTCGATCTGGGGGCCACAATGGGTAAAATCGGCCGCTACGATGAAGCGATGGCGCTGTTCACGAAAGCCGGCGGTCTGGAACCGGACAACGAATTGATCTACTACAACATCGGCGTCACCTACAGCCGCATGGACCGCCCTGAAGAGGCGATCCGTGCCTACACCCTTGCCATTCGTGCCAATCCGCGGATGGCTGCCGCCCACTACAACCTTGGAATGATGTACTTCAGTCAGGGGCGCCGCAAACGCGCCCTGGACCAGTATGAAATCCTGAAAGGTCTGGAGTCGGACGCGGCGAATGATCTGTTCGAGCGTATCTATCCGGAGATCACCAAGTAGCTCTGCTGGCGATGCGTCGCAGGATGTTAAATCCACGCCTTCACGCAATCAAGACAATACCAAGTGTCCGGTGAAGCACCAAAACAAGCAAAGGCGCCTTATTACCGACAAACGGTTCATATCTCTTTTATTCCGGTGTTTTGCTCAAATACCGCAGCATTTTTTATATTTTTTCCCGCTTCCGCATGGGCAGGATTCATTGCGTCCCACATGCTTATCGGCAATCTTTGTTTTCAGTGGGTTCAATAATATCTCCAGATCTTTTATATCCTCAGGTTTATCCGGTTCCAGCCCAATGGTATATCTCCACCCGTTTTCTTCAAACACGGATTCTAATTCTTTCACTCTTTCCGCTGTTTGTACGTTGATAACGGCAGGATTCGCAGCCGTCCCCAACTTCGCTGTTTTTTTACCGTTAAAAATTTTTTCCATTTTTTCACCTAACCGTTTGATAGGCTTCAATTTACACTTTCAAGCAACGCCTTACAATGATCGCCCATACTACTACAAACGGTTGAGTTGTCAACCAATCCTGAGTTTACGGCCGCTTGCCCGTTACCATCAGAGAAAACGACCCAGTCAGTTTTTGATGAAATGTTGCGTTACCCCCACTGCATTGATCCCTGTCCACGCCCATGGAACCAAAAAATAATTGATTCCCTATTGACCACGCCCCTGTTTCTGATAATAGCGTACTCCTGCCAATCCAAATGGGGGCCAATTTACCGCTGATGAATGATATCCAACCTGTAGCGGATCGACAGTCCGGGGTCGGTGCCCTTTTCGCATTTTTGGCCTTTCTCATATGGGGGCTGAGTCCCATCTACTGGAAAGCCCTTCACGGCGTGGGGGCATTCGAGATCATTCTGCATCGAATCCTCTGGTCATTCGTTTTTCTCATGCCCCTGGTATGTGTTGGCCGGCGGTGGGCCGAATTCAAAAATGTGATCAAAAGCCCTAAAATGCTGTCCATTCTCCTGATCACGTCCATTCTGGTGGGTGGCAACTGGCTCATCTACATCTGGGCTGTCAACAACGGTCGGGTGCTTCAGGCCAGCTTGGGCTACTACATCAACCCCCTGGTCAACATCTGCCTGGGCATGGTATTCCTGCACGAACGGTTGCGTCGGACCCAGGCGTTGGCAGTGGGCCTTGCGACACTGGGTGTGCTCAACCTCACCTTTCGGTACGGTGCGTTTCCGTGGGTCTCCCTGGCGCTGGCGTTCAGTTTCGGGGTTTACGGACTGGTCCGTAAGGTGGTGCCCGTCGGTGCGTTGGTGGGCCTGACTGTGGAAACGCTGCTACTGACTGTTCCCGCCGGCATATGGGTGTTTCACCTGCATCAAATCCAGTCCGGGGCATTTTTGTTTTCCGGGATTAAAACCGATCTGCTGTTATTGGGCACGGGGATCCTAACGGCCACACCCTTGCTGCTTTTCAACCTCGGCGCCAGACGCATCACCTTGGCCACCTTGGGATTCATCCAATACACAGCCCCTACAGGCATGCTTGTGCTGGGGATCACCGTGTTCGGAGAGCCGTTTACCAGAATTCAGGCAGTGACCTTCGGACTTATCTGGACGGCACTGGCCATCTACTCATGGGACACCGTTCGTGCCAATCGAAAACGCGCTGCCAAAAGATGAGAGGTTTATAATCGATCGATACCACGCGCTTGAGCTCGAAAATTGTAGATTTTATCAAGAATCCAAATAACTTGACAGGGTTGGCACCTTATGGTAGCGTCTTTTCGACGATATTTTGCCCGGTATCAACAATCCTGCATATAGGGTCACCGAGAGCGATGCTAACAATGCAAAATCTGGGTGATGCCGGGCGTAACCGAAAACACGATATTTTTCAACCAAGGTTAACGGGGGAGAACTTATGGATGGTCGCCAGAAGCCCGATCCGCAGACGGAAAGCGGTACCGACCTGAACGATAAGGAAGTCATCGAATTGACCGAGATTGTCGAAGAGGGAGATGGCTACAACGTCATTGATCTTAACGACATTATTGAACCGCCGGATCAGGCAATGGAAGCCGTGGTTGAACCTGAAGAAGAGGCAATCCCCCTTGTGAATGCCCTTCCCAAAGAAGAAACGACAGACTCGCCGGAAGAGACGGATGATGCAATCATCGATCTGATGGATGTAGCCACGACTCCGGAAGGTGACACCGCCGGAACCGGGATGCCGGAACCTGACACGATGCCTGATGAGACAGCCGGGGCCACAGAAGATGAGGATGATGTCATCGATCTGATGGATGTGGCGGCGACCCTGGAAAACGACACCGCCGGAACCGGAATGCCAGCGCCTGACACGACGCCTGAAGAGACAGCCGGGGCCACAGAAGATGAGGATGATGTCATCGATCTGATGGATGTGGCGGCGACCCTGGAAAACGACACCGCCGGAACCGGAATGCCAGCGCCTGACACGACGCCTGAAGAGACGGACGAAACCGTGCCGGAGGATGAACCGGTTATAGACCTTCTGGATGCCGTGGAACCACAAACGGCAGAAGCAGGAATAACGGTTGAAACGGACGATGAATTTTCAGACCTGGAGAGCAGGGCTGACGCCGTATTGACAGACGCTGGGAATGCCTTTGATGTTGAAACACCCGAGGAGGCGGCCGAAACAGCCGGGCCGGACAGCGACTTCATGATCTTCGAAGATAATCAGGCAATCATCGGCGACGTTAATGACCAACCGGAAAACACACCGGATGTTTCCGAATCGGTCGCGGCCCCTCTGGTTGTTCCCGCGTCCCCGTCGGAGCCGGTCCCGTTGACCGAGGCGCAGATCGAAGCGGCGCTGGAGCGCACCATCGAGAAAATATACGGTGAGAAGATAGAGCAGTTGATGATCCGGACCATCGAAAAAACCGTGACGCGAGAAATCGCCAGAATCAAAAATGCGCTCCTGGAGGATGAAGACGATAAGATCGGATAGCCAGGCAACCACCCTCAATCAGCACGCAACAACCTTACACGGGGATTATCATTAATCCCCTTTTCCATTTTTTCAGCGCCTGTTTGAAAATCAGGGAATCGAGGTGCAAGCAAACGTTTGCAACCGATTCATTATTTTCCAAACAGGCTTTCATGAGCCTGGGATAGATTACCGGGCCATTTTGCACAAGGAGCGTTTAGCCCATGAGCCGCGATTTGCTGGACAAAAGTTATTCCCCTGAAGCTGTTGAGAAACGCTGGTACGCATACTGGGAGCAGGAAAAACTGTTCGCCGCCGATGAGAACACGACAAAAAAGACCTATTCCATCGTCATCCCGCCACCCAACGTCACTGGCGTGCTGCACATGGGCCACGCCCTGAACAACACCATGCAGGACATCATGTGCCGCTATCGCCGACTGAAGGGCGACAGCGTCCTGTGGATGCCCGGAACGGACCATGCCGGCATCGCCACCCAGAACGTGGTTGAGAAAAAACTGGCCGCCGAGGGCACCGACCGGCACCAGCTGGGAAGAGAGAATTTCATCGAGGCCGTTTGGGGATGGCGCAAGGAATATGGAAATGCGATCATCAATCAGCTCAAACGTCTGGGTGCATCCTGCGACTGGGAGCGGGAGCGGTTCACCATGGACGAAGGACTCTCCCGGGCGGTGAGGAAAGTATTCGTCCAACTCTACGACGAAGGCCTTATCTACCAGGGGAATTACATCATCAACTGGTGCTGCCGCTGCCATACGGCCCTGTCCGACCTGGAGGTGGAGCACGAAGACCTGGACGGCCACTTCTACCACATCCGCTATCCCTATGCCGACGGCTCCGGCTCGGTGGTCGTGGCCACCACCCGTCCGGAAACCATGCTCGGGGACACCGCCGTGGCCGTTCACCCGGAAGACGAACGCTATGCGGATCTGACTGCCGAAACCGTGATCCTGCCGCTGATGAACCGTGAGATCCCCATCGTCCGTGACGCGTATGTGGACCTGTCCACCGGCACCGGCGCCCTGAAGGTAACACCGGCTCACGACCCGAATGACTTTGATATCGGAGCGCGCCACGACCTGCCCAGCGTCAAGGTCATCGCCGACGACGGCAGCATGACCGATGCGGCCGGCCGGTTCAAAGGCATGGACCGTTTTGCCTGCCGCAAGGCAGTGGTGGAATCACTGGAAGCCGAAGGGCTGCTGGAACGGGTGGAACCACATCGGCACAGCGTGGGCCACTGCTACCGCTGCAAGACCGTGGTCGAGCCCAACCTCTCGCGCCAGTGGTTCGTCAAGGCCAAACCGCTGGCCGAAAAAGCTATCGAAGCCGTCGAGACGGGCAAGACGCGCATCATCCCCGAATCGTGGACCAAGACCTACTACGAGTGGATGTTTAATATCCGCGACTGGTGCATTTCCCGCCAGATCTGGTGGGGCCACCAAATACCGGCCTGGACCTGCCAGAGCTGCCGCAAGATGATCGTGGCCATGGACGCACCCGATGTCTGCCCGGACTGCGGTTCAACCGACCTGGTCCAGGAAACCGACGTACTGGATACCTGGTTCAGCTCAGCCCTGTGGCCCTTTTCCACCATGGGGTGGCCGGAGCAAACCCAACTGCTCAAGGCTTACTACCCCACGTCGGTGCTGGTCACCGGGTTCGACATCCTCTTTTTCTGGGTGGCCCGCATGATGATGATGGGCATCCACTTCATGAAAGAGATCCCCTTCCATGATGTCTACGTGCACGCCCTGGTGCGAGACGAGGAAGGCAAAAAAATGAGCAAATCCAAGGGCAACGTCATCGACCCGCTCAACGTCATTGACCAATACGGCACCGACGCCTTCCGCTTTACCCTGGCCGCCTTTGCCGCCCAGGGACGGGATGTGAAGATGAGCGAAAAACGAGTGGAAGGCTACCGCCACTTCATCAACAAGCTCTGGAACGCCGCACGGTTTTCCCTCATGCATATAGAGAAGGGCTACGATGCCATCGATGTGAAAAACATCTCCCTGCAGGACCGCTGGATCCTGTCCCGACTGAATCGGGTGGCACGGCAGACCGAAAAAGCCCTGGATGCTTACAAGTTCAACGAGGCCGCCGGCGCCGTCTACCAGTTTGTTTGGCATGAGCTGTGCGACTGGTACCTTGAGGCCATCAAGCCCACCCTGTACGACAAGGCCGGCGACGAGGAAAAGGCTGCCACCCTCTCGGTGCTGTGGCACGTGTTCAAGGAGGCCCTGATCCTGATGCACCCCTTTGCCCCTTTTGTAACCGAAGAGATCTGGCACTCGCTTCCCGGCACCGACGGTTCGATCATGCAGGCGGCCTGGCCGGATCATATCCAGCCCGGTGACGATCCGACGGCCGAAGCGCAGATGGAAACGGTGATGGCCGTCATCACCGGTATCCGCAACGTACGCGGTGAGATGAGCATTTCGCCATCCACGGCTCTGTCCGTGGCCGTGCACGCTGAGGATTCGGGAGTCGGTAAGGTGGTGGAGAACAACAGCGATCTGATCGTCAATCTGGCCCGCCTCAACGGCATCACCATCGATGCGGCCATGAAACGACCCAAGGCGGCGGCAACGGTCCTGGTTGATGGGGCCACGGTATATGTGCGGCTGGAAGGCATCATTGATTTTGCCCAGGAGCAGACGCGTCTGGAAAAGGAAATCGGCAAGCTTTCCAAGGAACTGTCGGGTATGAACAAAAAACTGGGCAACGAAGATTTTCTCAAAAAAGCGCCCCCCGATGTCGTGGACGGTGTCCGCGAAAAACACGCCGCCCTGCTCGATAAACAGCATGCCCTGGAGGCGACCCTGGAACGCATAAAGGCCATGATGGATTGAGACCATGCATTCAATCGAAGAGTTGATACAACTGGCCCTGAAAGAAGACATCGGTCCCGGGGATATCACCACCGACAACCTGGTGGCCCCGGGTACCCGGGGAAGAGGTACGATCGTCGCCAAGCAGGATCTGGTGGTCGCCGGCCTCCTGGTGGCCGAGAAAGTCTTCAAGGCACTCGAACCGCAGATCGATTTCAACGCCCTTTACGCGGATGGAGACGGGATTCCTGCCGGCAGCACGGTGGTCAGGATTGACGGCACACTGGGCACCCTGTTAAAGGGTGAACGCACCGCCTTGAACTTTCTTCAGCGGTTGTCCGGCATAGCCACCCAGGCGCACGCCTTTGTCGGGGAGGTCGCCGGAACAGCGGTGAAACTGGTGGATACCCGCAAAACCACACCGGGCTGGCGGGTGTTGGAAAAATACGCGGTGCGCGTGGGCGGCGCCCATAACCACCGCATGGGCCTGTATGACGGTGTATTGATCAAGGACAATCACATCGCCGTATCCGGTGGTATCGCCAATGCGGTAAAAAAAGCCCGGCAGCAGGCCTCTCACCTGGTAAAGGTGGAGGTGGAGGCGGCCACCTTTGAAGAAGTAAAAGAAGCCCTGGCCGCCGGCGCAGAGATCATCATGCTCGACAACATGGATTTGGGTCAGATCCGCCAGGCCGTTCGTCTGATCGATAAAAAAGCCCTGGTGGAAGCCTCCGGCAACGTCACCCGGGGGCGGTTGAAGGAGCTGGCCCAAACCGGGGTGGATCTCATCTCCATCGGCGCCCTGACCCACTCGGCCGTGGCCGTGGATCTGAGCATGAACATCAAACCGAATTGAGGAATTCGGGATTGGGGAATGATCGCTCTCCAAGTCACTATCCAAAAGTCTCACAATTATTTAGCTCATTACCCATCGCTATATACGGGAAGGTGCCGTAAAAAGACCGAGATCAAGGCCTGCAAATCCTGAGGAATGAGGTGTATTGACGATACTCCGCAATGACGAAGGATGAGCGTAACGCAGATATCGGACTTTTTACGGCGCCCGGCATGGCAAAGTATGATCCCCATTCGCGACACGACACCGATTAAAACCGTCCCGGTGGTCAACAACACCATCATCGGCATCAATGTGGTGTTTTTTCTAGTGCAATTGGCCCAGGGGCCGGCCCAGGACCATTTCGTCTACCTTTACGGGCTGGTCCCGGCAAAGTTCACCGTGCCCCAGGTGTCGGCTTACTTCTCCCTCGGCCAGCGGGTCATCTCCCTGTTCACCTTCATGTTCCTGCACGGTGGATTCATGCATTTGATCGGGAACATGTGGTCCCTTTACATTTTCGGCGACAATGTCGAAGATCGTCTGGGCCCGGCACGCTACGTCGTCTTCTACCTGCTGTGCGGTCTGGCGTCGGGCATGACCCAACTGCTGTTCAATGCCCACTCCAACATTCCCACCATCGGCGCCAGCGGTGCCATCGCCGGCGTCATGGGGGCTTATTTCGTCCTCTATCCCCGTTCGCGCATCCTGACCCTGATCCCGATCATCTTCATCCCCTGGTTCGTGGAGATCCCGGCTTTCTTTTTTCTGGGGGTCTGGCTGCTCTTGCAGATTTTCAATGCAGCGGGAAGCTCCGGGCACGCCGGCGGCATCGCCTGGTGGGCCCACATCGGCGGGTTCGTCTTCGGCTTTCTTTTTCTCAAGCTGTTCGACCGCATTCCAGCCACCGGCGTTACCGACCGACTGCGCCACGCCACCGAAAAGAAGCGATCCCACCGTTTTCAGGTGGTTAAAACCGCCGGCGGTGAGGAGGAGTCCAACCTTTACGGAACCCTCACCGTCACCCAGTACGAAGCCATGGTCGGCGCACGCAAACTGATCACCGTCCCCAAGGGGTTGCAGAATCGCCTGTACAATGTCGTCGTGCCCCAGGGCATTGCCGACGGCCAGGTGTTGCGGTTAAAGGACGTCGGCAAAGCCAAATCCGACGGCACCCGGGGCGACATGCTGCTCACGGTCAGGGTTCAGCACATTTGACACAGAAACTCAATTGTCCAACTCCTTTTTTATGGCCAGGCCGATGGTTTCGATGGTGTAGGGTTTTTTAACCAACTGCCCATTTCCCATGGTTTTCGAAACGGGAACACGTTTTTTCCCACCCGTTGCCGCTTCTCTGGTAAACGGAAAATAAAGGTAAAACGTAGTACCTTCATCAAGCGTGCTTTTGATATCAATAAATCCATAGTGGGCTTGAACTGTAGCCCAAACCACAGCCATGCCCAAACCGGTCCCGCTTATGCCCATCACTTTCTTGGTGTAAAAGGGCTCGAAAATTCGTTCTTTATCTTCTTCAGAGATACCACATCCCTTGTCCGATATTTACAAAGAGGCCCTATCAGCCGACCATCCCTTCGATGCAGTGGTTCTTGATTTGACCGTGCCTGGCGGAATGGGCGGAAAAGAAACCGTGCGCCAGCTTCGAGCGTTGGATCCCAACGTGCGGGCCATCGTCTCCAGCGGCTATTCAAACGATCCGGTGATGGCCAACCCCGCCCGTTACGGGTTCTGCGGCGCCGTTAAGAAGCCGTATCTGGTTCAGGAGATAAGCCAGGTGCTGGATGCGGTTATCAAGGGTTGATGGAGCCGGCTCCGGCTTGGTCGACTGCCGGCAGCGTGGACCATCAGCCAGAGCATCCCGGTCGAGCGCATCCGGAAACTGACATGTGGATGCTTTCGCTTATCCTTTCGCTATGATGAAATCCGGCGGTTATGCCAGCAACCCGCCGTCACATTGAATACAGGCACCGGTGGTGTAGGATGCCGCGTCCGAAACCAGGTATAGCACCGCACCGACCATTTCCATAGGATCCGCATGGCGCTTCAACGGAATCTGAGCGACCACCATGTCGTAGATCTCTTTGTTCTGCATGAGCACCGAAGAGAACTTGGTGTCCGTGAATCCCGGCAGCAAGGCATTGACGCGGATATGGTGGGGTGCCAACTCCTTGGCAAAGGCTTGGGTCATGGTGATCAGCGCCCCTTTGGTGATCGAATAAACGCCCTGAAACGCCGCCGGCCGGATGCCGTTGACCGACGAGACGTTCACCACCGCGCCTTTACCGCCCACCTGCATGAGGGGAATGGCCTTTTGGATCATGAAAAAGGGGCCTTTCAGGTTCACGTCCAGGGTTTTCTCCCAGACCCCTTCATCCACGGTGACCATCTCGCCAAAATAGGGATTGGTGGCGGCATTGTTCACCAGGATGTCCAGCCGTCCGCAGGCCTCACCAATTCTCTCGTAAAGCAACTCGATGTCTGTGAGACTGCCCATGTTGCATGCCAAGCAGGTCGCTTTTCCCCCTTTCTGGTGGATCCCTGCTGCGACCGTTTCCAAGCCCTCCAGCTTCCGGCTTACCACAATCAGCTCTGCACCATGCGCAGCCAGTGTCTCTGCAATCGCCCGGCCGATGCCCCGGCTGGCACCGGTGACCAAAGCGATACGGCCTTTCAAATCAAACGATACCATGTCTTCTCCTCTCAATATTCTCCCGTCTCAATCACCCTTACCGCCGCCTTCTCCAATATCCCCACGGCGACCCCCAACATCCCGAAGCGTTTGTCGGTTGTCTGACCATGGGAAAATCGGTAGTAGATCTGCTGGGCGATCACCGCCAGCCGGAAGAGGCCAAAGCAGTAATACCAGGCAAAATTCTCTATGGTCGCTCCGGTTTTTTTCTCGTACCGTGCGACGATCTGACGCCGGGTCAACATCCCGGGGCACAGGGTCGGCAGGGTCCGGATCAGCTTCAGTTCGTCACTGTCATCCGGTTCGACCCAGTACCCCAGTGAGGCGCCCAGGTCCATGAGCGGATCGCCGATGGTGGCCATCTCCCAGTCCAGCACGCCGATAATCCGGGTCAGGTCGGCCGGATCCAGAATCACGTTGTCGAACTTGTAATCGTTGTGGACCAGGGCGGGTGTTGAATAATCCGGCGGCATGCCGGCGCACAGCCAGGCCATGACCGTTTCGAAATCCGGCACGTCATCGGTGCGCGCGTCGCGGTAGCGTTTGGACCAGCCGTGGATCTGCCGTGCCACATAACCATCCGGGTTGCCCAGATCCGTCAGGCCGCACCCTTGGTAGTCCAGGCTGTGGAGATCACCCAGCAGATCCACCCATCGCCGGCAAAGCCTGCTGGCAGCCGCCGCATCAAAGGCAGTTGCGTCGGGCGGTTCTTTTCTCAGGATCACGCCCCGCATGCGCTCCATCACGTAAAATGGCGCGTCCATGACCGCCGGATCGTCGCAGTAGACCAGAGGTTCCGGGACATGAGGAAATACGGACTTCAGGGCCTTGAGTATGCGGTATTCCCGGCTCATGTCATGGGCGCTTTTGGCTCTCCTGCCAAAAGGCGGCCGGCGCAGCACCAGCTCTGTATCACCCAGTGCCGATCAGGTAGGTCAGGTTTGAAAAACCGCTGTGAAACTGGCGGACCGTTGCCGGGCCGACCAAGCCGGGCAGGTTCGTTTTCAGATAAGCGGCGATCTTCACGGCTTCCAGCGATTCTCCCCGACGCACCGCCTTGGCCTGATCAAGAGAAGTCATCTTTTTCTCCCTTCATGGTTTTACCGGCGCCATAGGCGCTGACCATGGAAATGACAAAATCCGCATAGGCTTCGACCGAAATCTTGCGCCTTTTGTATTTCCAGCGCTTCAGATACCAATCCTGAAGCATGGCCTTAATGGCGGCGGCAACCAGCAACGGGTCCCTTATGGCAAAGACGCCACTGGCCATCCCGCGTTCCAGAATGCTGGAAAAAATGGCTTCGGTTTGCAATTCCCCGGCAATCGCCCGTTTGCCTTCCTCGGCATGGAAAAAGCGGGTCTCCATATATGAGAAAAAAAACCAGGGTTGCAGTACTTCGGACAAATAGAGGTGGCTGCGGATGGCCATATCCAGTGCCTGTTTGGCATCCTCGATGCCGCGCAGCCGGTCGCCCATCACCCGGGCCACGATGGCCCTTCCCTGCTCCTGAATCAGGGTCAGCAGTTCCTCCTTGTTTTTAAAATAGGCGTACAGCCCGCCCATGGACATGCCGCTTTCGGCACACAGATCCCGCAGGCTCATGGCGTGAAACCCCTTCCGGTTGGCCAGCTTGAGGGTTGCCTTGAAGATTCTCACCAGGTTCCCGACCGCCACCTGCTCCTTCTTGATTTTGATGGAGTGGGACCGGCTCTCGAAAATTTCTCGGCAGATATCCGTCATGGAAACCGCTACCTGCTTTTCAAATGACTTCAGGTCCATTGCCGTTTCTCGATAAAGGGGCCATTGGTGATGATATTGATCGCGGCTGGAAGCCGCTCCTACCATTTCTTAATCCCGACATTCCCGAATTCCGATTTCGGTCCTCTCTTCTCAGCCTTCTGTCCTTTGCCCTCAGTCCTCTGTCTTCCGTCCACCGTCCTCTGTCCTCAGCGTCCCATCTTTCACACCACGCTTCCACCTGTCAGCAACCAGAACCCAGAACAAAATAGCTGATGAGCGAATAAGCTGAAAGCCCAAGGCTCAAAGCAGAAACCAGAACGCTGAACCCGGAACCAGAACCTTGAACCCTGAACCCGAACCCGGAACCGTCCTTATCCCGGCAGGTTCAACGCCGCTTTCAAACCGCCCTCGCCATGGGCGCGAAGGATATGCCGGGCCACGGACATCTTGTGGACCTCGTCGGCCCCGTCATAAATGCGTGCCGCCCGTTCGTGACGGAAAAAATAGGCCAGCACCGTGTCGTCGGTCATGCCCAGGCCGCCGTGTACCTGAAGCGCGCGATCGACCACCCGCTGGAGGGTGTTGGCCACCACAAACTTGATGAAGGATATCTCGTGGCGCGCGGCCTTGGCCCCCGCTTTTTCGATTTTCCAGGCGGCGTGCAGGGTCATCAGGCGGGCAGCCTGGATTTCTGCCGCGCTTTCCGCGATCCAGGCCTTGACGATCTGCTTTGATCCCAGGGTTCTCCCGTCCGGCGACATCTTGCGCGTGTTGGCCCGCCGGCACATGAGGTCGAAGGCGCGCTGGGCGATGCCGATCCAGCGCATGCAGTGGTGGATGCGGCCGGGTCCCAGTCGCTCCTGGGCGATGACGAAACCGTGCCCTTCCGGCCCCAGCAGGTTCGCCCGGGGCACCCGGCAGTTCTGGTAGAGAATTTCTCCGTGGGAGGCGTAATCGGTTCCCCGATGCCCCATGACCGGGATGTTGCGCACCAGGTTGAAACCGGGATTGTCGGTGGGCACGATGATCATGCTGGCCTGCATGTAGGGAGAGGCGTCGGGATTGGTGACCGCCATGACAATGGCAAAAGCGGCACCATCCGCCGACGTGGTATACCATTTCTGGCCGTTGATCACGTAGTCGTCGCCGTCCTTTACGGCCGTGGTTTCCAGCATGGTCGGATTGGAGCCCGGCATGTCCACCTCGGTCATGGAAAAGCAACTGCGGATCTTCCCGTCCACCAGGGGTTTTAAATACTGAGCCTGCTGGGATTCGGTACCGTATTTATGCAGGATCTCGATGTTGCCGGCATCGGGCGCCTGGCAGTTGAACACATAGTGGCCGATGGGCGTCCGACCTAACACTTCGGACACCAGGCCGTGCTCGACCAGATCCAGACCCATGCCCCCCAGTTCCCTGGGGTGGTTGGGCGCCCACAACTCCATTTGCCTGACCAGCCTGCGCTTTTCCGCCAGCACCGGAAGAAGATCCACGAATTCGCGATTCAGGAATTCCGGCTCCAAGGGGATGAGTTCCTTGTTCACAAACGCGTTCATCATCTCCAGGATCACCTGCATTTTTTCAGAGATTTGAAAATCCATACTGTCCTTCCTGGGGTAATTATTGATTAGATGGGACTATCGATAGGTAACCAAACCACTCTCCCCTTCTCGTTCCAGGTGACCATATTCATTGAATGTGGCCAGGCTGATTCGCCCGCCGCCGAATATGAAGCGGGTGACGGAGGCATTGACCAGCCGCCATGAAAGTGCCACGGTATTTTCTGCGGCAAGGCCCATCACGCTGCCGACAGCCGCAGCGATTGGGCCGCCAGAAGTAAAAACGGCGACCTGACTGCCGCGGTTGCTGTGATCGATGATGTCCCGGATACCGGCGGTCACGCCTGCGGCAAAGGAGGACCAGCTGAGTAGATTTTCCACGCTATCACGGCCGGATGCCCAGCGGGTCATCACCCGTCCGAATACCTTCTGAAATGCCCGCCGGTCAGACAGCATGTGGTTGACATCGCCGATGAACGCCGGATCCTCCTCTTCGATAAGTGGCACCAGCACCCGAAGAATGGCTTCGTATTCGTATTCATCGAGGGCTGCGATTTCGGTTGGAAGCGGCATGTCAATTCCTGCATATTGAAAGCGGTCCCGGACTTCACCGAGGGTCTGTTGCTGCCGCCTCAGGGTGCCGGACCAGCAGGCATCGAAGCGGATGCCGGCCCTGAGAAAAAAGGCGCCCAGAACACGGGCTTGGTGCCGCCCCCTGTCCGATAGCGCATCGTAGTCCGATGTTCCGAAGGAAGCCTGGCCGTGTCGGATCAGATACAAGGTGCTCATGAATTGGTTTCCCGGATCAGCCGCGTCAGAATTGCATCGAGCTGTCCTTTTTAGCATGGGCAGCAATCCGTTTCACTTCAATTTGTGTCTGTCTATCGATAGTAGATCTGGATTATGTCTGTTTCCCTATATGGCGGCCCTGCACCGGTGTCAATAAAAATAAAACGAACGCTCGATTTTTTATTGCCTTGCGATGCATTTCATGAGTATAGGTTTCCCAATTAAACAAGATGAGGAACCCATGGCATTTTCGATTTTGGTATGCATCAAAGCGGTACCCGATCTGGCATCCGGCGGCACGCTGACCATCGCGGGCCCCTGGATCGATGAAACGGCCATCGGTTGGTGCATGAATCATTACGATGCCCACGCCCTGGAGGCGGCCTTGGCCATCAAAGATGCGGCCACCGACATCACGGTAGATGCATTATCGGCGGGACCGGATCGGGTCCGGAACCCGATTCGGCGGGCCGTGGCCATGGGTGCGGATAGGGGAATTCACCTGGCCGTGAACCCGGTCGGGCGGCTGGCCCCGGCGACCGCCGCCCTGTCGATTGCCCGCTTTGCCAAAACAAAAAAATACGATCTGATTCTGACCGGCGCCATGTCCGAAGACGAGATGCACGGCATCACCGGCCCGATGATCGCCGCAGCGCTCGACTTGCCCTGCGCCGCTGCAGCAGTGGAAATCGCCCTGGACGTTCCGGATCGATCGCTTACCGCAACCTGTGAAATGGAAGGCGGAATGGCCGAGATCGTTCGACTCCCCTGCCCGGCGCTGGTAACGGTGCAGACCGGTCGGAGAATCCCCCGTTACCCGTCCTTGTCCAACACCATCAGGTCCCGCAGGCAGGCTATCGAACGGGCCGTTCCGGATGAGACGGCCAACCACACCCCGCCGGTCGACAGGCTGCGCGTGGCTTTTCCGCAACAGACATCATCCTGCCAGGTCATCGAAGGAACGTTGATTGAAAAAGCGGACGCCCTGTTGCGGCTGTTTAATGACCACGGATGGTTGAAATAGGACCATTGAAAATGATCCAAAATAAATGCCCCGGCACCGTCCTGATCGTTGGTGAAACCATCGATGGCCGCCTCTCTGCCGGATCAAGGGATCTGGGCAACCAGGCCAGGCGCCTGGCCGGACAGTTCAATGGTGAGCCGGTCGGTGTGCTGACCGGGCATGACATCGAACAGCTGGCACGCTCCTGGTCGAAGACTGCCGGCATGCGGGTTATCGTTTTGGATCACGCGCAGTGCCGATATCCCAACCCGCCCCTGACCGCTTCGGGGGTCGGTGCGTTGGCTGACGAATGCTCACCGCTGGCCGTCTGCTTTCCTCACAACCTGCGCGCCTGCCAAGCCGCCGCTACCTTGGCCTGGCACATCGAGGCCCATTGCATCACCGCCGTTGACTCCCTTTTAAAAGAAAACGGCCATTTTGTGATCGAACGGGCAGTCTTTGGCGGCAAGCTGCGTGAAACCGTCTCTACCGGCAGGAGGCCGGTGGTCCTGACGATCATGCCGGGACTTTTCTCCCCCTCGGTTTCCTTGGAGGTTCCTGATCATTCTCCGTCAGTTGAAAGCAGGCTTTTGGCAGACACAAACCACCGATTCATCCCTCAGGGCATAAATCGACGCATAGACACGGATCAGGCACTGGAAAGGGCTCAAGTGGTCGTGTCGGCCGGACGCGGTCTAAAAGGGCCTGAACATACAGGTCTGCTTGATGTGGCTGCCGGCATGTTTAAAAATGCAGCAGTCGGCGGTTCCCGGGGCGCCTGCGATCTGGGTTGGTTGCCCCACACCCTTCAGATCGGTGAAACGGGCCGCACGGTATCGCCGGCCCTTTACCTGGCCTGCGGTATTTCCGGTGCTCCCCAGCATCTGGCCGGCATGCGCGAATCCCAGACCGTCGTGGCCGTGAATACCGACCCGAAGGCGGCCATATGCAACCTGGCACACTATGCGGTAATCGAGGATTTAACCGTTTTCCTGCCGGTATTGCGGGAACGATATGAACGGATGAGAGATAAAGGAGATGGGGTATGAAGATTGTTAGGTGCTCCAGGGTTCTCTATGGCTCGTTTTTGTGCGATAGCCATATCTTACTTGTCATTTTGGCCGCCCAACACTGGCAATTAAAGGGCTGAGAACCACTCAAGACCAACACGAGTGACTGACAATCGTTTCTGCGGATTGTCCCTTTGGGCGTTCAGACCGCAATCTGTGATCGCCTAAATTGAATTGGCGATGGTAAGCCATGTCACCTTCTATTCGACTCAATTCAACATTAACTTTGTGACGTATTTTATCCGCATCAATATCTAAATAACTACAAATGCTTATAAAACTTGTGATAGAATCCGGATCGTCAACACGTATCCAATACAAGGCTTGGGTTTTGTAAATTTCATGATCGCTATAGGTAGGCTTAAATATATCTTTAAGGGCACGAGCTAAAATTGCAGCAAACAAAGCTCGGAGTGATCTTGTTAATCCTCCTATGTCTGGATCTGGAATGTAAAGACCTGAAAGGGAAGGTGCATCGCTCATCGGCATCCTCTTTTAAATGAATTGTGAAACCATATGGCATTTACATCGACAACAAATGGTCACGAAATATACTTTGCCTCAACGGTTTTATCAGACAATGTAAATATTGGTTTGCTTCAATAAAATACTTGAAATGAACTATATTAATTGGCAAGCAGTGACATAATTGTATCCCAAAGAAAAACCCTTGAATACTTAATGTTCCATTTTCGAATGGTCATTACAATCAATAAATCTTTTTTTAATAAACGGGGAAGTCATTGCTGCGAGAAGACAACCGTAATCCAGATTAAATTTCACCTCATCCCCAACCTGTAAATTGTTGTTCTCACTGTCGAGAATGATATGATCACTGCTAGAACCTAATATTTCTAGCCCGTTATTCGATTTCAAGCCGGATGCCAAAATGTCCTGCTTCCCCAAAGCAATAATCACCCTTTGACGAATTCCTTGATCTTTGAAAATGGGTACCTTTCCAAAAGCATCTTGGCCGATCTCTCCAAATGGAAGGGATGGCTTTTTCTTGGACTCGATAACTTCGGCAACGATCTGAAAGGCACCCGTGTGCAATCCTGGAATTGCTTTTCGGTTCACCGTTTCACGACCTAAAAGGATTGACTCACCCAAGCGAAGATTGTTTATATGACCTACATCTTTGGAAGATTTATACCACTCATAATTTGCCGAATTACCCCCCGAAATAATTGTTAAACCAAGATGAAATTCACTTTCTATGATATTAAATAGTTCAGATAGTTCATGCATGTTCTTTTCAGCCGGCTTCACGCCACCGTAACAAGCCAAATTGCAGCCAATCCCCACAATTTTTATATGGGAGAGAGAAAGGGCTTCCCGGATAAACGGGGAAAGATCGCAAGGAAGTATCCCTTCACGAAGGTCACCCAACTCGATCATCACAATTACCTGATGATTTTTGTTATGTACGTTTGCATAATATGATAGCTTTTTCAGCGTATCAAGCTCAGTATTTAAACTAATGTCGGCATTTTTAACAACGGATTCAGCCTGGCTTAGTGGCGTGCGTAGAAGAACGAACTGAGTTGAAACCCCCGCAGTTTTCATCTTTTCAATGTTTTCAATGCGAGAGTCGGCAATAAATCTGACGCCTCCTTGAAGCATTGCCTCAACAATAGAAGGCTCTCCTAACACCGCTTTGGAAACACCCATCACGGAAATACCCTTTTGCCCATAAAGGTCCGTAAGCATCCGGGCATTATCCCTTATCTGGGGTAGGGAAATTTCTATCCTTGGCAAGAACAATTTCATTTATGCGTTCCATAGGGTTACGTTTCTCATGCGGCCAGTGCAGGAATTTTTTCAACATGCGTTCGTTTGATTTTTTGTCTGAGTTCTGGGAAATGTTTGCATAAGGCCTGAACCAGTTTTCTGCATCCATGGCTCAATACGTCTGTGGTCGGTAATTGAAACCGCTGTTCATAATTCGCTACATGTCCCAAAATTTCTTGGTCCGACAAGTTTTCATGACTTAATGCAATCGCCATCACTTTCGTTTGCGAAATTGCTTCAATCAGGTCAATTTCGCTCTCAACAGCCGGCATTTTCAAATTGGGAAAATCGCAGCGGTACTTTCTGGCGGGTGGATGTTGAAGAATAACACCATCGGGTTTGCTGCCTTTCAAGATGCCAAGAGAGCCCATAAATGCGGGATGACTAACGGCACTCTGCCCCTCAACCAGGATGATATCGGGACTTTCGTTGTCAAACGCCTGAATAACGGCGTTTTCTATTTCACCAACCACAAATTGGGATACCAAGGCATCGATCGCTACGCCATACAGGGCCCCCTGCATCAAGCCACTTTGACCGGTCGCAACCAATATGGACTTGATGCCGATTCGATTCAGGGAATTGTTGAGTTCTACCGCGGTCGTCCTTTTTCCGCAGGCACAATCTGTACCCAATACGGCAACCACAGGACTCGTTACTCTCGATCTTTGGCCGCTAAAGACATGCAAATCTTTTAATTTCGGAGGTTTTCTGATGTCCTTAATTCGGACATGGTTGCGGGCAGCCACATGGACAAACTCCCGATCATCGGAAAAAAACTGATGAAGACCGTTTATGATATCCATTCCTTTTTCCATTGCCTCCAGGATGAACCCCCTCTCTTTTGCCGAGATATACGTTTCTAAAGGTGCCTTCCCATAAATATAGCAATCCGGGACCGTTGAAAGTTTACCTAACGCATCCTCCAAATTGGCAAAAATTGGAATACCGTTCTTTTTTTCACCCAATTCTTCCCCGGCATCCTTGCCGGCTAATGAGCTATCGATAACCCCGACAACGGTATAGGTTTCAGAGTGCCTAACTAACCCGGAAGCCGTTTTCCCGTCAACACATCCAAATTGATTTTCACAATAAACTAAGGCCGTTTCATTCACGATCGCCATTTTCTTAACTCCTTTATATTTGACTCCATAAATTAAAGAAGCTTTTAAAACGACAAAACTTCTCTACGCGTAAGGTATCAATTATGTGCAAAAATTTCGCACAGGCATCATGCCCATTGAGGTTAGGTGTGTTCGGAACCAGTCGTTCATTTTGATCCGGGTTGCCATTCGAAACAGCCAACATGGACAAATGGGTGCCAAGCAGCCACCATTTATTGAGGCGTCCACTTGGTTAATAATTGTAAATAGGATTGAAAAATTGACAACAACTGGCGACCCGCTCATACCGCGGTGCAAGGGAGGTATCGGTCAGAAGAACGATTTCGATTTATTTGGATCGCACATAATGTGACCTTTTTGCGACTTATCTGATAGTTCCACCTTTATTTGGTCAGTCTTGCGTTTTTCTCCACCTCACGGTGCTGTTCGGCGATGTTCACGATTCTCGCATGAATTTGCACGCAACACTCGTCTTGCGACTGTCATAGACCCATGGGCTAAAGTTTCTGGCATCGCTCACGCACTGATTGAAACGGCATCCCCTCGGCACGATCGTACCGCTCGGCACGGATGAACCAGAAGGCCAGCCCGCCCGTATTGTGATTGGGGGCCAATCCATTATTGACGGTCCTGACGCCCAGTGACCCTTTCCGGCCGGTTTTCCGCCAACCTCTGGCCTGCATGATCATTCGCACGACCACACCAACGGCCTGTCTTAAGCGTTTACTCCGCTGAGTGTGTATGTCTGCCAAAGACCGATCGATGCCAGGATGCGATTCAAGCTCCCGGACAACACCTGACAAAGGCGGCCGGTCGTGGTGAATCTCAGATTCCTCCATCCGGCGCTGCCTGTCAGGATTATTAAAGAACTCGATGACTGCGTCAAAAGGTTGATTCGGATCGTTGACAACATCGGAAAACCGTCGGCCCTGATTGTCTTCGAGGAACGTATCACGTGTGATTGTCACACTCGGCAAAGCGGCCTCCAGTTTATCAATATCATTGAAATTGGACAGACAAGATTTGAACCTACCATTTTTACAGTTACAAATATTGTAACTTATATTCCAAAAAAAGCAAGAACAATCCTGTTCAGAAGGCCCTCGCATGAGTTGAAGATTAAAAAAACAAAAGCCAGTGCTATATTGATTAAAAGTCTTATCGTAGCTTTATCAGTGGGAAATGATAGGGGCGTGGCTTTTGGCACCATAGAAAGCGGGTTCTCCATTAATTCCCAAAACGGTCTTCCAAAAGATCCGGTTGCTCATTGCATTACATTGGGTAACTGATGTCAGCCAGGAAACTGACAGGTGGTCGGGTTGATTGCGATGGTCGCGCTGAAGTGCTTACGATGACGGTTGGGCTTCGTGGACATAACCAAAGTACCGAACACCAGCTTAATGTTCATATTGTTCAAGGAGAAATCTGATGCCATTCAACGTTATGACCGCCGAAATGTCTCATGAAACCAATTCCTTCAGTCGCCAGGAGACTGATGAAGAGGCCTTCAGAAACCGTTATGTTCTGATGGGTGCCGAAGCGATCGCCGAGCGCGGCCAGGCGAATACGGAACTTGCCGGTTTCCTCGACACCGGTCGAGCACATGGCTGGCATGTCAATCATGTGCTCAGCGCCGCTGCGGGGCCGAGCGGCAAGGTAAGGCGAACAACGTTCAACTGGCTCTGTGATCCAATCATCTCCGCCATCAAGCAGCACCCATTCGACGGACTTCTCCTCGGGTTGCATGGTGCCATGGACCTTGAATTCTGTGAAGATGGCGAAGGCGAGTTGCTTGGGCGTATCCGCAGCGTGGTGGGCGAGCAGATGCCAATTGCTATCACCCTTGATCCACATGCCAATGTCAGCAATAAGATGTGTTCGCTCGCCGACATCATTGTGTCTTTTAAAACCTATCCGCATATCGATATGCGCGACACCGGTCGCCATGCCGGTGAAATTTTACACCGGACGATGGCCGGTGAGATCCAACCGCGCACGATCTTCGTGAGTCGGCCGATGCTGGAAGAAGTCAATGGAGGCCGAACCGACATCGGCCCGATGATCGAGCGCATCGCTAAAGCGCGGGCGTATGAGGAGAAGGCGGACGTCTTCGCCGTGAGCATCAATGCCGGTTTCGCCAGTGCCGATGTCAAAAGGGTTGGCCCAACGGTGCTGGTCACCGGTCAGGGGGATTTCGAGACACACATTGCTTTTGCCGAAATGATCGCTGATGACATCTGGAACAGACGCTTCGAGGTGCTCAACGACTATCTCGGCGTTTTAGAGACGGCTGTGATTGCAGCCGCATACGTGCCTGACAACGGGCCGCTGGTAATTGCGGACTATGCGGACAATCCCGGTGCCGGCGGCTATGGGGATTCAACCGAGCTATTACGCGCCCTGCTCAAGGCGGGTGTGACGAATGCCTGTTTTGGTCCAATGGTGGATCGCGGGGCAGCACAGGCGCTGCATGCGACTGCTGTTGGCCAACGGGTTCAGATTGCATTGGGGGGCAAGACCGATCCAAGTTTCGGTGGTGGACCACTCGTCGTTGAGGGCGAACTCGTTTCTATCAGTGACGGGCGTTTCACCGGCGATGGCCCTATGATCCATGGGCTCAGCGGCTCTTTCGGCCCTAGTGCAGTTCTACGCGTCGACGGTATTGAGATATTGGTGGTCACCAGGGCCCGTCAAATACTTGATTTGCAGCAATTTAAAGCGTTTGGTATCGACCCGCAGATTAAGCATGTCGTGGTGCTAAAATCGATGCAACACTTCCGCGCTGCGTTCGAGCCGATTGCCGGACAAGTGATTGTTTGCGACAGCGGGGCACTTTGCACCCCGCGCTACAACCGACTGCCCTATCGCAACGTTCCAAGACCGATTTTTCCTCTTGATTAGGCAGAAAGCTGACTACAAGATCTGGTAGTTGGCCTTATGATGTTTAAGCCCATCTCAACGGCAGATAGGTGCCGTCTTCATCAGGTTCAATGATGATTTGGGAATGAATTCTATCACCAACACGGTCAAGCAATTTGTCTCTACCCAAGTAATCGGTCTTCAGCCACCAAGTACCCCGATAATGGCCCGCATGAATGCCGGCAGATCGTCGGGTGTGCGGCTGGTGACCAGGCTGCCGTCCACCACCACCTCTTTGTCCACCCAGTTGCCCCCGGCGTTGACCAGATCGTCCTTGATGGAGAAGTAAGACGTGACGGTTCGGCCGCGGATGATGTCCGCCGATACCAGCATCCAGCCGGCATGGCAGATGGCGGCCACCAGTTTGCCGGCCTCGGCAAAGCCTTTCACCAGGCCGACCATGGCCGGGTACCGACGCATGTGGTCCGGGGCATACCCGCCGGGAATGACCACGCCGTCAAAATCGGCGACAGCGATCTTCTCCGCCGTGGTATCGACGGTTACCGGAAGCCCGGCCTTGCTTTTATAAGTTTCGGCACTGCCCGACCCCACCACGGTCACTTGGGCGCCGGCCTCCTTGAGCCGGTAGTAAGGATACCAGAACTCGAATTCATTGTAGAACGTCTCCACCAGGATAAGGATTTTTTTCCCCTTGAGTTCCATTGTGTCACCTCGCTTTAAGGATCAACTTGACGGACCGTACCATCTTGATTGGATGATACGATTTCTTGGCCTTGGTCAGACCGGGAATGCCCATATCGCTCTCTTTGTTCAGGTAGGTATAACCGTTAACAAGCATACGGGCGCAGGCGTTGTCGAAATACTGATACAGCCCCTTGATGCTGCCGAAAGCCTTCTCATACTGTAAGGTCGCCATGTCCCGGGTCAAGGGGGCGGAGATGCCGAAGGCACTCACCTGACCGTCGATGCGCAGCAGGATGCCTTTCAGATCGAACGCATCGAAGTGATTCAGGGTATTGATGGCCGCCTGCTTCTCACACGAAAGATCCACCTGGTCGTCGGCGTCGCAGTCGCGCTCCCGGCACCACGCTTCCAGAAAGCGCAGGCACTCCTCGGCATTATCCCGGTTGATGGCATCGATGACCACCTTTCCCGGATCCACATAATCACGCTGGAACTGCTTGATGAGGTTGCGCTTTTTGGAATACCGGTTTCCTTTGAGCCCGGCCAGGTCGTCGACCCGGTAGACATAGTCGTCATAGGCCCCCTGGTGCTTTATCGTAAAGTGCCGACCGACAGCCTTTTCGCCGAAATGGTCCACATACATCTCGGGGACAAACCAGTATTCCGTGTACCCGGCGAGATCGGCCACCGCCACCAGTTCCTCGGGGGCAAACATCCGTTCCGGCGAGATCGGCAGCAGCAGATGCCGGTTCTTTTTGACGGTTTCGAATTCAGCCGCCACGATGAACGCACCTTCATATTCGGCGCCGAATGGCATGTATTCGTCATTGTTCCAGGCGATGATGGAGGACAGGGAGTAAGCGCACAGGGGATAACGCTGGTTTTTGAAATAGGGGAGATAGGTCGCGTAGTCCGGCGGTGTCAGTTGTTTAAAATTCATCATGATGTCTTGAGCATGGGCACGGAATCGGCCATGGGTAAAAATCCCAGGGGTCGATAAAATGGATGCGTCTTCCTTTCTGCAATGAGTCCGACCCAGCCGATGCCATCGGCTTCCAGACGGGTCACCAAGGCCACCACCATGCGGGAACCGATGCCCTGTTTTCTGAAGGCCGGGTCCACGGTCACGTCCTGAATATAGGCGTCGCTGACCCGGTCGCTGATGGCGCGGCCCATGGCGATGATGGTCTTGGCCTTACGGGCCACGAGAAAACAGTGACTGCCGGCAACGATGCCGGCGACCAGGGACGGGTTGTCCGCCTCGTCCGTCCACCAGCCGGCCAGTCGGTAGAGCTCGGTCAATCGATCGATATCTCCCCGGGTCGGCGCTGCGAGAAACGAATATTCAATCATAAGCTAAGGATCATCCGGCGGGATTGTCGAAGAGACAGGAGACCTGGTTGCGGCCGGCCTGCTTGGATTGGTACATGGCCTGATCGGCCCGCTGAACAAAGCTGGAAATCTCTTCGTCCTGCCGATACTGCGTCACACCGATGCTGATGGTGATTTCCAAATCGGAAACCTTGCCGCAGGTGAAGTCTTCGGCAGCCACGGCGGACCGAAGCCGCTCGGCAACCGTCTTGGCTTCTTCCCCATGGGTTCCCGGCAGGATGATGGTAAACTCTTCGCCGCCGTATCGGTAGGCGGTGTCCATCTTGCGAAGGCAGGACTTGATAATCCGTCCGAGATGCACAAGGATTTTATCCCCTTCCAGATGACCGTAGGTATCGTTGAAGTCTTTAAAATTATCGATATCCAGCAGAAGCAGGCTCAGCTTGTGCCCGTAACGGTTGAAGCGTTCGATCTCCCCTTTGAGCTGGCTGTAAAAATGCCGGGAATTGAACAGCTGGGTGAGGCCATCGGTGATGGAGAGTTTCTTCAACTTCTCCAGCATTTGGATCCGCTCATGGTTGAGGCGACGTTCCTTGAGCACCCGTTTGAGGCGCAACAGCAGTTCCTCGAAGCGCACCGGCTTGAAGACAAAATCACTGGCCCCCTTGCTGATGGCCTCTTCGTATGAGTATTCCGTGCTGTAACCGGTCATGACGATGACATCGATGTCATGGTTCCGCTTGATCCGGTCGGTCAATGCCAGGCCGTCCATGCCAGGCAGCAGGATGTCGGTGATGACGACTTCTACGACGTTTCCTGAAAGCACCTCCAACGCCTCTTCGGCACTGGATGCGACCGACGCCTCGTAACCGGAAATTACGACAAACTCATGCATCGCATCCCGAATGGAGAGGTCATCGTCGACAATAAGAATATGAGGTGTCATGAAGCACGTTTTTCATTATCGGCAGAACGCTTACGGATAGCGGTTGACATGCCCGAAAACGGTCTGATATTAATTAAAATTTTATAAAATTAGGGAATTATAACCAAGTTAAAAACCGGTGTCAACCGAGAGATGTTACCTGTTTCGATCGAACCTGTAATAATATGAAAAACATACGCAACTTCAGCATCATCGCTCACATCGACCATGGCAAGTCCACCCTGTCCGACCGGATGATCCAGTCCAGCAAAATCATCGCGGAACGGGATTTCAAGAACCAGATTCTGGACTCCATGGATATCGAGCGCGAGCGGGGCATCACCATCAAGAGCCAAACTGTGTGTCTGCCATATAAATCCAAGGATGGCAAGACCTACGACTTGAATTTGATCGACACACCGGGTCACGTGGACTTCACCTACGAAGTATCCCGGGCGTTGGCTTCCTGCGAGGGGGCCCTCCTGCTGGTTGATGCCAGCCAAGGTGTGGAAGCCCAGACCCTGGCCAACCTCTATCTGGCTCTGGAGCACAACCTGGAAATCATACCGGTGATCAACAAGATCGACCTGCCGTCGGCGGACATCGACCGGGTCAAGAATCAGATCGAAGAGGATCTGGGGCTGGACCCTGAAACGGCTATCCTGGCATCGGCCAAAGAAGGGGTGGGTATCGACAATATCATGGAGGCCGTGGTCCAGAAACTGCCGCCGCCCACAGGCGATACGGACGCACCGCTGAAGGCCCTGATCTTCGATTCCCACTATGACCCGTTCAGAGGCACGATTGTTCATTTCCGAATCAAGGAGGGAACCATCCGTGCCGGGGATCGCATCCGCTTCATGTCCAACAACGCCGCCTACAAAGTGGAGGAGGTGGGTGTATTTCAAATCGTCCGGGTACCCAAAAAAGAGCTGTGCGCCGGAGAGGTGGGGTACATGATCGCCGGTATCAAAACGGTGAGCGACACCCGCTGCGGCGACACGGTCACCGGTCACCGTCAGCCCTGCGACAAACCGCTTTCCGGATTCAAGGAAGCCAAGCCGGTGGTCTTTTCATCCATCTATCCGGTGGCATCCGACGGCTACGAAGACCTGATCGTGGCCATGGAAAAGCTCAAGCTCAACGACGCCTCGCTGATCTACGAGAAAGACAGCAGTGCCGCCCTGGGATTCGGTTTTCGCTGCGGTTTTTTAGGGTTGTTGCACCTCGAAGTGGTCCAGGAGCGCCTGGAGCGCGAGTACGACCTCTCCCTGATCCTCACCGCTCCGTCGGTTCGCTACCGCCTGATGATGAACGACGGCGAGGAACTGATCATCGACAACCCGGCGCTTTACCCTGACCCGACCAACATCGAGTATGCCATGGAGCCTTACATCAAGGCGGCCATCATCATCCCGGACCGCTACATGGGCGCGGTGATGAAGCTGTGCCTGGAACGCCGGGGCATCAACAAGAACTACCAGTACCTGACCGACAAACGCCTGGAGATGGTCTTCGAACTGCCCCTGGGGGAGGTGATCTATGACTTTTACGACAGGCTCAAATCCATTACCCAGGGCTACGGGTCCTTCGACTATGAATTGATCGATTACCGCCGGACCGACCTGGTGAAGCTGGATTTTCTGATCAACGGGGAACGGGTCGATGCCCTGTCCATGCTGATTCACCGGGAAAACGCCGTAGGCCGGGCCCGCATCGCCTGCGACAAACTCAAAGATGAAATCCCGCGTCAGATGTTCAAGATCGCCATCCAGGGGGCCATCGGCGGCAATATCATCTCCCGCGCCACCGTATCGGCTTTTAGGAAGGATGTAACCGCCAAGTGCTACGGCGGGGACATCAGCCGCAAACGCAAGTTGCTGGAAAAACAGAAAAAAGGAAAGAAGCGGATGAAAATGGTGGGTCAGGTGATGCTGCCCCAGTCCGCATTTCTGGCTGTGCTGAAAACCGACACGGACTAAATCGACGGTTCCGTAAAACGTCCAATATCTGCGTTCAGGGTCCCTGGTCTCTGGATTCGGCTTTGAGCTTGAAGCTTATCAGCTATTATGTTCCGGACCAGGTGTATTGGCTTTAACGTCTGAGAATGGCGGGAACGGCTTCCAGCCGTGATCGGCTCTCGGACATCCGACTGTTGATAAATAGACCGGTGGAGACAACGTGACGATTGCCGCCTACCTGACACTTGCCCTGCTGCTGGGACTGTTCGTCCTGCTGGTAAAAACGAAGATCCCGGCACCGGCGGTCTTTGTCGGGGCGCTGGCCGTGTCAATGACCCTGCAGCTCGCACCGACCGATGAACTGCTGAAGGGCTTCAGCAACCAGGGCATGCTCACCGTGGCCGTTCTCTTCATGGTGGCGGCCGGCATGTACGCCACCGGCGCCATCACCATGATCATGGACAGGTTGATCGGCCTGCCCAAGTCGATTACCGGTGCCCAGGTCAAAATACTGCCCCCCATCGCCTTAGGCAGTGCCTTTCTCAACAACACCCCCCTGGTGGCCATGATGATACCGGTGATCCGGGACCTGTCCCGCGCCAGCCGGTTGCCCGTCAAGCAGCTCTACCTGCCGTTGAGCTTCGCCTCGATTATGGGGGGCATGTGCACGATCATCGGCACCTCCACCAACCTGGTTATTGCCGGCCTGGTTATTGATGCCATGGCCGAAGGCGGTGCCGCCCTGCCCGATATCCGGGCGCTGAAGATGTTCGACCCGGCCCTGGTGGGCTTGCCCATTGCCGTCACCGGTATTGCTTTCATGATTGTGGCGGCACGCTTTTTCCTGCCCGATCAGAAAGGCGACAAGGCGGTCGAGGCGGTCATGCGACGGTACACGGCAGAATTCGAAGTTCCCGAAGGGTCACGGATCGTCGATCGCACCCTGGAGGACACGGGCATAGCCAGCGGTGACAACGTTGAAGTGCTCTACATGCGACGGGCGGACACGATCCTGACCAATGACCTGATGCATGAACGGCTGGAAGCGGGGGATCTGTTGTCGTTTTCAGCCGATGTGAATGCCATGACCGAGCTCTGGCGGACCAACGCACTGGTGCCGCACCTCACCCTGAACCCCATGGAAACCGATCGGCACACCCACCATCTGGTAAAAGCCGTGGTTTCCCGGCAAAGCACGGCGGTGGGTAAAAAGATTCCGGATCTCCCCCGGGATGTCAACGCCTGCCAGTATAAGTTCGTGGCCCTTTCCCGGGACAGCCAACCCCTTGCCGGACCCCTGGAGGAAGTCGTCATCGAAGCCGGCGACAATGCAGTTCTGGAAGTCAACGACAACTTCTTCTATGAATGCCAGATCGACCATGACTTTGCGCTGACCAAGGCGTTGGAAGGCTTTCACCTCCAGCGCACGGACCGGGCGATTGAGGCCAGTTTGATCACCCTGGCGATGGTCGTTGTGGTCGCTATGGGCTGGATGAGCATGCTCAATGCCAGCCTGCTGGCCACAGGGGCCATGATTTTCACTGGCTGCCTGAAACTGCGAACGGCTGCGCGCAGCATCGACTGGGGCACCCTGGTGGTGATTGCCTGCGCCATCGGCCTTGAGTCGGCGGTCACCCGCAGCGGACTGGCCGAGCAGATTGCCGGCCTGCTTACCACCATGGGCGGCGACAACCCGCACTTGGCCCTGGCGGTGATCTTCATCGGCTGCTCGTTCATGACCAACGTGATTACCAACAACGCCGCGGCGGCCTTCATGTTCCCCATTGCCCTGTCCACCGCCAGCCAGCTGGAGGTGAGTTTCATGCCTTTTGCCATCACGCTGATGATATCGGCCTCATGTGCCTTCATCACCCCCACCGGCTACCAGACCAACCTCATGGTGTGGGGACCGGGTGAGTACCAGTTCACCGACTTTGTCAAAATCGGAACGGTCATTACCCTCTTGGTGGCTGCCATGACGATTTTTCTTACCCCATTGATCTATGGGTTTTAGCGCTAGTTTTCTTTTCAGGGTCATTTTTAGAATAAGTGGAAACCGAGCATATCCCATGGAAACCGGTCCTTGTGTTTGGGCCTGACCCATGTGGTTATCCCTGAATACCCGAACGATCCCATTCCTGTATCCCGGCAAAAAATGCCTTGACAGTCCACGCATTTCTGTATATTGAATTTTGTATACAAAATACAACCACTGCTGATCGCCGCCACCCCGCCGGATGACACCGGCAAACCGAATCGATCGAGCCCATGAAAAACATCGGCACCACCCACGAGAACCTGGATCAAAAAGCCTACTTGATCATCAAGGCGATGATCAACGATCGCCGCCTGGCACCGGGAGATAAGATCAGCCAGGAACAGCTGGCCGGTGAGCTGGGCATCAGCCGAACGCCCCTGATCAGTGCCCTGAAGTATCTGGAGAAGGAAAAACTGGTGGAGGCCAAACCCCGCCGGGGCTTTTTCGTGCGGGCCTTCGACCGGCAGGAGATGGTCAGCATCTTCGAACTGCGGGAGGTTCTGGAGGGGCTGGCGGCCAGGCGGGCGGCCATGGCGATCAACGATCTGCAGCAGGCAAAGCTGCAGGAATTTTTCTCGGGGTTCATCGCTAAAGGACCCATCACCAACTATCGCGACTACCGCCGTGAAGACCGTCGATTTCATAACTTCGTTACCCAAATCGCCGCCCGGGAGTTTCTGGAAAGCATCCTTTCAACCTACAACATCATCAGTTTTTCCTATCAGTTCGTCACGTCCGAAGGCCTGGTGCGCTCCCCCGACGAAACCCTTGGCGAACACCTGGACATCATCGCTGCCATATGCCATCGGGATCCGGAAGCGGCCGAGAGCATGATGCGCCGGCATTTCAAACGCACCATCGCCCACCTGACTGATCCGGCCGGAAGCCGCCCCGCTGTCCCGCCGAAACATGCAGTCGATACCGACAATGTTCCAAAACACGGAGAAAGAAGAAAAAGCGCGACAAGGTAATGGTCACTCATGACCAGTGGATTGAAATCCCGATCGATCCTGCGGCACGGTTCAGCACAAAAGCCGGACAGCGGTCGGTCGAAGCTGTCAATCCCGTGAAAAGACGCAGTTTGACCCAAGGGTGCGATTCACGGGTGGATACGCGCACAAAACCGGAGAGTTCTCCGGTCACCAGGGAGGGAGACCAGAGATGCAAGCACTTCTGTCAACGGTTTCCAAAAACTACTCACACCATCGATAGGGAGGAATGAAAATGAAAAAGATTCTGTTTGTCAGCCTGATCGTTCTGCTCGCCCTTGCCACGGGGGTTGCCATGGCCGCCAAGGAATTCCCGGCACGCAACATCACCACCGTTGTCGTCTGGGGTGCCGGCGGAGGAACCGACACCTGCAACCGCATTATCATGGCAGAAATGGCTCCTTTTTTGGGCGTCAACGTCAATGTCATCAATAAGACCGGCGGCGTAGCCGGCTCCGTGGGCATGAGCCATGCCTTCAGCAAACCCCATGACGGTTACACGCTGTGCGGCCTGTCCGAATCCAACGTCACTGCAGGCGTACAGGGCGGCTGGGACAAGAAATTCGATGTGTGGGACACCTTTATCGTTGGTGGGTCTCCCGACGTTATCTCGGTCACCCCCGACACACCCTATAAGACGCTGAAAGACCTTATCGAAGCTGCCAAGAAGAATCCCAACAGCATCAAGGCCGCCGCCAGCGGTGCAGGCTCCATTCATCATCTGAACCTGCTGGCCGTTGAAAAAGGCGCCGGCGCCGATTTCAATTTCATCCCCTACAAGGGCTCGGCCCCCAGCCAGAATGCGGCCATGACCGGTGAAGTGTCCGTGGTGGTCACCTCGCTGGCCGAACAGCAGCAGCTGCTGCGCGGCGGAAAACTGCGGGCGTTGGGCATGCTGATCCCCGACGCTTTTGAGGTAGAGGGCCTGGGCGCCATCCCGTCCTCTTTCGACGCCTATCCAGGCCTGTCCGAGTACCTGCCTATTTCCCAGGCCATCGGTTTTGCCGTTCCGGCCGACGCGCCTGACAAAGCCAAGGCAGTGCTGGTAGACGCCTTCAACAAGGCCATGGCCACGGACAAGGTCAAAACGTGGGCCAAAGAGAATTACTACCTGCTTTCGGGGAAAACCGGGGCTGAATCCAAGGCAGTATTCGACGCCTTGGAATCCAACTTTGCCTGGACCCTGTGGGAACTGGGTGCCGCAACCGTTGAGCCGTCCAAGCTGGGTATACCTAAACCGTAGCCACAATTGAACAGGGATGGGCGGCATCCGTGTTTGCGGGTGCCGCTCAGGCCAAGAACGGCCCGTTTTAGGTTTTAAGTGTTAAGTAAAGGTACCTTAGCCATGATGCAAATAGAGAAACTGCGCAAGGCGGATATTTTTTCTGGCGCGATAATCAGCCTGTTCGGCCTATGGGTGGTGGGTCAGGCTTTGAAGATGCCCATGAAAGATTCCTGGGGCGGCGTTCAAAATGTCTGGTTTGTCTCACCGGCCCTTTTCCCGCTATTTGTGGGCGGCATCATCATCCTGCTGGGCATTGCCCTGGTGGTCAATGCCCTGAAAATCGTCGGGGTGTCAGGGCTGAAAGATACCTTTGGCTGGCTGATAAGCCCCGAACTGATGCACTTTTTAAAATCCGAGGCCATGATCCGGTTCTACGCCATCGTCGTGCTCCTGTTCAGCTTTGTCTTTCTCAACATCCCTCGCATTGATTTTTTCCTGTGCAGCGTCCTTTTTCTGTGTGCCTTCATCACCATGTTCTACCTGGACGATCCGTCCCTGCTCATCAGGATGCTTGGCATGTACCTTGCCGGTACGGTTGGCTTCATCGTGTGGTTCCTGCTGGGAATACCGAAGGTCCTGGAAGCCACCCTGCCCTACTCCAGCGACTGGCTCACCCTGGTCTTTACATCTTTGCTACTGCTTTTATGTATTCCACCTCATTCGCCATCAACCGCGGCTGCATAAAAAATACAAAACCGGCCTAATTGTGGCGATCGTAGCTCCGTTTACCATCGGTTCGATCTTTAAATATTTCCTGCTGGTACCCATGCCCACCGAGGGCCTGATTGTAGCAGTGATGGATGCCGTCCGCTATTGGGATTTCTGATGCCGCATCACTGGAGTTGACTCCCTATGAATGTACTTGCACGAATTGGAGAATTTTTCGGGATCGTCGGCCATTTGGCCGCGGATCCCATCAGCCTGGCCGTCCTGTTCGGTTCGGTGATTCTGGGTATCCTGTTCGGCGCAATGCCCGGTCTGACGTCTACGTTGGGCGTGGCCCTGCTCACCGCCCTGACTTACGGCATGGACACGAACCTGGCCATGGTATGCCTGCTTGCCATCTATGTGGGCGGCACCTACGGCGGTTCCTACGCCTCCATCCTGATCAATATCCCAGGAACGGCGGCGGCGGCAGCCACGGCCCTGGATGGCTACCCGTTGGCCTGCAAGGGCGAAGGCGGCCGGGCCATCGGCCTGACCACGACGGCATCGGCCATCGGTACCATCATCAGCATGCTCTTCGTGGTGAGTATTTCGCCGATCATCTCCCATTTTGCCCTGCAGTTCACCTCTTTTGAATTCTTCCTGTTGGCCTTTTTCGGCATTCTGATCAGCGGTACCCTTACCAGCCCCGACCTGGTCATCAAGGGCTGGATCGCCGGTTTTCTGGGACTGTTCCTGGCCTGTGTGGGCCGTGACCTGCTTCAATTCTATCCGCGGTTTACCTTCGGTATCTCGCAACTGGACGGCGGCATCGAGGTGGTGCCCGTACTCATCGGGGCCTTCGGGATACCCCAGATTATCCAGGTGCTCAAGGACCGCTTTCAGATCGGCGAGGCCCAGCGGCTGCAACGCATCATCCCCGAGGTGGGCACGGTGGTGCGAAACATCCCCGCCATCACCCGGTCGGCGCTGATTGGCGTCGGCATCGGTGCCGTTCCCGGCATCGGGGAGGACATCGCCGGCTGGGTCTCCTACGGTACGGCCAAGAACACCTCCAAACATCCGGAAACCTTCGGCAAGGGAGAACTCCAGGGCGTCCTGGCCAGTGAGACGGCCAATAACGCCTGCGTGGGCGGAGCCATGATCCCGCTGCTGAACCTGGGTATTCCAGGCAGCCCGCCGGCGGCCATGCTGCTGGGGGCACTGATGCTGCACGGCGTCACCCCGGGTCCGATGATCACCTTCGAGCATCCCACCTTCATTCTCGAGGTGGCGGCCATTCTGCTGCTGGCGTCGATGGCCATGTGGTGCGCCGGCATGCTGCTGGCCAAGCAGGTGGTCAAGGTCCTGCGCATCCCCACCCAGCTGTTCATGCCCATCATCGGCGTGTTGTGCATCATCGGTTCCTATTCTTTGGGCCTGAGCATCTTCAATCTCTACCTGATGCTGCCGGTAGGCATCATCTGCTTTTTTCTCACGGAAATGGGCTATCCCATTGCACCGCTGGTCATCGGCGTCATTTTAGGGCCCATGGCCGACGAGAATCTGCGTCGGGCGCTGATGGTCTCCCAGGGCAGTTTCATGCCCGTCTTCACCCGGCCGGTGTCTCTGATCCTGTTCATCATCATCGTCTGGACCATCGTCAGCCAGTTCCAGTGGTTCCGCAAGTCCAAGGACCGCGCCCTGGCCCTGATCTTTTCCCGCAAAAACACTTGCGAAACCATTCTCGATGAAAAGAACGAAAAAAAATAACCAACACGACCCAATTAAAACACAGAGGCGGACATCACGCGCCGTCCGGGAGGCTCCACCATGCTGAAAATGGCCATCATCACCGGTTTCCTGTCAAAAACCAAAGACCGGTTCCACGAATACAACGCACCCTTGAACCTGGACGAGAAGTTCACCCTGATGGCCGGGATCGACGGCTATGACGGCGTGGAAATTGTCTACCCCTACGAAGTCAATGATCCGGCGGCAACCCGAAAAACCCTGGAAAAACATGGGCTGACGGTTGCGGCAGTCAACGTCAACGTCAAGGCGGAGCCGGAATTCCGCAACGGCGGCCTCACCTCCCACGACCCCGCCGTGCGCGAAAAAGCGGTTCGATTCATCAAGGAGGCCAAAGATTTCGCCCAGGCCGTAGGTGCCGACAAGGTCACCTGCTGTCCGCTGGGCGACGGTTATGAATTCGCCTTTCAGTACGACTACGCCCGGACCTGGCGCTACCTGGTGGAGACATTCGGCGCCGCCGGCGACTACAAGCGCGATATTCCGCTCTTCGTGGAATACAAACCCAGCGAAACCCGGGGCCGCTGCTTCGTCGATTCGGCATCCAAAGCCCTTTGCCTGCTCAACGACATCGGCAACACGGACATGGGCATCACCCTGGATTTCGGCCACTCCATGTACGGCAACGAAAACCCCGCCGAAGCCTTGGTGATGCTGGCCGAAAGCCCATATCCCTACTATATCCACATTAACGATAACGATGGCCGCTGGGATTGGGACTACTTTTGCGGCACCAAGCATTTTTTAGAATATGTTGAATTTCTCTATTACCTCAAGCGATACGACTACAGCGGTTACCTCACCTCGGACACCTCTCCCACCCGTTGGGATATACGGGGCACCTTCGAGGCCAACAGCCGCATGACCAACCGCATCTGGCAGCTACTGGACGAAGTGGATGATGGCCGTCTGGCCAAATTCATGTCCGGCGATGATTATCTGGAAACATGGAAATTCATCGAAAGCAACATTTTCGGTCTGAAATGAAAAGCGACCCGACATGACCGACACCATTACCACGCGAGCCGATCTTCTTTCGACCTTGCCGCCACCCTGGCCGGAATATCCGTTTCCGTCAATCCGCAAGGCGATCGCCGAATCGAAAACCAGACTGGTCGTTCTGGACGATGATCCTACCGGCACGCAGACCGTTCACGGCATGCCGGTGCTCACCACCTGGTCCGTTGCGTGTCTGGAAGTGGAATTGAAAGACGCCGGTCCGGGCTTTTTCGTCCTTACCAATTCCCGGAGTCTCACGGCAACGGCGGCACAGGCATTAAGCCGGGAGATCGGTGACAACCTTCGCCAGGCAGTCGCGTCCACCGGCGTACCCGTATCGGTGATCAGCCGTAGCGACTCCACCCTGAGGGGCCATTTTCCCGGCGAAGTGGATGCGCTGTTGGAAGCCATGGACACGCCCCACCTGCCGCGCATCATCGTTCCCTGCTTTTTTGAGGGAGGGCGGCTGACGGCTAACGACATTCACTACGTAGCTGAAGGAGATCGGCTCATCCCTGCGGCACAGACACCTTATGCCCGGGATGCGGCATTTGGATACCGCCAATCGAATCTAAGGGATTGGGTAGTGGAAAAAACCGGCGGGGCCGTTTCCGGCGGTCAGGTGATGTCGGTGACGATCGAGGATATCCGAAGGGGGGGCCCGGATCTGGTGGCCGAGCGCCTGCAGTCACTGTCTTCCGGTAGTTGCTGTATCGTCAACGCCCTGGAATACCGGGACCTGGTGGTTTTCGTGGCAGGCCTTCTGGCCGTCGAAGCACAAGGCCGCCAGTTCGTTTTTCGCAGCGCCGCGTCCTTCGTGCGCGTGCGGGCCGGCATCTCGGCCAGAGATCTTCTCGACGGGGCTGAATTGAACGTCGGCAACGGTAATGGCGGCCTTTTCGTGGTGGGCTCTTACGTGCCCAAGTCCAGCGCCCAACTGGCCGCCCTGCGAAATCAGGACAAGATGGTCGATATCGAGGTCAAGGTCGATGATCTTTTGAACGACGCCCGGCAGCCGGCTGCCATTGCCGCTGCCATTGCCGCTGCCAACCAGGCACTGGAGACGGGCCAGGATGCGGTGCTGTTCACCAGTCGCGATCTGGTCGCGGGTCCTGACGCAACAAGCAGCCTGAATATTGGTCGACGGGTGTCGGACAGCCTTGTCACCATCGTCCGCGGCATCGCCTGCCAGCCTGGCTACCTGGTGGCCAAGGGGGGAATTACCTCCAGTGATATCGCCACCAAAGGGCTGGGTGTGCAACGGGCCATGATCATGGGTCAGGTGTTGCCCGGCGTTCCCGTGTGGCGGCTGGGCCAGGAATCCCGCTGGCCCGGCATGGCCTACATTGTCTTCCCCGGCAATGTGGGCAGCGACAACGCACTGGCCGATGTCCGGCAGCGCTTGTCACTGCCGACAGCGCCTCAGCCCAACAATTGTTGATGAACTGACGCAACATGCTAATACCCACAGCACAACTTCTCCAACAAGCCCGGCAGAACCACTATGCCGTGGGTGCCTTCAACGTTTACACCCTTGAAGGGGTAAGGGCGGTCGTGTCGGCCGCCGAGCAAGCTCACAGCCCAGCCATCCTGCAGCTATTGCCCAAGGCGATCGAACTCGGGGGAAGGGCATTGATTGCCTGCTGCCTGGAGGCCGCGCGCGAAGCGGTCGTTCCCATGTCCGTACATCTGGACCACTGCAGTTCGGAAACCACCATCACCAAGGCGCTGACCGCGGACATCTCGTCAATCATGGCCGACGGTTCTCACCTGACCTTTGAACGCAATATCGACTTCTCCCGACGGATGGCCGCGCTGGCCACATCCAAGCGAAAAACAGTGGAAGCCGAACTGGGACGTCTGTCGGGTACCGAAGACGGCATCACGGTTGCCGAACGGAAAGCATGCCTCACCGACCCGGACCAGGCAGCGACCTTTGTCAAGAACACCGGCGTGCATGCCCTGGCCGTATGCATCGGCAATGTCCACGGCAGGTATCATTCACCACCACAATTGGATTTTAACCGCCTCGCTGCCATCGCCGACAGGGTGAGTATTCCGCTGGTGCTCCACGGCACCTCAGGCCTGCCGGACGACATGATCACCCGGGCGGTGGCCCTGGGGGTATCTAAATTCAATGTCAACACTGAGTTGCGAGCAGCCGGCATCGCCGCTGGCGGGATGTATATGCGGGTCACGGAGAAGCCTGAACTGGTGGATCGCATGCAAACTGAAATTGATGCCATGAAACGACCCGTGATGTCCAAAATCGTTCTCTTCGGATCCGCTGACAAGGTATCTTGAAATACCATCAAGCATTTACACGATTACACCCATCAAGGAGGATAAAACAGATGAACCAGACCAAACACACCGTCAAAACCATCCAGGACATGCGAGATCGCAACGAGATCATCACCATGCTCACGGCCTACGATTACCCGACCGCCAAGCAGATCAACGATGCCGGCATCGACATGATCCTGGTGGGCGACTCCTGCGCCATGGTGGTCCACGGCCACCCCAACACCCTCAACGCCACCATGGACATGATGGTTCTGCACTGCGCCGCCGTGGCTCGTGGATGCGCCCGCACCATGGTCATTGCCGACATGCCATTCGGCTCCTTCCAGTACTCCATCGAGGAGACCATGCGAAACGCGGCCCGCTTCGTCACCGAAGCAAAGGTCGACGGGGTGAAGTTCGAAGCAACTCCCCACCATATCGAAAAGACCAAGGCCATCGTGGAGATGGGCATTGCCGTTGTGGGCCACGTCGGGCTGCATCCCCAGGCCGTGGGCGCACTGGGCGGACTCAAGGTTCAGGGGAAATCCGTCGAAACTGCACGCAAGGTGGTTCGCGAAGCCTTGGCCCTTCAGGAGGCCGGTGCCTTCGCCATCATTTTTGAGGCGGTTCCGGCTAAGCTGTCCACTTATGTCACCCAAAAACTGCGCATTCCCACCATCAGCATCGGTGGCGGCCCCGGATGCTCCGGCCAGTTGCTGGTCACCCCGGATGTGCTGGGCATGTTCGATGCGTTCACGCCCAGCTTTGCCAAGAAATATCAGAACTTCAACGGCCTGATGAAAGAGACCTTTGCCAGATATGCAGAAGAAGTGAGAACCGGTGTATTTCCTGGAGAAGAGCACGCTTACAAAATGTCCGATGAAGTGCTCGACACCATCGAAACCGAGTTCGGAAAAGCCGATTAAACCCATTTGATCCCGACCGACAACGTCAGTCCGAAAGCAGAGATTCGGCCACCAACATCGGAGAAGTGACGGACGCCTCCCCTGCCCGACCGCATCGCAAGGTTCAGTCGGGTTCCTCCCAAAAGCGGCTGCGGCCTCATGGGACCGTAGCCGCTGGAAGACCTGTCTGGCCGACGCTGAGGGTCTCCGGCAGGTCGGACGAAGCCGCCCGGTATTGACCCGTTAAGGACAAAAAAGCCCTTGACTTACTTTTGCAAAAGGGTTTATATGCGGTCTTTCTTGAAACGGCAGCCTGCCTTTTCAGGAGCCCCGCCGAGGTAGCTCAGTCGGTAGAGCAGGGGACTGAAAATCCCCGTGTCGGCAGTTCGATTCTGTCCCTCGGCACCAATGAAATAAAGGGTTTAGCTATTTTTAGCTGAGCCCTTTTTTCTTTTGGTTGCGGATCGGTTGCGGATGGTTGCATTCTTTCCCAATTTGATCCAGTTGATCCACCTCACCTGATGTTTGATTCGGCAGCCAAGGGTAATAGGCATCCGCATTGACATTACAGCAGTCATTGTCCCAACGAACGTGTACTGAAGCAACCGGTGGATGATATTCATGAGGGTGATTCCGGTGATAGGTAGATGAGATGTGGTCGAGCCGACTATCAGCTGTCACTTCCAGTCCGCATTTAGGAATTGCTCGTACTAAATTTTATACGATGAGGTAGGCCGCGCTCTATCCTGCTTAATTCGACATTAATAATGTGACGAGTGTTATCCACATCGATATCTAAATGATTACAGATATTAATGAAGCTCGTGATGGATTCAGAATCGTTTATTGCTATCCAATATTGGGCTTGGGATTTGTAAATTTCATGGTCACTATGGGTCGGTTTAAAAATATCTTTGACAGCGCGAGTTAAAATTGCAGCATACAGCGACCGGATAGATTCAGCCAATCCTCCGATGTCTGGATCGGGAATATAAAGGTTGGAGGTGGCAGGCGTATTGCGCATGGGCATCTTCTTTTGGGTGTGTTGCACCACATTATAAGGATAGTTAACATTAACCATCAGTGTACACTAGTTCCTATTAATAAGCGAACGGAAGAATTGATAGCCCATCACCCATATCTATCCTTGCCCTAATATGGGATGGGGATTCGATAGGGGTCGGGAAGGGCTTTCGCCCTCCCCGCCCTCCGAACCGTGCGTGCGGTTCTCCCGCACACGGCTCTCCAGTCGGTGGTTTCAACATCGTGATTGACACGCCAGAGCATGGGCTTCGGTCATGGTGAAAAGTCCGTGCTTAGCGAAGAAAGCATTCGGCCAACGTTTTGATCCGCATGGCAACGGCCCATACCAGGATGCTTTTGCTGTTTCCGTAATATGGCTCGTAACCGGCGGCGGATAAGCCCGTCAGCCGATTTGAAAACATAGGGATGCGCATGTTTGAAGTAACCAAACCATCCGACCAGCATGGGATTCTAGCTTTCGATGACCTGGTGAATGCTCTTCCCACAGGTACGTTTGGTCTTGGTACGAATGCGATCCCGCAAGGATTTCATGCTTTTCTCACGGATCCATCGTTTTCCGGCTTCGAATCGATAACCCAAAAACTCGAAGCCCTGACCTGGCACCGAACAATCCCCTACATGCGTCTTGTCCGGGTGCCCAAACGTCTTGCGTAGGGTGTGACAACCGTAGTTGCCCCGCAGGTTAATTGCCCGTGTCCATTTCTTCACCAGCTTGCTCACCGCTTGACTCTGTATATGGCTGTTCCCCTTAGCGACCAGCTCCTTGACCGTGTCATCGATGTCGTCACCCATGTAACAGTCCACCGTGATGTCCGCGTTACATCGGGCAGGGAAAGCCACCAAGCGTCCAGATGCCTTTTGCCGGCTGCTCAATGGTTGGCTTCGACCACACAACTTCGTCAACGCGGTCAAGTAGCATCTTGTTGGCAATTGCGCCGTTTGGCGCTTTTTCCAGTGTGACCGGAGCATCCATGTAGGCACACGATTTTGCAGGTAAAATCTTGCTATCGCCTACCTGAGCGATGGCCGCACTCTGGGATACAGCAAAGACGATTAGTAGCGTAACGCAGGTGAATAAATAGTATTTGGTAATTCGCATTATGATACTCCTCTTCTTCTTGTGTTGAACTCGATAATGGGGCAAATCATTGGCGAGGTTACTGCAAACGTTGGATTGGCCTTGTTAGCTAAACCCAACTTATTAGTAAATCGTTGACTTCGGTATTTCGAGTTTTTCCGAATCGTCAGGAAGGTCAGATTTCAACGGCAGTGGGTAGGACAGATTCTTGAGAGCAAATCGATTAAGTTCTTCGAAATGTTCCTCTGATTCCGGCGCATTCCAAATCACCAAATAGTCGCCATGGGAAAAGCCCTCGTAGATGTGGAGCTCTGCCTCTACACCCACCCGTCGCAGGGCGCGATGCGCACGCACAGCATCACTTAGCATGAGATCTCGTGTACCTGCGATTATGTACGAAGGAGGAAAACCGGTAAAATCACCATAAATCGGTGATACATATGGATGCTTTTTCCCCAGCTCACCAGCGTACATGGCCCCTGCATCCTGTGGAAGAGGCTTCCAGGTAACAAGAAGACGATCGATGCCTTCGTTAATGAAACGGCTGTCACCGGTCATGTCGACATCCACTGCGGGCGTACCGATATACAACGCACCCGGGACTGGCAGGCCAAGGTCTTTGAAACGCTGAACCGAGGACATTGCAATGTTTCCGCCTGCAGAGGTCCCACCCATGATTACGGATGCGGGGGAGGTCTTCTTTAACAATTCCTTCCACACGGCACTCACATCATCGGTAGCAGCCGGAGCCGGATATTTAGGCGGCATCCGGTAATCAATCGAAATAACCGGTATTTTCATTCGAGCGGCGATGAGTACAGCCTCTGTTGTTCCTGACAACCCGGCATTAAGAAACCAGGCACCACCGTGGATGAATAGGAAAACCTTTAATGAATTGACCTTTTTGGAAACCGGGCCACTGTATATTTCAGTCAACTAAATTGAGGGTAGTCTGTCGTTGCCGGTTTACTGTCAGTTTTGTTACATCGGGCCGGGCATAGTGCCCTGCAGGGTCAAAATTCTGCCGCTCTTTCAGTACAGATAAATAATCAAGCTCTGCCACGATTAATGTTTCTTTGTCGACTACCGGCTCCACTATCCATTCTCCATCAGGCCCGACGATGCAAGACCCACCGTTAGCCAAAGTGTCGGGACATTCTTTAAGGATAGTTTCCAGATGAGGCGTATCCGGCGGAAAATCGGTCTTCCGCATGAAGCCAGATGCTGAAATTACATACGAGCGGGCCTCCATGGCAATGAACCGAGTGATTTGACTTGTATTGTGTATACCACCAGGCCAAATGGCGACGTGTAAATCCTCTCCCTGACCATAAAGTGCCGCTCGTGCAAGAGGCATCCAGTTTTCCCAACAATTCAGCCCACCCATACGTAAATGGTCCAATGCTGTGCACCCTTAGTCCATGGCCATCGCCTGGCGACCAGGTTAAACGTTCCTCGTATGTGGGCATAAGCTTGCGATGAACTGAACGAATAATTCCGCCTGGGTCAATGTATATGAGTGATGCATATATACTATGCCCTCCACGATCCGAAGCTCGCTCAATGCAACCCAATACCACTGCGATTCTCTGCTGAGCCACTGATTCACACAAACGGTTGAGATGACCGGCTTCTATTTGAATAGCGTTTTGCACATAGTGGGCATGAATTTCCTTCTGTACGGGGGAATTGAAGTGTGCACCGTCAGTGAGTTCAATCCAGAAATGGATAACCGGGCAATAAGGCTTCGCCGAAGACAACCAATTCACAACCCTTTTGAGCAGCCGAGTTCACATTTCGAATTATTTTATCAAGCGTTTTTTCACGGTTGAGCCATACAGGAGAAATTTGTGCAATACCAACTTTGAGGCATTTTGATTCTTCAGAAGCTGACATATCAATTTTTCCTTATTTTGTTACCAGCATTTACCTTTTCCCTCAACTTACCGGAGCAGCTGAATGTCACAATCCGACGAGGCTTCAACATCATATCTTCACCCGTGGCTGGATTCCGGCCCTTCCGTTCCGTTCTTTTCCTTCACACAGAACTTACCGAACCCACTGACCAATAAATCATCACCAGTCTCCAGTGTTACTTTGATGATCTCAAGTAGGGATTCCACGATCTCAACGGATTGGTGTCTTGGGAATCCGAGTTCATTGTATACCTGCTCAACGATGCCCTTCTTCGTCAGTGCCATGGATGGATCTTCGATCTATTTAACCAAGGTTAGAATCAGAGTTCCAAAGATAACACCAATGATACCAAAAAACTTATATGCCTGATCCGATACGTTCTCAAATAACAAATCAAGCATTCTGCTATAGATTTTCTGTGGGTTAAAAAAGGCAACTATTGCTTCAATAGCAGCCAGTATGCCGACTATCCAGAAAGGCCAAGGGCACTCGGCCGCTGGAGCTGAAATTAAAAATAGTACCGCGACCACAGCTGGAATAGCTGCTAGATATTTAAGTTGATAGGTCTGGAACATACTTTTAAGTGCGTTCGCAGCGTGGCGTGTATAGAGGTTAAAATAGGTGCAATAGGCGATGCATGCAAAACCAAGCAGATAAATGACAACTTTCATGGTAACTGTCTCCTTCGGTAAGTGGGTGGTGGTGTGGTAGGTGGGAATATATTATTGATCGCACCAATCCCTTGTTGTGTCAAGGGTTTGGTATTCCTTGACAATTTGGTAGGTGGGGGATAAAGCTCGAGATGCCCATCTAAACGAATAGCCTTAAAGCCAAAGCCCCAGAGGTGGTGTCAGGTTTGTGATACCGGGAAAGAGGTCATACTAAGATGCCTTCATATAAGTTGAAGCTGTGGTTTGATTTCTGTAAAAGGTTCCGCATTCGTGAAAAAGGAGTCCCTCTTTTCCACGCCGAAAACGGAGTCGTTTCAATATCAAGGATTGGTCGTGGTGCTGGACGTAGATTCCTTCAACGCTCCATGCAGATGGATGAATTGATTGTCTCAGAAGTCCAAAAGGTCATTCATGATTATGCTGACGGACAGGACGGTTATGAAGGTCTTATTTATCTGATGTACAAGGTCAGAGGCCAATTGGTGATCCCTTTATATGTTGGTAAATCGGAGAAATTTGGTAAGGGTGGAGGCAATCTCTCAGCAAAAATAAAGAACATTGAACGAAACCAGCATAAATTCTGCCGTTGGGGATACGGTTACGCTTACCATCTGGGCGACCTAAGTGCAGTCGTCTGCACCGGACATCCCGAAGAAACCGTGCACTGATACTGGATGGAAACTAAAGGACAGTGGATCCAAACCAGGCATATCGGTAGGTGTTTGTAGGCGAAATTTACTTGACCGAACATCCAAGCATGATGGTATCTTTAATTTATAAAGTCATGATGAAATTACTCTCCAAAAGAGTGTATCTGACATTCCTGCTTCTTGCCGTTTTGGCGCCATTTTTTTTTCAATCATACGCTATAGCGTCGGTCGCTATATACCCTGCAGAGGAGTGGACAATTTCCACCCCTGAGCAGCAAGGTATTCAGTCCCGTCTGTTTGTCGAGATGGTTCAGCACATATCAGAATACAGTTTCCAGATTCACAGTGTGTTGATTGTGCGCAACGGCAAGATTGTCTTGGATTCTTATTTTTGGCCATTATCCTCAGAAATACGGCATCCAATTTATTCATGTACAAAAAGCATCATGTCCGCGTTGATTGGAATTGCTATCGATAAAGGATACATCCAAAGTGTAAACCAACCCATCACGGATTTTTTCCCGAACCTGGCAGCGGGCATGGACGATCTAAAAAAATCGATTACACTTGAAGACGTATTGATGATGGCTTCGGGTTTAGATTGTAAAGATTCTTATCTGTATGGCTGGGCAGGATTGTACGATATGGGCGCCAGTTCTGATTGGGCGCAATATATCCTCGATCTTCCGATGGTTGCGCCTCCAGGCAGGAAGTTTGAATACTGCAACGGACTCTCCTACCTGCTTTCCGTTATTGTCCAGAACGCCACTAAAATGAAAACGTTGGACTTTGCCGTAAAATATTTATTTGAACCGCTTGGTATCGAGGACGTAATCTGGCCAACCAGCCCTCAAGGAGTCACCGTGGGATGGGGTAAGATGCAACTCAAACCCCATGACATGGCACGTTTTGGATGGCTGTATCTGAATAAGGGACGCTGGGGCGGCAGGCAGATCGTGCCTTCGACGTGGGTGGCGGCATCTACGCGCCGGCATATCGATGCCACTTTATTTGATTATTATGGGTACCAATGGTGGGTCGATTCGGCAGGATATTTTATGGCCGTCGGATACAAAGGCCAGCGTATTTTTGTCATTCCGGAAAAAGATATGGTGGTCGTCTTTACAGGCAATTTGACCGGTTCAGAAAGTTTAATCCCAAAGAAATTGCTCGACGCTTTCATAATCCCAGCCGCAACGTCAGATGATGCATTGCCCCAAAAAACGGCCGATAATATTCGGCTTGATGCGATAGTCAAAAACGTTGCCCAGGAACCCACGGAACCCATAGCTGGAATTACCTGGGCGTCAGAAAACGAGGGTCTGGCAAAAGATGGATTGTTCTTGCGGACAGCATCGCCAGCTTTTCAGTTTGAGTATCCATCTTACAGCAAAAAAGCGCAGATCAATATCCCCGGGCAGGTAATGAAGATGAAAACTCCTGATGATATCGATTTTTCCGCATCAATCGTCGATATCCCACCGGGTATCAAACTCGACGCCTTCGGACCGAAAATTTACGCTAAAAACCTTGAAACGGTTGGTTCAAACATCGAGGTCATCTCGAACAAAAAAATCTCGCTTAAAGACGGTACCAGTGCATATCGAACCGAGATCACATGGTTGTGGAAAAATTCCCTTCCGATAAATACTATCCTGGTGACCGCGTATAAGAACGGCAAAGCGGTTTTTGTATGCGCGCATCCGTGGAAAGGTACTCGCCCTATCGAACCGATTTTCCAGAGTTTGCGCTTTAAATAAATTATGATAACGCCAACAGGCTGCCGTTCGGTTCAGCGGATTTGGAGGGATGCCGCAAACCTACAAAATGGGGGATATTATACGAAGCATCCGCTTGGCCGAACAATTCACTGGTGCGAACGCAAAGGACCGCGCCGCACAGATCAGGCGTTACGAACCCAGATACCAACTCATCAAAAGAACCAGGCCGTTTTGAATTGTGGCGATAACCTCAAAGAGCCCCCACTTACCGATAGCACCCTACCAATCAATCCTGACAGAAATATGACCCCATCTATTAATCAGCATCAAGATACATAGCAGGTAAATGTATGAGGGGTTTGGTAGATGTAGTTATAGAAATTACACACCCTTTGAGGTCTGCCTATTTTCAGGTACCCATCACACACATGTACTTCAAGCGCTGATCCTGATGCTTGGGGCGATGGCAAGCCGTTTAGCCCCTGCCAAGCCATCGAACTCCAAATGGCGGTATTTTTTATTGACAACTGCTCCTTCGATTTTATCCTGTATTGAGGAATTTAAGATTCCGATATCGAAAATATCTGACATAAGCAAATAATGTCATGTGGCTTTAAATCTCAATTTTTTTGCAATAAGGAGCGATGTAAATGGCGCTTATAGATAATTCAACGATACAACAGTTTACCTTACCTGGTTTGGTGCATCAGACTTTGGCAGGCCATAAAGACGGTCTCAAGGGAACGGAAGTCTGGATGCAAACTATCGAGCCCCGTGGCGAGACACCTGTTCATTACCACGACTGCGAGGAAGTAGTTGTCGTTTTGCGAGGCTCAGGAAGGGCATCCATTGAGGGCAAAAATACAGAGTTCGGTCCAAACACCACTCTTATCATTGCTCCCGAAGTTGTTCACCAGATCGTCAATAGTGGAAATGAGGAAATGTTCTTGATCGCAGCATTTTCATCTACCCCAGCCAGAGTTTTCACTCCTGAAGGTGAGGAGATGTCCCTGCCATGGCAAACGCAGTAGAAAGATGATAGAAGTGGTCATGTCATTCTTGTCAGGTAATATTTTCTGATGTAGTAATTCAGACTTGATCTGGCAGATATCGATTTTGTGGCGGTGTCTGTCAGTTCAAGATAAACCTACCAGATTCAATTCATGACACCTTTAGTCAAAAATAAAAAACCAATACCGATCTGCCCTTGTGGTTTCCCAAAACCAACGGCTTACCAGACCCATGAAAATCGCAAGATTGTCAAATTACAGGTTGGCCGGGAGCCATTGCTGGTCCAAAGCCATCTAAAAATTAGGTAATTATAAGTTTCTCATCACACGGCTCGGGCTCTAAGCTGTTTTTGGCAGGCCGCCATTACCCATATTCTTACACACAGATTACCGGATGGTAATCATAGGGTTGGGGCTGATATTCGAAGGGTCTTTCTGATATCCAAATTATTAATTCAGTGTCAGGTTATAGAGACGGTAGATGTCCGTGGGGGTTGATAGAGGTTTGTTGGAGAGATATCAGTTTGTGAGCGCACAACTTTTTTAGCTTGATCAAATGCCACAATGTGGTATGTATATTCGCTATCGGCCTTTCTTAATTCAACCCACCTTTGATAGACGAAGAAAGGAGTGCGCCATGAATAAACACACTGTTGCTATTGTGCTCGTGACAGTACTTTGCATTTCGATGGCCGCACCGATTGATGCTGATGCGGCTGCCTTACTGGTTGCTTTGCCTGTGATATGGGCTGTCTCGGCTGCTGCCTTAGTTACTGTCATAGTGGTCAATGATGATAATAGCCAGCAAACACAGCAGGCTGACAACACCCACAGTGAACCTTCGTTAAAAGAATCCCCAATTCAATTTGCTAAAGTTGAGACTTCAACAACTTTTCACGAAGAATACTATGAAATGGACCTGTTTTAATTGATGGATCAATGCTATTATGGCCAGCCTCTATTCGGAGTTGGCCTTTTTTTAACCAACAACGGTTGGGAATGGATTAAATAGATTTCACGTATCGTGGTAACCACCTAAACACATAATGCCATGCTCTCAAAACAGTGTAATAAAAATTACAATTAATTGAGAATAATCTTGGCATGATAACCCACTGTCAAGCGCTGGGATGAAGGTCGTATCGTTTGCCTAATCGTCGTTATCAGGCCACAAACCATCTTTGTTTGTTTGCTGGCGATGTGAACGTCTACTGGAACGCTTGTCCCGTTTCGCAGTTGTATCGTCTTTATCGTTGAAATCTCTAAATTTGGTGCGCTTAGAGCGCTTGGGTGTAATGTCTTCCAAATTTTCAAAGATCTCGTCGTATTCATGACTATTCATTGTAACATCATTTCCTTTAACCGTTTTGATGAACAATGCAGTTTTCAGAATTTATGTAATTATATTTTAACCTTGATGCTCAATCTAACAATATTTGAAGTTACAACTTTAATATCTGGCTTCACTAGTGTCCGGTTTAGATTGTCATAAAACGTTATAGCTCTTTGAAATAAATACTAAATATTGCCAATTTTGCATGGGCAACCTTTTGAATTTGCCCAAATTGCTCTATAGATCCCTTCACAGCACATATTAACGAAGGGAGACGGCGATGCATCAAGGGCGAATTGTTTTTTCTCAGCTGTTAGATTTTCTACCCAGAAAGAGTTTTCGTACATGCGTTAACCGATATAACGGCAATTACCGAATTCGTTCTTTGACATGCTATGAACAGTTTCTTTGTATGGCCTTTGCTCAGCTGACCTATCGTGAGAGCCTCCGCGATACGGTGTTATGTTTACGTGCCATGCAAAACAAGCTTCACCACGTGGGCATTCAGTCTAAAGTTGCCAAAAGCACACTTGCCGATGCCAACGAAAAGCGTGATTGGCGTATTTACTGTGACTTTGCACAGGTACTGATCGGACAGGCCCGAAAACTTTATGCTGATGATGACTTTGGTCTCCAACTTGATGAAACGGTTTACGCACTGGATGCATCCACAATTGATCTGTGCCGTTCGGTTTTCCCATGGGCGCGGTTTCGATCAACGAAAAGCGGGATAAAGGTCCATACACTGCTTGATCTGAGGGGAAATATCCCTTCGTTTGTATCCATAACCGATGCCAAGGTCCATGATGTCAACATTCTTGATGAACTGTTTCCAGAGCCTGGTTCAATTTATGTTATGGATCGCGCCTATCTCGATTTCGAAAGACTTTATAGACTGCACCGTGGTTTAGCCTTCTTCATCTTGAGAACCAAAACGAATACGAAACTGCGTCGGCTGTACTCAGCACCAGTGGATAAGTCTACCGGCATCATTTGTGACCAGACCGTACGGCCAGTCATAGCAAAATCGGCAAATGCCTATCCGGAAAAACTCAGGCGGATAAAGTACTATGACAAAGAAACCGGAAAACGTCTGACATTTTTAACCAACAATTTTTCATTAGAGGCTCGAACCGTAGCAGATTTGTACAAGTGCCGATGGCAAGTGGAACTGTTCTTTAAATGGATCAAGCAGCATCTGCGGATAAAGAAATTTTTTGGTATTTCTGAAACCGCCGTTAAAACTCAGATCTGGATTGCTATCTCCGTCTATGTGCTGGTTGCCATCATGAAGAAGCGCTTGAAGCTTGAACAGAGCCTCTACACAATTTTACAGATTTTGAGTATTACTCTTTTTGACTTCACTACCGTACAGTTTTTTAAAAAACCGTAACCACTGAATATAATTTCAAATAATAACTCTGGACATTTCCTTTGACATTTTCTATATTAGGCTTCCAAGATTATCTCATAACAAAATGGAGGCCTTATGAGCGACTGCAGAACTACCTATAGAAAAGTCAAAGAATTTGTCAAATGCCTTTATCCTGACGAGCTGAAGGGCAATCTTCACAGAAACATGAACACCCTGACGGCCATGATTACAGGCATCATTATCGGCAAAGAAACACAGTTGCCTCAAATTGCGACCAACGTGCCTGAGGAAATTAAACTGCCCAGCACCGAAAAGCGCTTCAAACGACTGATTATTAATGAGAGCGTAATTGAGCAAACCTACTTTCTACCGTTTATTCAAAGTGTGTTGATCAATCTCGGTCTCGAAGAAATGGTCTTGGCCATTGACGGCAGTCTTGTCGGCCGAGGTTGTATTTGTTTGATGATCAGTTTGATTTACAAGCGCCGCGCTTTACCGCTGGTCTTCAGCGTTGTTAAAGGTAAAAAGGGCCATCTGCCCGAAGAGACGCATGTTGAGTTGGTCAATAAGCTGCGCCCGTTGATTCCCGAATCCACCCAACAGGTGATCTTTTTGGGCGATGGGGAGTTTGATGGCACCACGCTCCAGCAGACATTGGCCGGATTTGGATGGAAATATGTATCCAGAACTTCATCCAATATCACCATATACGCAGATGATGAACCTTTTCAGATCGAAATGCTTGCCGCCATGCTGCCAAAAGGCCATTGCAAGGGGTTGCAAAACTGCCAAATAACCCACAAAAAATACGGACCTGTCACCGCGGTTGCCTGGTGGGGTGAGGACCAGAAAGAGCCCATATTCTTAGTGACCAATTTTTTATCCGCGTCGAAAGCGTGCGACTATTATTCGATGCGCTTTACGATTGAAACTTTTTTCAGTGATCAGAAAAGCCGGGGTTTCAACATCGACAAGAGTCATCTGTCTTGTCCGCAGCGGCTAACCCGGCTGATGTATGCCAGTTGTCTGGCATATTTATGGATCATTTTTTTTTGGTATCTTGGCATTGGAGACCGGTTTGTACAAACACATACACCGAGCTGACCGGTGCGACCTGAGCCTGTTTCAGCTTGGCCTCAGGCTGTTAAACTATCTTGCTGTACGTGGGTTGCCGATACC
>CAVQUU010000038.1:0-163258 GCA_963716825.1 uncultured delta proteobacterium
CGAAAAGTTGTAATTTAGTTGTAGATGGATGGGGGATATATCGGCTGATTTTCAGGGCAGGATATTCAATGCGGCTATTTTTGCAGATGCCTCGCGCCGGTTTTTGACGGAGAGCTTTTTGTAGATGTTGTACAGGTGCCGTTTTACCGTTTCAGGAGAGATGAATAAGGTGTCGGCGATTTCCTGGTTGCTGAGCCGTCCTTTCAACAGGTCAAGGATGTCAATCTCTCGCTGGGTCAAGGGTGCTGCCGGGTTATACTCTGCGGAAGCAAGGGATGAGGGCGTCTGCGCAGTGGACACCGTGCCGGATAGACCTTTTTTTTCGTCATCGAGGGCGGTGATGACAGCGTCGATATAGCTTCCGTTAAATTCATCATTGCGATCGAGGCAATCGAACAGGCTGCGCATCTCCGGGCCCGGTACCACAAAGGGCCTGACCCAGCCTCCGGGTTGGGCAAGCGTCAAGGATTGTTTTAAAAGTGTCACGGCCAGACGGGTATCGTTCCATTGCTTACATGCCATGGCCTGTAGGTTTAGCATCGCGATCGTTTGCGGGATGTTGTGCGTCGCCTGAGCCAACTGCAGGAGACCGTCGAGGTGTTCATCGATTTTATGCTGGATCTCTGTTGATGCCTGGGCCAGGAGGGTCCTGAACCGGGTGATCCTCGGCTCCACAATCCAGAAAAGCATCGGGCTGTTGTCAATGGGTCCATGCAGGCCGCCAAACTGCTGTGCCGCTGATGCCGGGTCACCCCGGGATAGCATCACCTCAGCCTTGACCGCTAAGGCCAGGTTCGTGAGGTCGATGCTCGTGGACTGCTGCGTGAATTCCATCATATGGCCAATCGTCTCGTTCGCCTCCCTGGGATGTTGCATTGCCTGGTAGGCCAAGGCCAGACCGGCATAGTTGTCGATGGGCGAATTCAAATCCATAAAGAATCGCCACTCAATCGCTTTGGAGAAATGACGAACAGCTGTTTTCAGATCATTCCTTTGGTAATGAATGTAGCCCAGCAAATACTCGCCCCATGCGGTTACGTACTGGTTTTGGGTATGCGTTCCCATATCACGCAGCGTCCTGACCCACGGCAGCGCTTCAGCCAAATCTCCAGACAGCAGGTAAACAAAGACCAGGCAGCCGATCAACCTCGCCTTGCGCGGGCCGTCCTTGGCTTGTTGGTAAATTTCCTGCTGATATTTTGGGATTACTGATTGGCCGCGCCCGAGCATTTGACTGGCGGTGGCAAAATAAATGTCCATCTCATTTTGCGCACCGGTGCGGTGCTTGTCGATGCTGCACAGGGCGCGCTGGACGCGATCCAGGCTCTCCCCGATACGGCCGTTCCAGAACAGCACCACTGCCTTGAAGAACTCGACCTCGCCCTCCAGAGACGGGTCCAGCGCTTCATTCTGCCTCAAAAAATCGAGTCTTTCCAGGATTGGCGGAATACCCCAGATGGCCCCGCGGAAATTCGCCAACCATGCTTTTGCAATCAGAATCGCCGGTTGGTTCTGCTGGCAGTCCTCTGGAAATCGGGCAATCCATTTTTCCAAGAGCGGCCAATTGTCATTGTTCAACACCGTGTGCCGGTGCCGCTCGAGCACTTGCGAGGCTGCCGTGACATCTCCCGATGCCAACGCATGGTCGATGGCGTCGCTCACCCTTTCATGACGCTCGAGCCAGGCACTGGCGTTTTGGTGCAACGCGGCGATATACGCCTCGCTGAATTCTCTTTTTAACAATCGGGCCAGAAGCTGCTGGAACAGATGGTGGTAGCGAAACCACCGCCCCTCATTGTCCAGGGCGATTACGAAAAGGTTGGATCGGTTCAGCCAGTTGATGAATTCCCGGCCGGACATCTTCGGGAACTCTCTTTCGCGGCTGCCCGCGCACATGGCCTCACATAGACCGGCATCGAACTGCTTCAGGATGGCTGTCCTGAGCAGCATGTCTTTCACGTGTTCGGGCTGCCTGGAAAAAATTTCGGCAATGAAATAATCCATGATGAAGCGGTTGTTTTCCGGGAGTTGAGCCACACACTGGCTTATCGCATCTTGCTGGTTGTTGCCTGTGAGATTGGACACGCACTGGTCAGCTTCGCCAAGCTGGCGCAGGGAAAGAACGGCCAGGTGAATGCCGGTGATCCAGCCCTCGGTTTTCTCTTCGAGATTTTTGGCCGTGTCCTCGCTGACCGCCACCCCCAATGCTTGTTGGAGATAGGCGATGGTTTCGCGGCGCGAAAACCGCAAATCCCTGGCCCGGATCTCGGTCATCTGACGTTGCGCTCGAAACAAAGGGATGGACAGCGGCGGCTCATAGCGTGATACCAATACCAGGTGCATGGGTGCGGGAGGATGTTTAAGAAGCTGGGAGAGCAGGTCATGGACGACCTTTTCTTTAATCACATGGTAGTCATCCAAAACCAGAATGAAGGCGGCATCGATTGCATCCAACTCGTTAATCAGGCTTGGTGCCAAGGCGGACACCGGAGGTAAAGTAGGGGCATTGAGCAAGGTCTGCGTTGCCTGAAGGCTGTTGGGGAAGATAGACTGGACCGCGGCCACAAAATAGGCCAGAAAAAATCGTGGATCGTTGTCGTTTTCGTCCAGGGAGACCCACGCGCCGGTTAGATCAGTAGATGCAAGCCAGCAACTTGCCAGCGTACTCTTGCCATAACCGGCAGGCGCAGAAATCAGCGTCAACGGTCGATAGGGGTGACGATCGAGACGCGCCAATAGAGACGGCCGATGAATATGATCGTCATCCACCGCCGGCCGATGTATTTTTGTGCGCAGTAACGAGACGCCAAGATCAGTTGCGGCCATGCCGATTCCAGCCTATTTAGATTGTCCAGATTTTCAATTCTGCATGTAACTCGACTGGGGGTAGGATATCTACAAAACAGCATATACAACTTAGGAAAAAATCGCAATGTCATGAATATTTCTGCATCGATCTTGGGGGACATTTGAAAAACGCTTTCTGTGGAGAATCGGACAGAAACGTCCGCTGTAATCGCTGCACTGAAAAAACGGCCATGATTATTCCCACCCGAGAACCCTAACGCTACCAATTGTTGTCACTGTCTATTCCAGCAACCCAATGACCTTCGCTTTTTCGCTACAACTAAATTACAACTTTTCGGGGGATTGACCAACCAACCGAGGTTCGTAGCTTTGCCATATGGCGTTAATTAAAAGTGTCGTCTGAATTGTCTTGTCTGAACAGCAGGTGTTAGTATGCTAAGATTCACACTAATGACAGTGCTCTGCCTCTTTCTATTCCCAATATTGCCTTTGCAAGCCGTTGCCTGCAGCAACATGGTGACCGCCAACGCTGAAGGTGAAGCGAATGCGGAACGCGTTTCAAACCAACCGATACACACCAACGCTGGCAGTATGCAATCGATGATGACCTGCACGGAACCTAGACCGCAGATCTGCACGCAAGACTACCGACCGGTTTGCGCGATGCTGCAGGATGGCAGTCTTAAAACCTATTCCAATGGATGCAACGCCTGCTCGGATCCAGCGGTGACCGGGTATCGTGAGGGGGCCTGCGAATAAGCCGCTGCAGTTTGAAACAAGCGATTGGAATGACAACTAAAAATGATGAAGCGATATTTCCCAATACTTGCCGCCTTCATACTCCTTAAGGGCGCCGCTGCCGGCCCCCTGGCCAGTGCAGGCACCGCCACTGATCATGTGGATCCGACGGCGTCCGACCCATTGCATGCAACGTATTGGATCGAGGACGAGCCGGTTGCCCTGGTGGACGGCCGCAACGAACGCCCAGCAGCACCGGGCTCGGCCATCATGATTCTTACGGCTGTCTGGAAGCGGCCCGTTTTTGGGGACCTGGACGGCGACGGGGATGATGATGCCGCATTGTTATTGATCTACAATCCCGGTGGCAGCGGAATGTTTTTTTACGTGACCGCCGCGATCCATTCCAATGGTCGATACCAGGGAATCAACACCTTCCTGCTGGGTGACCGCATTACACCGAAGGACCTTGCCATCCGCGATCGAATGATCGTGGCCACCTATGCCGACCGTCGTCCGAATGAACCATTCAGCACAAGGCCGTCTGTCGACCGGACCATTTCCTTGATGTTTGCAAAACGGGCAATTATCGGCAACGGCGTCGACTGATGAACTGGACCAGATAATCCATGGCTTGGTGATCATCGGCCACGAAGTGCGGTCCTTCAGACCCTGCGGCAAACAGACCGAATTGTGGCTGATGGGGCCGGCACCGGCCCTGCAGGCGATCCTATCAGCCTATCATCAGGTGGTTCCGGATCCAAAACGATATCGCCCCGTTTTCATGGTGCTTGCCGGCAGACAGGTTGACCCGCCGCTCCATGGATTCGGTGCCGATTACGATGGCGCATTTCTGACCACCCATTTGGTGCGGGTGAGGCCCGAAGCATCATGTAGGACCATATCCCCTTCGGCGGGTTTAGCAGAATCGGTCAGGAAAAAGATCGCTTTCGACATATCCGCGCTGGATGAAGAGGGCCTTTGGGGGCCACCGGGCGGGAAACGGGCGCTGTCCTACGAATTCTGCATTCCGAATAGTGCCGAAAAAAGGGGTGAGGTGCAGGGTATCGATTCCTCCATCCGATTTTTCTCCGCATCGCCGGGACGCATCGGCTGCGCAGACCACGAGATATTATGTGTTGGATCCACCCATCAGCAGAACTTTGCAGAAGTTCTTTGGCGATTGGCTGGGCTGCCGTATGTGCCGCGTATCCAACAGACGTTTTTTGAATAGGCCAATCCGAAATCAACAAGCTACCTGGAGGTGTGCAATCATGACGCGATTGATTAAAACAACAATTCTTGGCGGGATCCTGTTCCTGGTGCCCATCGTCATTTTCGTGGCCATCATCGGCAAGGCTCTGAAGCTATCCAGCCTGATCGCCGCTCCCCTGGCTGAGCGCTTGTTCGTCGATTCGGCAGGTGGTTTTGCCGCGGTTCATATTTTGGCCGTGGCCATCTTGATCGCCATCTGTTTTGTCGCCGGTTTGGCTGCCCGGACAACCGTTGCCAAAAAGTTAGTCACCTCTCTGGAAACGAATGTTCTGGATAAAATCCCAGCCTATGAACTTCTCAAGGCCAAGACGCAAAGCAGGCTGTCTCCCGAGGAGACCGAGGGGCTTCGCTCGGCCATCACCCGGTTCGACGACTCGTGGCAGCTCGTTTTCGAGATCGAGCGTTTGGCGGACGGCAAGGTAGTCGTTTTCCTGCCCGGGTCTCCCGACCCCTGGTCCGGCTCGGTCTGTGTTGTATCCGATGATCGGGTGACACCACTTGACTTAACGGTGAATTCCGCAGCCAACTTGATGAAACGGCTAGGTAGAGGGGCAACCGACACATTGCAGAAGGCCATAGCCATCAACCAACCCTTGCAATAGATATCCTAGTGGAAAGGACAATAAATCATCTTTCAAGCAGTCCAAACCCAAATCGTAAACAAATGAAAGGAAGATAAATGAAAAAGACCTATCGCGTAATAATTGGTTTGATTCTGGTGATGACGGTAATGGTTTTATCGAATCCGGTTCAGGCCGACAAGTTCACCGATACTATCGATATCTACAAGAAGTCCGAAGCCGTTCAACCTTTTTTCAAGAAGGCATACGGGTATGCGGTTTTTCCAACAGTCGGCAAAGCCGGCATCGGCATTGGGGGCTCCTACGGTACAGGCCAGGTGTACCGTGGCGGGAAGGTCACCGGTGAGACATCCTTGATCAAAGCGACCATCGGCTTCCAACTGGGCGGTCAGGCCTTCAGCCAGATGATCTTTTTTGAGGACAAACGCGCCTACGATGAATTCACTGGCGGCGAGTTCGAGTTCGATGCATCGGCCTCGGCTGTTGCAATCACCGCCGGCGTCCAAGCCAAGGCGGGCACCGAAGGCGCCACGGCCGGTGCCAGCGCCGGTCCGGCCACAGGCAAACAGGCCAAGGCCAGCTATCACAAAGGCATGGCCGTGTTTGTGCACACCAAGGGAGGCTTAATGTACGAAGCGTCCATCGGCGGTCAGAAATTCAGTTTTAAACCAAAAGAGTAAACCGAAACTCGAACCGGCGAGGAGTCTGAAAAGAGAATGATAAATTCGCTCGTTGCCGGTTTCGATTGCCTTACTGCTGCTAACCCTCAACTTTCAGTTAACCATAACAAACCTTTACCAATAGGCAATTGCATGTATCTGCTATTAAGGTGTTGCATTAAAAGGAAAAAATGTTGAATGGGCCGACTACTATATCTGGTGGTTGGCCATTTTTTGATGATTAGTTGGTTTTCATTTGGATATCACAGTTAAAAAATGGTTGAGATTCTTTTGGATGACTCCAACATAGCTTAGCTTTGAGTGGCTTCTAAAAAGTTTTGATATCATAGTCTGAGCCGAGGTAATATTTTTCTTTCTGCTTCCACTATTGCAGGTATAGATTAGAACAAAAAAACTATGCGTGGTGTTTTCCTACCCCCTCATCACAATTCCACTATCAGTCCCGCCTCGAACTCTTCGTTGTCCGCACTCGGCACGTAGCCCCTCGGATTGCATATAATCCTGGTCTTGCCTATCTTGTAGTTGTAGCTGTCGTGGGTGTGGCCGTGTATCCATAGGCGTGGTTGGTGTTCCTGGATGAGGCTTTCCATGTTTGAGGCGAACGCCGGGGTGAGTGCGTGCCCCCGAAACCGTTCAGGGATGGACTTGATGCTTGGACAGCTGTGCGTGACCACGACCGACCTGTCCGGGTCTCCGGTCTCCAGGAATTCCTTGAGCTTCTTTACGGACTGTTTGTGCCAGGCCACCGTCTCTTTCGGGGTCAGCCTCCGATACGTCTTACTGTTCCGGATCAGCTGGTAATCGTTCATGCCTCCCGCAGCTGCGACCATGGCAACAGGCGGGTTTCCGAACAGGTCCATGTCTGACCACAGAGTACACCCAAAGAAACGGAAGCCACAGGTCTCAAAGGAATCGTTTTCGAGGACGTGGACGTTCGTGCCTGCGGCGTTGCGCTTCAGCTTATCGATGAGGCCAGGAAACTTGTCCCTGTAAAACTCGTGGTTCCCGAGAACATAAATAACGGGGACCTTGAAGCCTTGGTCAAGGACCCACTTCAGCCCCTTGTCCTTGACGTGGGTGTCGCCGGCGAGGATCACCAAGTCGGCGCCGACATCCGGTAAATCGAAGTCGCCGAACTCGACGTGCAAGTCACACAGAACTTGGATCTTCAATATGGCACCTTCAAGTTTGACGAGCGTTCACGCAGCGGAACTATTTCAAGTGATAGCCATAACAACTTAATTTGTCTCATATTGTTATAAGTTATCATATAGGTTATATTTATCGTTATTGAAATCGTTTAATACCATCAACAAAACATCGTGACGTATACAAAAAATGAACGAAGAAATTAGGGATCGCTGCGACCACCTCCTCGAAATCATTTCCGAATACTCAGACTGCTGGTCTTGCGGGCAAGTTATCAAGGACAAATCCCTGCTCGTCTCGGACGAATATAACCCTGGCAGGTACCGGTCTGTTTGCCCGAAATGCAGACAAGAAACGATTAAGACGTCGTTTCCACCAGGCGAACTCAAACACTTATTCGAGATGCTGATCGAAACCGCTGAGACGAACAAACCCATACTGGTGCTGGTCCTCTCAAAAACCATCTTCGAGGTCATGATAGACTGGTTACTATACAGGCTCATGGAGCGCAGATACACGTCTGGCGACATCTGTGAATCCGTGATGGAAAGGACTACGTACCAAAAAAAACTTGGTATCATCACCGACATCACCGGAAAAAAGCTCAAGGAACTGACGAAAAAAGCTGGTTACGAAGGCTTGATGGCGACGCTCGAAGAATTAACAAAAAAAAGGAACGCGTTCCTCCACGATGGCATCATGACCAAGCCTGAAAGAGACGACTCATTCAAACCCTTACCGATGTTTCGGCAAAAACCTTTGGGCGACGAAGACGTGCTCCAAGCAATAAATTTCGCGATCGACACCACCGATTTCTTCGCAAAAACGTTTTCGGATAATGGGGAATACATCCCTGTGTTTGATTAAGATCTTTAGCTAATCCTGAGTTAACCAATGTTATTTTACCTTTCGATTCTGTCAATTCAAGTATAGGTCAGGACCCGTCATCTGCATTTTCTGGTCTTTTTTAAGGGGGTAGCAGGAGAAGAGCGGCGGTGTTTTTGACGGTATTTATTGGAATACGAAAATTTAACTCACTTAATTATATTGGTTTGACGACTTCAATTAAATGGAACTGGCATCCACCATATCTGTCCATTATTTCCCCAGCTTGCCAGCACCTGACTCGCAGAGTCTTATAAAAACTGCCTCGGCGATTTCGTTGGCATCTGATTGCATAGCCGATTGTGGCGTCCCCAACTCCCGTATGATCTCTCCCTGGCGCTGACATGCGACTTCGCCATAGCTCAGAAAGGTTGTCAAAACTTTCTCATGCAGTAGATTCTGGCTCCACGCCTTGAACTGTTCGGGGGTTTTGCAGACCTCTTGACCGAGTTGGACAAGTGTATTTCTGAAGCTATGCGGGTTGAAATACGGTAGGCCAGCACTGACACCCTCGACGTCGATGGCTCGTATGTGGCCCGCATCCTCAAGCTGACGATTCTGGCCCCCGACATCGTCGAAGCCCTGATCAACGGCGAGGAACCCAACGGGCTCTCGCTGGCCAAGCTGACCCAGACCTTCCCCGAAGACTGGGCCGAGCAGCGCCGCCAGTTCGGCTTCGCCACCGACTGACGACCAGACCGGAGACCACCCCAGAGAGCCGACCATCAGCGTCGGCTTTTCTTTTGGCTGTGACAGGAAACCGGAGTTGACCCCGCTTCTTTTCATGGGCGAGGAAGGCTATTTCGAAAAATACGTCCGGTTGGGGCATCGAACGAAGACCTAAGACAACCGCCCAAAACGGCAATATTCCGAAAACCCATATCAATCAAGGATGTAGCTTTCCGGACGAGCTTCGGACTTGGTCCGGAGAAAACAGAGAATCAGGGGTCACACAGAGAAAGAAAGGCTGGAAGATGGGGAGAATCGATGGTGCGGAGAGGTGTTTTGGAAAGATGTGAAACGGGCGCAAACCCTTTAGAAACATGGGGAAAAAGAAAACCCGTCACCCCGGAGAATGACCCCAGAGAGACGGGTTTGTCTTTTGTTAATGGTGGAGGCGGCGGGAGTCGAACCTACGTTGGTCCTTACAGCCACAAGGGTTTGCAGCGGTTTACCGAATGTTTACCGAATATCTACTCTGGTAGAAACCGTTCCATCTGCAGGCAGAGGGTAATCCTGTACTCCCCCATAGCCCGGGTGGTTTTTCCACTTGGCAAAAGAATGAATTTCAAATATTTCCCTTGATTTTTAAACTGTGATCAGACAAAATGTATCCACTTATCAACAAATGGAAACATTTTGTCTGTGTATAAATGAAAAAGGACCCGATAGAGATATTCCTTAGAAATGGTGGTCAACTTCGAATGAGCGAGGCCATCGCACATGGTATTACGCGCTATATGCTGTATGCGCTCAGAGACAAGAGAATTATCGAGCAAGTGAGCAGAGGCGTTTACCGGCTGAAGGAACTGCCTCCGATATCCAACCCGGACCTGGTTACCGTAAGCCTCCGGTACCCTAATGCCGTCATCTGTCTTATTTCCGCCTTGTCGTATCACAATATCACAACCGAGATTCCACACTCAGTTTACATGGCCGTATCAAGAAACTCAAGAATACCGTCAATCGACTATCCTCCAATTCAAGTCCATCGTTACTCTAATGAAGCATACAACGTCGGAATCGAAAGGCATGTCATTGATGGTGCGTCTGTAAAAATCTACACCCCGGAAAAGACCCTTGCCGACTGCTTCAAATTCAGAAACAAAATTGGAATGGATGTTGTCCTTGAAGCGCTCAAGCTATACAAATCGCGAAAAAAATTCGATCTCAAAAAGCTACTTATGTTTTCCGAGGTGTGCCGCGTAAAAAAAATTATGATGCCCTATCTGGAGGCAACGATTTGACCAAAAGACCGCTGAAAAATATCGCGGCATCTGTAAGGCAAAAACTGCTAAATAAATCAAGGGCTGATATCCGTCCTTTTCATGAACTTGTTCAATATTATGCCATGGAACGGTTTCTATATCGCCTTTCCCTATCTCACCATGCAAATCGATTTATTCTTAAAGGGGCCCTGATGCTTCGTATTTGGCAGGCTCCCGAAATCAGACCGACGATGGACATTGATCTGCTTGGCAGGACAAATAATGATACCTCACAGCTTACGTCCATTGTAGAGGATATATTATCTATTGAGATTGAACCGGATGGCCTAATTTATTTCGCTGAACAGATAAAAGTTGAGACGATTGCCGAAGAGGCTGAATATCAAGGTGTAAGAATCTGGTTCCCTGCAAAAATAGATACAATGTCGCTGAATATGCAAATTGATATCGGATTCGGTGATGTTGTTTATCCCGCGCCTGAAAAAACTGAAATCCCCTCCATGTTAGAATTCCCCTCACCGTGGTTGCTGTGTTACAGCCGTGAGAGTTTGATTGCTGAGAAATTTGAAGCGATGCTGAAACACCGTGAATTGAATAGTCGGATGAAGGATTTTCATGACATCTGGTTGCTCTCCCGCCATTTTGGTTTTGAAGGAAGGCAGCTATCGGAAGCCATAAAGTTGACACTTGAACAACGCGGGACTTCTTTACCAGTCAACATAGTTGCCTTTTCTGATGAGTTCATCTCAACCAAACAAACCCAATGGAATGCTTTTCGGAAAAAACTCAGACAAGATCACATTCCTGAAAAGTTTGAAGAGATCGTCAAGCAAGTGAAGGATTTTATCGGCCCTATTACATCGGCACTGATGTCGGACAAATCACCTCCTTCAAAATGGTCTGCTCCAGGTCCATGGGTATAATCATGGAGTATCAGGAATTATTCAAAAAGTATAACTCCCTATTAGAACAAGTAGATCAATTAACACGAGAAAACCGAAGGTTGAAAGCCAAACTCGGATTGCAGGAAGCACAAGCCCCACGAAACACAACCCAAGCAATTCAGATGGAATTTGTGCCTGATGGTGAATCGAATGATATAAAGCCTCTTATAGATATTAACAGCACCTCGGATTCAACTTCGAAAATTCGGCTGTTTATGTCCCTGTTCAAAGGTCGTAAGGATGTCTACGCAAGGCGATGGGAAAATAAAAATAAAGGAACATCGGGGTACGCACCGGTATGTCTGAATCAATGGCAACCAGGGGTATGCAGTAAGCCCAAAATTCCCTGCTCAAAATGCAAAAATAAAGCATATGCCGTATTGGATGAAAATGCCATTGAGGATCATCTCAGAGGAAATACCGTCGTCGGCATCTATCCCATGTTGCCGGATGAAACATGCTGCTTTCTGGCAATGGATTTCGATGAGGCGGACTGGCTAAAAGATGTATCCGCGGTACGGGATGTTTGCAACGAGTTTGAGATCCCCCTGGCGATTGAACGTTCACGTTCCGGTGTTGGTTGTCATGCTTGGTTTTTCTTTGAAAATCCAATTTCTGCCGTTCTTGCACGGAAATTCGGTACTGCCCTGCTTACCTGTACAATGGACAGGCGACATGAAATAAAATTCCAGTCCTATGACAGGTTGTTCCCGAGCCAGGACACCATGCCCAAGGGCGGTTTGGGAAACCTGATTGCGCTGCCGCTGCAAAAAACAGCCAGGGAAAAATCAAACAGTGAATTTGTCGATGATAATTTTCGATCGTATAGTGACCAATGGAGATTCCTTTCCTCGATTCAAAGAATCTCAGAAAACCAATTAGAAGATCTTATCTCAGTACTTTCCCATGGGAATGAGTTGGGTAATTTAAAGATGGACGAAGAAGAGAAAACCGTGGGAAACCCAGCGTCCAAAAAAAATATTAGAAAAAGACGATTTTCCAGATCATCTCGAAATTGTCAAAGCGAACATGCTGTTTGTTCCGAAAGCCGGAATCTCCCAAAGGGCACTCAATCGGTTGAAGCGTCTCGCATCTTTTAAAAATCCGATGTTTTACCGGCAGCAGGCTATGCGTCTGCCTACCTACGGGCATCCGCGGGTCATCTCTTGCGCAGATGAAACCAAAGACTATCTGTGCCTGCCCAGAGGAAGCGAGCCGGAATTGCTTGATGAACTCGAAACACTCGGCATCGATGTCAGGATAGTCAATAAAACCTTTAGTGGCAACAGGATAGATGTGGAATTCAAAGGCCAACTTAGAGATGAACAGCCCCTGGCCCTCAGGCATCTGCTCCAGCATGACATAGGCATCCTTTCAGGCACAACAGCCTTTGGCAAAACAGTCGTGGCAATCAAACTAATTGCGGAGAAAAAAATAAACACGTTGATCTTGGTGGACAAGATCAGCCTGGTGTCGCAATGGAGGGAAAGGCTTTCAGAATTCCTCACAGTCAACGAAACATTGCCGGAGGAGCCGATCACCACGCCCCCCAAAAAAGGGCGCAGGAAAAAGAAAAGCGTTATCGGACAAATAGGGGGTGGTAAAAATGCGCTGAGCGGAATTATCGATATTGCAATCATGCAGTCGCTCAGCAGACAGGGTGAAGTCAAGGAGTGCGTCAAAAATTACGGACTCGTCATTGCCGATGAATGTCATCATGCCTCGGCATTCACCTATGAACAGATTTTAAAAACAACCAATGCAAAATACATTTATGGCCTCACCGCCACACCGACACGAAAAGACGGGCACCACCCGATTTTGTTTATGCATTGCGGCCCGATCCGCTATCGGGACAATCCCAAAAAACAGGCAGAGAACAGACCTTTTGATCATTACATTATCCCCCGATTTACCCCCTTGAGAATTCCTCTGGGTACCGATTCAAAAGACCTATCCATTCAGGAATTATATTCCGAAATCATGGATAACGACTTCAGAAACCAGTTGATTGTCGAGGATGTAATCAAAAATTTTCGTCAGGGCAGAAGCTGCCTTGTTCTGACTCTCAGAACGAAACATGTGGAGCGGCTTGCAAAAAGAATAGAAGAAAATTTACCGAACGTCATCGCTCTCACTGGTGGCATGGGGAGGAAGTCAACCCGGGAAACCTTTGAGCGCATCGCCAACATTCCCGCCGAAAAAAATATCGTTCTGGTGGCAACCGGTCATTTTATCGGAGAGGGGTTTGATGAACCGCGCCTGGATACGCTTTTTTTGGCCATGCCAATATCCTGGAAAGGGACACTGCAGCAATATGCAGGCAGACTCCACCGACTGTTCAAAACGAAAAAAGAGGTTCGGATCTATGATTATGTAGACATCCAGATAAAGATGCTCGAGAACATGTACCAAAGGCGCCTGAACGGATACGCTTCAATGGGTTATAAGGCCAAGGGGGAAGAGATCATGGACACCCCACTGGATATCATATTCAATAAGGATAATTTTATTTCTGTATTCAATCAGGATATTGTTGCGGCCAAAAAAGAAATCCTGATCGTAAGTCCGTTTGCAAGACAAAGACGTACCCATCAAATGATACAGCATTTGAAAACTGCAATCGGGGAACACATCCTTATCACCGTCGTGACCCGTCCGAAAGAGGATTTCCCAAAGAAGGATCACCCTGTTTTACAAAAGGCTTTGGATCTCTTAACCCGCAGCGGGATAAACATCATATATAAATCGAATATCCACCAGAAATTTGCCATCATGGATCAAAAAATCGTGTGGTACGGCAGCATCAACCTATTGAGCTACGGGAGGGCCCAGGAGAGTATCATGCGGATTGAAGGTTCTAATATTGCAAACGAATTGATCAAAAGCATAGAAAATGCATGAATAGATCTAACTCACTTTATCGCACAGGGGGTATCTTAATGATCCAATATTTACCGAATGGATTAAAAAGATATAACCATTTGTATTTATTGGTAATAATTGGTGGAGGCGGCGGGAGTCGAACCCGCGTCCGAAAACATTCCACACAGATATCTACATGCTTGTCCTGATCTCTAAGTATCGCCTTTGGCAGTCTCCATCAGGCAGGGTACTTCAAAGGCTATCCTGCTAAAAGTTCGCCGTTACTGTAGCAGGCATTCAGATTCGGCTATCCCACTAGTCGACGTTCTATCCAGGTTCGCGGGAGAAACCCGGTAGAACGGTAGCACTAAGCTGCTACGGCGTAGTTATAATCGTCTGCGATTATGTTTATTTCCCACCAGTTTTACGAGACGGTAGGAACTCGGCATGCAATCGGTGCTTCTTTATCCCCGTCGAAGCCGTTTCGCCCCCAATTTGTTAAAGAACAATCTTAGCTGTATATTAACGCCCGGACCTGCCAATGTCAAGCAACAGCAGAAATAATAAACGCCCCTGAAACCCTCTTGTAACAAGGGCTCAGGGGCGTTGGGGTTTGGTTTGTCCGCTGATTATTCGCCCAGATAGGCCTTCCGGATCTCCGGGTTGACGAGCAGTTTTTTGGCATCATCTTCCAGGGTGATGTTGCCGGTTTCCAGCACGTAGCCCCGGGAGGCGGCCTGCAGGGCCAGGTTGGCATTCTGCTCCACCAGCAAAATGGTGGTGCCTTCCTTTTTGTTTACATCCTTGATGATATCGAAAATCTGCTGGACGATCAGCGGTGCCAGACCCAGCGAGGGCTCATCCAGCAACAGCACCTTGGGCCGGCCCATCAGCGCCCGGGCGATGGCCAGCATCTGCTGCTCACCACCGGACAGGGTGCCGCCGTGCTGTTTATGGCGATCCTTGAGGATGGGAAACAGCTTGTAGACATGCTGCCGGTCCGCTTCGATGTCCTGCCTTGTCCTTGCGGAAAAAGGCGCCCAGGGTCAGGTTTTCGTCCACGGTCAGGCGCGGAAAGATCCGTCGGCCTTCCGGCACCTGGCACAGACCGGCTTCGGGCAGAATTTTCCGCCGCTTTGCCGTGAATGGGATTCCCGTTGTACCAGATTTCCCCTTGATCGATGGGAATCACGCAGCAGGTGGTCATCAGGGTGGTGGATTTACCGGCACCGTTGGCACCGATGATGGCCACGATCTCGCCCGGATAGACCTTGAGGGAGATCCCCTTGAGGGCCTTGATGGAGCCGTAGCTGGAATAGACGTCTTTCAGTTCGAGAATCGGTTGATCGGCCATCTATCCCTCCTTCTCTTCGCCCCGGGTGCCCATGCGCTTGGCCGGAATGAGGCCGGCGGGCCGGAACAGCATCATCACCACCATGGACATACCGAAGACCAGCATGCGGTAGGTTTCAAATTCGCGGAAAGACCTCCGGCAGCACGATCAGGGCGGCCGCCCCCAGGATGATGCCGGGGATGGAGCCCATGCCGCCCAAAACAACCATGCTCAGCACCATGGCCGATTCGAGGAAGGTGAAGCTTTCCGGGCTGACAAAGCGCATGCGGGCACAGAAAAAGGCACCGGCCATAGCCGGCGAAAAGCGCGCCCATGGCGTAGGCCAGCAGCTTGAGCTTGAAGGTGTTGACACCCATCAGTTCGGCGGCGGTTTCATCTTCACGGATGGATTCCCAGGCCCTGCCGATTCTGGAAAAGTTCAGATGCCTGACCGAGATGATGGTGATGATGGCCAGGACCAGGGCGATGTAGTAGAGGTAGTGCAGTTTCTTCAGGTAGAGCAGCTCCAAGCTGAACCCGTTTTCAAAACTGGGAATGTAAATGCTGGGCGCGTCGATGCCGAGAATGCCGTTGGGGCCGTTGGTCAGCGACATCCAGTTGTTGAGCAGGATGCGCACGATCTCCCCGAAACCCAGGGTCACGATGGCCAGGTAGTCGCCGCGCATGCGCAGGGTGGGATACCCGATGAGGCATCCGGCAAGTAACGCCAGGGTGGCCGCAATGGGCAGGCAGATCCAGAAGGACATGCCGAAGTGGATATTCAAAAGGGCGTAGGTGTAGGCACCGACGCCGTAAAAGGCGATGTAGCCCAGATCCAGCATGCCGGCCAGCCCCACCACCACATTGAGCCCCAGCCCCAGACAGATATAGATCAGAACATTGGTGGCCACGTCCTGGGCATATCGTCCGGTAAAGAAGGGATAGCAAAAGGCCACTGCCAGCAGGATGACGATCCAGACCCAGGTGGGCACCTTGCCCGACGCCCGCCCGACGGTGTCCCGCAGCCCGGCGAGCGGCCGGCTGACGGCGTCCAGGCTGCCGCTTTTGTTCATGAGGTAGAGCAGCAGGCAGATGGACGTACCGATGGCGATATAGAGCCAGACGGTAAAGGTCTTATCGAAGGAGAGGGTGCCGTCCGGGTGAATGCCCAGCAGGGGCCACAGCAGTCCCAGCAGCCACAGCAGGCCGATGGTGTAGGGTTTCCAGACTTTTTTAAACTCGTGTATCATCGATATTCTCGCCCATGATTCCAGTCGGTTTGAAGTAGAGCACGGAGATCAGGATAATAAAGGCAAACACGTCCTTGTATTGGCCGGAGATGTATCCCGCACCGAAAATTTCCACCATGCCGATGATCAATCCGCCCAGCATGGCCCCGGTGATGTTGCCGATACCGCCCAGCACGGCGGCGGCAAAGGCCTTGATGCCGGGCAAAAAGCCCATGTCGTAGCGCACCGAGCCGTAGTAGAGGCCCACCATGATGCCGGCGGCGGCGGCCAGGCCCGCGCCGATGGCAAAGGTCAGGGAGATGATCCGGTTGCTGCTGATGGAGACCAGACTGCTCATGACCTTGTCCTGGGCCGTGGCCCGCATGGCCATGCCGATCTTGGTCTTGAACACCAGGATGTTGAGCCCGAACAGCAGGAAGATGGTCATGCCCACGATCATCATCTGCAGATAGCCGATGGTGATCTTTCCAAAATTGACACCGCCCTGGAACAGCTCGCCGGGATAGGCCTTGTCATAGACGCCCTGGGTCAGCATCAGTCCGTTGGACAGGAAGATCGACATGCCCAGGGCGGAGAGCAGGGCGGCCAGGCGCGACTGGCGGCGCAGGGGCTTGTAGGCCACTTTTTCGACGCCCACGGCCAGAAAGGCGCAATAGCCCATGGTCAGGACAAAGGCGGCCGCCAGGCAGAGTATGGGGTGGGTTTCCATGTATCCCAGTCCGGTAAAAAAACTGAGCAGAATAACACCCACATAGCCGCCGGCCGCAAAAAATTCACCGTGGGCGAAGTTGATCAGCTGGATGACACCGTAGACCATGGTGTAGCCCAGCGCGATCAGGGCGTACAGGCCACCCAAAGTGATGCCGTTTATCAATTGCTGAATAAAAGTTTCCATAGAAATCGCTTTAGATTGATGCTTGCGGTGAACCCGATAAGGGTGACCGCCCGGTCACCATGGCAGGGCGGTCACGTCACATTACCGATTTATTTGAGCAGTCCCTTCTCAGGCGCCCAGTAGGGCACAAACTGGCCGTTTTCAACCTTGTAGGCGATGTAGGACGATCCGGAGTCGCCGTTTTCCCTGAACTTGATCCGTTTGGCCACGCCGTCGAAGTCCATCTTCATGATCTCGGCCTTGATCTTGGCCGGATCGGTGGAACCGGCGGTCTTGATGGCCTCGAGCAGGACGGTGGCCGCATCGTAGGCGTAGGTGGCGTAGGCGGCGATGGCGCCGTATTTGGGCACATAGATTTTCTCGAAGGCCTTGTACTCGGGAGTGGTGGTGTCGGTGAATCCGTAGGTCAGGTAAACACCTTCGGCCGCATCCTTGGCCACTTCCATGAACTTGGGCTGGAACATGGCGTCCTGGGTAACGATCTGGGACTTCAGACCCAAACGCTTGGCCTGCAGCGTCATCAGCGCGCCGGGAGAGTATCCCTGCAGCGACATGTAGAAAATATCGGCATTGGCTTGTTTGGCATTGGTCAGAACGGCGGCAAAGTCCTTGTCGCCCTGGTTGACGTGATCATGCTCGACAACCTCGATGCCCAGTTCCTTGCAGGCTTTGCTCACGCCGTCGGCCAGTCCCTGGGAGTAGGTGGTTTTGTCGTCGACGATGAAGACGGTTTTGGCTTTCAGCTGCTCTTTCAGGAATTTGGCGGCGGCCGGCGCCTGGTCATCGTCACGGCCGCACAGGCGGAACATGTAGGGAAGGCCGCGGTCGGTGACTTCTTCGTTGGTGGAGGCCGGGGTCAGCATGGGGATGTCTTCTTCGGCCAGAACCTCGGAGGACGGGATGGTGGAAGACGAGCAGTAGGCACCGACAACACCGACCACTTCGAGGTTGATCAGCTTGTTGGCGGCAGCCACGGCCTGCTTGGGATCGCAGGCGGTGTCCTGGGGAAACAGTTCGATCTTGTCATAACCGGGAATTCCGCCGGCCTCTTCGAACACCTGAATGGCGGTCAATACGCCGTTTTTAATGTCCGTGCCGTCTGATGCATAAGGGCCGGTCAGCGGGCTCATGGAGCCGATTTTCAGGGTTTTTGCAGTCGCCGTTCCCATGATAAAGGGGACGACCATCAGGCCAAGTACCAGTGCGACGAACAGTTTTTTCCTCATTTGACGCTCCTCTTGTTGTGTTAATGATTTTTACTTGCCGGCTGACCCAGGTAGGCCTCGATCACCTGGGGACTGGACTGGATCTCTTCCGGCGTCCCTTCGGCAATCTTGACACCGTGGTCAACACATACAATCCGATGACACACGCCCATGACCACTTTCATATCGTGCTCCACCAGCAGCACGTCGATCCCGAGTTCGCAAATCCGGGAGATATCCTTCATCAGGGCCGAGCTTTCCGACGGGTTCATGCCGGCGGCCGGTTCGTCCAGCAAAATCACCTTGGGTTGAGAGGCCAGGGCCCGGGCGATTTCGAGGCGCCGCTGCAGGCCGTAGGGCAGGTTGGAGGCCACCGTGTCCGCATACTTGTCCACGCCCATGAATTTGAGCGCTTCAAGGGCCTTGTCACGGATCTGGCGCTCTTCCCTGCGCTGGGAAATGGTGCGGAAGATGGCGCCCACCACTCCTTTTTTGGAGCGGCAGTGCCGGGCCACCATGGCATTTTCAACCGCTGTCATGGCCGAAAAGAGGCGGATGTTCTGAAAGGTGCGGGCCACGCCCTTTGAGAAAATCTCATGGGGTGCTTTCCCCAGAATGCTCTTGCCCTCGAAGCGCACCTTACCGCTGCTGGCTTTGTAGACGCCGGTGAGCACATTGAACACCGTGGTCTTGCCGGCGCCGTTGGGACCGATGAGGCCCACGATCTCGCCGGAGTTGATCGAAAAGCTCAGTTGGGACAGGGCCACCAGCCCGCCGAATCTTACCGTGATGTTGTCCAATTCTAAATGTGCCATAACACCAAACCGTTAATTCTGTTGAAGTATTGAGCCGCACCCACGGGCGACCTTGGAATCATATCTTGTGCTGCCGCTCCCGCATTTCCATGTAACCGTTGAATCGCCTCACGTGGGTCCGGGCAATGTCGCCGGCCTTTTCCGCATTTCCGCTTTCCATGGCCGCCACCACATCCGCGAGATCCTGAAGGTTCTCCTTCATTTCCGGCTCTTCCATCATCAAGAACTCGTCATAATAACGGCGAATGTTCTCATGAATGGTCTTGAGAATCGATATATAGATAGGGTTGCCCGTGATCTTGGCAAAGTACAGGTGGATGTTTTTGTCTGCGGTGAGAAAATCGGAAACGGCCTCAGCACCGCGATCCACACATTTTCGGGCTTCTTTCAACAGCGTTTTGAGATTGCGCGTGTCCGACGCTTTCATTCTTGATGTGGCCAGGACCACCACATCGCCTTCCACCCGTTCGCGGAATTCGGCGATGTGTCGAAGGGATACCTGGTGGGAACGAATCAACAGATCCAGGCTCTCGGCCACGAGATCCGAGGAGACCGTTTTGACTACGGCGCCCCCGCCCGTTCCCAGCTTGATCTCGATCAGCCCCTTTTGTTCGAGTACACGCAGGGCCTCACGCAGGGTGCTCCGACTGGTCTGAAGCATTTCTTTGAGGTCGCGCTCGGCAGGCAGCCGGTCACCCACCTTCAGTTGGCCGTCAATGATCGCTTCCTGGATCTGTTCAACCACATCCTGGAATATCCGGTTTTGTCTGGCGGCGCGGAACAAATGGGTCATCGATCAGCAGCTCGATCCTGAGTGGGCATCAACAACGAAACGCTTCAAAGCGGGCCTGAAACAGTCACTCCGGGGGAGTGATGGATTGATTTTCGGAATGGTCAGACCATTTATTATAATTGATTTCATCTGTCAAGATGAATTTTTCTTTCGGCGCCATTTAACGGGTTTCCAGAGGTGCCCGGTGGAAAAGCATCCCCACGCCCAGCGCAGCCAGGATACGAGGCTGAAGGCCAGCCAGAGGGACCAGACCAGCATGAGCAGGTGGTAGATCCACTGGGGCAGGCTTATCACCCAGGGGGTGGGCATGATTCCGTCAATACGGTCCTGGGTCCAGTTCAGTTGAAAGCGCGTGGATTGGTTACCGGCGATCTGCATGTCCGGGATGCCCAGCAGGCCGCGTTCAATGGCGGTGTAGAGACCGGCCAGGGCCGCCACAGTCAGTATGGCCAGAAGCAACTGGGTGCCGTTAAACGCCAAGGCGTGTTCCGGTGCTTTCCGGCAGCGGGTGCCCATGGCCAGCAGCCAGCCCACAACCAGCAGGGCAACCACCGCCGGTACCTGGGTCAGCCCGAGTCCCAGCAGCAGCCAGTGCTGGGTGCGAAGGGGCGTGACCACTGTTTTCCCCAAGCCCGCAGCCACCACCATCACCACGATCAGATAGCTCCAGAACAAAACGGCCGGTCCCAGCCTGGGCCCGCCAACCAAAAGAATCCAGCGGTGATCGGGCATGTGAACGGTCACGGCGGCATTGACGGCGGCATCGCCTACATTGACATCAGGGCCTTGGACCCGGGTCATCGAATCGTTTAGCTGATTCCACTCGAGGATCACCGACTGACTGCCTGGTTCCAGCGGCACGGTTACCAGTCGGCCGTCCTGGCGGATGGGCAGGGTTTTGCCATCTATCGTGACCGTCTGCAGGTTGGCCTGCGCCGGCAATTCGATCTGATGGTGACCGCCTTTGCTGGAACGGATGCCAAGGGTCAGCATCGCCCGGGAAAAACGCTGTCCCGGGGTCAGCGCCAGCAGCGACCGGTCCACGGTGATCGTTCGGCCGGTCACCGCCTGGGGGCGGGTCACATCGATGCGAACCTGTTCACCCGGCCACGGACGCCATTGCGGCTGCCAATTGCGGCCGGCATCCTGGTGGTGCACCGCGGTCAGACCGGACATGCTGCAGCGCCACATCGTCGCGGCATCCAGGGTCCAGCTTTCTGTCCAAGGAACATCCCGGGACGCGGTCAGCAGGATCGTCGGCGCAATCGGAATCGTCGTGGAAAACTGCGTTTCCATTTCATCCGGGCCAAAGGAGACCTGGGCAACCTGTTCTTCCACATGAATACCGGGCGTGGTGACCGAGGCATGTTCCATCAGCGGAACGGATAGCACTGCCGGCACGCCTGGTTCGGTGAGCCGCTGGATACGCGTGGTCACTTCCCACTGGATACCCAGGTGCAGGGTGTGCGCCACATGGAAGAAGGCTGGAATATCGGTTCTGGACAATTCGGTGGGCGATTCCCTGTCGCTCTGCACGCGGCTCAGGGCAATCGTGGCGTCCATGTTGCCGTCGGGTCCAAAGCCACGGGCCTGCCATCCGACACCCGCGTAGGTGCCTACATGGGGTACGATGGGAAAGGTGATGCGAATTTCGTCGGCATTGCCAGGCGGCCCGGTCATCTTGACCTGGTGAACCCCTTTGGGCAAAACCATCCACAGGGTGCCTCGGTCGTCCCGGGAGAGGCTCTTCACCGTTTGATTGTCAAGCATGATGCGGTTCGGCCGCCAGGTTTCCAGGGTGGCGGGCAAGGGGATCGCCGTGTCGACCTGGGCATGCATCTGCATGATCAGGCGAAGCTGGTCGGGGGTGGCTGCCAGCTCCAGCCGGCTTACATCGGCACAATGGGGAAGGCAGGGCGCCGGTTCGAGCACCCGTCGCTGGAGTTCGTCCAACAGGTGTTGGGGCGGAAAGGCCTGTCCAGCTGGTTCGGCCCGGAGCAACTGGACCGGTGCCATGAAAATCAAGACGACAATCAGCGCTGAACCACTGACCGCCATCCGGTGCAGGCAGATGCCGGCGCCAGTTGCGCAAGTCCAGAAAAGCCACGACCAGCAGACACAGCAGCGCCACCCGAACCAATCCAAGGGCCAGGTTCATGGCCGGTGAAACCAGCCACAGGCGAATCTGCTGGGCGCGGTCCACCGGTCCGTTCCAGCGAAGCTGCACGGATCGCCACTGCCACGCCGGCAGGCCGGGGCCGGTCTGAATCAGGGCGTCGGGATCCGAGACAAGCCGGGTCTGCCGGGGTGTCGGTTGTTGCTCGGACAACTGGATCTTGTCCGTGGCCTTGAGGAGCTGTTTACCGACCGAAGCGGATTCAGGCGCGGCCGCCATCCGGGATTCAAGGACCCTGCCGGTCCCGATAGCTGCCGGCCGGTAATGAATTTCATCCCCTCCCTGGGCCAACTGGGGATAGATGGCGGTGCGGACCTGCTGCACCATAAAAGGCAGCGTGATGACGACCAGCGCGACCACCGCGCCGGCTCCCCACAGCTTGACCACCGTTTTAAACCAGCCGTCGGGAAGATATTTCAACAGCGCGGCCACCGCCAGCAGGTGAAGCCACACGTGCCGCGGTGCACCCGGCTCATGGAATGTCAGCACCAGTGTCACCAGGGCCAGCAGACCGGTGGCCCGGTTGCGGATTTGATAGGCACTGACGGCGATGATCAAGACCAGGAAAAAGTCCAGCAGGGTCCAGCGCTGGAGCCATGCCCCGGGGGGAACATCCACACCGGCGGCGGAAAACAGGGTCCAGCCCGGAGGCAGGTGAAGCAAACCGCGCAGGCTTTTAAAATCGTGGTCCCAGCCGATGGCGGGTACGATCGAGGACGTGCGCGCCAGGCGGCTGTCCGCCTCCAGGGACAGCTGTCCGCGGCGCAGCTGAACGCCGGGCGAGGGCCGATCCCCCTGAAGGGTGATCAGCTGATCCTGACCATCCACGGCCACCCGTCCCAATTCCATGGGCGCCTCCATGGCCAGGTGCCAGGTTCGGCTCAATGTGCCGCCAATGCGGTCATGGATCGTAAACCCAGACCCATCAAAATCCAGCCACCAGGTGCGCACCAGGTCCAGCTGGTCCGGTGCCGGATCCGGGTCGCCCCTGCGGAGGACCTCGAAGGACAGGACGGCACCGGGTTTGAGCTGATAGGCGGGAAACCCTTTCCATTCGTCGGGCATCCGGGTCCGCGACGGCTCAAGCGTCGGTGCACCCAGAACCTTGACCATGCGCAGCCCGTTGAAGGCCTTGAAGGACCATACCTCATCGCCATAAAGACCCTCTCCCGTGGAAAGGGTCTTCACCGGACCATCCAGACGTACCGTCACCCGGACATCCCAGCGGCCGGGGCGGGCCTGAACCAGCAGGTCACCCGTATGGGTCAGGCGGGCGGGCAGCGGGCTGTCGATCTTCATCGCCGTGGCGCCGTCGGGCAGCAGGGAGGCCAGCCGGATCTCCCGGGGCCGACCGGAGACCTCGAGCAGGACCCGGGTGATCAGCCGCATGGGGATGTCATCTTCGATCAGCCGGAACAGGGTGGCCGTCATGGTGTCTTCCCGCCGGGCGGCTCCGCCTTTGCCGTGCAGCCGGAGGTGGCCGTTGGCATCAAGGTCGGGATCGACGATTTCCCGGCCGTCGACGGTCAAAGACAAAATGCCCGTGGAAGCCGGAACCTGGAGTACTTCCGGCAGCGCGTTCCAGACGAAAGCGCCTTTGACAGGGTACTCCCCGGGTTCCAGCCAGATGCACGGCCGACCGTTGCGGCCCACCACGGGCAGGGCATTGCTGCCGTCGGATACCGATTCGGGCCAATGGGTCTCGTCACCCGGAAGGGTTACCCAGGTGGGGGCATACACGGTCACCTGCTGTTCAAACAGACCGCCCAGACTCCCCACATCCACGGTCAGCCGCGACGGCCACCAGCAGCGGCGAATCGTCCCGTCGTCAAAGTGGGCCGGGCATTGCTGCTCCGCCTTGTCGTGAAGCACCCATGCCCGCCAGGGTTCCAGAGATGCGGGAATGTCCAGTGCCTTTACCGACGCTGCGGCCACACCCCCAGTGATAACCAAACACAAGAGAAACAGGACAACGACGACCGATCCTGCGCGGTTCATGGCACCTCCTGCGTGATAGTGGGTAGGGTTCAAAGGTTCAGGGTTATCCATGTCTTATCAGACGCCTGTTTTTTTCTTGTCCAACAAGGCGGCATGGGCCGCCGCCAGCCTGGCGATGGGCACCCGGAAAGGGGAGCAGGAAACATAGGTCAGTCCCAGTTCATGGCACAGGGCGATTGATTTGGGATCGCCGCCGTGCTCGCCGCAGATGCCGCATTCCAGATCCGGCTTTGTGGCCCGGCCCCTTTTCACGGCCATGTCGATGAGCGCTCCCACACCGTCCCGATCCAGCGTGGCAAAGGGATTGGCGGGAAGGATGCCGGATTCCATGTATTCGATGAGAAACCCGGTTTCAGCGTCGTCCCGTGAGATGCCGAAGGTGGTCTGGGTCAGGTCATTGGTGCCGAAAGAAAAGAATTCTGCATGCTCGGCGATCCGGTCGGCGGTGAGGGCGGCACGGGGCAGTTCGATCATGGTGCCGAACTTGTAGGCGATCTCCATCCCATGCTCGGTCATGACGGCCCTGGCCTCGGCCTCCAGCACCGAGCGCTGGCGGACCAGTTCATTGACGTGGCTGGTGAGCGGGATCATCACCTCCGGGTGTACGTCGATACCCTCTTTCACCACCATGCAGGCCGCTTCGAAGATGGCCCGTACCTGCATGGTGGTCAGTTCCGGAATGTAGATGCCCAGTCGAACCCCCCGCAGGCCCAGCATGGGGTTGGCTTCCCGCAGGCTCTGGGCCCGCTTGCGCAGCTGCTCTTTCTGGCGGATTTCCGCCAGCAGGGTATCGATGGCGGCCATGTCCGTTGCGTGCTTGAGCCGGATTTTCAGGTCGGCCAGCTCGGATACCAGCTCCACCAGGTCCGGCAGAAATTCATGCAGGGGTGGATCGATCAGGCGGATGATCACCGGCCGGCCCTTCATGACCCGGAACAGGCCTGCAAAATCCTGTCGCTGGAACGGCAGCAGGGCGGCCAGGGCCTCTTTGCGCTCCACGGGGTAGTCGGTCAAAATCATCCGCTGGAAGTGGGGCAGACGGTCGGTTTCGAAGAACATGTGCTCGGACCGGCACAGGCCGATGCCCTGGGCGCCATACTCCAGCGCCCGGCTGGCGTCCCGGGGATAGTCGGCGTTGGCCCACACCCCCAGGGTCCTGAATTCATCGGCCCAGGAGAGCAATTTGATCAGCCAGGGGTCTTTGATGTCCGGAACCATGGTCTCCAACTTGCCTTCATAAACCACGCCGGTCGTTCCGTCGATGGAGATCCACTGGCCTTCATGGATGGTCTGGCTGCCGATGGTCATCAGTCGGTTGGTCAGGTCGATGGTGATCGCCGAGGCACCCACCACTGCCGGTTTCCCGAACTGTCTGGCCACCAGGGCCGCATGGCTGGTGCGTCCGCCGCGACTGGTGAGAATTCCCTGGGCAGCCAGCATGCCGTGGACGTCGTCGGGTTTGGTCTCCGGGCGGGCCATGATCACTGATTTTCCGTCGTTTTTGGCCCAGGCTTCGGCCATGTCGGCATCGAAGGCCACCTGCCCCACGGCCGCACCCGGCGAGACGTTGAGGCCCCGGGCCAGAAGCTTGCCCCCGGCGGTGGCCTTGGGGTCGAATTGCGGGTGAAGGAAGAAGTCCACCTGTTCCGGTTTGATCCGCAGCACCGCCGTCTGTCGATCGATCAGTCCATCTTCGGCCATCTCCACGGCAATGCGCACCGCTGCCTGGGCCGTTCGTTTGCCGTCGCGGGTCTGGAGCATCCACAGCTTGCCTTTTTCGATGGTAAACTCCATGTCCTGCATTTCCCGGTAGTGGTTCTCCAGCAGTCCGGCGATGCGTTCGAATTCGGTGTAGGCCGCTGGCATCTCCTCCTTCAAAAGGGAAATGTCCCGGGTCATGCGGATGCCGGCCACCACATCCTCGCCCTGGGCATTGGTCAGGTAGTCTCCTTCCAGATGGTTTTCCCCGGTCGAACCGTTGCGGGTCATGGCCACACCGGTGGCGCAGTCATCGCCCATATTGCCGAAAACCATGGTGACGATGCTGACGGCCGTGCCCAGGTTGTGATCGATGCCGGCTGCCGTGCGATAATCCACCGCCCGTTTGCCGTTCCAGCTTTTGAACACCGCCTCGGTGGCCATTTTGAGCTGCTTGAACGGATCCTCTGGAAAGTCGTGGGTGGTGTGACGGCGGTACAAGGCTTTAAACTGTTGTGCCACCTGCTGCCAGTCGTCCGCCGACAGCTCGGTATCCTTTTCAACGCCGGCAGCCTTGCGGGCGGCCGTGATGACCGCTTCGAACGGTTCGTCGTCGATCCCCATGACGACACTGCCGAACATCTGGATCAGTCGCCGATAGGCATCGTAAACGAAGCGGGGATCATCGGTGAGACGGATCATGGCCGCCACCGTCTGGCTGTTGAGGCCGATGTTGAGAACCGTATCCATCATCCCGGGCATGGAAAACTTGGCACCGGACCGGCAGGAGACCAACAGGGGATTGTCGTCACTGCCAAAGCGCTTTCCCGTTTTGACTTCAACCGTTTGAAGCGCTGACAAGACCTGGTCCCACATGCCCTTGGGAAAGGTCCCGCCGGACTTGAGGAAGGCATTGCAGGCCTCGGTGGACACGGTAAATCCGTGGGGAACCGGCAACCCGATGCGAACCATTTCAGCCAGATTTGCCCCTTTGCCGCCCAGCAGCCCCCGAACGGCATCCCCATCCTCGCCCACATGGTTTTTTACGGCATCCAGTTCGTCAAAGCCAAACACCCATTTTTTGGTTTTCATTCCCACCTCCATGGATTGCCAAAAGGCCAAGCTGTTTTCCGGTTGACAGAGAAATGTCGACCGGCAAAACCTGCCGATACTTGCGGCCGATATACCACCGCGGCTGGGGGTTGCCGAATGACGGCAACGATTCTTGTTAAAAGTGAGCGACGAAGAGATGGAAGCGATCCACCGATTTTAAAATGAGCTAATCGTTCCGAGACAGGGTCGGGGTTCCGGCGATCGATAATTCCACATCGGGGATATTTTTCTGACCGTGCCCCCTGATTTACAAGGAATCTGCTGGATCACTTCATGAGTTGAAAACAATTTTAACTGGTTGGTTGGAAATTTGCAATTTTATTCCGAGGGTCCAAAAAGGAAACGGTTAATCGGGATGAAGCCGATTAACCGTTAAGGAGGAGAACAGATGAAAATTATTAGGTTGACATTAGCCATAAGCAAACATCTTGCCAATTCCGATTGCCAGAACTAAAAAAATAACAGAATGGCATTAAAAATTAATAAATTTAACCATCTATTATTTTTTTTCTTTGGTTTCCGCCTGTTTCGCCGAGAGAGCAAGCGCCGGATCATGAGGCGGATAGTTCAAAATCATAAACCCTTTTTAAGCATGTCCGGGTTTAACTATCTTATATACATAGATAATATTGTTTTTCCCAGAAAGTTCAAAATTTTGAACTCTGGTCCGGAAACTTCTGTAATAAATTTATAACAACCTTAAAATATTTAGATTATCATACGTTTTTATTTTTGAACCGCACCGTTTTAAAGCCACGGCCATTTCCCTGCGGCTTTTTTTGCCTGGGATCGAAACGCCCATCGGTGGGCAGCGGGGAACAGGCTGGTTTTTATCATTTAAACCGGTTTTCCTGCCTTGACAAACGGCAAATCGCGCCCATAATTGTTCATCGTTGATCGTCGAACTAATTATAACCATTGATAAAAACTTGATGAAGAAGCGTTCAGGAGAGCCAATGGAAGCCAAGCAGGAAACCCATCAGTTTAAAACCGAAGTGCAGCAGATTCTCAACCTGATTATCAACTCCCTCTATTCCAACAAGGACATTTTTCTGCGGGAATTGATATCAAATGCATCGGATGCCATCGATAAGGTCCGATACAAGGCCGAAACCGAGCCGGGCATCCTGGGTGAAGACAGCGAGTTCAAGATCCACTTGAAACCCGATGCCATCAAGCAGACCTTCGAAATTTCGGACAACGGCATCGGCATGACCTACGATGAGGTCATGGAAAATATCGGCACCATCGCCAAGAGCGGCACCGCCAGCTTTATGGAGGCCCTGGAGCATGCCAAAGGGCAGGAGACACTGATACCGGAATTGATCGGACAGTTCGGCGTGGGTTTTTACAGCGCTTTCATGGTGGCCGATAAAATCACCCTGGTTACCCGGGCTGCCGGTGCGGATGCGAACAAGGCCGTCAAATGGGTTTCAGCCGGAGACGGATCCTACACCATCGAAGAGACCGAGAAAGCCTCCCGGGGTACCACCATCACCCTGGCGTTGAAAAAAAAGGAGAAGGACGAGAAGGATTTTACCGATCCAGTGGACCGTCCGCAGCATCGTCAAGCAGCATTCCGATTTCGTGGGCTACCCCATTACCATGGAGGTCGAGCGCGACGAACCGCTGCCCGATGAAGAGGTGATCAAGGATAAGGATGGCAAGCCCATCGGCGCCACCACACGCAAGGTGATGCGCGAAGAGACCCTTAATTCCATGAAGGCCATCTGGGCCCGCAATTCTAGTGATGTCAAGGACGAAGAATACGAAGAGTTCTACAAGCATTTGAGCCACGACTGGAACCCGCCCATGGAGCGGCTCCATCTCAAGTTCGAAGGGACCACCGAATACGATGCCTTGCTCTATATTCCCTCCAAGGCCCCCTTCGACCTGTTCACACCGGAACGCCGCCACGGCATCCACCTTTATTCCAAGCGAGTGTTCATCATGGACGACTGCAAGGAACTGATGCCCGAATATTTCCGGTTCGTGAAAGGCGTGGTGGATGCATCGGACCTGAACCTGAACGTCAGCCGTGAAATTCTGCAGCAGGACCGGCTGGTGCTGAATATCCGCAAGAATTTGGTAAAAAAGCTGTTCGACCTGCTGGGCAAAATGGATGTGGAGAAATACAACCAGTTGTACGATGAGTTCGGCGCCGTGTTGAAGGAGGGGATTCACACCGATCCGGCCAGCAAGGATAAGATCGCCACCCTGATCCGCTACAAGACCACCAAATCCGAAGACAAGTGGGTATCGCTGGATGATTACGTGAAAAATATGAAGGCCGACCAGAAGGAGATTTATTACATAACCGGCGACAAGCTCTCTGCCCTGGTCAACAGTCCCCACCTTGAACGGCTGAAAGAGAAGGATTTTGAAGTGCTGTTGATGACCGATCCGGTAGATGAGTGGGTGGTGCAGTCATTGACCGAGTATGACGGCAAGCCCCTGAAGAGCGCCGAAAAAGGTGACCTGGATCTGGACACGGTGGATGAGACCAAAAAAGAAGCCTACAATGCGCTGTTCGGCTTTATCAAGGGACACCTGGAGAATAAAATCAAAGAGGTCAAACCCTCATCGCGGCTCAAAGATTCGGTATCCTGCCTCTCCGGGGACACCTGGGACATGAGCGCCTACATGGAGAAACTGCTCAAGGCATCCGGGCAAAAACCGAACGAAGTCAAGCGTGTCCTTGAACTGAACATGGATCATCCGGTGGTGGAAAAGATCAAGACCCTTTTTGAGAACGACCGGGACAACCCCGAGTTGAAAGACTACAGCCAGCTTTTACTTGACATGGCCGTGGTCAGTGAAGGCGGAAAACTCGACAACCCCGCCCGCTTTTCTAAAATGGTGGGGGAGCTGATGGCCCGGGCCATGGGGTAGTCATCCAAAGTCAAAGCCAGGCTGCCCGGTAGCGGGCAGCCTGGTCGTCTGATTGCCAATCCCATCTATTTGTTACGTGGCATATTTGAAAGAGAGCTTCACCCGGGAGCGAAAAGCGGTGACCTTGCCTCCTTCCACTTTCATATCCAGCTTCGTAATTTCCGCCACCCGCAGATCCTTTAATGACTTGGAAGCGGTTTCGACTGCATTTTTTGCCGCCTCTTCCCAGGAAGCGGTGCTGGTTCCTACCAGTTCGATGACTTTGTAGACACTCTCGCTCATGATTTCCCCCTTTTTGGTTTCCGGTTAGTAAAATGAAAACCCGCTGAAACGACACGTTCATTTCAACGGATGATCCCATGTCCGAACGAATAATAAAGGCAGCAACGGCCCACCAGGCAGCACCGCTCACTGGAAGCGGAACATTCAGCATCGATGAGCAGGCACAATAAATCAGGAAGGAATAGTATGCGTATAACTTAATATGGGTATGCCGGCCGGTCAAGGAAATTTCCTGTTGCGGTGTTGCCGCCGCATTGAAATGTGCATCGAAAACCGGTAGTATCGCTTATCGGCCATCGACAGCTTTGTTCAGGCAGCCGCAATCGCTTTATTTTATGCAAAGGACCCATCACTACCCATGAAGCAGGTGAAGTGGCTTTTTCATCCCATACTGGTGTTTATCTTCTCCGTCACGGCCCTGGTGGTTTCGCTTTTTCTATATATTTACTGGTATATTGAAGTCAGCAGCGGCCTTCGGTCGGCCATGGTGCGGTTCAACGTCGAGCAGGATCAGGTGTTTGCCGCCGACACATGGGTGGTGATCCTCGTCCTGAGCATACTGATCGGTATTATATTGCTGGGCATCTTCATCATTTTCGTATTCAGCCAGAAAACCATGCAATTGTACCGGATGCAGAACAATTTTATCAACAACTTCACCCATGAACTCAAAACGCCGGTGACTTCCCTTCAGCTTTATCTGCAGACCTTCTCAAGGTACGAACTGTCGCGGGAGGATCAGCTAAAATACATCCAGTATATGCTCATCGACGTGGATCGTCTGACCCAAAACATCAACCGCATGCTGAACCTGGCCAAACTGGAAAGCAAAAGCTATATGGGCGAGTTCGTTGTCTGTGATCTGGTCAAGACGGTGAACCAGTTCCTCGAAGAAAATGCCCACCTGTTCAAAGCGTGCCGGATTGCCGTCCACGGCCCGGACAACATGATTGTGTACCAGCGAATCAACCGGCATCTGTTTGAGATGCTTTTGATGAACCTCCTGACCAATGCCATCAAATACAATAACACAGAAATGCCGCAAGTGGACATCTTCATCGAACCCACGCCTCCTCGGACGCACATCCGGTTCACAGACAACGGCATTGGTTTCGACCGAAAGGAGATGAAAAAGATTTTCCGCAAGTTTTACCAGGTCGGCCGATCGGACGATATGACGGCCAAGGGAAGCGGGCTGGGCCTACACCTGGTGCAAAACATCGCCCGCCTCCACAAGGGAAAGGTGCTGGCCGAAAGCCAGGGGCGGGGCAAAGGCTCGACGTTTACCTTGATTTTGCCGGCCCTGGAATAGTTGATCACAACAGGAGCAGCCATTATGGAACGTCCCAAAAAACGTATTCTAATCATCGAAGATGATCGGCATATCGCCGAAGGTATCCAACTGAACCTGACCCTTCAGGGGTATGAGGTGGCAATCGCTTCTGACGGTGTGGCCGGCCTGAATAAATGGAAGGAGATCGGGCCGGATTTAGTGATTCTGGACATCATGCTGCCGGGCATAGACGGTCTCTCCATTCTTCAGAGCATCCGCTTGGAAGATGAGCGGCTGCCCATCCTGATTCTCTCGGCCAAGGGAGATCCGGATGACCGGATCAAGGGGCTTGCCTTCGGGGTGGACGATTACCTGGCCAAACCTTTTAACTTGGAGGAGCTGCTTCTTCGCGTCGAGCGTCTGCTCAAACGCGTCGACTGGAATCAGGAAAACGGCGGTCCGGTCCTCCCATCCTTCGATACCTATCATTTCGGCGACAATCGCATCGATTTTAAAACCAATACCGCGCGCTGCCGTATGGGCGAGATTTCCCTGACTGAACAGGAATCAAAGGTGCTCAAACTGTTTATCGCCAATCGCGGTAAGCCGCTTTCCCGTGAAAAACTGTTGCAGATCGGTTGGGGGTATTCCAGAAAAACCACCACCCGCACCGTGGACAACTTTATCGTCCGGTTCCGCAAATATTTTGAGCCCGATCCCAGAAGCCCGGTCTATTTTAAGAGTCTTCGATCCATCGGCTATCTTTTCGATTGCGACCCCGAATGACCTGGCAGTCAAACCGATATATTTTATCTGCATGCTTTATTTATTTCAATTCGCTTATCCGGATCGATTGCAATAACGGGTAAGGACCTTGACCAGGACCCCTTAACGCCTCCACGGATAATAAGAACTTTTTTTCTTAGTGGAAAATAGTTTCCTATTTAATCGTACATTAATTTCATATTTTTGTGACGTATCCAATTGGGAAAGTTTACAACTATCTGAAATAAATATCAGTTGTAATTGGATCGGAGAGATAGCGTGATTCTTGCATAAATTCAACAGAAGCAAATCGCGTATATCCATCTCTCACTTGCCACGCGAAGGCGCCATTTATATGATGCCCGAAGGGATCATCCGAACTCACTGAAATTTGTGGTAAACTGAATCTATATGAAAACAACGGCGGTTCAAGACAACGACGGAAGGCGTTCCGGAGTAGAACGACGGCAGTTTACCTACGCCGTTCATATCCCTGAACGCCGCAGCGGAAAAGACCGACGCATCAGTTGGGACCGTCGAAGGCCTCGACAAGAGACCCGTTCCGTGCATCCAATGACCCTTCCCTGAAATATCCCCTGTCCTTGTCGTTTCGTTCCTTCAGTTCAGCCCAAACATTTCGCATCAGCCGTCGATATGGCGCCATGTTTTTTCGACCGGTTCATACGCTATCTCAAGTTAAACCGTGAGACCAAAAAAAGACGGCCACCTGGATACCCTCCACTAGGCAGCCGTCCTTGAAGAACAATGATGCGTGGACGGTTTTGACTGATCAGCGTCCATTTAAAAATACTACGGCTGAGCCACAGCCAGGTGATCCAATCTGAAGATATCCATCCCTTCGACCATGTTTTTCAAAGCGATGAATTCATCCATGGGCATTTCTCCTGTGCCGATATTGACCATCGGGACCGCTTTCACCGCAAGTCTCGAATCGACGCTGGCGGTTCCGCTGGCCACTATATCGCGAAGGGACTCGAAGTCTGTTCGGGCCATTTCCACCATGCCGTATCGCTCCGGCCGAACGAGCGGGGTCGAACGCGTCGGCACGATATCCGTCTGCCGCCCCTCGACCATCGCTTTCAAGGCGATAAATTCGGATTGCTCCATCTGCCCCGTTCCGATGTCCACCATTTCTGCCGACGCCTGGTTAACTGCCACTATTGCCATGATCACGAATGCCAGGGTTAATTTTTTCATTGTGCACTCCTTTTGGTTTTGTTGATAATATGAATATGACGTAATGTTCATTTTTTAAATAAAACATAGCGTCGGTCCATTATCTTGTCAAGTTAAAAAATGAACTTTTATTCACATTTTTTGGTGTATGATAAACCGAGGCTGGGTACATTTAGCAGGACATTGCCAGCCTGAGGGGTGAAATACAAAGGCCTGAGTCGCACGAGGATCGTGTTGCCACAGGCCTTTATCGGTAGGACTGATGAATGGTTATCGCGTCGTCAAGTCGCGATGTAAGAGGATCTGCAATTAAGGACAGATGAAAGCTTAAACCACTGTTTGTATTGGTAACGGTGTTGCTGGCCACCAGTTTGTTCAGGTCGCAAAATTCGTTGGTCGCCATTTCGCCGGTGCCGATATCCACCATGCCGTTATTGGCTATGGATTCAGTCGCATCCCGCTGGACGTCACCGGTTGCCATCGCCTGGCGAATGTCATCCACATCTGCCTGGTTGAATTCAGCAACGCGTATGTCCTGGCGGATTTCCGTGGTCACTGAATCAGACGGCTGATAGTTGCCGCTGACCATCTGCCGCAGGGTTTCGAACTCTGCCTGATCCATTCTGCCCAGCCCGATATCTACGCTTCCCGCCATGGCCACACCTCGCCATCATCATCGTTGCCATCATCACTGCCATTATATTTAATGATTTTTTCATGGTAACCCTCCATAGTTGGTTATCAAGTCAAATTGATCGACTATGATCTTATGTATAAGATCAGTCCGATATTCGTTATGTCAACATGAACATAAACAATTTTTCGCTTTTATTGACCGCGTGACGGGAATTGGGTATGAATTCAGGCATAGAAAGGGATCGGAATGACAGAAACTGAACAAAAAATCAGAATACCCCAGCAAAAACGGAGTATTGAAACCAGACATCGCATTCTTGTGGCGGCCAAAGACCAGTTTGCGAAGAACGGATTTCACGGTACCAATGCCAAGGAGATCGCCGCAGACGGCCGGCGTCTCCGTGGGCAGCTTCTATTCCTATTTCAAGGACAAGAAAGAACTGTTCATGGAAATTTTCAGGGAGCATATCGAAGAAAAGATCGTGCGGATCTTAGGCGAACACCAGTTCGATCCAAACCATCGAAAGGAGGGTGTCTATCGTCTGATCAAAGCCATGCTCGAAGCACATGAGCCCTATCCCCAGTTTCACCGGGAAGTGCTGGCCATGCGCTACTCCGACCCGGAAGTCGAAGCCGTTTTTAATGAGATGGATCAGCAAAGCCTGGGTCACGTCGAGCGATTCATCGAACAATTTCGTGATAACCTGAGGATAACGGACATCAAGACCGCAGCGCATGTCGTTTCAGCCGCCGTTGAAGAGATCATCTGCTCGATCACCATCTTCGGTGAAGATCAAGATGCTGATCGGCTCATTGACGGCCTGGCGGATATGATTCACCGCTACCTGTTCGACTAATTACGGTTAAACGGCGGTGGCGGCCAGTAGTGCGCCGGTAACCGCCATCACAATGGCGATCATCCGTGGCAGGGTTACCGGCTCTTTCAGAAAAACGGCGGCCAGAATAAAAGTGAATATAGTAGAGAGCTGATTCAGGATGGCCGCCACGGAAACCAGCGTATATTTAAATCCTGCCAGCCATGCCAACATGGCCATGTAATTGCCCACAATGGATGCCGGCAGGACGATTTTCCACGCCGATGAGGGTAAAAGCGACCCCAGGATCACCCGCCTTTCAGGATGAATCACCGCTATGACGATCAGGCCGGCAACTCCGGCGAGGAGCCTGACGAAGCTTGCCCACAAGACGCTGGTCTGCTCCAGCAGCGGCTTTACCATGACGACGCTTCCCGCAATCAGAACCACTGCCAGCACGCCGAAGACAAGCCCTGCCCAGAAATCATCCCGAGACATGACTGCCGAAGACCCGGAACAGGCATCCGCCCCGATGGCGGCATATCACCAGAAGGGCGCCAAATAATCCTTTGAGCCCGATGGATTCATTTAAAAAAAGCGCGGATATGAGGATGATGCACGGCAGGTAGAGGCAGTCCACCACGGCCCATCGGCTGGCACCGAGTCGCTTGAGGGCCATGAAAAAGAAGGTGTCGGCCAATGTGATGCCCAAGAGGCCGGAAATGCAGAACAGCACCCAGTCGTTGGCCGGTCGGACCGGGAAAAGCGGTTCGCCGGCACACCAGAGGGTTGGCACCAGCAGAAAAAGGGTGACCACACCCTTGAACAGGTTCAAGGCCATGGGGGAGAAAGTTTCACCGCTTTTTTTGAACATGATGACGGCGGCCGCCCAGAAAAAAGCGGCTCCCGTCGAGCAGAGTATGCCGATCACTTGCATGAAGGGACCTGTCGGTGGATGGCCGGATCAGTGTTGGAGCAGAAAAAGATCAACATGGCGTGGATCAAGGTCGTCTGCATCCACAGGCGCCAGTTCACGTTCAATTTCATCGAAAAGCGCCTCGAATACCGTTCCCAGGCGACCGGAAAGCTCCTCGGGCGAGCGGCCCGAGGCCACCGCGGCCCAATGGAGAAACTCGGTCTTTTTTCCGTCGCCAATAATGCGTTGGCCCGCCTGGTCCGTCCAAAGCCCTGTATAGAATGCCTTGAAGGCTGAAAGCGAGACGGCAAGGGTCGGCGTGACCGTATCGATCGGTGGCGCTTTTAACGACGACCTCACCCACAGGGTGAGCAGAAGGTTCTTGTACGTCAGACGCCGGATCCCCGCAACCGATGCAATGGTGACCGCCATGTCCCTGAGCAGCTGGTCCAGCGCAATCACCCGGTCCAAGCCCAGACCGGTCGCTTCGATCTCTTCCCGTGTCAGAAAATCGCGGTACATGGAACCGGCAGTGGACGGATCGTAAAACTGTGGCCGATCGATCAGCAACCCGCCCAATAACCCCAGCCATGTCTCGTCCCAGAAGGTGAGATTCATCTGCTGTGACTGGCACCAGCTCTCTTTTCGCCAGCGTGTGGCCTGCCATTTCAGCTGCAAGGCGCTACCGAAGCCGTTCCTGAAGATATCCGCGAGGAAGTGGCGTTGTAAAAGCTCGGATGCCATGGATTCCATATTGTTGACTGTGCTTTCGGTCATCCGTTCCAGCCCGATGCTCAGGTACCCGCTGACCTTGGAAACCACCGATTTCAATTGGTCGCGGTTCCGGATGACCGCCTGGTCAGCCGATATGACCTGGTTGCATAGACCGGCCAGTTCTCCCTGCAGCTGCTGGATCACGTGAATGTTCCGGATCCCCTTCAGTGCGCGCACGAAGAGATTGTTTCCATCGAGGAACGTGGCGGCAAACTGGGGGACCGGAAAACGGGGGTCATCCGGCGATGGTGGCCGAATTGCTTTTTTCCCCCTGGCCGATAGATCGCCGGGTCGCAATGGCTGATAGACGCCGACCGCCTCGTGAAAGGGCAAAAATCCCTTTTCGGCCAGACGCACGTTGCGCAGCCGGAACAACTCCTCTTCGATCTCGACAGGAATCAGGCTCACCGATTCCGACAACATTCCCTGATAGCGGGGATGATCAAACCCAGAAATACGGCGCAACAGCAGGTGCAGCATCTCATTGCGCCGGGCCTTGGCGGCGCTGCTCTCGGGCGTGGCCGCGGGATAGTCCACGAAGCGGATGTAGTAGGTGTCGTCATCCGTGAAGAATCCATCCTCCAAATCCGATGAAAACTGATCGGACTCCCTGACGCGCAGTTCAATATTCCTGAATAGATACAATTCCAGGAACTCCAGCCGTTCATCGAAACACCATTGGACCAGCCGGTCCGGATCCGCACGAAGCAGCAACTGAAGCCAGGTGGTGGCCAGCGGATAGTTCAGCTGATCTTTTTTCCAGACCTCCATATCCAGCATAAATTCCCACTGATGGTTGGAGGCCAGGGCAATCAGGGGAAGTGCATTGTCCAGACCGAGGTCATGGATCAAAAAATGCAGGTCCTCCTCCGGAAACGAGTGGACCAATGCTGCCGGTTGCGGGTGGTCGAGGATAGCGGCCATCGCTTGCTCAGCCGGCATTGACAGCATGTGCTGCCGTGTTTCGGCCAGTTGCCGAATCCGATCGGAATGGCTGATGGTGGGGGATTTCGTTTGCGTCACGGGGATATCACGCCTCCTGTAGAACAGTTCTGACCTACCATAATCAGAAAATTTAGGAAAACAAGGATTTTAGCAGGGATCAGTCTCGTCGTTGGTTATTGATCCGCAGGAGCAGAAGCAGGCCGGGAAGGGCAATCAAGGTGCAGAACATGTAAAACCCTTGCCATCCCATGTGCGCGGCCATAAAGCCGGTGGGGGCCGAGGCAAGCACCCGAGGGATGCCCATAAGACTGGTCAACAGGGCATACTGGGTGGCTGTGAAGCGCTTGTCCGTAATGCTGGCCATGTATGCTGCATAGGCGGAGGTGCCCATTCCGCCGCTCAGGTTCTCGAAAGCGATAACCGCTGACAGGGCCGTCAAGTTTGGTCCGATAGCCGCCAGCAGGGCAAATCCCGCGGTGGAGAGGGCCTGAAGGATGCCGAAAATCCAGAGACTGCGAAGGATACCCAGCCGGATCATGGCGACACCACCCAAAATCGTGCCGCCGACGGTTGCCCAGAACCCGAACAGCTTGACCACGGCACCGATCTGGGTCTTTGAAAAACCGATATCCAGGTAAAATGGCGTGGTCATGGCCGCCGCCATCGTATCGCCAATTTTGTACATCAGGATAAAAGCCAGAATCCACAAGGCATTCGTCCGGCTGAAATACTCCACCAGCGGATCCACGACGGCGGCCTTGAGCGTGACGGGAAAAGATGCCACGCGGGGTTCCGGCGTCAGTACGGTAGTGATCACCCCCGGCAGCATGCACAAGGCCATGATCAGGTACACCCTGGAAAAGGGCATATGATCCGCCAGAATCAGGCCGCCGCCGGAGGCAAGCAGCATGCCGACCCGATAGCCGTTGATGTAAAGCGATGATCCCAAACCCAATTCGCGGTCGGGCAGGTCCTCCCGCCGATAGGCATCCACCACGATGTCCTGGGATGCGCTGAAAAAGGCCACGGCCAGAGCGGCCACGGCCAGCAGTTGTGGGTGGTCAACCGGATTGCTGAAACCCAACCAGACCAAGGCCGCCATCAGAGACAACTGAGACACCAGCAGCCATCCCCGCCGTCTGCCCATCAGCGGCAGGGTGTAGCGGTCGAAGAGGGGCGCCCAGCAAAATTTCAGGGTGTAGGGCAAGCCGACCAGGGTCATCAGGCCGATGGTGGTCAGGTCCACTCCCGACTCGGTCATCCACGCCTGGAGCACGGAGAGGGTGAGCAGCAGTGGCAGCCCGCAGCTAAAACCCATCACTAGGGCCACCAGCATGCGACGGCTGATCACCGCTGATGCAAGTCGTTGATGGTTCATGGCATTAAAAACAAACGGCAGCAGAAAATTTTTCTGCCGCCGTTGCAGGTTCCTTTGAGATGTGTGGCTTGGGCGTCGAAACTCAAGGTCCTTCCAATAGTTGCTCCGGGGTCACGATGGGGCCGAATTTCGTCTTCAGGGCAATCAGTCCGTCACGCTGCTCCCGAAGCACGTCGAAGAGCATTCGGGGAATGTTTTCCTCCTTGCCGTAAGCAGTCGTCTGAAGGTCGTTTCTGGCCAGGATGTTGTCTAAATAGAGGGAGAACTGCCGGTCATAGAGATCTTTGGGGTAGGGCTTGTCGATCAGGGTCTCAAACAGCGCCTTCAGGTCTTCATAGCGGGGAATGAACCCGATGGGTGTTTCGATGGCGTCCACGTCGCCGTGGGCTCGGCGTTCCAGCCATCCCAGCCAGACCTTGACATCCTTTTTCTCCCCCAACAATTTCTTGCCGCTGCCGCCGCGGGCCTCGTGGGTGAGAAAATAGTTCAGCCCCGCCAAAATCGGCCGTTTCCCATCTTTGATATCGGCACTGCCGAAGAAATCGAACTGGGCCTTCATGTAGTCTCCCAGCGCACCGGGAATGAAGGGTGCGTTGGCCCACGGCGCCCGCTTCACGCCGGATGCGCCCACTTCCGTGGCTGTGGCTGCCGAGACGATGCAGGCACCGATCACCACGCCGTGATTGGAGTTTTTAGCCGCCCACACAGGCGGCATGGTGTCGCTGTCCCGGCCGCTGTAAGTGATCACCCGGGTTTCCACCCCCTCCGGCGATTCGGCTTGGTCCGAGTAGTTGACCAGGGCCGATGAGGCGATGGTGCATCGGGCGTTGGGGTGGGATATTTTGACCTCCTTGCCGCCGGCATCCGTCAGCCCTTTCTTCCAGGGCCCTTGAAAATTGCGGCCCCGGGTGGGCGGGATCTCGCCGTTACCCGTCCAGTGGGGAACGCCGTCCTCATCGATGAGCACGTTGGACCAGATCACTTCTGAACCGGGATTTCTCAGCCGTTCCATCAGCATCGGGTCACCTTCTCCGTTCACATCTTCCACGATGCCGAAGATGCCGCATTCCGGGTTGATGGAGCGCACGCTGCCGTTGTCGTCGATCCACATCTGGGCCAGATCGTCGCCCACAAAATGGTTTCCGGCCATGGCCGTGGTGGTTTTTCCGCAGCCGGACGGCGCTGCACCGGCCACCCAGGTCACACGGCCCCCGGAGCCTTCGATACCGGTGATGAACATGTGCTCGGCCAGTTCTCTGCCGTTGCCTTCATAGACAGCCTTGTCCACGGAAAAGCGGTGGTTCCCTTTTTTCAGCAGCAGGGTGTTGCCTGCGTAAGTGCAATTAAACGAATAGGTGGTGCGGTGGCTCCGGTCCATGAATACCCTTGCATTGGGCAGATCTTCGGACCGGTTGAGGCCCTCGCTGTGGATGTTGGTGTAAAAGTGCCCCAGCCGGCCAACCTCTTGTTCGAAATCCGCAAACGCGTTGCGGTAGAGGATTTCGGCACTGTGGCAGACATAGGCCGAGCTGGTGATTTCGATTGCGGGATTGGAGGCTGCCGCGCCCACGGGACCGCGAATATACAGCCCCACCACCATGGTGGCACCGCTCATGATGCCGGCCATTTTTTCCCGAACTTCAACCAGGGCATCATCCCTTAATGTCTTGTTCGCCAGGCTGCTGATCTTCTCACCGGGGTTGGCGATGTAAAAGGTCCGGTCAATGATGCGGCCCTGCTCCTCTTTGAGATCGAAATGGATGGTGTGCCCTTCCATGGCCAGAACCGCCTCTTCGCCCTTGTTGAGGGCAAGCTGCCGGATAAACTGACGATCCGCCTCGGACCCGGTGTTGATGAAAACCCGGGCGGGATCGCACATGGCGATGGCGTTGGCAATTTTGATCAGGATCTCCGGGCGGCTCAGCGTCCGTATGCGGGACAGGTGCTGCTCGTCCAGCCGCTTTTCAAACAGGGCCTGAGCCTGTTCGACATGTTGGATTCCCCCCAACTCCTGGGCAATGTCGATCCCCTCATTTTTTTTCAACATGGAAGTTACCCCTTTTCGACAGTAATAAAGACATCCTGCACGGTATCGCCTCCGGGTCAGCGAGCAGTCGACCAGCCCACCTCCGGTTCAATCGCCGTTGCCCCGCGCGCCGCGGTCACCGCTCATTTCACCTTCCAGCGACAAGGATGGTGCATGGAATCAAGTGTCGCCCCGTTGACTCTGGCAGCCGATAATTTCCGGCTCCGGCATGTGCCGGTCGATCCATTTCATCACCTTGTCAAACTCATCCCGAAACACCTGCAACGCCTTGCCCCGGTGGCTGACTCGGCTTTTTTCGGCCATGGTCAGTTGGGCAAAGGTTTTGTTCAACGGCGGATAGAAGAAAACCGGATCGTAGCCAAACCCGTTGGTGCCGGCAGGCGCATGCGTGATGGTGCCTTCGCAGCGGCCTTCATAGGTCAGCGCTGGTCCGCCAGGTACGGCTATGGAGATCACGCATTCAAACGCCGCCGACCGGTTGGTCTGGTCTCCCAGTTCGGCCAGCAGCTTTTTTCCGCGCTGCGCATCGGTGGCATCGGGGCCGGCCCAACGGGCGCTGTGGACACCCGGTGCACCGTTGAGCGCCGCTACCACTAGCCCCGAGTCGTCGGAGAGAGCCGGATAGCCCAGGATCCTGGCAGTAAAGCTGGCCTTTTTGTAGGCATTCTCATCAAAGGTGTCCCCGTCTTCCACCACTTCCGGGATCGAACCAAAATCATCCAGGTCTTTAATGGTAATCGGAAAGGCGTTGAGCAGGTCCCGGATCTCGGCGGTCTTGCCCTTGTTGCGGGTGGCAATGACAAGTGTCCTATTTCTTATCATAATTCCTCTACGCTGGCGGGAATAAACTTGAATCAAGTAACATAAAATCAGATAAACATCCAGCAATAATCGGTCGATTCAAAAAGCCGTTTTCATGGAATCATGACTGTGCTGCCCGTGGTTTTGCGTCCCTCCAGGTCCTGGTGCGCTCGGGCCGCGTCCTCCAGTGGGTAGGTCTGGCCGATTGAAATCGTTACCGCTCCTTTTTCCACCACCGCGAACAGATCGCGGGCATGGGCCAGCAGATCCTCCCGTTGGGCCGTGTAGGTCATCAGGCTGGGCCGGGTGAGAAATAAGGACCCCTTTGCCGCAAGCACCCCGATATCCAGAGACGATATGGCGCCCGATGCCTGACCGAAGGAAACCATCGTCCCCATGGGCCTGAGGCAGTCCAGTGATTTCATGAACGTGGCCTTGCCCACGCTGTCGTATACCACGTCTACGCCCCGGTCGCCGGTAATCGCCCTGACCTGCTCCACAAAATCGACTTCATCATACAGGATCGGATGGTGGCAGCCATTTTTTTTGGCCAACGCGGCTTTTTCCGCCGAGCCCACGGTGCCGATCACCTCGGCACCCAAGTGACTGGCCCATTGGCAGACGATAGACCCAACGCCTCCGGCCGCCGCATGGATCAGGATGCGATCACCGGCCTTCACCGGATGGCAGCCGTAAAGCAGATAGCGGGCCGTCATTCCCCGAAGCATCATTCCAGCCGCCTGCCGGGTTTCGATGCTGTCCGGCAGCCGAACCAGTCGATGGGCCGGGATGCAGCGCTCCTGCGCGTAGGCACCCGGTGGGATGCCGGCGTAGGCGACCCGGTCTCCCGGTTTAAATTCAGAGACACCGGAACCCAATGATTCCACGATGCCGGCACCTTCCAGACCCAGCACGGCGGGCAGTGCGGGCAGCGGATAGAGTCCGGTGCGATGATAAACGTCAATGAAATTGAGCCCAACCGCTTCCTGGTTCAGCCGGACCTCCCCGGGTCCCGGCGTTCCGGGATCAAAATCTTCCCAGCGCATGACGGCGGGGCCTCCGGTTGCATGAATTCTAACTGCTTTTGACATGGTGACCTCCTTTTCAAAAAGGATAGATGCCGATGGGGTTGCTTCTTATCGGGTTGATTGTCGATAACCGTCACTATAAGCATGGGTGGTCCAATTCCAATAGCATAAAAAACGCTCATAGATAGTCCACCCAGGACCAGCGGATCCGTCCATTGGCCGTGTTTCGGGTCAGATACCGCTGTCCGGCTGCAAATTCGATGGCCGCCCGAATCCGTGCCGGCGGGTGATCCAGTTCACCAGAAAGACGGTGGATCAACTTTCCTATGGGGGTTGCATCCACTTGGTCTGATTTCTCAGCCGGCCAGTCGCCCTTTTCTTCGATGAGCCGCTTCATCATCATATCGTAAATGACCACCGTGTGCTCCAATCGGACCAAGGGCCAGATCGCTTCGGCAGTACCCCGCCCGTCTTCGCGGATTCGGGCGATTTCTCCCAGCCACCGGTCGAACTGCCGTTCGCCATCGATCACGACTGCGTCCATGGTTTCCGACTGAACACCGGCCGTACGGATGATGGCGCGATTGGCATGGTACTGCCGCCAATCGTCGGACAAGATCTGCAGATCATATTCATCGACACGCTCCCGGACGTCGGTGCCTGGAAAGGGGGCCAGAATGTGAAAGCCGTGGCTGACGCCCATGGCCTTGAGATGGTCACCGAACGTCACGGTCTGCGCCAGGGTTGTCTCGGTTTCACCCGGCAGTCCCAGGATGAATGAAGCGTGGGGGTCGATGCCGCAATCCCGGCATAGCTGCATCGCATGCACGACCTGCTCCAAGGTGATACCCTTTTTAATTCGCCTGAGCATTTCGGGACTTCCGGATTCCACCCCGAAGCTGACCGTGGTGCATCCGGCCTGGCGCATCTTTTCCAGCACTTTTCGAGAGACCGTGTCCACCCGGGCAAAGGAGGTCCATTTGACCTTCAGCCCGCGGTCCACTATTTCGTTGCATACCGCCAGGCAGTGATCCGGGTTGGCCGTGAACAGGTCGTCGGCCAGATTGATCTGGTGAAAGTCCATGACACTCAGATCCTCCATTTCGTCCACCACCCGGACGGGATCGCGATAGCGGATCCGTGCGCCCACCATTTTACGTCCCACGCAGAAAATGCATTTGAACGGACATCCGCGGCTGGTGGTCATGCTTACCGGCATGCCCAGCGCCCGGTAACGTCCCAAAGGGATCAGTTGACGGGCCGGCGGGGCCAGTTCGTCCAGATCCGCCAGCGGCGGTGCGGCAGTCCTGACGATCCGGTTGCCGTTACGAAAGGCGATTCCTGCGATTTTTTCCCAAGGCGCATGGGTCTCAAGGGCTCGGGTCAGGGCCACAAGGGTATTTTCCCCCTCGCCGCACACCACCACATCTACCTGGTCGTAGGACTGCAGAATATTCGTTGCACAGAATGTGGCGTGGGGTCCGCCGATCACCGTGGTGAGGGATGGATCCATCGCTTTGACCGCTTCGAGGGCTTCAAGGGCATGATCGACGGTCATGGTCACGGCCGTGGCACCGACCAGATCCGGTTTGAAATCCCGCAGCATCGATGCCAAATAATCCCGGCTATACGGAAACACGACGCAATCCATTAGTTTGACTGGGTTCCCGGCCTGCTCCAATGCACCGGCCAGGAAAGCCAGGCCCAGGGGCGGAGACGGGGTTTCGGAAATGGGATAAAAGGGGTTGATCAGCAGTACGCGCAAGATTGACGGTCCTTATGACGGATGAAAGGCACGGCTCAGGGTGGAGTGATGAAGTCGGTCAGGATCACCTGGTACAACGCTTCGCCGATGGCGATACCCATATCGATGAATTGGGGCCCGTAACGCCGTCCGGTTCGGGAGCGGAAGGTCCCGCGGATCTTCTTTAGCAAGGCCATGCCTTTGGGAAAATGATCCACAAAAACCTCCAACGGCGGGTTCACGAATCCGACCATGTCCCAGACCGTGTGGTTGAAGTTGTCCGGCCCCCAGCGGAACTTGTCGGCGTCGTACAGGCAGTCGGAAATGATACGGGCCTGGCGGGCAGGCAGGCGTTGCTGGCGGGTAAATGCTTCGTGGTTGCGAATGGCTGCGCATACCTGGGTGATCTCTTCCGGCACAAGCGGATAAGTTCTCAGTATATCGTGTGCCGTTTCAGCCCCTTTTTCGGCGTGGGATGTCTCCTTGCGGCAGATATCGTGCAACAAGCCGGCGCACTGGGCCAGCAGCAGGTTCCGCTGAACCCGGTCTTTCGTATGGCCGGCCAGTCGGCTTTCGATAATGACCAGGGTGCCGGCATCGATGGCCACCTTTTCCGCGTGCCCCATACCGTGGCCGAAATTGTTATCGAGGCATCCGACCATGTCTTCGCGGAGTCTGACGATAGCGTCGTCGGAGTGGTAAAATCGCCGTGAACCCCTGACCTCGGACGGATGGGCACGATAAAAATCAGGCCGGGGATAGCCGGCCGCGATCTTGCGGGCGATCTTTCGAATCTCCAGGTAAACAGGGTCCATTGGCAAATCCTGTTGCCAAAACCGGCATTTCCGAAAGAAACGCCGGTTTCACGGTGACGGTGAAACCGGCGGCAAATTAAGCTGCTTGCTTTGAGGGGGAAGGGCACCACTCGTTCATCCGATGCTGCCGGTTTCTCCCTGTCGGTCAGTGTTCCACGTTGCGTTCACCATCGACCGATCGCCAGACCGCTGGCAGATGGCAATGATTGCGGAAGCGCAGTGGAATCCGTCGGCCATCCGTTCGTTAAACATCCAGCGAAAGGCCGAAGGGCGAACCGCACACTTTCCATCGGCCGTCCTCATTGATGAGCTCCAGGGTCTCCTCGAAGGTAAAGGTCTGTCCGAGGCCAAACAGTTTGGCCACGTAGGCAAAGATGGGATTGATGGCGGTCCGGCTGTTTCCCGAGAGGTGAATGGTGGCGGATTCGCCATCCTGGGCCAGTGTTTCGGTTTCCAGGTGGGTGATGACCCGCCGCACCATGCCGATCCCGAATCCCCGGTCTCCGGCTTCGGCCCTCATGGCCTTGATGTGGACGACGGCAGCAGATTCCTCTTCATCGCCGATCAGCTCGTTGCACATAAACGCTTCCATATCGGCATCCAGGAGAAAGTAAGCCTTGGAAAAGTTGATGGCTGTTCCCGTGGCCGTCTGCTTGCAATCTGCAAAAACAAACACCACCTGAAGACACACCGCCAGGACCACCACCAGTATCCATGCTGAATTGTTGCTACGGTTTGACATGCTCAACGCCTCCTTGCAGGATCATCCCGGCACTATGCAAACGCATCGCCAGGTCCGGGTTACCGTATACGGATGTTAAGGAATTGGGTGAAAAGGTCAGAAATGGCAGTTAGCATGGATTATGTCATTAAACAAGTCATATGTGTCCCCTTGTTTTTAAGGGAAAATCAGGCTATCTGAATCCCCTTAAACACCATTACATTCATGGCATTTTTCCTGTCGCCTTTTTGGAAACCAGATTTGAAAAGGGGGAAACCGATGACCACGCACGAAACCATTGAATTTGACGTACTCTTTGTCGGTGGCGGCCCCGCCAATTTGGCCGGCGCTATCCGCCTGATGCAATTGGCTGCGGAAAAGGGCCAGGAACTGGAAGTGGCCCTGATCGACAAGGGTGCCGCCATCGGCTCCCACGCCATCAGCGGAGCGGTGATGAATCCAGCGGCCATCGCCGAGCTTTTCCCGGATTATCTGGCGCAGGGATTTCCCGTGGAGCAGACCGTGCGCGGCGACGGTTTCTTTTTTCTCACGCAGCGCCGCAGTTTTAAAATGCCGCTGGTGCCACGCCAGATGCACAATACCGGTTTTCCCATTGTCAGTCTCTCCCGGGTGTGCCGTTGGCTGGGGGATAAGGCCGAGGCCATGGGCATCAATATATTTCCCGGCTTCGACGGTAAAGAGATCCTTCTGGCCGGCGACGGCATTTCCGTGACGGGGGTTCGCACCGGCGACAAAGGGCTGGACAAGGACGGCAATCCCAAACCCAATTTTGAGCCGGGCATCGACTTGCTGGCCAAGGTCACCGTTCTGGGTGAAGGCGCCCGGGGCAGCCTGATGAAAGTGTTGGCCGATAAACTGCCCATCCGTTCGGGTCGTCTTCCCGAGGTGTTTGAAACGGGAATCAAGGAGGTCATCCAACTGCCGGAAAATCATTTTTTCAGCGCCAGTGCATTCAACGACGTGCATACGATGGGCTTCCCGCTAGATCTGGACACCCCTGGCGGTGGCTTTGTCTATGAAATGGCCAAAAACCGTATCGCCCTGGGTTTTCTGGTTGCCCTGGGCTACGAGAGCCCGTCGCTGGACCTATACGACACGTTCATGCGCTTCAAGCACCACCCGATGATCCGGAACCTCATCCGGGGCGGCAAGGTGGTCGAGCAGGGGGCTCGCGCCGTATCCACCGGCGGTTGGTTTTCCATGCCGCACCTGGCCGTGGACGGCGCCCTGTTCACCGGAAACGGCGCTGCCATGCACAGCACGCCGGCCATCAAAGGCATCCACCTGGCCATGAAGTCGGGCATGCTGGCCGCCGAAACCATCATGGACGCCCTATGCGGCCGGAAATACCAGACGCCACACCCTGGACGGCTACAGCCGGCGGATCGAGACCAGTTGGGCCGGTGCGGAGCTTCGGGAAGGCCGCAATTTCGCCCAGGCGCTGGCCAAGAAAGGACCGATCAAATGGATCCACCTGGCCGCCCAGTATATTTCCAAGGGCAAGGGCCTGATCGATCGCCTCCCTGCTGTGGACGACGCCTCCACCCTGACACCCGTGAAAGACCACGCAGCACTTGCCGAACCTGCCCAAGCGCAATCCAAGCCGGTCACGGACGATCCGGCCATGGTGGACAAGCTCACCGGCGTTTACCTCTCCGGCACCCTGCATCGGGAGGACCAACCCAGCCATGTCCTTATCCACGACCAGCGGGTGTGTGTGGAAAAATGTTATCCCACCTATGGCTGCCCCTGCACGCGGTTTTGCCCGGGCGATGTCTATGAGATGGAAACCCGCAAAGACGGCGGCGGCATCAAAGGTATCAAGGTCAATTTTACCAACTGCCTGCACTGCAAGACCTGCGATATCAAGGATCCCTTCCACAACGTCACCTGGACCTGTCCGGAGGGCGGGGAAGGACCCAATTACAAACAGGCCTGACCGGTTCAGGCCATTCCTTCAGGAGAACTGCAGATTATGGACAGCAAGACACGTTATGACGTCATCATCGTCGGTGGTGGGATTATGGGCTCCACGACCGCCTATTACCTGACACGCAAGGATCCGGGATTGAACGTGGCCGTCATCGAGCGGGATCTGGCCTATACCCGGGCCTCCACCACCCTGTCCATGGTCAACGCCCGGATCCAGTTCAGCCTGAAGCAGAACGTCCAGATTTCCCAGTATGCCTTCGATGTGCTGGAACACTTCGAAGAGGAGATGACGCTGGCCGGCAACCGCCCCAGTATCGCTTATCACCGCGAGGGCAACCTTTTTCTTTATGAAGAACCCGCGGCAGCCGAGGCCAAAGTGGCCATGGCGATGCAGCAGACCTTGGGCTGTCAGGTCCAGTGGTGGTCGCCAGACGAGATCAAGGCCCACTATTCCCTGTATGCGACCGAGGGGTTCGCCGGTGGCACCTTCGGCGCCCATGACGGCCATTTCGACGCCTACGCCGTGCTCATGGGCTACAAGGCCAACGCCAGGGCCCAGGGGGCCGTTTACATCGAGGACGAGGTGACCGAACTGGTGGTCGACAGCCGACGGATCAGCGGCGTAAAGACCGCCTCCGGTGCCGCCTATGCATCTGCCGTCGTCGTCAACTGCGCCGGTGCCTGGTGCACTGAATTGGCCGGAACCGCCGGGGTGGACCTGCCCGTGAACCCGGTCAAGCGCCAGTGCTTTTGCCTGGACCCGGCGGTCAAGCCCGACGGCCCACTGCCCCTGACGGTCCTTCCGTCCGGGCTCTACTTCAGGACGGAAACCGGTGGAATGGTACTGCTGGGAAAATCCATGGATGACGACCCGGTGGGTTTCAATTTCACCTGGGATCAGAACCGGTTCATGGATCTTCTGTGGCTGGAACTGGCTGAATTCGTTCCGGTCTTCGAGCGGCTGAAGCTGGTGCGGGGCTGGGCGGGTCTCTATGCGGTCAACACCCTGGACGACAACGCCATCCTCGGCGAATGGCCTGAAATCAAAGGTTTTTACTTGGCTAACGGCTTCTCCGGGCACGGCCTCCAGCAGGGCCCGGCCGTGGGCCGCTACATGAGTGAACTGATCGTCGGTGACACGCCGACCCTGGATCTGTCCATTTTCAGCCCCCAGCGCATACTCGACGGCAAACCGATAGCGGAGGGGGGGATCGTCTGATGGATACACCGATTGCCGGCAATATCGTTCGGGACAAAATCCGTGAAAGCAAGCTGGCCTGTGTGGGGCTGGCCTCCATCCGAGAACTGAATCGGCTGGTGGGCGAAATTGAAGGGGCCTCCGGGCAACGCTTTATCCGAATGGAGATGGGCATCCCCGGCATGGCCCCGCCGGAGATTGCCGTGGATGGAGAGATCAGCGCCCTGAAGGCGGGCGTGGGCGCCATCTACCCGCCTTTTGACGGCATCACTTGCCTGAAGACCGAAATTTCCCGTTTCGTGAAGCAATTCCTGGACACCCGTGTGCAACCGGCCCACTGCCTGCCCACCGTGGGTTCCATGCAGGGGTGCTTTCTTTCGATGATGATGGCCGGCCGCCGGATCAAGGGCAGGGATGGCATCCTGTTCATCGACCCGGGATTTCCCGTGAACAAGAAGCAGGCCCAGGTGCTGGGGTTGCCCCGGGAGAGCTTCGACGTTTACGATTTCCGGGGGGACCGGCTGCGGGACAAGCTGGAATCCTACCTGTCGTCGGGTCGCATCGGCGCCTTGATGTACTCCAACCCCAACAACCCCGCCTGGATCTGCTTCACGGAGAAAGAGCTGGGCATCATCGGCGAGCTGTGCACGACTTACGATGTCATCGCCCTGGAAGACCTGGCCTACTTCGGCATGGATTTCAGGCAGGACACCTCCCGGCCGGGGCAGCCGCCCTTCATCCCCACGGTGGCCCGTTACACGGACAATTATATTCTGCTGATTTCCAGCTCTAAATCCTTCAGCCTGGCCGGCCAGCGTATCGGCATGACGGCCATTTCCGATCGCCTGTTCGAATCCACCGGCGACGGCCTCGCGCAATGGTTCGGCAGCGAGCGGTTCGGCTACGCCTATATCTTTGGCGGTATGTATTCGTTGAGTTCAGGCGTGTGCCACAGCACCCAGTATGGCCTGGCCAAACTGCTGGAGGCGGTCAACGACGGCACGTACGACTTTGTCGCGGCGGTGAGAGAATATGGCGATCGCGCCCGAACGATGAAGCACCTGTTCACGCAAGCCGGCTTTTCGCTGGTCTACGACATGGATGAGGACCAGCCCCTGGCCGACGGCTTTTACTTCACCGTTGCCTACCCCGGTTTCACCGGCGTCCAGCTGGTGGAGGAGTTGCTCTACTACGGCATCAGTGCCATTTCCCTTGAAACGACCGGCAGCAGCCGTACCGAAGGCATCCGGGCCTGCGTGTCGTTAACCGGAAAAGATCGCTTTGGGGAGTTAGCGGATCGGTTGACATGGTTTGATGCCGATCATAAAAAAGGCCTGCGCCGCATCGACTGAAACCTCATCGGTTGGCATTTTCATCCACATCCGGGACTCAGATCCGTCCCTCCTCTACGGCGTGGCAGGCGACCATGACCTTGTTTTCAACGATCCGCGCCTCGGGTATTTCCTCGACACATCGTGGGTTGGCGTAAATGCAGCGGCCGTGAAAGACACACCCGCTGGGCAGGTTGATGGGGGTGGGCACTTCGCCTTTCAACTTGACGTGGCTGGTTTTCTTACGGCCCAGTTTAGGAATGGCGGAGAGCAGGGCCTGGGTGTAGGGGTGGCGGGGGCTCTCGAAAAGGGTCCTTGCCGGGGAGAGCTCGCACAGGGTGCCCAGGTACATGACTGCCACCCGGGTGCTGATGTGCTCCACCACTGAAAGGTCGTGGGTGATGAACATATAGGTGAGTCCCCGCTGGGCCTGGGCGTCCATGAGCAGGTTGAGGATTTGGGCCTGGATGGAGACGTCCAGGGCGGACACGGGCTCGTCGGCCACGATGAACTCGGGATCCACCATCAGGGCCCGGGCGATGCTGATGCGCTGACGCTGCCCGCCGGAGAATTCGTGGGGATATCGCCCGACCCATTTGGGGTCGACACCGACCTGGGACATGACCTCCGCCACCCGGTCTTTCACCTGGACCGCCGATATGGACGGATTGTGAAATACCACCGGCTCTTCCAGGGTTTGCATGACGGTTTTTCGCGGGTTCAGAGACGCGTAAGGATCCTGAAAAATCATCTGCATTTTACGGCGAAAGGGCAGCATCTGCTGGGCGTTCTTGTTGTCGATGCGCTCTCCTCGATAGAGGATCCTGCCGCTGTTGGGCGGGTAGATGCCGAGGGTGGTGCGGGCCAGGGTTGACTTGCCGCAGCCGCTCTCACCCACCACGCTGAAGGTCTCGCCGGGGGCGATGGTGAAGCTCACGTTGTTCACCGCCTTGACGGTGGTGCGCTGGTGCTTGAGTCTGCCCTTTTCAAATCGCAGCCGGTCCAGCAGGCCTCCGGAAATATCGAAATGCTTGACCACCTGTTTCAGGGCCAGCAGACCGTTTTCGTCGCTCTTCATCGGGTTGGGTTGCTCGGTCGTCATCTTGTTCCCATGCTGGGGTCGGGTTTTACCATATGGCAGGCCACCATTCGTGTCAGGTGGTCCACAGGAATAAACGGCGGTTCCTGGCTGCGGCAGATGGCCTCGCAAAGGGGGCAGCGGGGGTTGAAGGCGCATCCCGGCGGGATGTCGGTCAGCGTGGGCATCATCCCCGGGATCTGGTTCAGGCGGGCACCGGGCTGCAGACTGCCGGGCAACGCCTTGATCAACCCCTGCGTATAAGGATGTTTCGGGTCGTTGACCACCCGTTCCGTAGGGCCTGACTCGACAATTTTACCGGCATACATGACGGCGATCTTTTCGGTCACCTGGGACACCACCCCCAGGTCGTGGGTGATGAGGATCAGCCCCGTCTCTTCCGACTCGCACAGCTGCTGCAACAGATCCATGATTTCGGCCTGGATGGTCACGTCAAGGGCTGTTGTGGGTTCGTCGGCGATGATGATTTCCGGGTCGGTGATCAGGGCGATGGCGATGACGATTCGCTGGCGCATGCCGCCGGAGAATTCGTGAGGATACTGGGCCAGGCGTTTTTCCGGCGAGGGGATCTGCACCTTTTTCAGTTTTTCAAGGGCGATCGCCTCTGCCTTGGACCGGGTGATGCTGCGATGGGCCTGAAGGGTCTCCACCATCTGGGTGCCGATGGTCAGCACCGGGTTGAGGGTCATCATGGGGTCCTGAAAGATCATGCTGATGTGATTGCCCCGGATCTCCCGCATCGCTTCTTCGGAGAGCGCCGCCAGATCCCGGCCGTTGAACATCACCCGGCCGCCGGAGATGAAACCCGGCTTGCTGATCAGGTTGATGATCGCGAAGCCGGTAACCGATTTACCGGCCCCGCTTTCACCGACCAGGCCCATGCGCTCGCCCTTGTCCAGGTTGAAGCTGATGCCGTTGATGGCGGTCAGGTCTCCTGACCGCAGGCCGAATTTGACTTCGAGGTCGTTGATTTCAAGTAGATGAGACATAAAAACCGCTAATTTCAGGATTAAGATACGATAACCGGGTGGATTACCCTTTATATAATTTGGGATTGAGCACATCCCTCAGCCAGTCTCCCAGCAAATTGATCACCAGCACCAGCAGCACCAGAAATATTCCCGGAAATAGGGTGATCCACCAGGAACCGGAGAAGATGTACTCGAAACCGGACCGGATCAACGAGCCCAGGGAAGGCTTGGTCACCGGCATGCCCAAACCTAAAAAAGAGAGCGCCGCTTCGCTCATGACGGCATTGGCCACCTGAATGGTGGAGATGACCAATACGGAGGTCATGGTGTTGGGCAGCACGTGGCGAAACATGATCCGCCAGCGGTTCAGCCCGATCACCCTGGCCGCCTCCACATATTCCTTGTTTTTTTCCCCCATGACCGCTGCCCGCACGGTCCGGGCATACACCGGCCATTCCGCCAGGCCGATGATGACGATCAGCAGGGGCACGGCCAGATCCTCATAGCGGCCGATGCCGAAGGCCAGCTGAAAGATGGCGCTGATGAAAATGGCCACCATGAGGTAGGGAAAGGAGAGCTGGATGTCGGCGATGCGCATGAGCACGGCGTCGATCTTCCCCCCTAGGTAGCCGGCCAGAAGGCCGACGACAACGCCGAGACACCCTTGCAGGACCACCGCCCCGCAGCCGATGAGGATGGACAGCCGCAGGCCGTAGATCATGGTGCTGAGCAGGTCGCGCCCCTGGATGTCGGTGCCCAGCAGGAAGGCCGCCTCACCGTCCTCCGTCCAGGACGGCGGCAATTCCGAGTTCATGATATCGATATTGGCCGGGTCATAGGGATCGTAGGGCGAGAACACCGGCGCCAGCAGGCCGGTGACCAGTAGGACCAGCAGGACCGTCAAGCTGAAGATGGCGGTCTTGTCCTGTTTGAAGCTGAACAGCAGATAGGATGCCTTGAATCGGTGCCAGGTTCGGTTCATTTTCTTCCCGCAATCCGGATGGTGGGATTCACCAGCCCGTAAATGATATCCACCACGGTGTTGACCACCACGAAAATGGCCCCCACCACCATCAGGTAGGCCACCAATAAAGAGATATCCGAGCGTTCGACGGCTTCCAGAAACATGAATCCCATGCCCTGCCATTGAAAAACGGTTTCGGTGAGGATGGTAAAGGCGAACATGATGCCGATCTGGACGCCGAACACGGTGATCACCGGCAGCAGGGTGTTCTTGAAGGCATGGATAAACCAGATGCGTTTGCGTTGCAGCCCCTTGGCCCAGGCGAACTTGATGTACTCGGTTTCCAGGACTTCCATCATTTCCGACCGGATCAGACGGATGAACAATGGCAACATGATCGAGGCCAGGGAAAAGCAGGGCAGGATCAGGTGCATGATGCCGTCCACGGTAAACAGGCCGCTGTCCCATCCGCCCAGGCTGACGGTTTCCCCGCGCCCGTATGATGGCAGCCAGTTCAGCTCAACGGAGAAGATATAGATCAGAACGATGGCGGTGAGAAACACCGGAACCGACACCCCCAGGGTGGAAAATGCCATGGTGAACCGGGAAAAGGCGCTGCGCGGATAGATGGCGGAGAAGACACCGATGGGCAAGGAGATGAAGATGATGATCAGTGCCGCACCGAAAACCAGCTCGAGGGTGGCCGGGGCCTTGGCGGCGATGACCGCAAGGGCCGGCTTCTTATGGAAAAAAGACATGCCCAGATCCCCCTGGACGGCATTTTTGGCGAAACGGAGGTATTGGGTGATAAACGTATCGTTGAGGCCCAGCTTGTCCCGCAGCAATTCCCGTTCGGCCGGCGTCACCCGCTCGCCCACCAGGTCCCGGACCGGATCGCCGATTTTGTTTTTAATGGAAAATCCCACCAGGCTGATGATCAGCATGACGAAGAGGGCCTGGGTGATGCGTCTAACGACGAAGGCAAGCATAGTCAGTCTTTCTAAGGGAAGGTTCTGGTTTTCCCCCAGGGTTGGATTTTCGTTGGAGCGGCTTCCAGCCGCGATCACATGGGTAAAATCGCGGCTGGAAGCCGCTCCAACGGTATTCCGTTTCCTTACACAGAGATGGCCACAGGTGGCTTGGAACAACTTTAGGGTCAGTATCCCACCAGGACCGGTAGGTGTTTATTCAGTCAATCGGGTGGGGTGGGCCCCATGGCACGCGCAAGCGAACACCCCACCCGACTGTCAGGCAAGCTTCGATGGACACTATTTCACCACGATGTCCCCGAAATAGGGAAAGTTCATGGTGTTGATAATCGGCGCCACACCCACGTTTTTCTTGGCGCCGTAGGAGTGGTTCTGCCAGTGAAAGGGCACGAAGGCTGCATCGTCGTAGAGGATCTGCTCGATCTGCTGCAGCATGGCGCTGCGCTTGTTCAGGTCGGTTTCGCTCTGGGCGGCCAGGGTCAGCCGGTCCACTTCCGGGTTACAGTAGTTGCCGCTGTTGTACTGACCGTAGCCGGTCTCCTTGTCGGGGCACATGATCAGGAATTCGGAAAAGTTGCCTGAATCCTCGGTGTCCGAATGCCAGCCGATCATCTGTATGTCGGCCACCTGGGCGTCGAATTCATCCCAGTACTGGGCCTTGGGCATGGTCTTCAGGTTGACCTTGATCTTGATCTTGGCCAGCATGCCCACCACGGCTTCGGCGATCTTCTCGTCGTTGACGTAGCGGTTGTTGGGGGCGATCATGGTGCATTCGAAGCCGTTGGCAAAACCGGCATTCGCCATCAGGGCCTTGGCTTTTTGCAGGTCGTAGCGGGGTCTCAACTCGGCATTGTAGCCGGCGTAGCCCTTGGGGCTCTGCTGGCCGGCGGGGGTGGCGGTACCCTTCATGATCTTTTTTACGATGCCTTCGTTGTTGATGGCGTGAACGATGGCCTGGCGGACCTTTGCCACCCGGAACTCGGGGCGCCGTTTCTGGTTGAGCTGCAAGGTGATGATGCGGCCGCCGGGATAGGTGAACAGGTTCACCTTGGGGTCTTTTTCGATGCGTTTGAAATCCTGGGGGGGCACCGGGGAGATGAAGTCCACGTCACCGGAGAGCAGGGCCGCCACGCGGGTGGCGTCTTCCTTGATGGGGGTCAGGACGATCCGGTCCACGTTGCCCGGCGAGGCGGTGTCCCAGTAATCGGCAAAGCGGTCCAGAACCAGTTTCACACCTTGCTCGCGCTCGGTGACCTTGTAGGGGCCGGTACCGGATTCGTTGGCCAAGGCGAAGGAGGGGCCGACCTTGACCATGGCGTCCTTGGGTTGCCCTGAGGCGTCGGTGCCGCTGTAGAATTCACTGTCCATGGGAAAGATGTAGGTGCACATTCGCAGCAGCAGGGCATAAGGCTTTTTGGTTTTGATGTCGATGGTGTAGTCGTCCACGATCTGTGCGTCGGTAAAGAGCTCGAAAAGCCCCTTGAAGTCCACGCTTTTCTTCAGCCGCTCCAGGGTGAACTTGACATCCTTGGCCGAAAAGGGGTTGCCGCTGTGAAACTTAACGCCTTCACGCAGAAAAAAGCGCATGGTCAGTTCGTCGATGCGCTCCCAGCGGGTGGCCAGGCGTGGTTCGATGGACATGTCCTGGGCATAGCGGACCAGCGGATCGAACACCCAGTGGGAAAACTGCAACATGCCGCCGGAAAGCTGCACGTGGGGGTCGAGGGATACCGGGTCGGCATCCAGTCCCACTTTCAAGGTGGCGGCACCGGCAAGGGTCCCAAAGCCGAAAAGCATGGCTAGGGTCAGTGTGATTGCAAGACATTTTTTCATTTAGCTCCTCCTCCTGGTTGTGGTGATGATGGCAACCGTACAGCGGGCAATGCCTGTGGTTGGCCGTTATTTTGACAGATCCCTATTATCCATCCGATCGGCCTCCCATCATCAGATGGAACGCGGCCGAACAATGCCTGTGACGACGGCCATGGCGGATGGTTCGGGACGGTCCATATACGCGGTGAAAGCCTCAGCATATCCATAGGACCTGAATAGCTGTAAGAAGTAACGGATCAGACTGTCGGGATAGTTCTTTTTCAACTGTGGGTCGATGGCACGGCGGCACAACCGGGTTTCTTTTCTGAAAAGATCGATCATGGCCGGTGAATCCGAGGAAAATCCCTGCAGGTTGACCTGTTCGTTGGTGGAACCGTAGTCATGGCTTTTCTTACCGAAGAAAAACACTTTCGGATCGTCGTGGTCGTCACCCTGGATCATGTAGTCGAACCAGGGACAGCGTTCCATGATCCAGGTGCGGTGCTGATCCGGGTTGGCCCGAATGGCGGCGGCGGCATTGGCGAAAAAACGCAGCACCAGTTCGGGTTGATTCCCCTGATTCGCATCCATGACCTTTTTAACGTACTCTTCCAGGCAATGCCGGCAGATATAGGTCTCGAACCGGGCCCCCGCGTCACAGCTCGTCTGAAAGATCGCCTTGCGCTCCTTGAACAGCGCACTGGTAAAAGCATTGTAGAAGCTTTTGTCCGGCAGATCATTCTCGTTTGTGTCGGTTTTGCGACCCAGATAGAGTTCATCGGGCATATACAGGACCGATGGCGCTTTTTTGACCAGTATCTTGGTGCCGCCCATGCGCTCCATGGGCGACAGCAGCAGTTTGACGTGAATGTCATCGTACAGCGAGAGGGTATTTCCCTGTATTTTGCGTTTTCGGTTATTCTCCAATATCTCGGGAATGTCCGGTTCGTCCAGGGCCTGGTAGTCATATCCGGCCAGGACCGTGTTGATTTCTTCGATGGAATAGTTCAGGGCCAGCATGATGGAAGCGATCTTATCCTTGCCCGGCCGGTTGATGTTGTCGTTAATCAGCTTGGTCAGGTAGGTGTGTGAAATCCCGGAGGTTTTGCTGATGGTGTTCAGCTTGAGACCACTATCATTAATGATGTCACGGATGATGTTCTCAAAAATACGCATGATGGTTGTGGCGGATAACGGGTTGCCGCGCGTCAGCGACGGTGAAACGGATATAACCAAATTGCATTAAAGATGCAATATTTTTTTAATTCAAGTTGGAACGAAAATGAAACAAGAGCAGGCTTTTCCAATCCCCGGCTACAGGTCCCCTTTCGTTCTAACCAGGGTATACAGCAACTCGATGGGTTTTCCCGGTCGACCGGGTTTTTTGTCGATGATCACCTTCCAGGAGGAATTTTCTTCCAGTTTCCACATCATCTCGTGAATTTTTGCCAGCGCGCCGTCGGCATCCCCACCGATGGCGTTAATAGTTTCGGACTCCTGAAAAGAGACATTCTCGTTTTCATTCGTGCCCGGGCCAAGCCCCACCAGAACGGAGCCCTCCCCGATATCCACCAGGGCGCGGTTGATCGCCGCCGACAGCCGGGGGGCGATGGGTGACAGTTCCATGTGAATCAGTTTTGATAGTTCATACGGGGTCATTTAATGTCAAGCTCCTATCGATCGTACTGGTGTGACCAAGCGGCTATAGAATGGCCAGCAGACCATAGATATCTTCCTTGCGGGCAAAAAAATCGGACATGATGCGGTTTACGTTCTCTTCTGACAGGCCGAGTTGGTCGCAAACCCGATCATCGTGGATGTAATGGCCACAGAACAACTCTGCGTTGAGGCCGGACATCGAACACATGCTGTCGGCCAGGTAGACCATTGCGATTTCTTTAGGAATGTCGGTCACCGCGTCTGTCAGGTGGTGTTGTTGAATGGTGCCGGCCAGGGCTTCGCTGAAGTTCCATTTTTCGGCGATTCGACCGCCGAGATGGGCATGATCGATGCCCAGTACCTGGCGTTCGGCCGCAACCAGGCTCAGGCTGTCGACCTCCATGGCCGTGCGAATCATGGCCATGGCTTCACCCATGTGCCGGTCCAAAACGATGACGCCGATGTCTTTGAGCAGCGCTGCCGTGAAAACGGTGTGCTTTTCCGGGGCCGCTATGGTTTCAGCGATGGCGCTGGCCATGAGGGCACAGGAGACGGACTGTTTCCACAACTGGCCCTCCTCGAGGCCATACCCCTGGTAGGCAGATTTCAGCGGTTTGGTTACACTGTTGAGCAGCACGATTTCAACCACTCGTTTCAACCCCAAAAGAACCACGGCATCATGCACCGAGTCTACTTTTTTCTTGAACCCGAAGGCAGCTGAATTGGCCAGTTTGAGCAAGTTTGCGGTGACCAACGGTTCGTAAAGGATCAGCTCCGTAATCTCAGAAATGGGAACCTCCGGGTCGTCGACCAGATCCATGAGTTGATGAATCACCTGGGGTACCGGTTCAATCCTTTCGCTTTCCTTCAACAATTGATCCAGTGACAGCATGGCACGTTCTCCTTTTCCTTACCCTCTACCTTTTTTTGACCATCAGTTCAAGCCAATGGACCATATTCACAGACGCTTTCCACAGCCTCTTGTGGTGGGCAGATAGGCATGCAAACGGGCCAACCCATCCGGCAAAATTTGCCGGACCATCGAAATAAACAGACGACAAGAATAGAAAAACGTAATTATTTCAATTTTATATTATAATACTCCGGGTGTGTACGGATGTTGCATAAATCGTTATGCTTGTTAATCTCAATGGTCTGGAAGCTGGAACATGGCAGAATCCGCTGCGCTGGTGCCCATACCCTTTTACCCCCCGGCTCGGACCGGCACCGGCACGCTTTTCACATTCGACGAATCATCCAGACACCCGGTGCGCCTCGAGCAGTCGGTGCGGACGGTGACGCCCGAACCGGACGACGGCCTGATTTACAGCGGGGGCGGTCGTTTGGTCGCTGATTTGCGGATCGGCACGTGGGTGAATATCTATGTCTGAACGCCCCCTCCTAAAAAAAAGCGAACAACCCATGAAGCCAATAAAAGGCGCCTATCGGCTTAGAAAAGGCAGGCACGATGCTTCGGGTTTGTATTACGCGCTGACGGCAGTAACCGTCGGCCGCCAACCACTGCTTACGAGCCCCAACGCAGCACGATCCGTGCTTGCAAGCATGCAGTGGCTGGATAATAATAAGCGCATCATCCTCGAGGCCGGCGTGATTATGCCCGACCATTTTCACATGGTTGCCAGGCTTGGAGAGCGCGCACTTTCAGCGGTGATGCACAGTCTGAAAGGCTATTCAGCCAAACGCATCAATGAAGCCTGCGGCCGTTCGGGGACGGTCTGGCAGCATGGGTATTACGACCATGCCGTTCGCAATGATGAGGATTTGAACGAAATCATCCGTTACTGCCTGAACAATCCGGCCCGGGCCGGATTGGTGGCGGATTTTCATTTGTACCCGTATTGGTACTGTCGGTATAAGGTGTGATGCTTGAGATTTACAGCGCAAGATGGTGTTTTCTGCGGATCGGGTAAGATTTTATCGCGGCGGGAAGCCGCTCCAACGCTTCTTGCACCTTTAGGTGGAGATTGGGCCAGTTGGTAGCGCACCAGGATGACGCTTCAATGCAGGAGCGGTTCATCGTAGGAGCGGCTTCCAGCCGCGATGATCAAAGGGCATTGGTCTTGTGCGATCAATAAAAAGCCCCGGCAGCCGAAAGGGCCGCCGGGGCTTTTTCATTCAACTATTTTTTTGTCAAACCGAGTTCCCAAAGGAGATGCGCCGAACCCTATCCGGTTTGACAGAGGGGCTTAGAATTCCAACGTCATCCTTCCATAAAAGGTGAGGTTGTCTTCGATATCGGCGTTGGGATTGTCCTGCTTCCAGTAGTCACCGGCGTCCAGGTAGGCAACCACGCCCCAGAACTTAAGATTGCTCATCATGTCCCACTCCAGGGTGAAATCATACTCGGAACCATGATCATCGTCCCACTGGGTTTTGTTGATTGGCCCGGCGGCGGGATCGAGGTTATAGTAGGGCGGGTCGTCGGCCTGGGAATTGACGTAAAGGAACCCCAAATTCAGGTTGTCCAGCAGTCGATACTTGGCGCCCAGCCAGAAGGCCTGATAACCGGCGGTACCGGTTAGCGTTTCTGGTCCACCAGCCACGTTCCCCAGGGGGATTCCCCTGGAATCGGTGCCGCCAAGCGAGCCTTGGAGGTTGGAAACATCCGAGGTGAGCAGGAAGCCGTGTTCCAGGTCGTTGCTGCGTTCTAGATATCCGGCAGCACTCGTCTCGCTGTCCGAGTAGTCGCTGTCGCCCTGGACATAGGTATAGCCGCCGTTGAAGGTGAAGCCGGCAATGTCGTACTTCAGGTCGACCGTCGCCAACAGGGCGCTGGCATCCAGACTGTCGAATACCTCGCCACTGACGGGATCGGTTTCATTTGCATTCAAATCAATTTTACCCCATCCGTAGATCAGCTCCGCCTCTACAGAAAAAGGACCGAAGGTGCCCTTAAAGTAGGGGTCGAGCAAGAAGATGTTGGCATCGGTGCGTTCAGGACCGCCTTGTAATTGTGCACCCTGGGCAGCGGCGGCACCTTCGGCGACCAACGCATTGGAATTAAGACCATAAAGGTCGAGTGGAGGACGGCCAATACCTGCGAGCGCGCCATCAAGAGCTGCGCTCTGGGCAGCGTCAAAGGGGGCCGCCTGCACGACAGGCACCAACGCGGGATTTAAACCACCGGCCAATTGGAGAGCGCCAGCATAAGTACCTGTATACGTTCCCCTTGCCGTCGTTGCAGCAGCGGACAGTTGGTTAAAATTGGTAAAGCCTGACTGAAACCTGCGTAATTCTTTTTGGGTAATAAAATCACCGACGTCATAATAAGAAAACAACAGGCCGGTTGACCAATTTTCCTTTCGGTAGGCGCTGAAGGCATAGTATTTAGTAAAATCCTGATCGGAAACAAGCGTTCCTTTGTCACCTTCTCTATTTTTCTGTGCCACGAGGCCGGAGATGAAATCACCCACGGGCACGACATACATGAGCCGGTCTTTTTGAAAACTGTTGCTGCCGTGACTGGCTGTGGTGTCTCCCAATCCCGTTCCCCATGCGGAATCGATATAGCGGCCGGCGATGAATCCGCCAATGGGGGTTTTGATGGTCAGGTAAGCGGCTTTCCAGTCAAAATTTTCATTGTTGTCCATTTCGGGTGCCAGCGGGTTGCTGGCGGCTTCATCGTCCGGGCCGCTGGCATCGGTGCCCCATACGTGATCCTGCAGAGCGGTGAACTGGGTGGTGAGGGTGATGTTGTCGTTGACTTTGAACACCGGCTTGGCCATGAATTCCATGGTTAAGTAGTCGTCCGTCGCATCACTATCCTTGAGGTTTGGGTTGGAGTTGTTGAAATACTCTATAAAATAGTGGCCCGAGACCTCAACTTCCAGGGCCATGGCCGGGGCAGCGATCATCAGCGCTGCGCAAATGGCAACCATAAACCTAATCTTTTTCATCTGGCTCCTCCTTGTTTTAATACTTAGTAATGGTACACGTGCTGATCCAACTAACCGGAATACGCGTGATCACCTCCTTTTGGTTGACGGGTAGATGCGTTGATGCAGTTGTCCAGGCTGCACCGACAATCCAGCATGTGGCTGACATCGGTCAAATTTTTGAAAAGTTTAGTTCTTATAGAGAGTACGGATCGTGGTTGGTGATCCGGTAGTGTCTACTGGAAACAACAAATGACAAGCACCAAATCTCAAATAAATTCCAAATCGCAATTTCGAAATCTCAAACCACACAAAACACCCCATCCCAGGGTATTGTTGCGACGTCAGATCGTTTGGAATTTGGTCATTGGGATTGGTTTGTGATTTGGTTTTTGGATATTGGAATTTTGCCTCTTGTCGGTCCCCACTACTTGCCCGACAACGCGCCGATCTGTTCGACGACGATATTGCTCGACTTGGTCTGGGCGAAACCGGTGCTGACCACCATGGCGTAGACCGCCTCCAGCCGGCCGTCGCCGTCCAGGTCCGTCAGGGAGAAATCGCTGATATAGCCGCCGATCTCTTCGCCGGTCCAGATCTCCTTCATATTGACCTTGTTCCAGCGCAGGGCGATCACCCGCCCGCGGGTGTACTTGCGAAAGCGCTCCACGAACCCCCGGGCCGCATCGCGGTTGTGAACGGTGACGACTTCGACGTTTCCATCGCCGTCAAGATCGGCAACGATAAACCGCTGGGTCAGGTACGTATGGTCTTCGTCTCTGACGTCGGTGGAGGATGGGGCTGTCGAGAAACAGCGGGTTGCCGCCAAGGGTCTCCTGGCCGGCCCACAAGGGGCTGCCGGCCGGATCGTAGATGCGCAGCTTGTCTCCGGTCGAATAGGCGATGGCCCTGATTTGGCCGTCGTTGAAAATGTCTCCCCGGGCGAACCGGTAGATGGTCATCTCTTCGGGCAGGGGCAAACGGCGGCCGGCCTGATAGTCCTTGCCGGTCCAGGTCAGTTCGAACACGCCGGGCAGAAAATGGGTATAGGTGTAAAGGCCGCCGGTGTCGTTGGCTGACGGGGTGCCCCGCCGCTGGCCCATCAGTGTCGCGCCCTTTTCAGGATCGTTTGCTGACCCGGAAGTACCAGCTCTGGCCGCTGGCAATGGGCTGCAGCGCGGCGCCGTTCCATTCGAGCACGACCGAGTCCAGCTTGTCGTATACGTCCAGCCGGGTGACGAAGATTTCGGCGGTTCCGTTGCCGTTGATGTCCCCGGCGTCGACGGCAATGATGGTGTGGCGCTTGCCGGCATCAAAGGCGGCCAGCCGATCCAGGCGGTCGCCATTCCGGTGTTCCACGACGATCCGGTTCTCATGGGCGAAAACGATATCGGGTCGGCCGTCGCCGTCCACATCACCGGTGGCCAGGGCGCTGATGGTGCCTTTGAAGGGGTTGCTGGTCCACAGGGCTTCAGGCGGTTCCGCCGTTGTCGTGGCTGTTGCCGCCTTCGCTGCGAGAACCACGGGTGCAGCGGCCGGCACCGGTGCTGCCGGTGTCTGGGGCGCTGCCGCAGCCGCAGGCGGCAGGGGCTGTACCGGTTGAACGGGGGGTGCCACCTGGGGGATCATCACCGCCGGTGCGGCCGCTGTGGGGGCCGCCACCTGGGGGGCGGCGGCGGACAGGGATTCGATGTACTCGCTCACCTGTGTGGCAAACTGGTTGACGTGCATGAGCACATCGCCGCTGCTCTGGCCGAACTGGCTGAACTGCAGTGCCGTATCGCCGGAATCAACTGCTGTCAGGGTGGCATCGGTACTGGCGCTGTCGCCGAACACGGTCAAACTGCCGGTGACCACATAGTCGGCGTTCAGATCGCTGCCCATCTGGACGGGATCTTTGCCCGGGGCCGGCGCGTCTTCACGAATCACGTTGGCCGACTGGCTGATGCGTGCGGCCATCATGTCCATGATGCCTTTGTTGAGAAAGGTCAGGTCTTTTTCTGAATGAATCGTCAGGGGCAGGATCAGGACCCGTTTGGCTTTTTCGTCGGCCAGGGCGGGTGAAATGAAAAGGCTGGAAAAGGCAGTCAATAGGCAGAAAAAAACATTCAGCCGTCGTGGATAGCGCTTCAAATCAGAGAGTCTCCTTTTCCTATTTCAGGCGTGTGAACCCTGTTAACATGAACCATGGAAAAATAAAAGTGCAATGTGTTTCAGGAGCGGCTATAAGCTTCACTTAAAGCCCCCTCAGCCTGTCCCTCTCCCCGAGGGGCGAGGGAACGGTTAGACGACTTTCGTTTTTGATTTGGGTGATTGTGATTTGTTTTTTCATACCCGGCTGCCGCTCCATTTCAGCTTGGCCTTCAGGACGTCGAAGTAGTTTTGATCGGGAAGCGTGATCATCTGGACCGGGTTGGGGCTTTTGCTGATGATGATGGTGTCCCGCTCGTCGATTTTCATTCCCACCTGGCCGTCACAGGTCAGCATGATGTCCGACGTGTCTTCGGCCAGTTGGATTTTGATCACGGCCGAGTCGGGGACCATCAGCGGCCGGTTGGTCAGGGTGAAGGGACAGATGGGCGTGATGAGTATGCCGGGGACCGACGGATGGATGATGGGGCCGCCGGCGGCCAGGGAATAGGCTGTGGATCCGGTGGGCGTGGCCACGATGAGCCCGTCGGCACGGTAATCGGTGAGGAACTGGCCGTCGATATGCGTGCGAATCCGGGCCAGTCGGGCCAGGGCACCTTTGTTGATGACCACGTCATTGAAGGCCGACTCCCGGGCGATCTCCACGCCCTCGCGCAGGGCCTGAATCTGCAGCCGAATTTGCGGTCGGGTGGCGAATTGATCTGCCAGGATAGCCTCGGCGACCTCGCACAGGCGGTCTTCCGTGGTCTCCGCCAGGAATCCGACCTCGCCGAATTTTACGCCGATGATGGGGGTCTGCTGGTCTCCGATCCAGCGAACGGCGCTTAAAAAGGTGCCGTCGCCACCCAAAACGAATACGCAGAAAAGCGATTTGGGTGACCGTTTCCGTGATCCTTGGGATGGCCTTTCAGCGGGAAGCCCGATTTGTCGTCGGATGACGGTGAGTCCTTTTTTGACCAGCCAGTGCTCGAACCGGTCAGCCTGCTGCCGGGCATTGCCGTCATCTTTGACAACCAGACCGATGTGTTTTTTCATGATGGGGATCGCGGTCCTGCTCAATTTCCTGGTTTCGATTGAATCCTCCCCGCGGCGAGCTGCGGGGCATGCGTTCACTGTTGCTGTTCAACAGATTGATATATATTTACCGTCATACATGGGTTTGGTGGTCAGGGCAAGTTCAAGATCAGCAGACAGGAATCTGGCCTTAAAGGACGCATCGTACGGAATGCAGTTGACATCAATTGCTCCGGATCATATACATTCCTTGTCGGCTCATAAATTAATGAATTCACTTCATTCGCGTCTGGATAGACCTTTCAGTCAATCCGCATATCGCCGGCAACAAGATGTTAACCATATGAAATTTAAAACAATGAAGCTGAACCCACCCATCGGGAAACACGTGACATCCGGCAGCCTTTTAACTTGACTGGCCATCGGCAACGCGATTATACAGTCGTGTTTACTTGGAGGGGCATAATTCACCAAAACCATTTGAGAAGGAGAGGCGTGATGAAAAATCGTTTGGCACAATTCCTTATCGTTGCACTTGTCGGTGTCTTCATGGTTGTTGCCACAACTGCCACGGCAGCTGATACCATTAAACTGGGTGTTGCGGGCCCCCACAGTGGAGACCTTGCCTCCTACGGCATCCCGACCATTAAAGCCGCTGAGCTGGTGGTAAAAGACATCAATGCCAAGGGCGGCGTTCTCGGCAAACAGGTGGAATTGCTGGTGGAAGATGATGTGTGCAAGCCTGAAGTGGCCACCAACACGGCCACCAAGCTGGTTTCCGAAGGTGTCCATGTGGTGCTGGGCCACATCTGTTCCGGAGCCACCAAGGCGGCTCTGGGAATTTACAAAGATTCGAATATCCCGGTCATGTCTCCGTCTGCCACCAACCCCGCGCTGACCCAAAGCGGCGACTACCCCAACTTTTTCCGTACCATCGCCTCCGATGATGCCCAGGCGCGTTTGGAAGTCGATTTTGCGCTGGACGTCCTGAAGTTGAAAAAGATTGCCGTGCTGCACGACAAGGGCGACTATGGCAAGGGTTTGGCTGAGTTCGCCAAGGCCTTCCTGGAAAAAGACTCCCGGGCGGAAGTGGTCTTTTATGAAGGCATCACCCCAGGTGCCGTGGACTACAGTGCCGTCGTCCAGAAAATCAAGAAAAGCGGCGCCGAGGCGGTCATTTTCGGCGGCTACCATCCGGAAGCCTCCAAAATCATCTCCCAGATGCGCAAAAAGAGAATGGACACCGTCTTTATCTCCGACGACGGGGTGAAAGATGACACCTTCATCAAAGTGGCCCAGAAGTATGCCGAGGGCGTTTACGCCACCGGTCCCATGGACGTCTCCAGCAACCCCATGGCCATTGCCGCCAACGAGGCCCATAAAAAAGCCTACGGTGCCGATCCGGGCGCATTCTACCTGAATGCCTATTCTGCAGCCCTCGCGCTGCTCAACGCCATCGAGCAGGCCGGCAGCACCGATTATGCTGCGGTGACCAACGCCCTGCGGACCAAGGATGTGGAAACGCCTTTGGGCAAAATCCGCTTTGATGATCGCGGTGATGCCATTGGCGTGGGATTCTCCATGTACCAGGTTAAAGATGGTACCTACGTTGAATTGAAGTAGGGCAAGCGATTGCATGAACCATCAGGGGGCAGACAACCACGCGTCTGGCCCCTGATTTTTCTGAATGAGCCGATAGTGATGGTTCCGTAATAAGCTTTCCCAGGCCAAGTATGGCCATGTATGTGTAAGGAAACGGGACAAACGTAGGAGCGGCTTCCAGCCGCGAGCTCATGGGTATGATCGCGGCTGGAAGCCGCTCCTACGAAAACCGATTTTTACAAGTCTATCAAGTGTGATGAAATGGTCATATAAATGGAATATTTCCTCGAACTTTTTCTGGGCGGGCTCACCCGGGGCAGCATCTATGCGCTGATCGCCCTTGGTTACACCATGGTCTACGGTATCGTACAACTGATCAACTTTGCCCATGGTGAAATATACATGATCGGTGCCTTCACCGCCCTGATCGTGATCAGTGTGCTCACCATGCTGGGGTGGAACCAGATCGCCATCCTGCTGATTGCCGCCGTGGCTGCCGTGGTCTATTCATCGGCCTACGGCTACACCATGGAGAAGGTCGCTTACAAGCCGCTGAGAAAGGCACCTCGCCTGTCGGCCCTGATCAGCGCCATCGGCATGTCGTTGTTTCTGCAGAACTATGTACTCCTGGCCCAGACATCGGATTTTCTGCCCTTTCCCGTGTTGATCCCCGATTTTGAATTCATGGAGCCGATTGCGCACATCATCGGTTCGCCGGAGGTGGTGATTCTGATCACGACCACCATCGTCATGGTCCTGCTTACTTTTCTGATCAAGTTCACCAAGATCGGCAAGGCCATGCGGGCCACGGCCCAGGACCGGGATATGGCCCAACTGGTGGGGGTTGACGTCAACCGGGTGATTTCGGTGACCTTTATTATCGGTTCCGCCACGGCCGCCATCGGCGGGGTGCTGATCGCTTCCCATATCGGCCAGATTAATTTCTATATCGGCTTCATCGCCGGTATCAAGGCCTTCGTGGCGGCGGTGCTGGGCGGTATCGGCTCCATTCCCGGTGCGGTGCTGGGCTCTCTGGTGCTCGGATGGACCGAATCCTTCTTTACCGGCTATATCTCCAGCGACTACGAGGATGTGTTTGCCTTTGTCTTTCTGGTCCTGATTCTGATTTTCAGGCCGGCGGGAATCCTGGGACGCTCTACCGCGGAGAAGGTGTAAGGCATTTAACAGAATACGGCCGGCATCAGCTTTCTTCCGCCGGTCACCATGTGGATTGAGATAGAAACGCCCATGCTTGCAAACGAACTGAAAAAATCATCTCTGGCCTGCCTCTGGTTCATGTTTTTGACCTTTCCCATCATGGTGATCCGGGTCAATACCGTCGAAAACATCATCGAGTGGCGCTGGGCCAACCTGTTTCTCGTGGGGATCGGCAGCTTCGTGCTGTCTGCGCTCTGGCGCTACCTGATCCGGCGAAAGGAGCTGGGAATCCACCGGACGGAGGTCGATGGCATTGCCCGGGTGACGCTGAGTCAACGATTGCTGAGTGATCGGCGATTCACCATCCCGGCCCTGATCGTTATCGGCATCGTGGCCCTGGTCTTCCCCTTCGTCTTTTCCTTTTACCAGACCAACATCATGATTACGGCCCTGATCTATGTCATGCTGGGGTTGGGCCTGAATATCGTGGTTGGCCTCGCCGGCCTTCTGGATCTGGGCTACGTGGCCTTTTATGCGGTGGGGGCCTATTCCTACGCCCTGCTCAACTACCATTTCGGGCTGGGGTTCTGGACCGCACTGGGTATCGGTGGTGGATTGGCGGCCATGTTCGGCATTCTTCTCGGTTTTCCCGTGTTGCGGCTGAGGGGTGACTACCTGGCCATCGTCACCCTGGGTTTCGGTGAGATTATCCGGTTGATTCTGGAGAACTGGAACGACTTTTCTTTCGGGCCCAGCGGCATCGCCAATATTCCCCGCCCGGGATTGTTTGGCATCGACCTGGATATTGAGCAATCGACCACCTACATCTATTTCCTGATGATCGCCATGACCCTGTTTACCATCCTGGTGGTCAACCGGCTGCAGGATTCAAGGATCGGCAGGGCCTGGATCGCCCTGCGTGAGGATGAGGTGGCCTGCCAGTCCATGGGCATCGACAAACGCAAAACCAAGCTCATGGCCTTTGCATTGGGCGCCACCTGGGCCGGTTTCGCCGGTGTGGTGTTTGCCGCCAAAACGACGTTTATCAACCCGGCCAGCTTCACCATCTGGGAGTCTATCAACGTGCTGTGCGTCGTAGTGCTGGGCGGCATGGGATCGATCGTGGGGGTTATCGTTGGTGCCTTAGTCTTGATTCTGCTGCCCGAATACCTGCGCTTTTTATCCGAATACCGCATGCTGGCATTCGGAATGGTGCTGGTGATGATGATGGTGTTCCGGCCCGGCGGCATCGTGGAAACGGTGCGGCGGACATACCAATACAAAGAGACAGATCACTGATGACCGGAAAAAAGGTTATTACCTGAACAGATATGGATATGGAACCGATACTCGACGTAAAACAGCTGACCATGAATTTTGGCGGACTCCGCGCTTTGGACAACGTCGATCTGGATGTCCACCAGGGGGAGATCGTGGCCCTAATCGGCCCCAACGGTGCGGGCAAGACCACGTTTTTCAACTGCATCACCGGAATCTATGACCCCAGCGGGGGGGATGTCTTGATTTCTGCGCCGAAAAATGGACGAACCCAGCGGATCAACGGGATCAAGCCCAATAAGGTCACGGAAAAGGGACTGGCCCGGACGTTTCAGAATATCCGCCTGTTCCAGAACATGACGGTTCTGGAAAATGTCATGATCGGTTGTCACTGCCGCATGAAGGCCGGTATCTTAGGTGCGGTGCTCAGAGGCGCCGCCACCCGCCGGGAAGAGAAGGCGGTGATTCAGAAAAGCTATTCGATCCTGGAAAAGATCGGGCTTGAAAAATATGTCAACGACTTTGCCAAGAATCTGCCTTACGGCGCCCAACGACGCCTGGAAATTGCCCGCGCCATGGCCACGGATCCCTTCATGCTGCTGCTGGACGAACCGGCTGCCGGCATGAATCCCCATGAGACCCAGGATTTGGATGATCTCATCATCAGAATCCGCGAGAACGAAGGGATTTCGATCCTACTCATCGAGCATGACATGAAACTGGTCATGAGCCTGTCAGACCGGATTTTCGTCATGGACTACGGTAAAAAGATCGCCCAGGGCACCCCTGAAGAGATTCGTAAAAATCCGGCCGTCATCAAGGCCTACCTGGGAGAAGAAATCGATGCTTAGCCTGGCTGATATTCATACATATTACGGCAATATCCAGGCCTTGAAGGGCGTCAGCCTGGAGGTGGAAGAGGGGGAGATCATCACCCTGATCGGCGCCAATGGCGCCGGCAAGACCACGACCTTGATGTCCATCTCCGGAATCGTACCCCCGCGCAGCGGTGACGTCCTATTTATGGGCGAATCCATTTCCCGGGTGAATCCCGACAAGATCGTCTCCATGGGTATCAGCCAGGTGCCGGAAGGCCGGCGAATCTTCCCCTATCTTACCGTGCTGGAAAATCTGGATATGGGCGCCTTTCTGAGGAATGACAAGGATGGCGTGAACTCAGACCTGGACTATGTGTTCGGCCTGTTTCCCATCCTGGCGGAACGGCGCAACCAGGCCGGCGGCACCTTGAGCGGCGGCGAGCAGCAGATGCTGGCGATCTCCCGGGCCCTGATGGCTCGACCCCGGTTGCTTTTGCTGGATGAACCCTCTCTGGGGCTGGCCCCGTTGATCGTAAAACAGATATTTGAAATCATAAGGAAAATTAACATCGAAAATAACACTACCATTTTTCTCGTGGAACAAAACGCCAACCTTGCCCTGAAGGTCGCCCACCGTGGATACGTCATGGAGAACGGTCGAATTACCCTTTCCGATGCCGCTGACAGACTGCTGACCAATGAAGACGTGAAAAAGGCCTACCTGGGTATTTAGCAGTGCGGCCATCCGATTCAGGCTTGAAGGAAATATTTTTCACAATATGGTGAAAATGCCATAGTTTGTGATGAACCGTTTTCACACCGGAACGCTTAAGGTCCACACTGATTACGATCTAACTGCTTTGAATTAAATATAGAATTGTTCCTTTAAGGATGTTTCGGCATTCTATTTGCTATTACACTACTAAGTTCGACGCGAGGCGTTGCAGCTTGTTAGTCAACCCTTACCCATGTGAAATGTCATGAATCCAGATAATCAACACCCCCATATGTTTTCCCATTTAAAAGATGTCGTCGTTTTTTTGGTTACTGTAGCCGCCTGTAGCTTTTTCCTGACCGCGGCCAGCACGTTCACCAAACAAGTTGAGATTGAAGCGTATGCCACCCCGATACTGGCCGTGCCGCAGCCTCCGGTACCGCTTGAACTGGCATCGGGACCCGAGGCCGATTTTCCGGTTTTTGAAACGGCCCCGGTTATGCCGGATGTCGACGTGGCCTGGGCGCCGCCGGTATTTGATGTGTGTCTGGCTTTCCCGGAGCTCGAGCAGGATCCGGCCTGGGTCGACACGCTCACGGGAATATCGCCGGTGTCTGCTGGGGGCTTGCCCAGCGAACCCATTCCATTTCACGGTATTATCATTCAGGTGGCCGGGCGATATGAAGTGGACCCGCACCTGATCCGGGCCATTATTTTCGCGGAATCCGGTTACAATCCAAAGGCCAAATCGAAAAAAGGGGCCCGGGGACTGATGCAACTCATGCCGTCCACGGCAAAATCCCTGGGTGTTGAGGATATCTATGATCCGGAGGAGAATATCGATGGCGGTGTCCGCTATTTCAGGTCACTGCTTGACCGGTTCGATGGTGATGTGCAGCTGGCCCTGGCTGCCTACAATGCCGGATCACGCCACGTTCGAAACTATGAGGGGATCCCCCCGTTCAAGGCCACGCAGCGCTACATCAAAAAAGTGCTCAAGTTTCATAAGAAGTTCAAAATGCAGAACACAGCCGGCTCCCGCAGGCTGGCCTGACGCTGAACCGTTAACAAACTGCCTGCGGGGAGCCCACCCATTGGTATAGGGCCCGCTACTTTTTTAAACGGCCCCTTTTCGGCTCACCTTAGATACATGAATACTCCCCAATTCATCCTGTGATCAGATTCACCGATAAAAAACTATTGGCATCTGTGAATTGATAGCTACACATTCGGCGCCCGTGTCATTCAGGGCATGATGATGAAATCCGCATCGGCGCTGGTCAGGGTAGCGGGCTCGAAGATATCCGGGGTATGGGGCAGCAGCACGGTGGTCGGAATCGGCAATCGGCTTTTTATCTGGAAGGGAATTCCCATCTTACGCGCATGGCCCGATCCGGCCAGCAGCACCATGGCCCGATCAGGGTGCTGCTCAAGGTGGTTGAGGCTGTTGATGGCCATGGCCGTGTCCCAGACCAGCTGAGCTTCACAAAAACGGACGAAATCCATGTTGCCGTGGCCATGGGCACCGAAGGCACTGCGGATAAAATCCCTATACTCACGGGTCACATTGCAGGTGACGCCCTCCAGTTCTCCCCGCTGCTGATCGGAAAGTGAAGCAAATCCCTGTTGCGCCACCTGCCGGGTGATGTCCCGGGAGACATTCAGACCGACCAGGGGAATCTTCATCTCCCGGGCGTAGACGAAGATGCTCCGGTAAAGCGACCAGGGAAAATTCCAGTTGTCCAGATATATCTTTTCGAAGGCGGCTTCATCCAACTCGCCGGCCACCCATCGATCCAGTGCAGCCTGGCTATCCTTGCGAAACATCTCCAACCCGATGGAAAGGGGAACCGATTGCGCGGTGAGCGTCCGGATGACCTGCAGTTGCGCCTCGTGGTGGCGCTTATCGGTGTGGTGTTCGCCCACCAGCACGAGGCGGGCGCTTTTCAGTGCGTCCATGGCCTGCACACCGGCTATGGATTGCCGCGTTTGAAGATCAAACAGTTTCAGCGGGACTGCCTGTTTGGGATCGCGGCAGGTGGCTGCCAGCAGCAGGATCGAGAATGCCAGTAAACCCATGATCGGTTTTCGACTGAAGATGGTCATGGCGTGGCTCCTTGGTTATTGGGTGGGTCCGGGTTCCCAGCGGACCATTACCGGTGAATCAGTGACTTCCCAGGTGCCTTTGATCCGGTTGGGTCCATCGCTGAAGGCCAGATAACTATAACGGCCATAATGGGGAATTTTCAGCGCTGCCTGATCGGCCGCCTCCGTGGAGAGCGGGTGCAGCAGGGCGACGTTCTTCCCGGGATGTTCGGGATGTCGGGCCACAGCGAACAGCACATCCCCCGATCCGTCGAAATGCTGTCCCCCTGCGTCAAAGGCCTTGGGTGCCAGTGCCAGGTCCCGCGGAAACAGCCTGAGCGCCTCCGGTCGATCAGGCAGGCCGATGAACGAATCCAGGGACCGTCCCGTTTGCTTTTCAAAGTGCGCCTGCAGATCCTTCCATGAAGCGTGTTTGAACCGGAATTGCCCATAAAAATGCCGCAGTGAGGCCCAGAATGCATCCTCGCCCACTTCCTTGCGCAGCATGTGAAAGACCATGGTGGATTTGTCATAGCCCACCGCCTTGGTGGCCGGATCGGTGCGGCTTCGGAATCGGCTGAGGGGGAAGTCGGTCGCTGGCGATACCAGTGTCGCACAGTTACGCAGGGCTTGGCGCCGGTAGTCCATAGCCGCATGAGATGATGCCTGTTCTTTGATCAGATAATCAGCTGTATAGGACGTAAGGCCTTCGCACCAGTTGCCCGAGGCGACGTCCACCAAAACCCCGTTGCCCCACCAGCTGTGAACGATTTCGTGGGGCAGGCTGGTTTCCGGAATAAAGGGCAGTCTAAGGACCCTTCCGCCCATGAGGCTGTAGCCGGGAAAGCCGTAACCGGTGGGAAAGAAGTTCTCGACAACCGCAAACCCATCAAAGGGATAGGCGCCAAAAAGATCGCTGTATCGCTTCAGGTGGCGCAGGGATGCTTCCAGATAACGCGGTGCCAGAATCTTATTGTCCGGGAAAAAGTAGGTGGCGGCACTCAGCCCGTCCAGCATCCGTTTCTCGACCCCATAAGGGCCGGCGGAAAGGCTCGGCCCCTCCAAATGATTGTCGATCTGCCAGCGGCTGACGGTTCTCGCGCCCTGGTGGTCGATGCCCAGAAGCCGACCGGCGGTGACCGCGACGGTGTCGTCGGGCCCTTCGACGGTCAACATCAATGACTGCCTGGCATCAGCTACCCGGGGGTACCAGCCTGCGCCGGACAGGAGAAAGGTTCCCGAAGCAGAGATCGTGCCGCTGACCCCAAACCCCGGGTTGTCGGTGTTCACGGGGCGTACCGGCTCAGGATCGTCGAACCGGCAGGCGGATTGGATATAAAGTTGACTAAAAACTTAAGCCTTCCTGCGCCAAAAGCAATCGCCAATGGATTTTCCTTTTTCCACCGTGTGGAATCATGCTAAGGCTCCGGGGTATGGAGAACACGGTATACCATGAACTGGCCAAGCATCTGGATCGACTACCCGGAGGGTTCCCGTCTACCCCGGACGGGGTTGAACTGCGTATTTTAAGGCATCTGTTCACGCAGCCTGAGGCCCGGTTGGCCTGCCATCTGACGCTGATCCCGGAGACGGCCCAGGTTCTTGCGTATCGAGGTGGATTGGTTCGGGACACGGCGGCAGCGATGCTGGAGGCCATGTGGCAAAAGGGGCTGATCCTGAAGCAGGAATCCAAAGGGAAGCCGTCGCGGTACATGGCTTGCCAGTTTGTGGTGGGTATCTGGGAATTTCAGGTCAATCGCCTGGACCCCGGGTTGGTGGCGGACATGGCCGCCTATATTCCGGTGCTCTTCAATGCCGACGCCTGGCGTCGTGCCCCTCAGATGCGCACCGTCCCGGTGAACCGGAGCATCGATCCGAAGCTGCCGGTCATGCCCCATGAAGCGGCGGCGGCGTTGATACGTTCCAAAGACCATTTTGTGATTTCCCCCTGTATCTGCCGAAAAGAACGGCGCATGGCCGGCCACGGCTGCGACGGCCCGTTGGAGGCGTGTATCTCCTTTGGCGATGCCGGCAGCTATTTCATCCAATCGGGTATCGGGCGACAGGTGGACCGGCAGACGGTGCTGGATCTTCTGGAGACCGCGGATCGGGCCGGGTTGGTCCTTCAGCCCAGCAACAGCCGGGATCCGGCCTGGATATGCTGCTGCTGCGGGTGCTGTTGCGGTGTGCTGCGCACCATCAACACCTATCCGCGGCCAGGCGAACTGGTGGCCGCCCCCTTTGCCGTGCAGCTGAATGCCGATGGGTGCACCGCCTGCGGCCTTTGCCTCGGACGCTGCCAGATGGGAGCGCTGGCGTTCGAGGACAAAACGCTTCAGCTGAACAATCACCGTTGCATCGGTTGTGGCCTGTGTGTATCCACTTGTCCCACCGGGGCTCTCCGGCTGACCCGCAAGCCCCGGTCACAGCAGCCCCGGGTGCCGGCGAACATGGCTATCGCCTTGTTGCGAACTGCCTGGAAAAGAAAAAAGATAGGCCCCATTCAGGTGGCGGCGGAAATCGGAAAATCCCAGCGGGATCGTTATCTGTCGTCCAGGCGATCGAAAACAGATGCCTCGAAAAAGGATCAACGCCGATGAAGACCTATCCCACGCGTCCCCTCCCAAAGGCGATCGACCAACCCTTCTGGAAAACGATGCGGTTGGCGCAGATGAACCGTGAGCAATGGGAATCCCTGTGCGACGGCTGCGGGCGTTGCTGCCTGCAAAAATTTCAGGATGGCAAAACGGGAAAGGTGACCTACACCTGGGTTTCCTGCTACCTGCTGGACGTTCAGGCGTGCGGCTGTGGCGACTACGGCAACCGGACCACGCTGGTACCCGACTGCCTGGTGTTGACCGCGGAACAGATCCCCCGACTGCGCTGGCTGCCCAGGACCTGTGCCTACCGGCGGTTGTCCGAAGGCAGGGACCTGGATGCCTGGCATCCGCTGGTATCCGGAGACCCGGAGTCGGTTCACCGGGCCGGGATATCGGTGCGGGACAAGGCCATCTCAGAAATACATGTTCATCCCGAGGATATCGATTATTACGCCATCGGATATCGACTCTGAAATCGGCCATGGGCCTTGACTTATGGACGGCGTGTGGTAAGTACAGGCCAACTTTTGGCGGTTGGATGAACCGCTTGATACAAAACACTATCCTCATTTAATTTCAATATGTTGAGACAAGATGCGGTGCTGCGGATGCAGTCCCGGGACACGAGAATGGAGTAGGCGATGACGGGTGTCTTCATTGCGACCCTCGGGGGTCTTGGCATGTTTATCCTCGGTATGAAGATGATGACCGAGGGGCTTCAGATGTCCGCCGGAAAACGCATCAAGGCCATCTTGAGCGCAGTATCCTCCAACCGGGTGGTGGGGTGCCTCACCGGCGCAACTGTCACGGCCATGGTTCAATCATCATCTGCCACCACCGTGATGCTCATCGGATTCGTTACGGCCGGTCTGATGACGCTGCAGCAGGCGGTGGGCATGATCCTTGGGGCCAATGTGGGCACGACCGTCACGGCTCAGCTGATTGCTTTCAAACTGAGTGCACTGGCACTGCCCGCGATTGCTACCGGCGTGGTGCTCAAGTATTTTACCCAGAAGAAAAAGACGCGGTACATCGGTGAAGTGATCTTAGGGTTCGGCCTGCTTTTTTACGGCATGACCGTCATGAAACATGGGTTGGCGCCGATCAAAAGCGATCCCGCCTTTCTGGCATTTTTTACTAAATTCGATCCCAGTTCGGTGGGCGGACTGCTGTTGTGCGTCGTTGTGGGTGCCGGGCTGACCATCATGGTGCAGTCTTCGTCGGCCACCATCGGCCTCACCATGACCCTGGCCAGCCAGGGATTGATTACCTTTCCCGGTGCCATGGCCCTGGTGCTGGGGGAGAATATCGGCACGACCATAACGGCAGAGCTGGCCATCATCGGATCCAACAACATCAACGCCCACCGGGCCGCACGGGCCCATACCATGTTCAATGTCATCGGCGTCACCCTCATGCTTTGCGTCTTTCCCCTGTTCGTGAAACTGGTGGAAACGGTGACGTTGGCACTCGGGGCAGGCCCGGTAGGCCAGGTGGTGGGCGACGACGTGGTGAATGTTGGGCGTTACATCGCCAATGGTCACACCCTGTTCAACGTGATCAACGCTTCCTTTTTTCTCCTGGTGCTGCCATGGCTGATCAAGGTCGCCATATGGCTTTCACCCAAGGAAGAAGAAGACGTCGATTACTACCGGCTGCCCAACTTCGGCGACCGGCTCATCGATACCCCTATTGCCGCCATCGTGGAAACGCGCAGTGAAATTCTGCGTATGGCTGAGACGGCGAAATACACGTTTCGAAAAACGGTCAAGCGACTCAAGGACCGAGACTATAAGAAGCTGGCCAAGTGGCATCAGGTCGAAAACCACCTGGACGACATGCAGCATGAAATCGTGGCTTACCTCACCCGGATCTACCAGAGCGGCGTGAGTGAATCCGAGGCCAAGGAACTCTCCAGCCTCATGCGCATGACCAATAATATCGAACGCATCGGCGATTCCGTGGAAAATATTGCCCAGGCCATCGAGGACATGATCGAGAGTAATCTGACGTTCACCGAACATGCCATGGTAGATATGGACAAGCTGGTGGACAAGGTGGCAGAGTTCATGGACCTGATCTCCTCTGCCATGCGGCAGCGGCCAGCCAATTTCATGAATCGGGCCGACAGCCTCGAAAATGCCATCGATGCCATGCGCGAAAAATACCGTGACGACCACATCCAGCGTCTTCGCTCCTGTGAATGCGGCATCGATCAGGGATTGGTCTACGTCAGCCTGCTCACCAACCTGGAGAAGATCGGCGACTATTGCTTCAATATCGCCGAGGCGGTGGCGGGCAAAAAATGACGGATTCTTAACAAGCCCAATATCTGCGCTTGATTCAGGAACGAATATTCTTGGAGGGGATGCCCCAGACGAAATACCGAACCCATTCAAAACCGAAAAGCAGCAGCTCCCGGTCACTGGCGCGGAGTTTTTTAACCAGTGTCTTCTTGATTCGATACCGTTTTAAAAAACTGCTCTGAAACACGAAATCGCGGAACCGGTCAATGTTGTAAGCGGCCATGAAGGCCATTTTCCCTTTGGCGCCGCCCAGGCCCTCGGGCCCCCAGGGGTCTTTTTGAAACAGCGCTTTGATCGAGGCCCATCGGGCGGTCATCTGGTTGTGCGTATTGGCCTGCTGATCCTGCGCCCATTGGGCGACGGTCAAGGCCCGGTTTTCATGCTGGCCCTGACAGAAATCCGGCGGCCGGAAGAAGCTGATGATTTCCGATGCACCGGGCCCGTCGTTAATCAGCACGCCGTGTTCCACGGGGAATGTCCGGCAGGTGTCGGGCCGGTCAGGGTAAACCGTGCAGCCCTCGTCGCTTAAAAACGGGCAGGTCTGGAATTCATTATCGGTCATTCGCAGCAAAACGTCCGGGAAATAGTTGCCCTTGCGCAGCACCACATCCACATGGGACTCCAGGAAGCGGTCGGAGTCCAATTCGAGGCTCTTTTTCAGACGGAGAACATCATAGGGGTAAAGAATCAGGTTCAGATTCCGGCAGCACCGGTTGAAGCAGGTCAGGTCCTTGTGGCACCGGAAATTAAACGTATCCGTTTTTTTCAGCGGTATTCCCGGCAGCCGTTTCATCTCTCCTGGTTTAATCGATTTCATTGGCGTTGTCTGTGATGGACACCAGCATCTGGGCGATGGTGAGCTTGATTTTATCTGAATATCCTGTTTTTATGCGCAATTCCTGCTCGAGGGCCGCCATCTGCCGGTAAAATGGGGTGCGGTCGAATCGGATATAATCAGTTTGGCCACGTTGGCGGCACTGATTGAAAAATGCATCGCAGCCCGGATTCTTGATCGGGTGGCCGCCGGATCGCTGGAGTTCGTGGGGGATGCCGTGAAGCCGGCAGATCATGGGGCGGTAAGGGTATAGCGTGCACCTTTCGTTCCGGTTGAGCGGGCACATGATGCGCAGGGCCTCGCCTTGGCGGTCGGCGTCCTCCATTGCGGCACTGACTGTCAGCGCCTTTTCATAGATCGCGTGGCGAGCGTCGGATTCAAGGGTTCGCAGGCCTTCCACCAGATACAGATACTCTAACAGGGTGTGGTGGTAAAATCGGGTCAGGCAGCAGTTGTCCGCACAGCCGTTGCACGCAAACCCATACTGCCCGGCGACGGCCGTATAGGCCCGGTTCATCTCGCCAAAAAGTGTCTCCAACCGTTTCAACAGAGGGAGAGTGCGATGCCTGATGGTCAACAATCGCTCGAGGGGCAGGTTCATGGCGATCCGGTATTTCCTCAAACCGTGGGCGAGGGGAAAAAGATTCTTTTGTAAAGGCCGAGGGCATGGCGATCAGTAATACTGGCGATGAAATCACAGACGACCTGCTCCCGGGGTGAGCCGTTGCGCAGGCAGCCGGCGATGCCCATTCGGGTGAGTTCTTTTTCTAAAACGTGCTCGTTGTCCATCAGGAAGGCGTAAAGCTCAGAAAGGATTTTTTTTGCTTTGACAAATTCCCTGTGAACCTGGACGGATCGGTAGACGTTTTCGTAGAGAAAGGCCCGTAATGCGGTCATGGCGTCGAAGACCTCCTCGCTCATGTCAAGCCTTAATTCCCCGTCAACCGCCCGGCTGGAAAAGATCAGGTCGCGGATCATGGTGGTGGCCCGCTCCTGGTGGGTCCGGCCGATGACCCGTGTGCAGACGGCCGGCACCTGGTTTTCCCGGATGACGCCGCTGCGGATGGCGTCGTCCAGGTCGTGATTCAGGTAGGCCATGATGTCGGATATCCGAACAATGCGACCCTCGATGGTACAGGCCAGTTCGTTGCGGTCATCGGGCAGGATTTTTCCGTAGCCCTTGGAGTGTTTGAGGATGCCGTCGCGAACCTCGTGGGTCAGGTTTAACCCGTTTCCGTTGTTTTCGATTACATCCACGACCCGAAGACTCTGCTTGTGATGGGAGAAGTCCGGGGCGTGGATCTCCTGAAGCACCGTTTCTCCGCCGTGTCCAAATGGGGTGTGTCCCAAATCGTGTCCCAGGGCAATCGCCTCGGCCAGGTCTTCATTGAGAAACATCGCCCGGGCAATGGTCCTGGCAATTTGAGCCACTTCCAGCGTATGGGTCAGGCGCGTGCGATATTCATCCCCCAACGGGTTGAGGAACACCTGGGTTTTATGTTTCAGCCGCCTGAATGCGTTGGCGTAGACGATGCGATCACGATCGACCTGGAACGCGGTGCGGATGGGGCAGGCATCCTCCGGCCGTTGCCGACCGCGGCTGTTGGCGCTCTGGCAGCCGAATGGAGACATGAAGTTTTTTTCGCGTTTTTCAAATTGCTCGCGGATGTTCATGGCACCCTGGTTGTGATTTTCCCATAGATGTATTATTTTTAAACGGTTATCTATTCACAGACAATAGGCTTTGTAAAGCGGTATCTTGGATAGGGGAAGGTGGATTATGGGTGGTCATCATCTGATACTCGGTGAGCTTGGCGATTTCATCTCCGGTGAAATGCTGACAGATACCCACGATGAGCGCTATCGCCAGAAAATTGCCCGTTTCCTCGTGGCGGAAAAAGGTTATGCAAAAGCGGATATCCATCCCCGCAACCTCATGATCGTTACCGCCGGCAACCGCAAGGGGCGTTTGATGCTGGATTTTGCGGTAACGGTTGACGATCGCACGGCAATGGTGATTAAATACGGACCAGGTTCTTTGGTGACCCGATATCGGCCGACGCTGGCCATCTCGCGGCTGGTGGTACCATACCAGATCCCGGTAGTGGTGGTGACAAACGGCGAGTCGGCAGACATTCTCGACGGCGAAACCGGCAAATTGATTGGCTCGGGGTTTGACCGGGTTCCCCATAGGAAAAACTTGGGGCAACGGTTAAAGCGAGCCAACTTTTCGCCCATTTCATCAAAGCGTGCGGAGATGGAAGCAAGGATCGTTTACGCATTTGAAATTGACGGCGGCTGTCCCTGTGACGACACCGCATGCAGGATCGCATGAACGCTGAGACGGTATCGGCAACAGATACCGTGTTCATGTCGGCGGCGCTTGGCCTGGCCCGAAAGGCTCTGGCGGACGGTGAGTTTCCCGTGGGCTGTGTGATTGCAGACGATGAAATCGAGGTTGCCCGGGGTCACCGCACAGGCACGGCAGCTGGATCGCTCAACGAGATCGACCACGCCGAAATCAATGCCCTGCGGCGTCTTTCGGATGACATGCCGGACATCGATCGTTCGACGCTGACCATTTACTGTACGATGGAACCATGCCTCATGTGCTTTTCTGCCATCCTGCTCAGCGGCATCGGTAGAATCGTCTACGCCTATGAAGATGTGATGGGGGGGGGCACCGGCTGTGACCGATCCGATCTGGCCCCCATATACCGAAACGCCCAATTGACAGTGATCTCCGGCGTATTGAGAACCAACAGCCTGCTGCTGTTCAAGCAGTTTTTCGCCGATTCGGCGAACCCCTACTGGGCGGACAGCCTGTTGAGCCGCTACACCTTGGCGCAGATGGTATCTCCATGACCGTTCATGGGCGTAAACCATCTGATGGGGGTGGGTTGCGTCCACCAATGCACGGGATACGTTATTGTTCCTAACCCAGAACGTTGAACCCTTAACCCGTGAACGCGCACGCCATTTTTTTCTTGCATTTACCGGCGGCGTCATATATTGGACTAAAGTTTAGTATCGAGTATTGGACCATCGTCTGGTGATTCGAGTCGGCGTGGATCCATTGGCCTGCCAATGGTTGGCAGGGGTAAAGAAAACCGAAGGTTTAAGGCTTCAGGAGGTGGACGTATAGCTGGTCCCAGATATAGACAGATGGACAGGAGGCCGCCCGATACAACGCGGATCAACCAGGGTATTCGAGTGAGGGAGGTCCGCTTGATTGACCCGGAGGGAAACCAGGTCGGCGTACTTCCGATTCATCAGGCGTTGGCCAAAGCCAATGATTATGGTCTTGACCTTGTCGAAATCTCGCCCAATGCAAAACCGCCGGTATGCAAGATCATGGATTACGGGCGGTTCAAGTATGAGCAGACCAAAAAACAGCAAGAGGCCAAAAAGAAGCAGACCACTTTTCAACTCAAGGAGATCAAGGTCCGGCCCAAAACCGGAGAGCATGATCTTGGGACGAAAATGGGGCACATCCGCAAATTTCTTGACCGGAAGGACAAGGTCAAGGTCACGGTGATGTTTCGAGGTAGGGAAATCACGCTTTCAGACCGTGGAAGAGCGCTGCTGCAGCAAATTGCCACTGAACTTGAAGAGATCGCCGTTGTGGAGCAATATCCCAAGTTCGAAGGGCGGACGATGATGATGGTACTTGCTCCCAGATCCCAGGTGGTGGCACCCGATCAATGACGGATTGCGGAACCGGCTCCCGGGCTTTGGCCATGCTCCGCACGAAAAGAAACAGATCATCTCAACTATTGGCGTGAACGCTTGTCTTCCGTTCACGCCATCGGTTTTTGAGATGCGTTTTTCGTCCAACTTAAAAATTCAGAATTCAGAATTCAGAATAAGGATCAATTTTTTGTTCAAGGAGAGAAACCATGCCGAAAATTAAAACCAACCGGGCGGCCGCAAAACGGTTCAAGAAGACCGGGTCCGGCCGGTACACGTTTTCAAAGTCTCACCACAGTCACATCCTGACTAGCAAGTCCCGGAAACGTAAACGCTCCCTGAAGAAGATGCAGCTGATCAAAAAGAGCGACATGAGAGAAGTCCGGCGCCTTTTGCCCAACGGTTGACCGACGGTTAATAAGAATCTATAAGGCAGGTTTCGCCGATTGGTGGCGTCTGAGGAACGGTTCAGGTGCGGGTGGCGCGGTGGTCCTGTTAGCAAGGAGATGAAATCATGCGAATTAAAAGAGGCTTCAAGGCGAGAAGACGCCGCCGGAAAGTCTTAAAACTGGCCAAAGGATTTCGCGGCGGACATAGCAAACTGTTTCGGACCGCGGCAGACACAGTAGACAAGGCCCTCAACTATGCCTATCGGGATCGCAAACAGCGAAAGCGCCAATTCCGTCGGCTGTGGATTGCACGCATCAACGCAGCGGCGCGCATGAACGACCTTTCTTACAGCCGGTTCATCAGCGGTTTGAAAAAGGCCGATGTGAACCTGGATCGGAAGGTGCTCGCTGAACTTGCGATATCCGATCCCTCTGGATTTGCCCAGATTGCCGCGCTGGCGACACAGCAGGGTTGAGCCGGGTTGACCTGTCGCGGTGAACTGCGACAGCGAGCGCATTCTTCGCCGCTTACGGCGGGGTTAGCGAGCGAACTGAAAATAGACTTTCATCCTTACGGTGAAGATTCCCCGCGGCTCGCCGCGGGGAGGGTTCAATTTGCCGCACGAATCGCTATCCTCCCGATGCCCCCCCTTATTTGAACCGCGAAAGTGACCGCACGCCTCATCCCGCTCCGGCGGGACCGAGGGACGGCGACAATCTATTGCAAATACAGAGCGACGATCGTGGAAAATACCTTAGAACGGATATATGCGGACGCCATGGAAGCGCTGGCATCGGTGACCGATGTCGATGCGGTAAGCGGTCTCTCCACCCAGTACCTCGGTCGGAAGGGACACATTACCCACTATTTGAGAAACATCTCCAGCCTTCCCGTCGAGGAGCGGCCCCAGGCGGGCAAGCGGGCCAATGAAATCAAACGTGCACTGGAAGGTCAGTTCAAGAACACGTTGACCCGCCTGGCGAATGCGTCCAAAACGGCAACAGGCCGCATCGATGTGTCCCTGCCGGGTCGAGTGCCGGAAAAAGGTTCGCTTCACCCCATTACCCAAATTACCAACCGTATTTGCAACATCTTTTCACAGATGGGCTTCGATGTGGTTGAAGGCCCGGAGGTGGAGACGGACTATTACAATTTTGAGGCCCTCAATATCCCCAAAAACCATCCTGCCCGGGACATGCAGGATACCTTTTACGTGTCAGACAATGTCGTCCTTCGAACCCACACGTCACCCACACAGCCACGGGTGATGGAAAAGCAGCCGCCGCCGGTGCGTATCATCGCGCCTGGCAAAGTGTACCGATGCGATTCCGATCTGACCCATACACCCATGTTCCACCAGGTGGAGGGGCTGCTGGTGGATCGCCATGTCTCTTTCGCCGACCTCAAGGGAACCCTGACCGCGTTCATTCACCAGATGTTCGATGACCAGACCACCTTGCGGTTTCGACCCAGCTTCTTTCCTTTCACCGAACCCAGCGCCGAAGTGGATATCCGATGCGTGATTTGCAGGGGAAAAGGCTGTCGTGTCTGTTCTCAAACCGGATGGTTGGAAATCCTGGGTTCCGGTATGGTCCATCCGGCGGTGTTTGAAAATATCGGTTATGACACCCGTCGATATACCGGATTTGCTTTCGGTATGGGTGTGGAGCGTATTGCCATGCTTAAATACGGCATCGATGATATTCGGCGCTATTTCGACAATGACTACCGATTCCTGAGTCAATTCTAGGGGAGTGCTCCAGAATCCATGAAAGTTAGCTTAAATTGGCTGAAAGATTATGTGCCCATCGAGATGGCGGTCCCGGACCTCGCCGAGGCCCTGACCATGGCGGGACTGGAAGTGGAGGCGGTTGAAGATCGTTATGCCCACCTGGAAACGGTGGTTGTCGGGCAGGTGGTAGACGTTCTGCCCCACCCTAACGCCGATCGGCTGAAACTGTGCCGAGTGGATGGTGGCAATGGCATGGTGACGGTTGTTTGCGGGGCACCCAATGTCACGACAGGGGTGCGCGCACCCCTGGCCCGTGTGGGCACCCGGTTGCCCGACGGCACCTTGTTGGCAAAGACCGTCATCCGGGGAGAAACCTCCGAGGGCATGCTGTGCAGCGAGGTGGAATTAGGTCTGGGTCTGGACGGTTCCGGTCTGATGTTGCTGGAGGGGGATCTTCAACCTGGAATTTCCTTGAAGGCGGCGTTGAATCTTTTCGACTTCACCCTTGAGATCGGTTTGACGCCCAACCGGCCTGACTGCCTGAGCATGATGGGGGTGGCTCGTGAGATTGCCGCTATCCAAGGCGTTCGGATGAATCCGCCGGTATTCAGCCTGCCCGATGCCAACGGGGATATCAACGCCTTGACCTCGGTGACGATTGAAGCACCGGATCATTGTCCCCGGTACGCCGCTCGACTGCTGGAACACATCACCGTGGCGCCGTCCCCTTACTGGCTTCAGGACCGGCTGCGTTCGGTGGGTGTGCGGCCGATCAACAACATGGTCGATGTAACCAATTTCGTCATGCTGGAGACCGGGCAGCCCCTGCACGCGTTTGATTTTGACCACCTGTCCGGACATCGTATCGTGGTTCGAACGGCCGCGGATCAAGAACCGTTCACCACGCTGGATCAGAAGGCGCGACGGCTTTCCGACCAGGTGCTGATGATCTGCGACGGCGAAAAGCCGGTGGCCGTCGGCGGTGTCATGGGCGGATTGAACTCGGAAATCGAAGATGCCACCACCCGCGTGCTCATCGAAAGTGCCTGCTTTGATCCGATCAGCATCCGCAAGACATCCAAGGCCCTGGGGCTCAATACCGATGCCTCCCACCGGTTTGAGCGGGGCGTGGACCCGGACGGCACCCTTTTCGCCCTGAATCGTGCCGCCGGTCTGATGGCCGAGTTGGGGCAGGGCCGGCTGGTCGATGGGGTTATCGATGAGGATTTCAGGACCGCGGGCCCCCTGGTGCTCCCATTGCGTGTGCGGGCAACCAATGACCTTTTGGGCACCGATCTGGATCGTGATCGCATGGCTGCCTTGTTGGACAGTATCGGCTTCGAGGTCCAGGCCGACGGTGAGGAGGGTCTTCAGGTGCGGGTGCCGTCTTTTCGCGTGGATGTCACCCGGCCCCAAGATCTCATGGAAGAGGTGGCCCGGCTATCCGGTTACAACCAGATTCCAACCACCTTCCCCATGTTGCCGGCTCAGGGCACGACTCCTTCCCCAATGATGGTCCGGCGTAACCAGGTTAGGGATATTCTCTGTGGGTTCGGATTTTCAGAGGCCGTCAATTACAGCTTCATCAGCGCTGATTCCTGCGACCGGATTCAATTGGATGCCGACGACCCCCGTCGCCGCCATATTTCCCTGCTCAATCCCATTTCAGAAGAGCAGTCGGTGATGCGAACCACCTTGGTTCCAGGCATATTGGAAGCGGGCCAGCGCAATATTGCCCGGCAACAGAATAATCTGCGCCTGTTTGAAATCGGAAAGGTTTTTCTGCCCCAATCGGATGCGCCCCTTCCATTGGAAAGGGAGATGCTCGTCGGTTTATGGACCGGTCGACGTTCAAAAGCCGCATGGCACACCCGCGAAGCGGCCTGCGATTTTTTTGACATAAAGGGGACCGTGCAAGGTCTGGCGCTCGCCCTGGGGCTCACCGCACTGTCCTTTTCGGCAATGCCCGATGGGCAGTGCCGCTACACACGCGCGGGTTGCACGGCGCAGGTCTCTCACGACGGGCGAATGCTGGGGATTGTGGGGGCGGTGGATGGTGAGGTGGTAAACACTTACAGCCTCAAGCAGCCGGCGTTTATTTTCGAGCTGGACCTGGAGGCAATCGGTCGACTGGCATCCGATTCCAAGCAGATGACACCTATACCCCGGTTCCCCGCAACCGCCCGGGATATCACCGTTATCGTCGATCAGACGATCGAATCCGGCTGCCTGCTGGATGCGGTGGCCCAATTCGGCGAAAAACTGGTAGCGGACATTTACCTGTTTGATGTGTTTGCCGGCGATCCCATACCGGCGGGGAAAAAGAGTGTGTCTTTCCGAGTCGTCTATCGGTCCGCCGAACGAACCCTGGAGGATGAAACCGTCAATGCGATTCATCACCACCTTACGCATCGCCTGATTACCGAATTTGGTGCGGCATTGCCGGCCTGATCCACCTGAAGCCGTCGGCAAGGTTTCGCCGACATGGATAATCCCGATGAAAGAAGAGGCTTACGGCGCGGTCGAAATACCCGACAAGTTTTACTTCAAGATCGGTGAAGTCAGCGATATCGCCGGTGTTGCGCCCTATGTGCTGCGGTTCTGGGAGACAGAATTCAAGCAGATCAAGCCCAAGCGCACCGATGCGGGGCAGCGTCTCTACCGCAAGCAGGATGTGGTGCTGGTCTTAAGAATCAAACATCTTCTCTATCACAGAAAGTTCACGATTGAGGGCGCCCGGCAGCATCTGAGAAAGAAACCCGACACGGTGCCGGGACCGACCCAGGCTGCTGCTGTACCGGACATTGCCGAGATCAGGGAGGAACTGATTCGTATCCGGGAATTGATCGATGGCCACCGGGGCTGACTGACTTCTGCCCGTCTGGGTTTCCGATCACTTCCCCGTCATTCGATACGTGCCGCAGAAGGGGCTTGTTGGGGTTAGATAGAAAGATATTGACATCATATCTATTTTAACTTATTTAGTGTTCCTTGGTGAGCGGGCATAGCTCAGTTGGTAGAGTACAAGCTTCCCAAGCTTGGTGTCGCGAGTTCGAATCTCGTTGCCCGCTCCATTTCAAGTCCGTTTTCGTCTATTCCGGTTGTGGTCGCTGGAATAAAGGCGGTTTTCCCGCCCGACGTGGTTTTATGGACTGGTAAGTGACGGTATCCATTATCGGTTTGAACGTGGAAACGGGCTGTTTGCCCGTTTTTGTTTTTTTTGTTCGGTGAGAAGATGGCCAAGCGTGCCGGAAAGCGAAAACAAAAAAGCGGAGCCTCGGCGTCGGCGCGTCGACCGGATCCGGAAGTCTTGAAGCGACAGCGGGCGTTTGTCGATTCGGTTGCCCGTCTGGCCGATCCCCTGTGCACCGCCGAGGGGATGGAATTGGTCCATGTGGAGTACCAGCGCGAGCCGGGCGGATTGACCTTGCGTCTATACCTGGACAAGCCCGGGGGCGTGACACTGGATGACTGCGTCGACATCAGCCGCCAGTTGGAAGACATTTTGGATGTGCATACGCAAGATGCGCCGCCTTATCGGCTGGAGGTTTCATCGCCGGGCCTCGACCGACCGGTGGGAAAGCTTAATGATTTTATGCGCTTTATGGGGCACCGGGCAAAAATTCGCCTGGCGACTGCCGTGCAAGGGCGTCAGAATTTTACCGGCGTGCTGGCCGGGGTGATTGAGGAAATGGTCCAGTTACAGGTGGATGACGAGACGGTTAGTTTGAATTTTAAGGATATTTCACGGGCGCGGCTGATCAATTATAATGGAGAACGCTGATGTTTATAGCAGATATCAAACGTGTGGTGGAACAGGTAAGCCGGGACAAGGGCATCGATGTGGAAATTCTGATCCGCGCCCTGGAAGAGGCGTTGCGTTCTGCGGCCAGAAAAAAATTCGGCAGCAAGGTCGACATTGAGGCGCAATACAGTCCCGACACGGGTGAGATCGAGGTCTTCCAATTTAAAGAGGTGGTGGCGGAGGTGACCGAGCCGGACCTTCAGATCAGCCTGGCCGAAGGGCGCAAGCTCGACCCCGACTGTGAGGCAGGCGACAGTCTCGGCACAAAAATGGACACGTCAAGCTTCGGCCGGATCGCTGCGCAATCCGCCAAGCAGGTCATTATCCAGAAGATGAAGGATGCAGAGCGGGATGCGGTATACTCCAGCTACATTGACCGCAAGGGTGAAGTGATCAACGGCATCGTCCAACGGGTGGACCGGGGCAATATCATCGTCAATCTGGGTAATACCGAAGCCATACTCCCCACCCGGGAACAGATTCCCAGGGAAAACTACCGGCGGGGAGACCGGATCCGGGCCCTGATCTTCGATGTGCTCTATGATACCCGAGGTCCTCAGATCGTGCTTTCGCGCACGCACCCCGACCTGCTGATCAACCTGTTCAAAACCGAAGTGCCCGAGATCAGTGAGGGGATTGTGGAGGTCAAAGGAGCTGCCCGGGAGCCGGGCGTACGAGCCAAGTTTGCCGTTTCTTCCCATGATTCAGACATCGATCCGGTGGGGGCCTGCGTGGGCATGAAGGGCAGCCGGGTGCAAAATGTGGTGCAGGAACTTCGAGGTGAAAAGATTGACATTATCACCTGGCATGTGGATGCGGCCAAATATGTATGCAACGCCCTAGCGCCTGCGGAAATTTCCAGGGTGATCATCGATGAAGAAAATAATGCCATGGAGGTCATCGTCCCCGATGAATTCCTCTCGGTTGCCATCGGCAAACGCGGCCAGAACGTCCGCCTGGCCTCCAAGCTGACCGGCTGGCATCTGGACGTCAATTCAGAGTCCAAATACGATGAAATGATGAAGATTGGATACGAATCACTGGTCAATATCCCCGGCGTCGGCAACAATCTGGCTGATGCCTTCGTCGAAAAGGGAATTTATTCAGCAGAAGAGCTGGGCGAATCCCTAGTTGAAGAGCTGATCGAGATCCGTGGAATCGGACAGGAAAAGGCTGTGGCGCTTATTGAAAATGCACGGGAGTACGCCATCGAGGCTGCCAAGGCTGCCGAATCCCGGCGCTTGGAGGAGGCGGCCCGAGCCGCTGAGGAAGCGACACGAGCCCGAGGAAGCGACACAGGCCAAAGCAGAAGACGATGCGGTGCCGGCCGAAATGCCAGCGGATGAATCGAATGAGGAATCCGCTTCCGGTGCCGAAACTCTGAAAGAGGATCAGTAGCGGATCAGGGTGCGCATACGGCAACAGGGCGACAACGGCTTATAACCAGATTTGGGGGGGGAATGGATGGCAAAAATCAGAGTATATGAATTTGCCAGAGATCTTAACATGACGAACAGGGAACTCTTGGACAAAATCCGGGACCTTGATATCGACGTCAGCAGCCATATGAGTTCTCTGGACGAAGATGTGGTGGCAACTGTCAAATCGGCGCTTTTCGGCGAGAAGGACGATCAACTCGAGGAAAAGCGGGTAAGGCCCACCGTGATCCGGCGGCGCAAGGTTGTCACACGCCAGGAACCGGTTGTCTCCGAGGTCGATGCCGCTTCGGCGGCCGAACCGGAATCTCCTCCGGCTGAAACGGAAGAAGAGGCTCCGGCAGCGGTCGACGTGAAAACGTCGCCGGCAAAAAAGCCCGCGGTGAAAAAGCGCAAGCCAGCCCCATCCGCCAAAATTATAGCAACACCCAAAACGGAAACACCCGAAGCGCCGCCGGCAGCGTCGGAACCTGAGCGGGTGGATGTGACCCCTGCTGTCGAAGCGGCGGCCCCTGCATCACCGGAACCGGATGCACCAACGGCCGACGGAAAAACACCGGTTGACGAAGCGGCAGCCCCCCCTGCCGCCTCGACCGATGGTGATTCGGCCGCCAGTGAACCCGTTTCCGTGCCACCCTCCGCCGACGAAACTCCCCAGGCGCCCGTGGCAAAGGCCAAGAAAGGCAAGAAAGATTCAGCGGCCAAAATTATCAAACTGCCGACCAAGCCCAAAATTGCATCGACCCCTGCAACACGCATCGCACCGGCGGGGCCACCGTCTCGACCGTCTCTAAAGAAACCGGAAACCGCCGATGCACCTGCAACCGCCAAGGATAAGAAAAAGAAGGGGTGGCGGAAAAAGGATGACGAAACCAATGGCATCCGGTTTACCAAAAAGAAAGGTGGTTTTCGTAAACGGGAGATCGTCGAGGGTGCAGCTCTCTACAGCGGTAAAATGCGTGGCCGGAAAGGTCGAAAGGGCAGCAAGCTAAGAGCCATGCCGGCCGGCCAGAAAACCCAGATCACCACCGCCAAAGCCATCAAACGACGGGTGAAGGTTGATGAGACCATCGTGCTGTCTGAACTGGCAAAGCGCATGGGCATCAAGGCCAACGAAATGATCGTCAAACTCATGGGTATGGGCGTTATGGCCACCGTGAATCAGACCATCGACTATGATACGGCGGTTCTGGTGGCCGGTGAATTCGACTATGAGGTTGAACGGGCGTCTTTCGAAGAAGACTTGATTCTGAAGAAAACCGATGCGGATGATCCCGCAATGCTGGCCGCCAGGCCCCCTGTGGTGACCATCATGGGCCACGTGGACCACGGCAAGACATCGCTGCTTGACGTGATTCGCAAAACCCGGGTGACCGAAGGCGAAGCGGGCGGTATTACCCAGCATATCGGTGCTTATCATGTGGAGACTGAAAAGGGAGTTATCGCGTTTCTGGATACGCCGGGCCATGAGGCTTTCTCCGCCATGCGTTCGCGCGGTGCCAAGGTGACCGACATCGTCGTGCTGGTGGTTGCCGCCGATGACGGGGTGATGCCCCAAACCGTCGAGGCGATCAATCACTCCAAGGCCTCCGGGGTGCCGATTATCGTGGCTGTCAACAAGATGGATAAGCCGGATGCCGATCCGGAGCGGGTTCAGCGTGAACTCAGCGAACACGGCCTGATGTCGGAAGCCTGGGGCGGCGATGCCATTTTTGTCATGGTTTCGGCCAAAAAGAATACCGGAATCGACGAACTGCTTGAAATGATTTTGCTTCAGGCGGAAATACTGGAGCTCAAGGCCAATCCTGACAAACTGGCCAGCGGCCACGTGGTCGAGGCCAAACTGGATTCAGGGCGCGGGCCTGTGGCCACGGTCCTGGTGCAGGAGGGCACCCTCCGTGCCGGCGATTCCATTGTCTGCGGGATGCATTATGGGAAAATTCGTGTGCTCCAGGACGATTTGGGCCGCACGGTGGAATCTGCCGGTCCGTCCATGCCGGTGGAGATTGTGGGCCTTTCCGGCGTACCCATGGCCGGCGATGAACTGGTGGCGCTGGCAGATGAGAAGGATGCGCGCCAGGTGAGTCAGCACCGCACCCAGAAACAGCGCTCCAAAGAGCTGGCCAAGACGAATCGGCTGAGCCTGGAGGGGCTGTTCGAAAAGATGCAGAAGGGCGAGGTCAAGGACCTGAACCTGATCATCAAGGCGGACGTGGATGGCTCCATCGAAGCGTTGAGAGACTCCTTGGTCAAGCTTTCCAACGAAGAGGTAAGCATCAACGTGGTTCACGCGGCCACCGGCACCATCACCGAGTCGGACATTTCCCTGGCCGCCGTCTCCAATGCCATTATCATCGGCTTCAACGTCCGGCCCAATGCAAAAGTGCAGGAACTGGCCGCCGAAGAGAACGTGGATATGCGCTTCCACAATGTCATCTACAATGTCATCAAAGAGGTCAAGGATTCCATTGTGGGCATGATGGAGTCCACCTTCGAGGAGCGGGTGCTCGGCCGTGCCGACGTTCGTCAGACCTTCCATGTACCCAAGATTGGCACCATTGCCGGTTGTTATGTGACCGACGGCAAGATCCAGCGGGGGCAGCTCATGCGACTGGTCCGGGACGGCATCATCACCTACGAAGGCAAAAACAACAGTTTGCGTCGGTTCAAGGATGATGTGAAGGAAGTCCAGGCCGGCTATGAATGTGGTATCAGCATTGAAAATTTTAATGACATCAAGGTCGGTGACGTGATCGAGAGTTACTACCTGGAAGAGATTCGACCTGAAGTGGAGTGATGAACTGCAGTGGTCGTCGGTGTCGGACACATTGTTTTCAGGATCTATCCGTGTCGCTCCTTGAAAGAAAAACGCAAGGTCGTCAAGGCTATCGTTGCCCGTATCCGCAACCATTTTAACGCGTCGGTTGCCGAGGTGGCGGACAATGACATCTATCAACGGGCGGTAATCGGTATCAGCATGGTAGGCAGTGACCGCCGCATGATCAACGCGAAACTGGATAAAGTGTTTAATTTTGCCGACGGCCTTGGGCTGGCGGAAATGACCGACACCCAGATGGAAATCATCTCCCTGTAATCGGCAGATCCGAAAGCGTTCAAAGGTTCAAGGTTCAATAGGTAACCAACGTGGCCACCAGATCATTTAATCGAGCGGAAAGAGTCGGCGGGCAGGTGCAGAAAGTGCTGGCCAGCCTTATTCGAAAGGGCGTCAACGACCCACGGCTGGCCCAGGCCACCATTACCGGCGTGATCTTGAGCCGTGACCTGCGGATAGCCAAGGTATACGTTGCCGCCCATGGTGATGCGCATGATGAACAGGCCCTCTTGGCTGGGTTCCAAAGCGCCAAGGGGTTTATCAAGCGGGAACTGGCCAGAGCGCTTGGGCTTCGGTACATGCCGGAATTGAAATTTTTTTACGATGCGTCGTTTGACTATGGGGCCCACATCAACCGGGTACTGAAATCGATACAACTCAATGATGAAAAAAATAATCCAACAGCTGACGAACAGTAGCCGCGTCCTGCTGGCATCCCACGCCAATCCGGACGGCGATGCCATCGGCTCCCTGCTGGCCATGGGCATTGCCCTTGAACGGCTGGGGCGCGACGTGACGCTCTTCAACGAAACTGCCATACCCGCTGTGTATCGGTTTCTGCCCGCGGTGGACCGCATCCAGAAACAGCTATCGGATCCGGAACGCTTCGATACGGCCGTAGTGCTTGACTGCGGGGGCCTGGACCGCGTTGGATCAGCCGTTGATGCCATCGCCGCCATACCGGTCATTGTCAACATCGACCACCACGCCACCAATACCCGCTTCGGGAAATACCATCTGGTGGATGTGGATGCCTGCGCCACTTCAGAGATTGTCTATCGGTTGATTCAAGCCATGGGTCTTGACATGAACCTGGCCATGGCGACGGCGATCTACACCGGCATCCTGACGGATACGGGTTCCTTCCGGTTTTCCAACACCAACCGGGCGGCTTTTTCCATTTGCGAGGCCATGGTGGCCATTGGGGTTCGGCCGTCAACCGTTGCCCAGCACGTATATGGTACCTACTCCCTGGGACGGATCAAACTGCTCAACCGGGCTCTGGATTCCATTGAGATCTCCAACAACGGGAGCCTCTCCATCATGACGGTTACCCGGGAGATGCTGTCAGATACCGGCACCCAGTCTGAGGATGCGGATGGCCTTATCAATTATGCCCGACGGATTCAGGATGTAAAGGTCGCTGCCCTTATCCATGAGTTGGAAAACGGCAACGGCGTGTCGAAGGGCCGGAAACGATTCCATGTGAGTCTGCGATCGGATGGCAGTGTGGATGTTTCCCGCATTGCCTCGGATTTCGGAGGAGGCGGTCATGCCAGCGCTGCCGGATTTTCCGTGGAGTCCAGTCTGGCGGAACTGAAGAAGACGATATACAGCCTGTCCGAGGGTTTTGGCGGGACATGGCACCTGAACTGAACGGAATTGTCGTGGTCGGCAAACCCGAGGGAATTTCATCAGCCGGGGTTGTCGCCCGGGTCAAGGGAATCTTCGGGGTTAAAAAAGTTGGCCATACAGGGACACTGGATCCCTTTGCCACCGGTGTCCTGATCTGCTGCATCAACCAGGCCACCCGGCTGTCCCAGTTTTTCCTCAAAGGCGACAAGGTCTACGAAGCGGAGCTGGTTCTGGGTATCGTGACGGACACCCAGGATGCGACGGGGACCGTGATTGAACGGCATCCGTTGGATGGGGTGTCTGCAAAACAGGTCCATGACATGGCGGCGCGGTTTGTGGGGACCATCACGCAGGTTCCCCCGGTCTATTCGGCCCTGAAACATCAGGGGACACCGCTGTATAAACTGGCCCGCCGGGGATCGCCCGTGGAAAAGCCCGCCCGGCCGGTCCGGATTAACCATTTGGAGATACTCGAGGTCAATCTGCCGACGGTTCGATTTTCGGTGTCCTGTTCATCCGGCACCTATGTCCGCACGCTGTGTGCCGACATCGGCCGGAAACTGGGCTGCGGCGGGCACCTCAAGACCCTTTGCAGAACAGCCAGTTGCGGGTTTTCCATCGACGCGGCCTTCAGCCTCGAGAAGCTGGCGGAACTCAGGGAGCAAGGCAGGTTGGTCGAAACGGTGATCCCCATGAATGAGTCGCTGCCATTCTTGCCTGCTGCGGTGGCCGATGATGTGCTGGCCAAAAGGATCCGCAACGGCACGAAACTGTCGGAAGCAGACCTTCCGATTCCACCGCGGGTGTCTGACCAGGGCGTGTTCAAGGTGGTTGACCGACACGGCCGTCTAATCGCCGTTCTGGCCGAATCGCCGGCAACGGGCAGCTATAATTATTGTTGTGTTTTTTCGGCGTAAAGGTGATAACGCTAGGCTTGTCGAGTGATTTGAATTGATTTTATAAACCGCCGGTCATGATGCGGCCGTTCGGTTTAAAACCAGATGAAAGGCAAAACGTTAGTCAGTAACCATTTTAAGGAGGACGAAACATTGGCGTACACAGCGGAAACCAAAAAAGAACTCATTGAAAAATACAAACAGCACGACTCCGACACCGGCTCTCCGGAAGTCCAGATCGGTCTGCTCACGCATCGGATTTCCTACCTGACCGAGCATCTGAAAGTGCACAAAAAGGATCACCATTCCCGTCGGGGATTGCTGATGCTGGTTGGCAAGCGACGCCGACTGCTTAACTACGTCAAGGGCAATGATGTTCAGCGCTACCGGACGATTATCGAAACCCTTGGGCTGCGGCGCTAAGGTGACACGACGACGGCAACGGACCGTTGCCGGATACTTGTTGCCGGTTTCACGGGTGCGGCCACCCACGGTCTTGCTGTTGCCGGGTGGTCTGCGTGTATCTTGTAGCCCTATCTTGGGGCCACAGACCTGACCAACGGCAATTTTACAGGCAACGGTCGGTGTTTCATCCGCTGCCGGAATATTATCGGGAGAAAGAATTCTAATGGAACATACATTCAAAGCCGATGTCGGGGGCAAGTCCCTGAGCATTCAGGCAGGCAAGGTTGCCAAACAGGCATCCGGATCCGTTGTGGTTCAATACGGCGATACGGTGGTCCTGGTAACGGCGGTCTCCGCCAATAACGAGAGAGATGTCGATTTTCTGCCCCTTTCCGTTGAATACCAGGAAAAAATCTACGCGGCCGGCCGAATTCCGGGCAATTATTTTAGAAGAGAGATCGGACGGCCCAGCGAGAAGGAAACCCTCACCGCCCGGCTGATCGACCGACCCATTCGGCCATTGTTTCCCAAGGAGTACCGTTTCGAGACCCAGGTGATTGCCACCGTGCTTTCCATGGACCAGGAGAACGATGCGGACATGCTGGCCATGGTGGGCGCATCGGCGGCACTGGAAATCTCGAATATCCCCTTTGCCGGACCCATTGCCAGTGTTCGTGTGGGACGCATCGACGGTCAATTTGTGGTCAACCCGACCCTTTCCCAGATGGTGGAGAGCGACATCAACATCATTATCGCCGGTTCACGTACGGGTGTGGTTATGGTGGAAGGCGGCGGCGATGTGGTGGGTGAAGCGGACATGCTGGAGGCCATTTTCTTCGGCCACAAGGCCATTCAACCCATCATCGACATCCAGGAACAGCTCAAGGCGGAAATCGGCAAGCCCAAACGGCCCTTTACCCCGCCGGAAAAAGATCCGGCCCTGGTGGAAATGTTGCGTGATAAGGCCACTGCCCCGTTGCACGAGGCCCTGATCATCCCTGAGAAGATGAAGCGGTACGAGGCCGTGCGAACGGTCAAGTCCCAAATCGTGGAATCATTGGGTGAGGAGATGGCGGATCGGCGCGGTGAGATCGGCGCCGTTCTTGGCGATCTCCAGAAGCAGATCTGCCGGGACATGATTCTAAAAGAGGGCCGTCGTATCGATAACCGGCGGTTTGACGAGATCCGGCCCATCACCTGCGAGGTGGGGGTGTTGCCCCGCCCCCATGGCAGCGCTCTGTTTACCCGGGGTGAGACCCAGGTGCTCGGCATCCTGACCCTTGGTGCGGGCGGTGACGAACAACGGGTGGAGACCCTCAGCGGTGAGGAGAACCGACCCTTTATGCTCCACTACAATTTCCCTCCCTACTCAGTGGGAGAGGTCAAGCGTGTGGGGTCCCCCAGTCGGCGCGATATCGGTCATGGCGGCCTTTCCACCCGGGCCATCGAGCGGGTGCTTCCGGACAAGGAGGATTTCGATTACACGATCCGGATCGTTTCTGAGGTGCTGGAGTCCAACGGCTCTTCATCCATGGGAACCGTCTGCTCCGGGATACTGGCGATGATGGACGGTGGCGTGCCGATCAAGGCGCCGGTGTCGGGAATTGCCATGGGGTTGGTGAAAGAGGGTGACCAGGTGGTGATCCTTTCCGACATCCTGGGCGACGAAGATCACACCGGTGACATGGACTTCAAGGTGACCGGCACCGCCGAGGGCATCACGGCCCTTCAGATGGACATCAAAATTCACGAGCTCTCCCGGGACATCATGCACAAGGCCCTGGAGCAGGCAAAAGCCGGCCGGCTGCACATTCTGGACAAGATGCTCCAGGCGTTGGCCATCCCCCGCACGGAGATTTCTCCCTTTGCGCCGAAAATCATAGCCATCAAAATCAACCCGGACAAAATTCGTGACATCATCGGCCCCGGTGGAAAGGTGATCCGGGCCATTCAGAGCGAAACCAACACCAAGATCGAGATCGACGACAGCGGTTTGGTGAAGATCGCCGCCACATCGGCCGAAGACGGTGAGGCAGCCCGGCTGCAAGTGGAGACGTTGACCATGGAACCTGAAATAGGTGCCATTTACGAGGGAAAGGTGGTCAAGACCACCGATTTTGGCGCTTTCGTTCAGATCGTTCCCGGCACGGATGGACTGGTGCACATCAGCCAGTTGGCCAACCACCGGGTTGGCAAGGTGACCGACGTGGTCAAAGAGGGGGACACCCTGAAAGTCAAAGTCCTTGAAATTTCAAAGGACGGCAAGATCCGACTCAGCCACAAGGCCGTTTTGGAAGATGAGCGTGAATCCGACGGTCAATAAAACCATCCTTGATAACGGGGTTCGCATTGTTTCCATGACCATGCCCCACGTACGCTCAGTCTCCATGGGGGTCTGGGTTCACGTGGGGGCCCGTGACGAAACCGATGCCGAAAGCGGGCTGTCTCATTTCATCGAGCACATGATATTCAAGGGCACGGTTCGGCGCAGCGCTTTTCAGATCGCCAAGGAATTCGATGCCATCGGCGGCCAGACGAACGCGTTTACCTCCATGGAGCACACCTGCTACCATGCACGGGTGCTGGACACCCATCTGGAAACCATGGTGGATATCCTCTCCGACATCTTCCTCAATTCGATTTTTGATGAAGGGGAAGTCGCACGGGAGCGGCCGGTGGTTTTCCAGGAAATTGGCATGGTAGAGGACAGCCCCGAGGAATGGGTCCACACCATGATGGGTCCCGCTTTCTGGGGCGGCCATCCGCTGGGACGTTCCATCCTCGGTTCCCGGGAAAACATTCAAGCCTTCGACAGCCAGACCATCAAGGGCTTTTTCAAGCGACTCTACCAGCCCGATCGGATTGTTATCGCCGTTGCCGGAAATGTGGCTCATGATCGTTTTGTAGAAAGGGTGGGGCCCGTTTTTTCCACCATCGCTGCCAGCAATGGGTTTGCACCCCGCCGTGTACCGGTCACTGGGGGTGGTATCCAACTGAAGCACCGGGATCTTGAACAGTCGCACATCTGCCTGGGCATGAACGGGCTGTCGGTGGGCGATCCCCGCCGTTTTGCCGCCTCCCTGATCAACACCATTTTCGGCGGCAACATGAGTTCCCGGCTTTTTCAGATCATCCGCGAGCAACGGGGGCTTGCCTATTCCATTTACTCATTTTTAACCGCTTTTGCCGATTCCGGAATGTTCGGTGTCTACACAGCGGTTGCCCCCACGGACATTGATACCAGCGTCGATTTGATCATGGACCAGATCCGGCGGTTGAAACGGGAGCCGGTATCGGACGGTGTGTTGGCGGATGCCAAGGCGTTCACCAAAGGCAACCTTCTCATGGCCGTGGAAAGCCCGGACAACCAGATGGTTCGATTGGCTCAGAACGAATACTACTTCGGCCGGACCATTCCCATTCAGTCGGTGATCGACAACATCGATGCCGTTACGGCCGCTGACCTGCTTTGCCTGGCCGAAGACCTCTGGCGCGGCGGCAATGCCGCCCTGACCATGTTGGGGCCCGGTGTTGAGGAGACAGATATTTCCGGGCAACTGGCCCTTTAGCAAAATAGGGAAACACCCGGGGATATCGGTACTAACGCTTAAATAACAAATTACAAATCTCAAATAAGTTCCAAATTACAATATACAAATCTCAAAAAAAGGTAAAAACCAACTATTGATTGTCATTTTGATTTCTCCAATATTGAGGATTGGAATGTCCTTTCTTCAAGACGATAAGGTTTTGTATTTTAATTTTTGGTCATTGTGATTTATTTGTTATTTGGTTTTTGGATATTGTTTTTTCGTAGTTAAAGGTCCCTTATTTTTTGGCATAAATAAACGAATTTCAGGATTAAGCGTCCAAATAATAATAGTCGCAAACCTGCTATGTACCCTTCTCCATCTATCGAGTTACTCAGGTTGGACCCTGACAACAATCAGGATATTCCACTGCCCCGCTACATGACTGCCCAGAGTTCCGGCATGGACATCTGTGCCGCGCTGAACGATGATCTGGTGCTCGCCCCGGGTCGTATCGGTTTGGTGCCCACCGGGTTCGCCATGGCCCTGCCCGACGGCTTCGAAGCCCAGATCCGACCCCGCAGTGGATTGGCGGTCAAACACGGCATCAGCATTATCAATGCGCCGGGAACCATAGACGCCGACTATCGGGGAGAAGTCAAGATCGCCCTTATCAACCTGGGTCAGGAACCGGTGACACTCAAACGGGGAGACCGCATCGCCCAGATGGTGATCCAGCAGGTCTGCCAGGTCCGGATCAACGTCGTCGAGCAACTCAACGACACCGACCGCAGCGTCGGCGGATTTGGGCATACGGGGCGATGACCATGAAACATTCCAATGAAACGGAAGGGCCGGCCCAAGGCGATGGCCGCCGTCTGTCGGTCAGCGTGTTGGCCAGCGGCAGCCGGGGAAATGCCACCTACATCTCCGATGGCCGTACCGCGATTTTAATCGATGCCGGCCTGTCCGGGGTAGAGATTCAGCGGCGGATGGCCCGCAAAGGATTGGATCCCGGCAGCCTGAATGCCATCCTCGTTTCCCACGAACATGCCGATCACATCCATGGCGTGGGCGTCCTTTCCCGACGGTTTGGCCTGACGGTTTACATCAATGATGGAACCCGGCAGGCATCGGGAAAGGCTTTGGGCAAGCTTCACGGAATATTCCCGTTTTCATGCGGCCACGCGTTCTCCATCGGCAGCCTGGCCATCCACCCTTTTTCCATCTCACACGACGCCGAAGACCCGTCAGGTTTCACGATTTCATGCAATGGGGCCAAAGTGGGTGTGGCCACAGATCTGGGAATCGCTACCGGCGTGGTGAAGACACACTTGCAGGCCTGTGACATCCTTATTCTCGAAGCCAACCACGACCCTCAGATGTTGATCGACGGACCCTACCCGTGGCCCCTGAAACAGCGCATCCGCGGCCGCAGCGGCCATCTGTCCAATGACGATACCGCCCTGCTGCTGGAATTGCTCCAGCATGACCGCCTGGCCCATGTGATTCTGGCCCATTTGAGCCAGGAGAACAATACGCCGGAAAAAGCCAGACAGGTGGTGAAGACGGTTTTAAACGGTGCCAGCGTCAGGCTTCATGTGGCGTCCCAGACAGCCGGCAGCAGCGTCCTGACCCTGCGTTAAGTTCACGCGCGATGGCCGGGCGCCCCTCGATCCATACGGCAGATCGGTGCTTCAACGCTTCCATCCGTTAAAACCACCTGACGCCGTCAGGTTTTTTTTGTCGGAATCGGGTTGTTGATGAACTCGATAAAGGCCTGACACAAGGGAGAGATGCTTCGCTGGCGGTGCTGGGTGAGGTAGAAGGCCCGTTTGAGATTCAGGCCGTCGATGGCCAGTGTTTTCAATTTTCCCGCCGCGACATCGTCGGACACCGCGATGGCTGAAAGAATAGATACCCCGATACGGTTCTTGATTCCCTGACGGATTGCCTCGGTGCTGCCGATGCGTGCCACCACGTTCAACGCGTTGAAATTCAGACCCGCCTCCGAAAAGCTGGTCTGGATGGATTTGAGGGTGCCTGATCCGGGCTCACGGATGATAAAGGGCTCGGTAAACAGCTGTTTTATCGTGACTCTTTTTTTTTCGGACCAACGGTGATCGGCCGCCACCACCAGACCCATTTCATCTTCGACCAAATGGGTCTGCAAAATGCTTTTATGGTTGGACACGGCACCCACCACACCCATTTCCAGATCCCCGCATAGTATCGCCTCGATGATCTGGTGGGTATCGGCAATGGTCAGGTTGACGTCGACTTCCGGAAAGCGTGCGGTAAAGGCGCCGATGATCGCCGGTAGCACGAAGGCTCCGGGTATCGTGCTGCCACCCAGATTGAGGCTGCCTTTGACCTGACCCATGAACTCAGCCATGGCGCTGTCGGCTTCATCGCGCAGGGTGATCATCCGCTTGGCGTAGCGGTAGAGCAGACGTCCGGCCTGGGTTGGCAGGGCCTCTTTGGACAGGCGGTCGATGAGACGGCAATCGAAGTGATCCTCCAGATCCTTGATATGGCTGGAGACGGTGGGCTGGGAAAGGTGCACTGCCCGGCCTGCCCGCGAAAAGCTTTTCAGGTCGACCACCTTGCAGAAAATTTGAAGCCGCCACAGGTCCATGGCTTAAAAGCCGAATTTGGTTTTGATTCGTTGATTGACGCCGGGGGGCACCATGTCCGAGACGTCGCCACCAAAGCGGGCGGCCTCCTTGATGATGGATGAGCTGGTAAAAATCCACCGCAGGCCGGTCATCAGAAAGACCGTTTCGACCTCCCGGTTGAGCTTTCTGTTCATCAGCGCCAGCTGGAATTCATACTCGAAATCGGACACGGCCCGCATTCCCCGCAGAACGGCGTTGGCTTGCCGTTTCTGGGCGTAGTCCACCAGCAGGCCATCGAAGGTGTCAAATTCGATATGGTCGATGCCTGACATGGATTCATCCAGCATTTCCAGGCGTTCTTCGACGGTGAACAGCGATTGCTTGCCTGGGTTGAGCAGAATGGCGATGATGATTCGGTCGAACAGCTTCAAGCCACGTTTGGCAATGTCGATGTGTCCATTGGTAACCGGATCGAAAGACCCGGGATAGATGGCGATACGTTGCATGAAGACTCCCAGAAGTTGAAACCGGTAAAGGGGATCGAATGGGATTCGAACGTTTGTCGGGAACGGTCTATAGCATGGAATCCATAAAAGAAACAAGGGTTTTCCCATATCGGCGCTGGTCAATCAGGACCAGCGTGCCCATGGGTTGGGCGATGGGCTCCCGGCGGCTGTGTTCGATGACCACACGGGCGCCGGCGGTCAGTGCCCCGCATGATAAAAGCCCAGCCAAGGCGGGGGATACGGCATTGGTCTCATAGGGAGGATCCATGAAGACCAGGTCGAAGACATCTCGCTCTGGTATGAGGCAGTTGAGGTTTTTCAGGATGTTCCACTGGATCACGCGGGTACGATCTTCCAGTCCCAATTCCCGGATGTTGCACCGGATGGCCGAAATGGCCGCCTTGGCCTGATCCACGAAGACGGCGGATGCTGCGCCCCGGCTCAACGCCTCTATGCCCAGGGCACCGGTACCGGCAAACAGATCCAGCACCCGTTTGGTCGGGACGCTGCCGGCCAGGATATTGAACACGGACTCTTTGATCCGGTCGGCCGTAGGCCGGGTGGCCATGCCGGCAGGAGCCATCAACCGTCGGCCTTTCAACATCCCGCTGATCACCCTCATCCTTTTTTTTCCGTTATCAATGAACGTATATATTTTGGCTTTACACCGATGGCCTTTGCGGTTTTGCCCACATCGTTGTCGTGGACGGCCAGTTTTTTGCGGACATATTCGGCTTCGAAAGCGATGCGGGCCTGTTCCATGCCTTCAATGGAAAAAAGCGCACCCCCAGCGGTTTTCGGGTCTGAGAGGTTGGCGGGCAGGTCCTTGATGGTGATGGTATCTTTTTGAACCATGATGGCCAATCGTTCGATGAGGTTTTTCAGTTCCCGGACGTTGCCGGGCCAGGTGTATTTCGATAGAATGTCGAGTGCATTCGCGGCAATCGTCTTGCGCTTCTCACGGTTGCTGGCGGCGGCCTCGGCTAGAAAAATTTCAGTCAGGGCAGGGATGTCTTTGGCCCGATCCCGCAGGGGCGGGACTTCGATGGGGACCACGTTGAGGCGGTAATACAGATCTTCCCTGAACGTTCCGTTTTCGATCCCCACCTCCAGATCCTTATTGGTAGCCGCGATTACCCGGACATCCGTTGTCAATTCCCGGCCCCCGCCCACCCGTTGAAATTTTTTCTCATCGAGGACGCGTAGGATTTTGGCCTGGGTGACCAAGCTCATGTCACCGATCTGGTCCAGAAACATGGTGCCGGTGTTGGCCAATTCGAACTTGCCCCGTTTTTTGGTGCTGGAGCCGGCAATGGCACCCTTTTCATGTCCGAACAATTCACTTTCGATAAGCGTTTCGGGAATGGCGGCACAGTTGACAGCGATCATCGGGGATTCGGCGCGCGGGCTCAATTGGTGGATGGTTCTTGCCACCAGTTCCTTGCCGGTGCCATTCTCCCCTTTGATGAGAACCCACGATTCGGTGGGGGCAACGGTGGCGATCTGCATCTTCAGCGCCTGAACCGGTTCACTGTCGCCGCTGATGGAGTGCTTCTCGAGGGTTTTTTTCCGCAGGTAGCGGTTTTCTTCCTCCAGGCGGCGGAAGTTGAGGGCGTTATTGATGGAAACGATGACCTTGTCGATATTCAAGGGCTTTTCGATGAGGTCGAAGGCGCCCAGTTTGGTCGCTTTGACGGCGGTTTCCACGTTGCCATGGCCAGTGATGATGATCACCGGCAGGGCGGCGCTGTTTTTTTTGATCTCTTTCAATGTTTCCATGCCGTCGATCCCGGGCATCCAGATGTCCAGCAGCACCAGGTCCGGCGTTTCGGCATCGATAATTTTCAGGGCTTCATAGCCATTGTTGGCGGTGATGACCTCGAACCCTTCGTCGGTGAGCAAGCCGCTGAGGGATTGTAGAATCGAGGGCTCGTCGTCGACGATTAATATGGAGGGGAACATTAGGGGGTCTCCTTTCAATCGGTAACCGTTTATGGGTTCAGAGGTTCAAACGACATCGTAAACCCTGAACCTGTGAACGGTTAGGTCAAACCGGCAGTTCAATAACAAATTTCGCCCCTTTGGGTAAATTGTCCTGTACCCGTATCATACCGTTGTGGTCGGTGACAATGGAGTTGACGATGGTCAGACCCAAGCCCATGCCGGCTTTTTTGGTGGAAAAGTTGGGTTCGAACAGCCGGATTTTGTCGCTGTCGGCGATTCCGGTACCGTCGTCGGCCACCTCAAGGCGGACCAGCTTCAAAATAGAATCGTATGCCGCAGTGATGGCAATGTGACCCTGGTTGCGTACAGCGGCCACCGCGTTGTCAACCAGGTTGATCATGGCTTGTTTGAACTGCTGACGGTCAAGGTTCATCTGAGGGATATCTTCACCGATTCGGACATTGAAGACGATATCCGGATGGCCTTCCCGGTATAGGGAAACCGTCTCTTCGATGATGGGTGACAGTTGGCAGGGCTTGGGATCGGCCGTAGGAAAGCGAGCAAATGTGGAGAACTCATTGACCAGATTTCGGATCAGTTCGACATGGTCGATGATCATCCGGGTACACTCGTCGAACACCGGTTCGTTGATACGCTCGGAATAGCGCCTCTTGAGCCGCTGGGCGGACAGACTGATGGGGGTGAGGGGGTTTTTCACCTCGTGGGCAATCCGCCGGGCCACCTCTCGCCAGGCGGCCATTCGCTGCGCTTTTTCCAGTTCCGTGAGGTCATCGAACACCATGACGATGCCCATGGGGCTTCCTTTTTCATCTTTCAATGCGTTGACATATACGAGAAAGGTTCGTGGTTGCCTGTTTACCGTGACCCGCAGGGGAATTTCCAGGGTTTGGTCCCGCACGGAAGTGACGCGTTCCATGATATCTTCGGCGAATTGGAGGTGGTCGGTGATCAGCAAATCTCCATAGTGCTTGTCCAAGATGTTTCCGGCCTCGAGACTGAGCATTCGTTCCGCCGACTTGTTGAAGGTGGTAATGATTCCGTCGGCATCCAGCGTGATGACGCCGGCGGAGACATTATTCAGTACAATCTCCATGTACTGTCGCCGTGCCTCGATTTCCTGGTTCTGATCGGTGAGTTTTCGGGCGGACAATTCCAGCATCTGGCGTCCGGACCTCAGATCCCGCGTCATCTTGTTGAAGGCATCCACCAGGCTGCCGATTTCATCATCCGCCGCATTGCTGTCGATGGAGACGGTGAGGTCCCCTTCGGCCACCCGCCGGGTGCCGGCGGCCAGTTCCATGATCGGAATGGTGATGGTTTTGGCCAGGTAGAAGCCGAACCATACCGCGCAGAAGATGACCAGCAGGGCCACGATCGAAAGGGTGATGTAGTAGGTGATCTGGATGGGTTTTTTAAGCAGCTTGATCTGCTGGTATTCGTCGATTCCTCTGGAGATGGATTCAAGGTTCTCCGCCAGGTCCGGTGGAATAAAAAGTCCCAGCACCACATGGGCGGTGGCCGTTTCAGGAGCAACCCCAAAGGGTACCGTTCCGATCGTTCGGAGCAATTCACCGTCGCTCAGCGTTTCGGTAAGGGTGCGTACGTCCTTTTCTCCGGCGTCTTTAACAAAGGCACCGGGGGGAGCCGCCGCCATGGAGAAATTTTCCAGGTCTTTCCCCAGGGCATAGGTCAGGCGGTTATAGTTGGCCGAATAGACTTCCACTGCGTCAAGGTCGAACTCGCGCAGCACCACCTGAAGGTAATGATTGAGTTCTTTGATCCTTTCCGGTTCGGTCATGGCTTTGCGCTGGAGCTGGTAGGAGATCCGTTCCAGGAAAAAGCGCTGGCGGATTTCGTTTTCACGATAGAACTGCTGGCCCACCAGAAGGGATTTCTCCAAGGCTTGTTCCACGGGTACATTGAACCAGAATTCGATGCTGTTGGTGATAAAATTGATGGAAAAGAAAAACAGGATGATGGTGGGCAGCAGGGACAGGGCCACAAAGGCCATGACCAACCGGGATCTTAGCCGGGCACCCATGACTTTTCGGCGTCGGGCATAGAGCAGCTTCACCAGGTTTCGAAACACCAGAAAGATCAATAGGATCAACAGCAGCATGTTGATGTTGATCAGGATGAACATCAAGATGGTGTTGGAAACGGGGATATCTGCGCCGAAAGTGATCACCCGGTTTTCCACCAGGGTGAGGACTGCCACCACCACGATGATGATGACGGAGAGCACCGCCTCCCGTTTCCGGCGTTTGCGTTCTTCCACCGATAGGATCGGGTTTGGCGTAGGGCTGCGTTTGCCGAATATCATGAGGGCATATGCGAATGACGGTTAATAGATAAAATCGATGGTATACCAGTCGGTTTCAAAATCCCAGAGGGAGAGAAAAAAAAGAACGTTGTGCAGGTAATAGGGCAACGTTATCCGGCTGAGTTTTGCTTTTGCCTGGACTTGATACTGTTTGCCCTTTTCCAGCAATCCCAGCGGAATTACCTTGAGGCTGTCGATGTCGGTCATGAGTTTTTTGGCCGCATCAAAGGATTGAAGGACCACGGGGCTGTTGCTATCCCATGAGCGAGAAACGGCATATTCTTTTTTAAGGCTGTTGTATTTGATGGTGTGGGTGATGGTCAGATCCGCCATTTTTTTGTCTATCCACAGGCTTCGGATTCGGTAAAGCTTGACGAAAAAGGAGAATGATGCCGGCACGCCATTTTTGACGGCATCCTCCATTTTTTTTGTAAAAGCGCCTTCAACCGACAGGTACACCAACAGGTCATCCCTGGTGTTGGTGACGATGATGTTGGTGAGCGTGGCATCCTTGGCCATGGCCAATCCATGGACGGACATTAGCAGGATAACCAGCACAAGAAAACCTGTTGCTCGTTGACCGGATCGGTTCATGGATGCGCCGCTATAATTATGAGGTTAACTAAATACAAGAAAACAAAACGAAAAAAAACATACCGGAACTGCTGGAAAATGGCAAGGGATTTGCGGCGGGCGTGGAGCCGTGTGGCCGGTTCATGCCGGTCGGGTGGTTAGGGTGCAGGTTTCCCAGGATCGCTTTTCCTTGAAAAATTTCTCCAGAAAAGCATGGTTGAAGGCATGACCGGATTTGCTGGCTACGACATGTCCCATGATGGGCATGCCGATGAGGGAAAAATCACCGATGCAATCCAGTACTTTGTGGCGAACGAACTCGTCCTGGTAGCGCAATCCGCCTTCGTTGAGCACGTGGTTGCCGTCGATGACCACGGCGTTGTCCAACGAGCCGCCCCGGGCCAGGCCATAGCGCTTCATCATTTCCACCTCGTGAAGAAAGCCGAAGGTTCGGGCAGTGCAGATCTCTCGCTCGAAGGTTTCACGGTCGATGACAAAATCGCATGTCTGGGTGCCGATGAGCGGGTGATCGTAGGCGATGGTGCAGGTAATTCTGAATTCGTCGGCCGGATAGACAGTCACGGATTTGCCGTTTTCAGAGAGGGAAATGGGCGCGTTGACTTTAAAATAGCATTTGTTCCCCTCCTGGCGAAGGGTTCCCGCTGATTTGATCAGTTGGGTAAACGGGCCAGCGCTGCCGTCCATGATGGGCAGTTCATAACCGTCCACTTCGACAATGGCGTTGTCAATGGACATCCCGGTGAATCCGGCCATCAGATGTTCAACCGTAGATACGATACAGCCTTCGGCACCGATGACGGTGGCCAGGCTGGTGTCTACGACGTTATTGAAATGGGCGGTAACCCCGGGGTGGCCGGGAAGATCTGTGCGGACAAATCGGATGCCGTGGTTGACCGGTGCAGGCTTGATGGTGAGGCTAACGGTTTTCCCCGAATGTACGCCGACACCGGAACAGCTTGCCGGCGTGTTGATGGTTTGCTGATGGTGTTTCATTTTACCGATCTTAATCACCCGTTTTTCTTTTGACAACCATTAATTGTTATTCCGTCAGATTTGATTCCTGTACAAAACCGTTGTTCTAAGCCGTTAGGCTTGGTATATGTGCTACCACGTTAAATTTGCACGAAGTAATCAATTGCTATCAAGGGAGGTGGCCTTTGCTGGCCAGGGTCTTAAGCAGTGCCGTCATGGGCATCGATGCCTATCTGGTGGAAGTGGAAGTGGATATTGCCCAGGGGCTGCCGACCTTCACGACGGTGGGTCTTCCGGAAGCGGCGGTCAAGGAGAGCCGGGAACGGGTCAAATCTGCCATCACCAACTCAGGCTATACTTTTCCGGCGGATCGGATCACGGTCAACCTGGCCCCGGCGAACATTAAAAAGGAAGGCACAGGCTTCGACCTACCCATGGCCTTGGGGATTCTTTCCGCCACCGGTATTCTTCCCGAAAATGCCATCTCCGGTTACCTGTTTTTGGGTGAGCTGTCCCTGGACGGCCGCGTCAAGCCGGTGAATGGTTCCCTGCCCATGGCCATCGCCGCTCAAAAGGCGGGATACCGCGGCATTGTGGTTTCCGCTGACAACGGCAAGGAAGCATCCGTAGTGTCGGATCTCTCCGTGTATCCGGTTCGCACCCTGGGTCAAGTCGTGGATTTCTTAAGGGGGTTCAAGTCCATTCTTCCGTTAAAGGTTGACCTGCGAGCCGTGTTCGATACCCCTGATCATTCCGGGACGGATTTTGCCGAAGTGATGGGTCAGGAGCATGCCAAGCGAGCACTAGAAATCTCTGCGGCCGGCGGCCACAATGTGATCATGGTGGGTCCCCCCGGATCGGGTAAGACCATGCTGGCCCGGCGGATTCCCACGATCCTGCCGCCCCTGTCCTTTGAAGAGGCCATCGAAACCACCAAAATTTTCAGTGTGGTCGGGATGTTGAACCGTGACCAACCGCTGGTCACCCGAAGGCCCTTCCGTTCCCCCCATCATACCATTTCGGATGCAGGCCTCATCGGCGGGGGCCACATTCCCAGACCCGGGGAGGTGAGCCTGGCTCACAACGGGGTTCTCTTCCTGGACGAATTGCCCGAGTACAAGAAGAATGTGCTGGAGGTGTTGCGCCAGCCGCTGGAGGATCTTCAGGTGACAATTTCCCGTGCGGCCTCAACGCTGACGTATCCGTCCAGCTTCATGCTTATCGCTGCCATGAACCCCTGTCCATGTGGTTATTTTGCCGACCCGCGTCATGCCTGCCGGTGCACGGCCCACCAGATCCAACGCTACCGGTCTAAAATTTCCGGTCCACTGCTGGATCGCATTGATATCCATGTGGAAGTGCCCGCGGTTGCCTACAAAGATCTAATGGTGGAGGCACAAACCGAACCTTCAAATGCCATCCGGCAGCGCGTGGTGGCGGCGCGCCAGATCCAGATCCAGCGGTTCAAGCGCACAAAGATCTACAGCAATGCCCAGATGGCCAGCCGCCATATCCGTGCCCACTGTCGCATCGGTGATGATGCGCGCACCCTCTTGGAGTCGGCCATCGACCGCCTGGGGCTGTCGGCCAGAGCCTACAACCGAATATTAAAGATTTCCCGGACCATAGCCGATCTGGATGCCAGGGTCGACATCCAGGTCCACCATATTACCGAAGCGATTCAATACCGCAGCCTAGATCGCACCCGGCACAACCTCTAATCCTCGGCCCTATGTGGGACAATGAAGCAATCATTGACGGGTTCGTAAAAAAGCCGATATCTGCGTTACGCTTCATCCCTCGTCACTGCGGCGTACCGTCAGTACGCCTCATTCCTCGAGATTCGCAAGCCTTGATCTCGGCTTTTTTACGAACCCGTCAGTATTTCAGGGTCAGTCCGGTCATCGGGCAGCAAAGGGGGTATTCGCGCCACGTCGGTCTGTTTTCTGCGGCACGCAACATGTTCTGCCATCCGAAGCATCCGCGGCATTGACATCCGTTGTGGAGGCACGGGGGCGCACCCCCTTTTTGGATTACCCGGGGGTTAAAGAACGGCTTGGATCGGTGTGGGTCTCTTTTTTTCATTTTGCCTTCTCGATAACATACCAACGCGCCGTCTGTTGATCTACGGGCTGCCGGCCACCAGGGTGCGGACGATATCCAGCATAGGCGGCTTCAGGGGGCGCCAGCCGGGAAACAGGGCCTTGTCGCCGTGCCATTTCAGATCGACGACATCGTACTTTTCCGGGATGACTTTTTCGGACTCCCGTCCGTAGGTTTCCCGGGGATAGTACTCGACCAGCACCATGCGGTTAGGGTCGATTTTGAAGCGGTGGACGATGGTGGTGGCCACGTGGCTGATGCACGCCCTCACGGAAACTTTTTTCATGGCGGGCAGCCGGTCGCCGGGCAGGTCGGAAACCACGGCGACGATGGGTTTGAGCAGCGGCACGCCGGCCGTTTCGTCCCTGGACAGGTCAAACAGCCGCAGCCGGCAACGCCCGGCCGCCAGGTTGAATTTTCCGCCATACCCGTCCCAGTTCAAGACGTCGTCGAAAATTTTCAAGACGGCTCCTTTTTATCCTTGTGCACATTCTAATGCCGGGTCAGCGCACTGTAAACCCTCACCAACCTGTCCGGCAGGTCGCGGATATTGCCGATGCGCGTGTGGTGATTTCTGCCGTAGAGCCGATCCAGCTGTCCGTTGTCGACGGCATTGACGGTGATGGCCTTGACATGGATGGCAGCGGCGCGGGCCTCCATGACCGCCCGGCGGGTGTCTTCCACCGCATAGGGTCCCTTGTAGGCCAGGTCGTTGGGAAACCCGTCTCCCAGGAGGATGATCAGCCTCACCCGGGCCTGGACCGTGGAAAAGAGGGCGGTGGCGTGGCGGATGGCCGCCCCCATGCGCGTGCTGCGTTGGGGTGCCATGGCGCTGATGCGTCCTTTCACGGCATCGTCAAAGGGTGCATCCATGTCCTTGATCCGGTAATAATCCACACCCAACGGGCCGGTGCCGGAAAAGCCGGCGATGGCGAACCGGTCTCCCACCACCTGCAGGGCTTCGCAGAGCAATACGATGGCCTGCTTTTCCACATCCAGAACCGCAGTGTCCCGACCGTCCACGGCGTTCGCCGTGGACCGTGACTGGTCAACCAGCAGCAGGGTGGCCACGTCCCTAACCCGTTTCATTCGTTTGATGAACAAGCGGTCCGAGGGCATCAATCCCGCCTTTCTGTCCAAGGCATAGTCCAGCAGGGCCCGGTAGTCGAAAGCGTCTCCTTCCCGCCACTGGCGCAGGATGGTTAACTCCTCGGGGCGCAGCAGCTCGAAGGCGTAGCGGATGCGTCTGACCAGCCCGCGGAAATGATCGAGCGTCTGCCGATAGAATCCGGGGTCCGACCCGATGGTTTCACGCTCCAGTACCCGGACCCGGTCATGAAGATAGTCGCCCATGCACCAGTCCCATTCCCGGTATCGGAAGGCATTGGCATCGCCGGCGCCGTCGGCCGGCTGTCCGAGTCCGTGGCTGCATACCAAAGGCTCTATATCCAGACGGGAAAGGTCAACGGCAGCTGCCGTTGAGGGGTTCACGATCAGTGGGTGAAGGTCCGCCGCCGAGATCCTGCCGTCCTGCCGGACGAGCAGGTGCAGGATGTCCGACCGGAAGACGTGAAGGTGCCGCTGGAACAGGTGGTTGCGGATATCTGTGGCCAGGTGGTGATAGGTGGTGTGAAAAGGACCAAAAAGAAACGGTTCCAGCCGGCGGCCGAAAGGCAGGGTCAGGCGGCGATAGGCGGGCGCACCGGTTGCGTTAACAAGACCGGCCAGCGATGGATAGAATTCCATGGTCAGCCGTGCACTGGTCTCTGCCGTGTCATTGCCTGGCGATGTCACCTGGTTCAAGCGATCCGCCATGGCCTGACCCGTGGATTTCAAGGCCGGATCCGCCACCGGTTCTTCATTCATCACCAGTTGCCGGTAAAGCGGAAACCATGTGCCGCCGATCCTTATTCCGGTTCTGGCCTGAAGATCGGTATCGGTGAGGGCCGCGGTGAGTCGGCGAAACAGGCCGGAATAGTGTTGGCTGACCTTACGGGCGATGCGGGCGTGTTCGCAAAGGGTGAACAGGTCCAGGGCCAGGATGGGGTGTTCGAACCCGCGCAGGAAACGGCTCAGGTCGGATTCGGCCGCGACGGCGTCACCCCCATCCGACTGTGGGGAAAGGGCGGCGGTATCGAGGACTTTTTCCACATCCAGGTCATAGGTGCCGAATTCGATGGCGCCCGCTTCCAGTTTGGCCAGCAGCTTGTAAAGGGCGGCATTTTCCGTCCGCCGTGCCATGAGATCCATCTCGTCAGGCAGGTAGATGGTCCGTCCATCGCAAACAACCAGCGGCCCGCCCGGTTCACTGGTTCGCTGTTTTTCCGACCATGCGGAAAGGGGACGGATGGCCACGGCCAGACCCGTGCGGGCATGCAGGTAGCGCTCCAACCCGGACCGGACCGCCGACAGGGGAACGGCCATCTGGAGGTCGCGGCAACTGTCTAAAGCGGGCCGGGAGTCGAGGGAAAGGAATCGGGCCCCCAGATCCGGTTTTTTTTGATACTGCCGGATCGCCCGATCGATAAATTCGTTCAATGCCGCTTCCGACAGCAGACCCAGGCCCGAGTTCAATCCTTCAAGGTAGTTGTCGGCCAGGCGCTCATCCACCCGGATGATGCGCGCCAATCCACGGATCTGCCATAACCGGCGGGAACGGGCGAAGCCGTCCACGGCACGGGGCAGGGTGTGTGTCAGGTAAACCGTCCGGTTATAAGAGGTTTCCAGGGCATAGGTGGTGGACAGAAGGTCGAGAAAGGCCTGGGCACAGGCCATGTCCTTTTCCTCGATCAGGGTGGAGAGGGTCTCCAGCGGGGCCTTGAGGGTATAGGTACCCTTTTTTAGCATGACCCGTGTGGTTTCCCCGAACCGATCGGCGAGGTGGTCATCACCGCAGGCCAGCACCGGCACCAGGTGCCGGGCAAAGAGAGCGGCAAGGGCGGGACCTCTGGCGGCGGCCATTTTTACCAGACGGCGGTATCGATCCAGATCGACCAAGCGCCCGGCAGCCAGCATCCGGCCCATCCCGTCGGCCAGGGCGCGCCCGTAGGAGACCTCCACGGCCAGGGCTTCAATCACCTCATCCACCATCCGTTTGAGGCGGTGGGCGAACCGTGAGTGATCTGAACCGTTCAGATGGCCGAGCATCCGGTGGGCGGCCGTCGGATCGGCGATGGCCAGATGGTCCATCAGGTCCCGGACCGTCCGATCGGTGGCGGTGGGCAGGGTCGGATCCATATTACAACAGGTCGTCAATGAGGTCGTTGAGGGTTTCCTGCAGCCGGTCGTCATCGGTGAGCGGCTGGCACAGGGCAGCGGTGCAGGCGCTTTTAAAGGCGATACCCATTCGGACCAGGCTGGCGGCATAAATGAGCAGTCGGGTGGACGCCCCTTCGGTGAGGCCGTATTCCTTGATATTGCGGATCTTGCCGGCCAGGGTCACCAGTCGTTGTGCCGTCTCGTTGTCTACATTCCCTTCGACGGCCACGATTCGGGATTCGTCGTCAGGGGCCGGGTAGTCGAAGGCGAGGGCCACGAAGCGCTGGCGGGTGCTTTGCTTCATGTCTTTGAGCACCGACTGGTAACCCGGGTTGTAGGAGATCACCATGAGAAAGTCAGGATGCGCCTGGACCACCTCCCCTTTTTTATCGATGGAGAGGGTCCGGCGGTTGTCCGTCAACGGGTGGATGACCACGGTGGTATCCTTGCGGGCCTCGACCACTTCGTCCAGATAGCAGATGGCGCCCATGCGCACGGCCCGGGTCAGGGGGCCGTCCACCCAGACGGTTTCATCGTTTTTCAACAGGTAACGGCCGATGAGGTCCGAGGCAAACAGGTCTTCGTGGCAGGCCACGGTGATCAAGGGACGCTTGAGCCGGAAGGCCATGTGCTCTAAGAAACGGGTCTTTCCACATCCGGTCGGACCCTTGAGCATGACGGGCAGGCGGGCCGACGCCGCGGCTTCGAACAAGCGGATCTCGTCGCCGGTGTCCAGGTAAAAGGGTTCGGTGTCGATGGTAAACGGGTTTTTCGAAGCGTGATTTTTCGGCATCAGGTTATCCAGCCCAGTTTCGTGTTCGCCGACACCATGGATGCCGGCCTGTCGCTTCCGGGGAAGCAACGCGTCGGGAATCATCAATTGACATCACCGGCAGAGCGTATATATTGGCTCAGCTTATAACTGTCGGAAACCTTACCGACAATAAGGAAAGTAATATATCTTCGATGAACGATAAACTCAACAGCGAGATGCTCCACCATCTGGAACATGAGGGCAAACGGATTGTCCTTGTCGGCACCGCCCATGTGTCCAAAGATAGCGTGGATCTGGTCGAAGCAATTATCGCCGACGTCCAGCCCGATACGGTCTGTGTGGAGCTTTGCGAGAGCCGCGCCCAGTCCATTCGCCAAAAAGACCACTGGCAGGAGATGGACATCATCAAGGTGATCAAAGAAAAAAAGGCCTTTCTCCTGCTTTCCAACCTGATGCTGGCATCCTTTCAAAAACGCATTGCCAACCGGTTGGAGGTGGCTCCCGGCCAGGAGATGATCCAGGCCATGGATTCGGCCGAAGCCGCGGGCGCCGCTGTTCATCTGGCGGATCGGGATATCCGCATCACCTTGTCGCGGACCTGGCGAAGCATGGGGCTGTGGGGCAAGGTCAAGTTGCTCTTCCAGCTGGTTCTGTCCTTAGGAGAGGTTGACGAGATCAGCGAGGCGGATGTGGAAAAGATGAAGCAGCAGGACATGCTGGCTTCCATTCTGGACGAGGTGGGCAAATCCATGCCTCAGGTGCGTACTTGCCTCATCGACGAACGGGATCGCTACTTGACCGAAAAGATCCGCACGGCACCCGGGCAGACCATTGTCGCCGTAGTGGGCGCCGGCCACGTACCCGGCATCAAGCAGTACTGGGACCAGCCCATTGACATCAACGCCCTGGAATCCCTGCCCGCCAAAAGCCCGCTGTCCGGATTCTTTAAATGGTTCATCCCTTTTTTCATCTGCATACTGATCATCTATGGCTTTTTCCGAGGCGGTGCCGGTGCCGGTGCCGACATGGTCACCTGGTGGATTCTGGCCAACGGTATTCTGGCCGGCCTGGGCGCCCTGATCGCCCTGGGCCACCCGCTGACGATCCTCTCGTCCATCCTGGCAGCGCCGTTGACCTCCCTTAACCCCATGATTGCCGCCGGGTGGGTATCCGGTTTGGTCGAGGCCTTTTCCCGCAAGCCCAAGGTTAAGGATTTCGAAAGCCTGCCCCTGGATATCCTCTCCGTCAAAGGCTTCTGGCGCAATAAGGTGACCCGCATTCTGCTGGTGGTGGTGTTTACCAATCTGGGCAGCGCCGCCGGTACCTTCGTGGCCATCCCCATGATGATGAAATACTTATAAAAAATTGAGGAATTGAGGGATGCTGGGATTGAGGGATTGAATGGATTGGATCCTCAATTCCTCAACCCCCAATTCGCAATTCCTCAAACCCGCTATGCGGGTTGCGCAATTTTTACCACGGTACGCTGGAAGACCCGGCCGTCGTCGAGGCGGTGGGTCATGTTCACGGTTTTCAGCAGTCCCCGGGCAAAATCCTGGATGCATTGGGGATAGAGCTGCCACTCCTGTTCCAGGCCCTTGCGCTTGACATCGTCCAGGGTGTCGGTTTCCAGGATGGGAAAGGCCCGCTGGCCGATGATGGGTCCCGAATCCTCCCCGTAATCGATAAAATGCACCGTGCACCCGCCGACCTTGCACCCGTAGCGGAACGTGTCCCCGTAGCCGTCAACGCCGGGAAATGAGGGTAAAATAGCTGGATGAATATTCATGATTCGCGGATTGCCCGGATCGGTGTTGAAGCGGTCGATAAAATAGGGGGTCAGGTTGCGCATGAAGCCGGCCAGCACGAGCAGGTCCACCGGCCCGTGGGCCTTCATTTCGGACAGGAGGCGACTCTCGGCAGCCGCCCGGGTGCAAAGAAATGACCGGATGCGCTCCTCGGGCGCATCGGCGGGAAACAGGTGCTGTTTGGCACATATCTCTGAGAAGTCGAAATCGTCAGGCAGGGCAAAGTTCGCCGGATTCTGCCGGTAGGCCTGAATGAACGGCCCATATTCCACCACGAAACTGGCGATGTTGTGGTTGCGGGCCCGCTCCAGGCCTTTCACCCCGGATTGGTCCGATGCCACAAAGGCCATCACCCCATCGATCCGGCCGTCTTCACAGGCGTCGACAATCGCCTGAAGGTTGGTCCCACCGCCTGAAATCAGTGAACCGATGCGAATTTTTTCACCCATTGGCATCCCCTTTTCTGGTTGAGGTGTGTTCCCGGACGGTTGCGCTTTTATAAAAAAGAGGTAGCAGAGATGGCCGGCCCATGTCAATTTCCAGATGGCATTGCAAGGGTTAAAGTTTTGGCGCTTTGGGTCGATAATCAACCCTGCGGGATCCGGTCAGTGCCCTTTTGCGTAATAACCTTGCGGCAACAACGTGGTTGCAACCCTCATAGAAAATGTCTACGTCGCCCGGCAGCCCATATTCGATAAGAACAAGAAAATCCAAGCCTATGAACTCCTCTTTCGTGAGGGGATGGCCAACTATGTTCCCGATATCGACGGGGATGTGGCCACCACAAGCCTGTTGGCCAACACATTTTTTACCATTGGGATCGATACACTGGCCGGGGGACGAAAAGCGTTTATCAATTTTACCCAGAACCTGCTGGAAAAGAGAGTTCCCCTTCTGCTGCCCAAAGAAACAACGGTGATCGAAATTCTCGAAGACGTCAAGCCCGACCCGGGGCTGATCGATGCCTGCGCCCAAATGGCGGCCGACGGCTACACCATCGCTCTGGATGATTTCGTGTATCTGCCGGAGCTGGAACCGCTTATCGCCATGGCGAACATCATCAAATTCGATTTCCGGCATACGCCAAAAGATACGATCGAGGATTACCTGAAGCAACTTTCCAGAGACAGCTTGTGCCTGCTGGGCGAGAAGGTGGAGACCCACGATGAATTTAAGGCGGCCCAGAAAATGGGCTTCGAATTGTTTCAGGGCTACTTTTTCTGCAAACCGGAGATTATTCAGGGGCGTGAAATCCAAGGATCCCAGCTCACCCTGATGACGATCATGGCCCAGATCAACAGCGACACCTTCTGCTGCGACGAATTGGAACGATTGATCGCCCGGGACCTGGGGCTTTCCTACAAGTTGTTCAAGTATCTCAACGCTGCCTTTTTCGCCCGTGCCTGCAAAGTGACTTCCGTGAAGCAGGCCCTGGTTTATCTGGGAGAAGAAGAGATCCGCCGCTTTGTTTCTCTCGTCGCCATGTCACGGCTGGCGGAAGGCAAACCCGAGGAGCTGATCCGGGTGGCCTGCATCCGGGGCAAGTTCTGTGAACTCGTAGGCGCCGACGCCCATGAGCCAACACCCCCTTCTGAGATGTTCACTTTAGGAATGTTTTCCCTCATCGATGCCGTCATTGACCAGCCCATGGACAAGATACTGGATGAACTGCCGCTTTCCAGCCAGATCAAACACGCCCTGGTTAACGCCAAGGGTCGCCGGTTCCGGAAACATGCAGGAACGGTTGACAATCAAGGGCCGTATTATTATCTTGGTTAGAATTTTTGCTTTCCCAACCAACATTGAAAGGATATCTCATCATGGCAGAAGGTATTATGGAAATAGAAGACAGCAGCTTTGATGCAGAGGTAATGAAAAGCGATAAACCCGCTGTCGTTGATTTCTGGGCTCCCTGGTGCGGCCCATGCAAGGCCATTGGTCCCATTCTTGATGAATTGGCCAAAGCCTATGGCGACAAAGTCAAATTCACCAAGTGCAATGTAGACGACAATCCGGTAACACCGGGAAAATTCGGCATCAAGGCGATTCCTACCTTGATATTCTTCAAGAATGGCGAAGTGTCGGACCAGATCACCGGCATGGTGGCCAAATCCAAGCTGGAAGAGGCCCTGAAAAACGTGCTGTCATGATGTGACATCGTCTCCTTTTCCGCCCTTCTTTAATTAGGTGATTGGCCGGCAGTGCCCCGAAAGGGAACGCCGCCGGTGTCGGTTATGCCAACGGGAACCATCGCGTTCCCATATGCAACGGGGTGTCGCTGATCATGAAACGGTTGCTGCTTGCCTGTGTGGGTGGCTTGCTGATTGTTACCGGGTGTGCGTGGTTCGAATCCAAAGAGGAAAAGTCCGCCCAAGAGCTGGTTCAAGACGGCGTCGATTATTATGAGGCCGGCAAATATAAAAAAGCCGTTGAATCCTTCGAGAAACTGCGTGACTGGTATCCGTTTTCCCGCTATGCTATTCTTGCTGAGCTGAAGATTGCCGATGCTTATTTCAATCTGGAATCCTATGCCGATGCCATCTTTGCCTACGAAGATTTCGAGCAACTCCACCCTCGTAACGAGGCCATCCCGTATGTAATTTTTCGCATCGGCCGTTCTTATTTCAACCAGATCGACACGATCGACAGGGATCAGTCCAATGCTGCCGAGGCCTTGGAAACCTACCAGCGCCTGGTCCAGCAATATCCGGAGGATGCCTATGCCGGCATGGCCCGGAGTGACATGGTGGCCTGCTACCAGAGCCTCTCCGGACATGAGTTATACGTGGGGCTGTTTTACTACAAGAACAAGAAATACAAGGCGGCCAAGGCCCGGTTTAGGGCTGTGGTTGAGAAATATCCGGATGTGGGTAACCATTACGAGGCCCTCACCTACCTTGCCAACTGTGAATCCTGGATTCAATCCGAATTGCAGCCACCCAAAGTGCCTTCGGCGCCATGATTCCCGTCAGCGCCTGTGGCCAACCTTGCCGATACAAAAATGCTTTACATCCGTTATGATTTAATGTAACAAACTCGAGTTTGAAAAACAGTCGGCGCCGAATGGCCCGTGATTTGATCAAAGCCAAGCAAGGGAGACTATCAGTCATGTCAAAAATGTGCGAAATATGTGGCAAGAAACCCATGGTGGGAAGCAACATCAGCCACGCCCATAACGTCACCAAACGACGGTTCAATCCCAATCTGCAGAGCGTTCGGGCGCTTCACAAGGGGCAGGTGAAAAAGATGGTGGTTTGCGCCCAATGCATCAAATCGGGCAATGTGGTCAAGACCGCCTAGCCCAACCGTTTGACTTCCAGTACCTGCTTGACATGCTTTAGCGACTCCACCACACGGGTCAGATGTTCCGTGCCCTGGACCGACAGCGTAAAATAGCTGTCCACCGTCTGGTTGTCCTGGGTTTCCGTATTGGCACTCAATATATTGGCACCGCTCTTGCTGATATTGGCCGCCACATCCGCCAGCAAACCTACTCGGTCGAGGGAACGAACGACTATTTTGACCGGGTAGGATTCGGTCATATCCTGGTTCCATTCCACCTCGATCTGGCGTTCCGGATTCAATTTCAAGGCATTGACACAGGTGGTGCGGTGAACGGTTACGCCGTATCCCCGGGTGATGTAGCCGGTGATCGGGTCACCGGGCACCGGCTGGCAGCATTTGCCAAAGCGGACCAGGATGTCGTCCACCCCCTTGACCACCACCCCGCCTTTTTCTTTTTTTTTCCTGTCTTTGGCGACGATTTTGTTGAAGAAGGACTCGGTGTCGTCCACCGCTTCCTTGGGTGTGATCTTCCGGATGATCTGCAGCGGCGTGATCTTGCCATAACCCACACTGGCAACCAGATCTTCGGTTTGCTTAAACCCGAAGCTCTCCACGACCTTTTGCATCTCTTCGGTTTTGATCAGGGCATTGAAGTTCAGTCGATACTTGCGGAAGGCCTTCTCGCACATCTCCCGGCCCAAAGAGATGCTGCGTTCCTTCTCCTGGGTCTTGATCCATTGCCGGATGCGGGATCGTGCCTTGACCGTTTTGACAAAATTGAGCCAGTCCTTTGACGGATGATGCCCCTTGCTGGTGATCACCTCAACAATTTCACCGGTTTGAAGCTCGTATTTCAGGGGGACCATACGGCCGTTAACCTTGGCGCCGACACACTGCGCACCCACCTCCGTGTGGATCAGGTAGGCAAAATCCACCGGTGTGGCGCCCTTTGGCAGTGACTTGATCTGCCCTTGGGGGGTAAATACATAGACCTCGTCGGGGAAAAGATCGATGCGCACATTCTCAAGAAATTCATTGGGGTCTCTGAACGCCTCCTGATTCTCCACCAGATTCTGCACCCAGGCAAAGGTTTTTGAGACATTCTCGTCGATGACCTTGCCCTCTTTGTAACTCCAGTGAGCGGCGATGCCGGATTTGGCCACCCGATCCATCTCATGGGTGCGGATCTGGACCTCGATGCGTTCACCAAAGGGGCCGATGACAGTGGTGTGCAGGCTCTGGTACATGTTCGGCTTGGGCATGCCGATGTAGTCCTTGAACTTCTTGGCGATGGGGCGCCACAGGCTGTGCATGAGCCCTAAGGCTTCGTAGCATTGGGGAATGGTATTCAAGATGATCCGGAAGGCAATGATGTCGTAAACTTCTTCAAAGGGCAGGTTCTGGTTGAGCATTTTCTGGTGAATGCTGTAAAAATGCTTGTAGCGTCCGTTGACCTCGGCGTTCAGACCGTTCTCGTCCAGTTTTTTCTGAATGTAGCGCTTAACGGTTTCCACATAGTTTTCCCGGTCCTCTTTGTCTTTGTCCACCCGGCGATGAATATCTTCGTAGGCCTCGGGATTCAGAAATTGAAAGGATCGGTTTTCCAGTTCGTTCTTGATCCAGTAGATGCCCAGCCGGGAAGCGATGGGTGCATAAATGTCCAGGGTTTCCCTGGCGATCTTCTTCTTTTTGGCGGCGCTTTTGTGAAATTGAAGGGTTCGCATGTTATGGAGGCGATCGGCCAGCTTGATGAGGATGACCCGGATGTCATCGGCCATGGCCAGCAGCATCTTACGAATACTCTCCGCCTCCCTGGCCTGGGCGCTGTTGAAGGGCAGCTTGCTCAGCTTGGTGACGCCGGAGACGATGTGCAAGACGTCACGGCCGAACATTTCACCGATTTCATTTTCCGTGGCATAGGTGTCCTCGATGACATCGTGGAGCAGGCCGGCGGCGATGCTTACCGAATCCAGTTTCATTTCCGCCAGGATGCCGGCCACCTCAAGCGGGTGGGAGAGATAGGGCTCACCAGACAGGCGCATCTGGCCGTCATGGACCCGGGCCGAGAAAATATAGGCCCGGTCGACGATGTCCACGTCCGCATCCGGGTGGTTTTCAAGGACCTTGTCAAGGATGTCGGTGATTCGAATCATAATTCGTGACGGTTTCGTAAAACATCCGATATCTGCGTTACGCTTCATCCCTCGTCACTGCGGCGTACGAACAGTACGCCTCATTCCTCGGAATTCGCAAGCCTTAATCTCGAATGCTTTACGAAACCGTCGGCTAAGCGAAAATACTCAAGCTGATCGATTAATATGCTTTTGCATAGACCACGCGCGTGTGACTGGGTTTCCCGCAGCTGATACAGGCCCCCGGTTCCTTTTGCGCCCCCAGCGGGACGCAGCGGATGGTGACGTTGAGATCCGCTTTGATTTTGGCTTCGCAGGCGCCCTCCCCGCACCAGTGGGACATGGCAAAGCCGCCGTGGATTTCAGGTTTCTCCAGGTTCTTGGGCGTGAACCAGTCGTAGAAATCGTTGCGGTCATCCACCGTGCGGGTATGTTCATCCCTGAAACGGCAGGCCCGTGCGAAGAGGCGACCCTGAATGTCGTCCAGGATGGCTGGCAGTTGCGCCACGAAGGCCTCACGCTTCATCGCCGTTTTATCGCGATGCGATTTGTCGCGACGGCCGACGAAAACGGCGTCTTCGGCCATGTCCCGCGGTCCGATTTCCACCCGTACGGGGATACCTTTTTTAATCCAGTCCCAGCCCCGGGCGCCGCCAATATCCCGCTCGTCCACTTCTACCACCAGTTCCCGGCCTGCGTAGATCATCTCCCTTAAGGTCGCGGCCAGTCCGTGGACATAATCCATCACTTTTTGGCGGTCGTCCGGGTTCCTGAAAATGGGCAACAGCACCACATGCGCCGGCGCAACCCGCGGCGGCATAATGACCCCGTCGTCATCGCCATGGGTCATGATCAGCCCGCCGATCATGCGTGTGGAGGTCCCCCATGACGTGGTCCAGGCGAAGTCCTCGGTTTCCTTCTCGGTCTGGAATCGGATATTGGAGGCCCTGGCGAAGTTCTGCCCCAGAAAGTGTGAGGTTCCCGCCTGCAGGGCTTTGCGATCCTGCATCATGGCTTCGATGCACAAGGTATCCACGGCGCCGGGGAAACGTTCCGCTGCAGTTTTGCTGCCCTCGATGACCGGCATGGCCAGATCGTCCTGGACCATGCGGGTATAGACCTTGAGCATCATCTTCGTTCGTTCGATCGCCTCCGTATCCGTGGCATGGGCGGTGTGTCCTTCCTGCCACAGGAATTCGCTGGTACGCAGGAAGATCCTTGTGCGCATTTCCCAGCGTACCACGTTGGCCCACTGATTGATCAGAAGGGGCAGATCACGGTAGCTGCTCACCCACTTGGAAAAAGAATCGCCGATGATGGTTTCCGACGTTGGACGGACCACCAGGGGCTCGGTGAGGGGGCCGCCGGGAACCAGCCCGCCGCCGGGCCCTTGTTCCAGCCGGTGATGGGTGACCACGGCGCATTCTTTGGCAAACCCGTCCACATGCTCAGCCTCTTTTTCCAGAAAACTGACCGGAATGAAGAGCGGAAAATAAGCGTTTTTCACGCCGGTGGCCTTAAACAGGCGGTCCATTCGGGCCACGATGTTTTCCCACAGGGCGTATCCCCACGGCTTGATGACCATACAGCCACGTACCGGAGCGCGTTCGGCCATATCGGAAGCTTTAATGACCGCTTGATACCATTCCGGATAATCTTCATCCCGCGAGGGCGAGATGGCGTTTTTCTGCGGTTTCCCCATGTGTCTGTCCTAACTGTTTTAATTCAATGTGATTTGGTCTGTTGTTCAAACTCGTCCACGGCTTCCAAAACCACTTCCACCAGCCGGTCTTCGGGAAATTTTTTGACGACTTTCCCTTTTTTGAACAGGATGCCCACCCCGCAGCCGCCGGCTACGCCGATGTCTGCTTCGCGGGCTTCTCCGGGGCCATTGACCACACAGCCCATGATGGCCAGTTTTACCGGGGTGGTGTGTGTCATCAAGGCTTTTTCCACCTTGTCCACGATGTCAAACAGGGGGATGTCGCATCGTCCGCAGGTGGGACAGGAGATGATTTCCGGTCCGCGGTGGCGGATATCCAGCGCCCGAAGGATTTCGTAGCCCACCCGGATCTCCTCCACCGGGTCGCGGGTGAGGGAGACCCTCAGGGTATCCCCAATGCCCTCGGACAGCAGGGTGCCGATACCCAGGGCCGACTTGACGATGCCCGAATAGAGTGACCCGGCTTCGGTCACGCCCACGTGAAGGGGCAGGTCGGTTTTTTGTGACAGCAGGCGATAGGCCGCAAGGGTTCGGGGCACGTCTGATGCCTTGATGGATATCTTGATCTCTTGAAAATCCAAATCCTGCAGCAGGGCCACATGTCGCAACGCGCTTTCGACCATGCCTGCAGCGCTCACCCCCTTGTGCGCCTCGAGGATATCCTTTTCCAGAGAGCCGGCGTTGACGCCGATGCGAATAGGAATCCGGTGGTCCTTGGCGCAATCGACCAGGGCTCTGATGTGCCTCCGGTTGCCGATGTTGCCGGGGTTAAACCGCAGGCCATCGGCACCGCCCCTGGCCGATGCAATGGCCAGGCGGTGGTCAAAATGGACGTCCGCAACCAGGGGGATGGTAATTCGTTTCTTGATTCGGGGGATGGCATCGGCAGCGGATCGGTCCGGGACCGCCACGCGGACGATTTCACAGCCGGCTTGTGCCAACTGCTGAATTTGTCCCACGGTCGCCGTGACATCATCGGTTTTGGTATTGGTCATGGACTGGACGCTGATGGGTGCCCCGCCACCCACGGCTACGCCACCCACCATGATGCGGCGGGTTTTTTTTCTGGATACCGATAGAGGCATATTACCCCATCCCGCAGAACGGGTTGGTGCGCTTTTCAACACCGATGGTGGTGTTGCCCATGTGCCCCGGATAAACCTTGACGTCATCATCCAGGGTAAAAAGCTTGGTCCGGATACTGTTGATCAGGGTGTCGAAATTGCCACCGGGAAAATCGGTCCTGCCGATTGAGCCGGCAAAGAGGGTATCGCCTACAAATACTGCCTTTTTCAGGGCACCCGCGTGGTTGTGTTCGACGTACAGGCAAACGCCGCCGATGGTATGGCCCGGGGTGTGAAGCACCTTCAGGGTATGGGTGCCAAAGGAGATGGTATCCCCATCTTCCAGCAGCCGATCCGCCCTGGGTGAGTCTTCCGCCGCCAGTCCCCAGGCGGCCGCCGAGGCCGATAACTGGGTGAGCATGGGGGCGTCGTCACGGTGGATGAGAATATCTGCACCGGTGGTCTCTTTGAGACGCTTGTTGGCGCCTACGTGGTCAAAGTGGCCATGGGTGTTGATGATCTGAACGGCGGTCAACCTGTCCCCGGCCAGGCTGGTGAGGATGCGGTCGGCATCGTCGCCGGGATCGATGACCACGGCCTGGCGCGTCTTTTCACATCCCAGTATGAAACAGTTTGCCTGGATGGGGCCCAGGGCCATTTGACGGATAATCAATTCGTTCCTCCCGACGGTTTTTATTTTTAATGTTGAATTTCAGCTATATCAAGACCCATCATCCGGTGGCCTTGGGGATGTAGGTAATTTTGTCTTCGTTCATGGCCAACCGGATGCTGTCCAGGATGCCATTGATAAAGGCACCGGACTCATCGGTACCGAAGCGTTTACCCACATCGATCGCCTCGTTGATGGAAACTTTGGGAGGGATGTCGGCGCAATAGAGCAGTTCGAATACGGCGATGCGCAATACATTGCGATCCACGCAGGACATGCGTGAGAGTTTCCAGTTGCTGGAGAACTGTTCGATCACCGTGTCGATCGCCGCGCGGTTTTCCTGCACCCCGTCCACCAGACGGTGGAAAAACGGCTGTGTGGGTTTGTCCTGGGCAAAACTGCTGCAGAACTGTCCAACGGGGTCCTCCACCGGGTCCCGGTGCATGTCCATATAAAACAGGGCTTGCAGGGCCCGTTCTCTGGATAATCGGCGGGTTCCCATGGTCACCCCTTATCCACCGTCTCCATCAGGTTGGCCATCTCGATGGCGGAGACGGCCGCACTCCAGCCCTTGTTGCCCGCTTTGGTGCCGGCCCGCTCGATGGCCTGTTCGATGCTGTCTGTGGTAACAATGCCGAAAATGACAGGCACCTGGGTCTCCATGCCTACCTGGGCGATACCTTTGGAGGCCTCGGCGCATACATAGTCAAAATGAGGCGTGGCACCGCGAATAACCGCCCCCAGGCAGACGATCGCATGATACTTGTTGCTTTTGGCCATGCGCAGGGCCACCATGGGAATTTCGAAGGCACCGGGCACCTTGACGAGATCGATGTCTGCGTCTTCGGCACCGCTGCGGGTCAGTGCATCGATGGCGCCTCCCACGAGTCGATCGGTGATGAAATCGTTGAAACGGCTGGCGATGATACCGAACCGCTTACCTTTGGCAACCAGGCCGGCTTCGATGATATTCGGCATAGGACGGTTTTCCTCTCCTTATTGATGTTTTACGGTTTCTTCAAAACTGAGCGTATGGCCCATTTTAAGCTTTTTGCACTCGAGATAACACCGGTTGTACTCGTTGGGCTCAACCTCGATGGGCACCTGCTCCTCCATACTGAGTCCATAGCCCTGAAGCCCAACCATCTTTTTGGGGTTGTTGGTTAACAGGCGCATCTTGCGCACACCGATGTCGACCAGCATCTGCGCGCCAATGCCGTAGTCACGCATGTCATCCTTGAACCCCAGCTTCAGGTTGGCCTCCACCGTGTCCATGCCCTTGCAACGCTGCAACTCGTAGGCCTTGAGCTTGTTGATTAGGCCAATGCCCCGGCCTTCCTGGCGCAGGTATAGAATGACACCGGACCCTTCGGCGTCGATCATCGCCATGGCCTTGTGCAGTTGGTCACCGCAGTCGCAGCGCATGGAGCCGAAGATGTCACCGGTCATGCATTCCGAGTGTACCCGCACCATGGTGGGCGTTTCCGGATCGATCTCTCCTTTTACCAGGGCGATGTGAGTCAGGTTGTCCACGTCGTTTTCAAAAGCGATCATTTTAAAGTCGCCCCCGTGGAGGGTGGGGATGATGGTTTCCGCGGCCCGGTGAACGAAACTTTCCGTTCGAATGCGGTACTCCACCAGATCGGCGATGGTGCAGATGCCGATATCGTGCTGCCGGCTGAATTCTTCAAGCGCCGGCATGCGTGCCATGGTGCCGTCGTCGTCCATAATTTCGCAGATGACGCCCGCCGGCTTGAGGCCGGCCAGTCTGGCCAGGTCCACGCTTCCTTCGGTCTGACCCACACGCACCATGACCCCGCCATCGCGTGCGCGCAGGGGGAATATGTGGCCCGGCCGGGTCAGGTCGCCGGGTTTGGCGTCGTCGGCCACGGCGGCTGCGATGGTGGTGGCCCGATCGGCGGCCGAAATGCCGGTCGTGACCCCGCATTTGGCCTCGATAGAGACGGTGAAGCCGGTTTCAAAAGGGCTGGTGTTGTTTTGCACCATCATGGGAAGGTTCAACTGGGCACATTTTTGAGCGGTCAGTGACAGGCAGATGAGGCCCCTGCCGTACTTGGCCATGAAATTGATGGCTTCGGGGGTCACCTTTTCCCCCGCCATGGTCAAGTCGCCTTCGTTTTCTCGATCTTCATCGTCGACGAGGATGACCATGTTGCCATTGCGGATATCTTCGATGGCCTGGTCGATGGTAATTTTTGGCATGGTGGAGCATTCTCCTGCAGTTCGTTAATTGATCAGATAAATCCGGACTTGGCCAGCATGGCCATATCGATGCCGCCATCGGATGGTCCGGGCTTGCGGTCCACTGGCTCGCGGTTCAGAACAAAGCGTTCAACATACTTTCCGATCATATCGGTTTCGATGTTGACCGCATCTCCCACCTTTTTGAAGCCGACGGTGGTCAGGCCGGCCGTGTGGGGAATGATGCTTACCTCGAACGTGCTGCTGTCGCAGCGGTTGATGGTCAGGCTGGTGCCGTCCACGGCCACGGACCCCTTTTCGATCATGTAACGGGATAGGGATTGGCCCACACCGAAGGTGATGATGATGGCGTTGGCCAGCGTTTTCCTTTCGCGCAGGGTGCCCATGCCGTCAATGTGACCTGAAACCAGGTGGCCATCCAGCCGGTCCGACAGCCGTAACGCGCGTTCCAGATTGACCCGTTCACCGAGCTTGATCCTGCCCAAAACGCTTCGCTTCAGGGTCTCGGGGGAGACGTCCACGCTAAACCGGCTTGCCTGCAGGCTCACGGCGGTCAGGCAGGCGCCGTTCACGGCAATGCTGTCTCCGATGCGGGTTCCTGTAAGATCGAAATCCGAAACGATTGAAATCCGGCTTCCCTGACCAGACGGGTGGATGGCGGAAATGGTGCCTAAACCTTCAATAATTCCTGTGAACATGTCCGTAAAAATAATGTGTAAACGCTTGTTGTCAATCAATCAAAAGGGTTTCAGATAGCCCTGGAGCATGACGTCCGTGTCGAATCTGAGCACCGACAAATCATGGACGGCCATGCTCTGATGCATGCGCTCCGGTCCCGCCCCCCGACAAATGGGAATCCCATCATCACCACCCAATATTTTCGGTGCATAGAAGAAACATATTTTATTCACAATGTCGGCGGCAAAAGCCGAACCGATGACCATGCCCCCCCCTTCGATCAGCAGGCTGGTGATGCCCATCTCGCCCAGTTGTTGCATCAATGCCGACAGGTCGATGCGACCCGCTTTCAATGGGGCGGTTACGACCCGTGCACCGGTAGCCGCCAATGCTGCTTGGCGATCTGCCGCTGCATTCGTCCCGCAGACCACCCACGTGGGTGCGGGGGACGTCTGGTGCAGCAGTTTGGACGTCAGCGGGATTGACAAGTGGGTGTCCAGGATGATGCGTGTCGGGTCCGAGCCGCCTGCTTCTTTCAGGCGCGTGGTCAGGCTGGGGTTGTCTTTTTTAACGGTCTCCACGCCGACCATGATGCCGTCGACCGCATGGCGGAGCCGATGGACGAACTGGCGGGAGGCCGGGCCGGTGACCCAGCGGGAGTCGCCGGTGCGTGTGGCAATGCGCCCGTCGAGGGTGGCCGCGCATTTGACAACGACAAAAGGCCTGCCGGTGGTGACCCATGCGATAAAGGCTTCGTTAAGCGTCCGGGCTTCCTTTTCACAAATGCCCGTGGTTACCTCGATGCCGTTGTCCTGCAGGTATCGGTTGCCGCCGCCCCGGACGCCGGGGTTCGGGTCGGCCATCGCCACCACCACCCGCCGGATGCCGGCATCCAGGATCTTGTGGGTGCAGGGCGGTGTGCGGCCGACGTGGTTGCACGGCTCCAGGGTGACATAAAGGGTCGTTCCCCGGGCCCGCGCGCCCGCATGGTCGATGGCGTTGACTTCGGCATGGGGCCCGCCCGCCCGCTGATGATATCCCCGGCCCACGACCCGGCCGTCCTTGACCAGCACGGCGCCGACCATGGGGTTGGGCGAGGTCCAGCCCAGGCCCTTTTCGGCCAGGGCCAAGGCCTGGTTCATGTAGCTTCGGTCGTCCATTATTTGGCTGGATGGCTCAGCAGGCGCTTGAGTTCCGATACAAAGTCGTTGACGTCCTTGAATTCGCGATAGACGGAGGCGAAGCGGACATAGGCGATGTCATTGAGCTCGTGCAATTTGACCATGACCCGCTCACCGATCGTGTGGGAGGGAATTTCCTTTTCGCCGGTTTCCCGAAGGTCCCTTTCCAGGTCTTCGATGAATGCTTCGATGGTATTCATGCTGATGTCCAGCTTCTGGCAGGCTTTTCGGATTCCGGAACCCACTTTTTCGCGGCTGAATACTTCCCGGCGACCATCCTTTTTGATGATCATGATGGGAATTTCTTCGATGTGCTCGTAAGTGGTGAAGCGCCGGGTGCAGTCGATGCACTCCCGCCGGCGTCGGATCACGCTGCCATCCTTGCTTACTCGAGAATCGATAACCTTGTTGTCAAACTCTCCGCAAAATGGACATTTCATGAATAACCCTCCCGATGGCTGCGTAATGTTGAACCGCGATAGCGAGCGAACTGAAAATCGATTTTTTTATCCTTACGGTGAACCCTCCCCGCGGCTTGCCGCGGGGAGGGTTCAACAACCGACTTATCATGCAACGGATCAGACACTATCCGTTTTCCAAAAAATGGATGGACACCACCGGACTGGCCGGCACCAGCTGGCGACAGGCCACCCCGGCCTGGTCGAACATCCTTCTGGAGGCGCGAACGGAATCGGTGTCGGTATACTTGTCAGCCAGGTAGACCACCTGGCGGATACCCGCCTGGATGATCACCTTGGCGCATTCGTTACAGGGAAACAGGGCTGTATAGATACTGCAGTCGGTGAGGTTCCCGGGGACACTGTTTAAAATGGCATTGAGCTCCGCGTGGCAGACGTAAGGGTATTTGGTGTCAAGGAAGTCTCCCTCACGGCCCCACGGCAGGGTGTCATCGGAACACCCGGTGGGAAAGCCGTTATACCCGACGCCAACGATGCGTTTCTGGCGATTGACGATGCAGGCACCCACCTGGGTGTTGGGGTCTTTGCTGCGCTGGGCCGATAACAGGGCCACGGCCATGAAGTAGTCGTCCCAGGAGAGATAGTCCGATCGTTTACCGTTACTGGTTGCGGTCATTACATCGATTCCTTATACCGTCCGTGGCCATCTGCCTTCGCATAAAGGGGAAATTCATCACACAGCGCCTGCACCCGATCCCCTGTCCTTTTCAGCAGCGCCTCGTCTCCTGGATTGCGCAGGACCTCGGCCATGAGGCCGCCGATGATCTTCATCTGCTCGGCCATCATTCCCCGGCTGGTCACGAAGGGGGTACCGATCCGGATGCCGCTGGTCACATGGGGGCTGCGCGTGTCGAAGGGGATGGCGTTTTTGTTTACCGTGATGCCGGCACGCCCCAATGCATCCTCCGCATCCCGGCCGGTGATGCCCATGCGGGTGAGGTTGACCAGCATGAGATGGTTGTCCGTGCCGCCGGACACCAGATCCAGGCCGTGATCTTTCAGGCTGTCGGCCAGCGTTGCCGCATTGGATATGGTGTTTTTCTGATATTGTTTGAAAGGGGCGCCCAGCGCCTCCTTGAAGGCCACGGCCTTGGCAGCGATGACGTGCATCAGCGGGCCGCCTTGAATGCCGGGGAACACTTGGCTGTTGATCTTTTTGCCGCAGTTCTCCCGGGCCAGGATCAGGCCCCCGCGGGGGCCTCGCAATGTCTTGTGGGTGGTGGAGGTGACCACGTCGCTATGGGGAATGGGTGAGGGGTGCACCCCGGCGGCCACCAGTCCGGCAATGTGGGCCATATCCACCATCAGCAGCGCTTCGATGGATCGGGCAATTTCCGACAGGGCCTTGAAATCGAAAAATCGGGGATAGGCACTTGCACCGGCCACGATCATTTTCGGGCGGTGCTGCCTGGCCAGGCGTTCCACCTGGTCGTAGTCGATGGTTTCCGTCTCCCGATCGACGCCGTAGTGGACGAAGTGGAAAAGACGACCGGAAAAGCTGACCTTGGCGCCGTGGGTCAGGTGGCCGCCGTGGGCCAAGTCCATTGCCAGCACCGTCTCGCCGGGTTCGAGCAGGGCAAAATAGGCGGCCATGTTGGCCTGGGAGCCGGAGTGGGGTTGCACGTTGGCGCTGTCGGCACCGAACAGGGCCAGGGCGCGGTCGATGGCCATCTGTTCGGCCCGGTCCACGAATTCACATCCCCCGTAGTAGCGTTTGTTGGGGTAGCCTTCGGCGTATTTGTTGGTCAGGATGCTGCCCTGGGCCGCCATGACGGCCTGGCTGGCGATATTTTCCGATGCAATCAGCTCCAGATGAGACTGCTGGCGCATCGCTTCGTCCTGGATCACACGGGCGATCTCGGGATCGGTTTCTCGAATCAAGTCGACACTCAACGGTCGTCTCACTTTCTATTCATCTGCCGGTTTGGTTGTAGGAGCGGCTTCCAGCTGCGATAAGTGGCTTCGGCCGCCTTTAAATCGCGGCAAGATGCCGCTCCTATGGTTCAGATACTGTCAAACATGTCCAGGCGGCGCTGATGCCGACCTGCCTCGAAGGGTGTTTCCAGCCAGGTCCTCAGGATTTCCAGGGCCAGGATATCCCCGATCACCCGACCACCCAAAACCAGGATGTTGGCGTCGTTGTGCCGCCGGCTCATGGCGGCCGAGAACAGGTCGTTGCAAAGGGCCGCGCGCACGTGGGGGTATTTGTTGGCCACCATGGACATTCCCAGTCCGGTGCCGCAGATGAGAATACCGCGCTCGTATTCGCCCGAGGAAATCTTTTCGGCCACGGTCTTGCCCGTATCCGGATAGTCCATGGATGCCTCGCTGTGGGTCCCGACATCGGTAACGGCGATACCTTGCGCCTCCATTGCCGTTTTGAGCGTTTCCTTGAGCCGGTATGCCGCATGGTCGCAGCCGATGATGATTCGCTGTGGGCCGGATGCCTCGGTCATGGTCCTTGGTTCCTTTCACTGGAGAAAGCGTGATCGATTAAAGGCCTAACGTGTTTACATATCCAGAACCAGCCAACACCGCAAGAAAAAAAAGGAAGTGTTTAGGTTGGTTAGGCGTTTGAAATTGGTAATTTGTTATTTCCGGGGTAGGTGGATGGGTTAAGGGGACAGATGGGGATAAATCCCGTGATAAGTTAACTGGTTCAGCGTTCAAAGGTTCAACAGTTGATTGGTCCGTTGCATCATCCAATCATACAGGATGGGGATAAGCGCGGAGCCATAAACCCTGAACGGTGAACCCGGAACCTTTTCACCCGGCGACCATCTGCTCGATCGTCGCAAACCTATGGTTCGTATCGCTTCACCACCAGGCTGGCGTTGGTGCCGCCGAAGCCGAAGGAGTTGGACATGGCGTAGGCAATGTCCGCTTTGCGGGCCACTTTGGGAACGTAGTCCAGATCACATTCGTCACCCGCGTGCTCAAGATTGATGGTCGGCGGGATGATGCCGTTTTTTACGGCCATTACGGTAAATGAGGTTTCGATGCCGCCGGCACCGCCCAGCAGGTGTCCGGTCATGGATTTGGTGGAAGAAATAGGCACCGTTGGCGCGAAATCGCCAAATACCTTTTTGATTGCCCGGGTTTCGTAGAGATCGTTCAGCGGGGTGGACGTGCCGTGGGCGTTGATGTAGTCGATGGCTTCACAGGTAATGCCTGCGCTGTCAATGGCGGCTTGCATGCACCGGATCATGCCATCACCGTCCGGAGACGGGGAGGTCATATGATAGCCGTCGCCGCTTTGGCCGTAGCCGGCCATTTCGGCCAGAATGGGTGCTCCCCGCTCGAGTGCATGGTCCAGCGCTTCGAGAATCAGCATGCCGGCGCCTTCGCCGACCACGAACCCGTCACGGTCCCGGTCGAAGGGCCGTGAGGCCTTTTGGGGGTCGTCGTTGCGGGTGGACAGGGCCTTCATGGCGTTGAAACCGGCAATGCAGGTGGGGCTGATGACCGATTCCACGCCGCCGGTGATCATGGCGTCGGCCTGTCCCCGCAAGATGGTGTTGCAGGCATCGCCGATGGCATGGGCGCCGGCGGCGCAGGCCGTGGCCACCGAGATGTTGGGCCCTTTGGCCCCCAGGTGGATGGAGATCATTCCCGGGGCCATGTTTCCGATGAGCATGGGGATGAAAAAGGGGCTGCAGCGCTTGGGGCCCTTTTCCTGAACGGTGCGGGCGGTCAACTCCAGCATATTCCAGCCCGCCCAGTCCGCAGCCGGTTATCACGCCCACGCGCGGGCCATTGGTGTCGTCGATGGTCAGGCGGGCGTTTTCAACGGCCATGCGGGCCGCCGCCACGGCATAGGCAATGAACTTCTCCGTGCGCTTGGCCTCTTTTTTGGGAAGAAAGTCCTCCGCGTTGAAATCTTTGACCTCCGCTGCAATTTTGGTGGTAAACGCGCTGGTGTCGAAACGCGTGATTTCGCCGATGCCCGACCGACCTTCACACAGGGCCGACCAGGTTTCATCGACGCCGATACCCAGCGGTGTTACGAGTCCCAATCCCGGTAATGACAACCCGTCTGCTCAACGATTCCTTCCCTTCTGGTAAAATAAACAATTAGCAATTTTGAATTCTTAATGTTGAATGACGGCATCCTATCGTTTTTAAGAAAAATAGGCGGCTTTCATTAATTAAAAATTCATAATTTTCAATTCAAAATTAGCTTTAGTGGTTTTTAATGTAGTCGAAGGCATCTTTGACAGTGACCATCTTTTCGGCGTCTTCATCGGAAATATCCACGTCGAACTCTTCTTCCATGGACATGATCAGTTCCACCAGATCAAGGCTGTCGGCCCCGAGGTCGTCCACAAAAGAGGCTTCCGGAACCACTTCGGCAATGTCTACACTGAGTTTCTCTGCGATAATCTTTTTTACTTTATCTTCAACTGACATGATGATCTCCTTTCAAGATTAACAAAAATTGAGGGATTAGGGATTGAGGGATTCAGGAATTGAAAGGCATTGAATTTTTCAATTCGCAATCCCTCAATCCCTTAATTCCTCAATTCCGCAATTCCGCAATTCTCACATGTACATGCCCCCGCTCACATGGATGACCTGGCCGGTGATATAGTCCGCGGCTGCAGAGGCGAGAAAAGCGACCACGCCGGCAATCTCTTCGGGCGTGCCGATGCGTCCCATGGGGATCTGGCCGACCATGGCCGCCTTGGCGTTGTCGTCGAGATCGCCGGTCATATCGGTCTCGATGTAACCGGGGGCCACAGCATTCACCGTGATGTTCCGGCTGGCCAGTTCCCGGGCCACGGCCTTGCTCAGACCGATGATACCCGCTTTTGAAGCCACGTAGTTGGCCTGACCCGGGTTGCCGGAAACGCCCACCACCGAGGAGATGTTGATGATACGCCCATAGCGCTGTTTCATCATGGCCTTGGCGGCCACCTTCATGCAGTTGAAGGTCCCTTTCAGGTTGACGTCAATCACTGCGTCCCAGTCGGTTTCCTTCATGCGCACCAGCAGTCCGTCGCGGGTGATGCCGGCGTTGTTTACCAGCACGTCGATTCGTCCGGACGCCTTCAAGACAGCACCCAGGTAATCGGATACGGCACTTTCCGAGGCCACGTCCACCTGGTGGTAGCAAGCCGTGCCACCGCCGGCCGAGATGCCCTTGGCCGTGGTCTTGGCCGCATCCAGATTGCTGTTGTAGTTGAAATAGACGGTGGTCCCCGGTGCGCTCAGGGCGGCGCAGATGGCCCGTCCGATGCCTCGTGATCCTCCGGTGACCACGACGATTCGATCGCCCGATTCGGTCATGATGCCCTCTCAAAAATCTGGTCGGCGAGGCGGTCCATGTCGTCGATCAGCCCCCGGTAGCTGCCTTCCAATGCGGACAGATCCAACGACGGCAGGAATTGATCCGCCGTTTCAGCAGCGACGACGTCGCTGCCCATCACGATCAATCTGGTTTTTTCGGCCACCAGGCGGGCGCAGGTGTTGGCAAAGACCCGAGCCGTTGCCAGGTGGGTCTCATCCGCCTCGTTCACGGCCAGCCGGGCCATGCTTTCCCCTACCTCCACGTGGGTCATCATGTCGGCCAGGGCGAACATGACTTGCTGGTGCCGCGTGAGGCGGTTTACGTGGGCAAAATCGATGGTGCGGTTCAACGCCCGCGCACAGGCGGCCAAGGTCCGGCAGCCGGCCCGATCGCAGTCGCCGTGGAGCCCATCCAACCCCTTGGCCATCTCTTCGTAGAAGGCACCTTTGGTCTTACGGGTTTTTTTCCAGCGAAACGTGGAGATGATGTTCTGCTGGATTTCACTGGTGCCCTCGTAAATACAGGTTATTTTTACATCTCTTTTAATCTTTTCTACGCCGAATTCGCTGATGTAGCCATAGCCGCCCAGGGCCTGCATGGCATCGTCCGCCGCTCGGTTGGCGGCTTCGGAAGTGAAGAGCTTGGCAATGGATCCTTCCACTTGAAAATCCTCTTTCTCGCTGTCTATTCGGCGGGCAATGGCTTCGATGTGGGCGGCGGCGGCCTTCAGGTTGACCCAGTGGGGGACGATCAGTTTGTTGGTGTAGCCCTTTTTATCGGAAAGGGGACCGCCGAACTGGATTCGTTCATGGGCATAGGGAATGACGATTCCTTCCAGGGCAGCCTCTCCGGCCCCCAGGGCCATCGCCGCCACCATGAGCCGGGTGTAGCCGAACACCTGGTTGGCTTCCTTGAGCCCTTTACCGGGGGCGTCGCCGATCATGTTTTCCACGGGGACATAAACATCGGTAAAGGTCAGGGGTGAGGTGTTGGACGCCCGGATGCCGTGCTTCTCCTCGCCCTTGTGCTGCTCGAAGCCTTGCGTGCCCTTTTCGACCACAAAAAAAGTAGGGCCTTCGGGGGTCTGGGCCAGTACGGTCACGAAATCGGCGTAGCCGCCGGTGGAGATGAACTGCTTGGAACCGTTGATCCGGTAGCCGGTGAGCGTGCCGGAATTGTTCATGACCGGCTCGGCCTTGGTCTTGAGGGATGCCAGGTTGCTGCCCGCTTCCGCTTCGGTCACCGCGTAGGCCACCAGGCTGCGGCCTTCGGCAACGGCGCCCAGCCACTTCTCTTTCTGGGCTTCGGTGCCGCCAACAATGATGGGGTCCGAGCCCAGCTGGATGGCAAAAAAGGCCGTTCCCACCCCCAGGCAGATTTTGCTCATCTCCCGGGTGACGGCGCAGCAGTCCATGGCGCCGCCGCCCATGCCGCCATAGGCCTCGGGAATGAACAGCAGCTGGAGCCCGATCTCCGGGCTCAGCATCTCCCGGACGGCGGCTTCGGGAAAAATTTCGTCACGGTCCCATTCCAGGACGGCTTTTTTGGTAAGCAGGCGTTTGGACAGCTGGCGGACGGTGTCGACCACCATCTGCCGGGTCTCTTCGTCCAATCCACCCTGCTGGCGATGGGCTCCGGTGTCGGTCATGATCGGCTTATCCTTTTATGGAATCAGTCTTCGTCTATGACGATAACGCTTTTGCCCTTGTACTCGCCGCATTCGGGGCAGGCATGGTGGGGAAGTTTGGCTTCGCCGCATCCCGGGCAGGTTCCCACCGCAGGGGCCTCAATTTTGTCGTGGGCGCGTCGTTTATCCCGTTTTGACTTAGATGTCTTGTGCTTCGGTACAGCCATTAGTAATCTCCTAACTTATTAAAATATTTATAACTATCCAGAATCAGCTGTGTTTCTAATTGGTTGCGCCTGTAGTAATTAAAAAGCCGATGAATGTCAAGGCTTTTCCCAAAAATCTTTCCCGCTGCACCCTTGTTCCCCCTTTGGGGATGTGGTAATGAGGGGGCCTACGACCGGCGATGACTGGTTGGTTACGATCTCATTGATTGTTATTACGACCGGTTAACGTCTTTGTGAAGATATCGGTTGGCTACGGACAGACCGGTGATTGACTTCCGGATTGAGGCCCCGCGGCTGCCGGCGAGCATGGAAACGGCACGACCCATCATGACTGGTAAATAACTTATTGTTTTACTAGATGTGTCATTTGCATCCGTTCATGAACGACTCATATAAGGTAGATCAACAATGGAAACCATCGTTACCCGATTTCCCCCGAGTCCCACGGGTTACCTGCATGTGGGCGGTGCCCGCACGGCTTTGTTCAACTGGTTGTACGCCCGTCAGAATAACGGAAAGTTTGTCTTGCGCATCGAAGATACGGATACGGTGCGTTCCACCCAGGCATCCGTGGATGCCATTTTCGAGGCGATGCGCTGGCTGGAACTGGACTGGGACGAAGGTCCCTATTTTCAAACCCAGCGCCTCGACCTGTACCGGGAATACCTCCAGAAATTGCTGGATTCGGGGGATGCCTACTACTGCACCTGCACCCAGCAGGAGGTGGAAGCCATGCGCCAGAAGGCCATGGCCGAAGGCGGCAAGCCCAAATACGACGGCCGCTGCCGGGAACGCGGCCTGCCCAGGTCGGACAATGCCGTGATTCGTTTCAAATCCCCCCTTGCAGGAACCACGGTGGTGGAGGACGTGATCAAGGGCGACATCGTTTTTCAGAACACCGAGCAGGACGATTTTGTGGTCTGTCGCAGCGATGGAACGCCCACGTATAATTTCGTGGTCGTGGTGGACGACATCAGCATGGGCATCAACACGGTGATCCGTGGTGACGACCACGTCATGAACACGCCCAAGCAGATCCTGCTATACCGGGCGCTTCAATCACCGCTGCCCGTGTTCGGCCATGTGCCCATGGTGCTTGGAAAGGACAAGACGCGGCTGAGCAAACGCCACGGTGCCATGTCGGTGACCGCCTACCGGGATATGGGCTACCTGCCGGATGCCTTCATCAACTACCTGGCCCGGCTGGGGTGGTCCCATGGCGATCAGGAGTTCTTCACCCGCCAGGAACTGGTGGAGAAGTTCAGCCTGAAGAACATCGGCAGATCCGCCGGCGTGTTCGACACGGACAAGCTGACCGCCTTGAATGCCGACCACATTCGGGCCACGTCGGTTCGGCAGCTCGCCCCCCGGGCGCTGCCTTTTTTCAGGGACAAGGGCTACGATGCCGCCGATGACGATTATCTGGCGGGTGTCATCGGCACCCTGCATACCCGCAGCAAGACCCTGGTGGAGATGGCCGACGGCGCGCATTTCTACTACCGTGAAGATGTGCGGCCCTACGACGACAAGGCGGCCAAAAAGTTCTTGAAGCCGGAGACGGCGGGGGTGCTCGCCCTGCTTGCCGAACAGCTTGGGGAACTGGACAACCTGGCGGAAAAGACCCAGGAGGGCGCCTTTAAACGCGTGATGGATGAAACCGGCCTGGGCTTCGGCAAGATCGCCCAACCGGTGCGGGTCGCCCTGACCGGCACGACGGTGAGCCCCGGCATTTTTGAACTGATTGAAGCGCTGGGTAAAACCCGGGTGCTGGCGCGGCTGCGTGCGGCAGTGGAATTCATTGAATCGACAGGGAAATGATTGCCGCGCAGATAAATCTCAAATAACAATATCCAAATTCCAAATAAATTCCAAACTCCAAAATTGAAATCCCAAGCAAGGGTGATCGTCTATGGTTGGTTATCCTTTTGAAATTTGGTGATTGGGATTTATTTGAGAGTTGTTTTTTGGATATGGTGATTTGTCTTCCCCATATTCAACTTGCCAGGCAGCCTGGGGTTGGCATGCACGTGAGCGCCCCAAAGGCGCCACAGATTTGGACTTGACTCCCCAGCCGCTTTTGTGTAAACGGGCACCTACCCGATACTGGGGGATCGTCTAATGGTAGGACAGCGGACTCTGACTCCGTCAATCAAGGTTCGAATCCTTGTCCCTCAGCCAAAATAAATCAAGGGCTTACGGCATTCGCTGTAAGCCTTTTTTCGTTGGTCCGACTTATGTCCAGCAGGTTGAATAACGGGTTCCCTGTACCCCCCCATCGACAGTGGCCTGGCGGACCGGCGTCTTTATCATCGGTGGTGACACCGGAAACGGTTGCGGGCCTGCCTGCAAAGGCAGGGCGGTTATTGTTTTGTAACCATTCGTGCCTATGTTTTACGGGCAAACCGTACCTCGAATCTCGGACAAAGGAGGTTGCCATGTCGCTTCTTGAACGTCATCAAACAATTCTGCGGGTCCGCTTTGGCGGGTGGGTTGCACTGGTTGTGCTGGTTGTGCTGGTTCTGATGGCTGCCGGATGTAATCAAAATTACAGTCGCTTCAGCCTGGATGCCCAGGTCAGCCAGGCGTTTCAAACCGGAACGGCGCTACCGGAATTTAACTACTACTATGCGGGCAGGGACACCATGCCCTATGCCATCATCGGTATTGACCGCACCTATACGGTCCCCTCCAGATATTGGATCCCCTTCGAACCGGAACCGGACACGCTGAAGAAGATGACTGGCAACATGTACTGGAAAATGCGCTACGACCCATACGGATCGAACATTCTTGCCTCTGACGGGACGATCATCGGCGTCTGGTTCTCCAGTGTACGCAATCGCAGCGCTAAGGTCGATCAACAACAGCGAACGGTGGAGGTGTTGTTTCAGAATCCGGAAAACGATCGCGATTTTTGATGCCCGGGTCGGGTGATTCACTGACGTGCTTCAGTGCCCGTATTTCATCGGTTACCTGGAAATCCCCTACGAAGGGAAACGCCTTTTATGAAATCGATATATTTTCTCAGCTTCAATATGATTTCATTTGTTCCCTATGCCTTCGGTTTTTTAAAGTCTTATGCCGAACAGGACCCTGAGATCGCCAGCGCGTATCGCTGGAATCAACCTTTTACGACCCTGGAGCCGGTCGATACCGTGGTTTCAGCCATTGTGGATCCCGACCTGTTGTGCCTCTCCTGCTACGTCTGGAACCACAATCAACAGATGGCCATCGCCCGACGGGTGAAAGCCAACTATCCGGATTGCTTGGTGGTCTGCGGCGGACCGCATGTGCCTGACCAGTCCGCTGACTTTTTTTCGCGATTTCCCCATGCGGATATCCTGGTCCACGGGGAGGGGGAGATTCCCTTTGCCCGCCTGTTGAAGGCGCTGCTCGAGGAGAACCCCGATATAGAGCGCCTGGAGGGAATATCGTTCAACCGGTCGGGCAGCACGGTCACCACGCCCATGGGGACGCGGCTGGGAAAAGATCTGCCGGTGCCCAGTCCATACCTGAACGGCAGCCTGGATGCGTTTCTGGGCGAGGAACACGGCAACCGGATCGCGCTGTGGGAGACCAACCGTGGCTGTCCGTTTGCCTGCTGTTTCTGCGACTGGGGCGTGCGCACCAAGAACAAGGTCCGCCTGCACGCCCTGGACCGGGTTGCCCAAGAGATTGACTACCTGGCCGCCCGGGGTGTTGCCGATATATACATCACCGACTCCAACTTCGGCCTGTTCAAGCGGGACCTGGAGATCGCCAGGCTTCTGGTCGCTGCGCGCCGCCGAACCGGATTTCCCAAGCGCGTCCGGATTCAGTTCGCCAAGACCTCCAATGAGACCGTGTTTGCCATCAGCCGGCTGTTGTTCGAAAACGATATGCTCTGGGGAACGACCCTGTCCATGCAGAGCGTGGACGTGGATGTGCTGGCGGCGGTGGCGCGGCCCCATGTCGACATCGGCGAGTATGCCGACTTGAAGAACCGCTACCAGCGGCATCACATCCCTACCTATACGGAACTGATCCTGGGGCTGCCCGAAGAGACCCGCGACTCCTTTGTGGGGGGCATCGGCCGACTGCTGGAAATCGGTATGCACGACGACATCCGGGTGTTCGAACTGGCCCTGCTGCCCAACGCCCCCCTGAGCCAGCCCGGCATGCGTGAACGCTATGGCCTGCAGACCCGATTCAAACCCATTCGGATGACCGAGGCGGGTTTTCAAAGAGAGGTGGTGGAGCTGGTTTTCGGTACCCGCACGATGCCCTATGCGGACTGGGCCTACTGCCTGCTTTTTGCCGAGATGATTCAGGCCCTGCACAATGGGGCCTATACCCGGTTTATCGCCATCTACCTGGACCGTGAAGGGCTGTTACCCTATCGGCGGTTCTACGACGGGCTCCTCGGTGGTCTGTTGGCAGATGCGCAGGGCTGCGGGCGCGTGTTCAACCGGCTTAAACAGCTCATCGACGATTACCATGCGGATCCGGACATGCCCCAGGTCAACCGCATCCTCACCCAGCCGGACATGCTGCGACTGCTGCGGCGCTATCACCCGACCCGCAGGGGCTGGCCGTTGTGGACCTGGCTGTGGCTGAGCATTTGTGAGGACATGAGCGAATTTTACCGTGTGGTGGTTGACTTTCTTGAATCCCAGGCCATCGGGCTTGATGCACCGTTGACCGATCTGCTGCACTATCAGCAGGCGATCATGCTCACGCCGGCATATGATCCCGGACGCGGCAAAACCATCGCCTGCCGATACAACTGGCAGGACTATTTTTTCGACGCGGCCGATCTGACGCCCGCGGAAACGACCCTGCACGTTGCGGACACGCATATGGGGCCCGGCCGTCAGTACCCCCTGGTCCCCGATGACCGGCAGGCCTTTGTCACCGCCGCCATCGGGTATTCCTACCCCTACTCGAAGTTCAGGCATTTTTTCCACCAACCGGACCAGGTGAAAAATTCCAAAACAAACACCAGCTTCAAATAAATCCAAAAATCCAATTTCGAAATCTCAAACGGGGCGTTAGCCACGTTGGATTATTCGTAGGAGCGGCTTCCAGCCGCGATGGACTGTGGCCGTTCGTGGTGTCAGATCGCGGCTGGAAGCCGCTCCCAGGATATCTAAGGATTGAGTGCAGCGATGTATTACGGGAGGGTACAATGGCGGTCCAGAACAAAGACAGGAGGGACATGCCCAAGAAGCTCAATCCGTCATCTCCCACAGTTTCTGTAAATGATAAACGGGGAAAATGGCGACATCGGTTCTTTTTTGGACCGCTTCGCCCCCATAAACCAAGCCGCTGCCACGGGGAATATGATCTGGAAATACTTTCGCAAAATGGTTCAGGCCTTTGAAATAGTCCCTGGTGATCGTCATGCCGGCTTTGATTTCAATGGGGAAGATATCCGATCCGCTGACGAGCAGCAGGTCGACCTCGTTGCCCTTGCTGTCCCGATAGAAATAAAGATTGCTTCTTCGGCCTTGATTGAAGCGGTATTTGAGGGCCTCGGCGATCACCATGTTTTCAAAGAGGCTGCCCCGCAGCGGGTCTCTGGACAGTTGCGTTTCATTTTCGATGCCGAGCAGGAAGGCGGCCAGACCGACATCGTAAAAATACAGTTTGGGCGACTTGACCAGGCGTTTGGAAATATTGCGGTGGTAGGGCTGCAGAAGAAAAATGATATAGCTCGCTTCAAGCACAGAGAGCCAGTTTCTGGCCGTCGTGTGGGAAACGCCGGTATCGTTGGCCAGGCTGTTGACATTGAGCAGCCCACCGATGCGTCCGGCGCATAGTTGAATGAACCGCTGAAACAGGTTTAAATCCTTAATGGCGACGAGCTGCCGCAGATCCCTTTCAATATAGGTTTGAAAATAGTCGCCGAGGGCCTGGGTCGGATTGAGTTGTTTGTCCCACAGGCGGGGATAAAAGCCGTGATAGAGCAACCTGTCGATACCCGGCATTACAAAAGCGGATTGAATCTCGGCGATTGAGAAAGGCAGCAGTTTAACCAGGGCGGTGCGGCCTGCCAGGGATTGGTTGATGGTGTTGCTGACCTCAAACTGCTGACTGCCGGTCAAAATAAACAGGCCGTCTCTCTGGTCTACGGTCAACCAGCGGCTGGAGATAGGAAACCAGGTCAGGTGCCCGCTGGATTTCGTCCAGAACGGCCCCGTCCGGATATTGGGCTAGAAATCCCCTCGGGTCGTCCACGGCGAATTGACGGACATCCGGTGATTCAAGATTGGCGTATGGTTTATGGGCAAAAACCTTGCGGCACAGCGTGGTTTTGCCGCTCTGGCGTGGCCCTGTAATGGTGACCACCGGATACTTGCCGGCCAAATTTTTTAAAACGGTTTCGATCGTCCGCTTGAGTTGTGTCATACGGTGTTTCTATCTGAAAAAGGTGTAATTTGCAACTACAACTTTAAAATTGCACCTTTTTGCCTGCTTTCGTTGCAGCGGTCCTTGGGTTTTCACGATGTACCGGTCCACTTGAAGACGACAACCGCTGGATGGCGCTCCTGCAATCCCCCAATTCCATAATCCCTCAATTCGGAATGTTGTCTGCCGATTCCCCGCTTCACTCCTCAGTCATCTGTCTTCCGACCTCCGCTCTCCCCCCTCCGTCCCCGGTCAGTGTCCAAACCGTACCCAAACACCCGAAACCGATGTTAAGTCTAATTATAGGTAATTAAGCATAGAAATATTTCTTTAATAATTAATTGAAGGCTATTAGTGATAATAATACCAAATATGACGGCAGTTGACTGAAACCCCCCACGATATAGTGGCGTTTCGCGCCAACCGGTCGTCTGCGGCCACGATGGGCAACCGCGCTACGGTCATTTAACTAGGTAAAAATGCTTGACAGGCGTAGGTGCGGCTGGTAGAAATCACCTAAATTGTTGGGCGCATATGTGCGGCTAGACAAAATTGCGTTTTAAATTCAATGGTTTCATAACAGCCGATCGCTCTTTTAGAACCTGCTTTGAAAGTGGATTTTTTTTGTATTTTGAAATTTCAGGTTTTTTTTCCTTCGCTGAAGACCTGAAATTTTTAAAATAAATACCAAAGGAAGGGAGGTGGTTCAAGAGCAACGCGCAGTACCCGCAACAAGCAATACAATGACAATTATTAGGTTGCAGTAAATCAGATTACCATCGTTAAGGAGGAAAGACCCAGATGAAAAAACTATTGATTATTCTTGCCGTTCTTTGCCTGGCCGCGCCGGCCATGGCTGCCGACTGGAATTTTTACGGCAGCGCCCGTATGGCCACCTTTTATTCGATTGTCGATAAAGACCTCAACAATGACAACGACTCGATCAATCGGACCCAGTGGGCTCAGCAGGGCAACAGCCGTATCGGCGCGACCGTCAAGGTCAACGACCAGATCGGCGGCGCTTTCGAGATGAGCGACTCCTTCGGGAAACGTAAACTCTACGGTACTTACAACTTCGCCGGCGGCAGCCAGCTGCTGCTCGGCCAGACCTACTCCCCCACCAGCGATTACTTCTACTCCAACAGCGTCTTCGACGGTGACGGCGACCTGCTCGGCGTCGGCCAGTTCTACACCGGCCGTAATCCCATGGTCCAGTGGAAGACCGGCGGATTCAAGCTGGCCTTTGTCACGCCCAACACTCCTGCTGACGCTGACATTGATGATCCGAATGGTGTGGGTGGTGCGATCGACCTGATTATCCCCAAGATCGAGGCCGCCTACGCCATGAAGGGCGATGCCTGGTTCATGGATGTCTTTGGCGGTTTTCAGTACTATGGTATCGATTATTTCGAAGGCAATGATCCCACCATTACCTCCTGGGTTGTGGGCCTTGGCGGCGGCATGAACTTCGGCGCCTTCTACGTCAACCTGGGCGGCCACTATGCTGCGAACGCCGGTGCCTACGGTGCATACGGTTCGGGGCTCGGCCTGACCCCAATCAATGACGACTTTGCCATCGATGACAATCAAAATGAGATCGACAACACGGGCTACGGCTTCCTGGCGGTTCTCGGCTTCAACCTCTCCGACACGATGACCATCGAGGCTGGCGGCGGCTACGAGTATGCCGAACTGGATGTTGACGGCCCCGCCGGCGACGGCGAGTCGGTATGGCAGGTCTACATCAATTCCACCATCAACATCGCCCCGGGCTTTTTCATCGTTCCCGAGATTGGCTATGCCAGCTTCGACTACACGACGATTGAAAATTTAGGTGGTGAAGAGCCCAGCCCCAATGTCTTCTACGCCGGTGCCAAATGGCAGATCAACTTCTAGTCCGATTGTTTTGATTGCCTGATTAGAAGCGTAAAAAATAAAAAACCCGGGGCGTTTGCCCCGGGTTTTTTTTATGGCTGGGTCGCATCTATTTCTGATAAGCGGGTTGCAGGCCTTTCAACATGGGGTAATGTTTAACATTCATGGTTTTAAGGGCTGCATTCTCAGTTTCGGCTGAAGCGGCAATGATTGCATCGGCAAGGCCAACGCCGACTATTAAATAACCAGTTTCAAATCCAAAATACCCAAAAAAAGCCCTGCGGTAATTCAGCAGGGCTTTATACAAGCGGCTTTTCCGGAAAGCGCGTATCTATGAAACTCAAGTGAGGCTTTTTTTGATGTCATTCCCGCATAGGCGGGAATCCAGAAGTTATATGAGGCCCCCTGGATTCCGGATCTTCGCTGCGTTTCGTCCGGAATGACAAAATGGGAGTGCACTGAAGGATGTTATCTTTATAGAGAACCGCGTTCCGGAAAATGCACACGCCGCCGGGTGAGTCGACGTCCAGCTATTTCGGGTTCAGGTCAAAGGTGATCACGTTGCTGACCGAATCGGTAAACATAATCGACCCCTCCTTGGATACCAGGGCGATCACCAGTTCATCCACGCCATCCTGGTCGATGTCGCCGACGGTGAAATCGCTGATGCGACCGGAAAGGTTCTGGCTTTCCCACTCGGGGAGGAGACTCAGGCCGTTCCAAAGGGTGGATCCGATCCTGGCTTTTTTGAAGACTCTGAAATCTTTGAGCATACTTCTGGCCAGCTCCTCGTGCCGTGCGATCAGGACCTCCAATTTGCCGTCCCGATCGATGTCGGCGGTGCGGATGCGTAAAGGGAAATACTCTCGGTTCGGCTGACCGGCGTCGGTTTTGGGCAGGTTGAAAAACAGCTTGTCGCCGCCGGTGCGGTCGCCGTCTTCCCAGATCGTATCACCGCCGGTGCTGAAGATGCGCACCCGGTCCCAGTCGGAATAGGCGGCAACCACATTGCTGCCGGTGTGGGTGATGTCACCGTAGGCCAGACCCATCAAATTGGCCTTGCCGCCCGGCAGCACCTGGCGGCCGGGTACCGGGCGGTCTCCCTGCCAGCTCATTTCGTGGATCGGCCCCGAGAAAATGGATTCCGCGCCCAGGCGCTGGCGTTGGCCCAGCAAGACAGGGCCCTGGTCCACGGTGTTGGCGACCCGGTAGAACCAGTTGTCAGCGCCGGAAATGGTCTGGTAGGTCCCGTCTGAATACTCGAGCACAAACGAGTCCACGACGGTTCGGGCCGGGCCCAGGCTGCTGATGTACATCTCGGGTGTGTCATTGCCGTTGAGATCGGCGACATCGACACTGATAAAGGTGCTTTGCTTGCTCTCCGCGGCGGTGGCCGTTTTTTGCAGGCGGCCGTTTTCCATGCGGTAGATGGATACCATCCGGTCGGTCACCACCACCAGTTCCATGCGGCCGTCATTGTTTACATCCGCCACGGCCAGTCCCGTGATCAGTTCTTTGAAACTACGGCTTTTCCAATGGGTTCCAGCGTCTTGAGCCACATAAGGCGTCGTCGCGGCGACAAACGCGGGGTTGGGGGTCGGGTTGGCCTGACCGGCCACCGGCACCTGCCCGTCGGATTGAACGCCGGACTGCAGCAGCTTCTCCGGGTGCATGCGCGGGTCGGCGACTGGCGGGGCCGGTTGAACCGTGGTTGCCGCCGGGGCGCCGGCTTGCACGGCAGGCGTTGAGGCCGGCCGTTGGGCCACCCCACGGCCGAAAACCGTCGCGTTGATGGTGCTGGCGAACTGGTTGATCTGGGGGATCACCTCGCCCATGCCGCGGGTCTGGGCAAAAAAGGGCACCGGCGCCTGCTGGCCGCTGACATCCACCATTTTGGCGTCGATGCTTACACTTTCGCCGAACACGGTGAGACTGCCGAAAAGCACGTAGTCGGCCTGAAGCTTACCGCCCACCAGGAGCGCGCGGCTTTCCCCTTCGAATCCTTCACCGGATGCCAGGGCTGCCTTGGTTTCGGCCTCGTTGATCACCTCGACCTTGTCCTGCCAGGCCAGCCTGGAGCCGAGCATGTCCAGGATGCCCTCTTGAAGAAAGGTCATGTCCTTTTCCGCGTTGACGTCAAAGGGAAGGATGGCCACCCGGGCGGGGGCGGCCAGGACTGGGGCGGCGGTGAAAAAGAGCAGCAGGGAGAAAATAGTCAGGAGGCGTGTTGCATCAGACGATATGATGGGTTCTTCAATGGGGGTCTCCTGTGATATGGTGGTGGCGCCTGAAATGGAAAATTTGTGGAATAATCAGATTTGCAAAATTCTGAATTCATCACAATAAACATTCCAAATAAATTCCAAATCACAGTATCGAAATCAGTAGCGTGTGATAGTTGACTGTTACTTAGATTTTTCCAATATTGATGAAAGGATCTTTTTTAATTCCATTGCCTCTTGCATCAAACTCTTGGATTCATGGATGCTCTGTAACTTATTGGTTTCGTGTATGAGTCTGAGCCAATAGGCACTCTCTTTGGCCTCTTTACGGCTTATTTTCATTCTCATCAAAAAGTCTTTTTTACTTAATGATTCGTTGGCTTCTCTATAGTTCGCACCTACCGAACCTGAAGCCCTGACGAGTTGTCTGCCATCTTCGATATTCGCTGATTGTTTTTGGCAGCGTTTTCACGAAAAGCCTTACCTTTTTGGCGAATTGAAAAGTCCTTCTTCAAGATCATATGGTTTGGAGTTTTGGATGTCAGACATAGATTTTTGTCAGTTTGATGGATCCCCGCACTGCGCGGGAATGACACAATGCATGATCGCATCCTGTATGACGGGAAACAATGATCCAAGTTTCAAAAATTCGAAATCTATCCAATAATTAATCGATCGGGTGGATATGTTTGTTGAAATTTGATAATTGAGATTTATTTGGAATATAGTGTATATTGATTAATGTAATTTTCACCGGCACTTTTAATCATCCACGCGAGTCGATCCATACCCAACTTCTTCCGCAGTATCTCATTCACCATCTTCGGATTGGCCTTTCCCTTGGTGGCCTTCATGACCTGGCCGACGAAAAAGCCCATGAGTTTTTTCTGGCCGCCCTGATAGCGCTGCACTTCATCGGGGTGGCCGGCGATGACGGCATCGACGACGGGGTCGATGGCCGATGTATCGGACACCTGCACCAACCCCTTCTCCTCGACAATGGTTTTGGCCGCTTGACCGGTTTCGGCCATGGCCTCGAAGACGGTCTTGGCGATTTTCCCGCTGATCACGTCCGCATCCAGCAGCTTCAGCAGCCCGGTGAGATTTTTTGGGGAGACCGGCGGGTCGATAATGTCCAGGCCCTTGGCGTTGAGCAACCCCAGCAGGTCACCCATGATCCAGTTGGCCAGTGTTTTGGGTTGATCGAATTCAGTCAGGCAGGCTTCGAAATAGTCGGACAGTTCGCGGCTGCCGGTCAATACCCGGGCATCGGCGGAGGACAGCCCGTAGTCTGCCATATACCGGGCCTGGCGCTGGGCGGGAAGCTCGGGCATCTGCGCGCGCATGCGTTCGATCCAGCCCGCGTCGATCACCAGGGGCAGCAGGTCCGGATCGGGGAAATAGCGGTAATCGTGGGCGTCTTCCTTGCCGCGCATGGACACCGTCTGCCCGTTGTCCGGCTGCCACAGGCGGGTCTCCTGGATCGACCTGGCCGCCATCCAGAAGGATCTCCTTCTGGCGGGCCATTTCATAATAGATGGCCTTTTCCACGTGCTTGAAGGAGTTGAGGTTTTTGACTTCGGCCCGGGTGCCGAAGACGGTCGACCCCTCGGGCATGATGGAAACGTTGGCGTCGCAGCGGAAGCTGCCTTCCTCCATGTTGCCGTCGCTGATATCCAGGTATCTGCAGGATGGCGCGGAGTTGGCGCAGGTACTCGCCGGCGGCTTCGGGGCTGCGGATGTCCGGCTCGCTGACGATTTCCATCAGCGGCACGCCGGTTCGGTTCAGGTCCACCCGGCTGACGGGGCGGTCCGGATCGTGGATGAGCTTGCCGGCATCCTCTTCCATGTGAATGCGGGTGATGCCGATACGAATAATCCGGCCGTCAATCTCGATGTCCAGGTAACCGTCGGTGGCGATGGGCAGCTCGTATTGGGAGATCTGGTAGCCCTTGGGCAGGTCCGGGTAAAAATAGTTCTTGCGTGCGAACCGGCTTTCCGCCTGGACGGTGCAGTGGGTTGCCAGGGCCATTTTGATGGTGTAGTCCACCACCTTTTTGTTGAGCACCGGCAGCACCCCGGGCATTCCCAGGCACACCGGGCAGGTGTGGGTGTTCGGGGGGGCACCGAAAGCGGTGGAGCAGCTGCAGAAAATCTTGGTTCTGGTTTTCAGCTGGGCGTGAACTTCTAGACCGATAACTGGGATGAATTCCATCTGATTGTTCCATCACTGTTCTTTTGGCTGGTTGTCGTCCTTTCGTGAAACCTCCCTAAAACCGCGCAAAGGCATGCATTATCATCAACGGCAAGGATTGTAAAGATTGGTGTGGCGGTGCTTTACAATGCTCTTGCCAGGTTTAAAAAAGGGAGGCATCCACCGCTCTTTTCTGGTATACAGGGGAAAGCGTGGAATTACCGATTGCCTGAGAATAACACTGCCGCAGCCGTTCACGGGTTCAAAGGTTCAAGGTTCAGAGGTTCCGGGTGCACCGAAAACCTCAGCCAAAGTGACCACTTACGATAAACGCTGATCCGGTGAATGTTTACATACCTGGTTTACTCGCCCTGGGATTGGCGGTTTCATCAGGAACGTATTCGCCTGCGAACAAGGTTAACCAATAGAAAACAAACCCAGAACGGTGAACCCCTCACCACCAAAGGAGGCTTGACATGGCCGAAACGGTTATTGTTGACATGCTGGAGAATCACATCGGCGAAATCACCCTGAACCGTCCGGAAAGTCTGAATACGTTCACGCTGCCCCTGGCGTCGGAACTCAACGCGGCCCTGCTTCGGCTGGACGGTGATTCGGCGGTGAGGATCATTATCCTCAAAGGTGCCGGCAAGGCCTTTTGCGCGGGAATCGACGTGGGGGATTTCTTCGGCAAGAGTACCATGGAATACCGGGAGTGGATCACCTGCATGGAGACGCCCCTGGAGACGATCAGCCGCATGAAAAAACCGGTGATGGCCCAGGTGCACGGCGTGGCTGCGGCCAATGGGGCGGGTCTGGTGGCCGCCTGTGATCTGGCCATTGCCGCCGACAACGCCCGCATGGGCCTGACCGCCATCAATGTGGGCCTCAACTGCGTGGGGCCCGTGATCCCGGTCACCCGGTCCGTGGGGCGCAAGCGGGCCATGGAAATGCTGCTCTACGGGGAGTTGCTCAAGGCCCCGGCGGCGCTGGACATGGGACTGATCAACAAGGTGGTGCCGGCGGACGACCTGGAGACGGAAGCCCGGCGCTGGGCCGCCGTGCTGGCCGCCAAGAGCCCCGTAGCCGTTCAGAACGCCAAGTCAGCCTTCTATGCCGCCGCCGACCTGAATTATGACAAGGCGTTTGCCTACATGAACGAGGCCTTTGCCCGGTTGTGCTCCACCGAGGACGCCAAAGAGGGCGTCTCGGCCTTCCTGGAGAAGCGCAAGCCGCAGTGGCAGGAGAAGTAGTCTAATTAAAATCTTGACGCCCGAAAGTTGTGGCACTAAGCTATATCCTATAGCCAACATGCTGATCGTTCCAACCGGTCGCCAACACGGTTTCGTCATCGAGACCCTCGCGCAAATTCCCTATCTGACCTCAATCGCTGCAGCGCCCATTGAGTTTTAAAACAAGCCAATCGCAATTGGACCCTTGCCTCAAACGAAGCTCCCCCGCAGGCAGACACCTGCGGGAATCTCTTTTTGTGTCAGGCAAGAAAGCCGTTTGTTCGACGATCTGCATCAACATTGTTTCATGAACGGGCACAACAGGGAGGGTGTGAATCATGAATGAAAAATCGAAAGGTTGGGAATTCCGCATGACGGAGATGGATCTTTTTTCAGGTCTGGACTTGAACGTCATGGGAGAGATCGCCGACACCGCCTGCACGGAAGAGACCTATTCCAAAGGAACGCTGATATTCAATGAAGGCGATTCGGCAAATGCCCTTTTCATTCTGGGCAAAGGCGCTGTTGACCTTAAGATCGGCGGGGAAAAAACGGTCTATCGCCTGACTGACGAGAGTGACATCTTCGGCTGGTCAAGTCTGGTTGAAAACGCCCAGTACACCGCCACTGCAATCGCAAGGGCAGATATCCAGGCAGTCAAAATCGATACCCGAAAAATGAATCGGGTGTTTAACGCGAATCCTGCTTTCGGGCTTGCCGTTTACCGGCGTCTTTCAGCTGTTTTTAACAAAAGGCTTTCCAGTATCTACCATCGGTTTCTGTCCATTTAACGGTGATGTTGAGGTCGTATCCTCCTTTGGGACGGTGTGGCGCCTGTGCGCCGATGCAGGTGCGATCTCCCACCCACGGCTGAGTCGACAGACAAGGAGCGGTAACAATGATCAGAATTCACATTCGGCGGCGTGTATCCGAGGACAATCAACAATCCTTGATGAAGCTGATCCACCAGATGCGGTCGGCAATCGTGGGCAATCCCGGTTATGTGTCCGGTGAAACGCTGAAACGGACCGATCAACCGGGTGAGATTCTGGTGGTATCGAAATGGCAATCCCATTTCTACTGGAAACAGTGGCATGCAAGCCGGGAGCGCGAAGCCTTGCAGGCCGATATTGACGGTTTGCTCGGGGAGCAGACGCAATACGAGATTTACGAATATGAATAGAAACCAACTAAAGCAGGATTAATGCGAGAACCCGCCGCGTGTGAGCACGCCCGCCAGGTCCGGTGCTCACATCTTTTTCACCTTGGCGATCAGTTTGTCGAACATTTCAACCTCGACAACCGGTGACGTGGTAAATGAAATCCCGGTCAATGTATTCAGGGCCACCGACGTGGCAAAGGCGTTTTCCGCATCCGGAAAATCAAGCGTAAACACCAGGTCGTGCTTGCCCATGACCGCGTACATCGATATGACCTTCCCGCCGTTGGCTTTAATCACCTCAACGGCCTTTTCCGTCCTGTCCGGGCTGATGTTCTGCATGGCTTGGGTCGTGTACTTGCCAAACATCATGAATATCGGCATTTTCCCCTCCTTTGAATATAATCAATGGATAACTCAAGTATAGACGAAAAGGGTATGTGCGGCAAGGCTTGGCTGCTTTGGATGGCAGGTTCAGGATCCAAAAAGACTGCCGTCTGGCGGCAGGCCGTGTCGATGGTCTTGCCTTCAGCCATCCGCTGAACTAAAAAGAGGTGACTTGAGGTAAACTTTCGATCTGAAAGTGACTGCGGCATGAAAAAATGCATTGTTGGAATGATCGCCCTCGGCCGTATTTGCAGGCCTTATCGACCCCCATCGTTCATCCGGCATTGATTATTTCTGGTGGCGGCCTTAAGGTGAATTTTTGCTTTGAAGCGTGAATTCCATTCTAAATTAATCATCTTAACGTCTTTGATGGCTGACACGGAGAAATGCCATGAACCTGGATACAATCATTTTTAACGATATCACCCTGGGTCAGCTTCTGCCCTGGATCGTTGCAGTGGCGGTAGTTTACGCGACATTCAGAATCTACAAAGCCCTGTTCGGGAAGAAAAAGGTGAACCTTCAGCACACCGTCTACTTTGCCTGCAGCAACTGCGGGTGGGAAGGCCACATCAGCAAATTCGGTACGCGCTGTCCCAAGTGCGACGCACCTGCGGGAGATCTCAGCCCTGGATCATGACAACCGGTTTTAAATGGCTGTCCAAAACATAGGGAGGGATTTTTTTCCATCTGTTGCGGATGGTGGCCGATCCCCTTTGCGTCCTGCCAGAATGTCCTCGATACAAGCGTTGACGGATTCCTAAAAAAGCCGATATCTGCGTTACGCTTCATCCCTCGTCACTGCGGCGTACCATCAGTACGCCTCATTCCTTAAGGATTCGAAAGCCTTGATCTCGGCGGTTTTACGAATCCGTCGGAAATGCGACCGTTTGCGAGCCCACAAAAATTACTCAATAACAAAATTATCAAAAAAGTAATACAATATAATTGACATATAATGATTCTGATTTATGATTGGTTCATACCAATCAACACGGGTCCTGTCAGGTCCCGTATTCAAGGAGGAACAGAAAATGAGTAAAACCATCGGAATCGATCTTGGAACGACCAACTCTTGCGTGGCCATCATGGATGGCGGCGACGCACGGGTGATCACCAATGCCGACGGCGGCCGCACCACACCGTCGATGGTGGCTATTTCCAGCAGCGGTGAACGGCTGGTGGGCCAGATCGCCAAGCGTCAGGCGGTAACCAACCCGGAGAACACGGTCTTCGGCGTCAAGCGGCTGATCGGCCGCAAAGCCGACGCCAGCGAGGTGATCAACGATAAGAAAAACCTGCCCTATGCGGTGACCCAGGCCGAAAACGGGGATGTCCGCATTTCCCTGAAAGGGCGCGAGTACAGTCCGGCTGAAATTTCATCCTTCATCCTGGCGGATTTGAAAAAATCGGCGGAAGCCTACCTGGGTGAACCGGTCACCGATGCGGTGATTACCGTACCGGCCTACTTCAACGACAGCCAGCGCCAGGCCACCAAGGATGCGGGCAAGATCGCCGGGTTGAACGTCAGGCGCATCATCAACGAGCCCACGGCGGCCTCGCTGGCCTATGGGCTGGACAAGAAGAAGGAAGAGAAACTGGCTGTATTCGATTTGGGCGGCGGCACCTTCGACATCTCCATTATGGAGATCGGCGACGGGGTCTTCGAAGTCAAAGCCACCAACGGCGACACCCACCTGGGCGGCGAGGATTTCGATCTGCGTATCATCGACTTTCTGGCCGCTGAATTCAAACGGGAGCAGGGCATCGACCTGCGCGGCGACAAGATGGCGCTCCAGCGGCTTAAAGAAGCGGCGGAAAAGGCCAAAATGGAGCTTTCCAGCGCCATGGAGACGGATATCAACCTGCCGTTCATTACCGCCGACGCCAGCGGGCCCAAACACCTGAACATCAAAATGACCCGGGCCAAACTGGAATCCCTGGTGGAAGACCTGCTGGACCGCATGGAGGGCCCCTGCCGCACGGCCATGCAAGACGCCGGTTTTTCGGCAAGCGACATCGACGAGGTGATCCTGGTGGGCGGCATGACGCGCATGCCGGCGGTAGTGCAGCGGGTGAAGACGCTTTTCGGCAAGGAGCCCAGCAAGGGTGTCAACCCCGATGAGGTGGTGGCCATGGGCGCCGCCATTCAAGGGGCTGTGCTGCAAGGCGATGTCAACGACGTGCTGCTGCTGGATGTGACCCCGCTCTCCCTGGGAATCGAGACCCTGGGCGGCGTGATGACCAAACTGATCGAGAAGAACACCACCATCCCTGCCCGCCAGAGCCAGGTGTTCTCCACGGCTGAGGACAACCAGCCGGCCGTGACCGTTCATGTGCTTCAGGGCGAGCGCAAGGTGGCTGAAGGCAACAAGACGCTGGGCCGCTTCGAACTCACCGGCATCCCGCCGGCACCGCGGGGGGCACCCCAGATCGAGGTGACCTTCGACATCGACGCCAACGGCATCGTGGAGGTGTCGGCCAAGGATCAGGCGACAGGCAAGCAGCAGAGCATTCGTATCACCTCGTCCTCGGGCCTCTCCCAAGCGGAGATCGACCGACTGGTGAAAGATGCCGACCTGCATGCCGATGCCGACAACCGCAAAAAAGAGCTGGTGGATGCCAAAAATGCCGCCGATGCGCTAGTCTACGCCACGGAAAAGACCCTCAGGGAGATGGGCGGCAATGTCGACGGCAGCCTGCGCATGGAGATCGACGACGCCATGGCCAACCTGAAGCGAGCACTCAAAGGAGACGACGCCGCAGCGATCAAGCAGCTGACAGACGTGCTTACCCGTGCATCCCACCGGCTGGCCGAGTCCATGTACCAACAGCCGGGCAGCCACCATGACGGCGGGGCCGCAGACAGACCCGGGTGCTGGAGGTCGGGCCGGCGCAAAGGCACCGAAGGACGACGACGTGGTGGACGCCGAGTATCAGGAAGTGGCCTGATCAAGCTGTTGTCAAAAGCAATGGCATACCCATAAGTGATGCGATCAAAGGAAAAAGCCGGGCAGCTGCCCGGCTTTTTTTCTTCAAATAAACGCCACAAGACGTTAACTTTCATGCACCGAATGGCGACAGGGCCGATTGGCACCGGGTGTGCTCGTTAAAAACGACCGGCGCTGACGAGAACTTGACCCCGCTTCGGTCAGATGCTATTGACGCCGTTGAATGGACGATGTTGAGGGGTGACCTTACCTTTTTGCCTTATCGATGAATCGAGGACACGATGAAAAAAACAACCGTCGTGGGGATACTGGTTGCCGCCATAATTCTTACTGCCGGCTGTGCCAGCAATCCGGACCAGATCAAGATCCCCAAAGATGCCGCTGAGATGACGGTGGACTTTTCCTGGCAAGGAATTGACGCCTGCACCCATGAATCTCCGCAACTCCGGGTCTCAGCCGTTCCGGACGGCACTGCCGAATTGAGCGTCAGACTCAAAGACATCAGCATGCCGGCATGGAACCACGGAGGCGGCAAGGTCAAGCATGATGGGTCGGGGGTCATCCCTGCCGGTGCCCTCAAACTGGGCTATAACGGTCCCTGCCCGCCGAGTGGCAGGCATGACTATGAGTTCTCGGTTATGGCGGTAAATGCTGACGGCGCGATCATCGGTTTCGGCAAGGCCAGGCAGCCGTTTCCTCCCAAGTAATCTAGATTACGTAATAGACCCGATGTCTAAGAACCGACCTATTGACGTGGCCGGACGATAGTAATACTATTACCAGTATTACTTCAAGCTGGAGGTAGGGAAATGAGGGTGACAACAAAAGGCCAAGTAACCATTCCCCAGGATATTAGGGAGAAACTGGACATCACACCGGCTACGGAGGTCGACTTCATCGAAGAAAACGGCCGCGTCTATTTAGTGAAGAAGAAGGGCGGAATGCTTAAAAAACGCAAATTCATGGAACTCAGAGGCATCGCCACCGTAAAAATGACGACCGATGAAATTATGGCCCTGACGCGGAAATCCTAAAGCGAAAAGATCGATGAGAGCGATCCTGGTTGATTCGAATGTCATTCTGGATGTTTTTCTCGACGATCCCAAATGGGGGGATTGGTCGGAAACCACCCTTGAAAGCTGCTCTCAACGCGCGGTGCTATGCATCAACCCGATTGTTTACAGTGAAATATCAATCGGGTTTGAGCGGATCGAGCATCTGGAAGCCGCGTTAAAAAAAGCAAATTTTAAAATGTTGCCGATATCGCGGGAAACCTCGTTCTTGGCAGGGAAGGCATTTTTAAAATATAAAAAAAGGCACGGCAGGAAAAGCTCACCGCTGCCTGATTTCTACATTGGCGCCCAGGCTGCCGTCCTCGGTTTGGAACTCATTTCAAGAGATGTGGCTAGATGCAAAACCTACTTTCCGACCGTCAGGATGATCCACCCCTAACCGACTACCCATCCATAACGATTACTGTCTGGCCTGGCAGTCCGGGCAGACGCCGAAGAAATCGAGGCGGTGGCGGGTGATGGTAAAACCGGTCTGCCGTGCCAGTTCCTGGGTCATATCCGCCAGGGCCGATATCTCCGGATCGAGGATTTTTCTGCAAACGGTGCATACCACGTGGGGATGGTCGTAAGGTCTGTTGCCGTCGTAGCGGTTGCTGTCATCGCTGAAACCCAGCTCCAGCAGTTGATCGAGGTCCCTGAGGACCGCCACATTTTTATAGATGGTGGCCAGGCTGGTGGTGGGAAAGCGGGTTTTGACCAGCTCGTGGATGGCGTCAACGCTGGGATGTCCCTTGCTTTCGGCAAGGACTTTCAGGATGGCCAGGCGCTGGGGAGTGATTCGATACTGGTTTTCCCGAAGGGCGTCCACCATTTTTCGCATTCGGATCTCTGGATCTGGCATGGGCACACATCGATGATGTCGGGTTCTTTAAGGAAAATGATTATCAACAATTAGCAAGGCTGGGATCCGGGTGTCAACAGCCGCAAAAACAGGGTCCCTATTCGATGGCCTGAAACGCTTTCATAAATTTCCGGTCGATATAATCCTTGGTGACGAATGCGGGCCAACCGCCGAATTCAAGCCACCGTTTTTTCAGAACGCCGACCCGGCCACCCAGGTTGAAGATCAGCAGGTAGTCGCCGCCCGGGTCGAAGGGCATCAGGTCGCCGCCGTTCAGCTGCGCCAAAAGGTTGTGGAGCAGAACCGGGTTCTGCCGAACCGCATAGACCCCCACCTTGTCCAGGGGCTGGTCCTCGAAGTAGATGCAGTCACCGCCGCCAAAGATGCAGGGATGTTGGATGCTCTGCAAAAAGCGGTTGACCCGCAGGCCGCCGTCGGGCCCCGTGGTGATGCCGGAATTCGCAAAAATGGTCGACGGTTTGACGCCCAGGGCTAAAAAGATGAAATCTGCCGGCAGGGCTTCGCCGTCGTCCAGGGTGACGGTATCGCGGGATACGGATTTCACGTAGGCGCCCTCGCGGATGGTGATCCCCCGCCGAGCCAACGTGCCGCTTATCTTGCGGCGCACGGATGCGGGAAAGGGGGACATGAAGCCGCTGCCGGCACAGACGGTGATGCGCGGCATGTGTCCGCCGGTGGTTGTCCCCAGCTGCCAGACGCTGCCGGCCACCTCTGCCGAAGAGGGGCCGCCGCCGACAATGACCACGTCCGGCGAGTGCCGGCTGAAATGGTCGACCAGGCGGTCTTTGGCCGCCATGAGCCGCTCGATGGGTTTGACGGTGTAAAGGTCGGCAGGCTCCCCTTCAATGGCCGGTTTGGGTACGTGACTGCCCGCGTTGCAGGAGAGCACATCGTAGGGCACGGTGTGGCCGTTTTCCAGGATCACGACCTTCCGTTCCGGATCAATCGTGGCTGCTTTGCCGCGCAGGAATGTACCCCCCTGTTTTTCGACCACCTGCCGCGTGGCGAAGCGAATTTCCTCGGGCCGGTAGGTGCCGGAAAGCATCCCCGGCCCCATGCCCGAGTAGTAGTGAAATTCCGACGGACCGATGACAGTGACGCCGTGACCTTTTTCGGTAATTGACGCCAGGTTGGCCAATGTGACCATGTGGGCATGGCCGCCGCCGATAAGGACCAGCTTTTTCTTCAAGTTAATGTCTCCTCCATCAGCTGACCCAGCCTCGCCAGATGGGTCTTCTCCTCGTTGGCGATCTGGATCAGGGCTTTTTTGCCGGCTTCATTTTGCGCCTTGTCCGATGCGCGAAGGTAGAGATCCAGGGCCTGGGCTTCGATGGACATGGCCAGTTCGATGATTTCCTGCACCGTGTCGTAAGCGGGCATGAGCAGATTGGCATATTCTTCGGTGGTCAGCCCCCCTTCCAGCACCTCCGGTACCTGTTGGGCCTCGAAGGTGTCCCGGGTGACCGACTTGCCGGTCAGCGCGGTGTACTGCTCCAGAATGCGATCCTGATGTTTCACCTCAATTTGAGACAGTTGATGAAACAGTTGTCTCGCCGGGTCACTGTCCACCTTTCCCGCCATGGTGTCGTAAAAGTCCTTCAATCCCGCTTCGAGCGAGTAGGCCACGGCCAGGGCATTTTCCACCGACGTGACCCCATCGAAAAGCGCCAGCCCTCTCTCTTCACCCAGGAACGCCGCTTGGCTGGTCCAGGCGTTGAAGCCGCCGGCCACATTGATGATGTGCTTGAAGCCCTGCCCGGAAAGCAGCTGGGCCGCCATCCGGCTGCGGCCGCCGGATGCACAGTAAACCATCACCGGCTTGGTGCGGTCGATGCGCTGCATGTGGTCGGTGAGTTCTGGCAGCGGTGTGAGAACGGCACCGGGAATGTGGCCGGCCTTGTACTCTCCAGGTTGGCGCACGTCCAGAATAGTCACCTCGTCCACCTTTTTGTCTGCGAGATAGGCTCTGGCCTGGTCGGTGTCGACGGATGTCACGGGGGTCAGGAATTGTCGCCAGTTCATGGGGTCCTCCGCATTGATAGGGTTGGTTCATGCTTTTGCAGATCGAAAGGGTAGTGCAAGTATACACAAAACAAACCCCACCGGCCATTCCTTTTTAGGTGGCATGCAGTTTGCTTTTTGAAATTGTTGCATTAACGTCTAAGCATACGCCGTGAGTCTACTTTTCTCCCAATCTTCTTTAAAGCAAACGGAGGGTATCATGAACCTGAACGATTACAAGGATATCATCAAGCAGGCCATCGCCAACGAGGTGGAGGCCAGAAAGTTCTATGACGATGCGGCCAGCACGCTCACCGATCCGCACCTGAAAAAGCTTTTCGCATCCCTGGCCGAGGAGGAGAAAAAACACCGGGACATCCTGACCAAGATCTACACCAGCAACACCATGGACCGCTACTTTTCCGAATCGCGAGACTACAAGGTGGCTGAAACCGTGGACGAGCCGGAGCTGTCCATGGCAATGAAGCCGGCCGACGCCTTTGCCCTGGCCATGAAAAAGGAGGAAGCGGCCATGAAACAATACACCAGTATGGCCGAGATGTGCGATGACGATGGTAAACGGCAGGTATTTCTGGATCTGGCAGCCATGGAGCGGGATCACAAACTGAAAATGGAATCCGCCTTCATCGACATCGGCTATCCCGAAGTCTGGTAAATAAAGGAGTCTTGACAATGTCCCAATCCAAATGTCCGGTCTGCGGCTGTAAAAAATTCCATGTCAAAAATCCCGATGACGACTACGAAGTGTACGAGTTCGAGTGCCGGGATGGTGAAGTCTGTTTTGAAGAAGATCTGGATGATGACGCGTGCCCAGAGGTCGGCGACGCCACGGAGACCTTTTGTAATGCCTGTGCATGGCATGATAAGTTTAATAAAATCAAGTAACAGCATATTTTGGGATTGAGGGATTGAGGGATTGAGGGATTGAGGGATTGAGGCGAGCCATCCCATCGTTTCTCGAACTGCAAATTGGAGACCGCATGGAAACCCATGACGTTACCGTGTTCAGACCCTATCTGTTCAGGGTGGGTCAGAAAATCAATATCGAAGATGGACCGCGCAAGGGAGACTGGGAGGTGGTGGCCGTTACGGACCGCAAGGTCAAACTCCGCTGCCCGTTCAGCCATCGGGAACTCGAATGGAACCGGTTCTGTTATGTGGTTGATGAACAGACCGGTGTCCAATGGCCCGGAAAAGAATAGCCCTCCTGTTCAAACGCAGACCATGTGGAAGCTGCCCTTGCGCTCCGCGAGGCTGATGGACGCTTAACGGTCGCATTTCAGACGGTGTCCTAAAACCGCATGGTTATTTCGTTGTCTCCCCTCACCGGCCATCCGGCCACGACCCGTTTTGCTCGAGCGGGCAAAACGGGTGTAAGGTTCTCACCCGTTGCGCGACCAATCTGGAAAACCGTTCTGAGATCAACAGGATCCACATTCTCAAGGGGGGCATATGAGAACGATATTTATCGCAACGACCATCATGATTGCCGGAATATGGGTTGCCGGAGCCGGTGTGTATGCCGCCCAGGTGGACGATTCCTTATTCGCCTCCCTGTTGAGCAGACATGTAAAAGACGGTGTCGTGGACTACAGGGGCTTTAAGGATGACGAAGCCATTCTGGATCAATACCTGGAATCCCTCGCCGCCGTGGACCCGGAACCGTTGGCGGCAGATGATCAATTCGCCTTTTATGTCAATGCATACAACGCATGGACCATCAAACTGATACTGTCCCGTTACCCGGATATTCGTTCCATCAAGGATTTGGGGGGCCTGTTTTCATCTCCCTGGAAAAAAACCATCGCCCGCATCGATGGCGGCCTGTTGACCCTGGACCAGATCGAACACGACATCCTTAGAAAACGGTTCAAGGACCCCCGGGTCCACTTTGCCGTCAACTGCGCATCCAAGAGCTGCCCGCCCCTTCAGGGCGAGCCGTTTGCGGGAAGCCACCTGAACGACCAGCTGAACCAGGCGGCCACGGCCTTCATCAATGCTCCCCGGTTCAACCGGTTGGAAGGTAATACCTTGTGGGTCAGTAAAATTTTCGATTGGTTTTCGAAAGACTTTCATGGTGATGTCATCGGCTATTTCATCCAATTTGCCGACGTCCCGCTGAGGGATCAGCTGGAGAAAAACAAAGGGCGGATCAAGGTTGAATATCTGGACTACGACTGGACCCTCAACGGAACCTGAAGGAGGCGACGATGGCAAACTACGACTACGATATCGGCATCATCGGCGGCGGCGCAGCCGGGCTTACGGTCGCTTCGGGCGCGGCCCAACTGGGGGCCAAGACCCTGCTCGTCGAGAAGGAGCCCGCCCTCGGCGGAGACTGTCTGCACTATGGCTGCGTGCCCAGCAAGACCCTGATCCGTTCGGCCCACGTTTACCACGACATGAAACATGCCGATCGTTTCGGCCTGCCGAACGTGGCCCTGCCGCCCGTGGAATTTTCCCGGATCGCCAAGCGGATACAGGATGTTATCGCCGTCATTCAGAAGCATGATTCGGAAGAACGGTTTTGCAAACTGGGAGCCAAAGTGGTCTTCGGAACCGTTTATTTCAAGAACGACCGCACGGTGGATTTGAATGGGCGGTCGATCACCGCCAAGAACTGGGTCATTGCCACCGGATCTTCCGCGGCCGTCCCTCCCATCCCGGGACTGAAAGAGATCGGCTATATTACCAACCGTGAGATCTTCTCTCTCGATCAGCTGCCCGGCAGCATGATCGTGCTGGGCGCCGGACCCATTGGCATCGAGATGGCCCAGGCCTTCAACCGGTTCGGAACCTCGGTAACCGTGGTGGATCGGTCCGGGCAAATATTAAGCAAGGAGGATCCGGACATGGCCGATGCCGTCCAGGCGATCATGGAATCCGAAGGCGTAAAATTTTACCTGGGGGCCGCCGTCGACCATGCATCTGCGACAGGTGAGAAAAAAAGCGTAGCCCTGCGGTTGGGGGACGGTGCCTCGGTGACGCTGACAGCCGACACGGTGCTGGTGGCCATGGGCCGTTCGGTCAACGTTAAAGATTTGCGGCTGGACGCTGCCGGTGTAGCATTCGACCGGACGGGTATCACGGTGGACGCTCGGCTGCGCACCAGTCAGAAACATATTTTTGCTGCCGGTGATGTCAGCGGCGGCTACCAGTTCACCCACGCCGCCGGATACGAAGGAGGCATCGTGGTGAGCAACGCAATATTTCACCTGCCGCGCAAGGTGGACTACACGTGGCTGCCCTGGTGCACTTACACGGACCCGGAGCTGGCCAGCATCGGACTCAATGAACGGGCGGCAAAAGGTGCGGGCCTCGACTATTCCGTCTGGACAGAAGCGTTTCAGGAAAACGACCGCTCGCTGGCCGAAGGTCACACCGAAGGCCGGATCAAATTGATCCTTGATAAAAAGGAAAAGCCCCTGGGCGTTCAGATTTTAGGACCCCGTGCCGGGGATCTGATTGCCGAATGGGTCGCAGCCTTAAATGGCGGCGTAAAGCTTTCCACCATGGCTTCGGCCGTTCATCCCTATCCCACGCTGGGCGAGATCAGCAAACGGGTGACCGGCAGTGTCTTCTCGCCGAAAATTTTTTCCGAGAAGGTGCAAAAAGGGCTCAAGTTCTTTTTCAACCTGAAGGGGCGGGCGTGCACGCCGGAAGTTTGCGAGGACAAAAGCCGGATGTCGGAAGGATGAGGACAGAGAGAAGAATTCCGGATTCAGGTATTGGGGAATTGAGGGATTGTAGGAGCGGCTTCCAGCCGCGATCGATTATTGGATGCTGATTGATGGATAATCGAAAAGGAGACGACCATGGAAACCTACTACAAACCCGACGCTCTGCCCAAATTCGGTGATATCGGCAAAGACAATCCCGACCTGTCGGCCCTGGACAGCGGGGGGCGGGAGCACCTGGTGGACCTGCTCAGACACCTCAAGGTCACCGTCGTGGCCGCTTTTGCTTCCATCAACGAGACCCAGGCGGATGCCCAGCGTGGAGATGGGGTATTCAGGGCCAGCGTTGCCGCTATCGAAAAACGCAACGGCCGGGGATACTCGCAGCCGTTCCCATCTTGAGACATCCTGTCTCAAGTGAACAATCTATTTCTTTCCACAAGCATCCCATCAATCCGTTTCAGCGGTTGCCCGCCGGGGTTAGCAAATCGGTGTTCCAGGACCTTTTTGCCTTGACGATCATGGCATGAATCTTGTTTAGTATGAGGACACCCCGATTCCTTTCCGCGGAGAGAGAATGGAACAGCAGATCCAATTCGACAATCACATGGGGGAAACCCTTGCCGGAACCCTGCACCAGCCCGAGCGGCCACCGGTTGGCGCAGTCGTCGCCGGCCACTGTTTTACCTGTTCCCGGCACACGGGTGTCCTGCGGCGCATCTGCCGTGCGCTGGGCGAAGCCGGTTTC
>CAVQUU010000039.1:0-31231 GCA_963716825.1 uncultured delta proteobacterium
GGTGTAGAGGTGAAATTCGTAGATATCAGGAGGAACACCGGTGGCGAAGGCGACTTCCTGGACCAATACTGACGCTGAGGTGCGAAGGCGTGGGTAGCAAACAGGATTAGATACCCTGGTAGTCCACGCAGTAAACGTTGTTCACTAGGTGTAGCGGGTATTGACCCCTGCTGTGCCGCAGTTAACGCATTAAGTGAACCGCCTGGGGAGTACGGCCGCAAGGTTAAAACTCAAAGGAATTGACGGGGGCCCGCACAAGCGGTGGAGCATGTGGTTTAATTCGACGCAACGCGAAGAACCTTACCTGGATTTGACATCCCGGGAATCCTATCGAAAGACTGGAGTGCCCTTCGGGGAGCCCGGAGACAGGTGCTGCATGGCTGTCGTCAGCTCGTGTCGTGAGATGTTGGGTTAAGTCCCGCAACGAGCGCAACCCTTGTCTTTAGTTACCATCATTCAGTTGGGGACTCTAAAGATACTGCCCCGGTCAACGGGGAGGAAGGTGGGGATGACGTCAAGTCCTCATGGCCTTTATGTCCAGGGCTACACACGTGCTACAATGGGCTGTACAAAGGGTCGCGAACCCGCGAGGGTAAGCCAATCCCAAAAAGCAGTCCCAAGTTCGGATTGGAGTCTGCAACTCGACTCCATGAAGCTGGAATCGCTAGTAATCGCGGATCAGCATGCCGCGGTGAATACGTTCCCGGGCCTTGTACACACCGCCCGTCACACCATGAGAGTTGGTTGTACCAGAAGTCGTCGGGCTAACCTTTCGAGGATGCAGGCGCCTAAGGTATGGCTGATAATTAGGGTGAAGTCGTAACAAGGTAGCCGTTGGGGAACCAGCGGCTGGATCACCTCCTTTCTAAGGATGACCTATCTTTTAGAAAGATACATAAGGTCCAACTTTGCCGGTCACTATTTAGTTTTGAGAGATCAAGAAGTGCTCTTTTAATCAACCAGAATGCAGATAGGCTCGATGGTTTGTGTGAGGGCCTGTAGCTCAGTTCGGTTAGAGCGCACGCCTGATAAGCGTGAGGTCGATGGTTCAAATCCATCCAGGCCCACCATTTTTTTGGGCCGTTTTTTCGGGGGTGTAGCTCAGCTGGGAGAGCGCCTGCCTTGCACGCAGGAGGTCATCGGTTCGAACCCGTTCACCTCCACCAGAAAAGCACTGCATGATTGGGTTTTTTTTGTTCTTTGACAATTTGGATGTCGAATTAAAAAATTAGGTTCTTAATATTTGTGTCAGATATTTTGTGGCCAAGCTATTAAGGGCAAACGGTGGATGCCTAGGCGTCAAGAGGCGATGAAAGACGTGGAAAGCTGCGATAAGCTTCGGGGAGCTGCTAAACAAGTTTTGATCCGGAGATTTCTGAATGGGGAAACCCGTCGCGAGTAGTGTCGCGACATCTTCAGCTGAATACATAGGCTGTTGAGGCGAACGGGGTGAACTGAAACATCTTAGTAACCCTAGGAAGAGAAAACAATAGTGATTTCCTAAGTAGCGGCGAGCGAACGGGAAACAGCCCAAACCATGCACCCTTTTAGGGCGTGTGGGGTTGTAGGACCGTCATCACGTGATCCATGTTTAGATAGGAGAGCAGGTTGGAAAACCTGGCCATAGAGGGTGATAGCCCCGTATCCGAAATCGAAAGTGGCACAGACGGCACCTGAGTACCACGGGACACGAGAAACCCTGTGGGAATCCGGGAGGACCATCTCCCAAGGCTAAATACTACTTGACGACCGATAGTGAACCAGTACCGTGAGGGAAAGGTGAAAAGTACCCCGGTGAGGGGAGTGAAATAGTACCTGAAACCGTTTGCCTACAAGCAGTGGGAGCACGATGAACATGGCCTTGTGCCCTGTTCCGTGTGACTGCGTGCCTTTTGCATAATGAGTCAGTGAGTTACTTTGCGTAGCAAGGTTAAGCCGATAGGTGTAGCCGTAGCGAAAGCGAGTCTTAACAGGGCGATTGAGTTGCGTGGAGTAGACCCGAAACCAAGTGATCTATCCATGGCCAGGGTGAAGCGAGAGTAAAATCTCGTGAAGGCCCGAACCGTTGTATGTTGAAAAATGCTCGGATGAGCTGTGGATAGGGGTGAAAGGCCAAACAAACTTGGAAATAGCTGGTTCTCCCCGAAATATATTTAGGTATAGCCTTGCGTCAATCAGTAACGGGGGTAGAGCACTGGATGGGCTAGGGGTCCTACCAGATTACCAAACCTAACCAAACTCCGAATACCGTTAACTGTTATCGCAGGAGTCAGACTACGGGAGCTAAGTTCCGTGGTCGAGAGGGAAACAGCCCAGATCGCCAGCTAAGGTCCCTAAATAAATGCTAAGTGGGAAAGGATGTGGAAATGCACAGACAACCAGGAGGTTGGCTTAGAAGCAGCCACCCTTTAAAGAAAGCGTAATAGCTCACTGGTCGAGTGAGTCTGCGCCGAAAATGTAACGGGGCTTAAGCATTTTACCGAAGCTGCGGGATGATTCTTTGAATCATCGGTAGGGGAGCATTGTGTACGGGTTGAAGGTCGACCGTAAGGACGGCTGGACTGTACACAAGAGACCATGCTGACATGAGTAACGATAAAGCGGGTGAAAAACCCGCTCGCCGAAAACCTAAGGTTTCCTGAGTAAAGCTAATCTGCTCAGGGTTAGTCGATCCCTAAGCCGAGGCCGAAAGGCGTAGGTAATGGAAAACAGGTTAATATTCCTGTACCACCAGTTTGTCGTTTGAGTGATGGGGGGACGCAGAAGGGTAGGTCATCCACCGATTGGAAGTGGTGGTTTAAGCCAGTAGGCTGAAAGGACAGGCAAATCCGTCCTTTTATTTAAATGCCGAGAGGTGATGACGAGAGGCTTTGCCTCATAAAGTGATTGATCCCATGCTGCCAAGAAAAGCCTCTAGCGAGACAAGCAGGTGATCGTACCGCAAACCGACACAGGTAGGTGGGGAGAAAATCCCAAGGCGCTTGAGAGAACCCTGGTTAAGGAACTCGGCAAAATAACACCGTAACTTCGGGAGAAGGTGTGCCCTCATTAGGTGAAACGTTTTACATGTGGAGCTGACGGGGGCCGCAGAGAAATGGCGGTAGCGACTGTTTACTAAAAACATAGGACTCTGCTAAGTCGCAAGACGATGTATAGGGTCTGACGCCTGCCCGGTGCCGGAAGGTTAAGGGGATTTGTTAGTTCTTCGGAGCGAAGCTTTGAACCGAAGCCCCGGTAAACGGCGGCCGTAACTATAACGGTCCTAAGGTAGCGAAATTCCTTGTCGGGTAAGTTCCGACCTGCACGAATGGCGTAACGACTTCCGCACTGTCTCAACCAGGGACTCAGTGAAATTGTATTGGCGGTGAAGATGCCGTCTACCCGCGAAAAGACGGAAAGACCCCGGCACCTTTACTACAGCTTGACATTGAATTTTGGAATAGTATGTGTAGGATAGGTGGGAGGCTTTGAAACCGGAACGCCAGTTTCGGTGGAGCCACCCTTGAAATACCACCCTTGCTATTTTAGAGTTCTAACCTCGACCCGTTATCCGGGCGAAGGACAGTGTCTGGTGGGTAGTTTGACTGGGGCGGTCGCCTCCCAAAGAGTAACGGAGGCGCGCGATGGTTCCCTCAGGCTGATTGGAAACCAGCCGTGGAGTGTAAAGGCATAAGGGAGCTTGACTGCGAGAGAGACATTTCGAGCAGGTACGAAAGTAGGTCTTAGTGATCCGGCGGTCCCGAATGGAAGGGCCGTCGCTCAACGGATAAAAGGTACGCCGGGGATAACAGGCTTATCGCATCCAAGAGTTCACATCGACGATGCGGTTTGGCACCTCGATGTCGGCTCATCACATCCTGGGGCTGGAGCAGGTCCCAAGGGTTCGGCTGTTCGCCGATTAAAGTGGTACGTGAGCTGGGTTTAAAACGTCGTGAGACAGTTTGGTCCCTATCTTTCGTGGGCGCAGGATATTTGAGAGGATCTGTTCCTAGTACGAGAGGACCGGAATGGACGAACCAATGGTGTTCCAGTTGTCGCGCCAGCGGCATGGCTGGGTAGCTAAGTTCGGAAAGGATAACCGCTGAAAGCATCTAAGCGGGAAGCCCACCTCAAGATTAGATATCCCTTAAGTATGGAAACATGCTTAACTGAAGACTCCTCGAAGACGACGAGGTTGATAGGCCAGGTGTGTAAGCACAGTAATGTGTTAAGCTTACTGGTACTAATCAGTCGTGAGGCTTGGCCACAAAATAACTGACATAAATAATAAGAACAAATTCGACATTCCAAATTGTGCCGACGTTTGCATAAACGATTTTTCGGTGGCGATGGCGAAGAGGCAACACCCGTTCCCATCCCGAACACGGAAGTTAAGCTCTTCAGCGCCGATGGTACTGCACGGGAAGCTGTGTGGGAGAGTAGGACGCCGCCGAAAACCTTCTTCATCGCAGCCCGCTCCCAGCGCTTAAGGGGAGCGGGCTGTGTCGTTGATATCCTTCCAGAAAATTTTCAGATCTTCCTCCTTTTTCCGATCTGTGGTAAGGTCCCTCCATCATTTGCGGGTCCACGCGTTGTTATATATTACCGTTCCCTTCACACATCGGCCTCAATATGGGTTTTCGAGGGATTAAAAACAGAGTTTTTGTTCAATTCTGGATACTGTTTTTCCTGTCCATGCTTTTTATCGATGTTTTGGTGCTTTTTATTTTTATAGAAAGAACCATTTCGCGATATATTGATCAAAAACGATCTGCTCTGGCGATTGCCTGCGAAAACCAGCGGCGTTTACCCATAAACGATTCAGCTGCGGGGCTGGGGATAGAAAAAAGCCTGCTGCCCGAAGGTGATCGGTTGTTTTTTGCCGAGGCGTCCGCGATAGTGCCTACCGGCGGGCATCAGGCGGAGATACAAAACGCACTTGAAACAGCGGTTTATCAGACCCTGAAAACAGGTTTGGCGACAACCCGAAAGGCGGGGAAAACCGGGGGCTTGCTTTTTTTTCAGCATGAATCGGTGATTCTTACCTGCCCCATCAAATCAGATGGCAGAACCATCGCCGCCGGAGGCCTTGAAAGTTCCCTGACAAATATCTATGAGGATTTTCGCAGGATTCAAAAAATATCCTTCATCTTTGTGGTCATTAACAGCTTCTTTTTTGCGCTGTTCGGCAACCGCCAACTGACCCGGATTTATTTCAGGCCGCTGAAAAGGCTGGCAAAACGCGCGGAAAGCTATCAAGATGAAGATACCCTGTTCTTCTCCGTCCGAAAAGAAGACAACGAGTTTTCCGTCCTTTCCTCTTCACTGAATAAAATGTTGGATCGCATTGCCGAGGACAAGCGCGTGCTGAAGGAGACGATCGGCTCCCTCAAGGCCGCCAATGTCGAACTTAAGAAAGCGCAAAACGATGTCATCCGGGCCGAAAAGTTGGCCACTGTGGGGCGGTTGACCTCGGGCATCGCCCACGAAATCGGTAACCCCATCGGAATTGTTTTAGGGTATCTGGATCTACTGAAACAGACGGATCTGGCACCTGACGAACGGAATGACTTTATCGCCAGGTCAGAGAAGGAGATCACGCGGATCAACCATATCATTCGGCAATTGCTCGACATGTCCAGATCTTCCGTCGGTGAATCAAAGGCGATGTCCATTCACCAACTGCTCCAAGACCTGATTGTGGTGCTCAGCTACCAGCCGGCGGCCGATACCATTGTTTTCGAATCGAATCTTGACGCCACCGACGATATTGTTTTTGCTGATCCCGATCGGCTCAGACAGGTCTTTTTAAACATTCTGCTAAACGCTGTCGATGCAGTGAGCGGCGATACATGCTATGATGCACGGATAAAGATGATCACCGAATTCACGAATGATGACAGCGGGTTACCCAGCGAATCTGAAAGAGGCTTTATCAAGGTGACGATTCAGGACAGTGGGCCCGGCATCCACCCCTCGCATTTACCGCATGTGTTCGATCCCTTTTTTACGACCAAGCCGCCCGGCAAAGGGACGGGCTTAGGACTCAGTGTTTCATTCATGATCGTCGAAAAACTGGGTGGCCATATCACCGTATCCGGCAGCGAAGAAAGGGGGGCCGTCTTTCAGGTGATGTTGCCCCTGACTAAGTCTAGTGAAGTGAACGGTATCGATAGATAGACAGGTTCTTATGGAAACCAATAACAAACAAAAAAGAATTCTGATCATCGACGATGAAGAAAATATGCGCCACATGCTTCAAACGATGCTTACGCGTTACGGTTATGACATCTACACGGCCCAAGATGGCGCCGAAGGGCTTGAAAAAATAACCGACCATCCATTTGATTTTGTTCTTTGCGACGTGAAAATGCCGCGGATGAACGGCATGGAATTTCTTAAGGCAGGACGGGATCGCCTTTTTTCAACCACCGTGATTATGATGTCAGCCTATGGCAGCATCGACATGGCCATTGAGGCCATGAAACTCGGCGCCTACGATTTTGTTTCAAAACCGTTTAAAAATGAAGAAATACGCCTGACCATCAAAAAAGCAGAAGAACGGGAGCGACTAAAAAAAGAAAACATTGAACTCAAAGACCGAATCCGGCGTATCGGCGGCGACCTTTCATTTGGAAATATGGTGGGCAGGAGTCCGGCCATTCAAGCCGTTTTTTCGATGGCTTTGAAAGTGGCCCGATTTGACAGCACAGTGCTGATCACCGGTGAGAGCGGTACCGGCAAAGAACTGGTGGCCCAAGGTATTCATCGGGAAAGTGACCGGCGCTCCGTCCCCATGGTTCCGGTAAACTGTGCCTCCATACCGGAGAGTCTCATGGAAAGCGAACTGTTCGGTCATGTCAAAGGTGCGTTTACCGGTGCCGATAAAGACAAGAAGGGCCTTTTCGAAATAGCAGAAGGGGGGACCCTCTTTCTGGATGAGATTGGCGATATTCCGGTTACCCTGCAACCGAAGCTACTGCGGGTACTTCAAGAAAGCGAAATTCGTCCGGTAGGCGGGGGCAAATCCAGAGCCGTCGATGTGCGGGTGATTGCGGCGACCTCAAAGGACTTGGAAAAGGAAATGGCGTCGGGCCATTTCCGGGAAGATCTGTTCTACCGCCTCAACGTGGTTCCCATAATGTTGCCTCCGCTTCGGCATCGGCCGGAGGATATCCCTCTGCTGTGCAAATTTTTTATAAACCGCTTTAACAAGAGTCTTGGCAGCAGCATCACGAATATCTCATCTGCAGCCATGACTGAGCTGATGCAACATGACTGGCCGGGTAACATCAGGGAATTGGAAAATGCCATCGAGCGGGCCATCGTCCTTGCGGACGGCAACACCCTGGAACTTGATAATTTTGTTTTTGGCAAAGCATCGACGTCGAATCCGGATCCAACGGGCATCGGCTATGACGGGTTTTCATTGAAAGCCGCCAAAGCAGAACTGGAGGACAAGATGATCCGCAAGGCGCTGGCTGCAACAGGCGCTAATCGTACCCATGCGGCCAATATGTTAGAGATCAGCCACCCTTCTTTGTTAAGTAAAATGAAGCTGTATGGTATCGAATAACGGTGCGCTACAGTTTGGCCTGCTGAAATAATCTTTCTATATCCAGTCGGTTGATCATATCCGTGAATATCTCGCCGATCACTTTTTCTGCACCCCCGCTCCCCATCACCTTCAGTCGTTCCGCACTTCCGGAAACTGCCTCCCGAGCAACCAGTTTCGTGTCCTGAGCCAGGCTGACCTCATAGCTGATGTCTGCATTCCATTTCTGGCCGACAAGTTTAATGTGGAACTGATTGATGTTGATCTGGAAAACCGGAACGCTTTGCGAGGGCGCAGCAGAGACCCCTACGCCTAATTTTTTCAGCCGCTGCGTGAGCGCCGTTTCAAACAGCTTCGGCAATGTATAGGCACCCAATACTTTCGCCTGATCGTCCGGCATGACCAGCGAAAGAGAGAACAGTCCGGTAAAATGCTCGAATTTTTCTTTGGCGCGTTTGTTGAAAATCTCCGTGTTGTTGCGCAAATCACGAGACTCCACGAAAACGGTGCGTCCCGTCAAGGTGTCTGCAGTGGCAGGCAAGCGATAGTCAACGTCAATATAGGATTTTTTGGCACATGAAAAACACAGCGTGGCCGCCAGCAACAGGATCGTCATCTTTAAACACACGTTCACGATCTTCAGCACCATACCCCCTCCTTATGAAAACCGGAAATAGAAAAGACATTAATCTGCCTACATGACACCAAGATCTTTGTCAATGCAGGTCATCGTATACCATGGGCTTGTTTAAAACCGGTGTGAGTTTGTCGTAAGCGTAACCGGTGAATACGCTTGCCAAAATGTAATCTTCCATGCTAACTTTATTTGCATAACCGATTCATATTCGATGAATATGATTTTCTCCCCACCGATATATAATGAATCACAAGTCGTCCAACGGGCCCGTGTCAGGTCCGCCGTTATATTAACTGATTACTCGATGAGGAGGAGAATGTGATGAAACGATTTAGTTTTGTATTGGCCATGATTGCTGTGTTTGCGCTGATCGGTTCTGTCTCGGCCGGTACCCTGGATGATGTGAAAGCCAAGGGATTCATACAGGCGGGGGTTAACGGAGATCTTTTCGGTTTCGGCAAACCGGATGAAAAAGGGGTTTGGAAGGGGCTGGATGTGGATACGGCCCGGGCTATTGCGGCTGCTGTATTTGGCGATGCCGACAAGGTCAAATATACGCCGCTGACGGCCAAAACCCGCTTCACCGCGCTGCAATCTGGTGAAATCGATGTGTTGACCCGCAACTGCACGCAAACCTTGAGTCGCGACACCGCCCTTGGCCTCGATTTCGTCCAGGTCAACTACTATGACGGCCAGGGCTTCCTGGTTTCCAAGAAGCTGGGTGTTAAAAGCGCCAAAGAGCTCGATGGCGCATCGGTTTGCGTGCTGCCGGGAACAACCACCGAGCTGAATGTGGCCGATTACTTTCGATCCAATGACATGAAAATGAAACCCGTGGTCATTGAAAATACGGCGGAACTGGCCAAGACCTTTTTTGCCGGCAGGTGCGACTGCCTGACCTCGGATGCTTCCCAGTTGGCCGGCACGCGGGCGGTGGCTCCCAATCCGGACGACTACATGATCCTGCCCGAAATTATCTCCAAGGAACCCCTGGCGCCGGCCGTTCGCCACGGTGACAACCAGTGGAAGGATATCGTCAACTACAGTGTCCTGGCCATGATCAACGCCGAGGAGCTCGGTATTACGTCGAAAAATGTGGATGAAATGCTCAAAAGCACGGACCCCAAAATCATGCGCTTTCTGGGAGTGACCGAAGGCAACGGCAAGGCCCTCGGCCTGGATGAAAAATTCGCCTACAACATCGTCAAGCAGGTCGGCAATTACGGTGAAGTCTTTGAGAGAAATGTGGGCGTCAACACATCGCTGGGCATCGAACGCGGTTTGAACGCGCTGTGGACCGACGGCGGGCTGATGTATTCGCCACCGTTCAAGTAAGTACGGACCGGACGCGTCGCCCGTTGCGTCATCCTGTCAGCCGGCGGGCGGCGTGATTCATTGGGACACCTAATCAAGCGTCTGTCGGGTCGTCCGACCTTCCATCCGTCGGCCTGACAGACGGCTTCTCTGTGCAACAGCCCTATGCAGCCAAAACAAGACAAGGTTCAAGGGAGCACCCCGGCGGCAGCGATCCCCTTTTACAACGATCCAAAAAAGCGGTCGATTCTGTTTCAGATCGCAACGCTTCTGATGGTCGGCCTGCTGTCCTTTTATCTGATTTCCAATACGCTGACCAACGTTGAAAAACAGTCCATTGCTACCGGTTTCGGGTTTTTGCAGAAAGAGGCCGCCTTTGAAATCGGTGAATCACCCCTTCGCTATTCCGCGGCTGATACCTATGGCCGTGCCCTGGTCGTCGGTTTTTTAAATACCCTGATCGTCTCATTTGTCGGCATCGTCATAACGGTCATCCTCGGCACCTTGGTCGGGATTGCCCGACTCTCTTCCAACTGGCTGGTATCGAAGTTGGCCGCAGGGTATATCGAAGTGTTGCAGGATATTCCGGTGCTCCTGCAGCTCTTTTTCTGGTACGCGTTTTTCTACAATGTCCTGCCGTCGCCCCGACAGGCAATGAATCCGATCATGGGCGTCTTCTTGAGCAATCGCGGTTTGGTATTTGCCGTGCCGGAAGCGCATCCGGTCTTTAAATACATGGGCATCGCCGTTGTTGTTGCCGGTGTCGCTATCTATTTCCTGCGCCGGTGGGCAAGAGAGAGACAGGCGCGGACGGGTCAACCCTTTCCTACCTTTCGTGTGTCCCTGGCGCTTGTAATCGGATTGCCGCTGTTGACGTGGGCCGTCGGCGGCGCCCCGACAGCCATGAACGTGCCGGCGTTGATAGGCTTCAATTTCATCGGGGGAACCAATATCAGCCCTGAATTTACGGCCCTGTTGCTGGGGCTGATTCTTTATACAGCAGCCTTTGTGGCCGAAGTCGTCCGGGCCGGCATTCAGTCGGTCAGTGTTGGGCAGACCGAAGCGGCAATGTCCCTGGGCCTCAGACCGAGTCGGGTGCTGAACCTGGTGATTTTACCGCAGGCCCTGCGTGTCATCATTCCGCCCCTGACCAGCCAGATGTTGAACCTGACCAAGAACAGTTCCCTGGCGGTTGCGATCGGATACCCCGACTTCGTGTCCGTGGCCGGCACCACGATCAACCAGACCGGCCAGGCCATCGAGGGTGTGGCCCTGATGATGGTTGTCTATCTGACGTTGAGCCTGCTGACATCGGCCTTCATGAACTGGTACAACAAAAAGATGGCCTTGGTGGAAAGATAAAATCGGGTTGCGGTTTTATGGGAAGCGACATCGTTGTTATAAATTTTAACCGGCAATCGCCAACGGAAGCCTCAAACACGCACTCTATTTGCGAACAGAATTTTTGAACCCATGGCTGGAACGACTGTCAAACAGGTAGAAGAAACGATCAAACCACCGGTGACGAGCGTGGGGGTCCTTGGATGGATCCGGGCCAACCTTTTTAACAATTGGTTTAACTCGGTCCTGACGCTGGTCACCCTATACACGTTAGGGAAGATCGTACCCCCTTTTATCCGCTGGGCCTTTGTCGACAGCTTCTGGCTTCCTTCAGCCGGTGAAGCTTGCAAGGGCGCCGAAGGGGCCTGCTGGTCGATCATTCCAGCCAACATTCGATTCATTATTTTCGGATTTTTCCCCTACGAATCGCAGTGGCGGCCTTTGGTGGCCATGGTTCTTCTGATCGGCCTGCTGTTTTACAGCCGGAACAGAGACCATTGGAAAAAATCACTGGCTTATGCCTGGGGTGCCGGCCTTTTTACAATGGGCCTGCTCATGAAGGGCGGGATTTTGGGGTTGGCTGCGGTTGAAACCACCCAGTGGGGTGGCCTCCCGTTGACACTGTTGCTGTCGGTTTTTGGACTGGCGGCTGCCTATCCCTTGGGTGTTGTCCTGGCCCTGGGACGCGCCTCGCGCATGAGGGCGATAAAAACCTTGTGTATCGTTTACATCGAAATGATCCGGGGTGTACCGCTGATCACCCTGCTGTTCATGTCGTCCATCGTTTTCCCGCTCTTTTTACCCGAGGGGGTTACCGTCAACGTCATTTTACGGGCGCAGGTGGCCATCATTTTATTCACTGCCGCCTATATTGCGGAAATCGTGCGCGGCGGGTTGCAGGGGATGGCCAAGGGTCAGTATGAGGCCGCCGAATCGATGGGGCTCAATTATTATCAGACCATGCGGCTGGTGATTCTGCCCCAGGCCCTGAGAATCGTGATACCCCCGACGGTCAGCCAGCTCATCTCGGCTTTAAAGGATACGTCCCTGGTGGTGATCATCGCCCTGTACGATCTGCTCAAGACAACCCAGTCCGTGCTGTCGAATCCGACCTGGATGGGGTTTTCTTCAGAGGTCTACATTTTCGTGGCCTTGATTTATTTTGGCTGCTGTTATTTCATGTCCAGCTACAGCAGGCGCTTGGAAAAGGAGCTGGATAGGGGTTTTTAACCGGTAACACGTTGGGACTAAATCCAGCGCGGATTACGTATCCATTGAACGATAGACTCTAAAACATGCCCACAACCAAGCCTGAAGAGATCATCATGAGTGAAGATAAACCTGACAACCGACTGCAGCCGACCGGTGAAGCCATTATCGAGATCAAAAAGATGCATAAATGGTTCGGCGAGTTCCATGTCCTGCAGGACATCAACCTGACCGTGCAAAAGAAAGAGCGGATCGTTATCTGCGGTCCTTCCGGATCGGGAAAATCGACCCTCATCCGCTGCATCAACCGGCTGGAGGAACACCAGCGCGGCCAGATCATCGTCGACGGCATCGAGTTGACCAACGATATCAAGAACGTCGAGAAGATCCGGGCCGAGGTGGGCATGGTGTTTCAGCACTTCAACCTTTTCCCCCATCTTACCATCTTGGAAAACCTGACCCTGGGACCGATCTGGGTGCGCAAGACCCCCAAGAAGGAAGCCGAAGAGGCGGCGATGGCTTACTTGGAAAAAGTGCATATTGCCGAGCAGGCCCAGAAATTTCCCGGACAGCTTTCCGGCGGGCAGCAGCAGCGGGTAGCCATCGCCCGCAGCCTGTGCATGAAACCCAATGTCATGCTCTTCGACGAGCCGACCTCGGCCCTGGATCCGGAGATGATCAAGGAGGTGTTGGACGTCATGATCGACCTGGCTCAAGAGGGCATGACCATGCTGGTGGTGACCCACGAGATGGGGTTTGCCAAGAGCGTGGCACACCGGGTGCTGTTTATGGACTACGGCCGGATCGTCGAACAGAATACGCCCACAGAATTCTTCGACAATCCGCAACATGATCGAACCAAATTGTTCTTAAGCCAGATTCTGTAGTGAAGCCACGCTAACACCAACTTCCATGTAGATAATAGGTCATGCATCCTCGAACCTGCGCCCGTATCCATTTAGATCATCTGCGATTTAACTATCGTGAAATTATTAAAAAGATCGCTCCGGCCCGCCTGATTCCCGTAGTCAAGGCCGACGCATACGGCCATGGCGCCATTCCCGTGTCCCGATGTTTAGTCGATGAAGGGGCGGATTTCCTTGCCGTCGCTCAGTACCAGGAAGCCAGGGAACTTCGCGATAGCGGCATCGATGTTCCCATCCTCATTTTCGGCCGGCTATTTCCAGACGAGCTACCCGAGGCCATACGGGCGGGTTTTCGAATCACCCTGTTCGGTGTTGAAGACATTCGCTGGATCGAACGGGTGCCTGGAAGCCAGACAACTCCGGTGCATGTCAACGTGGAAACCGGCATGGGGCGGGTGGGTGTGCTTTTCGACCAGGAACCGGAATTCTTCGACCGTCTGACGCGCTCGCGGCGCTGTGTCTGGGAGGGATTGTACAGTCATTTTGCCACCTCGGACGAGGTGGATAAAAGCTATGCCCGCGAGCAATTGAATCGTTTCAACACCCTGATGAAACGGCTGAAGACCAAATGCCCGCTTCCGCCCATGGTTCACATGGCCAACAGCGGGGCGGTGCTGGACATGCCGGACAGCTATTTTAGTGCCTGTCGATCAGGGATCATGCTTTACGGTCATTACCCGTCAACGGAAACCTCGCGATCGATCCCCCTGAAGCAGGTCATGACCCTCAAGACAGCTGTCACCCACACCCGGCGACTGCCGGCCGGCCACAATGTGAGCTACGGAAGGCGCTGGAAAACCGAACAAGAAACCACCATTGCCGTGCTTCCCATTGGTTATGCCGACGGGATTAGACGCCATTTGACCGGGCGGCTCCAGGTGATCATCGGTGGCCGGCGATACCCGGTGGTGGGTACCATTACCATGGACCAGATGATGGTGGATGTGGGAGACCATCGGATAGCGGTGGGTGACGATGTCCTGATTTGGGGGGACACCGAAGACGGCCAGATCCAGGTTCTCGATGTGGCCGAAGCCATGGGTTCGATCCCCTATGAGATGACGTGCGGGATCACTCGCCGGGTTCGGCGTGTGGTTATGACGGGTTATCCCAACCCCGGCACCGATTGACAGGTTTGTCGGCCGTCGGTTTCAGGGCGGCCATCCGGATCGTTGGCCAGATCAATGCCATGGGCACCAAATGCCGGGCTTCTCTCGATTTAAGACGTTGAGCCAAATTTTAACTTGTAACCCTTTGTAATAATAATATATTATGTTTACAATAAAAAAAGAAACGACCTGGCCGTAAAGGTGATCCAGGAGAGCATTGCGCCGTTCATTAACGATGGACGGCCGGCATTTGAAACGGGCGCAGGCCGCTCTGAACGCCATAGAATAGGGCTACGGAAAAAAAAGACCCGAAATGACTGCTAACAACCGCTATATTAAGCAGGACCGCCGGCCATCGCCTGTTCCCGCAAAAGATCGTAGAGGCGACGGGTGATCGGCCCCACCTCGCCGTTGCCAATGGATTTGTCGTCGATGCGCACTATGGGGAGCAGCTCGGTGACGGTTCCGGTGAGAAACACCTCGTCGGCACCCAATAACGCCTCGATTCCAAAAAACGATTCCTCCACAACCAGGTCCGCAGCCTTGCAGAGGTTCAGAACAACCATGCGGGTAATTCCCGGAAGGATGTTGTCTGTCAGCGGATGGGTGGTCAGTCGACCTCCGGATACGATGAACAGGTTTGAGCTGGTTCCTTCGCGGACGATTCCCTGGCCCGACACGAAGATGGCATCGTCGCAGCCCGCATCCAGCGACTTCTGTTTGGCCAGGCTGTTGGACAGCAGTTGAACGGTTTTGATATCACAGCGTCCCCAGCGGGTATCTTTAACGGTGATGGCCGTCGCTCCTTTTTCCCGTTTCTCCGCCGGCATCTCCTGGACCGGCCGGATGGTCATGATGATCTGCGGGGTCATGCCCGGGGTGATGGCATGGTTGCGGGGGGCGACGCCCCTTGCTATCTGAATGTATAAGCCTGCCCGCGGGTAGCCGGAAAGGGTGAACAGATCCAGAACGGCTTTTCTGATGTCGGCGCGGGAGATGGGGTCGTAAGCCAGTTCCCGCATGGATCGTTCCAGCCGATCGAGATGTTCCTCCAGCATGAACGGGCGTCCTTTATAGCTGGCGACAAACTCATAGACCCCGTCACCGAATTGGTAACCCCGATCTTCGATGGGCACGACCGCTTTTTCGATGGGCATGATTTCTCCATTCACATAGGCCAAGTCCGGCATGGGAGCCTCCTTTCAACGTGCATAATATCTCTTTGCTGCAGTGTTTGGTCGGTGGATCGGTTACCGACAAAGATTTTTCAACATACACCAAAATGATTTGCGTTGAAACCCATTTGGCAGGCAATTAAAGGGTGCGCGATGATATCGTTGATTGGCGGTTTGACACAGGATTCGCTCCTGGGATATACCCCTCTCATCAATGATCAATTTTTTTTCTATTCGGTTTTTGTTCTCTATCATAAAAACACAAATTTCACGACTAGCAAACCAAGCAGCCGATCGGATAATTGCCATGAAACCCATCGTTGCCATTGTTGGCAGACCCAATGTGGGTAAATCCACCCTTTTCAATCGGATCACCCGATCCCGGGATGCCATTGTGGATGACCTGCCCGGCGTGACCCGGGACCGCAATTTCGGGGATGCCCGCTGGAACGATAAAGCCTTTACCTTGGTGGATACCGGCGGTTTCGCCGAAGGGGACGACGACGCATTTGCCGCGCACATCCGCCAGCAGGTGGAGCAGGCCATCGCTGACGCCGATTCGATTGTCCTCATCCTTGATGGAAAAGGGGGTATTTCTCCCTTTGATGCCGATCTGATCCATTTGCTGCGCGCCATCGATAAACCGGTGTTCTATGTAGTCAACAAGATCGACGGTGAGGGTCAGGAAAAAGCCCTGTCCGATTTTTACAGCCTGGGCATCGATACCCTGTTTCCGGTATCGGCCGAGCATGGATACGGGGTCCACGATTTTCTGGATGAACTGACCGCCGGTTTTGCTGAAATGTCGGCAGAGGAGGAGCGGTCCGACGCCATCCGCATTGGGGTGGTGGGAAAACCCAATGCCGGAAAATCCTCCCTGATCAATGCCATTTTAGGTGAGCAGCGGCTGGTGGTCAGCGATGTCGCCGGCACCACACGGGATTCCATCGACGCCGCCTTTACCCGGGGAGAACAGACCTATGTACTGGTGGACACTGCGGGGATCCGCCGTAAGGGAAAGGTGTCCCTGCGGCTGGAAAAATTCTCGATCATCAAGGCCCTGCGCAGTCTTGAACGCTGCGACGTGGCCCTGATCGTCATCGACGCCGAACAGGGCATCTCCGATCAGGATGTCCATGTGGCCGGCTATGCCCATGATCGCGGATGCGGTGCGATTTTCCTATTGAACAAATGGGATCGGGTGGACAACAGGGACGGCAAAGCCCTGAAGCGGCTCACGGAGAATCTGCGCATGCAGGCAAAATTTCTCAGTTTTGCACCGGTCACGACGGTTTCGGCTAAAACCGGACAGCGGATTCAACGCATCTTCCCCATCGTGGATGAGGTTTTCGCCCAATATGCGGCCCGGATCACCACCGGGAAGTTGAACAAGGCCATGGACCAGGCCTTGACGCGCACCGAACCATCGATGCACAAGGGCAAGCGGCTCAAATTCTACTACGCCACCCAGGTGTCCACCCGGCCGCCTACTTTCGTCAGTTTTGTGAATTTCCCGGACGGGGTGCATTTTTCTTACCAGCGCTACCTGGTAAACCAGATCAGGGAAGCCTTCTCGCTGGACAAGACGCCGGTTCGTCTGCTGCTGAAACAGCGCACCGGAAAGAACCCGGATTTTTTAAACAAGAAGTCCACACCTTTCAATCAAAAAAAGCGATCCAGAAAGCGCCTCACTAAACGATAGCGATGGACCTTTTCGACTATCAGGCTGCAGAATCCACAGATCCCCAGCGGCCGCTGGCCGAACGCATGCGCCCGCACCGCCTGGCAGACCTGTTCGGCCAGGATGCGGCAACCGGCCCGGGCTCCCTGATTCGCCATGCCATCGAAAACGACCGGATATTTTCTATGATCCTGTGGGGGCCTCCCGGCTGCGGGAAAACCACCCTGGCGCGGATTATCGCCCGCGAAACCCGATCTCATTTCATTCACTTTTCGGCGGTGCTCGCCGGTGTCAAACAGATCCGCGAAGTCATTGAAGAGGCCAAAAAGCAGCGCCAGTTCCAACGCAAGCGAACCCTCCTGTTCGTGGATGAAATCCATCGGTTCAACAAGGCCCAGCAGGACGCTTTCCTGCATCATGTGGAATCCGGGCTGATCACACTCATCGGTGCCACGACGGAAAATCCGTCCTTCGAGGTGATTTCGGCATTATTGTCCCGCTGCCGGGTGATTACCCTCGACCTGCTGGACGAGGACGCTGTGGGCCGCGTGATCGACCGGGCCGTGGAAGACCAGCGGACCGGACTGGGTGAATTGAATTTAGGTCTGACGGTCGATGCCCGAAAGTATTTGATCCAGATTGCAGCGGGAGATGCGCGACGCGCCCTCAATAGCCTGGAGATGGCGGCCACCTTGGCCCTGGCAGAATCCCCGCCAAAAACGGGCTCTCGCCGAATGCTCACCCTGGAACATGTGGAAAGCGCGCTGCAGAAAAAGGCGCTGCTATACGACAAGGGCGGTGACGAACATTTTAACATCATCTCCGCGTTTCACAAAAGCCTGCGGGGCAGTGACCCGGATGCGGCTCTGTATTGGCTGGCTCGCATGCTGGAGGCCGGGGAAGACGCCATGTATGTGGCCCGGCGTATGGTGCGGTTTGCCTCCGAGGATGTGGGCAATGCCGATCCGTTTGCCCTGCGTCTGGCCTTAGGGGCCATGGAGGCCTTTCGATTTTTAGGGCATCCGGAAGGGGATCTGGCCTTGGCCCAGGCGGCCGTCTATCTGGCTACGGCGCCCAAGAGCAACAGTGTGTACCAGGCATGGAACACGGTCAAGCAGACGGTCAGGGAAAAAGGTGCGCTGCCGGTTCCCCTGCACATCAGAAATGCCCCTACGGGCTTGATGAAAGATCTGGGCTACGGCAAGGGCTACCGTTATGCCCATGATTTTAAGGACGGGTATGCCGTCCAGGACTACCTGCCCGATGCCATCGCCGGCAGCCAGTTTTATTTCCCGACAGGCCGGGGTTACGAGAAGATGATTGCCGGGCGTTTGAAAAAATGGCGAACATTGAAGGAAAAAACGAAAAAGTGAACCGCGACAACGAGCGCATTCCCTGCCGCTTGCGGCGGGGTTAGCGAGCGAACTGAAGATCGATTTTTTTATCCTTGCGGTGAAGCCTCCCCGCGGCTTGCCGCGGGGAGGCTTCAATTGCCCGATTGGGAATGCCATCGTATTTATGAATAGGGGAACTTAGGCAATCGAAATTTCCACATCCATGAACTGCTTCAACGTATTGGCCACGATGCACCCCCGTTCGGCGATCAGAACCATCTTTTCCATCTGATCCCTACCGATCCCATTGCTCTTTACCGCCATGGTCATCTTCTGGAAGCGGGGCGGCGTCCCATCCAGCGTGCCACTGACCCTGACGGAAAGCCCCTTTGCCTCGATTCCCCGTCCCTGGAAAGCGGCGATAAGATTGCTCATGAAACAGCCACCCAGGCTGGCCACAAGCAGTTCGCCACCCATGGGACCCTGGTTGCCGCCTCCTTTTTCCGCTGGGCGATCGGTTACCAGTTCATGTTTGCGAATCCGGGTGCGCGCGGCGGTGGAACCCTCAATTTGAGATATTGTCGTTGTGACTTCCGGCATGGTCTGATCCTCCAGTATGAAGTTGTCAATAGGTCCAATTTGGTCACGGTCGGGGCAACAATCAAGTTTTTGCGCGTAATGGATTCGGATCCTTGACATTGATTGCCGCAGATCCCCAATTGATTTGGCTTGTGGATGCTGGTACAAAGAGAAATACGTTCAGGCTGAATTGTCGACCCGCGTGTATTTATCTTTCAAGGGAGGGCGTTTGATGTCCAGACCTGTTGCTACCAAACCCATATTGATCGTAGTTGTCCTGCTGACCCTCATGAGCGGTTTCATCATCCGAACAGCTGGTGCGGACATGCGCCTTTTCAAGGGGCAGACCGTATACGTGCCGCTCTATTCGCATATTTACAGCGGTGACCGGGAGCAACCCTTTTACCTGGCCGCCACGCTGAGCATCCGCAATACGGACAGAAAGCATGCCATCACCTTGACGGCGGTGGATTATTACGACTCGGACGGCAAGTTCCTGAAACACTTTCTGGAAAAGCCCCTGCCCCTCAATGCCATGGCCACCAAACGCTATGTGGTGCCCGAATCGGATAAAAGCGGGGGGTCCGGTGCCAAATTTATCGTCTCATGGCAGGCGGAGCAGCCGGTGGCTGAACCCTTGATCGAGTCGGTGATGATCAGCACAAAGACCCAGCAGGGGATCTCTTTTACCTCCAGGGGGAGGGTGCTTGAAGCTTTTTAAGATAGAGCAGCAACAGCGCGCCAGCCAACATCATGGCCAGGCACAGCAGTTGCCCCATGGACAGCGAAAAAAAGATAAAGCCCAGATGGGCGTCGGGTTGGCGGGCATACTCGATGAAAAAGCGCACCAGGCCGTAACCCATGAGATAGAGGGCAAGCATGGCGCCCCGGGTGGTGACTCGGTTTTTGACCGTCCACAGGACGATAAAAAGGACGATGCCTTCGAAAAAGGCCTCGTAAAGCTGTGAGGGGTGCCGCCGGCCGGGACCCGGTGCAAAAGGGAAAAACATGCCGATGGGATGGGTCGTCACCCGCCCGAAGAGTTCGCCGTTGATAAAGTTGCCCAACCGCCCGAAGGTATATCCCAGTGGAATGCAGGGGACGATGAGATCGGCCATACCGAAAAAATCCAACCGGTTTTTGCGCACGAAAATGACTGTCGCCACGACCACGCCGATGAGCCCGCCGTGATAGGACATGCCGGTGATACCGGCAAAGCGGAATCCACCGGAAAATTCAAAGGGCAGGACAATCTCCAGCGGATGGTGCAGGTAGTACGAGAAGTTGTAGAAGAGCACATAACCCAGACGGGCGCCGACGATCAGGCCCAGGATCATGGCCGTCATGAGCCCCTGGAGCTGCTCTTCATCAATTTGAAATCGGTCTTCCCGTCGGAGGCGATAGGTCGCCAATCCATAGGTGATTGCAAAGGCCACGATGTACATGAGCCCGTAGTATTGCAACTTGAAGCTGCCGATCTGCAGGATCACCGGATCCATATGCTCCGGCAGGTGTTGCCACCAGAAGAGAAAATCTCCCATATTGATTCGCTTTCCTCTGTTCGCCGTCGGTTTGGCAAAGCTGACCTTACTACCGCCCGGTGCTTCGCGTCAACTCTCTATGATTTCCGGCAGACTTCTGTCCGCCATCCGACTTCTTTTGTCCCATGGCCCATGCCAGCCGGGCCTGGGCTGTTCCATATCCATACCGCGCCTTAAAATAGGCGCTCTCAGCACGGTCAAAGTAGCTGCGGGCGTCGAGCACTTCAGTGGAGGTGGTCAATTGCTGCTGATAGAGCAAATTGGTGATGCGCCAGTGCTCTTTGGCCTGGTCCAGAGCGCGTTGAGCGGTTCCAATATTTTCGGCGGCCACATCAAGGTCGAGACGAGCCTGAATGACCTGGAGTCGTATGTCGTTCTGAATTTTTTCAAGCGTCTGCACCAGCGCCCGTTGTTCGGCTTTTACCTTGGCCGAACGGGCACGTGTCTTTCCGAATTCGAAAAAGGTCCACCGGGCCTGAACCCCCAGGCTGGCATTATACTGGTTGGAATAGTCATTGTTGCTGGCCAGCAGGTCATCTCCGTCTTGCTGGTATTTGCCCAACAGGTCGATACGGGGGTAATCGTCACTTCTCGCCAGAAGCCGTTCGTTTTCCTTGGATTGAATGGACTGCTTCAGCACGGCAATTTCGGGCCTGTCCCTCAGGGCCTGCTCGACCTGTTCGTTCAATGCGGGTGACGGGGGCATCGAGGGCTGGATGTCGACGATCTCAAGATCGGTTCCGTAATCCCTTCCCAGCAGCAGGCACAGGGCAGACCGGACGTTCTTGACGCTGGCTTCCGCCCGGTGCCGCTGCTGAAGGGAATCGGCCCGGGCGACCTGGGCCTTGAGCAGATCGTTCAATGGAACCAGCCCGTTTTTATGGAACTTGCGCACGTCGGCTTCATGGGCGGCCAGCGCTGCATGGCTGCTGTCGGCCACCTTGAGGGTTCTCTCCGCCATGAGCAGGTCGAAACAGCGCTGCCTGGTCTGCAGCATGACCGACTGCCGGGTCTGCTGCAATTCGTGTTCTCGGGTCTCTATGCCCAACTCCGCCAGACGGTGACGGGCGCTGATGCCGAAACCGGAAAACACGGGCTGGGTCAGGGCCACCTCCCAGTGGTGCTGATCCCGGCTGTTGGTGATCACCTGGTTTCCGTAAATATTGACAAATGGCGATTCGGCCAGGTTCTGGTACGTGTATGCCGCAGATAGCCTGGGAAAAAAATCCGCGCGAGCCTCCTTTTCACCGAAGGCGGCCGCCTGCAGATAGGCCGAATCCTGATGGATCAGCGGGTTGTTTGCCAGGGCTTCACGGACGGCGTCGTCGATGGTCAGCGGCGCAGCAGCGCCGACATTGACGCTGGCCAGTAGCACGATGATGATGACCCATAACCGTTGCATCGTTTTTCTCCTGAAACGAGTTCTTATTCCAATGTCTTCCTGAAGCGCGACACGGCTAAAATGAGAAAACTGGTGGCCAGGATAACCTGGGCGCCGATGGCTATCCACAGGATGCGGATGCCAACGCCTTTGACCACGATGCCGTGAAGGACCTGCAGGAACCAGCGCATGGGGTTGAGCACGGTGAACCACTGGACGACCTCCGGCATATTGCGGATGGGAAAGATGAAACCGCTGAGCAAAATGGCGGGCACAAGGATAAAAAATGCCGTGAGCAGGGCTTGTTGCTGGGTGCGGGCGGTGACGCTTACCAGCAGTGCCAGGCCCAGATTTCCCAGAATGTATATTGTGGCCGTCGCGTAGAGCAGCGGCAGGCTACCCTGGATGCGGATGCCGAAGATCACACGGGCGATGAGGAACATCAGGGTCATGGTGACCATGCCGGTCGCCAGAAAAGGCAAGGTTTTTCCCACAATGAACTCCACCCGTCGGATCGGTGTGACCATTACCTGCTCGATTGTGCCGATCTCTTTTTCCCGCACGATAGCCATGGAAGCCAGCACCAGGCCGATCAGGATCAGCATGACGGCGATCAGGCCGGGGACAAAGTAGTACTTGCTCTCCAGGTTGGGATTGTACCAGGCCCGTGTGCGGATCTCCATGGTACCGGAAACCGTCGCGGCAAGGCCGGCCCGATCCGCGGCACCTCGCTGGTTGAAACGGGCCACGGTCTGGCTGGCGTAATTGAGCGTCACGGCCGCATCGTTGCTCAAGGTGCCGTCCACGAGCAGCTGCACGGTTACCGCTTTGCCTGAGTGGATGTCTCCTGAAAAATGAGGCGGAATGCGGATAACCGCCCTCACCCGGCCGGCATCCAGCAGCTCTTGAACCCCGTTGTCGGTGGCCAGCCGATGGGTGACGCTGAAATAGTCGCCACCGGTGAATTCGGCGACCAGTCGGCGGCTTTCCGGGCTGTTGTCAGGGTCGACTACCGCCGTACTGATGTTTTTCACGTCGGTGGTCAGGGCAAAGGCCAGCACCGTCATCTGTACCAGGGGCATGACCAGCACCACCATGCGCATGCGCACATCCCTGAACATCTGCAGGAATTCTTTGTGGAGCATCTGTCGAATGCGCAGAATCATGCGCTACTCTTCCAGTTTCAGTTTCATTTTGCGATGTGAGAGAAAAACCATTGCCGCGGCATAGATGGTCAGCAGGGCGGCGTTGAGGCCGAGGACCTCCAAGCCGATCCCCTTGAGGAAAATTCCCCGCAGCAGGGTGATGAAATAGCGGGCCGGCACAATGAAGGTGATGGCCTGGATCGCCGCCGGCATGTTGTATATGCCGAAGACGAAACCGGAGAGCAGCAACGTGGGTAGGTATCCGGTGAACAGCGCAATCTGATTGGCCAACACCTGGGTCTTGAGTACGATGCTGAGCAACAGGCCCAGAAACAGGGCGCCGGTGAGAAACACCGATGCCGACAGAAACACCAGGCCGGTGCTGCCGCGCAGGGGTACGTCGAAAATCCAGTGACCCATGGCCACGGCGATGGCCACGTCCGCCAGCCCGATAACAAAATAGGGTACCACCTTGCCCAAGACCAGTTCCGGGACCTGGATGGGGGTGCTGATGAGCTGCTCCATGGTACCGGTTTCCCACTCACGGGCCATGGTAACACTGGTGAGCATGGCGGCGATGACCACCATCACCAGCGCGATGATGCCGGGAATGATGACATTGCGGCTTTCCATCTCCGCGTTGTACCAGGCGCGAGGTTCAAGCGATACCTGTCCGACGCCCCCCCGACCGACACCTGCTGCGACCCGCATTCGGCTGTTGTAGATCCGGCCGATGGCATTGACGTAGCCAATGGCCAGGGTAGCGTTGTTGGCGTCGGCACCATCGATCAGGGCCTGGATGTCGATGGGTTGGCCGGCCCGGGTTCGGTCGGCGAAATCGGCAGGGATCACCAGGGCCACCATGATAGCGCCGGCATCGAGCATGTCGGTAAGATCCTGATACCCTTGACTGTAATGGTCGACAGAAAAATAGGCCGAGCCATCGAACAGACTGAGCAATTCACGGCTCTGGGCCGTTTGGGACTGATCCCAGACCGCTGTGGGGACTTGCTTGAGATCCATGGTCAGGGCATAGCCGAACAGGGCGATGAGCAGCATGGGGATGGCAATGGCCAGCACCAGGCTGCGCCAATCGCGAACCACGTGGATCGATTCCTTGCGGGCCACGGCGATGAAACGCTGCAGCTTCATTGTGCTCTCCTTTGCCGACCGATTATCCCGGATAATCCGGAAACAACAAATGGCACGTACCAAATTTCAAATAAATTCAAAATTACGATATCCAAATCTCAAGTAAGCGTAAAAACCAACCGTTGATTATCATTTTGGTTTTTCCAGATTGGAATTTTGAATTTGGTTATCGTGATTTATTATTTGGTCGCGATCCTCTTTTTCGATGAGGGCGACAAAGACATCCTCCATGGTGGGGACGATTTTCGCCAGGTTCACTTCCGATAGACCCAAGTCGCCGGACAGCCGGCGGATGTGGCGCTCTGCGATTTCGGCGTCGTCCACCTTCAGATGCAGTCCGGCACCGAACAGGGCCACGTCCCGGATACCCTCAACGGCTGACAATGCGTCCATGAGGTTCTGGGGCTGCGGGCAGCGAAGATCCAAGATGGTTTCGTCGACCAATCGGTTTTTCAATTCCCGGGGGCTGCCCAGGGCAATCATTCGTCCCCGGTTGATCATGGCCACCCGGTCACAATATTCGGCCTCTTCCATATAGTGGGTGGTGACGAAAACGGTGCGGCCCCGATCGGCCATGTCGTAGATCAGGTCCCAGAACCGTCGACGGCTCAAGGGATCCACACCGCTGGTCGGTTCGTCCAGGAAAACGATGGGCGGTCGGTGCAGGATGGCGCAGGCCAGGGCAAGGCGTTGCTTCCACCCGCCGGCCAGCCGCCGCGTCGGCATACGCTCCCTGCCTTCGAGGCCGGCCATGCGGGTGGCCCAGGCCTGCCGCTCGGACATCCGTTGGCCTTCCAACCCGTATATGCCGCCGTAAAATTTGAGGTTTTCGGACACGGTGAGGTCTTCATACAGGGAGAATTTCTGACTCATGTAGCCGATGCGCTGCTTGATGGCCTCGGCCTGGCCGACAATGTCGCAGCCGGCTACCCTGCCACCGCCACCGGATGGGCTGAGCAGGCCGCAGAGCATTCGGATGGTGGTGCTCTTGCCGGCGCCGTTGGGACCCAAAAATCCGAATATCTCACCGGCCGACACGCTCAGGTTGAGACGATCCACAGCCACAAAATCACCAAACCGGCGGGTCAGACCCTCTACCTGGACCGCCCCGACCTCATGCGTCAGTCCGGAAGCGCGTGGGCGGGAGTTGCTCTCTGCCGACGGTCGAGCGGGGGCGTCTGTCTGCGGCGCTGAGATCCTGTTGACAAAGACATCCTCGAGACTGGGGGGAATCCGGCGAATCTCCTGAATCAGGATATTTTCTTTTCCCAACAGGGTATTCGCCACTCGGATGGTTTGATCCGGATCCCGGCAGACGATGTGGATGCTGTCGCCGAAGATGTCTACGCTGACGGCATCGGCCAGACGTTGGCGGAGGATCCGGCAGGCCTGCCGGGACTGCTCGCAGTGCACGGCCAGGATGGTCATGGGCATGGATAGCCGAACCTGTTCGGGGCTGTCCTGCACCAGAATTCGCCCCCGGTCCATCAGTCCGATCCGGTTGCAGCGTTCGGCTTCGTCGAGGTAGGCCGTGGTGACCAGGATGGCAACTCCGCCTTTGAGCATGCGGTAGAGGATGCGCCAGAAATCCCGGCGGCTGACCGGATCCACGCCATTGGTCGGTTCGTCCAACAAGAGTACCTCGGGAGTGTGGATCAGGGCGCATATCAGTTGCAGTTTCTGTTTCATGCCGCCGGAGAGGTTGCCGGCATGACGTTTGCGGAAGGGCCGCATGTTGGAAAAATCCAGCAGCTCGTCCAGGCGTGATTCACGGGCATGGCGGGACATGCCGTAGAGATCCGCGTAAAAGTTGATATTCTCATCTACGGTTAGGTCGGGATACAGTCCGAAACGCTGGCTCATATAGGCCAGGTGGGTTTTGACCTCGGCACCTTGTTCTGGCAGGTCGCACCCGGCTACCCGGGCCCGGCCGCTGGAAGGGTCGAGTAGGCCGGCCAGCATGCGCAAGGTCGTTGTCTTGCCCGCACCGTCCGGCCCCACCAGACCATAGATTTCACCCCGGTTCACGCACAGGGACAGATCCTCCACGGCCGACAGTCCGCCGAAGGACCGGCTCAGATGCTCGGTCAGGATGGCCGTCTCTCGGGTGGGGTGATTCACGGGGCGGCCTCGATGACTGCGTCCGCGGGCATGCCCGGCTTGAGCACGCCGTCAGGATTGTCCAGCTGGACCTTGATACGGTAGACCAAGTTGGTTCGCTCCTCGAATGTCTGAACCGAGCGGGGGGTGAACTCCGCCTCGCTGCTGATGAAGCTGATGCGTCCCTTCCAGCGGCGGTCCGGATAGGCGTCGATGGTGACGATGGCAGGCTGGCCCAACCTGATTCGACCCAGGTCGGTTTCATCGATGAAGGCGCGAAGCCAGACCCCTTGGATGTCGCCAACGGTCAGAACGGTTGTGCCGAGATTCAGGTAGGCGCCGGGTTCGGCAGACGTGCTGAGCACGACACCGTCAAAGGGGCCGAAGAGCTCAGTCTCCGCCAGTTGATGACGGGCGATGGCCAAGCCGGCCAGGGCCGCGGCCTTTCTCGCCCGTGCCTGATCGATGGCCTCCTGCCGGGGACCGGACTTGATCAAGGCAAAGTCTGCCTCGGTCTGGTCCAGGGCCGCCCGGGCCTGACTGACCTGCTCCCGGCGACTGCCCTCGCGCCGCAGGCTCAAGCGCTGGATAGCGGCCTGCCGTCGTGATGCGGCAACCGCTGCGGCATTCTGGGCAGCAACGCGTTGCGCCCGATAGGTGTCGAAGGCCTGTCGGCTGATGCCGCCATCTTTGAACACGGATTCGTAACGGGTAAAATCGGCACGGGCCAATTCCAGCTGGCTTAGGGCTGTCCGTTCGTCAGCCACAGCCCGATGAAGATCCGCTTCTGCCTCGGCGACCTCCTGCAGCCGACTGCCGCTTTGCAGTTCGCTGAGGGCAAAGCGGGCCTGGCTGACACGGGCCTGGGCGCGCTTGATCTCTTCGGGACGGCTGCCGGCTGAAAGTTCCGCCAGCACCGACGATGCATAGTCGACATCGGCGCTGGCCTTTTGCCATTGAAGCTGCTGATCCGTGTCATCCAGCACGGCCAGACGCTGTCCCTGTCCGACCCGATCCCCCTCGTCCACCAGTCGCCGGCTGAGACGGCCGGGAACCTTGAAGGCCAGGTCCACCTGGGTCACGTCGATGTTGCCCGACAATTGGATCCACCCGGTGCCGCCGTCTTTTTTAAAAAAGTGATTCCAGGCGATCACAGCCAGGACAATCACGGCGATGGGGATAATGATGCGAAGTCGCTTTTTCATTGCGGTTCTCCGTTTACCGAGGGGCCTGCGGATGTTGATCGTTCCTCGTGAGCATGCCATGGCGGACCGATTCGATGCCGGCAAGGGAAAATCGCGTGATATGATCGGTCAATTCATCGATCATGGACGGGTCCGAGAAATCCATGGGTACCAGGCGGGTGACGATGGGGCGGGCCATGGCGTAATGAAAACACTGGCCGATCACGCTGATCTGGCAGCGCATGATGTCCTTGATGGTTGCACCTGTCCCCAGCAGTTCCGAGACGATGGCGCTGAGAACGGCGGCGGTGGGCCGGATGAATTCGTTGACCATGTCGTCCATGAAAGGTGAGGGGTCGGCCAACTCCCGGGCCACCAACTGCCCTTTACCCGGGTAGCCGGAAAGCCCGCCGGGTGACAGAAGGCGCCGCAGGGCGCCGTGAATAAAGGCCCGAAGACGGTCTTGCGGGGAGGACTGACCGTCTGTGCCTTCATCGACGGGATAGCGGTCAAATGTCCGCGAGATCAGATCCATGACCACGGTCCGGTAAAGATCCTCTTTGCCGCCGAAGTAGTAGCTGATGGACGCCACGTTAACGCCGGCCGCACGGCAAATTTCCCGGATCGTGGCGGCCTTGTAGCCCACCCGGCCGAAAACGTCGCCGGCGGCATCGAGTATCTTTTCTTTAACCGACCGTTCATCGGACGTGTGCGTCATGGCAATTTCTTCCTGAACGAAAGGATAGGAACAGATGTTTTAAACAAATGATATAAACAAATGTTTAAATCAGAAAAAGAGATCCGTCAAGAAATATAAATAGGGGGAATAGGAGGCCGGTTGGGTTGAGCAACGAAGGCCAACGCTTATCGCGAAAACTTCTTGCCCTGCCAGGTATTTTTATCTTTGAAGCGGGTGTGGATCAGGTCCATGGTCTCTCGTTTTTGCAGGGACCAGGCCGGGGCCACCAGTTCCTTGGGGTGAGGGTCGCCGGTGAGGCGCTGGATGATCATCGTCTCCGGCAGGCGTTCGATGAAGTCACACATCAATTCAGCGTACTCCCGCTGACCCAGGCAGCGGTAGCTGCCGGCCTGGTATTGGGTCTCCATGGGTGTTCCCCGCACCACATACAGCAGGTGAAGTTTGATCCCGTCGATACCCATGGCGGCGATGGCATCGGCGGTCTCGAGCATCTCCTGCCGGGATTCGCCGGGCAGGCCAAGGATCACGTGGGCGCAGATGCTGATGTTGCGGTTGCGGGTGAGCGATACCGCCCGTTCGAAGCAGGCAACGTCGTGGCCCCGGTTAATCCGGGCGAGGGTGTGATCGTGGGCGCTCTGGAGGCCGTACTCAATCCAGATGAGATGCTTTTTGGTGTAGCCCTCAAGCAGGTCCAGCACCGGCGGATCAACACAGTCCGGCCGGGTGCCGACGGCCAATCCAACCACGTCTTCGATGGCAAGGGCTTCGTCATACAGGGCTTTCAAACGTTCGACGGGGGCGTAGGTGTTGCTGAAAGACTGGAAATAGGCCATCAGTTTGTTGGTTTTGAAACGGCGGGCGATTCTTGCCTTGCTGCGCTCGATCTGCTGCGTGATCGATACGCCCTGGCGATGGGCACCGGTCCCGGATCCGTTGGCATTGCAATAGATGCATCCGCCAATGGAGATCGAGCCGTCGCGGTTTGGGCAGTCCAGTCCGGCGTCGACAGTGACCTTGTGGACCCGGCAACCAAACAGCGATCGAAAGTAGGTGTTCAGATCCCGGTATGGTTTTTTGTGCATGGCGATCCTGTCCTTGACCTCGATATCGCGGCAATTATATAGTGCCCGTCTGGAAACAAAGTCTACCATTTCCAGACGGGCATTGGCAATCTGTGGGCCATTAATTTTTTTCAGGCAGTGAAAATAGATGGGGGTCTACCCGAAACCATACGATGTGATCGTTGTGGGCGGCGGGCACGCCGGCTGCGAGGGCGCCCTGGCGGCGGCCCGCATGGGTTGTCGCGTGCTGCTGCTGGCCATCGACCTGGACAAGATCGCCGCCATGCCGTGCAGCCCCTCCATCGGCGGAATGGCCAAGGGACAGCTGGTCAAGGAGATCGATGCCCTGGGCGGAGAGATGGCCAAAATTGCCGATCAAACGGCAATCCAGTACAAGACGCTGAACACCAAAAAGGGGCCGGCGGTACAGTCCACCCGGACCCAGAACGACAAAGGGCGCTACCACACGGCCATGAAAGCCGTGGTGGAGAAGCAGCCCAACCTGGACCTCAAGCAGGCCCTGGTGGAGCGCCTGATCGTTGACGGGGACCGGGTCTTGGGCGTTGAGGACCATACCGGCTTCGGTTTTCAGGCGCCGTGCGTGGTGCTGGCCACCGGCACCTTTCTGTCCGGGCTGGTGCACATCGGCTTCAAAACCATGCAGGCCGGGCGGGCCGGGGAGTTTGCCGCCTACAGCCTGCCCAACCATCTCAAGGCGCTTGGCTTTACCCTGGGCCGCATGAAGACCGGCACCCCGCCGCGGCTGGACCGGGCCAGCATCGATTTTTCCCAGTTTGACGAGCAGCCGCTGGAGGATCCCGCCCGCCCCTTCTCCTTCTCGGGCCAACCGGCGCGGCTGCCCCAGGTTCCCAGTTTTATCGGGCACACCAGCGAGCAGGTCCACCAGCTGGTGCGGGAAAACCTGCACTTGTCCGCCCTGCACAGCGGCATCATCAAAGGGGTGCCGGCCCGCTATTGTCCCTCATTTGAAGACAAGATCGTCCGCTTTCCGGAGCGGGACCGCCACCAGATCATCCTCGAGCCCGAGGGACTGGACACCCAGGAGATCTATGCGTCGGGCCTGGGCAACAGCCTGCCCATAGAGGTCCAGACCCAGGTGGTCAGACGCGTCCGCGGCCTGGAGGAGGCGGAAATCATGCGTCCGGCATACGCCATCGAGTACGACTTCATCAATCCGATTCAACTGCGCCCCACCCTGGAGACCAAGCGGGTGAAAGGCCTTTATCTGGCCGGCCAGATCAACGGCACATCGGGCTACGAAGAGGCTGCGGCCCAGGGCATGTGGGCCGGCATCAACGCCGCCTGCAGGGTCCAGAAACGGCCGCCTTTTATCCTGGATCGCAGCCAGGCATACATGGCTGTGATGGTGGACGACCTGGTCACCCGGGGCACACGCGAGCCGTACCGCATGTTCACCTCGCGGGCCGAATACCGGCTCATGCTCAGGGAGGACAACGCCGATCTGCGGTTAACCGAGATCGGCCACGAACTCGGCTTGCAGAGTGCCGATACGCTGAAGGCCAATCGCGAGCGAAAAGCCCAGATACAGGCCGAAATTCAGCGCATTAAACAGGCGGTGATCAAGCCGCTGCCTGCGGTCAACGCCTACCTGGACCAGCGGGGCACACCGCCCATCGACAACGGCATCCATTTGGTCCAGCTGCTGAAGCGGGCTGAACTGGATTACGACGCGGTTGCCAGGTTGTCCCCGGCCGAAACACCCCCGACAGAGCGGGTGGCCCGGCAGGTTGAGATCGAAATCAAGTACGAGGGCTACATTCGGCGCCAGCTTCAGGAGATCGACAAGTTCAGACATCTGGAGCAGATCAAACTGCCGGAATCGATCGACTACACGATCGTTCACGGCCTTTCCAGCGAACTCAAAGAGAAACTGGCCGCGGTCCACCCAGCCTCCCTGGGCCAGGCATCACGCATCGAGGGCATGACGCCTGCGGCCATTTCCGTTCTCATGGTGCATCTACGCCTATGGAAAAACCGTTAGTCCCCCGCTTGCGGGTGGACAAGCTTTTTATCCACGATGTCGGTCCGGTCAGCCTTGATATCGACAAAGGCGAGTGCGTGGGGCTCTCCGGTCGGTCGGGTTCGG
>CAVQUU010000040.1:0-168325 GCA_963716825.1 uncultured delta proteobacterium
CTATGGAAATGGTTCGATTCGCAAATTCAGGCTCTGAAGCAGTCCATATGTGCCTGCGAGCAGCATTGGCGTATACCAAACGAAAGAAAATAGCTAAATTCGAAGGTCATTTCAACGGTTCCCAAGATTTGTTACTGGCAAGTACTGCTCGAGTTGATGGTACACCTGACAACCCAATCCCATCAATGCACTGGGCAGGTGTCCCGCAGAGCAATCTCGAAAATATCTTGATTTTACCTTTCAACGACACTGAAAAATCAATTGCTATATTAAAAGCGCACGCATACGATATTGCTGCAGTTGTGTTGGAGCCTGTCACCGGATTTATGTTAGGCTGTGTTCCGAGTGACTATGAATTTTTAAAATCAATCAGAGATATAACCGCTGAGACTGATATCGTTTTGATATTCGACGAAATCGTTACAGGGTTCAGATTAGCAATGGGTGGCGCAGCTGAATATTTCCAAATACAACCGGATATGCACGCTATAGGAAAAGCCATTAGTGGTGGTTACCCGATATGTAGTTTCGGTGGAAAAAGAAGTATAATGGAAAGCGTTGTCACGCCAACCAAGGAACCTTCTGATTTGGATGAAAAAATATTTCAATCTGGAACATTCACGGGCCACCCAGTATCCTGCATGGCTAGTTTAGCAGTCTTAAAAGAGTTGGAGAGAGGGGAAGTAATCCCCTATATCAATTCTATGGGAGATTACATGCGGAGCAATATCAAAAAAATCGCAGAAAAAAATAAAATTCCTATTCAGGTAACGGGTTGCGGATCAATGTTCAGCATCTATTTCTCGAATAAGACAATAAAAAATAAACGTGATTCACTGACAGCTAATGTTAAAAAAAGCATGGAATTCTCATTGAGGCTCTTATTAGATGGTGTTTACCTTCCACACGCACACCCAGCATTATTATCCTTTGCACATACCAAAGAAGATCTCGACTTTATTCTCGATAAAATCGATAAAGCCTTTCGTAAGATGGATAGATAGCCATTCCCATTTTTCAATTTCCGAGTGAGGATCAAATCAATTTACTGGTAAAGTTAGTGTGTCTAAAAATGAAATTCATATACGTAGAGTTATATTTTATTTTTTTTATTTTCAGTGCAACTATTTTTCAAATAAAAAGCACAATACCGCCATGGATTGATCGTTCACCAATAGAGTATTTCACTAGTTCCCTACTTTGGATGTTGAGCTTGTCGACTCTGCTTATTGCTACCCAAAGATCGAAAAAATCTTGGAAATTGTATTTCTGGTTGGCTGCTGCCGCTGGCCTGTCATTTCTTGCAATTGACGAGATTTTTGCCATCCACGAATTAACTGAGAAACATGGGATTGCGAATGATGATCACTTAAAAATATTTCAATTCATATTTGCAGGCATTGCATTGTATATTGTTACTCGCATTGAGCATCCACCAACCAAAACTAAAATTTCATTCATCTTTGGATACGTTTTCCATGCATTGTATATTTTTACGGATCTCGGAGATGGAGATTATTTTAGGGTACCGGTTGTCTCTCTTGAACAACTGCGCTGGGCAGAAGAATTTTTTGAATTATTCACATTAACATTATATTGCATCGGCTTTGTATATCTTCTCATTAATAAACAGAAGATGAATGAACTCGATAAAAAATATTCTAAATAAAACGATTAGGAGGTATTGGATTGGAATATAAATTTCATTTCAATCTCGAGAAATCCCTGCCAAAATTAGCCTGGATTGCAAAAATTAATAGAACTTCAAATACAATTGAAGTCACCCATGGACCTTCAGTGGAGTGTACAAATAATTTTATGGTAGAAGGCGTTTGGGACGGTAAATTTGAAGAGGGAAACTTTCACCGAAGCCAAAATTTTTTTGGTAGCGGAATAAAGCTTGAGGATGGAAATGTCTATATTTCTACATCTGCGAGCTCGATTGATCGAATGTTGTTCTGTAAATTTAAAAGAAATTATCTTTTTTCAAATAGTTTGATTCTTCTATTGGCGTATACCGGCGCAAAGCTGGATTCAAATCATAATTACAAGCAAGAAAGCCTTTCAGCATGTATGAGCAGGAACCAATACAACAGAGAGTTTACTATTATTCATCCAGAAATAAAAAACTTTTATCAAGTATTTCATGAAAACATCATTTATGATCAAGGACAGATAGAATTTGAATATCGTTACAAAAAGAAAACAATCAATTCGTATGGTGAATGCTTAACATTTATTAATGATATTCTTAAAAAATACAGAAACAACTATGATAGTGATAAAAGAAGAATCGTCCTTAATCCATTCTCTATGATATCGATGGGTTATGACTCAACCGCGGTTTCTGCTCTGGTAAAAGAGATTGGCGTCAAGTCTGTTTTCATTGCAAGTCGGATGAAACATACCATCCAAAGGGTTGCTAAAGTCGATGAGGTGGCTGGGGCGAAGCAAATAGCAAAAAAGTTGGGGTGCAATGTATTGTTCCTCGATAATAAAAGAAAAACTATTTCAGAGGATGAATTATATTTCCTGTCCACAACCTACCCTAAACACAATTCCGGAGCATGGTCCGAGGTGGGACTGCATTTGATGGCCAAATATATTGAGGATAATTGCAATGCCGGGGTTGTATTTTCAGGCCACCATGGCGATTCGGTATGGGATTCAAACATCCCGGACAGCCATCTGGCCGAAGTAAGAGTTCCCAATCATCCTTTTGGATTTTGCTCTGAAATGAGATTGAAAAGCGGGTTCATAAATATCCCTTTACCCGGAGTTTTAGCGACGAATATTAAAGATATTGCAGAAATTACGCACTCCCCCGAAATGGAACCCTGGCGGCTACATAATAGCTATGATCGACCTATACCCAGAAGAATCGCTGAAGAGGCGGGTGTCGACCGCCATCTATTCGGGGTTGAGAAAAATTGGGTTGCTACGATGTATCATTTGCCAATCAATTCTCATCTAAGAGAATCCTTTTTTAAGTATCTTCGTTCAGTGCATCATATCTATCCAATGAAGATCTACCTGCAATACCTACTCAATCTATTATTAAAAATAAGTACGATTGGTGGGCTGATAAATAGTAAAGCATTAGGTTCTAAAGGACTTGAGAAATATTTTTTAGGGAAAGATATCGATCTGTATTTTTTGATGACCATTTGGGCCACTGAAAAGCTGAGTGAGAAGATGGCACGTATTCTTAAATAGAGGCCAATAAATCATCAAGGATGAGGCCGCGAATTTTGGTTAAAATTATATCAAGGCCGATGAATTATTCAAATACGAGCACCTGGATATTCCAAGCTTAACAGTCCGCATTAACTTTGACAATTCATTGTTCTCAAAATTGCCATGCACAGGATCGGGCATCACTTCAGGTCGTAATACAAATGATGCAAGTTGTTTTATTGGCAAGAAACAAATGTTAATATCCTTCCCGAACCGCCTCGGAAATAGCTTTGAGATTTTCGATTGGGGTTTTCAATGGAATGGCGCATTCGGGCCCAATGATGTTCACTCCGGATTCAATAGCATAGCGGGCTTGCTTGTATACATCTTCAGGCGTGCCAGTGAACAGTGCATTGGCATTGTCAATATTGCCTACCAGGGAGATGCGGTCACCCACCCGCTCCACCGCCTCCTTGGCCTCGGCATCCCGGATACCCCGGCCCACCTGCATGAGAAAATTCTGAACACCAGCCAGGTGGTAACCGATTGTCCATGGTCCCATGACTTTGCCAACCACGGCCACCTGATCACCCATTTGACGTTTAAGTATCGACAGTGCGTCGAGCACTACTCGCATGGAAGGTTTTTCAAGGAGGTCGTGCGGGATCTCAAGATTGTGGAAGTCTTTATAGGGAGATTCTTTTACATCGGGCATCATGTCGCGGTGGCCCCAATCAACCTTGCAACCCAAGGCCTCGGCCTCCTGCTGAACGCTGAATTCGGGCATCACTGTATCAAAGCTAACCAATTCGTATCCGGTGAGGGCAAGTGTGGCCATGGCTTCTGCATCCTGGTGGGCTTCGGGAAAGCCTACTCCGGCAGCATCCATTAGCGCGTGGCAAATGATTGATGTGGGGTTGCCGGCCGGCGGTCTCTCACCTCGGCGCCCCCCATATAGGGCCGACATGACTAAATTATGAGGCGTGTTTTTCATATCCAACCAATAGTATCGTTGACAGGTTCTGGACCTTCTACCTTATACTTAGGAAAGTAAATCGGCTTTGTGCTACGGCGTTTTGGGCAGCAAACCGTTTTTCTCAAGTTCTTTCATTACCATATCAACCACCTGGCCAATCGCCTGCCCGGTGGTCTTCGGATTTTTGACCAGCGATTCACCCGCCCAGATCAGCGATTCTGTCGCCACGTCGTAAAGCCCGGTTTCAAGACTGAATGTCACCTTTTCGCCGTAAATGGTGGGCCAAGTGACATATGCAAAACCTTAATTGTAAAAGCCGTAGTAGTTATAGAAATACCGCGGCCTGTCACGGCTGAACACCTCGGTCTCCTGCATTCCCACTATACGGGTTATCAAGATAGAGTCGTTTTCATACTTGTCGACAACATCGACAATGTCCTCTTTTTCAAGTTTGACACCCATTTCGACAGCTAGCACGTTGGCGCTTATAATAACTTCAACGCCCTTTGCATTGAGCCAGTCCTTGAAATGTTTTTCAAGGATTGTCCTGATCTCCTGATTGTCTTAAATAGCAATAATCAGCACATCCTTGATCGGTTTGCCCACGTGCTTCTCTTCCATATGGGTCGGGATCATTTGGCTGCTCGAGCCGGAACAGGAGACGATCGTGAAGGCAATAACTACTATGAACAGTATCGTTCCAATTTTTCCCATTTTCAATACGCCTCCCAATTTATTATGCCATCCGTGTTTGAAACAGTATAAAATTTCTGGAACAGTATTGTGATAGACCGGCAAAGCTCACTATAATACAAATACGTATAAAAACCAATATATTGCATTGTCGGGTGAATTGCCGTTGTCATTGCCATGTTGTGTTTTTTTGATAGAAAATGTCAAAAAGATTGAAGCTATCTTGTGTTTTCAACCCTTGTTAAATCTTGGGATCGGCAGGCATCCCGGCCACAACCGCAACGGCCAGGGGGCCAATCACCAGAGACCAGAAGGACTCGGGTTTATTGCCTCTGAACCGCCATAGCGAGTTCATTCCTCGCCGCTTGCCGCGGGGAATCTTCAATGCCTTGACGGTGGCCATCCATGGCGGTGGGGCATAGGATAGTCGATCCAACAGGATGCTGGGCAGTCTGAAGATTTTTTCATTACTCTTTTCCCGGTTGAAAAACCTTAGTGGCGTGTATAGTGTCAGTTGAAATTGAAGGATTGTGCATGAGAACAAGAATTCCCTGCATCCGCATTGCTTTCCGGCACCGATCAATATGGCACAAGGGATGCTCGAGAAACGAGTGTTTTGGTGGGTACGTAGTATTCAGGCTTGATATTTCCCGACAGGCGGCGATAAGAAAACTATCGACACAAAAGGGAGGGCAACATGTCCATACTGTTTTTGCTGATGGGGGGTGCCGGGCTGCTGGCGGCGCTGCTGATCGTTCTATACAACCGGTTGGTTCGTCTGCGCAACTTGGTGCGCGAGGGCTGGAGTGGCATTGACGTCCAGCTCAAGCGACGCGCCAACCTGATTCCCAACCTGGTTGAAACCGTCAAAGGCTATATGGGCCATGAGCGTGACCTGCTGGAAAAAGTGACTGAACTGCGCTCACAGAGCATGCAAACCGGCGACCTCTCGGAAAAACAGCGGGTGGAGAGCGCCCTGACCGGCGGATTGGCTCGATTGTTTGCCGTGGCCGAGGGCTACCCCGAACTCAAGGCCAATCAGAATTTCCAAGATCTTCAACACCAGTTGTCGGAAATCGAAGACCAGATTCAGCTGGCCCGGCGCTACTACAACGGTACCGTGCGCAATTATAACATCGCCATCGAGTCCTTTCCCGGCAACCTGGTGGCCGGATGGTTTGCTTTCCAGACCGCCGAATTTTTCGAAATCGAGGATCCGGGGGATCGGGCGGTGCCGAAGGTTTCGTTTTGATGACAGATTCATTTCTTAGCAGTTGTTTGAGATGAAAAGGGATCGAGGAGTGGTCTAAAGGGTTGGTCAAGAATCCGAGAGAGCAAGATCTGGTAAACAGGCGCACCAACACCACTCCCTCGCCCCTTGAGGGGAGAGGGCCGGGGTGAGGGGTGATCGAACAGGCAATGAATCCATTGCAAGACATAGCCAGACAGCTGAATAAAAATAAGACAGATGCCGCGCCGCCTGTGGCAGTTGCTGCGCAATCGAGCGATTGCCGGTTGTAAGTTTCGGCGTCAACACCCGGTTGGTTCCTATATCTGTCTTGATTGTCAACTTGTGATTGAAGTAGACGGCGTACAGCATGTAACCCAAGTTCAAGAAGACGAGGTTCGTACCGAAATTTTGAACCGCGATAGCGAGCGCATTCCTCGCCGCTTGCGGCGGGGAGGGTTCAATCCAAGGGCTTTGCGGTTGTGCGGTCCTGGAACCATGAGGAACTGACCGAGGGCGAGGCGCTGTTGCAAAGGATCTTAGACGTAATCGCATCTAAATCCCCTCACCCTGTCCCTCTCCCCATAGGGGCGAGGGAACGCTATCAATAAGCAGCGGCTTAATGGATGGTACCATGTGAAATGCCGCCCAGTTTAAAAAGGCACATTAGGTAAAATGATGAACCCACTAAAAACAATCTTCCTGATCATCTGCCTGAGTGTTATTCTCACACCTATCGGCATTCACGCGCAGCAGGAGCGCATCCTCTCCTTCGACAGCCGGATCGACATCATGACCGACGGCGATGTGGTGGTTACCGAAACCATTCGCGTCGTCGCTGCCGGCAAGAAGATCCGTCGGGGCATCTACCGGGATTTTCCCACCCACTACCGCAACAGCCGCGGCAGCCAGGTCGTGGTTCGCTTCGAGGTGCTGGAAGTGCTTCGCGACAACCGGCCGGAAGCCTATCACACCGAACAGCAGTCCAACGGCATGCGGGTCTACATAGGCAACAAAGAGGTGTATCTGCAGCCCGGTGAAACCACCTACACGCTGAGCTACCGTACCGACCGGCAGATCGGCTTTTTCGACGAATACGATGAGCTGTACTGGAACGTCACCGGCAACGGATGGGATTTTGTCATCGAAACAGCCCGGGCGGTCGTCCAGCTGCCGCCGGGGGCCGAGGTGACCCAGTATGCGGCCTACACCGGCCCGGTCGGCGCGGACGGCAAGGATTACGCGATTGACGAAACCGCCGGTGATATAGGATTCGCCACGACCCGCGCGCTGGCCCCCCGTGAGGGCTTGACCATTGCGGTGGCTTGGCCCAAAGGCGTCGTGAACCAGCCGGACACGGCCGAGAAGATCGGGTATCTGCTGGGGGACAATCGCGGGCTGGTGGTGGCTATATGCGGCCTGATCCTTCTTCTCTTTTACTACGCGACGGCCTGGCTGAAGGTGGGGCGGGATCCGATCGGAGGCGCCATCATTCCGCGCTACGTCCTGCCCGAAGGCATCTCTCCGGCAGGCATGCGTTTTGTTCAACAGATGGGGTTTGACAAGAAGGCGCTGGCCGTGGCCGTGGTCAGCATGGCGGTCAAGGGGTTTTTAACCATTGCCGAAGACAGCGACGGTGACTATTCTCTTAAGATAACCGGCAGCCAATCGTCCTCTCTGTCTCCAGGAGAAGCCAAGGTCGCACGACACCTGTTTCCGCCGGGAAGACGAGCAATTGCCTTGAAAAAGACGTCACACAACCGTGTGGGGGCTGCCGTCAAAGCCCTTCGCACCAGCCTGAGCGGCGAATACGAAAAGGCATACTTTCTGCGCAACACCCGGTATTTCATTCCCGGAATCGCCATCTCGATACTGACGCTGGGAGGGATTGTCCTGACCGCTTCCCTGGTTCCCGTGGCCATGTTCATGATGGTCTGGCTGTCCGGTTGGAGCGCCGGTGTTTATGTCCTCGGCACCACGGTAATCGCTGCCTGGCGTAGCCGCAAGGTTGCCGGGGCGACGGCCATCACCTTGTTCGCCATTCCCTTTGTCGGCGGTGAAATCGTTGGCATCGGCGTTCTCGCCTCGGCCGTCGGATTTCCGAACATGATCCTGTTCATGGGCATTGTGGCCACCAACATCGTTTTCTATCACCTGCTCAAGGCCCCGACCCTGGCCGGCAGACGATTGATGGACGACATCGAGGGCTTGAAGCTCTACATGCGAGTGGCGGAAAAAGACCGATTGAACCTGCTCAACCCGCCGGACCGGACCCCCGAACACTTCGAAGCATTGCTGCCCTGTGCGATGGCCCTTGGGGTTGAGAATGACTGGAACGAGCAGTTTGCCGATGTCCTGGCCAGGGCGGCTGTCGACCCCTTATCCGGCCGCCATCACACGCCGTCCTGGTACAGTGGTCGCACCCCCTTCACCGGCCTGGCCGCCAACCTGGGCGGATCCTTTGCCGGCGCGGTCTCTGCCTCGTCCAGTGCGCCGGGATCGTCGTCAGGCATCGGCGGGGGCGGATCTTCAGGTGGGGGAGGCGGGGGTGGTGGAGGTGGGGGGTGGTAGGATCAAGCCCCTTCAGCAACTCCGTTTTTTTCGGCTATGCCCTTTACACCTTAATGGGCGGGCCTTACTTTTTACACATAATTTGATTTCGTTGTGCCAGACACATAAAATTGCCATTTAGGGGATAAGCGCATGGAAAAGAAAATATTGATCGCCGTCGATGACTCCCGGCATTCGGAAAATGCCCTGCGGTATGCGGCCTCGCTCCGTGAAACAGTGAATGATTCAAAATTTGTTCTGTTTCACGTGCAGCCCACGATCTCCCAGTACCTGCTGGACGAGGCCAGAACCAAACCCGGGGCCAATGCCCAATTAAAAAAGCTGATGCATAAAAATGAACAGTCGGCACAGGCCCTGCTTGAAAAATACAAGGCGCTGCTGATGTCGCGGGGTGTTCCCGACGCCGATATCGAACTGCTGACCTTGCCCCGCAAGTCCGGTGCGGCCAAAGACATTTTAGAATACGGCACAGCCAAGCAGGTTGACGCCATCCTTCTGGGCCGCCGAGGACTCTCCGGATTGGCGGAAACCTTCCTTGGCAGCGTGAGCGCCAATGTCGTCGACAACTCCCCACTGATCCCCGTTTGGCTGGTCGATGAAAAAAGTGCATCCAACGCGGTGATGGTTGCCGTTGACGGATCGGAGAGCTCGCTGCGGGCCGTTGATCACCTGGCATTCATACTTGGGGGCAACACCGATGTAAACCTGTCCTTTTTTCATGTGGCCCCCCGCCTAAAGGACTTTTGCCCGATTGACTTCGCGGACACCGATTCCGCGGAACTCGAAACCATCATCCGACAGGGAGACCAAGCCTGTATCGACCGGTTTTTTGCCCACGCACGAAAAAAACTCGCGGAGTCAGGGTTCCAAGACAGTCAGATCCATATTGAAGTCAAGGAGGGCGGCTTCAGGGTCGGCAAAGCCGTTTTAGAGGCCTATCGGCAGGGTAAATACGGCACGCTGGTCATCGGACGGCGAGGAATGGACAAGAAGTTTTTTACCGGCAGTGTCAGTCGGTATCTGATCAATCAGTTTTCCGATGGTGCCCTTTGGGTAGTCCCCTGAGTGCAACGTTACCGACACGCCATGTATCGTCAGCTTGCCTAACGGGGCTCCGTCGGTTTCCGGCTAGCCGGTTCTCCGGGTCGTCTTCGGTGTTTTCCATCGTCTCACCGAGTTCGTCGATCCAGGTCTTATCGAACAGGTGGATGCCGCGGTGATAGGCGGCACGGCCGATCAGGTGGGCGGCCACCGGTGCGGTCAACAGCAGAAACACGATGACGGCCACGGCCCTGATGGTCGTACCCAGTTCGTCGGCCGCCACGGCTTCCGCCGCCAGGATAAACCCCGTACCCAGGGTCCCGGCCTTGGTGGCGGCGTGCATGCGAATGAGGGTGTCCGGCAGCCGCAGCATGCCCACGGCGGCAACCAGGCAAAAAAGACTGCCGACGATCAACAGGGTGGCCGCGATGATGGCGCTCAGCATTTGTCCTCCCTTGCGGTTGCGCTTGGTCGCGGACCGCCCCCCGGGAACGCATCAGAAATCGGGCCAAGGCCACGGTTCCCAGAAAGGCGACCAGGGCGTAAGCAATGGCCACATCCAGAAACGAGGTGTCGCCGGCATGCACGGCATAGGCCGCCAGAAAGGCGACGATCAGCACCGAAATCAGGTCCAGCGCCACCACGCGATCGGCCGCCTGCGGCCCCCGTACCAGCCGGATGAACGCCAGCGCCATGCTGACGATCAAGAGCGCCAGCGCCAATCGGCTGGCGATCTGAACCACTGTCTGGCCGTCGACGATCATCGCATCACCTCCAACACCCGTCGCTCCACCCCGTCCGTGATGCCTTGCCGAAAACGGTCCGGGTCGTCCAGAAACATGACATGCACGTAAAGGGTGCGGCGGTCTTCGGAAAGGTCGACGCTGAGTGTTCCCGGTGTCAGTGAGATCAGGTTGGCCACCAGCAGAATCTCCATTTCGGTTTGTGCACGTAAAGGGATACCGATGATACCCGGCCGGCTGATGTGTCTGGGGGTGACGACGTCCCACAACACCCGCAGATTGGACAGGATCAACTCCATCAAGAAATAACCCACCAAGCGCGCGGTTTTGGGGGCGCGTTGAAAATAGCGGGACCGGCCATACAGCGGCTGGGTGATCCACAGCGCCGCATACCCCAGCGCAAACCCCACCAAAAACCCGGTCAGGCTAAACTGCCCCTGCACGCCCATATAGCCGAAAGCCAGAAAGCTGTTGATAAAAAACAGATTCATCGCATCTCCCCCACAACGGTGTATACGTAAGCCCTCGGATCGAGCAGCTCTTCGGCCGCCGCCCGGGCCAACTGGTAAAACGGCTCCGGCCACAATCCGATGCACACGGTCAGCAAGACCAGGGCCACGACCGGGGCCGTCATCCAGACGGAAACACGGCTTTGAAACGATGGCACTTTCGGTCGTGGGCATCGGCTTCCAGAAGGCTTCGTTCCAGATTTTGGTCATGGAATAGACGGTCAGCAGACCGACTGCCGCAGCGATGCCCGCCAAAATTAGATGGTTGGCATCCAGACTGGCCCGGATCAGGATCATTTTGGCCCAGAATCCGGACAGGGGGGGAAAGCCGGCCAGGGAAAAAGCGGGTATGAAAAACAGCAGCGCAAGGAGACCGCGGGCGTACAAGCCGCCGATACGAGCCAGCGCGAATGATCCGCCGCGCTGCCGGATCAGGCCGCTGATCAAAAACAGATTGGCCTTCACCACGATGTGATGCAGCAGATAGAACACGGCTCCGGCCAGGGCCAGGGGGGTAAATAATCCCAGTCCCAGGACCATGTAGCCCACCTGACTGATGATGTGAAACGACAAAATGCGCCGAATGTCGCTCTGCGCGGCGGCACCCAGCACGCCGGTGATCATGGTCAGCGCCGCTGCCGCCAGGACCAGCTCCTGGACGCCGTTGTCGTCGAACGGAAACAGCAGGGTGAAGGTCCGGATCAGTGCATAGACGCCCACTTTGGTCAGCAGGCCGGAAAAAATCGCCGATACGGCTACCGGCGGCGTGTGGTAGGACGCCGGCAGCCAGAAAAACAGCGGAAAGAGGCCGGATTTGATGCCAAAGGCCGTCAGGAACAACACGGATACGGCCGCCACCTGTCCCGGATCGGCAACTGCCCGTAGCTTGAGATGCAGGTGGGCCATGTTGAGCGTTCCGGTCATGCCATAGACCAGCCCCAGACCGGTCAGAAACAGCAGGGTGGCAAAGAGGTTGATCACCACGTACTTGACGCCGCCTTCCATTTGGGCGCGGGTTCTGCCGAGCACCAGCAGGGCAAACGAGGCCATCAGCATGACCTCGAACCACACATATAGATTGAACAGGTCGCCGGTCAGAAATGCCCCGCTGATGCCGCCCACCAGAATGTGCAGCAGCGGATAATAGCCCCGCTGACGATCATCCTCGGTGATTTCAGCCCGTGAATAGACGACAACGGCCCCGTAGACGACCCCGGTAATCAGAACCATCAGTGCGCTGAGGTGGTCGGCAACCAGGGCGATACCGAAGGGTGCCGGCCAGCCGCCCACGTGCAGGACGGCAATACCCTGGTGGTGGACCCGGTAGAGCAGCCATCCGCCGGCGGCCAGATGAATGGCGGCAACGGTCAGTGCCGAGACATGCTGAAAAAGCGGCCGGCGGCGTCCCAGCAGCGCCAGGGCCGCGGCGGCGAAGGGGATGATGATCGGCGCAACCAGCAATCCGCTCATGGTCGCGGCCTTTCTGCCGGCGCAAGGTCCTGGCTGTCGGATTCGGAATCGGTCATGGCCTCGGTGTCAACGGTTCCCAGCTGCTGGTAGGCGCGTAAGAACAGGATGAAAATGAATGCCAGCAAGGCAAATCCGATGACGATGGCCGTCAGGATCAGGGCCTGGGGCAGACTGTTGGCGACGGTTCCCGCCGGCTGCAGCGACCCTTGCTGGAATCAGCGGCGGACGGGCGGTGTCCGGGCGGCCGGCGGCAAAGATCAGCAGGTTGACGGCGTTGCTGGCCAGCACCAGCCCAAAAATGAAACGGATCAGATTTCTGCCGAGCATCAGGAATACACTGCCGGCCACCATCGCTCCGGTCAACAGGGCCAGGACGGTCTCCATGTCAACTCTCCTCCAGGTGGAGCACGAGGGTCAAAATCGTTCCCAGTACGACCAAAAAGACGCCCACATCGAAGACCAGGGGGGTGCCCACCGCCGGGGTACCGTCGAGCGTATCCGCCGGCCACCACAAGCCGGTCAGAAAAGGTTGTCCGGCAACCACGGCCAACAGACCCGAACCGATGGCCAGCAACAGCCCCCAGGCGACCAAGACGAGGGGGTCGATGCGCAGGGCCATGCGGACTGGTTGCGGCCCTTCGGCAATGGCAAACAATGCAAAACCGGTTGCGGCCACCAGGGCCGCGGAAAATCCGCCGCCCGGCGCGTTGTGGCCACGCAGGAGCAGGTAGACGGAAAAAACAAGAATCAACCCGACCAGGATTCGATTGGCAGCGCGCAGGATGAATGACGGCATGATTTGGGTTTACCTCCTCCGTCTGGCCAGCAGGGAATAACCGGCCAGACCCGCCGTGGCCACCACGACGATTTCGCCCAGGGTATCCAGGCTGCGAAAATCGACGAGGATGACGTTGACGATGTTGCGTCCATGGGCGGCAATCGCGCTGTTTTGTTCGAAAAAAGCGGTCAGCTGCCGATCGAACGGTCCGTCGGTGACCGCCAGGGTCAGCACGGCGACCAGCGTGCCGGCGCCCACGGCGACCAGGGCATCGAACCAGCGCCCGGGTGAATGGGCCACGCCTGTTTTATCAAGCGGCGGCAGGCGAAGCAGGACGACGGCAACGATGATCAGCGTCAGGGTCTCCACCAGCAGTTGGGTGAGGGCCAGATCCGGCGCGCCGTAAACCAGAAAAATGAGTGCTGCACCGGAACCGACCATCCCCAGGGCACAAACCGCCAAAACGCGCGAGCGGGCGACCACCACCACACCAAGGGCCGCTGCCATCAGGGTAACCAGCAGCCACTGTGAGATCGGCAGGGACGGCAGGTGCAGTAGAGCGGGGAATGCTGTGGCGTTCAAGGTCCAGACGCCGGCTGTGGCCAGCGTGAACACGCCGATGATCGTCAATCAGATAGCGATGCAGCGAGCCGTTTTGGATAAAGCGGGTCAGCCTTGCAGCGGTTTGTGCCGTGGCGGTCATTCCGATTTCGTATAACCGGTCTCCGGTGACGGGCAGCCTATGCCATCCGGTCAGCCGTCCAGCGTCGTGATCGGTCGCCTGACCAGATAGACGACCCGAACCCAGAGCCAGGGTCAGGAGGCTCAGCAGCAGCGGTTCGTTGAATCCGTGAAACAGCTTCAGTTGAACCTGTTCGACGGTCGGATGAAATGCGACAACGGCCGGCTGAACCAGCCAGCGTCCGACCCAGTCGGGGAAAATGCCGAAGATCAGACCCAGTGCGCCGATGGCCGTCGGGCCCAGCCACATGCCGACGGGTGCCTCGTGGGGTGGCTTTGGGCGTCGGTCGCGGACGTCCCAAAAACGGGCGGATCACAATCATGCCGGCAACGGCGGCCATCAGGGCGTTGGACAGCACTGCCGCGGTGGTGGCAAAAACCGGGAACATCTCTTCGGTCAGGGCGCCCGCGTACATGATCTCCTTGCCGATGAACCCCAGAAACAGGGGAAAGCCAGCCATGGACATGGCTGCGGTGGCGGCGCCGAATGTGGTGATGGGCATGCTGCGAATCAACCCGCCGATGCGTCTCGACCTCACGGGTTCCGGTTTCGTGGTCGATGATGCCGACCACCAGAAAGAGGGCGGATTTGTAAAGGGAGTGAACCAGCAGAAAGGTGACCGCAGCCGTCAGTGCCGGTGTGGTCTTGCCACCCAGAAACATAACCAGAATGCCCAGGGCCATGATGGTGGTGTAGGCCAGCATGCGTTTGAGATCCGACTGGCCGACGGCCAGAACGGCTCCCAGCAGGGCCGTTACACCGCCGACAACGACCAGCGTGCCCATCCACGCCTCGGTGCCGCCCAGAACCGGATGAAACCGGGCCAGCAGATAAATGCCGGCCTTGACCATGGTTGCCGAATGCAGAAACGCGCTGATTGGCGTCGGTGCGGCCATGGCGTTGGGTAGCCAGAAATGAAACGGAAATTGGGCGGATTTGGTGAAGGCGCCGATTAAAACCATTGCCAGGATGAAAAGGTAATTCGTATGTCGCTGCAAGAACCGGGCCTGCTCGGCAAGGGCCGAGAGCCGGTAGGTGTCGACGATTCCGCCAATCATCAAGAACCCGATTAGCAGGGCCAGACCACCGCCGCCGGTGACCAGCAGCGCCTGACGCGCATGGCTGCGGGCATGTTCGTTTTGGTTGTCGAAGCCGATCAGCAGATACGACAACAGCGTGGTCAGCTCCCAGAAGACGAACAGGGTGATCAGGTTGTCGGCCAGCACCAGGCCGAGCATGGCGAGCAGAAACAGATGCAGAAAGACGAAAAAACGGGCGTAATGCCGGTGGCCGGCCATGTAGTCGGCTGAAAAAAGAACCACGAAAACACCGGTTCCGGTAATGATCAGGCCGAACAGCACGCTCAATCCATCCACGGCCACGTCGAGGTTGACGCCGATTCCGGGAACCCATTCCCAGGACATAAAAACGGCACCACCGCCGACTGCAGCCGGTACCCGTGTGCACAACCCGACAAATATCATCAGCGGCAGCAGCGCCGTCAACCTGGCCAATAATTATGGAATCCGTGCGCTGCATGGTTGGTTTACCTTTTCAAGCGGGGCGCCCTTTTTGCGCGATGCAAGGATATGCCGGCGACCCGTGCGGTTTCTTTTCGGGTTACTGGGCCAGGAACAAGGGCCGATCGGCATTCTGGATGGTGGCCAGTGCCGCACTGCCCAGGATCTGGCGAAACAGCAGGCTGCGGACGCTGTTGCCCATAACGATGATATCCGCCTCTGTCTGCTGGGCGTGGGCCAGGATGCCTGCATCGGCATCTTCACCCACAATTCGTGTTTCGGCTTTGTAGCCGTGGGCACGGCAGTATTCGGCCGCGGCAGCCAACAGGTCTTTTCCCTTGTCGGTTTCCGTGGAAAAATGAACGATGTCGATGTGCACATCCGGCCACAGCCGCATTTGCACGAAGCGCCGCATGGCTTTGGCCGACTCCATGGATCCGCTATACGCCACGAGGGCTTTGCGGATGTTGCGATACTGGGGCGATACTGCCAGAATCGGGCGAACCCCCTGGGACACCAACCGGATCAGGGCGTCTTTGGGTTCTTCCGTCAGGCCGTAATCGAAGAGGCTTTTCAACCCGAAAATGGTCAGGTCGTGGTAGCGTGCGTGGGATATCATCAGGTCGAATGGATCGCCGGTTTCCCGCTCGACGGTGTAGTTCACACCGGCTTCCGCGCAGGCGCTTTCGAATGCGGCGATGGCTTCTTCCACGCGCTCCCGGGTTACGTCGATACGCCGCTGGGCCATGCGCTTCGCATAGGCTGCGCCGCCAAGCGGCACGGGGCCGACCTTTTGCAGGCGATCCAGATCGACGATGGTGACCCCGGTCAGGTGCGCGTCGTGGGCATGGGCCAGTTCCACGGCCCGTTTCACGGCCACCGACGGTAAATGGGGTCCCTCCGAGGCCGACGAGAATGCGTTTGGTCATGGATTCACCCTCCGTTACGTGTCAGCGGCAGCCGGGACGGTTGCCGCCACCTTTTTCGACTGGCTCCGACGGCTGGTTTGCAGGCGCTTTCAAACTGCTTCTCCGGCGCGGGTGGGTTGTATTTTCGTCGGCCGGCGAACCGTTGTCCATGTCGGAGCGCGGCCGTGTCTGGGCATTCCGATCCCGGCGGACCGATTTTCGCGCCAGCTCCGCCTCCAGCATCACCGCAGCTTCCTCCAGACTGGGCGCCATGACGACGGCATCGTCCAATGCCATGATCAAGCGTTTCAGCTGCGGGATTTTCAAGGCGCCCTCCTCCTGGAGGTAGACCGGCTGGATATAAAGCAGCGAACCGGCCGTGGGTTCGATGATCATCTTGCCCAGAAGCACCTCGGACCCTTCCTGATCCCACAGGGTAAACTGTTCGGAAATGACGATGTCCTGGTTGACCAGGGAGTGGACCTGGGCGGGACCATACACCTGCTGGTCCCTTGGAAACCGGTAAGCGAATATTTTGCCGTAGTTGTCGCCGTCGCTGCCGGCGATGATCAGTGCCCGAAGGTTGTCGCGGCCAAAGGGCGCCATGGGCATAAAGAGCAGAAAATCATCTTGGCCCGGCTTCAATCAGATCCAGGGTCAGGTAGTAAGGGTTGGCCGGAACCAGATCGCGGCCCTGGGGCACTTTCGAAAATTCCCAGATATCCTCCTGCCGATAGAATCGTTCCGGATCCTGCTGGTGGTACTTGGCATAAACGGCGACCTGGGTTAAAAAAATATCCCGGGGGTAGCGAATGTGTTTGCGAAGGTCCGGGGGCATCTCCGCCAGCGGCCGGAAAACCCCGGGATACATGCGGCGATAGGCGTTGATGATGGGATCCGTGCTGTCGGAAACGTAGTAGGTGACCTTTCCGTGGTAGGCGTCGACGACGATTTTTACCGCGTTGCGGATGTAGTTGAATCCCTGCTCGACCGCCGGGGCCAGCGGATAGTTGTCGGCGGTCGTATAGGCGTCCTGAATCCAGAACAGACCATCTGGTCGTCGAGACGATGTACGGATCCTGGTCGAGTTTCAGAAACGGGGTGATGTGCGTGATCCGATCCAGGATGTTGCGGCGGAAGAGCAAGCGGCTGCGATCGTTGGTCTTGGCGGTAAAAAAAATGTTGCGGTCCTTGAAGTGCATGGAGAAGAGCAACTTGCGCCACAGCGAATTGACGGGAACCCCGCCGTTGCCGTCGTAATGGACGATGGCTTCATCATCGCCGACCGGGGAGCCGATTTCTCCGGCGTCATTGGGGACGATCACATAGGGTTTGTCCTCGAGCCCGTAGTAGATGGATGTCCGGTTGACGGGCAAGCCGAATTCGGAACGGGGCGGGATATCCTTGATCAGCCAGGTCATGAATTCGTCGCCGGCCTGGGCGGCCGGAATCATCACCACCCCCTGGCCGTGGGTGTACTGCAGGTGGAGGTTGATCCAATTCTGTGCGGATTCGGGCAACTTGGAAAACTGGATCTCCCTGGCGCCCAGATAGACCTGGCGGTAGCTGCCTTCGACGGTGTAGCGGTCCACGTCGATGGTCGGAAACGAATAATAGGTCCGAATGCCCTGGAGTTCCTCGTAGACGCTGCCCAGCATCTCGCGGTCCCAGACGGGAATGTTCTGCAGGCGGCGCACCAGTGCCGGGTCGTCGGCGTCGAAGGCGGGTTTCGATTGGGTTTTGAAGTCCTGGGTCTGGACGGCATCGAGTCCATAGGCGGCCAGCGTCGATCGGATGTTGGCATCGATATAAGGCCGTTCACGGGCGATCTGGTTGGGCGCGACGATATATTTGCGCACCATGTCGTTAATGAAATCAGCGTTTTTACCCATCACGCTGAGCACAAAAAGCACACCGAAAACCACCGGCAGCTTCCATCCCGCCTTGCGGTTGAAGCTAACCACCAGTGATATGCCGGTGGCCGCCAGGAAGATCACGGACAGCCAGATCATCGGCAGAACGATGCGCATCTCGACGTAGCCCGGACCGAAAAAGACCGGCAGATTGACCGTTTCGTAAAGCAGGTCGTATCGATCGAGCAGGAATCCCCAGCAGATGATGGCCACCGTCGCCAGGGCCAGCAGGCTGACGTGTACGCGGGCCCTGCGCGGCAGCGCCCGCTCCTGAATGGCCAGAAGGCGACTTTCGTACCAGTAGAGAAACATCACGCCCACCAGCAAAATGATGAAGGCCACCAGCACTTCTTTCTGAATCAGGGTATAGATGGGCAGGGAAAGCAGATAGAAACTGATATCCTTGCCCAGCAGTGGGTCGGCCGTCCCGCTGGCGCCGCCGAAAAGAAACAGCAGGGCCTCTTCCCAGTGGGTATACATCGGCGCGGCGATGGGCAGCGCCATTAGGACGGAGAGGGGGAGGTACATGCGCCGCAACCCGTTGTGCAGGGTCTTGACCAGGTTTTTTTCATTCTTGTCCGTGGATTTTTCGGCCACACCGACAACGCGCGATGCCATCCAGAAATTGAGGTAAAAAATCCCGAAGAACAGCGCGGCAAAAAAGATGAAAACGAGGTAACGATAGGCCAGTCGCATCAGGAAATAGAGGGTCAGGCCCTGGGATTGAAACCACCAGAAATCGACGACGAAATCGACGAAGATCAGCTTCAGCAAAACAATCGCCAGCAGCAGCCCGATCAGGGCAGCCGCAATAACAAGTACCCTTTTTTTCCAGGATTTCATTGATGCCAAGGCCTTTCCCAAAAACGTCCTAATTGTTTACCCGAAACGTCCCAGTGCGGCTTCACGGCTTCTTCGGATGGTCACTGGCCAGATCGATGCGAAGTTTCTGGCGAACGATGTAGTATGCCCCGGAAATGGTGATGATCAATGCGGCAATCCCGAGGATTACGGTGCTGTCGTATTCTTTAAGGTCCAATATGATCACTTTGCGCGCGATGGCAATAAGGGCCACCTCCAGGACGATCTCCGAGTGAACGACTTTGTCCTGCAGGTAGGCCTTGATGGTCTCCAGCAGTTCGATGCCGATGAGAATCAGCAGAAAGAATCCGAAAAGATCCAGCAATTCGTCGATTTCAAGAAAGAACACCGGGGGGCTGATAATGTCTTTGACCAGGAGATAACCCAGCTCGATCGTGGAAATGAGTATGATCAGGGCCATCATGACAATCAGCGAGCGGATGATCGTATGTTCGAAGGGTCGCAGCCATTTCGTCATCATCGTTTCCTTTGGATACAAATGCCGGCGGCATGGTCTGCAGCCCGTTGGTTGGGTGTTGCCGGCAGCGGTGTTCATCGGCGTTAGAAGAGGCTCTCCGGCCTTTTGATCGGCTGTGGCAAATACTGCGACCACTGGAAAAAAAGGCCGGCGTGTACCAATGTTACCTACTCACCGAGTAGTTGTCGAGTCCCGTCAAATTAATTGTCCAGCGAATTAAGAACAATTAAGTATTCGATCTCAGCATGTCAAGGTATAGGCTTAGAGACCGGCCAGGAGCGGCGACGGGTGACAACATGACATGCAGCGGACCGGTCGGCCCAGATTCATGCGTAATCGCAGCAGCAAGCGGGAGGTAAAATCTCAGTTGTACAGGGCCTGCAACTGATCCTGGTATTGCCCCAGCACGCTGAGCCGTTTCAGCTTCATGGTCTGGGTGAGGGTGCCGTTTTCCAGTGAGAAGTCCTCTTGGAGCAGCACGAACTTCTTGGGTATCTCATATCCCCCGAACTTGCCTTTCAGAAATGCGGTGATCTCGCCGGCAATCATTTTCTGAACAGCAGGGTTGGCCACCAACTGGGCAGGATCTTCAGGCAGCTGGTTTTGCCTGGCATACTTGCCCAGCACTGCGAAATCGGGAACGATCATGCATACGTTGTAGGGCCGCCCATCGCCGTAAACCATGGCATTTTCCACCCAGGGGAGCAGCTTGATTTCCTCTTCGATGGCAGCCGGGAAAACGTACTTGCCGTTTTCCAGCTTGTACTGCTCCTTGATGCGGCCGGTGATGAACAAAAAGCCGTCCTCGTCCAACCGGCCGCGATCACCGGTGCGGAATCCCCCGTTGGTGGTCATTACCTCCCGCGTGGCGTCGGGTTTGTTGTTGTAACCCCGCATCACGTTGGGGCCATGGACGACGATCTCGCCGTCGTCGGCGCCTTCGTCCAGGAACAGCTGGTCGATCTCCACCGTCACCTGGTCGATGGGCCGGCCCACGCTGCCCGGCCGGTGGGCCGCCGGACAGTTCATGGTCACGGCGGGTGTGGTTTCGGTCAGGCCGTAGCAGTCGTAGACCGGAATGCCTATGTCGCTGAAGAAATGGCCGATTTCCACGTTCATGGTGGCGCTGCCGGTAATGGCGGTGGTCAGCCGGCCGCCGAAGCGCTCGCGGATTTTTCGGAAGACGACCCTGTCGGCTAATTTGAACTTCAGGTTGGTCGGAAAGCTGGATTGGCCTTTCTCGGCCAGTTCCCGGCGCTTCCGCGCGCTGTCGACGCCCATGGTGAACAGGGCGCTGGCCAATCCGCCGGCCTCGTTCATCTTGGCCCACAGGCCGTCGTAGATCTTGTTGAAGACCCGGGGAACCGCCACCAGGAGTGTCGGCCGCACCTTGCCCATGTCCGCGGCAAGGGTGGTCACGTCGCCCATGAAACCCATGGAGCCGCCGAAGTGAATCAGATTGTACAGCTCGGCCGTCTGGCCGAAGGAGTGGGCCCAGGGTAGGATGCACAGGCTGCGGCTGTCGGGGCCCAGTTCCGGGAAAAGGGCGCCTCCGGCCTGGAAATTGGTGGTAAAGTTGCCGTGGGAAAGCAGCACGCCTTTGGGATCCCCCGTGGTGCCGGAGGTATAGATCAGCACGGCGATATCCTGGGAGGTGGGGTGGACGGCGGGAACCGGGTGGGCCTGGCCCATCTGTTCCAGTGCCGGCATGGTGTTCTCGCCCTGGCCATCGATGAGCAGCACCTTTTCCAGTCCCGGCGTTGCTTCCCTGAAACCGTTTACCTGCCCGAGGATCTCGGGCGTGGCGACGAAAAGCAGCCGAACATTGCCGTCATTGATGATGTACTGCCATATCCTGGGCAGTTCTTTTTCATACATGGGGATATAGCGCGCGCCTAAACCATAGGTGGCAAACGCGCAGACCGCCCATTCGGTGCGGTTGTTGGCGATGATGCCTACGGCATCTCCTTTTTTCACTCCCATGCGGGCCAGCCCGCCCCGAAGATGGTCTACCCGCCGGCCTACCTGTGAGTAAGTTACCCACTCGTATTCACCGGCAGCATTCTTGGTTCCAAACAGAGGGTTGTCGGCAAATTTGGCGACGCTGCCTTCAATCAGGGAAACCAGATTGTCCGGGGGATCGTAACGATAAGCCATGATTTTTCTCCATTCGTGGGTCTTGCCGAATACGAGTTATAGGTGAATCGGGTGCAACCGGCGGTCGGCGGTTTGGGATTTCGGTGGAAACCAAACAAAAATACATGGAAACCATCGAATTGTCACCCGATTTTTTAAAAAAGGTAGCGCTGGTAACATGGCTCGGGCCGTATCTGCTTGCTGCCAACACCAGGGCGATGATCATCGCAAGAAAGATTTGCCGGCGATGGAACGGCAAGCCGGTCATGGCGAGGGTTTTCCTTGTCAATTATTATGCTACTGCCACCCGATCAACTCATACCCCATTTCCCTGAGGCACCGGTCGACGTAATTTTTAAAGACCGCATCCGGCTCGTCAGCATCGAATGCGCCGTCCACCGCACCGGCTGCGGCGCCCCCGGCGGCCCCGGCTCCGGCGGCCCGACCCACATTGCCGCCCAGAACGGCTGAGACCACGGCGCTGATGGCCGCACCGATGGTTGCACCTCTTACGGCTTTGCCGCCCACGGTTTTGCCGGTGTTGGCTTTGACCCCGTAATCCTTGGCCTCGGCCATGCATCGATCCGCATCCGCCCGGGCCTGGGCTTTCCCTACCGTTTGGAGATGATCATTGGGGTAAAACGCAGGTCGTTTGGCGCTGCAGGCTGATAAAATCAAAAGGCCACAGATCAACACGACACATTGACCTGTTCTGAAAACGCCCATGATGCTTTTCTCCTCTTAGAAAACGAGAAACGTTATCCATAAAATGGCTGTCGGCAGGGCAGCGGCCAGCAGGATGCTCATGGGTGACACTTCCTCATTGAAAAAAGATTTGAGGATACTCAGCCCAGCCGGGTTGGGGGCATTGGCGATGACGGTCAAGCCACCGCCGGCCACGGCGCCGGCCACCACCGAGTATTTCATTCCATCGGAAAAGTTGGGTACCAGGGTGCTTAAAAAGGTGATGGCCGCATTGTCGTTGAATGCCGTGAGAATTGCGGCCCCCAGCATCAGGGGGGTCTCGGTCAGGTTGCCCAGAACCGGCTCGATCCACCAGCCCTGGAGTCCGCCGTGGATCACCAGGCCACCGAGGAAAAAGCCCACCAGCAGGGCCGGTTTAAGGTTGAGTTTGTTTTGATAGGGTGAGGTGACCTGGGCAAACCCCAAGAAGAATAGCAGCCCCGGGATAAAAAACGGTGGATAGTGGGCATTGATGATGGTCCATCCCATGAAAGCGATATGCACCAGGGTTACCCACAGCGGCACCGGGTCGTCTCGGTGATCCCAATCCGGGTCCATGAACGGCGGGCGATCCTCCGGTGGAAGAAGTCCGGGCAGGGCTCGCCGCATGCGTCTGAGCTGGATTTCCTGGTTGCGCTCTTCAAACGCCCGTCGGGCCATATCCGGATCGATGCCTTTGTCTTTCAACTCTTCTACAACCCTGGCTTCCAGCCGCCGGCTGAGTTCCTGTCTGGCATTTTTGATTTGGTCGGCAAAGGTTTCAATAAATTTGAACCGGTCGCCGAGCCGGTTGACGGTTTCGTCCACCATGTCTTCCACATCGGCCCGTTTGAGAAAGCGCTGCTGGATTTCATCTTTAAGGCTTCTCATGGCAAAAGCCTCCTGCAGGGATTTCAACTCACCGCGAAAGATGAGAAAATAGCTCAGGTTGGCCGCGAGGATGCCCAATACGGCTTTCCAGCCGAAATGGGTCAGCATGAACATCGTATCCCACTTCCAGGGCGCCGCCACCATGAGCACCGGCGGCGCCGCATAACTGGTCAGGGTGCCGCCCACGGAAATGTTGACGAACAGCAGACCCAAGGTGGCATACTTGAATTTACTGGAGGGCGACAGCGCATAAAATTTATCGGCCAGCAGCATGGCGGCAATGGTCATGGCCGCCGGTTCGGTGATGAAGGAACCCAGAATGGGGCCGATGGTCAAAATGGCCCACCACCAGGCGGTGAGCGTGCCGCCCAGCAGATTGGCGACTCTCCACATGAACCTTTCCGTGATTTGCAGGATCGGGCGTGTGGCCGCCAGGGTCATGATCACCACGACAAACATCGGTTCGGTGAAATTCACCTTGTACAGAATATAGCTTTTGGCCGTGGGCCAGTCGAAAAACAAAACGATGACGCCCACCAGGGCGGCCGCCCAGATGCCGAACACGGCCTCCACTTCGCCCAAAAAATGAAACAGTTCGGCACCGTGGTGCACCGAATCCCGGGGGGCCAGCCCTTGTTTGATCTTCTCTTTGTGGTCATGGGTCCACCGGTGGGCGATGACCATGAACCGGCCGGTGAGAAAGGTGTGGATGATGGCGCACAGAAAAATGAGAGACGCCACCAGATTGAACGGCTCCTGCCGGATGCGGTTGCCCAGGATGTCGATGATGCTGCCCAGATCCTTGTCGCCATAGCTTTCCAGGCTGGGTGGAAAAACCGGCGCATCGGCCGGCGGTCCGCCGGCCGCCACGACGATCGCGGAAACGCCAAGGGCCAATATAAAAAAGAAAACGACGCGGGTGTGCATTTAATTCACCTACATGAAAGACTGAATATTTTTCAAACGGTTGGCCATATCCTGCAGCCGGCCCGACATCACCCGGATAAAGCTTTTGCCGTCCGGTGTGTGTTCACCGTCGAAGCTAATGGCAATGCCCGCAAATTTGAAGTCCACGGGGATACCCTTCACATCGATGGGCTCGTCCTGGAGAACTTTCATCACCCGGTTCAGCGCTTTTTTGGAATCTTCACGGGTGATCAGCGGCAGCACGGCCACGATGGTATTTTTGCCCAGCTGGCCGACGATGTCCACCTCGCGAAACGTCTCGGACAACAGGGCCAGCACGGCTTCTATGAGGATTTCGTTGTTGATGGCACCGGCCGGCACCTTGGCCCGGGGTTTGATCCGCACCATGGAGAAAGCCAGGGCGGAAAAGGAGTAGTCATAGCGGTTGGCCCGGGCGATCTCCTTTTCCAGGATGAAGGCCATGGCGCTGGCTTTGATTACGCCGGTGGGCATGACCCGGTTGGCCTCTTTGTCCTTGATCAGCTGTTTCTGATGGGCAATCTCATCCTGGATCTTTTTATAGTCGTTCTCATCGATTTCACCGGCTTCGACCTTGGTGCGGACGATCTTAAGGATTTCCCCCAGTTCGTCGTGCTCGCTGACGCTCTGTTCAAGCGTCTGGAGGACGCTGAGAACCTTGTGCGGCGTTGCGGTCCCACCGCCTTCACCCGGTTGGCCCTTGGCTTTGATCCATTCGGCGCGCATCTGGTCCAGGACCGTTTCCATCCGGGCGTTGAGGCGGTCTTCCAGTTTGGCGATGACATCGCCCCCCACATCCATCTTGCCCAGTTGGCTGACAATGGTGGACTCGATGCTTCCCACCACCTTTTTCAGATGCTCGGGATCATCCTTCTCCTGGGTCTGGTCCATGGCCATCTGGCCGCCCATCTGCTCCACGTACCCGGCCAGAATATCGGCCAGTGCATCGTCGTCACCGCTGCCTTTGCGGATCTCGGCGGCCAGGTAAATCAACTGGGCCGCCTGCTCCGGATTGTTCTTGAATTCCGCGATCAAGCTGATCACCGTCCACACCGATCTCTTCACCGCTCTCCTGGAGGATATTGGCCAGGCCCTCGCTTTGCAGTTCCTTGCCCAAGGCCTGTATCAGCTCCAGGTACTGGGTGTGGGACATGCCTTCCTCCAACAGGGCCGTTTTTATTTTGGGCAGCAGGCGCTTGAGTTCGGCAGCTTCGGGCACCAGCCGCCTGAGGATATGGGCCATGCGGGCCGGCGTAATCTTGCCCTGCTGGTACTCGTCTTTCACCAGCTGGATGAGCACCCGATCGGTGAGTTCGTTGGCATTCTCCAGAATGGCCGCCTCGTTTTCATAGGCGACACCCATGGCCTTCTGGGCTTCGATGCCTTCCAGCAGCTGTTTTTTCATATCGAAGACGGCACCGGCCAGATCGGCAATGGCCACGTCGCCTTTGCCCTCCAGGTGCTTGTCCACTTCCATGCGCATCACTTCCAGCTGCTGAAACAGCAGGTTGCCGTGGCCGCCGGTACCCGATTCGCCGGTACCCGATCCGCCGGTACCCGTTCCGCCGGTACCCGTTCCGCCGGTGCCGTCGTCATCCGCCGTTCCAGTGCCGTCGCCTTCTCCGGTTCCACGGCCGGTACCCGCCCCGCCAGTGCCGTCACCGGCCACATCTGCACCTGGCCCGCCGCCACCATCTCCAGTCCCGGGTCCTTCACCTGAGCCGCCGGCAGCATCCCCGGTGCCGTTGCCGCCACCCGATCCCGCGCCTTTGCCCGCTGCTGAAACACTCTCCAGGTCCGCCTGGATCATGTTCTTGGACACGGCGCCTGGATTGGCCATGAGGGATTCAATGTTCAGGGTTTTGGCGAACTCCTCGGTGAGCACGCTCTCCAGCAGCGTGTCCATGAACATCTTGCGGGTCTTGGCCTCGTCTTCGGCGGCCATCATCTGGGGGGTCAGATCTTTCAGTGCATCACGGGAAATCACCTCATCATCGTCGGTCACTTTTTTATACCGCACGTGGTTAACCTTGATGCTGGATACCCCCCGGGCAAAGATGGCCTTTTTGAATCCCTCGGCCCCGCTATATTTGGTGATGTTGCCGAATACCTCCAGAAAAACCTTGATCTCCCGTTTCTCGAGACCGGGTTCAATGGAGATGGATTGAATGCCGTTGTTTTTGAACAGCATCACCAGGCGTCCCACATTGAGACGGGGATCCAGAGGCTCTTCATCCACGAAAAACTCCTCGCGATTGAGAATAAAGACCAGGGGCGAGATGATGTTCAACAGGTTGACGGCACCATCGTAGAACATGTCGATGGACTGTTCCACAAACGGGTGGTTCGGCTGATACATCATGGAGCGATTGAACAGCAGGGCAATGGTTCGTCCGAATTGGGAGAGCTGGTTTTTGGTGGCGGCGTCTAGTGGCATGGCGTCCTCATCTGGCTGAAGATGATGTCATTAATTTTTTCGAAAAGCGTTCCAGTTCCGATGCAAACTCATGACAGGAAGGGTAGCGCTGATCCCGGTCAAAGGCCAAGGCCTTGAACAGGATTTCATCCAAGGTTCGGTTGGCCATGGGGTGGACCTCGGATGGTCGCTGTCGGAAGATTCGGTCTTTCAACGCGAGCTTCATCTTGAGCAGATCCATGGCCGTTTGGTAAGGCGGGTAGGGAAGCTTGGACATGAGCATTTCGAGCATCATCACGCCGGCGCTGTACATATCCGCACGACCGTCGACGGTGCCCGACAGAATCTGTTCCGGTGCGATATACATCGGGGTGCCCAACAGCAGCCGGTCGCTTTTGCTTGTGGTTCGGGAAACCCGGGCCACACCGAAATCCGTGACCAACGGCCGCTTGGAATGCGTTTCGATCATGACGTTGTCCGGTTTGATATCTCGGTGCACGATGTCGTTGTCATGGGCATAGGCCAGGGCATCGAGAATTTTCAGCATCAGGGAAATAATGGTCGGCAGCGGCATAAACCGTTTGGAAGGTACGATATTCTTCTGGGTTCGACGGATGAAGTAGGACAATTCGTTGCCCTTGACCAGCTGCATGGTAAAAAAGAGGAATTCCTTCGTTTCGCCCACTTCATAAACGGGAATGATGTGGGGGTGCATCAGGATGGCTGCCGATTCGGCCTCCTGCTGGAAAAAAGCGGCGGTTCTTTCCGTCATCAGCGATTTGGGAAGGACCTTGACGGCAATCTGCCGTTTAAGGGTCTTCTGGAAAGCCACGAAAACGGCGGACATGGCGCCGTGGCCGATCTTTTTGAGCAGCACGGAGGTGCCCACCTGCTGGCCGACCAGGTGATCCAGATTCAGTTTCCCGATGGTTGACATATTTTAGTCCTTACATGCCGATGCCGTCTATGACCGTTCCGCAGCCGCTGCACCGGCCCTTCCGCACCCGGTTGTCCATGATATGAAACCCCCGTCGGGCAATCACGGTTTCCCTGCAGCCGGGACAGATGGTGTCTTCGCCGCCCTGTCCGGGAATGTTGCCGGTATAGACATACTTCAGTCCGGCCGTCATTCCGATTTCTCTGGCCTGTATAAGGGTTTCCACCGGCGTCGAGCCGCGATCCGTCAGTTGGTAAGTGGGGTGAAAACGGCTCACGTGCCAAGGGGTTTCGACGCCCAGATCCGTGGCGATAAAGGTTGCCAGGCGCGACAGCTCCCCGGGATCGTCGTTAAGCCCTGGAATCACCAGGGTGGTGACCTCCACCCAGATCGCCAGGCTTCTCATTCGCCGCAGGGTTTCCTTCACCGGGTTCAGACGGGCGCCGCACTGCCGCTTGTAAAAATCGTCGCTATAGGCTTTCAGATCTACGTTGGCGGCATCCAGCCAGGGACTGATCCGCTGCAGCGCCTCGGCGCTCATGTATCCATTGGTCACAAATACGTTTTTGATCCCCTGGTTGTGGGCCAATTGTGCCGTGTCGCAGGCAAACTCAAAAAAAACCGTTGGTTCGGTATAGGTATAGGCGATGCTGGCGCATCTCTTGTTCTGGGCAGCCGCCACCACCTGCTGCGGTGTCGCCACATCTCCCGTCACCATGCCGTCCCGGTCCGCCGGCATCTGGGCGATGTCGGCATTCTGGCAGAACCGGCATTTGAAATTGCAGCCCACCGTGGCAATGGAAAAGGATCGGCTGCCGGGCATCAGGTGGAAAAACGGTTTCTTCTCGATAGGGTCGTCACCGGCAGCGATCAGGCGCCCGTATACCCGTGTCTCCAGAACGCCATCCCGGTTTTCCCGCACCCCGCAAAGTCCCCGTTTGCCGCTGCCGATTACGCACATATGGTTGCACAGACGGCATCGGACCTGCTGGTCTTGCAGGGTTTCGTAGAGCCAGGCTTCCATCGCGGGGGGCTCCTTTCCTTTCGGGGCGGCTTCTCCGGCCATGGGTACCGTTTGCCCGAAAACAGAATTTTTTAATTTAAACAGTTATTTGAATCTTTTGTCAAATGATTCTCACCAAATTCGGTCAACTATTTTACCGAAAAGGGGAGTGTCTTTTCCGCCGGTTTATTGCGGGGTATCGTCAAAACCGTTGGATGGGGCCATGCCGGAACAGCCGGCCGCACCGGCTGCGATGCGGCCGACTTTTTTGGGCTGGTATCGAATGGCCAGGGGACGCGTGCGGAACCGGGGCACCAGGGTGACGACCATGCCGGCGAAGGTCCCGAAAGGGAAACGCTGGACCAGGCCTGAGCCTTCGATCTGCTTCATCCAGGCTCCCCAGGGACCGGGAAACTGGCAGACGGTGCGCCAGCACACCGGGACCGGCCCCATCAGTTCCCGGACCATGCTTTTGATTTCCCAGACGCTGAAAAAGTTGGCCCGGTTGTAAATGGTCGGGGTGAATATCCCTTGCACCCGCCGGCCGATGCCGGTGAGGGCATAGCGGTTCAAGAATCCGATAAACACCCGGTCCTTGGCCACCCGAAATGCCTCCGCCAGGGCTTTTTTCGGGTTATCCACAAATTCCAGGCAGGTAAACAGGCAGGCATGGTTGAAAGAATTGTCGTCAAAGGGAAGATCTTCGGCGAACCCACGGTACAGTGAAACGCGATTGCCCACTGTTGTGGACAAGATGTCCAGCATGTAGGGGGAGGGATCGATGCCTGTCACGTCGAGGCCCTTTTCCAGCAGCGGTGCGATCGAGGCCCCGGTGCCGCATCCGATGTCCAGCACCGACTCCCCGGCAACCGGATCCAGCATCCCCAGCATGAGGCGGCTCTCCAGGTCGGCGGCCAAGCGGTTCTTGCGCTTTAGCATCCACTGGTGGTAGCGTTTGGCATCGTGAAAGTCGAAAATATATCCCATGAAAATAAGTGTATTTAATAACAGCGGGTTAATCAAGAGGATCATTTATAATATATCTCTTGATCATCAGGTTGCAAGTTGATTGTATGAAATCTTTGTTCACCCATTCACGAGGAGGCCGCCATGAGCGACTCAATTCAGGTGCATCCCATCGGATGGATTCGTAAAATAGAGAATGCCGTTCGCATCGACCTCGACCCCGCTTTCCAGGACGGCCTTTTGGGTTTGGCGGGTTTTTCGCACATCATCGTGTGCTACTGGTTTCATGAAAACGACAATTCCCGAGACCGCCACCGGCTCCAGGTGCACCCGAGGAAAAATCCCTCAAACCCGCTCACCGGTGTCTTTGCCACACACGCCCCGGTCCGCCCCAATCTGCTCGGCATATCGACTTGCCGGGTGATATCCATCACCGGGACCACGATTCATATCGATGCGATCGACGCCCGCAACGACACGCCGGTCATCGACATCAAATGCTACATCCCCGATAAGTTGAAACCCTCGGAAATCAACGTGCCGGACTGGGTTTCAGGGCACCGGTAAAGATAGAAGCGGTAGAATTTAAATCTTCGATTAACTCCCTGGATAAACGCGCCGGCCACTTTTCCCATGCAACCGCCTACCAACAATCGAACCGGCACCATCAGCGAACGACTTCGCGGAATCGTGGATCGTGTCACCTACCACAATGCCGATAACGGCTGGTCGGTCCTTCGCGTCCTGCCGTTCAATAACCCCCACCAGCAGGAAACCGTGATTGTTCACCAGACCCGGGTTTTTGCCGGTGCGACCATGGAATTTATCGGTGCCTGGACTGTCCAACCCAAATATGGCCGGCAATTCAACGCCACCCGCGCCACAGAGCTCAAGCCGGCCACCAGCGCCGCGCTGGAGAAATACCTCGGATCGGGGCTCATCAAGGGTGTCGGGCCCAAAACGGCCAAAAAGATTGTCAGGCACTTTGACAAGGAGACGCTGGACATTTTCGAAGGGGACATCGAAAGGCTCACCGAGGTCCCGGGGATTGCCCAAAAAAAGCTGGCGACCATCAGCGCAGCGTGGATCGAGCACCGCGCCATCCGCGAGGTCATGATGTTCCTGCAGTCCCACGGGATCAGCACGCTCTACGCTGTCCGGATTTACAAGGCCTACGGGGACCAGGCCATCGCCACCGTCACCGAAGACCCGTATCGGTTGGTCAGAGATTTTTACGGGATCGGTTTTTTTTCAGCGGACAAGGTCGCCTTGAGCATCGGGTTGGCTGTCGACAGCCTGCAAAGAATCATGGCGGGGATCAGCCACGTGTTGGCCGCCAGCAGGGACTTCGGTCACTGCTACCTGACAGAAGCCCAAATCCGGGCGCAAACCGATGACTTGCTGGCTTTGGACGTTGGCGACCGTCTGCCGGCACTGCTCGATGAGATGAAGGCCGGTGGCCTGCTGATGCTGCGTGGCCGCGAGAAGCCCGAAGGGGGCACCGAGCGTTGTTATTATTCAAAAACACTCTATTTTGACGAATTATATGTGGCCCGGAAAATCGCCTACATGGATGGCTTGGTTCCCATCGACATGGATCGGGTCCGGCACTGGATCGGCAAGTACTGCCGGACCAGCCGTATCTCCTTGAGCGATGAGCAGGCGGTGGCTGTCCAGGGAATCGCAGGCAGACAATTTTCCGTGCTGACCGGTGGCCCCGGGGTGGGCAAGACCACCACGACCCTTGTCCTGGTGAAGTTGCTTGAGGCCCTCCACGCACGGGTGCTGCTGGCCGCGCCCACCGGCCGGGCGGCACAGCGAATGACCGATGTCATCGGTCGGGAATCCAAGACCATCCACCGGCTGCTGGAATGGCAGCTGGGCCGGTTCAAGAAAAACGAAGAGAATCCACTCGAAGCGGATTTTCTGATCGTGGATGAATGCTCCATGCTGGACATCAGCCTGACGGCATCGCTGCTCAAGGCGGTTCCGGAAGGCGGACAGGTTCTTTTTATCGGTGATGCCGACCAGCTGCCGTCGGTGGGCGCCGGCAATGTCCTACGGGATATCGTCGCATCCGGAAGGGTCCCTTGTTTCCGATTGACTCGGATTTTCAGGCAGGCGGAGCAGTCCCTGATCATCAATTACGCCCATGGGATCAATCGCGGCGAGATGCCATTCATCGACTCGCCGTTTAAAAAACCGGAGATCTGGACAACTGGCGTCGATTGCTTCTTCATGGATTCGGATGAAGCCACCGCGGAACAGCTGCGTTTTGTGTCCAGGGTGAAACGGTTTTATGACGCGCGGCTGTCTGCACCGGATCCGGGCGTGGGCGGTGAAGACAATCCCTACGAATTCCGCATCAGCGAGCCGGTCGCCCCATACGAGAACGAACTGACGATCCCCAAAAAATTCGAGCACGTCAATCTGGAGCAGGTGGCGCTGGCCGACAGCCGTGCCGAAGAACTGGTGGCCGTCTTAAAAAAAATCCATCCCTGGTCGTCACTGCACCATGGGCTCTCGGCCTCCGACATCGTCAGGCGGTTGTATGTAGAATGGGTCCCCAAATATTACCCGGGCCGCGAAATCCAGATCCTTTCCCCCATGACCCGGGGCAGCCTCGGCACCATGAGCCTGAACGCGATGATTCAGGAGGCGGCCAATCCCCCGTCTGCGGGCAAACACCAACTGAAAGTGGGTGAACACCTCTTCAGGACCGGAGACCGGGTCATCCACCGCAGGAACAACTACGACCTGGGTGTGTTTAACGGGGATATCGGCGAAATCGTGCAGATCGACAACCAGGCGATGACCTGCACGGTCTCCTTTTTCCCGGACAACCGCACGGTGGATTATCAGCGGGACGACATTGTTGAACTGGACCTGGCCTACGCCATTACGATCCATAAATCCCAGGGCAGTGAATTTGAAGTGGTCATCCTTCCGGTGCTCACTCAGCATTTCAAAATGCTCTTCCGGAACCTGCTTTACACCGGCCTGACGCGTGCCCGACGGCTGGCTGTTCTGGTGGGTACCCGCAAAGCCATGGCCATGGCGGTGAGAAATCAGGACACCAGCCAGCGACAGACGATGTTGCAGGCCTTAATCAGGCAGGGTTAAGGGTTAAGTTAAGGATGCTGGTCGGTCATACAAGAAGTTGGCATTCTGTCAGCCTTAAAAACCTTTAGCCTTCAGCTTAACCGCCTTCCCACCGTTTGACATTGCCGGGTCATTTTTTTATAAGCGGCCTGGATCAGAAGAAGTTCGACCATCGATGAATCGAAAGCGTTTTTTTCCGCCTATCATTCCACATATAATTGAGGAGGCCCGATGACACTTTCTCCCCTTACCGCCGTTTCCCCGGTGGACGGCCGCTACCGGAGGGCCACCGCCGCCCTGTCCGACTATTTCAGCGAAGGCGCCTTGATCCGCTACCGGGTCCGTGTGGAAATCGAATACTTCATCGCCCTGTGTCGGCTGCCGCTGCCCCAACTGGCGGACATCGAACCGGCGGTGTTCGACCGTCTGCGGGAAGCCTGTCAAACGTTCACCATGGACGATGCGGCCGAGATCAAGGAGATCGAAAAGACCACCAACCACGATGTCAAGGCAGTGGAGTATTTCGTCAAGGCCACCTTCGACCGACTGGGCCTGTCCGCCTACAAAGAGTTTATCCACTTTGGTCTCACTTCTCAGGACATCAACAATACGGCCGTTCCCCTCTCTCTGAAAGAGGCTTGGCAAGCCGTGATGCTGCCGGCGCTGGAAGTGACCGTGGCCGACCTGACGACCAAGGCCCGTCAATGGAAGCCGGTGCCCATGCTGGCCCGGACCCACGGCCAGCCCGCTTCACCGACCCGGCTGGGCAAGGAGATATACGTGTTCGTGGATCGGCTGACCCAACAGATGAAGCTGCTGGAGACTGTCCCTTTCGCCGCCAAGTTCGGTGGCGCCACGGGGAATTTCAATGCCCACCACGCGGCCTATCCGCACATCGACTGGATCGCTTTCGGCAACCGGTTGGTGAACGAAGAGCTGGGGCTGCAGCGCTCCCGGGTAACCACCCAGATCGAACACTACGACCACATGGCGGCGTTTTTCGACGGCGTGAAGCGAATCAACACCATTTTGCTTGACCTGTGCCGGGACCTGTGGACCTACATCTCCATGGACTATTTCAAACAGACAATCAAAAAGGGTGAAATCGGCTCCTCGGCCATGCCCCACAAGGTCAACCCCATCGATTTCGAGAATGCCGAAGGCAACTTGGGGATAGCCAACGCCTTGTTGGAACACCTTTCGGCCAAGCTGCCCATTTCACGGCTTCAGCGGGACCTGACCGATTCCACGGTGACCCGCAACATCGGGGTGCCGCTGGGCCACACCCTCATCGCCCTCAAATCGCTCAAGCGGGGGCTGGACAAGCTGATCCTCAACGAGGACGCGCTGAGAAAAGACCTCGACAACAACTGGGCCGTGGTGGCCGAAGGCATTCAGACCGTGCTGAGGCGGGAAGGTTACCCCAAACCATACGAGACCCTGCTGGCACTTACCCGCACCCACGCGGCGATCGACCAGGCCGCCATTGTCGCGTTCATCGACACCCTGGATGTGGCCGAGCGTGTCAAGAAGGAACTGCTGGCGATTACGCCGCAGAGCTATACCGGTATTCACGATTTCTGACCATGCCCAAACTCTACATCAAAGAATACGCGCGCGCCCTTGCCGGCAAAGAGGTTTTTATTGCCTGTCGTGAGGGCATTTTACGCGATCACTTTGCAGAGATCATCACCGACATCAAATTCCTGGCTCGCCACGGCGCCCTGACCGTGTTGCTCCACAACATGCCCAACCGGTTCGCCAACCAGAAGCTGATCACCCGGCTGGGGCACCGCCTGCCGGCTACCGCCATTGTGCGGGTTTCCCCGGAGATCGATTTTTACGATGCGGTGCTCAACCATCGAGAATCCATGTTCAAGGTCATTTTTCTGGAGCGCCGGTATCTGATTGACCGCCAGGCAAACAAAATCAACGCCATCACCACCGACCGGGTCCGTGAATCGCTGGCGGATGTCGGCGACCTGATCGCCAACGTCAACTTCAAAGGCGCCATGGCGTGCATCTGCCGCAAGATCGAAGCGGGACAGTGTGAGCGTGTGCACATCCTGGCGGCAGGCAAAAACACCATCAAGCACGAGCTCTTCACCGTGGAAGGGGCGGGCACGCTGATCGCCAACAACTTCCAGGAAGCGTTCCGTCAGGTGCAAACCGACGAAGAGGTGGCGATCGTTCACCGTATTCTTGAGATGTACAAGCGTTCGGGTTTTTTGAAACCGCGCACCAAAGCCTACCTGAATAAAAACCGGCACCGGTTTTACGTCACCGCCATCGACGGCATCGTCGTGGGTTGCGTAGAGCAGAAAATCATCGATGCGCAGACCGTGGAGATGGGTGCGTTGGCCATATCCACACGCTTTCGCAACCAGCGGGTGGGGGTGCATACGGTAAAATCTTTCATGGCGTTGATGAAGACACAAGGTTATACCCGCTTTATCTCTCTGACCAACAACCCCCGCTTGGAGGTGTTATACAATCAACTGGGGTTCGTCCAGGAGAGCCGTTCGGAATACAGGCGCCGGCAGGAACAGAGCCCGGATGTGAAGATGTTTTGCAAAATCGATGAGCCGGTAGTTTGAACAAGACGGGCTATGGCGATTCGACAGCACGCCGGTCGAATGCAATTCTCAACTGCGTGTCAGTCAACGGTCTGAGTCCGGTTCGCAATTTTATCCAGTGCGGTTTGGACCCCCGCCAGGATCTCCGAGCGAAGTTCGGGGATATCCGCCAGTTGCCGCATGATGTCGATCATCGAGCCCCAATTGTAGGCAAGGGCAACAGGATCCGCTGGTTGATGGGTGTTGACGTTTTCGTGAAGGCTTGCCTCCAGGTACAGCAGGCGGTAGTAGCCTTTTTCGGCTCTGAGTCCCGCTTTTCCCGGTGGACGATTTTTCGGTGATCGCGCATCGATGGCGGTTTTAAACGTGGCGGCGATCATTCCAAAAAGGCGCGCTTGTTGTTCGGGGGTCAACGCGACCTGCCGCAGTTCTTCTAACGTGGGGTGATCGTTCAATGTTATCCTCAACCGGTCTGGGTGATTGGCGTCCGAATGCTTCTGCGATTTCGGGTGAACACTTACGCGCCATGTTCTAACATGGTGTCTGGTCATTTAAACGTCAACTGTATTGCCCTGAACCCGGATAAGCGGTATATAGGCGTTAACATAAAGGAGAACATCAGTGCCAAAAGCCAGCAACCTTCAGAAAGGTCATATCATCAATATTGACGACCACCCTTACCAGGTCAAACAGATTGATGTCCACACACCATCGGCACGGGGGGCCAACACCCTTTACAAGGTCCGATACGCCTCGCTGATCACCGGGCAGAAACTGGACCAGACCTACAAGGGCAATGATACTCTGGAAGAGATGGCGGTGGACAAACGCCGGGTGAGCTTTCTCTACCGGGACCAGAACCTGTACACCTTCATGGACAGTGAAAACTACGAGCAGCACACCCTGTCCGAGGAAACCCTCGAAGGGCAGACCCAATGGCTGATCGACGGCCTGGAAGGCATCACGGCGCTGCTCAGGGACGGTCACCCCCTGTGCATCGAACTGCCCCAGACCATCGATCTGGAAATCGTGGATACCGCTCCGGTGATGAAGGGTGCCACAGCCACCAACCGGAACAAGCCCGCCACGCTGTCCAACGGGGTTTCCGTGCTGGTACCCGAATACATGACCGCCGGAGAGGTTGTGCGGGTGAACACGGAGACCGGCCAATACATGACACGGGTAAAACGCTGAAAAGGGAGCAACCCATGCCGGACCGCCGACTCACCCACGCGGTAACCGATCGTGATGGCACTCTTTTGCTGGACGCAGGAACCCGCCTTACCCGCCAGGTCATGGAAGCATCCGTCAGCGGGCAGGCAGGTGCCATGGCAACCTGCCGTTTGCTGGACTACCGGCAGGTCAGGTCCGACCTGCTGGGCTTTTTCGCCGCCTCCCCCTACGACCTGATTTTCCAGGAGACCCATCGACAGGAAGAACTGCTCGAAATCGCCGGGGATGTCGTCCTGCCTGAACCGGTGCTGGAATCCCTTTATCACTTTCGCGAGTGGGATTTTTATACGTATCGCCACACCCTGCTCGTCTTCGCCCTCTCCATTCTCATCGCGCGGGAACTGATCGACGACAGGGACGCCCTGCTCCAGGAGGTCATGGCCGGCCCCACCCACGATATCGGCAAGCTGTGTGTCCCGCTGGAGATTCTGACCAAGGAGACGCCGCTCACCAAGGCCCAGCATGCGCACCTCCGGCACCACGCGCTGGCCGGTTACGTGTTGCTGAGCCACTACTTCCGGGATCCCGGGATCCTTGCCGCCGAGGTGGCCAGGGACCACCATGAACGCAGGGACGGCAGCGGATACCCGCTGGGCATTTCGATCGACAACCAGATGATCGACATCATTATGGTCAGCGATGTGTATGACGCCCTGATCTCACCGCGGCCTTACCGCCCGGTCTCCTACGACAATCGCACCGCTCTGGAAGAACTCACCCGTCAGGCCGACGCCGGCACCATCAGCGAAACCGTGGCCCGGGTCCTCGTGGCCCTGAATCGGCGAGCCCAACCCCATTTCAGCCAGTGTGTGGTCTCCACCGAGCGTCGGGGTACCCCACCGTCAAAGAATGTTTATGGGCTCATCGACACCGATGATTGAAACCGATGGGCGAAGCGCAGTTGCCAGTGCGGCAACGGTTCACCGCGCGCCATTGATTGAACGGCCAGCGTTTCCGGTGCTACACCACCTGGCCGGCGCACCATCCCGATGACCAGGCCCATTGCAGGTTGTATCCTCCCAGCCAGCCGGTGACATCCAGCACTTCACCGGTAAAATAGAGGCCCGGTACCCGACGTGCCTGCATGGTTTTCGAAGAGATGGCATCACAGTCCACACCGCCCACGGTGACCTCTGCGGTCCGGTATCCTTCGGTTCCGCCGGGCTTCAGGGTCCACTGCTGCAAATGAGCTGAAATTTCTCTGAATTGTTGATGGGAAAGGTGCTGAAGCGGACGTTCCGCAATGGCAGGTGTGATCCGTGCCGCCACCAGCCGTTTGGGCAGGCGCGCCGCCAGAAGCGTTTTGACTTGGCGCTGGGGGTGCTGCCGTTGCTGCTCTTTCAGCACCGCCACCAGGTCTATTTCCGGCAGCAGGTCAATGGCGATGGTCTCGCCGGGCTGCCAGTAGGATGAGAGCTGCAGGATGGCCGGACCACTGAGTCCCCGGTGGGTGAACAGAATGTTGTCGCGGAACCGATGCTGCCGGCAGCTGACGATGGCATCCACGGCGATGCCGGATAAACCGGCCAAGATTTTTTTATCCGCCGGCTGGAGCGTGAAGGGAACCAGGCCGGCGCGCGGCGGCCGGACCGGTATGTTAAACTGCCGGGCGATCTCATAGCCCAGCGGGCTGGCCCCTGCCCCCGTCATGCATAACCCTCCCGTGGCGATCACCAGGGACGGGCAGGTGTAATTCCCCCGGCTGGTGTGCACCGCAAAAGCGTGATCGGGGCGTCTGTCTATGGTTTCTATTTTCGTGTCGAGGCTGAAGGCAACGCCTGCCATTTCGCATTCGGACCACAGCATGTCCAGGATCTGGCGGGCGCTTTCAATACAGAACAGCTGCCCATGGGACCGCTGGCCATAGGCGATGCCGTGCTTGTTGACCAATTCGATAAAATCCCATTGGGTGTAGCGGCTAAGCGCCGATTTGCAGAAGTGGGCATTGTGGGAGATGTAGCGAGCGGCTTCAATGTTGAGGTTGGTAAAGTTGCAGCGTCCGCCGCCGGAAATTAAAATTTTTCGACCCGGTGTGTTGCCGTGGTCCAGAACCACCACCCGGCGGCCGCGTTTACCGGCTTCCATGGCACACATCAGTCCCGACGCGCCGGCACCGATAATCACGACATCCATAATCGGGTTCAACAATGGCTTCCTTTCGCCGGCAGCCGGGTTTTTTTCATTGGGCACCATGCGGTTTCTGCCGGCTTGCTGATGGGGGCGGGACAGATGCTGGGGGCCTTTGTCGGCCCCCGGCTGGTGATTCAAAAAGGCACCGGGTTTGTGCGCGTCTTTTTTCTGCTGGTGGTGGCCACTTTCGCCCGGCTTGCCTATGCCTCCTATGCCGCTCAATGACGGTTCGGCTACAGGAAAAAATTCATGTTCGGCCGTCGTCATCGTCTCCGGATTTCCACTGAAAAAGGCCTCCAACGCATCCTTCACGGTTTCCAGATCCCAGGCATTGCCGATCCGTTTGATAAAAGCTGTGGGCGAATTTGAAATTGGCGCTGAAATAGAGGGCAAATTTCTTGTATCGCCGCAGCGCCCGCCGGTCGTCGAAATAGCGTTCCATCAGGTCCAGCATGGCAAAGGCCGTGCGCCGGTAGATTCCGGCGTCGGGTGAAAGCAAGCCGGCCATCTGGGCCATCAGCCAGGGGCGGGCGATGGCCATTCTGCCGATGGCCACACCGTCGCAACCGGTGGTCTCCAGCATTCGCAGGCAATCCGTTTCATCGAACACGTCGCCATTGCCGAACACCGGAATGGTTACCGCGTCCTTGACCCTTTTGATATAATCCCAGCGGGGCGGGCGGGAGCGCCGATCCGGGGCCACCCGGGGGTGAAAGGTCAGGGCGTCGGCGCCGGCCGAGGCGAATCGCCGGGCCAGATCCACCGGAATGGCCGGGTCGTCGGTCCACCCCGTGCGAAACTTGACGAACAGCGGGATGGTTATGACCCGGCGCACCGCCTCAACGATGCGGGCGGCCTGGTCCGGTGTTTTCAGCAGGGCCGCCCCGCAGCATTGTTTGCAGATGGTGGCCACCGAGCAGCCGAAGTTCAGGTCCACCCCGTACAGGCCCTTCTCCTCGATGATCCGGGCCGCCGTCGCCATGGCCGTTGGGTCGGCGCCGAAAATCTGCATGACCAGGTGTTGCCGTTCTGCCTCCCGCCAGCTGAAATAGGCGGAGCCGGAACGGATCTCCTTGGGAATTCGTTTGGCGCTGCACATCTCTCCGAAGAGCAGGCCATACCCGCCGAAACCGGCCAGCAGTTCTCGAAAGGCGATGTGTCCCAGCAGGGTCATGGGCGCCAGGACCAGCCGGCAATCGATCGTGGTCCGTCCGATGGTCAGGGGGCGATTAAGCCGTGAGGCAAGGTCTGATTCCATATCAGTTCTAAGATATGGTCTTGGGCTGCGTTGTCGATCGTCGCAGTATTGCAATACGGCTTCCTTACTCCAGCCTTGCCCAAAACCTTATCTTGAAACCGATAGACAATTTGGTTTAGCGCGGCCAGACGAGGCGCTGAGGGTTGCAGTAGACCATGAGGCTGTCACCCTTACCCAGTGACGCCAGGGTGATGTTCAGGGCCGTGGCCAGTTCAACGGCCAGGGCAGTGGGCCGGGAAATGGCCAGGATGACAGGAATCCGTGCCCGTGCTGCTTTCTGGACCAGTTCGTAGCTGATGCGTGACGAGAGGGTCAGCAATCGTGCCTGCGGCAGTCGTCCGTCGACAAATAGTAACCCGATGGCCTTGTCCAGTGCATTGTGACGGCCCACGTCTTCGGCAACGGACAACTGATTGAACGCATGGTCATAGATGGCAGCACCATGGGCGGCGCGGGTTTTGTCCCGCAGTGGCTGGTAGTCGCCCAGGTGGAGCAGTCGGTCCAGGGCGCCCTTCCCGTCCAGCGGTTCCCCGTCAACCAGCGGCGAAAGTGCCTGGACCAGATCGGCGACAATGGATTTCCCGCAGATGCCGCAGGAGGTCTGGCTGATATAGGTTCGTCGATCCAGATGATCGGCAATTTTTGTGCGCCGCGCGGCGGTAAGGGTGACAGTGACCACATTGGTGTCTTCACCATCGCAGAAGGCAATGTTGGTAATGTCCTCGGGGTTGTCCACGATGCCCTCTCCGAGGCAGAAACCGGCCACGTGGGCCTTTTCCTCGCCCGGCGTGCGCATGACAACGGCATACGCTGACCCCTGAACCCGGATGGAGAGGGGCTCTTCTCCGATGAATACCATGGATTCGAATCTCGCCTGTCCGTTTTCCACAATGGTGATGTCTCGATAATGACCGCTCACGAGGCGCTTCCTTTTCGGCTGGGAACCATTCAAAACTCTACAACGGCAGCGATATGAGCACCTTTCGATTCTTTGAAAATGCCGTTACGGCTAACCATTACCTACAAGGAATGGCCGGTTCTTGTCCACGACTTTTCCCATTCCCATGGTCGATCAGTTTTTTCTTGACAACGGTGTCGGAAAGTTTAATATTTCTTATTTTTTGAATTCAGGACAAAGCGATTTGTTTTCACAGGAGGGCTGAAACATGTATGCAGTGGTTGCCACAGGCGGTAAACAATATAAAGTTGCGGAAGGTGATGTCCTCAGGTTTGAGAAGCTCACCGGTGACGTCGGATCACCGATCGCTTTCGACAATGTCCTTATATTTTCCGATGGCGAAAATGTCAAGATCGGCCAACCCGATGTGGATGGGGTAACGGTCCATGGCCAGATTGTGGCCCAGGGCAAGAGCAAGAAAATCCTTGTTTTCAAATACAAACGCAGAAAGCGCTATCGCCGTAAGCAAGGTCATCGTCAGCCGTTCACCGCCGTTCGTATCGATCGTATCGAGGCGTAAACGCTTTTCCGAAACACCTGCAAGGGTTGCCGAATCAGTTGTACGTCAGTTCGGTGATCTTTTGTTATTGAGGAGGAATCCATGGCACACAAAAAAGCAGCCGGCAGTTCAAAAAACGGTCGAGACAGTAATTCCCAGCGCCGGGGAATCAAGCGCTATGGCGGCCAGGAGGTACTTGCCGGCAACATACTGGTTCGACAGGTGGGCACCAGAATCCATCCCGGCGTCAATGTCGGCATTGGCAAAGACTATACCCTTTTTGCCCTGATCGACGGTGTCGTCACCTATGAAAGAAAAGGCCGAGACCGTAAACAGGTCAGTGTCTATGCAGCGTGAAATTCATAGACGAAGCACGCATTACCGTCCAGTCGGGCAAGGGCGGTGCCGGATGCGTGAGCTTGCGGCGGGAAAAATACATCCCCAAAGGTGGGCCTGACGGGGGTGACGGGGGTCGCGGCGGAGATGTCATTTTCAAAGCGACCACCAAAAAGCGCACCCTCTATCACCTTCAGTTTCAAAAGCTTTACAAGGCCAAAAACGGGACCGGCGGCCAGGGAAACAACCGGGCCGGAAAAGGCGGTGAGGACCTGATCATCGAACTGCCTCCCGGCACCTTGGTGGTTGACGCTGATACCGGAGACCTCATAAAAGACCTCGTCGACACCGACGAGGTCTTTGTCGTTGCAAAAGGGGGCCGGGGGGGGCTTGGAAACGCGCGGTTCAAATCATCGACCAACCGGACACCCCGTTTTGCGCAGCCGGGTGAGCCCGGCCAGACCCTGAATCTGCGGCTGGAGTTGAAACTGTTGGCCGATGTGGGTGTTGTGGGGCTGCCCAATGCCGGCAAATCGACACTGGTTTCCGCCATGTCCTCGGCCAGGCCCAAGATCGCCGATTATCCCTTTACCACCCTGATACCGAATCTGGGTGTGGTTCAAACCAACCGCCGGGAACCTTTTATCATCGCCGACATCCCCGGGTTGATCGAGGGTGCCCACACCGGTACCGGCCTTGGCATCCAGTTCCTGCGGCATGTGGAGCGGACGCGGGTATTGTTGCACCTGGTGGATGCCGCCGCCATCGATTCCGACCATCCACTCAGGGACCTCGATACGGTCGGCCGGGAGTTGCACCAGTATAGCCCAGCGCTATCTGAAAAACCCCAACTCGTGGTGTTGAACAAGATGGACGTGACCTGGGCCGAGGATGCGGCCACGCTTTTCGGGGAAGCCTTCGGCAAGGGCGACCTACTGAAGATTTCCGCCGCCACCGGCAAGGGACTCGATCGTTTGACCGCGACCCTGTGCGACCTGCTGGATCAAATGGATGAAGCGCAAACGGAAGAAAAAGAGTAGCGCCATCAGGCGGGCCGTCGTTAAGGTGGGCAGCAATGTGCTGACCGCTCAGGCCGGCCTGAACATCGATGCCATTTCCTCCATCAGCAGCCAGATTAGCCGGCTTCTGGACCAAGGCATTCAGATTATTCTTGTCTCTTCGGGGGCCATGGCCTCCGGCATGAAAAAAATGGCTTTTCCCAAGCGACCCGAAGCCATTCCCAAACGGCAGGCCATCTCCGCCATCGGTCAGGCCGGCCTGATCCGTGAGTGGGAAAAGGCCTTTGCCCGGTTTGATCGCAAGGTGGCCCAGATCCTGCTCACCAGCGACGATCTTGTCAGCCGCAAACGCTATCTGAATGCCAGGAATACCATGAACACCCTGCTCGAGTGGCAGGTCGTGCCGATTATCAATGAAAACGACACCATCATGGTGGAAGAGATCAAACTGGGGGACAACGACAATCTGGCAGCCATGATCTCCCTGCTGCTGGATGTCGACATTTTTATCAACCTTACCGATATCGACGGCCTGTATGACAAGGATCCCCGGGTCTGTCCGGATGCCCGGCTGATTCCCCGGGTGGCCACCTACAGCAGGAGCATCGAAAAATACGCCGGCGATATTCCCGGTGCCCTGGGCACGGGAGGGATGTTGAGCAAAATCAAAGCCGCCCGCAAGGTCACCGCATCGGGAATACCCATGGTGATTGCCAAGGGGTACCGGCCGGACATCCTGATTCGTCTGGCGGCCGGAGAGCCCCATGGCACGTTTTTCGTGCCTCGGGAGCAAAAACTGAACCGCAAGAAATGCTGGATCGGCTACACGGTCAACCCCCAGGGTACCCTCAAGGTCGATGCCGGGGCCGCCAGGGCGCTGATGAACAACGGGAAAAGCCTGCTGCCCAGCGGCATTGTCGATGTGCAGGGTCAGTTCCCCGTGGGCGCAGCGGTGGCCGTGATCACTGAAGAACGGCAATTGATCGGCAACGGGCTGGTAAACTACAATGCCGAAGAGATCCGGACCATCATGGGCCTCAAGACCAGTCAGATCAAAGCCCGCCTGGGCCAGAAAACCTACGATGAGGTGATCCACCGGGACAATCTGGTGATCACCGGAGAACCCGAAGCCGCTTGATAGGAAACACCATGGATATCGATCGAACCATCCGACACATGGCTCGTGACGCCAGGCAGGCCGCCGGCGTGATGGGCTGCTGCGCAACGGACCAAAAGAACCAGGTCCTGACGAATATGGCCGACTTGCTTGTGCAGCAGGCGGAAACGATAGTTCAAGAAAACCGCAAAGACCTGAAGCGTGCCGGGGAAGCGGGCCTTTCCAGTGCCATGGTGGACCGGCTCACCGTCACGGGGAAAACCATTGCCGCCATGGCCGGCAGTCTACGGGAAGTGGCCGCCTATCCCGACCCCTTGGGCACCATGGGCGAAACACGGGTGCGGCCCAACGGATTGCGGGTATCGAAAATGCGCATCCCGTTGGGCGTCATCGGCATCATCTATGAGTCGCGCCCCAATGTCACCATCGATGCCGCCGGGTTATGCCTGAAATCCGGCAATGCCGTCATCCTCAGGGGCGGTTCCGAGGCACTGCATTCCAACCGGGCCCTTGCCGGCATTATCGGCCAGGCCCTGGAATCGGTCGGATTGCCGGCCCAGGCCGCCCAGGTGGTCCCCACGGAAGATCGCGCGGCGATCAATGCCCTTCTGGTCCAGGACGCCTTCGTGGACCTGATCATTCCGCGGGGCGGTGAAGGGCTGATCCGATTTGTGGCGGAGAATTCCAGGATCCCTGTGCTCAAGCACTACAAAGGGGTCTGCCATGTTTTTGTGGATCAGTCGGCCGACCTTCAAATGGCTGAAGATATCTGTTACAATGCCAAGGTTCAGCGGCCCGGCGTGTGCAATGCCATGGAAACGCTGCTGGTCCACGAACGGGTGGCGCACGACTTCCTGCCGGCTATGGCCCGGCGATACGATACGGCTGATGTACAGCTTCGGGGATGCCCGAAAACCTGCGCCATCCTTCCCGACATACCCCCCGCCACCGACGCGGACTGGCCCGCCGAGTACCTGGACTTGATCCTGGCCGTCAAGGTGGTAACGGACATGGAGGATGCCATGGGCCATATTGCCCGATACGGATCGAACCACACGGAGGCGATTGTCACGAGCGATTACCGCCGGGCCCACCGGTTTGTCCGGGACGTGGACGCCTCGGTGGTGCTGGTCAACGCCTCCACCCGGTTCAATGACGGCGGACAGTTGGGCCTGGGCGCTGAAATGGGCATCAGCACGTCCAAACTACACGCCTTCGGTCCCATGGGACTCCACGAATTGACCACCCAAAAGTTCGTGGTTCTGGGCGACGGCCAGGTTCGGGAGTAGCCTTCGGGCCGCGCCCCGCGCATCCCATCGGAAAACACCAGGCACTGGAAGAATCCATGCGAGCAGGAGTATTCGGGGGAACATTCAATCCGATCCACAAGGGTCACCTGATGGTAGCCGAACGGGTTCTCCACCGATTCTCTCTGGACCGGCTTTATATTGTCCCCTGTCGGGTCCCCCCCCACAAATTCCCCGCATTCCTGGCACCGGCGGCCGAGCGGGTCCGAATGATCCAACTGGCTCTGCCCGCCGATACACGCTACTGCCTGTCCGACGTCGAAATCCAGCGCAAAGGCCGGTCATACACCATCGACACGGTGGACCACTTCAAAACACAGGTCACTCCCGGTGCCGTACTGTTTCTGATTATGGGAATGGATGCCTTTCTGGAGATTCATACCTGGAAAAGCTATCGACGGTTGCTGCAAGCCGTCCAACCGGTGGTGGTGTCACGATGGGTGGACGGCAGGATGCACGCCGGCGACGATGTCAGCCGGATGGACGGCTATATCCGATCCCGGTTGTCAGGGGATTATCACTATGTCGAAGAACCGTCTTGCTGGCAGCGGGCCGTCGGAAACAAGATCCACCTGTTGCCGACCCAACCCATAGACATCTCTTCCAGCCAGATAAGGCAGCGAATCAGGGCAGGAAAAGAGATCGTCGACCTTGTTCCGGCGAAGGTCAACGCTTATATTGAACAAAAGGAACTTTATCGATGACCAAAACGAGTGATGCTGAACTGGACGTTTACGTCAAATCAGCGCTTGGCAAAAAAGCCAGAAATCCGGTCCTCTTAGACGTAGGCCACCTCACCAGCCTGGCGGACGCCTTTCTCATCTGCCACGGGACGTCCAACCGTCAGGTCAGCGCCATCGCCGAACATATCCAGCGGGACCTGAAAAAACAGGGCATCAAGGCCCTGAGTGTCGACGGCCTCAAGGAGGGCCACTGGGTGCTCATGGACTACGGGCACGTGGTCATCCACGTCTTTTTTGAAAGTACACGCAGTTTTTACAATCTGGAAGGGCTGTGGTCAGATGCCCGGCGCATCCAGACGGAAAGCCTGAGACGTGTGGTCGATTGTCCGGATGACGATACAGATGTAGATGAATCGGTATTCATTGAATAAAGGAGAGATGATGCCCAAAAAGACCCATATGCTGATTATTCTCGACGGATGGGGAATCGGCGTCGACGAACCGACCAATGCCGTCATGATGGCCCATACACCGTTTCTGGACCGGCTTCAATCCAGCTATCCATCGACACAACTGCGCTGCTCGGGCAAGGATGTGGGGCTGCCCGAGGGGATCATGGGCAACAGCGAAGTGGGGCATATGAACATCGGTGCCGGACGTGTCGTCTACCAGGACCTGGTGCGCATCGACAAAGCGATCGAAGAGGGGGCCTTCTTCGAGAATGCATCGCTTGGTGCCGTTATGGATGCGGTGGCTGCCCGCGGTAGGGCGCTGCACCTGATGGGCCTGTTGTCCGATGGCGGTGTCCACAGCCAGTTCACCCATCTGTTGGCCCTGCTGGACATGGCCCAGCAAAAAGGGCTATCCAAGGTCTTCGTTCATGCCATCCTCGACGGCCGGGATACGCCGCCGGACAGTGGCGTGAACTATCTGAAGCAGCTGCAGGACCATATCCAGGCCATCGGCAACGGTGCCGTTGCATCCGTCTGCGGCCGCTACTATGCCATGGACCGTGACAAACGATGGGATCGGGTGGAAAAAGCCTACCGGCTCTATTCCGAAGGCCATGGGCGGGTGGAAACCGATCCGGTGGCCGCCGTTAAATCAGCCTACAACCGTGATGAGACCGACGAATTCGTCCAGCCGGTGGTCATGGTCGACGAAAGCGGCAAACCGCTGGGCACGGTGACCGACGGTGACGGCATCATCTTTTTTAACTTCCGTGCGGACCGTGCCCGGGAGATCACCCGGGCTTTTACCGAAAAAAAATTCGATGGATTCGAGCGCCTGGTGGTTCCGGTGCTTTCCGGCTTCACCACCATGACCCTTTACGACGAAGGATTTGACCTGCCCATGGCCTTTGGCCCCGTTCACCTGGAAATGATTCTCGGAGAGGTCCTGAGTCGCCAGGGGCTATGCCAGCTGCGCATCGCCGAAACCGAGAAGTACGCCCATGTGACCTACTTTTTCAATGGCGGGGAAGAAACGCCTTTTGAAAACGAAGAGCGTTGCCTGATTCCCTCTCCCCGGGATGTGGCCACCTACGACCAGAAGCCTGAAATGAGCGCACCCCAGGTGGCCGACGAAGTGGTTGCCCGTCTGGATTCGGGTAAATACGATTTCATCGTGCTCAATTTCGCCAACATGGACATGGTGGGACACAGCGGTGTGATGGCCGCCGCCGTGAAGGCCTGCGAAACCGTGGACCGCTGTCTGGAAAAAGTAGTCAGCAAGCTCTGGGAGAAAGATGGCGTGGCCTTGGTAACCGCCGATCACGGCAACTCGGAAAAGATGGCCGGTCCTGATGGTAAACCGTTTACGGCCCACACCACCAATCCGGTTCGCCTGCTGCTGCTGGACGACCGCCGAAAGGGGGTTCGTCTGCGGGAAGGCCGTTTGGGCGATATCGCGCCGACGCTTCTGGAACTGATGGGGCTGGAGAAACCGGCGCAGATGACCGGACGGAGTCTACTGCAGGCCTAAAAGTCGTCACAAACCCGTCGTCACGGCAGCGCCATGCGACGGCGGTTTTTATTCTGAGGACCCGGCGTCAGCGGCCCGACAACGTGATGTCCACGTTTAGTTCGTCGGCAACGGTACGCAACCCTTTCTCCAGCGGATCCATGTCGGTATCATTGGGGATCTGAACCCGAATATCCATGACGTACATGGCCGTGCCGCTTTCCGGTGAGGCCTTGACCGTGGACTTGAGGTCGACGATGTTGACGCGGTGGTCTGCCAGGAAACGGCTGACCTTGTAGACGATCCCTGCTTGGTCCAGACCTTCCACATGCAGGGTGTGCGTCTTCACCCGATCGCCGGGTTTGGCTGTTTCCGGTGGCTCCAGCGGGCGGAGGAACGCGGAAATCCCTTTTTCCTGTTCCAGTCTGCGGCAGGCCCTGGACAGCGGGTCGGCCACGTCTGCCGATCCGGCGGTGAACAGCAGGATCAGGGTAAATTCCCCAGCCATCAGGGTCATGGAGGTGTCCTCCAGGTTGCAGCCGTTTTCATACAGAATTCCAGTTACATCGGCGACGATGCCGGGTCGGTCCTTGCCGAAAGCGGTCATGATGAATCGTTGTCCCATATAAACTCCTCTCTGCTGATGTGATATAGGTGGAGGCCACGCCAACCCGCTCAACCTTTCACGTGGTTGCCTGCGTTAGTCGCGGCCGTTTGTTGACGCCATGAAAAAAGATCATCACCGACAAGTCGGCCGCGCGCCGGACAAGGCGTGCGCCAGCGCCCTGGACAGCGCCTTTCGGAGCTTGTCCCGACGGGACCACACCCGCAAGGAGTTAGCGGTTAAACTTCGGCAGAAGGGGTTTGACCGTTCCGCCATCGCGGGTGCCCTGGAACGATGCCGGGAACTGGGGTATCTGGACGATGCCAAAACCGCCGCGATCATCGCCGGTCATCTGGCCGAAAACGGATACGGCCCCTTGCGGGTTCGCCAGGTCCTCGGTCAAAAGGGGCTTGACGATGCAGCCATCGAACAGGCGCTGGTCTGTTGCGGTGATGAAAAGGCCCAGGTGCTCAGCGCCCGTCGCCTGCTGGAAAAAAAAGCGTCTCGCCTGAACCGTGAGGCCGATCCATGGAAACGCCGCCAGAAGGCTTACCGCTTTCTAGCCGGCCGGGGGTTCGCGTCAACCGTCATCAAGTCGGCCATCGCCGACATCTGAGCCCCGTCCTTCAGTGGCGCAGGTAGCTAAAGTCAACGTCGGGCCGTCCCACGAAACAGGACTGGCTGAACCCGTAACGCCGGATAACGGCGAGAGCCTGTCGTGCTTCGGTCTGGCCCTGGCCGAAATCGAACAGCCACCGGCGGCCGGATACGATTTTCCAGCGCCCCTGAATGTTGCTTACCGTGACTGTCTTTGGGTCGAAAGCCACGCAATCTTCACCGGCCATCCCGCCCGACGGGCTACCGCCTTTTGCCAGCATATATGAAAATAACGGATCCGGCCGGCCGGCAGAGCAGACGCGGTCCATGCGGTAGTGACGGATCACCTTCAGCGATTGACGGGCGGCGGCCTGGTTGGGTCCGAAATCGAACAGCCAGTGGTCGCCGTCGACGATCTTCCATCTTCCTTTCACCTGGCGAACGCCAAGGGCGGCCGGGTCGAAGCGAACGCAATCCGCATCTCCAGAGGGTTTCAACTTCATCAGCGGCCGGGTGACAGACGCGTCTGTCTTTATGCGTGTCCATCGGGAAGCGCCAAATCCGCCGGTTTTATTCACGACCCGCAGTTCGTTCCCGTCCTTTTCAAGCACCAGTTCCAATTTCCCGGCACCCGTTGTCCGCCCCTTGGGAACATCGGCCCAGTTGCCCTTGATGCGGGTTCCATTAATGCGCCCGGAAAATACGGTTGACCATGCCGGTTGTGCATCGGCGGATTCACCGTACCAATGCACATAGCCGTCGGTCTGGCGTAAATAATAGGTGCCCCCGTCGTTGCCGGACCATCGACCGCTCAGATCGGCCCAGGCAGCTGAGACCAGCACGGTATAGAGAAGCACACCTACAGGAAAAATGTATTTCACGATGAATCCCCAACCTAAAAAAGGCGAATGCGGGATGTCGAAACGGGACTGCAAAATGGACGCCTCGATGCCACGGCCATCTTTTTTGACGCGGACGGATGGCCTATCGTTTCCCCACCTCCGAGGATAAAACCATCCCTTCCAGTGCCGCGTAGGATTGAGCACCCACCAGCCGCTGGCCGTTGAGGACAAAGGTGGGAACAGCGGTAATCCCCATCTGACGGGACCGTTGCCAGTCCTGGTCCACGGCTTCACGATAGGATCGCTGATCCAGCACCGCCTGCGCCGCTGCAGGATCCAGGCCGACCGCCGAGCATATCTGGAGTAAAACCGGCTGGCGGGCGATATTTTCGCCGCGCTGGAAATAGGCCAGGAACACGGCGTGGTGAAAGGCGTCGCCACGGCCCTGATCCTCGGCCCATTTGCCCAGTTCCTGGGCCAGCCGGCTGTTGAATGTCATTTTCCGCTCGCCGAAGGGCAGGTCCAGTTCCCGCGCCACCTGGCGCAGGCGGGCCAGCATGCCGGGAATATCCACCGGCCGACCGGCAAACAACGCTTCCAGGGTCTGTCCCGCTTGCGGTGTTTCCGGATGCAGGGGAAATGCCGCCCATTTGACGTGGATCTGAAATGCCGCTTTAAGCCGTTCAATACGCCCGGTACTGAAGTAGCACCACGGTCAGATGTAGTCAGAAAAGATCTCCAGGGTGGCTGTTCCGGTTTCCGCTTTCATCTTTTTTCTCCGCTTTGCGTTTATCGTGGGCCACCAGGGCGATTCGTTTGGTTGCCTTCATATTATCGATCCACCGATTGGACTGGCGGGATGGGTGTTCCCGTCTGGGTTGCTGTCAGAAAGCGATCAACGCCGTTGATGATCTCCGGAGCGGTCATGGTCAGGTTAACCGCGCTGCAAGAGGGATTTGACGATGCTGGTGACAATCTTCGGGTTTTCCTTGAGGCGTCGGGTGGAGTATCCGAACCAATGGCGACCGTAAGGGACATAAACCCGCATGGTGTGTCCGGCATCGATCAGCGTGCGTCGCAGCTCCGGGGTGACACCGTATAGCATCTGAAATTCGTACCTGTCTAATGGTACGTCGTACCGTTCGATAAGCGCCAGGGCACCGTCCACCAGGGCCCGGTCGTGGGTGGCGATGCCAGGATAGATGCCGTTTTGAAACATGAATTCGAGATCTTCCAAAAAATGGTCGTTGATCTCATCGTGGTGCTGGAAGGCGATACGCCGCGGCTCTGCGTAGATGCCTTTACAAAGTCGAAAATTCAACGGAAGCGTCGGTGTGTGAAGATCCATGAGGTCCTTCAGGTCGTCCAGGGTACGACGCAGGTAAGCCTGCACAACCAGCCCCACGCTTTCGGGAAATTCGGCCTTTAGCCGGCGAAACAAGTGCATCTCCAGATCCACACAATTCGAATCTTCCATGTCTATTCGGATGAAATTGCCGTAGCCGGCAGCCTTGGCGACGATTTCACGGATATGCCTGTAGCAGGCCTCGGCATCGATGAGCAGGCCGAACATGGTGGGCTTCACCGAATAGTTGCCGTCAATGCGGCTGCGTTGAGCGATGTCGATGAGGGCCAGGTATTCGTCGCGGTTCTTTTCGGCCTCATCCAGGTTCTGGATAAACTCACCCAGGATATCGGTGGTGGTTTTCATGCCCGCTGCGTTCAGGGCTTGACACGCACGCATGGCACTTTCCGCCGTCTCCCCGGCAATGTATGAACGGGAAAAAAGCCAGACAAAACGTTTGGGAAACAGGGGCAGGGTGTTGGCGATCAGTCGGTTAATCATTGCGGAACCACATGTCTGGGGGTTGTTTGCGGTTCGGTGTGCGTTTCTGAATATCGTGCCTGAATGATGCGAATCAGCGCTATCCGTTCCAGAAAAATTTCAACCAGTTCGGGATCAAAATGGGTGCCGGTACCCTGGCTGATGATTTCGATGCTTCGTGATTCATCCCACGGCTCCTTGTAGCTTCGTTTGGAGGAGAGTGCATCGTAGACATCGGCAATGGCGACGATTCTGCCGAGAAGGGGGATCTCCTCATGCTTTTTGCCGGGCAGCGGTCGACCATTCCGGCTTTCGTGGCCGGGCATCGGCTTGCCTGAAATCGGATCCACGTGGCCGGGGTAGCCCGTGCCGTCCCACTTTTCGTGGTGGTTCATTGCGATGATGGCAGCCGCTTCATCGTAATCCGACTGGGGGTTGGAAAAAAGCCGAGCCCCATGAATGGTGTGCTGCTTCATAATCTCAAATTCTTCGAAGCTAAGCTGCGCCGGTTTTTTTAAAATCAGATCGGATGTGGCCACTTTGCCCACGTCGTGGAGCATGGCCCCCATGCGAAGTACGTCCCGGGTCTTGTCGATCTCCTTCTGGTCGATATCGTGCCGCTTGGCCCAGTGCTCGTAAATCTCCAATGAAAAGCCGGCCACCCGGTTGACGTGGGCGCCGGTTTCCTTGGGGTCCCGCATTTCCGCCATTCGAATCATCCGCAGGATCATGGAACGCGTCATCTGAGCCCGTTCCAGCGCTACGGCAGCGATGCCGGCGAAGTGCAACATCACCTTTTCGTCGGTCTGGCTGAAGGTCCGGATTTGTTTGTCCTGGTCCTGGGCGTTGATGATCTGGAGAATGCCCAATACATCCTTTTTGGAGCTCATCAACGGGATGGTGAGCATGGAACGGGTGACGTACCCCGATGCCTTGTCGAATCTCTTGCTGAAGTGATAACTCTTGGTGGGAGATAGTTTGTAGACATCCGGAATACTCAGCATTTTTCCCGAAGCGGCGGCATAACCGGCGATGCTCGTCTGGTCGATGGGCACGGAAAACGTGGAGTAGATCAGCTTTTCTCCCGCGGGGAGCCGTTTTTGCAGGGTGTCGTTCTGGGAATAGGTGAAATCCAGGCGTTTGCCGTCGCGGATATAGATTGATCCGGCATCGGCGTTTACAAACTGGCGTGCGCGCGTGAGCACCCGCTCCAGAAGGATGTCGAGGTCATGGATCCGGTTCAGCTCGATCCCCAGCGTCATCAGTGTGTCCAGTTTCTGCTTTTCGTTGAGCATGGTAAGCGCTCCCAGGAAACGGTTCACCGCTAATCTATACGGCCCGCACCGTCTCCGTCAACTTAAAAAGGCGCATCGGGTGCTTGATTGGGCGGGCAACAAAAAAATGCACGTGGTGGTTATTTTTGGTTGGTATGGGTTTGTTTAATTCCCTGTATCTCTATGATTGATGGAAAATATTGACATTTCATTCCACGATCTCTACTAATTGCCATCTCGATGGGCGGACACCCCTGCCAGAGAAAACGCCGTTAAGGAAGAGAATACGATGACGCAGATGCTATCCACCAAAGAGGTGGCCAAATTCCTAGGAATCAATGAGAAAATGGTCTATACGCTGATTTCGGAAAAGGGGTTGCCCGCTTCAAAGGTCACCGGAAAATGGATTTTTCCCCGTCATCTGGTGGAGCAGTGGGTCGAGTCCAGCACAGTCAACTATCCCCAGAACCACAACGTTTTGCCTCCTTATGAAGGGCTTTTGGTTATCACCGGGAGCAATGATATCCTTTTGGAAAAGGCCCTTTCCATCTTCAATAGCCACCATCCGGATCATCTGGCCGTATTCGGAAACCTGGGTTCCGTGGGCGGCATCAACGCCCTGCGACGAGGCCTTTGCCATATGGCCACCAGCCATCTGCTCCAGGAGAACGGCAACGAGTATAATTTCGATTTCCTGCAGCGCCAGTTCGAATGCATGCCTGTAGTGGTTAATTTTTGCATGCGGGATCAGGGAATCCTTCTCCATAAAGACAATCCCCGCAACATCACCGCCGTTAAGGATCTGGGAAAACCCGGCATCCGGATCGTCAATCGATCTCTGGCCACGGGCACCCGCCTGCTTTTCGACCGGGAACTCAAGCGGGCGGGACTTACCGGCGTGCGGATTGCCGGATACGACCGCGAGGTGAATCGGCACATGGATGTGGGGCTCGAGATTCTGGGCGGCCACGTCGACGCCGGGCCGGGTATTCGGCCGGTGGCCTCCCTGCTGGGCCTGGCGTTTATGCCCTTGCGCCAGGAGCGCTACGACCTGCTGGTGACCCGGGAGCGTTTTTTCGACCAGGGGGTCCAGTATTTTCTCAGCCTGCTGCACGAAAAGGCATTCGTCCAGGCAGCGGAACAACTGGAAGGATACGATGTGTCCAAAAGCGGCAAAATGATTTTTTCCCATGAGTTGAATGCAGCAGAAGTCGAACTGAAGCCCTGAAACACGGTTCGGCCTTTCAAGCGTCTGAATTACCAACGCGAGTGAAACGACCCCCAACTAATGGTGTCGCGCAGCACTGCCGTTATAGGCAGAACAATCCCCGCAGCCTGAAAGGGGGCGTCGACCCATCAATGAGAGAGGTACATCCATGCACAAAAAAAAACAGATGGCGGGAAAGGCATGTTTAATTGTCGTATTGACCCTGATGATGGCCATTCCGGGCATGACGGCCGACAAGGTGCTGATGATGGCCACCACCACCAGTACCGATAACACCGGTCTGCTGGACTACCTGGCGCCCTATTTTACCCAAGCCACGGGAATCGAGCTCAAATGGACGTCGGTGGGGACCGGCAAGGCCCTTAAAATGGGCGAAAACTGCGATGTGGACGTGCTGCTGGTCCATGCACCGTCGGCGGAAAAGATTTATGTGGAAAAAGGTTTCGGCGTCAACCGCCGGGAGATCATGTACAACGACTTCGTGGTCATCGGCCCGGAGAGCGATCCGGCCGGCATCAAAGGCAAGAAGGTTGTCGATGCGCTGGATGCCGTGCGTGCCAAGGGTGCTGTGTTTGTCAGCCGTGGGGACAATTCGGGCACACACAAAAAGGAGCTTTCCCTGTGGAAAGCCACCGGTGCGGCCGTTCCGGAGAAGGAAACCTGGTATGTGCAGACCGGTCAGGGAATGCTGGCATCCATCAACATTGCCGCCGAGCGCAACGGCTACACCATGACTGATCGTGGCACCTATATCAAGTACGCCGACACCATGAGCGGTAATCCGCCGCTGAAAGTACTGGTTGCGCAAGATGAAATCCTGCTCAACCAGTACAGCGTGCTATCCATCAATCCAGCGCGCTGCACGAAGGCCAAATTCGATCTGGCCACCGCCTTTTCGGATTGGCTGGCCGGTGCCGAGGCCCAGGGACTGATCCGGGATTTCAAATTGTTGGGGAAACCGCTTTTCGTACCCAATGCAAAATGATGTCAAATGGATTTTATACTTGCCGGATTCATAGAGGCGATCCGCCTGCTTTTCGGCGGTGACGGCCAGACCTGGTCCGCGGTAGGCGCCACGCTGAAGGCTTCCTCCGGCTCCATGGCTGCCAGCCTGACATTAGGCGTCCCTTTGGGATTTACGCTGGGATATTTTCAATTCCCAGCCAAGCGTCAGGTGCGGCTGCTGATGGATACGGCGCTGGCTCTGCCCACGGTGTTCATCGGTTTAGTGGTCTACGCCGTTATCTCCAACCGGGGCCCACTGGGAGAGATGGGCCTGCTGTTCACCCTGACCGGCATCGCCATCGGCCAGACCATATTAGCCCTGCCTGTGGTCATCGCCCTGAGCGCCACGGCCGTGGAAAGCATGGACCGGCACCTGCGAACGCTTCTGATCTCCCTGGGAGCCAGTCGGCGGCAGCTGCTGTTCAGCAGTCTGTGGGAGGTGCGTTATGGGGTGCTGGCCGCCGCTCTCACCGCCTACGGGCGGGTGATGACCGAGGTGGGCATCTCCATGATGGTGGGCGGCAACATCAAGTGGCACACCCGCACGATCACCACCGCGATTGCCCTGGAAACAGGCAAGGGGATGTTTTCCACCGGCATCGCCCTGGGGCTGGTGCTTATCGCCATTGCCTTTGGTGTGAATGTGTGTCTCTCCTTTTTAAGGAAAAAATGACGGCTTCGAAAAACATCCAATATCAGCGTTGTACTGCATTCCTTGCCAGTGCGGCGTACGATAAGTACGCCTCCTTCCTCGGAATTTGCACGCCTTGATCTTGAACGTTTTTCGAAGCCGTCTAAACGGGAGAAATTATCCGTGTCGCAACCCATCTACCGGATTGAAAACCTGGTCCACCGCTACAACAGCGACCCGGTATTGGCCGTCGATCGTCTGGACATCGAACCGGCATCCATCATGGGACTGGTGGGGCCCAACGGCAGCGGCAAAAGCACCTTGCTCAAGCTCATGGCTTTCATCTTCCGGCCCACCCAAGGGCGAATCCTGTTCGACGGCGAATCGGCGCTTCCCTTCGACGATTCAGTCCGGTTCCTGGTTACGCTGCTGACCCAGGACCCTTATCTGATGAAGCGCACGGTGTTTAAGAACATCGCCTACGGCCTGAAGGTACGCGGTAATCGTGAGAATTGGACCCGTCCGGTACACGATGCATTGGCCATGGTCGGTCTGGACCCCGATATTTTCGCCCAGCGTCAGTGGGACGAACTGTCCGGTGGTGAGGCCCAGCGGGTGGCCCTGGCGGCACGGTTGGTGCTGAAACCCCGGGTGCTGCTCCTGGACGAACCCACCGCCAGTGTGGATGCCGCCTCCAGCGAACTGATCCGTGCGGCCTCCCTGCGTGCCCGCAGCGAATGGGGCACCACCTTGGTGATTGCCAGCCACGATCGCGAATGGCTCTACGATGTCTGTGACGAGGTGATTCACCTGTTTAAGGGGACACCCACCGGCACCGGCAGGAGCAACATGGTTTTCGGCCCCTGGGTACCCGAGGAAAACGGCCTTTATTCGAAACTGCTTGGCGACGGTATCCGCTTCACTGTTTCAGCTCCACCGAACGCCGATGCCACCGCCTTCATCGACCCCGCTGCCATCCGTATCCTCGATGGCGGTGAGGCATCAACCGCTGCAAATATAGCCTTTGTCGACGGGACGGTCATCCGCATCGCTTCGGAAAAACAAAGCGGCAATCTGTTCGCCGATGTTCGCGTCGGCTCGCTTACGCTGGTCGTGCGGATCGACGAATCCCACTTGGCCGCCATGACCCTTCACCGGGGTTGGCCGGTAACCCTGGCCTACCGGCCGGACAGCATCCGCTGGCTATGAGATGATCAACCGCGAAAACTTGTTCACCTGGCCACCGGCTGTATTTTTCTGGGCGCTCATATGTGCCTTGCTGTGGGGCAGCGCTTTCCCCATGGTCAAGACTGGCTTTGTGATGCTGGATATTCAGCACAGCACCGGCGGCAAGCTATACTTTGCCGCCTACCGGTTTTTCCTGGCCGGGCTGATGATCTTTGCCGGTGTCATGGTTTCAGGCAGATCAATCGTGCTATCCCACCAGCGGGACTACGGCGCCATGGTCCTGACGGGGATGCTGCAAACCACCCTGCAGTACACCTTTTTTTACATCGGCCTGTCCAACACCACAGGGGTGAAGGCCTCAATCATCATCGGTTCGGGCTCTTTTTTCCTGGCCCTGTTTTCGCATGTGTGGTTCAAGGACGACCCCATCACCTTGCGCAAAAGCACCGGGTTGATTCTCGGCTTCGCGGGTATCGTCCTGGTCAATTTGCAGGGCGACGGCCTGAACTTTCATATGACCTTGACCGGTGAGGGCTTTATCCTGCTCACCGCCCTGTCTTCCACCCTGGCATTGGTCATCGTCAAGAAAACCGCCGTCCGCGTTTATCCACCGCTCATGTGCGCCTACCAACTGGTCACCGGAGCCGCAGGCCTGTTCCTGCTGGCCCTGTTTTTCGAATCTCCGGCGGTACTGGCCTTTTCAATGAGGTCGCTCGTTCTGTTGCTGTATCTGAGTTTTCTCTCTGCCGCCGCCTTTTCCCTGTGGTACCTGTTGATCCAGGCCAACCGGCTTTCCAGCATGGCCGTCTACCGGTTTCTCATTCCGGTGTGTGCCGTCCTGCTCTCCGTTGCCCTTATCGAATCCGAACACCTTCATTGGCCGGCTTTGGCGGCGCTGGTACTGGTGTGCCTGGGCATGCTGCTGACCACTCGGGAATAAAGCCACAGGGAATAGAAACATTGGCATCCACATAAGGGTGTTTCTTCAACGATTGGTTCCCTGTGGTCTAATATTATGCCTTCATTCGACGCACAAATTCGGTAAAGCCGGCCATGTATTTTACCAGTTGCCTCTTGACCCCGTCGTCGGTGAGGTTACCCTGATCGTCGAACTTGCCCATGGCGCCGTTGACCCACAGCAGGCGCCCGGACCATACCTGGGTGCCCAGCACCCGCAGCACGGGCAGCCAGGCGTACTGGGAAAAAGCGGTTCCGAAATTGCCCGGTGTGGCGCCGATCAGGCCCACCGGTTTGCCGGCAAATACGCCCATGCGTTCCTCGGGGGGGCGTGTGAGCCAGTCGATTGCATTTTTAAATACCCCGGGAATGCCGTTGTTGTATTCCGGGGTGACCAGCAAGAGGCCGTCGGCGGTTTTGATCATTTGTTTCAAATCGGTCACGGCGGGCGGGATGCCTTGCGAGGCCTCCACGTCTCCATCATATAAAGGTACGCCTCGAATTGAATTGACGGAGATCGAGCATCCGTCGGGGACCGATTCCGCGGCGGCCCGCAGCAGGCCGCCGTTGAAGGAGTGCGCCCGCAGACTTCCTGAAATTCCCGCGATCGTAGTCATGTTTTGTCCTTTCGGTAACATTTTAAATGGTTTGGATCTCAAAAAGTTATGGTAGTAATCGAAAAATATCTGGACACTCCAGCCACATTATGCTATGCACATGATGTATGAAAAGGACTTTAAAACCACCAGAGATACCTGAGAAAGACCAATCTCCGTTTGTTGAACAGCTGCTGGCTTTTATCGAACATCAAAACATCATCATACAGCAACTCAAAGACGAAATCGCCCGGCTCAAGAATCAACCACCCCGGCCGACTATTAAACCCAGCAGCCTTGGAAAATCAAAAAAGCACACTTCAAAATCATCGCGTAGTAAAAGACCCGGTTCGAAGAAAAGATCCAAGACCGCCCAACTGAAAATTCACAACACCAAACCCATTGAACCTGACGAGATTCCAACTGGATCTCAATTCAGATACTATAAGGATTTCGTGGTTCAAGACATCGTCATCCAATCCTGCAATACCCGATTTCGTCTCAAGGTTTATGAGACACCGGATGGTGGTTATGTTACCGGCACACTACCCGAGTATTTAAAGGGCAAGCATTTTGGCCCAACGCTGATCCGGTTTATCCTCTATCAATATTACCATTGCCACGTTACCCAACCACTTTTGATGGAGCAGTTGAACGAATTTGATATTGATATCTCCGCCGGGCAACTCAACAATCTTTTGATTGAAGAAAAAGATCGCTTTCATCAGGAAAAAGATCGCATCTTATCCGTTGGCCTTGAGGTATCCGCCTATATCAATGTAGACGATACCGGTGCCCGGCATAAAGGCAAAAACGGTTATTGCACCCATATCGGAAACGAATCGTTTTCCTGGTTCGAAAGTACCGGCAGCAAGAGCCGCATCAACTTTTTAAAACTGATGCGTGCCGGGCATACGGATCTCGCCGTTAACATGGATGCCATTTGCTATATGCAGTCCAATAAACTGCCTCAAAAGATCCTTGACGCCATCAACGGCAACTTGGGTACTGTATTTGCCAACGATACACAGTGGGATGGTTTTTTAGCCCAAATCGGAATTGTTAACGCTCGCCATGTGCAAATCGCCACTGAAGGCGCATTGATCGGCAGCATCGTTGAACATGGCATATCGGAACATCTGGTTATCGTCAGCGATGATGCCGGTCAGTTTAATGTGCTTTTACATGCACTGTGTTGGATTCATGCCAATCGCTCCATCGACAAAATAATTCCATTTACCGACCAAGCTGAAAAAGATCTGGATGTGGTCAAAGATCAAGTATGGCTGCTATATGAAGGGTTAAAAGCCTATAAACAGAAACCCAACCCGTCAGATAAAGACCGCCTGAATGACCGGTTTGACCAAATATTTACCCAAACCACTGCCAGTGCGGCACTGAATTTAGCCCTCAAACGAATTTATAACAACAAGCCCGAGTTGCTGCTAGTTCTGGATCGCCCGGATATTCCCTTGCACAACAATGGTGCTGAGAATGCCATACGGGAGTACGTAAAAAAACGTAAAATCAGTGGTAGCACCCGCAGTGAAATCGGCCGTCAGTGCCGTGATACATTTACCAGTTTGAAAAAGACTTGTCGCAAATTGGGTGTATCGTTTTGGCGCTATCTCGAAGATCGAATCGAGAATATCGGACTTATCCCCGACCTGCAAGATTTGGTTCGACAACAAGCTTTGAACCCAGGATAGATATTCCTTTCACTTTCTATCGAGTACTTCCAGATGGTTGGTGTACCATACCAACACCGCTGGTGTTCAGACCTTTACTACCATAACTTTTTGAGATCGAATACTGATGACAGGATAATCATCGTTCCGTCCATTTTCACCTTCTTGTTCGGTTAGATGCGAAAAGGTTGACCCGGTAATCTAATTCTATTTATATAAGTCATAAAACAGATAACTGATAAATATGGGAGGACGGAAAAATGGCAAGGGTGTTTTCTCCGAAAGATGTTCAAGCGATAACCGGAATCACAGCCAGAAGAATAAAATTTTATTCCGACGCCAAACTGTTGAGCCTGAAAGATCAAAATCCTGGACGGGGGCGGGGGCGGGAATATTCACGGCAAAACGTCTTTGAGCTTTTCTTAATTAAAGCGCTCGATGCCATTGGTGTGATGTTATCGAGGATCGAAGCGATCTTTTCCAGCGCCGGCCCGAGTTGCTCCATTTTGTTAGACCTTGCCACTTATGAAAAGGACGATCCACCTGGCGTGTTTATTCAGATATCCGAAAATGGTGTTCGGTTCGCTGGGCTAAGAGACAGCGGGTCGCTGACAGGCCCCGAAACACTTACGCTCGATATGTCGGGCAGATCGAGTGCGATCATCATTAATATGAACGAGTTATCCCGAAAAGTGCCGATTTAGCATCACGAATAAAAATAGTAAGCTGACAACTGACAAATTGAATCGGGAGCTCCAGAAAACGATGCAAGTCGCGGCCGCCAGGGTGGCCTCGATCAGCAGCGTGGGTTTGCGCATGGTTTTCCTGGGGAAAAAAATACCGCCTTCGGAGGAAAAGGACCATCTCACAAGGCGGTATCTCACATCTTTTAAAATAAAACGACATTGTCGAGCCGGTAACAGCGTCAATCCCTGCGGCCGTTCCGACATGGCCAGAGCGGTTTTAAGCGACCGGATTACGCGCCGGACGCGGCCATGGCTGATTCGATGCCCTTGCTGAAGTCGGTCGGTACGGTGGTCGTCCGTCCGGCCAGTTCGCGGTCCAGCATCATCAATCCCTGGGGGTTGTCCTTGATGAATTTAAGTTGAGCGATGATGTCGTTGTCGTTTTCCTCTTCCTCCACCTGCTCGGTCACATACCACTCCAGAAAGATCTGGGACGCATGATCCTTTTCGGCAATGGCCAGTTCCATGAGGTCGTTGATGGATCGGGTGATGAACTGCTCGTGGGTCAGGGTCTGGGTGAACATTTCCAAGGGGGATTCGAAGGTCGTGGGCGGTGCCTGGATGGCGGCCAGTTTTACTTGTGCCCCTTGCCGCTGGATATACTCGTAGATCTTCATGGCATGCAGCATCTCTTCATGGTACTGCACCATGAACCAGTTGGCAAAGCCTTTGAGGCCCACCTGGTTGCAGTGGGCCGACATGGACATGTAAAGGATGGCCGAGTACATCTCCCGGTTGACCTGCTCGTTGAATGCCTGGGTCATTTTATCACTGATCATGAATCTCTCCTTCCAGATATGAAGCGGTTATTCGTAAATTTCACTTAACCGGCGCTTGCCGCCATTGGTGGCGCCGGGCCGGGTGGTTGTGTTTTAAAGACAGCCGGGCAAGCCAAATCATCACAGCCGGTGAACAGGCCAACGGTAATCATCGGCAAGCCCGCTTTCAAGGGTGATGGGAGGTGCTTGTCTGCAAAAGAAAGCGGATCGCGTATGAAAAAGCCAGCGACTGCCCAATCCCTCCAAAAGAATGCCAAGTGTCAAAGCTCAAATGCCAACTGGATGAATTCGATTTCGTGGGGATCTTGGGCACGTGTGGGTTGAGGAATATCGGTCATATCAATCCCCTTCGGGTTTGAACCGCGATAGCGAGCGCGAACCCCGTCGCTTGCCGCGGGGTGGGTTCAATCGTAAAAAAAACAATTTGTTGGGCCATGTTGCGTTAAAAAACCTATTGTTTTTTGGGAAAGCGGCCGATAATGTGTTTACAACTGTACAACAAGGAGTCGCGAACATGGAAATTAAAGGCAGTCATATTCAATCCAAACTCAATGTTTACCAGAGCGCACAAGTGCTGGGGAAAAACAAGGATACGGTCAAGTCCGAAAAGCCTGAAGCGCCCACTCGCCTGCAGGACCGGGTGGCACTGAGCGGTCGGGGGCGGTCCATTGCCGATGCCCAGCGGGCCATGGCCTCCGTCCCTGACGTGCGTGAATCTCTGGTTTCCCAGATCCGGAACGACCTGCAGCATGGAACCTACGTCGTTGACAATCAAAAGGCGGCGGCAGGTATCCTCAGAGAATCCATGGTTAATCAGGCTGCCCTGGTGTGATGCACCGGCAGCGTTAATGATGCGCAATTATAGGGAGATGGTCTTACCGCCGCCTCCCTTTTTTTGTGGCCAATCCGAAGTTATGTTTGATCATCCGTGGTGATGGTGGTCCGTTTCGGCAGAACGGTCAGTTTGCCGGTGCGGATGCACCCGATTCGCCACCCGGCGTTTTCATATTCAGCTCAATGGTTTCGAGACGCTTTTCGGTCTCCGCAATGTCCTCTTCCACGTAGCGCAGATCGCTTTGGTAGATGGTTAGATTATCGTTCAGCACCGCCAGCTGCCGTTCGATGGATTTCTCATTTCTGCGCGCATAGGATCCGCTTCGTTTGCGGTAATACGCGGCATCCTTTTCCGCTGCAGCAATGTTGGCCTGATTTTCCACGATGATTTTTTCAAGCTGCGTTTTGCGTTCCCTGAGCCGCTTCAGCTGTTTATTCAGCTGTTCAGCCTGTTGCATCTCCACGCTATCGGCCTGCCGTGCCGGATCGGGCGTTGTAGCCGTCTCAGCCGAGTTGGAATAACGGATGACGCTTTCGACCTGTGAACTGTTATTAGGCGGCCGGTCGGTGATGTGGATATTGCCGTCAGCATCTGTCCATGTGTAGACTTCACCGGCGACAGCCGGGCTCACGAGCACCAGTACGACCCACAGCATTTGAACCGCGATAGCGCGCGCTAACCCCGCCACTTGCGGCGGGGTTAGCGCGCGAACGGGGAATCGATTTTCATCCTTACGGTGAACCCACACCACTTTCATGCCTTGCCACCCTTCGATTGCCACTTATGAAGCAGACCGCTTGATCCTGTGTCAGGTTTCATTTTCTTCGCCGGTTGCCTTGCCGCCGCCATCATCGATGCGTTTCGGGTTGTAGGTCTCAAATTCACCGGTGCCGTAGAATCGGAACGGATGATCCAGGTCGTCCACCACGGTGATGTTGTACAGGGCGCTCGGATCCCCTGTTTCCGCCGCTGGCCGGGTGGCCTGCCACAGCTTCCAGGCATAGCGCCAGGCAGTCACATCCGAGTTCAGCGGGGAAGCTTCGGGAGGCGGTGAGAGACCCGCTTCGACCCCCGCGTCGGTCTGCCGGTGGAACCTGACCCGGAATCCTTTGGGTTTTCGGATCCAGCCGTTTTCGATGAGTTTCAGTCCGTCGGCAATTTTCATGGGTACCCCCTTTCAGATATTTTCCTCATCGGCCGCTTCGTGAGGGTTGCGTCCCGTCATGCCCGCCGTCGCCGGATAACCTGATCCGTCGGCACGAGCGCCGTCATCATTGATGTGAAGGTCCAGCTGCGGGAAGGCGAATTGAATGCCCTCGCTGTCAAAGCGCAGCTTGGTTTTTTCCAGCAGGTCGCAGCGGGCGACCCAGTAGTCCTTGTTGTCCACCCAGCAGCGCCCCCCCAGATCCACAGAACTGCTGGCCAGGTTGAGGACATACACCATGGGGCCCGGTTTGGTCTTCACCCGGGGATCCTCGGTCATCAACGCTTCAAGCACCCGCTTGGCCTTGAGCAGATCCTGGTCGTAGCGGATGCCGACGTCAATCTTCAGGCGGCGGGTTTCCGTGTAATGGTAATTGATGACGATGTCGTTGAGAATCTGCCGGTTGGGAACGAAAAAGGTCTTCCCGTCAAAGGTCTTCATTCGCGTGTTGAGAAAGGTGATGGCCTCTACTTTACCCAGCAGATTGCCGGCCTTGACCGTATTGCCGACTTTGAAGGGCATGGTTGGGATGAAAGGCTTTAGAAAGATCGTGACACCGGTGACAATCAGAGCAATAATGGTCAGCAGACGGAGCAAGTTGACCGGTTTGGCACCGAACTCCACCGCCGTGCCCAGCACCACGATGACGACAATGATGATGTAAAGCAGATTACACATCAGCAGTGCGGGCTTATTTTTCGGATACCGTTTCCGTATCGCCTGACTTAAGCTGTTGTGAACCCACCTGGCGGCCAAGAGACCAATGATCAGTATTGCCAGTGCCAGCGCCATTTGCGTGCCGTGCTGTGTCATGGTTTCGCCGAGCGTCTGGAGCCGGGACATCTCATTTTCCATTGATGGGATTCTCCTCAACGTTGATGAAATCTAACAACGCGACAACGGTGCGACGGCCTTGGAACAGGCATTAACAAGGGTAAGTGGTTCTCAATGAATTGGCGTAAAACAAGCGGCCGTCGTGCCGAAGGGGATGCTTTTGTGAATATGACTTTTTAGCCCGTGCGTCAAGGTATCACTTAAAAAATCGAGACCCGATGCCGTGGATGTGGATGAGCTATCGACGTCTGTGGTTTACCGTGGCCTTGAAATGACTCGGTTGAGCTTTTCCTGAAGGGTCTTCATCTCGAAGGGTTTCTGGATAAAATCATCTGGCGGACCCATATGAGTGAACCGGTCTTCGATCTGCTGCCGGGTATACCCGCTGGAAATGATGATTCTGACGTCGGGCCGGATCCTCCTGACCTGTTGCATGGTCTCCAGTCCATCCATGCCGGGCATGGTGAAATCCAGCAGCAGACAGTCAATGCGATCCGGTGCCTGTTTAAAAATATCCAGGGCCTTCTGGCCACTCGATGCCGTCCGCACGGTGTAACCCATGCGTTTGAGGAACTGATTGCCGATGTCCATGACCATCTCGTCGTCATCCACCAGCAATATGGTTCCCCGCTCAGCCACGCTTTCGGTATCCGCGTTTTCAACCGTCGCCGGCCGCAGAGATACCCCCTGTATGGGAAACAGTGCCGTGAACACCGAGCCCTCATTCTTTACACTGCTGACCTTTATGGCACCGTTATGGGACCGGATGATGCCCATGACCGCCGCCAGGCCAAGTCCACGGCCGGTGAATTTGGTAGAGAAAAAGGGGTCGAAAACTTTGCCCAACGTTTCCGCGTCCATGCCACGCCCCGTGTCGGCCACCTCCACATAGGCGTACATGCCTTCGGGCATATCTTCTTTCAGGTAGGTGTTAGACAGATAATCCTTGTTGCACTGCATGGACCCCGTGGAGATGCGAACCCGACCCTCTTCCTTTCCCAGCGCTTCGATGGCGTTGGTGATAAATCCGGATATCATCTGGCGCATCTGGTCGGCGTCAGCAGCCACCAGCGCCATGGGGTCGGCCAACTCCATTTTCAGCTTCACATTGGCCATCTTAGATTCGTCGAGGTTTTCCAAGACCGCTTTTACCATTTGGGACAGGTCTACCGGAATGCTCTCCTTTTTCAACTGGCCCACATAGGTCAGCATCATACTGCTCAGGTCCGCCGCGCGTTGGGATGCATTGGCTGCCCGCTGGACATTACGGGCGGCGGTGGATCCCGCGGGCAGATCCGCTTTGGCAATCTCCAGGTTTCCCAGTACGACCATCAGCAGGTTGTTGAAATTATGGGCGATGGAGCCGGCCATGGTCCCGAGGCTTTCCATTTTTTTGGACCGTTGAAGCTTGTTTTCGATGGCGGTTCGTTCGTTATCGACCTTTTTACGCTCAGAGAGGTCCCGTGAAATGCCAAGAACGGCGTTGGGTTTGTCGTTGTCATCCAGGATGAAACCGGCGGTGATCTCAACGGGAATGATGGTTCCGTTTTTGTGATACTCATCCAGTTCCAAGGTCATGGAATAGTATTTGGGGTCAATTTCTCCTGTCTCCGCCCGCTCCATTGCTTTGCCCAACTCGACGGCAGCCCGCTGAAAGGACTCCGGCGTCAGATATTGGTCAATGGATAGGCCGGCCATTTCATCGGGTGTATAGCCTTGGGTATTTTCTACAGACGGGCTGACATACTTCATTTTTAAGGTCTCAATATCGAGAATCCAAATGACGTCCGTGACATTTTCCGCCAGCAGGCGATAGCGTTGTTCGCTCACCTGCAGCCGCGAGTAGGATCGGGCATTGACGATGCCGGCAGCAACTTGTGAGGCGATACCCATGAGCAGGTTTACATCGCTGGCGGTGTGATCTCTTTTGGCGCCCTTGGTGTCTACCAACAAAAGGCCCAAGGGTTCTTTTTTATGAAGCAGGGGGGCGCTGATCAGAGCGTCGACGTTGAGGCCCTCTATCAAGTTGACGCTGTTCGGTGCCAACCCGTCGATTTTTCCCTGAATATCGCTCAAGTATACGGGTCGGCCGTTTTTCAGCGACTGAATGAATCTGTCGGCCGTGTTTTCCAGATCGATTCCATAATCCATCCGGTCGAGGAACTGCCGTTCTGCCTGTGAAAAGCCGTAGTTGGCGACGTGATGCAGCCGGTTGCAACCATCGTCGCACAGGGCGATCATTCCCCGGGCGAAATCCAGGTTCCGCGACATGGATTCCAAAACGTTCTCGAGGAAGGTTTTCTCCTCCAGGATGTCCGCCCCGGCCAGGCCGATTTCCTGAACCAGTTTCGCGTTCTGGTAGCGGTTTTCAATCTCTTCCAGGAGATGGCCGGCACTATCGCCTTGCTCTTTGAGCACGCCAGCCAGCTCTTTTTTTTCCAGTCGATTGCCATAGAGCAAAATAGAGAGGACCACCACCCCCATGGCCAGCATCAAGATGGTCCAGGAGGTCGTGGACAGATAAATAAGCAAACCGACGGCAACGGCGATGGCCAGCGCGCCGGCATAGGCGGCCGTCCGTTTCCAGACGGCAGAAGGTTTTTCCTGCCAGGCAATCAAGTACTGGCAGGCATCATCCCCGCGATGCATACACTTCGGATGGGCCACCTGGGATGGTTGACCGGTCAAGATCGTACCGGTGGCTTCGAAAATACCCAGACGGTTTTCACACTGAAACGGTTCTTCATGGACATCCGGCCGGACGGAAACCGTTACTTCAGCGCGATTTTTGCCGGTGATGGTGGTTTTGCTCGAGTGCCCCTTCGACCATTTGGGGTAGAGCCGGTCGACGGCCTTGTAAATGGCCGCGGGCGTGATGAATTGGAGACCGAACTGCTTTAGCGTTCCCGTCGATTTCATATGCAGTGCGTGCAGGCCGACCTTGTAGGAAATCTTCGGGTCGGTCAGCGCTTCGTCCAGGCAGCGGTGAAATCGGTTGATTTGCGCCTGATTTAAAAAATGTCCCTCATCGTTGATGTCGAACCGGGTGAGTCCGCTGCAGCATAACAATTCATCGGTATTGAGATCCACATGGTGGGATTCCAGATAGTTGATGTAGTTGCCGATGATACCGCTGTTATAAAGCGGTGCCCGATCGCTGAAGACGGGCGGATCAGTTGAACTGGTGGCTCTGGTCAAAAATTGATACTCCCGGCAATCAAGGCTGAGCAACGGTCCGGCACCCGGACCTTGCGATTCGATATTCATTATCGGCAAGTTGCCGATGTTCATAAGGGAAATCGAGGCGGGCCTTCGAGACGAACAATAAAGAAACGGCCGTCGGTAGCTGCCGGCGGCCCATCTTGGCTATACGGCATGAAGGGAAAGCGCCTGTCCCTCCATCTTCGTGTTGGCAGTTTCGAGCAGATCGCGGCTGGAAATGACGGCAACCGCCTTGTTGGTTTGGTCGTTACCAAAATATCGGTCGGCAGCGTCTGCTACGGCCTTGCGGGTTAGTTTCAGCAGGTTTTCCTTGTTGCGCATGCGTGTCTCGTCGGACAGTCCAATGATCCGGCGGTAGAAGGCTTTGCGGGCAGCCGGGCCCGGCGGGTCGGGCTTATCGATTTCCGAGCAGACCTGCAAAATGGCCTCTTTCACATCCTCTTCGGAAAATTTCTCGGAACGGATGAAATCAGCCGCCCCATTGTAGACCTTCAGGGTTCCCAGGATATGGGGATCCCGGTAGGAGCCGAAGCTGAACAGCCCGTCTTCGGCGTTGTACAGGGCGAATCCGCCATAGGCGCCACCCTTTTCCCGGATTTCCCGATGCAGGTACATGGAACGAAGTATTTTGGCGATCACCGACAGGGCGGGGCTGTCCGCATGGCCCAGTCGAACGGTTTGAAATGTCTGGGCCACGAAAGAAACGGCCGTGGAGGTGCTCCATCCTTCCATGGGAAGGTCCGGCGCCACGTCCAGCCGGGGTGGTGTAAAGCCATCAGTTCCGCCGGCTGCCAGCGCGCCGGTCAGGGTGTTCACGGGGTCTGCCGCCTTGGCCAGCATCGCCATTTCCCCGATCAGGGCCAGCTTCACATTATTCCGGTAAAAAAGCGTCTCGCCGATGGCTTGCAGGTTGGCGGTGAGACGCTGCATGCCGTCATCGGCTGTTTCTGTTTCCACCTGCTTGATGGTGTGCAACTGGTGGACGCCCCCCCAGATTTCCTGGAGGTGATTGGCAGGGGTAAAGTTACGTGAGGCCAGGGAGATGGCCAGACGATGACCGTTGTGGACCACTGCCGCCTCGAGGCCCGCCCGGTATTCCAGGATCAGTTGGCGAAGCCGCGCATGGTTGTTAAAATCGACCCGGGACGCCAATTCGTAAAGGATCTCGAACATCCGGTCCTGGTTGCGGTTCAGGCATTTACCGGAAAACGAGACAAAAGGCAGACAGTCGCCGTCGTCGTCAAACCGGGTGCGGGCGTTCGCGGAAAAACCGATGCCGCCGGTATACAGGTCCATGCGACGGGCCATCTGGGTGTAGTCGCAGTCGGTTGTGCCCATTTTGGATGCGGCATAGCAGAAAAAGGGCACCAGCGGAAGCAGCTGGCGGTCGATATTACCGGCCCCCAAGCCTCCCGAAAAATAGAAAATACCTGATGTGGGCTGGTCATAGGTCCACACCGGCGGTTGAAAGGCTCCTGGCGTCGGGTCGATGCGCACCACGGAAGGGGGAATGTCTTCGCGTTGCAGGGTAGGCAGGCATGCAAGGTTTTCCTGGGTTTCCTGTAGCTTTTCCAGGGCTTGGGCATCGGCCCGGATACCTGCCAGATCGGCCTCGTCCAATCCGGCCAGAATATTGGCCAGTTCCTTCTCTACGCGCTGATTTTCCCGTTCGGCCATCTTCTGGTCCGGGACCAGGGTGAAACGGACCCGGTGTTGGTTCTTCAGAAAATCATGCCGGATTTTATCCTCCAGGAATCGGCCTTTGGCCAACGACAGCCGGAGACGGTCGAAATCTGCATCCAATTGGAGCATTCGTTCCGGATCGCCGCCGTGCAGCCAGCTGGCCGAAACACCGATCAGCAATTTGATACCATATGGGTAGGGGGTGTTGGTGACCTCTTTGCGATGAAATTCGATTTGGTGGATGGCCGACTCCACCAGCTCCGGATCGATGCCGTTGTCAGCCAGGCGTTTCAGAACGTCAAAGACGATGGTTTCAATCTTTTCTGCGTCGGATTCGGAGACATCTTTCAGGCCCACCGAGAACATGGTGTCCCGGTTTTCCGCATCGTAACCGGTGCCATCGGAAAGGGCCGTACCCAACTGGCTGTCCATCAATGCCTTCCGCAGCGGCGAGGCCGCATTGCCGATGAGCACCTGTTCGATCACCGCGGCGACCAGTACCTCGAAGGTGTCCTTGATATCGGCCAGCAGCCATGCCACGCAGGCCTGGTATTTTTTTGCAGGGTCCTCGCTGCGATCCAGCGGGTAGTGATAGACCACGGTCTTAGGCGTCGTCCACCGGGGCTGGGCAGGAACGTCCGTTTTCGGATCGATGCGCGAAAACCGGCTCAGCACCCGCTCTTCGATAAATCCCAGGTGGTCCTTCACGGACAGATTGCCGTAGGTATAGAAAAAGGCGTTGCTCGGATGGTAATGGCGGGCATGAAACGCTTTGAGCTGCCCATGGGTCAGCGAGGGTATGACAGCGGGTTCTCCGCCGGAGTTGTTGCTGTATGTCGTGTCCGGATAAAGGGCGTTGAGCAGCGACCGGACCATGACCTGATCCGGCGACGACATGGCGCCTTTCATTTCGTTGTACACCACGCCTTTGTATACCAGCCGAACAGCTTTCCCTTCTCCGGTTACATCCAGCCGGTGCCCCTCCTGCTTGAAACTCAGTTCGTCGATATCGGGGAAAAAGGCCGCGTCCAGGTAGACACTCATGAGGTTGTAGTAGTCCTTGCGGTTCTGGGTCGCGAATGGATACATGGTCCAATCCGAGGCGGTGAAGGCATTCATGAATGTGGACAGGCTTCGCTTGAGCATTGAAAAGAAGGGATCGCGTACCGGAAACCGTTCGGAACCGCAAAGGACCGTATGCTCCAATATATGGGCGACGCCGGTGGAGTCCGTCGGGACGGTCTTGAAGGCTACGCCAAAGGTGTTTTCCCGATCCGTATTGCTGATGTGGATATGCCGGGTGCCGGTGCCTTCATGTTCCATCTGGTAGAGCCAGGACTGGATGTCCGTGAGATAGGACACCTTGTTAACCGTGTACCCGCCCAACCGGTTTCCGGGGGCGATGCCGGGATTGTTTGCGTCTTTTTGCATAATCATGAAGATCTCCAGTGCCGCTTGCTTGATTTCGGGTTGCCGGTGCGGGAATGACTACTCCACCGCTTTGTAGCTGCCGCGGCTGACCCGCATGATTTTTTCAATTTTGTTCAATCGGAAAATAATGTTGCGAAGCTTCTTGTCGTCGTAGCCGGTCTGCTCCCGGACTTCCGCGATGCCAATGCCGTTTTTGCTTCGTTTGATCAGGTCCAGAACGGTTTCCGTGGCGTTCGCGGGGGACGTGTCATTGCGCTTTGCCGCTGACCGCCGGGACCGTGGGGCCATTGCTTTAATCAGTTTCTCAAGGCGGTCGAGCCGGTCGTTGAGGCCGTCGATGTCTCGTTTCGTGGGGATGTTGTAATTGTGCATGAAAAATTTGACCATCGCATCAAAGCTTACCGGTTTTCCTTTTCGTTTGGTCACTTACACCTCCATGGGCCATATCTCGTAGATATAAAAATCGCGGCGGTGACTCCCGGGTTCAATAAAATCAGTCATGAAGTTAAGCTTGTCATTCAATTGTATAAAAACAATCAGATATCGGCGGAAATGACTGCATGGTCAAATCAGACATGACGTCAAGCTAAGGGGCAACTAATCCAAAGTCAATGGTCAGGTCATTAGAATGAAACTGAAAAAGTGAAAGCAACGATAATTACAGCGTTTTTTCTATACTGAAGAAAGGCTCTATATACTTTTTCATGCGGCAGATACAAGTGGTCCTTAACGCCTGTTTTGCGCCCTTGATCCAGACCTTGATGTGGGTGATCCGGACATTAAGTAATCAGATGGTCTGAAGACCTGAAATCCTGTTGCCTTTAAGGCGCTCCCGTTATATAGGCAAAGCATAAACAGTGAAAGGGAATCGGCGATCCAAAAAAATCATGAGGCGGCATGACTGAAGGCACCATTTTTAAAATCAAGAAATACGCGCTGCACGACGGTCCCGGTATCCGAACCACGGTGTTTTTCAAAGGATGCCCGTTGTCTTGCCGATGGTGCCATAACCCGGAGGGTATTGATCCACGACCCCAGACGATGTCGCGTCGTACGTCGTCCGGGGAAATCGATGAGACGGTGGGGACCGTCATCGGCGTGGATGATTTGATCAAAGCGATCGAAAAGGATGTGCTGTTTTACGATGAATCCGGAGGCGGGGTCACCTTCTCCGGTGGTGAACCGCTGGCTCAGCCTGAATTTCTGGAAGCGGTGCTGGCGGCCTGCAACCATCTGGAAATCCATGCCGCACTGGACACCAGCGGTTATGCGCCGGCGACCGTGCTCGATCAGATCCTTCCCCGGCTGCAACTGGTGCTCTTCGACCTCAAGATCATGGATGCGAAGCAGCATCAGCGACATACCGGGGTGTCCAACCGGATCGTTCTCGAGAACCTGAAGCGGATCGCTGACAGCCAGACGCCGGTGCGCATCCGGGTTCCCCTGATACCCGGTATTACCGACGGCGACGACAATATCGAAGCGATCGTCCGGTTCGCGGGCACGCTCAAGACGATAGACGGGGTCGACCTGCTGCCGTTCCATCGGATCGGGGGGGAGAAGTACCGGCGATTGGGGATGACCGACAACATGACCGGGACCGCCCCCCCGGTGCCGGAACGTGTGGCGACAATCAAACACAGATTCGAATCCGCCGGATTGACTGTATCGATTGGAGGATGATCATGAATGAACGCATCAACCGTTTGAGAACCCGAAGCCTTGCGGCCGTGCCCAGCCTGTCGGACGAGCGGGCCCGGTTGCTGACCCACTTTTTCAAAAGCGGCGTCGCCCGGACCTCACCCGTACCGGTGCAGCGGGCCATGGCCTTTGCCACCATCATGGAGAACAAAAAGATCTATATCGGACCCGACGAGCTGATCGTGGGTGAACGCGGACCGGCGCCCAAGGCCACGCCCACCTATCCGGAGGTGTGTATCCACTCACAAGCGGATCTGGATATGATCAGTGGCCGTGAGAAGGTTGCCTTCGGTGGATGAATCGGTTCGGGAGGTTTATCGGGAGGAGATCATCCCTTTCTGGCAGGGCCACTCCATCCGGGAGAAACTTTTCGCGCATTTGCCGGAAGCATGGAAAGCGGCTTATGCCGCCGGTATCTTTACCGAGTTCCAGGAGCAGCGCTCTCCGGGACACACCGCCTGCGGGGACAAGATTTACCGTAAAGGACTGCTGGATTTAAAGGCGGAGATCCGCGACGCCGTGGATCGGCTGGATTTTTTCAACGATCGTGATGCCATGGACAGAAAAAACCAGCTGGAGGCCATGGCCATCGCCGCCGACGGGATGATTGCCTTTGCCCGCCGCCATGCCGACGCGCTTCGCTAAGATGGCCGAATCGACATCGGATCCGGATCGCAAAGCCGAGTTGCTGCAGATGGCCGCGATCTGCCGGCGGGTGCCGGCCCATGCCCCGCAAACCTTCTGGGAGGCCCTCCAGGCTTACTGGTTTGTCCACGTGGGGGTCATCACCGAACTCAACCCCTGGGATGCCTTCAATCCCGGGCGGCTGGACCAGCATCTCTACCCGTTTTACGAGAAAGATATCGCCGAGGGCCGACTGACCAGGGAGCGGGCCAAGGAACTGTTGTGCGCCTTCTGGATCAAGTTCAACAACCACCCGGCGCCGCCCAAGACCGGCGTCACCGCCAAAGAGAGCAACACCTACGTGGATTTTGCCCTGATCAACGTCGGCGGGGTCAAGGCCAACGGCAGCGACGCGGTCAACGACCTGAGTTACCTGATCCTGGACGTGATCGAGGAGATGCGCCTGCTCCAGCCTTCGTCCATGGTGCAGCTGAGCAAGAAAAACCCGGATCGATTTATCCGGCGCGCGCTGAAGATCGTCAAAACCGGGTTCGGCCAGCCGTCCATCTTCAACACCGACGCCATCGTCCAGGAGCTGGTGCGCCAGGGCAAAACCGTGGAGGACGCCCGGGAGGGCGGAGCCAGCGGCTGCGTCGAGGCCGGTGCCTTCGGCCGTGAGGCCTATTTTCTGACCGGCTACTTCAACCTGCCCAAGCTGCTTGAACTCACCTTGAACAACGGGGTCGATCCGCGAACCGGCAAACAGCTGGGACCGGCCACCGGCAATCCTTCCGACTTCAACCGCTTCGAGGAACTGTTCGACGCCTGGAACCGACAGCTCGAGCATTTCATCGACATCAAGATTCGCGGCAACAACATCATCGAGCAGATCAATGCCCGCTACATGCCGGTGCCCTTTCTGTCGCTGCTCATCGACGACTGCATCGAAGCGGGGCAGGACTACAATGCCGGTGGTGCCCGCTACAACACCTCCTACATCCAGGGGGTCGGCCTGGGGTCCGTCACCGATGCCCTGACGGCCCTCAAGGTTCATGTGTTCGACCGCAAAACGATCACCATGGACGGTTTGATGACGATGCTCAATGAGAATTTCGACGGGTACGATGCGTTCCGGCGGCAGTTGCTGGACGATACCCCCAAGTACGGCAACGACGACGACGCGGCCGACGACATCATGCAGATGGTCTTCGAGGCTTACTACGACGCGGTCAACGGCCGACCCAATACCCGCGGCGGCGTCCACCGGGTCAATTTGCTGCCCACCACCTGCCATGTCTACTTCGGCAGCGTCATCGGCGCCCTGCCTGATGGCCGCCAATCCGGCATCCCGCTGTCCGAGGGTATTTCGCCGGTGCAGGGGGCGGACCGCAACGGCCCCACGGCGGTGACCCGGTCGGCCGCAAAAATAGACCACATCCGCACCGGCGGCACCCTGCTCAACCAGAAGTTTCTTCCCCAGGTACTGGCTGACGAGACGGGCATTACCAAGCTGGCCCAGCTGGTGCGCACCTATTTCCGTATGGACGGCCACCACATTCAGTTCAACGTGGTCGACAGCGAGACGCTCAAGCGGGCCAAATTATACCCGGACGACTACCGCGACCTGATTGTCCGGGTGGCTGGATACAGCGACTATTTTGTGGATTTGACGGAAGACCTGCAGGATGAGATCATCCGGCGCACCGCGCACGAGGCGATGTAAAAATGGCCTTCGAAACCATTCGCAAGAGTTCCGCACCCGACATGGTCGCCCAACAGATCATCGAAAAGATTACCGGCGGTGAACTGGCACCCGGTACCCGGCTTCCCGCCCAGCGCGATCTGGCCCAGATGTTGGGGGTGGGGCGGTCATCGGTTCGCGAAGCCATCAACGCCTTGGTGGTGATGGGTTACCTGGAGCCGCTGCAGGGCAAAGGGACCTTCATCAAGGATGTGCTTCCCACCTCCGATCCGGGCATCGAGAAGCTGACTGCGGCCTTTTCCGCCGGCTCCATCTTCGACCTGATGGAGGCGCGGGAACTGTTGGAGTGCCGATCTGCCGCCCTGGCGGCGGAACGGGCCGATGCTGCGCAGATCCTGAACCTGAAGGCGGCCATGAAAAAGGTGAGCGGAACGCAAACGGATTACGCCATCTTCCTGGATGCAGACATCTGTTTTCATGCGGCGGTGGCCGATGCCGCCGGCAACGTGGTGCTGTGCGAGCTGACCAAGCTGGTGCTGGAGAAAGTCGTGGCCCATCACAAGGCCTTGAAAACCGTCTTGTTGCCGCCGGCCTACCGCGAGGTTTCCATCCGAACGGCCACCCGGGTGGTGGAAGCCATTGAAGCCGGTGACGGCGATACTGCTGCGCGATGGATGGCCCAGCACCTGTACGCCATCCGGGATGAATTGAAAAACATCATCGGGTGACAGAAGACGGGTTCAGCGTTCTGGGTCCGGGGTTCAATCAAACCAAAAAAACAGCAGGAGATCCTTTGACCATGCAGATTCGTGTTCTGACGGCAGCCGACGTCCGTTCGGCCCTTTCCATGACCGAGGCCATCGACGCGGTGGAGCGGGCCTACGCCCAGCTTTCCGCCGGCAAGGCCACCATGCCCCTGCGCTCCCGGTTCCACACAGATAAAGGGGTGACCCTGCTCATGCCCGCCCATCTCCACGACAGCGGCGATTTTGCAGTCAAGATCGTCTCCGTTTATGCGGACAACCCCAGGCTGGGCCTGCCCACGGTGGCGGCCACGGTGCTGGCCCTGGATCCACAGACCGGCATGCCCCTGGCCCTGATGGAGGGGGACAGCCTGACGGCGCTGCGCACCGGTGCGGCAGGCGGCGTGGCTGCGCGCTATCTTGCCCGGGCGGATGCCGGGACCGTGGCCCTTTTCGGTGCCGGTGTCCAGGCTCGCGCCCAGCTCCAGGCGGCCATGGCCGTTCGCAAGATCGAGCGGGTTTGGATTGTCGATCCCTTCGAATCCGCCGCCCAACGCCTGGCAGACGACATTTCCGGCTGGACCGATGCGCCGGCGGTCACCCTGGCGGATTCCCCGCGGTCAGCCGTGGCGCAGGCAGACATCGTGCTGGCCGCCACCACGACAACGACGCCCTTGTTTGACGGCAACGACCTGAAACCGGGCGCCCACGTGACCGGTGTGGGCTCCTTCACCCCCCAGATGCAGGAAATCGACGCGAACACCATTCGTCGGGCGCGGGTGGTGGTGGACCAGCGGGACGCGGCCATGGCCGAGGCCGGGGATATCATCATCGGCGAGGCGGTCATCGACGCGGAGATCGGCGAGATTATCAACGGCGACCAACCCGGCCGGCGGAACGATGAAGAGATTACTTTCTTCAAGTCCGTGGGTCTGGCGGTGCAGGACGCGGTGACGGCAGCCGCCGTGCTCAAGGCGGCGGAGAAAAAGGGGCTGGGTACGGTCATCCAGATGTCATAAAACCATCGTTGACTGGTTTGGGGTCTCTGGTTTCTGGTTCGCAAGACCTGCCAACCACAAACCACAAACCAGGAACCAGGAACCAGGAACCAGAGACCATGAACTTATCCATGCTTGAAAAGATGAGAAACTGGACGCCGCCTGACAGCTGGCAACGGATCACCACCATCGACGCCCACACCGGCGGTGAGCCCTTTCGCATCATCACCGGCGGCCTGCCCGGTTTGCAAGGCGACACCATTCTGGCGCGCCGGCGTTATATGACCGACCACCTGGACCACCTGCGCACGGCCCTGATGTGGGAGCCCCGGGGGCATGCCGACATGTACGGCTGCATCATCACGCCGCCGGTGTCACCCGAGGCGGACTTCGGCGTCCTGTTTCTGCACAACGCAGGCTACAGCTCCATGTGCGGCCACGGCATCATCGCGGTGACCACCGTGGCCATCGAAACGGGCATGATCGAGGCCGTTGAGCCGGTAACCACCGTGCGCATCGACGCCCCGGCCGGTCTGGTGACCGCCCACGCCCGCATGGAAAACGGGCGGGTCAAGCGCGTTTTCTTTCACAATGTGCCTTCTTTCGTGCTGGTTCGGGATCAGACGGTCGAGGTTCCCGGCCTGGGACCCGTTAACGTATGACATCGCTTACGGCGGGGCTTTCTATGCCTTCGTCAAGGCCGGAGACCTGGGTGTGACCACCACACCCAGGGACTTCAACGCCCTGATCGACAAGGGCATGGCGGTCAAGCGGGCCGTCATGGCCGCCGGTCCGATCATCCATCCGTTCGAGACCGATCTGAGTTTTCTGTATGGCACGATCATCATCGGCCCTCCCCACAGCCAGGGGGCCCACTCCAGCAACGTGTGCATCTTTGCCGACGGGGAGGTGGATCGCTCCCCCACCGGCACCGGCGTGAGCGCCCGGCTGGCACTGCATTACGCCCGCAGGGAAATCGGCCTGAACGAACCCATCGTCATCGAGAGCATCCTGGGATCCCGCTTTACCGGCCAGGTGGTCGAAACCACCACCTTCGGTCCATACGACGCCGTCATCCCGGAGGTGGAAGGCAGCGCCTGGATTACCGGCCGCAACGAATTTCTCATGGATCCGACGGACCCGCTGAAAAATGGATTCATCTTCCGGTAGCATGCCGAAAGAGAAAAAACCATGTCCAATCTGGTGAGACATGCCCCCCGGTTCAGTGAACACCAGGCGGCCGCACTGGCCAAGTCGTTTTTCAACATAACCGCCTCGGCTGACCTGTTGCCCAGCGAACGGGATCAGAATTTTCGGCTGCAGGATGAAAAGGGCGACCAGTTCGTACTCAAAATCGCCAATGCCACGGAGACCCGCGAGGTACTGGAACTCCAGAACCTGGCCATGACCCATGTGGTCGAAAAAGGTGCCGCCTGGTTTGACGAATTCGACCCCTGTCCCCGGGTCTGCAGCGTTGCCAGCGGTGAGGAAATTCTCACGATCCCCGGGCAGGATGGTACCAGCCATTTCGTGCGCCTGCTCACCTATCTGCCGGGCAAGCCTCTGGCCACGGTCAATCCTCACGACAACAACCTTCTTTTCAGTCTCGGTTCTTTTCTCGGACGCATCGACCGGGTGTTCATGGACTTCACGCATCCGGCCACCCGCCGGGTGTTTCACTGGGATCTGGCCCGCTGCGGCGAGGTGGTGGCCTCACGGCTGGATGATATAGATGACGATGAAAAGCGGAATTTGGTTCAGCGCATGCTGGACCGTTACCTGACGGTTACGGCACCCAAGCTGGCAAGCCTGCGCACCAGCGTGATCCACAGCGACGGCAACGACTACAATGTGCTGGCGTCGCCCTATGGACGTTGGGGAACAACCGGGTCACCGGGCTCATCGATTTCGGAGACATGGTTCATTCTCACACGGTCAACGAACTGGCCATCGCCTGTGCCTACGCCCTCATGGGCAAGACGGATCCCCTGGCCGCCGCCGTCCAGGTGGTCGCCGGTTATCACCGCGCCTTTGCGCTCACCGAAACCGAACTGGCGGTGCTTTTCGACCTGATCTGCATGCGGCTGTGCACCAGCGTCTGCCACAGCGCCCACCAGATCCGCCTGGCACCCCAAAACACCTATTTGCTGATCTCCCAGCAGCCCGGGTGGGAATTGCTTCACCGGCTGCAGCCGATCAGTCCAAATTTTGCCGAGGCGCATTTCAGGGATGCCTGCGGCTTCGACCCGGCGCCCCGATCCCGTGACGTTGTCGCCTGGCTAAAGGAAAACCAGGCGTCGTTTGTCCCGGTGGTGGATGCATCGCTGCTGGGCGGCCATCCGCCGATCATCGATTTGAGTGTGAGCACACCGCTGGTGGACGCCGATCCGGAGAAAGCGGATGCGCAAGCCATGACACGCCTGATCTTCCGGGAGATGGAAGCTGCCGGCAGCCTCCTTGGCATCGGCCGCTACAACGAAGCCCGATTGGTCTACACGGCCGATGCATTCAAGGTGGAGACGGACACCGCACCCGAATACCGCACCGTCCACCTGGGACTGGATCTGTTCGCCCGGCCGGGCGAACCGGTATATGCCTTCATGGGCGGCCGGGTCCACAGCGTTCAGAATAACGCCGCCCACCAGGATTACGGCCCCACCATCATCTTGTCCCATGCGACCGATAGCGGCATTCCGTTTTACTCACTGTATGGACACCTGGCGGCCACATCGCTGGATGGCCTGGAACCGGGTATGCCCATCAGCGCCGGACAGCCGATCGGCACCATCGGCACCGCCGCGGAAAACGGCGGTTGGGCGCCCCACCTGCACCTTCAACTGATCAGCGATCTATTAGGACTGGTCGGCAATTTCCCCGGCGTGGCCCGGCCCAGCCAACGACGGGTGTGGACCGCCCTGTGCCCGGACCCGGGCGTGGTCCTGGGCATCACCACCGCACCGCCGACCGCGGAAGTCCGTCAGGCGGATGAGATCATGGCCATCCGCCAAAGACACCTGGGGAAAAACCTCAGTGTCTCGTACCACACCCCGCTGAAGATCGTGCGGGGCATGGGCGGCTTCCTCTACACGGAAACCGGACAGCCATACATGGACGGGGTCAACAACGTCTGCCACGTGGGCCACTGCCACCCCCGCGTGGTGGCCGCCGGCCAACGCCAGATGGCCGTGCTCAACACCAACACCCGCTACCTTCACGACCACATCGTGGACTATGCCCGTCGGCTGCTGGCCACCTTCCCGGATCCGTTAAGCGTCTGCTTCTTCGTGTGCAGCGGCAGCGAGGCCAACGAACTGGCCCTGCGTCTGGCGCGCACCTACACGGGGCAGCGCGACATCATCACCGTGGACGGGGCTTACCACGGCAACACCCAGGGGTTGGTGGACATCAGTCCTTACAAGCATGATGGGCCCGGCGGCAAGGGGGCGCCGGACTGGGTGCAGACGGTCGTCATGCCCTGCGGCTACCGTGGGCCCCACAAGGGCACCGGGCCGCAATCCGGAATCGCCTATGCCCGCTATGTCAAGACGGCCATCGACCGTATCGAAGGTGCGGGCAGGCGGCCAGCGGCCTTCATCTGCGAAAGCATGCTGGGTTGCGGCGGCCAGGTGCTGCTGCCCGACGGCTATCTCCAGGCCGCCTTTGGCCACGTGCGCGCCGGCGGCGGGGTGTGCATCGCCGACGAGGTCCAGGTGGGATTCGGGCGGGCCGGCACCCATTTCTGGGCCTTCGAGACCCAGGGGGTGGTGCCGGACATCGTTACCCTGGGCAAACCCATGGGCAACGGTCACCCCCTGGCGGCGGTGGTGACCACCCCGGAAATCGCCGACGCCTTCAACAACGGCATGGAGTACTTCAACACATACGGTGGAAACCCCGTTTCCTGTGCTGTGGGCATGGCCGTGCTGGATGTGATCCAGACCGAAGGGCTGCAGGAAAATGCCAGGCAGGTGGGTGCTTATCTGCTGGAGCGGCTGTCAACCCTGAAAGAGAAGTCTCAACTGATCGGCGATGTCAGGGGGCTGGGGCTCTATCTAGGCGTGGAACTGGTGACGGATCACGACACCCTGGCACCGGCTGCGGACCATGCCGCCTACATCTGCAATCGTATGACGGATTACGGATTTCTGATCAGCACCGACGGCCCCCTGCACAACGTGCTCAAGCTCAAGCCGCCCATCATCTTCTCCAGGCAGAATGCCGACGCCCTGGTCGATGCATTGGGGAAAGTCTTTGCCGAGGACTGCCTGCAGGGATGAGCCGATGAAATGATCATCGGTATTTGGTGCCTGTTTTGAAAAGAACTGATGAACTGATGTAATCTCGATCTATGAGAACCTTTCCCTCGGTTTGACTTCACCCTGACCGGAAAAAAAGTGATTATAATGTATTAAAGTTCAAACAATGCTACCATTTTGCTCTGCTTAGCATAATCGTTGATCAAGATAGTTCCAACATATCTTTATTCACCCCGACCTTCATGCTGCTGCAATCTATCACCGCCTATTTGCTAAATCGAAAAGACAAAAACCAATCATTCAATAATGTAAAAGGCTTACTTCAGGTGAAAAAGTGAAAGGTAGGTCACGGTTCCTAAATCGACGGTTTGGCAACATTGAAACCCCAGCGGTTCCAGAATTTGAAGCAGCGCTTCCGGAGAGAGTCGTACCTTCTCCGGCGGTCCCGGCGGCCCTGGCATCTTCTTGAATTCCACCACCACCAGCTGGCCGGTTGGTTTGAGCACCCGGACGATCTCCTTCAATGCCCCGTGGTGGGTGCCATCTTCGATCAGGTCGTGGAGCACTGTCGCCATGAGGCAGATGTCTACGGTATGATCGCCGAGTGGGATTTTTTTACTCACGTCACAGACGGTGGTTTCGATATTTTCCAGGTCCAGGGAGCCGGCCTTGAGCCTGAGTTTGGCGATGCCTTCCTCCCACAGGTCCAGGGCATGCACCGTTCCCTCTTCCCGTATCTCCCGGGCGATTTCAATGGCATAGTTGCCGATGCCGCAGGCCACGTCGAGAAAGACGATCTCGCCGCGCAGGTCCACGGCGGACAGGAAGGTGGCGAAATCGATGAGATCGAAACTGCTCTTGCCGGCGGCAATGGGTTTATGTGGCATTTTCATCCTTCTTATTTATTTGTTGTTGATAGTTGGAATCCCTTCTCCGGCCATTTACTTTGCCAAAAAAACCGATTCGCAGTCAATCCCGATAACGGTACATCCATCGTCGAAGGTGGAAGACGGATGCTCCGATCCAACTGAAAAGCTGTCCGTTAGGGTCGGAAATCGTTGTTCTTTGAAAAAGTAACGAAATATAACCCAAAACAATTTGACTCGATGAATGCCTCCCTCTAATGATAACACGTTAAACGTTGTGCTTTTGATCGTCACTTTCGACCTGTCATGAGGAGGACTATCGATGAATTCGTCTAATGTAAAACGCGCATTTACATCAATTCTGATCGCCATTTTTATGGTTATTTCGGTCAGTGCCGCCACGGCTGCGGCCATGGAAAAGGTCATCATCTTTCATGCGGGCAGCCTGACGGTGCCGCTGGCCCAAATCGAAAAGGACTTCGAAGCGGCCAATCCCGGAATCGACATTCTGCGGGAAGCCGGCGGCAGCACGAAGATGGCCCGCATGATTTCCGAACTGGGCAAACCCGCGGACCTTATGGCTTCGGCCGACTACAAGGTGATCGACAAAACCCTGATTCCGGGCAAGGCCGACTGGAACATCCGCTTTGCCACCAACCAACTGGTGCTGTGCTTTACGGACAACAGCCGCTACGCCGACCGGATCAGCGCCGACAATTGGTACGAGATCCTTCAGAAAAAAGAGGTGGTGTGGGGCCACTCGGATCCCAACCTGGATCCGTGCGGATACCGCAGCCTGATGGTGCTTCAACTGGCTGAAAAATACACCAACCAGCCGGGACTGATACGACCGGTTGATCGCCAACCGGCCGGAAAAGAATGTGCGCCCCAAATCCGTGGAACTGGTCTCCATGCTCAAGACCGGGAACATGGACTATGCCTGGGAGTACCTCACCGTGGCGGTTCAGCAGGAGTTGAAATTCGTAAACTGGACGACCATATCAATCTGGGCAATTATAAGTATGACGACTTTTACAAGCAGGCCCAGGTGAAGGTCACCGGGAAGAAGCCCGGCACCTGGATCACCCGCACCGGGAAGTCCTTGCACCTACGGCATTACGCTGGTCAAGGATGCCCCCAATGTCGCCGGGGCGACCCAATTTCTGGAGTACTTGCTTGCGCCCGACGGTGGCTTGAAGGTGCTCACATCGATGGGACAACCGCCCTTCGTTCCCTGCCGGGTGTCACCCAGGCAGGTCAAGGACGCCCTGCCCGGCAGCCTGCCGACATTGGTGGAGGTCCGTGAGTAGTTCAACCGGCAGCATTGCCGTGACCCGGACGCGGCCGTCGGCGCGGCAGGGCAGGGACCCCTTTCTCTGCCTGGCGGTGGCCAGCAGCGCCGTCATCGTGGCCTTCATCCTGGTGCCCCTCGTGGAGATGATGACCCAGCCCACGCTGGCATCCCTGAAGGAAACCCTGATGGATCGGGATGTCATCCGGTCCATCAGACTCAGCATGGTCACCTCCGGTGCGGCGGCCCTCATCGCGCTGGTGTTCGGCACGCCCCTGGCTTACCTGCTGGCGCGGCATCGCTTTCCGGGTAAAAAGATAGTGGAAAGCGTGATCGATCTGCCTATCATGATTCCCCACCCGGTGGTGGGCATCGCCCTGCTCAGCATTGCCGGCCGAAACCACCCAATCGGGCGGCTGATGCAGGCTGCGGGTATAGAGATCATGGGAACCGTCACCGGCTTGATCGCCGTGCTGACCTTCGTGGGCCTGCCTTTCTACATCAATACGGTCAAAACCGGTTTTGCGGAGATTTCTCCTCGCCTGGAGCACGTGTCCCGGAGCCTGGGCGCTTCGGCCGGCGCCACCTTTTTCCGGGTGACCCTGCCGCTGGCCTGGCGGCACATGGTGGTGGGGGGCATCATGTGCATGGCCCGGGCGGTGAGCGAGTTCGGCGCCGTGGTTATCGTGGCCTACCACCCCATGGTGGCCCCGGTGATGATTTACGAACGCTTTACCGCTTACGGCCTGAAGTATTCCCAGCCGGTGGCCGTGTGGCTCATCCTGGTCTGCCTGGTGCTTTTTCTGCTGCTGCGGGTCTTCTCGCTGGATCGCGAGGCGGCGGCATGATTCGCATCGACCAGCTCAGCGTGCGCCTGCCGGGGTTCTCGCTCAAATCGGTGGACCTGCGTGTCGAGCAGGGGGAGTTTTTCTGCCTGCTGGGACCCACCGGTGCGGGTAAAACCCTCATCCTGGAGTCGGTGGCCGGCGTCGTCGCGATTGCCGACGGACGAATCCGTGTTGCCGGCCGCGAGGTTACCGGGCTGCCTCCTGAACGGCGTGGTGTGGGCATTGTCTACCAGGACTGCGCCCTTTTTCCTCACCTGAGTGTTGCCAAAAACATCAATTTCGGTCTTCGCTATCACAACCGGTCGACTCCGGCGGGCCGGGCCGGATGCCGTGATCTCATCGACCGGCTGGGCCTGGCATCGCTGCTGGACCGGTCGGTGACGACCCTGAGCGGCGGTGAAAAACAGCGGGTGGCCCTGGCCCGGGCCCTGGTAACGGCACCGGCGGTGCTTTTGCTGGACGAACCTCTTTCTTCCCTGGACCCCTGCTTCCGGGAAGAGATCCGGGAACTCTTCCGCAGCCTGCATCGGGAAACGGGGCTGACCGTGCTGATGGTGACCCATGACTTTACCGATGCCCACAGCCTGGCTCGGCGCGTGGCGATACTCAATGACGGCCGCATCGAGCAGGTGGGAACGGTGACGGAGGTTTTCAAAAGGCCGGCCACGACCGTTGTGGCCGATTTCGTGGGCATGAAAAACGTGCTGCCGGTAAGGGAGGAAAATGACCGATTGGCCATCGGCGGGTTGATATTGCCCGTGCCCCGGGGCAATGGCCATTACCGCCATGCGGCCATTCGCCCTGAGCACATTCACCTGGCGCCTGCTGTCTCTGGTGCGCTGTCGAAATTAGATTTTCAAGGACGGATTTCAGCCATCTCAAACCAGGGTTTTTTTGCAGAGGTGTCGGTGGACGTCTCCGGTATCATCCTCAAAGCCGTCATGCTCACCAGCAGCCTTCTGGCCATGGACCTGCGGCAGGGAAAAGCGGTATCCTTGCACATCGATCCGGCAGACATTCACCTGTTCTGACGGCAGGGTGCATCTGGAATTGAAGGATTCAAAAAAATCCAGATATCTGCGTTACGCTTCATTCCTCGCCACTGTAGCTGCCAACCATTACCCTCGATGGTGAATTGCCTTGATTTTCGGGGAAGAATTGTGTTGTTTGGACTTGACCTTCGTTTCCTGTTCCATCGATCAAATAAATGTTGCTTTCCGTTTTGTGCACATTGCAAAAAAAATAATGGCAATAATTCCGGGGTATTATCTTTTTTTGCCTGGATGGATGATCTTTATGAATTATCTATGGAGGCTGACAAGGTTTTTACATTTTGAAATAAAATAAAGCTGGCATAACCTGCCGTTTGAGAATCGACGCGCAAAAAAACGCGTGCGTCTCAGCTCAACCGTTGTTTTTATGGATAAATATATAAAGGCGCAGATTGTGGTAGAAAAAAACATCAATGAACTTGTTCGACTTATTGGCGACAAAGCCAAAGCATTCGGGGCTGATCTGGCGGGAGTGGCAAGCGTGGACGATTTGCAGTGTTCGCCCTCCCATGCGATCAGCGAGAAAATGCCTGAATTCGACGGTGTGGGAACCAAAGATGCGCAGGGCTGGAAACGCGGTGTTGTAAAATGGCCTGATGGAGCCAGATCCGCTATTGTAATCGCTGCGGCGCATCCCCTTGAAAAGCCCGAAATGGACTGGTGGGTCATAGGTGCTTCAGCCGGAAATACAGCAGGTAACCGCCTGCTGATGGGGGCAGTGTCCGAACTTGCATCATGGCTTGAAAAGGAGCAGGGAATTCAATGCTTCAAATTGCCGTACCATATCGAGCATGGTGGGGTTTACATGAAAGATGCCGCCGTACTTGCCGGGTTGGGCTGCATAGGAAAAAACAATATGCTTATAACACCTCAATACGGACCCCGGCTAAGATTGCGGGTCATGCTGACAGATGCGGAATTACCGTCTGCGGGTGCTGCCGACTTTGACCCCTGTGAAGACTGCCCCATGCCCTGCCGCATCGCCTGTCCGCAGGACGCTTTTGCAGATCAGATATACTCCCTAGAAGAATACGGACAGAAAGAACTCCCCGGAAAAAGAGGAGGTTATAACCGGTTAAGCTGTAATCAGCAGATGGTTAAAAACGAGTCAGATTTTGAGGAAGTAAAAATTGACAATCAGCAACACCCGGGAAAACAAGTAAAATATTGCCGTGAATGCGAACTGGCCTGTCCGGTCGGGTCGGAATAATTAATCGGCGGTATTGCCGGAACATCAGCGAAAAGGCATTCGATCGACGCTGGTGCGTGCCGGCCTCGACGCGTGCTTGAAAATCAGCGTTGGTGCCGTGGTTGTGCTGGGTCACCCCAGGACAGGATAGAGTCAGGTCTTCACATCACACAAATAAGCGGAGACCCAGAGTCATGGTTATGAATAAAGAATGTCAGAAGGCCGTCATCGACGGTTATATCGCTGCATACAATGCATTCGATGTTGAGGGGATGCTCGCCTTCATCCATCCAAGGGTTGTTTTTAAAAACATCACCGGAAATGAGATAACCGCGAAAGCCCACGGGATCAATGAACTCAGGACAATGGCGGATCGATCTAAATCGTTATTCTCCTCCCGCTGCCAACAGATAAGCAGTTTTTCTTCGGTCGGAGATACTGCCACTGTCGCTATCAACTATGAAGGTGTGCTGGCGACTGACCTCCCCAACGAAATGAATTCTGGTGAAACTTTGAAACTAATCGGTCGCTCCATCACGCCGCGCATGACAGTTGCTTCATAGCCAATTCGATTAAATCTGAAATTCACTGCAAACCCGAACTCATCTAAGGGTCACGGAATTATTTTTTTCTGGGGCCCTAAACCGAAAACCTGGAGGTAAAAAGATGCATGATGTATCTATCGTGCTCGAGAATAGACCCGGATCTATAGCAGAAATGGGTGAAGTATTAGGGAAATGTAACGTGAGCATTGAGGGTGGTGGCGCTTGGGTCGTTATTGGCAAAGGTGCCGCTCATTTTTAGTTCGAGGCCAGCCATGCGGCGAAAGCAGCGCTCGAATCTGTTGGAATCAAAGTTTTAGCGGTGCGGGATGTCGTCGTCCAACGGTTGAAACAATCTGTTCACGGTCAATTAGGGCAGTTGACACGTCGCATGGCAGATGCAGGTGTCAACATTGAGGTTCTTTACAGTGATCACGACCATCAATTGGTGCTTGTTGTGGACGATGTAGACAAAGCCCTTAAGTTTTCCGCTTCTTGGGCAAAAGAAACTTAAAATCACATAACAAACTGCGGCTCAATCCGGACGCTGGAGAACTTTGGAAAGCACGGTGCACCTGTTTTTCAGGTCACGATGGGGTTAACTGCCTGCCGGGGACGGATCGCCCAGAAGATCGATGGCCGCCCGGCAATACGTTTCGACTCCGGCGAGCAGGATCTGTTCATTGAAGCCAAACCGCGGGTTGTGGATGCCGGCATAACTGTCGTTGCCCGCACCCAGGCAAAAAAAACAGCCCGGGACCCGTTCCAGGAAAAAGGCCATGTCTTCACCGCCCAGGGTTTTTTCCGGCACGACCACCCGGTCGACACCGACGACTTCGCCAGCGATGCGCTTCATCCGGTCGGCCATGTCCGGATCGTTGATCGTGGGCGGATACCCCTGCTCCCAGCTTATTTCGTAACCGGCCCTCATGGATTCGCAAACGCCTTTGACGATGGTTTCGATGATTTCGGGCCAGCGTTGCCAGGTTGTCTTGTCAAAGGTTCTCGCGGTGCCGCATAAAACAGCGGTTTCCGGGATCACGTTGAAGGCGGTGCCGGCCTCGAATTTTCCGACAGTGATCACCGACGGGCACAAGGGGTCCATCTGGCGGCTGACGATGCGCTGAAGGGCAGCCACCACCTGGCAGCCGGTTTCCAGGGCATCCACGCACAAATGGGGCATGGCCCCGTGCCCGCCCTTGCCCGTGATGGTGATGTCGAACCGGAACATGGCCGCCATCAGGACGCCGGCCCGGATGCCGATGGTCCCCTCGGGAATGGTGGGCCAGATGTGGCAGCCCAGGGCGTAGTCCACCTGCGGATTGTCCATTACGCCAGCAATGATCATGGGCTTGGCGCCACCCGGCCCCTCTTCAGCCGGCTGGAAGACAAATTTGATGGTGCCGTTGATCCGGTCTCTGAGCGCATTCATGGCTGTGGCGGTGACCAGGGCCATGGCCGTGTGGCCGTCATGACCGCAGGCGTGCATAACCCCGGGATGCCGGGAAGCAAAGGGCAGCCCGGTTGCTTCCGTGATGGGCAGTGCATCCATGTCTGCCCGGATGAGTAGGGTCAGGCCGGGGCGGCCGGTTTCAAGCAGCCCCACCACCCCCGTGCGGGCGACGCCCGTGACCACGGAAAGGCCCTCCCGTTTCAGGTAGTCGGCCACATAGGCGCTGGTTTTTTCTTCCTTGAAGCTCAGTTCCGGAATGCGGTGAAGGTCCCGGCGCGTGGTGACGAGCCGTTCTTTATACGAATTGACCCGATCTTTGATATTCATGGCGATGAATTCCGTTTTTGTTGCAAGGATCAAGGTTAACCCAGAAACAACCAGCAGGCAATGATGGCAAAAATCACCCCGGCAGCATCGGCCGTCAGGGCCGCGGCCATGGCGTGCCGAATGCGCCGAACCTGCACCGCACCGAAGTAGACGGCCATGACGTAGAAGGTGGTTTCCGTGGAGCCCTGCAAGGTGGAGACCAATACGCCGGTGTAGCTGTCCGGTCCGATGGCCGGGTCGTTGATGATCGAAGCCAGGATGCCGTAGGCACCGGAACCGCTCAGCGGGCGCATCAGCGCCATGGGCAGGGCCTCGGCCGGCAGGCCGAAACGGCCGGTGACCGGGGCCAGGGCATCCACCAGCAGATCCAGGGCGCCGCTGGCCCGCAGCATGCCCACGGCCACCAGGATGGCCACCAGGTAGGGGATGATGCGCAGGGCCACCTGAAACCCTTCTTTGGCCCCATCCACGAATACCTCGTAAACTGGCACCCGCCGAACCGTCCCGAAAACCAGAAACCCTGCCATCAGACCGGGCAGGATCCACGGGGAGAGGGTCTTGCCGAAAAGGATGGCCCCCGGAATAAGGGCAGCCAGGGCCACCAGAGCCACGATGCTCACCCAGATCGGGTAGGCCCCTTGAGCCGCTTCCAAGGACGATGTCTCACCCGGGCTTGTGGTATCGATTTTCTCATCGGCGTCTGTTTGCTTTCCATCGGTCCGATGCATGTCTCCCATGGGCGACATACGCTGGTAGAGTTTGGCGGCCAGGATGGCCACGCTGGTGGAGCAGATGGTCGCAAACAAGGTGGTGGGCAGGATGATGGCCGGGTCGGCACTGCCCGCCGCTGCCCGCAGGGCGATGACACCGGTAGGCAGCAGGGTCACGCTGGAGGTGTTGATGGCCAGGAACAGGGCCATGGCGTTGGTGGCCGTTCCCGGTTGCGCGTTCAGACGTTCCAGCTCCTGCATGGCACGGATGCCGAAGGGCGTGGCGGCGTTGCCAAGTCCCAGGGCGTTGGCGGACAGGTTGAGGATCATGGCCCCCATGGCCGGGTGGTCGGCCGGCACATCGGGGAAGAGCCGCACCATCAGCGGACGGATCAAACGCGCCAGGATGACCAGCATCCCTCCCGCTTCGGCCACCTTCATCAGGCCCAGAAACAGGGTCATCACGCCCACCAGCCCGATGGCCAGTTCCACCGCCCCGCTGGCCGATTCCACCATGGCCGTGGAGAGGGCCTCCATGGGTGACGGAAGATCCGCCGCCGGCTGGAATCCGAACTGCTTCCAGCCGGCAAAGCAAACGGCGCCGAGAACGATGATCAGGAAGATGCGGTTCACGCGGCAGTACCCGCTTTTTCCTCCTTAGCCGCCGGTTTGAGCAGGATGCGGGCGTCTACGATGCTCAGACCCTCGTGGTGAATGATCACCGGGTTGAGATCCATCTCCTGGATCTGGGGATAGGCCTCGATGATCTCCGAGCAGACCAGCAGCAGATTGACCAGGGCCTTTTTGTCGTAGGGCTTGTCGCCGCGCGCACCGTCCAGAATGGGGTGGGATTTGGTTTCGGCGATCATGCGCTGGGCCGACCGACGGGAGATGGGCAGTACGCGGAAAGAGACGTCTTTTAAAATCTCCACCATCACCCCGCCCAGCCCGTACATGATCACGGGACCGAACTGGTCGTCGATCTTGGTGCCGATGATGACTTCGATGCCCTTGCCCACCATGGGGGAGATCAGCACGCCTTCGATGCGGGCATCGGCCTTATACGCCTTGGCGTTTCTGATGATTTCCCGGAAGGCCTTTTTCACCTGATCTTTTCCGGACAGGTTGAGTTGGACGCCCTTGGCATCGCTTTTGTGGAGGATGTCCGGGGAGGATATTTTCAGGACCACCTTGCCGCCCATGGCGGCTGCCGCATCCGCGGCCGCATCTTCCGTGGTGGCCAGGGCATCACTGGTCACCGCCGCACCATGCAGCCGGAGCAGTTGTTTGGCCTCGGCCTCGAGCAGCGCACTGCGGCCCGATTGGTAGACGCCGTCGATAATCTGCTGGCCTTCGGGTTTGGCTTTCGCCTCCCAGTTGAGGACAAAGTCGGATTTGGCGTGGTAGCTTTTCAGATATCTGCCGTATTGGGCCAGCACGCCGATGCACTTGCAGGCGATATCCAGGCTGCCGTAAACCGGGACGCCATAGTAGCGCAGCAGGTCCAGGCTGTGGGGTTTTTCCGAATTGTAGAGGCTGTGCACGATGATGGCCTTTTTGCGGCGCTTGACCATCTTGCCCATCTGGTGGGCCGCATCTTCTTCCATCAGGGCCAGGCTTTCGGCAAATCGGATGCCGTAGCCGCCGAAAAGGCCCACGATCAGCAGACCGCCCACATTGGGGTCGCCCAAAATGATGTTGGCGCAGTCGGCAAAGACGGCCGGGTTGTCGTCGGTGCCGCCGGCAACGTCAATCGGGTTTCTCACCGAGGCACCGCCGGGGAGGATGGCGCGCAGCTTCGCCTGGGTCTTCTCCTCCAGTTCGGGAATCTGTACGCCCAGGTCGGTGAGGGTGTCGGCGGCGATGGTGGCGTGCCCGCCGCCGTCGGCCAGGATGGCGATCTGGTTGTTCTTGATCGGGGGCAGGCTGGAGAGGCTTTCGGCGGCCGGGAAGAGTTCGTCTGAATTTTCGATGACGATGATGCCGGCCCGTTCGAAGGCGCCCTTGGCCACTTCGGACATGCCGGCCAGGGCGCCGGTGTGGGAGCCGGCGCTTTGCTTGCCGGTGGAGGAGCGCCCACTCTTGAGCAGGACGATCGGCTTGGTTTCGGTGGTTTTGTAGGCCTGCTGGAGAAATTTGCGGCCCTCGCGCATGCCTTCCACATACATGAGAATGGCGCGGGTGTCCGGGTCCTGGCGGAAGAATTCCAGGTACTCGTGAAAGCGGATGTCCGCCTCGTTGCCCACGCCCACGTAGTAGGTGAATCCTTTGCGGCTCTGCAGCTTGGCCTCGGTGATCAGGGTCAGGGCCATGTTGCCGCTCTGGGTCAGCAGGGCGATGTCGCCTTTGGGCGAATTTTTCAGGCCCACCAGGTTGAGGTTGTCCTTGAGGTTGATCATGCCGGAGGTGTTGGGGCCGATCAGGCGGATGTGGTGCCGGCCGGCCACCTCCAGCACCTCGCTCTCGAGTGCTTTGCCCCTGGTGCCGGTCTCGCCGAATCCCGTGGCCAGGATGATGGCGCCCTTGACCCCTTTTTTGCCGCAGTCTTCCAGAACCGCGGGAACGGTTCGGGCCGGGGTGGCGATGAGGGCCACGTCCACCTCCCCCGGAATTTCCGAGACGGCGGTGTAGCACTTCAGGCCCATGATGCTTTTCTCTTTGGGATTGACCGGGTAGATGGCCCCTTCGTAGCGTTCGTCCAGAAGGGTTCGAATGGTCTGATAGCCGCGCTTGGTGGGCACCTTGGATGCGCCCACGACGGCAACGGAACGGGCGTTGAGGACATGTTCGAGTCCCATCATATTCTCCTTTCTTATTTTTTGCGGTCTTCGAAGGCCGTCAGGGATTCCTGGCGCTCCTTGGTGGAGACGCAGGCCAGGCAGGCTTCCACTTCGAAGTCCATGAGGGCCTCCAGGCTGGCTTCTCCCTGGGCCATGTTCAGCCCCTTCTTGATCATCTTCAGGGAGAAGGCCGAGTTGGCGGCGATCTTGGCGGCCATCTCCATGACTGTCTCCATCAGCTTCTCCGCCGGCACGGCCCGGTTGACCAGCCCGATGCGCTGGGCCTCCACACCGTCGATATACTCACCGGTGAAGAGCAGTTCCCGGGCCTTGCCCGGGCCGATGAGATCCTGGACCAGCCGGAAGGCGCCGCCGGTGACCGACGAGGTGACCTTGGCCTCGGGGCTGCCGATCTTGGCCTCCTCGGCGGCGATGCGGATGTCGCAGGCCAGGGCCAGTTCGTATCCGGAACCGATGGCGAAGCCGTTGACGGCGGCGATGGTGGGTTTTTCGAAGCGGATGATGGTCCGGGACACCTCCTGGAGCGACACCAGGTAGTCCCGGTAGTCTTCGATGGAGCGGGTCTTGGATTCCTTGAGGTCGGCACCGGTGGAAAAGGCGCGCCCTTCGCCGGTGACGACCACGACCTTGATCCCTTCGTCGGTCCGTGCATCCTCCAGGGCGGCCTGCATGTCCAGCCAGAGCCGTTTGTTCATGGCGTTGAGCACCTTGGGGCGGTTGAGCCGGATGACGGCCACCCCGTCCTGCTTGTCGTAGATGACGCATTCCAGTTCCATGGCTTCTCCTATGGCGGGTGGTACAGAAAATGAGTGGAAAGATGCGGCCTCCCTTGGCCTAAAAAATCGGGCGGGTCAAGACCATTATACCCGATCAGGCCAAATCTTCAAGGGCTTCGCCCATCAGTCGGGCAATGGGCAGTTGTCTGGGGCATCGGGCCTCTGCAGCCGAGTAGTCTGCCCGGGTCATCTTTTTGCGGACAGCATCGGGAATGGCGGCGAAGCGACGCCGGGCATCGTTCAAATCCCCGTAGCTGCGGGCATACATGAGATAGCGCATGACGTCGCCCACGGGAACATTTTCCGCGATGGCGTTCTGGCAGATCTGCGTGCAGCCGGCACAATAGTGCGAGAATGTCTCCCGGGCATACCGCTCCAGGTGCTGCCGGTCGTTGTCGGTCAGCGTCGTGCGATCCACGGCTGCGGCGATGTTGGCCATGAGGATCGACATGGTGGGCATCTGGGAGCAGATGGCCGAAATCTGCGGAGTTCTCCCACACCGCCTTGAGCTTGGCCTGTTTGTCGGTAAAGCCTTTTTGCACGAAGCGACCGGCCAGTTCCAGTTCCCGGGATGTGGCGGTGCCCACTGCGCCGCCGCCCTGGGTTTTCATGGCGGTGAGCCCGATGCCGGCGTCCACGCAGGCTTTCACCGCCGCCTTCATTTTCTCTTCATGCATCAGCCTGAAATTGTAGGTCATCATGATGCCGTCGATCCAGTCCAGCCGGGCGGCATCCAGCAGGCATTGCTCCATGTTGGAATGGGTCGAAAAACCGAAGAGGCGGATCTTGCCTTCGGCCTTCTGCTCCCTGGCCCAGTCGCGCATGCCGCTGTCCATCGTGTCGGCGTCCCGGATCCCATGGACGAAGAAGAGGTCGATGTGATCGGTGTTCATCCGTTCCAGGGAGGTGGCCAGGTCTTTGCTCATGCCCCGGCTGGCTTCCGGGATGTGGATTTGGTGACCAGGAAAATCTTCTCGCGGTGGTCGGGGTAGTTCTTGAAGTACTGGCCGATGCCTTCCTCGCTGTGTCCGCCGCTGTAAGCTGTGGGCCGTGTCCCAGTAGGTGACCCCCCAGCGGATGGCCTGCTTGAGCATGGTCTGGTTGGAGGGGATGTCGAACATGCCCCCCAGGGATAGGATGGGGACGTGGATGCCGGATCTGCCGAAAGGCCGGGTGGGGACACCCGTGATCTCTGCCGCGTGGGCCGGCGTGGCCGCCTGAGCCGTGCCCCGTCCCACCAGGGGTGCCAGTGCGGAGCCCAGGCCGGCGGCGCCGGCGGATTTGATAAAGGATCGACGGGAGATGCCGTTTTGAATGTCTTTCATGGGATTACCTCGTAATTCGTGGGTTAAAGGATGAACGTCCACCACCGAACGGCAAACGTCGAATGATAATCGACAACAAACACCGAACGGCAAACTTTCATTTCCTTGGGATATTTTCCGAATATCCCTTTTGCCTCATTCTCCGTGCTCGGACTTCTGTCTTCAGACATCCGACCCTTACAGCAACAGCCGATGTCGCCGTTCGCGCGTTTCGTTTTCCGCGGTCACCCGGATGGCCCGGCGGCCCTTGACCGGGCATTCGTGTTCACAGACGCCGCAGCCGATGCACCGGGCCGGGTCCACGTAGGGCAGTTGCAGCCGCACCAGCAGGGTGATCCGGTCTCCTTTGCCCGCCGCCGCTGTAAACGGGTTGTCCGCCAGGGTAACGCCGCTGGGGCCGATGTCGGTAATTCTGGCGGGCGGCAGGCCGTGGCGGCCATCGAGGGCAACAAAATAGTCTCCGGTGGCAAATTGGTCGGAAGGCAGCACCGGGCCTTCGATGAGAAGTCGATTGCCCTGCATGCCCTGAAGGCGGATGTCACCATCCAGGCGAACCGGCCGGTATTCCTCGCGGGTGAAGATCGCCTTGGGACTCACCGGGCAATTTTCCTGGCAGACGATGCAGGGGCGGTCCATGGCCCAGGGCAGGCAGCGTCCCCGGTCGACAAAGGCCATGCCGATGCGGATGGGGCCCCCGGATTCGAAATCGCCCTTTCCCAGGCGTTCGTCAATGGAAATCGGCCGGATGGCGGCGGTGGGGCACAGGTTGCCGCAGGCGATACAGCCGTGCTGGCAGCCGCTGGTGCCCATGCGAAAATTAAGCATCGGGGTCCAGATGCCTTCAATACCGGCCTGAAGGCCGGCCGGGTGGATCACGTTGGTCGGGCAGACCCGCATGCACTGGCCGCACTTGATGCAGCGCTGGAGAAACGCTTCCTCCGGCAGGGACCCCGGGGGGCGGATGACGGCCGGGTTCCAGGCGTCGCCGGTCATGCCGGCCAGCCGCACCAGGGGAACGGCAGTCACCCCTGCAGCCAGAGCGGCCACCAATTCTCTTTTGGAGATGTCCGGCACAGCAACTTCTCCCGCAGCCGATGCGTGAAGGTGATAACCCATCACGTCGTGCCGGCAGTCCGCCAGGCAGTTCATGCACAATACGCACTCGGGGGTGCGGATGACGGCCGACGGTTCGCATCCGCCCTCGCAATACCGGTCGCAGGCACCGCAGGCGGTGCAGCCGTCGGCTTTCTGGCCCACCCGCCACAGGGCGTTTTTTCCCAGCACACCGAACAGTGCCCCCAGCGGACAGACAAACCGGCAGTAAAAGCGCGGGATGAGCCAGGTTGAGAAAAACCGCCGCCCAGAAGATGACGCCGATGGCAAAGGCGCCCGGGTAGAGCCGGCTGGCGGCAGAGAGGGAGACCAGGCGGCCGTCCACCAGCGGCAGCAGGGTCAGGTTCACCGATCGGTAAAAGAGGGGGATGGGGTCCAGCAGTCCGGTCTGCAGGGATGCGGCCAGCAGCCGGGAGCCGTCCGTGAAGAGACTCAGGACTACCCAGCCGATGGCCACAACAGCAACACCGGTCACCCATCGAACACCGGATATGGTTTTCGTAAAATGAACGACGGTACCCAGCAGCAGCAATACAACCACAATTGCTGCAGCCAGGTAAGGCGATTGGAAGGGAACGCCCAGCAGTCGGCCGATCAGGTCGCCGGCCGCTGCACCGAGCAGGAAGACGAGCAGGATGTATTTGACCCTTTGGCCCCGGCGGTAGCGATTGGCCGCGATCATCGCCGATGCACGGCGGCCCAAATTGGCCAGCCATCCCACGGCCTGGTGCAGGGTCCCGAAGGGGCAGAGCCAGCCGCAGAAAAAACGGCCCAGCAAAATGGTCAATACCATGGTTAACAGGCCCCACAACAGGCCGGCGTAGAGCGTGCCGGTGGCCAGCAGGGTGCCCAGGCCCACCAGCGGGTCCAGCTGGATCAGCCAGTTGACCGGCCACCCGCGCAGCTGCCACCACCTTTCACCCAGGGTGGAGACGATGCAGAACCACAGGAAGAGCAGGAAGAAAAAGATCTGGCTGATGCGTCTGGCGGTGACAATTCTCATGAAGCCTGTATCTCTTTCAAATATAGCGACCGATAGTCTGCTGTGCCGGCACCGACGCTTTCGGCTTTGGCGATAAAGGGCAGATCCGCGGCGGTGCGGCCCAGCAGGGTGGCACCGGCGGCATCGGCGGCCACCGGATCGGTGCTCACGATCAGGGTGCCGGTGGGTTTGAGATCGGACAGGGATCCCCCGGTGGGTCCGTTGCTCATCATGGACTGCGTGCCGTCCAGTACCACCACCGTCGGTTTGATCATCATGGCCAGTTCCTGGATGATGGTGTGGATATCCTGGTGAAAAATGTTGCGCCGTCCGCCCAGCAGGCCGTACCAGTTTTTCAGGGTCATGGATGCACCGCTGCGGTGGTGATCTTTCACCGGGGCCATGCCGATGATGCGGTCCACCCGGGCCAGGGGGGCATACAGAACCGGCCAGTCCCGGATCAGGCGTCCGCCGGAAACGCTGAAGCGCTGGAACAGGGATTCGCGTGGAATCACCACCTCGGCACCGGCCAGGCGGGCCGCCGCATCGATGCCGGTGAGGGCGAAGCAGGAGGCCGGGTCATTGATGGGGTTGTCCGTCACGATCACCCGGGAAGCCCCGGCGTCCAGGCACAGCCGTACCACGGCCGCCACCAGGTCCGGATGGGAGGTGGCACCCAGTGCGGGCGGCGAGGCAAAGGCCGCGTTGACCTTGAGCAGAACGCGTTCGCCTGGCTTGACGAAGGCCTTCATGCCGCCCAGGGCGTCGAATGCCTGCCGGACGGTGCCCGCTCTATCCATACCTTGGGCCGTTCCGCGGGCGATGCATATTTTCCCGCTCATTTCGGCGATGGAAAAATCGGGGATCTGCACCGTTTCAGTGGCGTCGGAGAGGGCCGCGGGCGCCTTGCCATCATAAAACCCAATGCCCAGGGCACCGGCGGCGGCCATCGAGAGTCCCGCCCGGGTGCATCGCGTCGAGAAATTCGCGTCGATTGATGGATGGTTCGGTCATATCAGGCGTTTGCCATACCGTTTTGGTTTGAAGAACGGAACGTCCAACGCTGAATGAAAACGAAGACGGAACATTCAACATTCGATGTTGGACCTTCGACGTTCGATGTTCACTTGCGCGGCTCCGTTTTTTCCAGATGCCCGGCCAACTGCCCGGCCAGCGTCCCGGCCGCCTCCAGGCTGCCGGCTTCGTGAACACCGGCCAGGTAGCGCCCACGGCTGAAGACGATTTCATAGGCGTCGAAAAACTGGATGACGGCTGCGCCCTCAACGGGCAGGGGTGCATCAATGATGCTGGCGCCATAGGATACCAATGTTTGCCGGTATTCAACGGCCAGTGCGGATGCGGCTTCAGCGGTCTGTCGGTCGGAGACAAAGGCGGTCAATCGGGTACCGTCGACCAGGTATTCAGCCGTATAGACCCGGTCCAGCTGTTCGTATCCGAAGGCGTTGGCGGTAACCAATTGAAGGCTTTCAGCCTGAAGACCGATCTCGGGAAACAGGTCGTTGCCGGGCGCGTCTGCCACCGTGGTGCCGCCGTGCGCCTGCACAAAGGCGTGGGCCAGCAGATCGATGGCCTGTTGTAACGCCTCAGAGGCGTCTGTGCCGATGATTTCCAGGTAGAATTGTTCGTGGGTCAAGAACAGGGCGTTTTCCGTGCGGTAGGCATTGGGGACGATGCCGGCGGCCTCGGGCGTCTTCCCGGCGCTGCATGCTGAAAACGGAAAAGGCGTTTTCCGGCGTGGCCATGTCGTAAACGAACACCTCCACCCAGGCCCCGGCGGTTTTATCCATGCTAAACCGCTGGGTCTTCAGGGATGCGAACCCGGAAGAGAGGTAGAGGTCTGCGCGACCGTTGATTTTTTCGTACAGCGTGTCCGGGCCGAAGCGTTCCGGCAGAGAAAAAGGGGCGATTGCAGACCCTGCGGTGTCAATCAGCGCTGGCAGACCCGAGCTTGACGGCTGTGCGTGCGGCTGCGATTCCGGACGGAGGGCGATCACCCCCGGATTGACCTCAAACTGGCGAAGGATCACGCCGGCGCACACGATGGCGAGAAGGGTCATGACAGCCATGGACAGGCGGGTTTCCATCTTCCCCGGTTTTTTGTGCGCAGCTGTCTTCATTGCTTTCACCGCAATGTGGGATGCATCCATACAACAACAGGCCTTGTCCACCAATAGAAATGTTCCGGGTCGGTTTGTCAACCGTTAAGCAGCCGAATGATCAGCGGCAATACAGCGGTAAAGCCAAGGGCCGGATCAATGAATGGTCGGCTTGTCGTCATCATCGTTGCCTTTGCCGTTGATTACGGTGAAGTTGGCGCGGCGTCGTTTCCGGCTGTAAGCGGTCGTTTTCCAGCGCCACCAGTCCAGGTCAAGCCACCGGAGCGGCGCACGGAAGTAGAGCCAGGCCAGGCCGATGCCGCCCAGGTGGTAGGCGCCATGGACGTTGGTCTGGGCCAGGAAGGTCAACGCGGTGACGATGGCGGTGCCGTAGCTGATGTACTTGGCTTTGACGGGCAGCACGAACATGAGCAGGATCGTAGCCTCCGGTTGCAGCAGTCCGAAGACAATGATCAGTGCCAGCAGGCTCGGCATCATGCCGGCACAGGGGACGCCAAAGGATGACAGCCCGCCGAAGACCACCCCGCCTGCCGCCCCGCCCAGGGCGGCGATGATGTACAGCCTCATAAATCCGCGGGTCCCCAGGGCCGATTCGATGGTGCCGGCGAAAAAATAGAAGACCAGGCAATTGATCAGAAACCCGATGGGCGCCCCGGGGTCATGGATGACCGGGTGGGTGACCGCCTGCCAGATGTGAAAATTTCCGCTGTTCAGCGGGCTGAGCGCCAGCCATCGATAAATAGGCATGCCCAGCCAATGTTCGCCGATCAATTCCAGAACGTAAACCGCCGCATAGACGACCAGCATGAATTTGCCGACGGGTGTCAGTGACCTGCCGAATCCAATGGTTTGTCGATGGCCGTGGGTAAACATGATCGGGTATACCTCTCTTTCAGTCTTCACCCGCTTTATCAAAGGAAATCGTCAATGCGTAGGCCCCGTCTTCGAAGCGGCTGCGGATCGGATAATTGCCCTTTTCGAACACTTTGAGCATGGCCTGATTGGTGGCCAGCACGTCGGCGGTCATGCCCCGGGCACCGCGCTGGCAGGCCAGGCGGGCCAGCATCCGATACAGGTAGGTGGCGATGCCCAGACCCTGGTACGCCTCGTCCACGACGAAGGCCACATCGACGTAGGGCTTGTCCTTGTGTCGGACAAAGCGGGCCTCGGCGATGATCTGGCCCTGGCCCGGCGGTCCGACCAGCCCCACCACGGAGAGCACATCGCGGTAGTCCACGTTGACGTAGGCCTGCATCTTGGCGTGGGGCATGGTTTTGACCGGCGTGAAATAGCGGTAGTAGATGGCCTTGTCCGAAAAGCGGTAAAAGAGGCGGCGCATCTCCTCTTCGTCGGAGGGTTTGATGGCACGGAAGCGAACCCTTGTGTCGTTCTTGAAGGTCTGCCGTTCGCTTATCTCCGACGGGTAGAGATGGGCGCTTTCGGCCAAAAAAATCTGGTCCGGGTAAATGATATGTTCCGCCTTGGCCTTTTCGACCAGAGCCGGCCGATCGTCGGGATGGGCGATTTCGATGAGGGCCTGGGCCCGTTCCCGCAGGGTCCTGCCGGACAGGGAGGCGATGCCGTATTCGGTGGCGATCATGTTGACCGAGTCGGGCAGGTTCAGCTGGTTGGGCATTTCCTCGATGGAGAGGCGAACGTTGTTTTCCCCCTTGAGGTTGCGGCTGGGCAGGGCGAAGATGGTGAACCCGCCCGGCGATATCTCCGCACCGTTGAGAAAATCCATGGCCTGACCCGGTCCGGAGGTGACCTGGCCCTTGCCGGCGTGCATGGCGATGCGCCCGGACAGGTCCACCTTGCGGGCCGGGAAGATCGCCACGAATCTCGGGTTTCGGCCGATCTCCATGGGCGTGAAGACCTTGTCGATGCTCTGAAATTCAACCAGGGGGTTGCGGTCCAGCCAACGCATCAGTTCGGGCGAGCCCATGGCGTAGCAGGTGAGCGATTTGCCGCGGAAGGCCTTTTTTCGCCGGTTGGTGACCGCACCGCTCTTGATCAGGGCCATGGCTGCATCGGTGATAAAGGGCGTGTGGATGCCCAGGTCCTTTTTGCCGGCCAGGTGCCGGGGCAGGGCGTCGAACAGGGGACCGAAGGTGAATCCCAGGCAGCTGCCGTCTTCGATCACCGAGGCCACGTTGGCCGCCACGCGGTCGTAGACGTCATCCACCGGCCAGCCGGAAAACAGCGGCGTCGGTTCGGTGCTTTCCACCAGCAGGTCAAATTCATTCACGGATACGAAGGTGTCTCCGTAGGTGCGGGGAATGTCAGTGTTGATTTCCCCGATGACCACCGACGCCTGGGCCATGACCTGCCGCCCCACATCCACGGCGATGCCCAGCGAGCAGAGCCCGTCGGCATCCGGCGGGGTGATCTGGATCAGGGCTACATCCATGGGCAGCTGCCGGCCACTGATCAGCCGCGGAATGGCGGAGAAGCGACTGGGGATCAGATCCACCCGTCCGGCGGTGATGGCCTCGCTGGCCACCCAGCCGGAGAAGAAGGTTTTCAGCCGGTACTTGTTGGTGCGAAGCTCTTCCAGGGAGATGACATCACCGAAACTCAGGATTTGGATCAGCGTAAGGTCTTGGAGGTTCAAGGCATCAGATGCCATGAGGCGCTTGACCAGGGTGCGGGGTTCGGCGGCACCGGAACCCAGGAAGATGTTCATTCCCGGTTCGATGCGGGCCAGGGCCTGATCAGGCGTCGCCCGTTTTTTGTGCCAGTCGTAGGTCGGTGTGGCAGTCATATTTTCTCCATCGCGTCGGGACAGCGTCAAGTCGAATTTTCCCATATTAACCATCAACGTTGAGAAAACAATCGACGTCGGAAGGATCGGATGTTATGAGACCTCCTGTCAGCTGTTTACCGTCGCATGATCAGTCACAAGAGGGAACCATCGCCATGAAATACGATTTCGACCGTGAGATCAACCGCAAAGAGACCCAATCCGCCAAATGGGGCGTAATCCAGGATCCCGACAACCCGTCGCGCTGGCATGCCACCGACGACTATTATGGTGAAGAACGGGTCCTGCCCCTGTGGGTGGCGGACATGGATTTTCCTGCTCCCCAGCCGGTGGTGGATGCCCTGGTCCGGCGTGCGCAACACGGCATTTACGGCTATACGATCCGGACGGCAGACCACGACCGGGCCGTTGTGGATTGGATGAACCGACGCCATGGCTGGGCGATCGAACCGGGCTGGATCGTGTCCACACCCGGGGTGGTGCCGGCGGTCAATTTTCTTGTGCGTACGTTCACCCAACCGGGTGAGAAAGTACTGGTTCAGCGGCCGGTCTACTATCCTTTTTTCAATGCCATTGAAAATAACGGCGCCCAGATTGTTTCCAGCAGCCTGATCCTCGAGGGCGGCCGTTATGCAATGGATTTCGACGACTTCGAAAAAAAGGCGGCCGATCCGGCGACCACGCTCTACATCCTGTGCAGCCCCCACAACCCGGTGGGCCGGGTGTGGACCCGTGAAGAGCTGATCCGTGTCGGGGAGATCTGCCTGAAGTACCGGGTGCTGGTGGTTGCCGACGAGATCCACGCCGACCTGATTTACAGGGGAATCACCTTCACGCCTTTCGGCGCCATCAGCGAAGATATGGCCCACAACACGTTGGTCTGCACGGCTCCCAGCAAAACCTTCAACCTGGCCGGCCTACACACCTCCAACATCATCATCTCCAACGACAGGTTGAGACACCGCTTCCAGCAGACCCTCAACAGCTGCGGCATGGGCAAGTGGGCTTCTCCCTTCGGCGTGCTGGCCTGCGAGACCGCCTACCGGGAAGGGGAGCCATGGCTGGAGCAGGTGATGGCATATATCGAAGGCAACCTGGACTATCTGCAGGGGTTCATCGACAAGCATGTTCCAGGCATGCGGGTCATCCGGCCAGAAGGGACCTACCTGGTGTGGCTGGACTGCCGGGGACTGGGGCTGGACAAGTGGTCACTCAAGCACCTGATGCTTCGAAAAGCGCGAATTTTCCCGGATGAAGGGTTTATCTTCGGACCCGAAGGTGACGGGTTCGAGCGAATCAACATCGCCTGCCCGCGGTCGATTCTGCAAGACGCCCTGACGCGTATCCGTCGGGCGGTAGACGCGTTGTAAAACGACTCGCCCGGTGGACGTGATGCGGTCATTGTACTGCCGCCGCTGGCCAGTGAATCCGGATCATATATGATATCGGACGGTTGCCGAAGTCCTCAACCTTGCCGGTTGAACATCACGAAGCCTACCAGGATCAGCGCCATGCCCGCCAAGTGGAAGGACTTCAGGGATTCTCCCAGGAAAATGATGGCCAGGATGGCTGCAAAGACGGGGATCAGGTTGATGAACAGGCCGGTGCGGTTGGCGCCGATGATGGCTACCCCACGGTTCCAGCAAAAATAAGCCACGATGGATGGAAAAAGGGCCACGTAGCCGATGCTGCCGACCACGCCGGGTGTAAGTGCGAACGTCCCGACGGCCGATATTTCCCACAGGTAGATCGGCAGCAGGCCCAGGCATCCGAGACCGAAGGTGTAGGTCAGAAAGCTCATGGGATGCATGTTCGGTCGTTTGGGCAAGAGGGCCGAGTAGAGCGCATAAAGGACCACCGCCACGATCATCAGCAGGTCTCCCTGCGCCAGGGCCAAGTCGATTAGCGCCTGCCAGCGACCCTTGAGCACCACGACGCCGGCGCCTATGACGCATAGCACCACCCCGGCGGCCTGAATCCTTGAGACACGCTCCCCATATAGAATCAGGGAAATAACAATGATGACCGCCGGCATGGTGGTCTGGATCAGGGCACCGTTGATGGCTGTCGTGGTGTGCATGGCCGTGTAGAGCAAGGTGTTGAAAATGGTGACCCCGAACAGGGCGAGCAGCCCCAATATTTTCCATCCGGCCAAGGCCGTTTTCCAGTCGCGTTTGACGTAGGGCCAGGTCAGGGGTAGGAGAACCAGAAAGGCCACCATCCATCGCCAGAAGGCCAGGGAAACCGGGGGAATTAACTCGGCCACCCCCTTGGCCAGCACGATATTGCCTGCCCAGCACATGGGTGCCACGGCCACCATGAGAAATGCGGGAAGGGTGGGTTTAGGGGTTGCGTTCATGCGGGCTGCCGGTCTCCGTTGAAAACGGAATGCGGGATGTCGTCTGGCGACACCCGGTATGGGTTACGCCGTTGTACCGGAACCCACGGGCTTTTGCAAGGTGGCCGGTGTCGATGCAGCGCAGCGCCCGTCAGTGGATCCTCAAGCCTTCGTCAAAACCCGGATACCTAACGGCCTGCGGTTTTTCTCACTTCCCTTGCCAGGCGTTTGTGCAGGCATACCCGCAGCTCCGCCGGCAAACGGGCGTCGCTTTGCTTGCCCGGTGAAGTGCGTTGACACCGACTTCGGTTTGCGTCATAACACCGAGAGCAACCATCCACGGAAAAATCAGCCACGACAAACAAGGGAGGAACCACCATGAAGCAGGGCAAATGCCCCAAATGCGGGTCAGTGAACGTCTATTCGGCCGAAGACCTTCCCCTGAAAAGCGGACCGTTTGGCAGCAACTCCATTCCCATCAGCCTGACGGCCATGGCCGCCCTGGACAACTATGTTTGCGTGGACTGCGGTCTGGTTGAGAGCTACGTGGCCGACGATTACATGCTGAAGAAAATTTCTCAAAAGTGGAAGTCGGTGAATGACACGGCAGATGAAAAGGATTGATTTCTCGACATCGCCAATTAAAATTCTTCCAGCAATGATATCAAGAAGGTAATCCGATGCCGTTTCCCTTTTCCAGCAGCCGCATCAGCGGTATTCGCCATTTCGGGCTGATCTCGCGCGTGCTCATCAAACACGGCATGGGTGAAGTCGCCGATCGACTGAGGGGGCGAACCGGTAGCAAGATCAAAACCGGCCTTCCCGATCCTGTGCGCATTCGTCGCACCCTGGAGGAACTCGGACCCAGCTTCATCAAGCTGGGCCAGCTCATGAGCACGCGTGCCGACCTATTTCCCCCGGAATATATCGATGAGTTTTCCAAACTTCAGGATCAGGTCCCGCCGGTGCCTTTCGCGGGCATCCGCCGGCTGATCGAGGCCGAGCTGGGACAACCGTTGGATCAGCTTTTCAAAAGCATTGACGAGACGGCCATGGCCGCCGCGTCCGTGGCCCAGGTGCACACCGCCCGGTTGAATACCGGTGAGAAGGTGGCCGTCAAGGTGATCCGGCCGGGGATCGAAAAGCGCATCCGCAAAGACATCCAGCTCATGTACTACTTCGCCGCCCGGTTCGAACGCAGCTTCGATCTGGGCCGCATCGTCGGGGCGGTCAACCTGGTCAAGGAGTTCGAACGCACGATCTTCCGTGAACTGGACATGCTCATCGAGGCCGGCAACATCGAGCGCTTCACCCGCAGCTTCAAAGCGATCGATGAAATATACATTCCCAAGGTGTACTGGGACCTCACGGCCAAATCGGTGCTGGTGATGGAGCACATCGAGGGGATCAAGATGGATCGCGTGGACGAGATCCGGCGCCACGGCATCGACCCCCAGGAAGTGGCCATGATCGGCCTGCGATCTTTTTCCCGCCAGCTTATGGCCGCCGGCATCTTTCACGCCGACCCGCACCCGGGCAACACCCTCGTCATGCACGACGGCCGGGTGAGCCTGGTGGACTTCGGCATCGTCGGCTACCTGGACGAAGAGACCATGATGCAGATCGCCCACTTGTTTCTGGGTTTTGCCGAGCACGACTATGACATGGTCATGGAGGCCTTCGAGGCCGCCGGTCTGCTGGATCCCCGGACCATGGATCTGAACAGCTTCCGAATGGACCTCAAGGACATGGCCGAGCCCTTTTACGGTCGGTCCCTGAAGACCATTTCGGTCAAGGATGTCTACTACCAGACCATGCGGTTGGTGTATAAGTACCGCATCCGACTGCCCCGTAACCTGCTCTTGCTTTTCAAAACGTTCATCCAGACCGAAGCTCTGGGAAAAATCCTGGGTTCCGAGGCCAGCTTGCTGGAGGTGACGCGACCCTACGCCAAGAAGTTGTTGCAGCAGGGCTACGAAGCCCACAAAGTGTTCAAGAACGTGGGCCGGGACACAAAGCTGTTCGGTGGCTACCTGCGCCAGATGCCTCACCTGGCCCACGGTCTGTTCAAACGTCTGGCCACGGAAACACCCAAATTCGAGATCTCCCACACCGGCCTCGAGGAGACCTCCAGAAAGTTCGAAAATGGTATCAACCGACTCACCCTGGGTCTGGTGATCGCCGCCTCGCTGATCGCCGCCTCCCTGATTCTCAATTCCACCCGCAAAGTACTGCTCTTCGAGGTCGACTTTTTCGGTGTGCAGACCCTTTCCGTCACCGATGTGCTGGGATTCTCCGGTTACGTGATTGCCACGTTCCTGGGCCTGTGGCTGGTTTTTTCGATTGTACGCTCGGGCAAACGCTGATCCCATCTGACAGGCGTTGAAGAACGACCGCCCCAATACCAGTCAATCAACCATTGCCATAAGGTTGCCGGATACGATAGACTGTTGTTTAACCAACCGAAATAAAAAATACAGGTGCGCCCATGCTGTTGAACCGAAAAAAGGTGATGATCGTTGACCCGTCACCGATCTTCAGCCGCAAGCTCAAAGCGACCATCCAGACCAATGAAACGCTTGTGGATGTCATTGAAGCGGGTGCCATCAACGCAGCGGAGGATATTCTGAGGAAAGAACAGCTGGATGTTGTCTTTCTCGATATCGGGTTCCCCCAGGAGCAGGTCGTGCGGTTGATCGACGCCATCAAAGGCACGGCACGGGATATGCGTTTGGTGCTGCTGGCCAGTCCTGATGCTGTAGCCACCCAAGCGGCCGGGCTGCAGGAACGGGCGGACTGTTTTCTTCCCAAGGAACACGCTGTCGGGTTGCGTCTGGCCGATCTGATCCATGAAATGATCAGGCGGCAATGAACGCCTGGTTTGCAGAATGCATTGCGCCTCTTTGTCATGAACCCAGCTGACACGGCCAGGCCCGGCGCTTGCAGAACTGTCCGGACCCGGTCCCGCCGATGCAACCTTCCAACGCCAGCCTATCCTGAAAAACTTTCCATCATGATTGTTGGGGTTGCTGGGGGGGGCCGGAGATCGGTGAGCAGCGGGTTTCCGTCAGGCACCGGATCACCTGCTTTTGCTGCAGGGTCAGATTCTCGAAGCGGACACCGATGCCTTTGGGGTCCCGGCGGACCACCTTCCCGTTGATGGCGCAGGTGCGCTCCAATACAGGAGACGTAAGGGACATAGTGATCCGCTGGCCCACTTTGATGGGCTGTTCGGTTTCGATGTAGGCGCCCCCCTCGCTCATATCCCGCATATAGCACTGGTAGGTCCAGTCGCTGATGTCGTAGTCCACGCCCACCAGACAATCGTACCGGTTGTGCTTGCGCTGGTTGGGTCGCTGGCTCTGCTTTTCGTCCACCATTCGACCGCTTTCCAGCAGCATGTTCATCAGTGATGTGGTGATCTCTCGAGGCACTTCCCGGGGGGCATAGTCGATGTCGATCAATACATTTTCCCAGGTGAGAATGTGCTGCGCGGCGGGCTTGCCCGTCAGCAGCCCCATCTTGGCGGCGGCGGGCTTGCCGTCTAAAATGTAGATCGATCCGGTTTTGCCTTTGGCCGTGATCTGCAGGGTGCAGGAACGACCCTCCAGTTCCAGCATCTGGAGAAACGAGGAGAGTGTGAGCCCCCGTATTTGGCCGCCGTAGTCGATTTGCAATTCGGTGAAGAGCCGTTTGGTAAGCATACTGATGTCCAACGCCTGATCGAAGTGAATCACAGACGTCATCTGCTTGATCTTGGCACGGAGCATGGACGAAGCGTTGTTGGTCATAAAAATGACGCGGGTTTGTGGATAATCCGCCCCCAGCAGCGACAACAACTCGAAGGCTTCCATTTCGGACATGTGCATGCCGGTGATCAGGACGTGGATGTCCTCCCCGGCAAGGATTTCCAAGGTTGTTTGGACATTGGCAGCGGATAGGACCTGCAAAAAACTGCTGTGGCTTTTCAACAGCCCCACAAACGTGTGGAGCATGATGGGATCGTTGTCGACGACCAGGATGTTCTTCATCGAGTGCCGGCCTCTGTTGGGTCTATCAGTCGTTAACGGCGTTTCCTGGTGTGCTGTGCACCGTCATCCGCCGAGTTATTATGGCTTCGGTATCAGGGTGAAGGAAATGGTGCCCGGGTAAGGGATACCGGTCCATCCTGTGAATGCCCAAATCCTCCAACTCCGGGTAAAAAGAGCATTTTTCCGCCGGAAAAACAAACAGTTTTTCAAAACTGGAGAAGGTGGCATCATAACCCAGCGGTGCAAATGCATCGGTGATTGCCGAAAAAACACCGGTTATTTTCCAGCGATCCTGAGAGAATGATGGAATGGGTCTCTCTGGTGCATCAGGCGGTGCCACTTACCGCAAAGCCGCTGGGCCCGATACCGGTGGCCGAAGAGGTGCCGGCTATTTTTGCCAGGTACGTATTGCCCAGAGTGCTGATATGATCGCTGATGTTGTCGAAGTAGTTGAAATGAAGCTGCTCTTCATCGATTGTCTGTTCGAACAGTTTCATGCTCGTGCTGTCCCCGTTTTCGCGGCAGATCAGAAGAAACTGGTTGTAGATGTCGATCGTATTGTCCTCGAGGCCGGCATCAAAGGTGAAAATTTGTTCGACCTTCTGTCCCTTGGTGACCTTCTGGTCGGGTTCCGTGGTGGGCTCGCCGCCCAGTTCTTTGATCCGTTCGGCAAACCCCTCCGCGTGGCGCATTTCGTCGATGGCGATCAACTTGACCTTTGCGGCCAGTTCACCATAGTCCTTGTCATCCAGGTTGTAATGCTGGTTCATATACTGGGTGATGGCCGTCAGTTCCATGGATCGGGCTTTGTTGAGCACCTCGATAACCTTTGCTTTTCTCTTTTCCCTTGCCGTCTGAGCCATTTTCAATCTCCTGTGTTTTAATGGGTTTAGGAATGTCTCCCGTCCTTACAAAATGTCGACCATTACTTCGTAATGATCGAATGGGGGCATGATGCAGGCGCCGGCAAACCGGCTACGGGCGGTATCGACCATTTCGCGGGCGTTGGCGGCCCCTTCGGCCACCGGGTTGGCTGCGCGGTGCATGCGCTGCCGCAGCGCATCGGGCACGGTGATGCCGGCCACCTTGGTGTGCAGGAACTCGGCGTGCCGGGGTGTGCGCAGGGGCAGGATGCCCATGATCACGGGGATGCCGATCTTCCTGGTGGCGTCGGCGATCTCATCGGCACCGGGGTCGTCGTAAACGGGCTGGGTGACGGCAAACTGGGCGCCGGCCTCCACCTTCCTCTGCAAGTGATCCACCGCCCTGGCCAGGCCGTTGTTTTCGGGGTGGCTGTCAAAAACCACACCGGTCTGCAGGCCCGCTTCCCGGGCCAATCTTACCAGGCCGTAAACATCGGTGTCTCGGACGTCGGTCGTATTTCCCCGGTCTTTGAAGGCCACAAAATCGCCGGTGGCCACCAATACCGTGTCTATGCCCAGTGCCTTGGCTCCCCACAACTCGCCTTGCAGGCTCAAGCGGTTATGGTCCCGGGTGGTGAGGTGCAGGATGGCCGGTTTCTTTGTGCGTTGCTGGATCATGGCGCATAGGGCCATGGCACTCATGCGGGGCTTGGCCACGGGGTTGGTGGCGACGCTGAAACCGAAGAACGGCAGGGTGGTCAAAGATTCCAGGGCAGAAAGGACTATTAACGGGTCCGATCCGTCCGGAGGTACCACCTCTATGGTGACGACGAACGATTCGTTAAACATGTTGACTCTCTTCCGGATTTGGCGTTGGTGACGAACTCACGCTGAAAGAGACGATTGTCCGCGGGTCTGGTAACGCCAGGGTTGTCCATATCAAGCGCTTCTCGATCAAGCCGTTGGGCCGGGATGAAACGCGATAGCGAGCGCATCCCCCGCCGCTTGCAACGGGATTCGCCAGCGAACTGAAAATCGCTTTTTTTATCCTTCCGGTGCTGCGCAGCACTGCCGTTTCAGGCAGAACATTCCCCGCGGCTTGCCACAGGGAATGTTCAATTTGGTTTTCATAGATACTGTCGCAGGCAATAAGCGGTACGGGCACCTTGTCGGGGGTGTCTGTTGTATCGGGGTGCCGGTCGTTGTTCGTCGAACAGATTTTAAAGGGTAGTTTATCGTTCCAACGGGTTCAGGTCAAGCACGGATCATCTTTGCTGCCGGTTCATGTTGAACCCGGGTGGCCAGCTACTATCGATGGGCGCCGTTCGCGGGTATCGCTGACAGGCGTTCAATAAGGGATTTAAATGCAAATATGTAGAAATAAGTAGTAAAAATACATAATCGTAATTTATACATGGATTTTCGTTATGGGGTGGGTTGGCACGGCACCTAATAAATCAGGATGTTGAAATTAATCGTGGATGATGGCACGGGGTTTGAAACTCTTGAATGTCGACAGATCTTATTCAATATTATCTTTGAGGTCGAACCCTATGATAGCGATAAATAGAATCAATTGGAATAGAGAAATCTGGCGTAAAATACTCAACAGCGTGGCTGCCAAATATGACTGCGGTGTGCGCTTCACCCTCGACGCCGGCCGGATAAATTTTGAAGGGAATCCGGATTGTGCCGAAGAGATCGTCAAGGAAGCCTTGTCCTTGTTTGGCGGCAATGCATGGCTACCGATGGTAACAATTAGCGGGTTTGCTCGGAAAGGCTGATCTCCCCTTTTTCCCCGACATGGATATTGGGCCGCAGGCCGCCGAGGTCGAGTTTGGCATTGAGCTCATATGCGATGATATCCCGCTGTGCGTTCATTAGATCAGTGAAAAAGCGTATGCTGCTCAGCAGGCTGGTGGTGGCAATCAGGGTCACATCGCCTTCTCCATACCCGTCGATCGTCGGCAGATCGTTGGCGACACCCGTCAAGATCTTGTACCCGTCAAGCTTCAGGCTGTATGCGATCCCATGAAGCTTAAGGGCTGTTCGATTGGGGTTGGTGATGTGAAGACCGATTTCGAATCGTGGGGAAATGTTGTCGGATGGCAGTGCCCGGATGGCGCTGACGTTGACGCTTGGCGTTTCGTAATCGGGGCTGAGGGTGGCACAGCCCGCGATCATCAGAACCGTTGCCACAAGGATCAGGATCCAGTGGCATCGGGGCATCGGCATTCTCCTATAACGTGCATTCATCCGCGAACCATCTATTTTCCCATGATCATCAGCAACGGAATGAAAACCAGACCGGCCAGGGCCAGGTAGAGGCCGTTCAATACCCGCTGATACTTATATCGGGTCGTTTCGTCCGGTTCGCTAAGGGTCAATTGCTTGAACCGGCGGTAATCGTCCAGCCATCCGGTCATCATATCCACGTGATACCCTTTATCTTTAAGCGTCATCTTGATCTGCTGAAATGAGTGCAGGGTGAAGACGATGGCGCCGATCAATCCAATACTCAGCCAATTCATGTGGGTTGTCTCCTCAACGATGCAAACTGAAAGAAACCGGGCCTTCTTTGATCCTCGATTCGGCTTTCCAGAGCACACCGGCTGGAAAGGCGGAAAAATGAAAGTTAATCCTACCACACATTCAATGTTCGGGCTACCGTTCAGTTTGACTTTCTCGGTTTGGCTCGCGCCGTTGGTGGGGTACTCAGTGGATCATCCGGCCAGACGTGTTTGGGGTAACGTCCTTTGAGTTCTTTTTTCACTTCCGGGTAGCTGTTTTGCCAGAAACCGATGAGGTCCCGGGTAATCTGGGCGGGGCGGCCTGCCGGTGAGAGCAGATGCAGCATCACGGACATTCGGCCTCCGGCGATAGTCGGGGTTGCCGTGGCGCCGAACATTTCCTGTATCCGTACGGCCAACACCGGGATTGGCTCGCTGTAGTCGATGGGCAAGCGGGATCCGCTGGGCACCGTGATATGGGTGGGAACCAGTTCATCCACCTGCCGTTGTTGCCGCCAATCGAGAAGATTTCGCAGCGCGTTGGAAAAAATCTTCGGTCCAAGATCTTTCAATCGCGTCATGCCGGAAAGATAGGGTGACAGCCAATCTTCCAGGGCGTCTGAAAGCGCAGCGTCGCTGACGTCAGGCCAGGGGCCGCCATCGGCATCGATCCGTGCCAGCAGCATGACCCGGGATTGCCAGGATCGCAGGGTCCGCGTCCAGGGAAGGATGTCGATGCCGTTTTCACGAATACCTGTGATCATGGCGGCCATCACAGCTTTGGGAGCAGGATTGGTCAATGTTTCAGTATCCATCGTGAGTGCCCCCAAAAGTAGTTTGCGTACTCCCGATACGGCCTGCCGCTGGGAATCCCAGGCCACCGTTTCCTGCCATCGGACCCGATGTGCGAACTGGTCCAGCAGGTCTTGCTTGTCGGTTTCGGCCGCCATGAAGATGCGAGCCTCCCGCCGGTCGCCGTCCGTGTGCGCCGCTACCAGGTATTCACTGGCGCTCAGCGGTTCTGGCGGGTCGAAATAGGCGCCGCGGCCGCTGGAAAGCAAAAAGCGACCCGGGCTGTCGGGCCGTTGCCGGGCAATGCGATCGGGATAGGCCCAGGCCAGCAGTCGGCCCGGAACGGATGCCCTACTGGTTTTTTTGCTTATGCCCAACCGTTGTTGAAGCACTGCCGATACCTTCAGAATATGCCTTATCGACAATGCATCGACGCTGCAGCCGTGAATGTGAAACGGTCTCTTTGCCTGGTAGGCTTGCAGCGCGTCCAGCCTCAATCTCAGGTCGGCATCGCGTTCCCGCCCAATAAAACGGAGGGGATCTCGTTCACTCAAAATAGCGGCAACTTCACATGCGGAACGACCCATCTTCTCTTTGCTGGCCGCCAGAATCATGTGGGCCAGGCGAGGATGCAGGGGCAGATTCGCCATATGCCGACCGTGAGCGGTGATTTTCCCGCCATCGCCAAGGGCTCCCAAATCCAGGAGTAACTGGCGGGCCATGGAAAATGCCGGGATTGGGGGTGGATCCAGCCAGTCGAGGGCATCGGGGGCCTCGAGCCCCCAGGCAGCCAGTTCCAGGGTCAGTCCGGCCAAATCGGTGTCGAGGATCTCCGGTCGGTTGTGGGGCACGAGCGTAGGGTGGGCCGCCTCGTTCCACAGCCGGTAGCAGATGCCCGGCCCCAGGCGACCGGCCCGCCCCCGGCGCTGGTCGGCCGATGCCCTGGACACCGGCAGGGTCACCAATCGGGTCATGCCGCTGCCGGGATCGAAGCGTGGCGCCCGCTGCAATCCGCTGTCCACGACGACACCGATCTGTTCGATGGTCAGGCTGGTCTCGGCAACAGACGTGGCCAGCACGATTTTGTGCTGCCCGGCCGGGGGCGGTGATATGGCCGCATCCTGCCGTTCACGGGGCAGGTTGCCGTAGAGAGGGGCAACCTGCCACCCGGGCGGAAGATCTCCGCCTTCAAGTAACCGGGCCAAGCGTCTGATCTCCGGTGCGCCGGGCAGAAAGACCAGAAGATTGCCCTCGTTCGCCGCCACCGACTGCCGGATGGTAACGGCAACGGCCCGCTCGATGGGCTGGGCTGCGGGCCGGCCCACATATCGGGTCTCTACCGAAAAGGTGCGTCCCTCGCATCGGATCAGGGGCGCGTCATCCAGCAGGGCGGCCACCGCTGCAGGATCCAGCGTGGCGGACATCACCAGCAGGCGAAGATCATCGTTGAGCACCCCCTGGATGTCGCGACACAGGGCCAGTCCCAAGTCGGCATCCAGGCTGCGTTCGTGAAACTCGTCGAAGACGACCAGCCCCACACCGGCCAATGACGGGTCGTTCTGGAGCATGCGGGTGAGCACGCCCTCGGTGACCACTTCGATTCTTGTACCCGGACCCACCCGGCTTTCCATGCGCACCCGGTATCCCACGGTTTTGCCCACCGGTTGGTCGAGCAGAGATGCCATGCGGTGGGCCGCAGCCCGTGCAGCCAGACGGCGGGGCGCCAAGAGCAGCAGACGCCGGCCGGACAGCCAGGTCTCTTCCAGCAGGGCCAGCGGCACGGCAGTTGTTTTGCCGGCACCAGGCGGTGCAACCAGAACTGCTGCGGGGTTGTCACGCAATGCGGATTTGAGCGGCTCCAGGACGGCTGCCACCGGCAGGTGGCCGATTGCACCGGTATGGTCTGTGTTTCCCATGGTGCCTGGCATACCACATTTCGGGTTGAAATTCACCGTGCGGACCGATGCGGCCTTCTCGGTGAAGATTGCCGGTGCATTGATGCGGCATGTTTTTAATTCATACCGGCTTGCGCCATCATCTCTTTGAGAAACCGACCGGTATAGCTTTTTTTCACCTTGGCCACCGCCTCAGGTGGGCCCTGAGCCACGATACGCCCACCCCCTTTGCCCCCTTCGGGCCCCAGGTCGATGATCCAGTCGGCGGTCTTGATCACATCCAGGTTGTGCTCGATCACCACCACGGTATTGCCGCCGTCCACCAGACGCTGAAGTACGGCCAGAAGCATCTTGATATCCTGGAAGTGCAGGCCGGTGGTGGGCTCGTCCAGGATGTAAAGGGTGCGTCCCGTGGCCCGCTTGGCCAGTTCGCGGGCCAGCTTGATGCGCTGGGCCTCGCCGCCGGACAGGGTCGTGGCCGCCTGGCCCAGCTTGATGTAGGAGAGCCCGACATCCATGAGGGTGTCCAGGATACGCCGGATGCGCGGATGGTTTTTAAACAGTTCCCGAGCCTGCATGACCGACAGGTCCAGCACATCGGCGATGGAGTGGTCCTTGTACTTGATCTCCAGGGTGGCGTCGTTGAAGCGTTTTCCCCGACAGGTTTCGCAGGGCACATAGACGTCGGCCAGAAAGTGCATCTCCACTTTGATGTAACCGTCGCCGCTGCAGGCTTCGCAGCGTCCTCCCTTGACGTTGAACGAATAGCGACCCTTCTTGTACCCGCGCATGTTGGATTCGGGCAGCTGGGCGAAAAAATCCCGGATAAAATCGAACACTTTGGTATAGGTGGCCGGATTGCTGCGGGGGGTGCGGCCGATGGCCTTCTGGTCGATGTTGATCACCTTGTCCAGATGCCCCAACCCGTGGATGGCTTTGTGCCGGCCGGTCTCCAGCATGGCGTTGTGCAGTTTGCCCGCCATGGCCGGGTAGAGAATCTGGTTGATCAGGGTGGACTTGCCCGCACCGGAAACGCCGGTTACCGTCACCAGCAGCCCCAGCGGGATGTCCACGGTGAGGTGATCCAGGTTGTTTTCGGTGGCATCGACGATGGTGATCCGCCGGTGACCGGCGGTTTCGACGCGTCGCCGGGTGGCCGGCGTTTCGATCTCATCCCGTCCGCTCAGATACCGGCCGGTGAGGGAGGCTTTGCGACGCATGATCTGCTTGGGCGTGCCCTGGGCCACGATTTCGCCACCCAGGTGCCCGGCACCGGGGCCAAAGTCAACGATCCAGTCCGACGACGCCATGGTTTCCCGGTCATGTTCAACCACGATGAGCGTGTTGCCGATATCGCGAAGATGACACAGGGTACCCAGCAGTTTGATGTTGTCGCGCTGGTGCAGACCGATGGAGGGCTCGTCCAGGATGTAGAGGACGCCGGTGAGTTCCGATCCCACTTGGGAGGCCAGGCGTATACGTTGAGATTCGCCGCCGGACAGGGTGGGACCTTTGCGGCTGAGTGACAGGTAATCCAGTCCCACGTTGACCAGAAAACCCAGCCGGCCGTTAATTTCCTTGAGCAGTTCATCGGCGATGATCTTGCGGTTGCCGGTTAGCTTCAGTCCGGTGAGAAAATCCTGTGCTTCCCGAATGGTCATTTCGGTGACGTCGATGATGGAGCGGCCGCCAACCTTCACGGCCAGCACTTCGGGCTTCAGTCGCCGTCCACCACAGGTATCACAGGGCCGCGTGGAGAGGAAGCGGCCGTAGTATTTTTTGGCGTTTTCCGATTCGGTCTGCGTGTAGCGGCGCATAAGGGTGTTGAGCAGTCCTTCATAGGTCGTGGTATATGAGCCTTGAATTTTCTCTGCATTCCAGCTCACCGTCAGTTCACGTCCGCCGGAGCCGTAGAGAATCAGTTGCCTTCTGACGCTTGGGCAGTCGATTCCAGGGTGTGTCAAAGTCCACCCCCCATTGTTCTTCCATGGCCCTTAATTGTTCGGCCGTCCAGGAGCCGTTCAGTTTTCCCTTGCCGGTGAAATGGCCCTGCCAGGGAATAATTGCACCCTGGCGGATCGTCAGCGTGCCGTCGGCAATCACCCGGTCTGCGTCCATGGCCAGCTTGGCACCGATGCCGTTGCAGTCCGGGCACATGCCCAGGGGCGAGTTAAAGGAGAAGATGGGCGGGTCTAATTCCGGGTAGGCGATGCCGCAGCAAGAACGGGCCTCGCTCATGGGGATGTCGCCGCCGGCCATGCGGTGTGCTATGATGCGGCCCTCGCCCAGCCGCAGGGCGGTTTCCACCGAGTCGGTCAATCGTTTTCTGAAGCTGCTGGCCTTGGAGATTTTCAGGCGATCCACCACCGCTTCGATTGTGTGCTTTTTATAACGGGCCAGGGCCTGGACCGCTTCGATCTCCTGCACCACGCCGTTGACCCGCACCCGGGCGTATCCATGCCGTTGAAGCCGGGCCATCACCTCCTTGTGTTCTCCCTTGCGGCTGTCGATGACCGGTGCCAGGATGAGAATCTTGGTATTTTCGGGCATCTCCAGAATGCGGTCAACCATACCCTGGGCGTCGCCCTTGCCCACGGGATGGTGGCATTTCATACAGGTTTGCTGTCCGATGCGGGCGTAGAGCACGCGAAGGTAATCGTAGATCTCGGTGATGGTGCCGACCGTGGACCGGGGGTTCTTGCTGGCAGATTTCTGCTCGATGGAGATCGTCGGCGACAGCCCCCGGATGGTGTCGTAGCGGGGCTTTTCCATCTGGCCGATAAACTGCCGGGCATAGGCGGACAAAGATTCCACATAGCGGCGCTGGCCCTCGGCGAAGATGGTGTCGAAGGCCAGGCTGGATTTGCCCGAACCGGACACGCCGGTGAAGACGATGAGCTTCTTTTTGGGCAGGCTGACATCGATCTGCTTCAGGTTGTGCTCCCGGGCGCCTTTGACCTCGATGGTATCCAGCTCCATGGGTTTTCTTTTCTTGCGTGACCGGCGGACGGCCACCGGACTATTTTCGTTGGGTCGGTTCTTCATCTCTTTTCCGTATCGGCTTTTTCGGTTGCCGCCTGGTTTCAAGTCGTTTGATCTCGTGGCCATAAAAACCGGTTGCCAAAAGGTCGCAGGCTGTCATAGGATCTGGAAAAATAAGTATCGATACCCACCTTGTCCACGCCAGCCATTGCCGAATGAATGAACAGACGCCAAAGGAACCGACGATGAATCAAAACACCACCGGCGCGGTTTACCATGAGACGTATCGCTACTACCTGGAACAGTTGAAATCCATGCGGTTTGACGGAAAAGAAGCGGTGCTTGGCATCGCTTTGGATCGCGACGCGATAGTGGTGCCCTATTTCGGACAGTCCATCCGACTGACTGCGGACGGCCTGAAGAATGCGGAGGGGCATCGTCCCGATTTTTCCGATTGCGTGGTGGTGTGCCGATACCTGATCATGTGTCCGCTGTTTGAGCCCAAGCAAAAAGAGTGGTCGGCCTATCGGGATTTTCCCGATGCCGGCCCGCTGACGGTATTCTGGACCGACACCGTGGAAGGGCCGCTGGCCAGGGCATTTTCCGGGCGTGTCAGCGCTCTTGAAACAGCCAGCGACGCCCTGGGCGGCGGTATGCCGGATATGGACATCGCCTGCGACCTGTGCCGGTGTTTCATCCCGCTTCCCAAGGTACCCCTGCTGCTGGTTTTCAACGATGCCGACGACGATTTCCCCGCATCGGCCTCACTGCTTTTCGAAAAGCGGGCATCGACCTACCTGGATGCCGAGAGCCAGGCCATATTGGGTCATGTTTTATCCAATCGGCTGCTGGCCGCAGCCAGAGATTGAACTGCCCATGGCAAAACGCCCCGCTCTTTCAAGGGTACTTTTCTCTGCATCGCCATTGGCTCCAAAAGAATCTGAAACACGATGTTTGCCGGAACCTGCGGCAGGCATGAAAGGGTTGCAAATGACTATCCGAACCAAAATTGTGGCCACCATCGGCCCGTCCTCGAATTCCCCTGAAATACTCAAAAGGCTGGTTGAGGCCGGCATGAATGTGGCCCGTTTGAATTTTTCTCACGGCAACTACCAAACCCATACCGAAGGGATCCGCAATATCCGGTCCATCGCGCGCACGCTTAACCGGTCGGTGGGCATCCTGCTGGACCTACAGGGGCCTAAAATCCGTGTGGGCCGGCTGGAAAATGGTGAGCCGGTGCGGCTGAAGCGTAATGCCGCATTTGCCATCACCTCGACACCCATGGCGGGTACGGCCCAGATGGTCTCCACCACCTACCAGAATCTGCATTCGGATGTACAGCCCGGTGATACCATTTTGCTGGATGACGGCCTGATCCGGCTCCTGGTGGAATCCAAAACCCGCGACACCGTCAACTGCAAGGTGATCCACGGCGGCTGGTTGAAAGAGAACAAGGGCATCAACCTGCCAGGCGTGAATGTCTCCGCCCCGTCACTGACGGACAAGGACGTCCGGGATGTGAATTTCGGCATTAAAAACGGGGTGGATTATTTTGCCCTCTCCTTTGTGCGAAGGGCGGAGGATCTCGAGGCGATCAAATCGATAATGAAAAAGCAGGGGGTCGCTATTCCGGTGATTGCCAAAATTGAGAAGCCGGAAGCCGTGGAAAACCTGGATGAGATCCTTGACGTGGCAGACGGGATCATGGTGGCCCGGGGAGACCTGGGGGTGGAGATGCAGCTTGAACTGGTGCCCATTATCCAGAAAAAAATAATCTCTGCAGCTGTCCGCAAAAACAAGCCGGTGATCACCGCCACCCAGATGCTCGAGACCATGATCGTCAACCCCATACCCACCCGAGCCGAAGTGTCGGATGTGGCCAATGCCATTTTTGACGGCACCGACGCCGTGATGCTATCGGGTGAGACCGCCTCCGGAAAATACCCGGTCAAGGCGGTCCAGATGATGGCCAAAATTGCCGAGCAGTCCGAAAGCTCGCCCTTTTTAAAAGTAAATCTGCACTACGATTCGGATCCGATAGATCCGGTCACGCACGCGGTGGCCCAGAGCGCCGTGAACATTCTCCAAGAGGTCGACGCCCGGTGCATCATTGCCTTTTCCGTTTCCGGTGGTACCTCCAAGCAGATCTCCAAGCAGCGCCCGTCCAAGCCGGTGTACGCATTTACCTCGCGGATGGATACCTACCACCGGCTGTCGCTGCTATGGGGCATCACCCCCATGTTCATTGCCGACATCGAAAATGCCGTCCGCCTGGTGAAATCCAGTGAGAGCCTGCTTATCGGAAAAGACAGCGTTCAGAATGGGGACCTGGTGGTGCTGGTGATCGGTATGGGTCTCAAGGCCGGTTCAACCAATATCATCAAACTTCACCGTGTGGGGCATGAGGACTGATCTCCACGCGTGGATGACAACACCGGACGGTTTTTCAATCAGATTCCAACTCAAAGGAGAAGTCGACAGGCAGGTCTCACGTTACAGACACCCTGGATCCGGCTGCCTGGAAGCGTTTAGCCGCTTTTGCACGGGGTGGGTCTTGACGAAGCAGAGACGAAGCCTGTTCGCGGTCAGCTCTCGGTGATGCGGAAAATGATTTTTTTCTTGAGTCGTTGTAACCAACTTTTTTCGACGGGGGTTTCGCTTTCGGGGGTAATACAGGCCCGTTTAAGGAATTGCCCAAAATCAGGGTTGATTTTCCCGAACTGGACAATCCTGTCAATGGACAGCAGATTTTCCAGTGTCGGGGTAGGCATCTCGATGCCCGACTCCCGGCGAATGGTTTCCATGGTAATGGACAGGGCGTAAATGGTGACCTTTTCGGCCATTTCTTCAGCCGATAGGTCCGGGACCGGCCTTCTGCATGGAATGAAGTACCTCGTGGACGCAGGACACCAGGACAGGATCTCCCATATCAAGGGATTCGGTGCATTGATCGATGGAAAAATTGCTGTCGAGATAATCGTCGCAAAGCTTCTGAAGCGTCATAATCCAGTAGTCGCTCAAATTCTGAGGCAGTACGGCAGCGGCACCGTGGGAGAGCACTTCATTTGAAAACCGGGACAGCATGTGAATAACTCCTTAACGTTGAAGGTCGTGCCGTTTTTATCATAATTTGTCATCCATGCCCACCCCAATTATTCAGGACTGCAGGTGACAACAACCCATCATCCTAACGTTCCTATTTTCCAATGATGCCTGCCGAGACCACAAGAACACCCGCTTACAACCCCACCATCCGGCTGCTGGACCATCTGCCGGATGATCGGGTTGACGAGGCCGCCGCCTTGTTCCTATCCGCCCTGGCTGACCAACTCGTACCGGTATACGGGGTTGGGCCGCGGGCCAGGCGGGCACTGATGTGTGGATTCAACCGGCATATGTGCATCACCGCGGTGGAGAACGATCGGCTCGTCGGCATCCTCGGTATTCAGACTGCAGCGGACGGATTCATGGACGTGACGGTAAACACGCTGCGGCCATTCTACGGCATCTTTGGCAGTTTATGGCGCATGGCACTTCTGGCCCTTTTACATTACTCCCCCATGGAAGATGAAGCCTATATCGACGGTGTGGCTGTAATGCCCGCCTATCGTGGGCGGGGAGTCGGTGCGGGGTTGATCGCTGCCCTGGAGACCTGGGCCACCGGACATGGTTTGTCGATTATCCGTCTGGAGGTGGTTGGCACCAACCCGCGTGCGAAAAAGTTATACCGGTGCATCGGATTCGAAGCGGTCCAAGAGCAGACCGTGTGGCCGGTCGGCTCTCTTTTCGGGTTCCGGTCTTCAACGGTGATGGTCAAAACCCTGATTTGATCCACCTTGCGGTCAGTCGGCGACGTGGAAAACAGACGGGGTTGTTACCAGTTGGGGGAATATATTTCGAAGTAGTTTGACGGGCGTACACAGGCCGGACATTTTTCCGGGGCCCGCTGCCCTTCGTGGATGTATCCACAGTTTATGCAGCGCCAGACCCGGCTGGATTCTCGACTGAAAGTTTTGCCTGTCTCTACGTTTGCGGCCAGTCCGCGAAACGTTTTTTCATGTTGCACCTCAGCAACGGAGATGGCGTCCCAGAGGTCAGCCGCCCGACTGAATCCCTCCTCGCGGCCAATTTTCGCAAACCCCGGGTACAGGTCGCTGTGTACGAATTTTTCTAAATCCGCCGCGGACAGCAAGTTATCCAGGGTGTTCTTGACCACGCCGGTAAGAAAACGGGCGGTTACTTCCAGCTCGCCGCCGTTGAAAAACTTGAAAAACCGCAGGGCATGCTCGCACTCCTGATCGGCGGTTTCCTTGAAGATGGAAGCGATCTGGATGTACCCGTCACGTTCGGCCTGATCGGCGAAAAATGAGTAGCGGGTGGTCGCCTGGGATTCGAAGGCGTAGGAGGTCAGCAGGTTTTTTGCGGTGCGGCTCTCTCTGAATGTGCCCATATACATACCTCCGACAATTTGAGGCCAACCATTTAGTGGTCATGCACGATGAATGGTGTGATGTCTCAGTTCAAAAAAAATGGAGCGGTCTCGCCGTATTATCTCCAAGTAGGCGGGTACCGCTCCCACGGACTGGATCAAAGAATAAAGGGGATCGATTGGTGGCTTGTTAATCTTCAATGACTTCGATGGCGTCTGCACCGCACTCCTTGGCCGCCTGGCGGACTACGTCCTCGTACTTTTCGGGGATGACGTCAAATTTGACGGTGGATTGCAGCTGGTCTTCGTCATATTCAAAGACTTCGGGGCAAAGGTTGTTGCAATTTCTGTCTCCCATGCACTGGCTGTCGATTTTTACTTTCATTCGGTTTTCTCCTTGTCGAATTAGAATGAGGGTGCCTTGTCAAGGCGGTTATAGTGATGAATGGGTGTCTCATTTGCGTGCTGAATCGAGACTACAAGTCGACCGAACCATAGCTCAAAACAGATGAGAATTCAATGTCGACTCGGGCACCCGGCTACGGACGACGACGGCATGTCTAAAAAATCCGGTAGCGAATCGCCATCGAGTCGTTTGTGCTGACTTTCTGCCCCAGGCCGATCAATCCTTCTCCCTCCAATTGTATGGCATCCCTGCGCAGCAATCTGGGATCTTCGTCCGGTAGTATCAAAAATGTTCCGTTGGTGCTCTGATCAATGAGCATGAAGCGATTTCGTTGCAGCTCGATGCGGGCGTGCATGCGGGAAACCAGTGGTTCGTTGATGATCAGATGATTGGCAACACCCCGGCCCATGGTCAGAATGGGCCGCTCGTGATCCACCAGAATGCGCTGCTGCATGTACCGAATTTGAAGGAGATCCTTTTCCGATGTCAACGAGGCAATCATCTCCTCGGTGATCGAATTGGACATGGTCAACAGCTCGGGCTTTCCCCAGATCAACTCATGGATTTCCATGACATCATCTTTTCCCCGTACCCGCGTGCGATCAACGATTCGTGCCCGTCGTTTCAGGGTCAGTTTCATCAATGCAAGCGTTTCTTTGTTGGTGATCGTCTGATCGCTTTTCGCCAGTTCCACCATTCGTGCTGCCACGTTCACCGCGTCTCCAAACACATCTCCGGGCTCACAGATCACTTCTCCGTGGTGAAATCCGATTCTCAGACGGATGTTGGCCTGGACCATTTTTGGATCAAAAGAGATCTCTTCATGCATCTGCCTGGCGGCTTCGGCTGCTTGGTTGGGTGTCAAAAAGGTGCACATCACTTCGTCGCCAATGGTTTTGATGACGGTTCCATCATTTTCCCTGGCCAGTTCTTTCAGTTGGGTCAGGCAGTCGGAAATCAGTTCCCGTGCCTGGAAATCACCAAACGTGTCGTAAAGGCGGGTGCTGCCTGCGATATCGGCGAAAAGAATGGTTAACAGGTTGCTGGGGAGGGTGGCCATATCAGGCAATCTACCTTGCGGATAAAGGTTGAATAGGCACCTACAGCGGCACACTCGCATGGCTGCAGCGGGTTGTCAAGATGCTGAAGGCCTGGATGATAGCGACGGTCAGGCAGTCGTTTCTTTTTACCCGGTAAGAAATAGCAACGCATCATCTGACTGACTTGCCCTTCTTGCAGTCCACCAACCATCTTTTACCAGATACCCCTCTTACCGGCGATTCGGGTGCATTCTTTCAACGTTGAATGACTTAAACTGTGACATATTTTGCACGCCGAAAACGGAAGATTTACTTCCCTGGGTGAGGTCTTCCCACGAACTGAATTGCGAAAAAGGATTTAAATTTAAGCGGTTCTACACAGCATGTTGTGGTTTCTGAATTATTGGCCCTTACCATAGGGATGGTTCATACGAGGTAAGTATTTGGTGGTCAACTTATGCAAGCCGTTGCACCTCGGTTCCGGTGGAGGTATACGACGGTGCCCATCTGCTGGAGACGGTGTATGTGAACCAGCAGGAAAATGGAGGTGTGTGGAATTTTTTAGGGCAATATGAATTTACCGGACAGGCGCGGGTTGTTGTCGTGGTCGAAGACAGTGATTGCAGCACCAGTGCTGATGCTATTCGGTATTCGGAACATTAATCTTCGAAGCCATATCAAAAAGTTCGCATCGCTAAATCTGTGTGTGGCGCCAAGTTTCAAATCGCAGACATATTTAGCGCCTTGGAAGCAAATATCAAGATGACTTTCAATATCTTGTAAAGCCAATCAAAAAAGGGGGATGCCAAGTGAAATGGGCATCCCCCTTTTCTACGACATCGCTTCAATTCAAGCTACATCGTCTCGATTGCACAGGCCATCGACACCCCACCGCCGCCACACAGGGTCGCTAAGCCCAACGCCTTCCCGCGGTTTCTCATGGCATAGAGCAGGGTCACCATGATCCGGCAGCCGGTGGCGCCCACTGGATGGCCCAGACCGATGCCGGAACCGTTGACGTTGGTGATGTCGCGGTTCAGCTTCAGCTCCCGCTCACAGCCGATATATTGGGCGGCGAAGGCCTCGTTGACCTCAACCAATTCGAAATCACTGACGTTCATGCCATGTCGGTCCATGAGGTTTCTGACGGCCGGCACCGGGGAAAGCCCCATGACCGACGGATGGCAAGCACCGCGGCCGGTGGCGACAATTTTTGCCAGCGGTTGAATGCCCAACTCCCTGGCCTTGTCGGCGGACATGATCACCATGGCAGCCGAGCCGTCGTTGATGCCCGAGGCGTTGCCGGCGGTGACCTTGCCGATCTTGGGTACGAAGGCCGGTGGTAGTTTTTCGAGTTGTTCCATGGTCAAACCGGGGCGGAAATGCTCGTCCCGTTCAAAGATGAGGGGCTCCTTCTTGCGCCGGGGGATTTCCATGGGTACGATCTCGTCTTCGAATGAACCGTCGTTGTTGGCGCGCTCGGCATTGTTCTGGCTTTTCAGCGCCACCTCATCCATCTCCTTGCGGGAAATGTCCATGTGCTGAGCGATGAATTCAGCGGTTTGGCCCATGATGTAGGGCTTGCCCACGCACATGCTCAGTGGCGGCTGGGTGGCATCCACCGGGCCATCTTCAGGGTGGGGGATGATGTGGGAGCCGCAGTGAAGGGCGTGAATCATGGCGTCCACGAAGACGGTGTCCTGCAGCCGGCATCCCCAGCGGGCATTGGGCACCTGGTAGGCTACGCCGCTCATGTGTTCCACACCGCCGGCCAGGATGACGTCGGCCATGCCCGCCTGGATCATGGCCATACCCGACAGCACCGCTTCCATCCCGGAAATGCACACGCGGTTGATGGTGACGGCCGTCACGGTGTCGGGAATGCCGGCCAGCAGCGCGGCCACACGGCTGACATTGAGGGCGTCGGCTGGCTCCATGCAGCAGCCGTAGCGCACATCGTCGATAATGGCCGGATCGATACCGGCTCGCTTGACCGCCGCTTTCATGGTGACGCTGGCGATGGTCGCCGCGTTAGAGTCCTTGAGCGTTCCACCGAAGGCCCCGATCGCGGTCCGGCAGGCTGAAACGATGACGACATCTTTCATGTTCTTCTCCTGTTATGTCGATTTGTCCGGTATGCATCCTGATTGGTTGATGTGCGCCTTAAAAGAAGCGGTTTATACACCTCCGAAACCCCGCTCAGTGATTTCCAGGACCGCTTCATCCCCGGTGCGAACGCCAGCCAAGCGACCCAGCGTGATCGGCAGCACTGCATTGATGAAATAGCGGGCGCTCTGGATTTGACCGTCGTAAAAGGCGGCATTTTTATCCCTCTCAAGCGTTGCGGCCCTTTTCTCATTGTCCATTCCGTCAACGATCTTCTCAAGCTTGGGTGCTGACACAGCCGCTCGCCACAGCAGCATCCATCCCATGATCACGTCCCCCATGGCCATCATGAAGGGATGCGCAGATGCAAAAGCGATCTTGTACTTCGGGCTAACCGCCTGCCTGCCGATGATATTGGCGGTCTCTCCAAGCTGTTCTACGGCTGCTTCCAGCGTTGTCGCCAGGGGGTTGATGGCATCGGTGGCCTTGGCCTGGTCGATGGTGTTTTTAATTTCACCGATAAAATCCATGAACACCGCTCCCTTTTTCAGGCCTATCTTGCGCCCCAGCAGATCCATGGCCTGGATACCGTCAGTGCCCTCGAAAATCGAGGCGATCTTGCAATCCCGGGCCAGTTGTTCCACCGGGTAGTCCGCAGTATAACCGCAGCCGCCGTGCACCTGCATGGCCTCGATACAGACCTCGAATCCGCGTTCGGCGCAGTAGGCCTTGATCAACGGGGTGAGCAGGGCGATGCGGTCGTCGTTGCACTCCCGCTCCTTTTTGTCATCGGCGCATTCGGCCAGGTCAAAGCAGCGAGCCACATAATAAATGAAACTTCTCATGCCTTCCACGTGAGCCTTCATCCACAGCAGCATGCGGCGCACGTCAGGGTGCCGGATAATAGGCACCGAGGGCGCTTCGGCATTCTTGCCGTCGGCCAAATCCTTTCCCTGGATGCGCTCCCGGGCGAAGTTCAGCGCATGAAGGAAGGCGGCAGTGGCATGGCAAAATCCCATGAAGCCCACATCCAGCCGGGCTTCATTCATCATGTGGAACATAATTTTCATGCCCGCGTTTTCTCCTCCCAGCAAAAGACCCCGGCATACGCCCTTGCTGCCCATAGACGTGGCACAGGTGGCGCTGCCGTGTATGCCCATCTTCTCTTCCGTACCGGTACATACGATGTCGTTCACCTCACCCAGGCTGCCGTCGGCATTGACCCAGATTTTGGGGACGATGAAGATGGAAATGCCCTTGCTTCCCGCCGGGGCCCCGTCGATGCGTGCCAACACTGGGTGGATGATATTCTCGGTGAGGTCGTGTTCACCGTTGGTGATATAGATCTTGTTGCCGGTGATGGCATAGGTGCCGTCATCGAGACGTCTGGCTGAGGTGGTCAGGGCGCCCACGTCGGATCCGGCCTCGGGTTCGGTGAGATCCATGGTCCCGCCCCACTGGCCGGTGTAGAGCTTTTCTAAAAACAGCACTTTCTGCTTGTCGGTGCCGAACAATTCGATCATCTTGCCGGTGCCGTGACCTTCCAGCGCATAGGTCACCATGGCCCAATTGGCGCCGTAGAAATATTCGTAGGCAGCGCGCATGACCATGTGGGGCAGTCCCTGGCCACCCATTGCCGGATCCTCGGCGAGGGATGTCCACCCATTTTCAACCATCAATTGGTAGGGGCGGCGATAGCACTCCGGGACGATGACCTTGCCGTTTTCGAAAACAACGCCGACCTTGTCCCCTTCGGCGTGGGTGGGCAGCACTTCTTTGATGCCGAAAGCCCGGGCTTCGGTGACCACCATGTCCACCATCTTCTTGTTAAGCGCCCGGTGTTTTGCAGATTTAAACAGCTGCTCGACGTCCAATTGCTCGTAGAGGACAAAATCGATGTCCCGGCGGTCTGCGATCTGCTGTGCCATGTTTCCAGTCTCCCGTTACTTGATGAGTGAGGCTTAAACGATTGGGGATTGAGGGTTTCCCGATTCGGCGTTCTCGGTCCCCAATCTTCCGACACCCGTCCGCTGATTTCAGACCGCCGGTCTCTTATATGCCTCCCGCATTTCGCGTTTGAGCATCTTGCCGGCGACATTTCGCGGGAACGATTCCATGATGACCACGTCCCGGATGCGCTGGAATTTGGCATCCACCCGTTTGTTGGTCCAGTCGATCAATTCCTCCGGCTGCAGCCTGGTCCCGCGGTGGAGCACCACCGCGGCAATGGGCACCTCGCCCCACTTTTCATCGGGCACCCCGATCACCGCCACTTCACTGACATCCGGGTGGCGGATCACCACCTCCTCGATATCCTTGGGATAGACGTTCACACCGCCGGAAATGATCATGTCTTTGATACGGTCGACGAGGAAAAGGAACCCCTCTTCGTCCACGTATCCCAAATCCCCCGTGTGCAGCCATCCGTCGACAATCGCTTTTTCGGTCAGGTCCGGACGCTTGTAATAACCGGGCATCATCATCGGGCTCTTGCCACAGATTTCGCCGATCTCTCCGGGCGCGCATTCCCGACCCTCCGTATCCAGGATGCGCATTTCCATGAATGGTGCGGGGATTCCCACGGAACCGACCTTGCGAACGGCGTCATGTTTGTCCAGCACGGTCATGAAGCCCTCGGTCAGTCCGTACAATTCGTAGAAACGACCGGGCAGCGCCTCGTTAAGACGGTGTTTGTACGCTAAAAGCAGCGGAGCGCCCACATTGTGGATCATCTCCAGGGTGGCCAGTTTCGCCGGTTCAAAGGCCGGACTGTTGAGGATGGCGATGATCTGGGCCGGCACCATGACCACATGGGTTACCTTCTCCTTTTCGATGTCGGCGATGACCGCCTCGGCGTTGAAGCTCTCATGGAGAATGTAGGTGGCGCCCAGGAACATCCAGGGCATCAGGTCCAGCATGGCGCCGTTGAAGACGATAGCGCCGGCGTGAAGGGCCACGCTCTCTGGCGTCATGCGCCAGGAGGCGGCGAAGATGGTGCAGTACATGGCCCGTACATAATGGGTGTGCACGATTCCCTTGGGGGCGCCGGTGGTTCCGCTGGAGTACATGATGTTGTAGATGTCGTGGTCGCCGATGGGTATCTCCGGGGGGGGGTCCTCACTTGCCTGGCCAACGAATTCATCGTAGCTGCGAAATCCGTCTCGCCGGCCCTTTAATCCCACCAGTACGTAGCGATCATCGCCGATGGCCGTCAAATCATTGCGGATATGGTCCAGCGCACCGGCAAAAGCGGCGTCGGCGATTACCAGTGTGGTGTCGGAGTTTTTCAGCAGGGTGGATAGTCCGCTCTCGTTGAGCATGGTGCTGCTGGGCACGATGACCAGGCCCGTCTTGGCCGCCGCCCAATAAGCCGCCATGAGTTGTGTGCAGTTGGGCAAGACGGTGGCAAATTTATCTCCCTTGGCCAGCCCGCTAGCCAGCAGCGCGTTGGCCAGTTTGTTCACGTAAGCGTTGAAGGCCCCGTAGGAAAACCGTTCTTCGCCGCAGACAAAGGCGAGGTGACCCGGACGATAACGCGCATGGTGGGGTAAAAGGCTGCCGATGTTCATCGATATCTCCTTTTGGTTGGCAGAAGCTATAAAGAGAAAAGGATACAACCTCTTTTAGGCCGATAGCTCAGGAAAAATCAACAGCAGAGAATTCTACTCGCCAGCCTGCCCAGTGGATGACCCATGCTACCGACCTTTGATCAACTCAAATGGCTTGCCTTCATCATTGCCGACCCACTTCACCACGCCGGTCGCCGTATCGATCACGAAGAGATCCGGGAAGTTGCCCCTGATCACGGCGGTCATCCGATATCTGCCGATCTGGGATGCGCCATCGATAGAGGTGGCCCCGGTTAAAAACAGGAGCGCGAGGACAATCGAGATGCCAAGCAGGATCAAAATAAGTTTTTGGTGGGCGTCTTTAATTTTCATGTCATCTCCTTTGTCGGTTATCGGTTTTGGGTGAAGCGCGCCGTTGAACGAAACCGTCCGCCGGTGAATTTTGAACGGGCATGACCGGCTATAGCTGCCGCAGCACCTGCGTCACCACCTGGTCCGCCGTCACACCTGCCGTAGAGACGGTGATGTCTGCGAAACGCTCGTACAACGGGCACCGTTCGTCGTAGAGCATGTCGATGCTCTGACCGGGCATTCTCAGCACCCCCCGCTCATCCAGATTGCCCAAGCGGTCCTTTAGCGGCACCAGATCGATCTGCAGGTAGACCGCCGGCCCCAAGGATTTGAGGTGGGCCATGGCTTTCCGACTGTATACCGCACTGCCGCCGGTGGCCACGACCCCGCAGTCTGGTGGTACGCAGAGCAGATAGCGCTCCTCGATGCTGCGGAAACCGTCCAAGCCATGTTGGGCAATGATTTCATGCAGATAGCAACCCTCTGCCGTTTGCATCAGGATGTCCGTGTCCAAAAACGCTACTCCCATGCATTTAGCCAGAAGGACCCCGACGGTGCTTTTGCCCGCCCCGGGCATGCCGATGAGTATCAGGTTCCGTTTTTTCACCATTGATCGTCCATCCTGCGTGAAGTCTCCCGCTGGATCTGCTGAAACGTCTCAGCCGCCGGCCGCAAAGCGGTTTCGATGGCTTCATTTCAATACTTTGTAATTTCCTTCATACCAGTTTTTGAGGTCACTGACATACCATCGGGAAAAGCGTCTATCCGATGGGCCACCGGCCAGGTTGGTGTGGATCTCATATGTGGCCAGATCGGCAATGAAGCGATACGTGGGGCTGAACGTCGTCAGTCGCCCGGCATTTTTGAATATCTGGCCCTGGGGGATGGTGGCCCGGCATCCGGGGAGCGCAAGGGGGCCGTAATCGAATCCTAAGAATTTTGGCAACCGGCCGCCGAACAGTTGGTGGGCCAGGGTGATCGATCGGGTTTTCCCGTATGCATCGGGGTCGGCACTGAGGCCTGCACCGATACCCTGCTTAAACAGCGTTTCCCTGGTTTGTCCGTCGAACCAGGCCGATGACTGCTTTTCCAGAATACGGTCCAGGTTGGCGTAATAGTCGTTGAACAGGCTGGTTTCCGAGAAAATATGATTCACCACCTCGCGTCCGAACCCGTGGTCGCCGAAGACCACGTCGACAATGGCCCGGTATACGGACTCGAAAAGCATCGCTCCTGTCGAGTCTGCGTCATACAGCAGATTCCACGCTTTCAGGATACGGCCGTTTTGCGTTTCCGGCAGAAGCGGGCCGATGATTTTCATCAGCCGCTCCGCCTGCAGGGAGTAAAGGTCGTAGTGCATGTCCTTCATGTATGCCACATCCAGTTCACTGCCGGTTTCCAGCAATTGAACGATGCGATCCGCCCGGTAAGGTCCCATGGCCAGGTTAATGGGATTGGAGCATCCCAGATAATTGAGGTCCTGGTTGGCAGTGGCGATGATGCCTTCGGGGGGATTGAACACATTGGGCAACTCTCCGGGATCGTTAAACCCCCGGCAATCAAATTGTTTTTCCCATCCGGCGTGGGGCAGCAATCCACTGATTCCCTCGGGCCGCTTGAAATGGCGGCCGCTCATCTGATAGCCGATGTTTCCCTCGGCATCGGCAAAAACCCAGTTCATGGCAACGGCCTTCACCTGTCGAAAAAGGGTCATGGCCGTTTCCACATGTTGCGCGGCCATCATCTCAAACAGCGTGTCAAAAACCTCTGCCCCGCATCCGTTGGCGCCCGACCATCCGATCACCAAATAGTGACCTTCCGCATGGGGGTTGCCTTCCAGCAGTCCGTTTTCATTCTCATGGATCTTGATTCGGATGGAAGGCTTGTTCTTCACCTTGATCTCTTCCTCACGAACCGTAAAGGGTTTCCAGTCGTCTTTCCGAAAATAGTTGCCGTCCCGGCACCGTTCGATGCGGTAATCCAGCATATCCATATAGGCATAGGTGGCGCTCCATGCCAGGTGCTTGCTTCGGCCGATTATCACTCCGGGTACACCGGGAACACTGACACCCATTATGGTGTTGCCGGGCAGCCGGAGGATGATTTCCTGCCAGACATTGGGCAAACGATTGACCTCCAGGTGGGGATCGCCGCACAATATTGGAAAGCCGGAACGGGTGTGACGGCCGGCTACGGCCCAGTTGTTGGAGGCATTGAAGCGGGGGAGCCGGTTGAGCCACGCGACCGCCGCTGGCACCAGGGGCGGCGAGAGCGTAACCTGGTCGATCAAGGCCTTGTCTATGGGATCGGTGAGATAGGGGAAAAGTTCCATCAATTTCTCTTCCGGCAGCCCTTTCTGGATCATCTCCACCAGAAATTTTTCCATATTGGCCTGGATGTCGGCCAAACCTAAAAATCCGAAGACCTTGGCCAGCAGCAGACAATCTGTCACCGCATAGGGTTCCGGGTGGCGATATCCCATCAGTTTGAATTCAAATACCGGCCCGTTGTCTTCCATCCAGTCGTTGAACCCGCTCACGTAGGCATCTAAGGCCTTGCGTGCGCCGGGTCCAATCCGGGCGACCTGTTCCTGTGGATCCGGGAGAAAATTCATCCGCCGCATATAGGTGTCGATCTCGATCAGGCCTTCATCGGCCTTGAGCAGTTCGGCGGCACGGCCCTGGAGAAGGATGCGGGTGAGCAGGGTCTGCATCTGGCGGTCGTTGGCGTGGACCCACCCCAACCCCCTCATCAGATCCGATACTGTACTTGCGCTGATTTCCGGAATGCCGTGACTATTTCTCAGCATATGGATGTTTCCATCTTTACCGTCAAGGTCAAGGGGCATCTTTTTCAACTTCATCTTGTCGACTCCTGGTAAAAGAAACGGTAAAACAGCTTGCCGACGGAATCGTTCAAATCTGCTCTGCATCCACACATCGGACACTGGCCGTCAAATCGCCTCAAGTCATTGGTGATGGGTATGCTAGTGGAGAGGACATGGTTGAGGTGCGCGAATTAAAAAAAATGCATCCGCAACGTATTGCCGTGGGTTGGTGCCAATGCTTCAGTATCTGTCAAGCCGGTCCAAAGGCCAAAAGCGACGTCGCCACGGCTGCTGCGTGAAACAGCCAGGCCGGCAGGATGCTGTGTGACCGTTCCCGGATCATTCCGGCAGCCAAGCCGAATATTGCGGCCACAGTGATATACTTGATCAGGATGCCGTTGGTCAGGATCACCATAGGCTGGTCTGCCATCATCGTCATCTGGGAACCGATGGTAGCCGCGTACAGCAGCGCCGATCCAATGGTGGGGCCGGAGAAGAACCACCGGCTTTCACAGTCCTGGATGGTTGCCATCTGCGCCATCATGCCGTGCACCAGACTCCTGAACAACAGTTCCAGGGAAAGGGGGATCAAAACCAGGGCAATCGTCCAAGCCACCACGGGATCGGCGGCAAACATCATTTTGGCGGGAACCAGGATGTCACCGGTAAATCCGCAGATGATCGCCATGGGCAGAAGGCGCCACCAGTCTTTTCCGACCGGCAACATCATTCCAAACTGCCATGGCCGTCGCCAGGCCACGATGCCGAGTAAAATGAAGGTAAAAAACAAGAGCGCGGAGTGGAATCCGACGACCGGACTCCGATAAACCTCGCCGAGCGCTTCCCGGCCCAGCCACCGGGCCGGCTCCCAGTTCTGAGCGGTGGCAATGGCGGCGATTACGATCAACATCGAATATGCAGCGCTGGCTAAAAACCGTTTCACATGGCGAATGTCGCTGCGTTTTTCAATGACATCGCGGCAGGCCGAAACAATCTCTCCGGGGTGAAGCCGGGTGCCGCGATCCCGGGGCGACCCGCCAATATCTCCGGATCCGCCCCAGCGGCTGACGTTGATGCGCCCCTTGACCGCCGGGTCCATGAAGTTCAAACGTTGATACACATCCCCCAGGTTGACCGGCATGAACAGGTCCATTTGTCGCAGGGTGTAGTCGTTTTTACTCCTGCGCAGGGCCACCCATCCCAGCCGGTTGCCGTAGAGTTTCGTCAGGTGGGGTTCCAACTCGTAGATGCCAAGGTCCGAGGCCACTACCACGGCGATGCGATTGTTGGTCAGCTCGATTCGGGCCAGTTCTTCGACACCCTTGAAATTTTCCAATTCGCCCAATTTGATCAGAAACTGATCTAATTTGCGCAGTACGCCGACGGTATAAGCGAGAAAATCGGTTTTGGTCCAATCACCGGCTTTCTTCAGTTCCAGTTCTTCCGTGCGCAGGCGGTCGATGATCCGCATCAGCTTATTGAGCAGATCCGTCGGTAAGCCGCTGAGTTCCCTCAGCTCCAGGCCAAGGGCATCGATAATTCCTTCCAGCCTGACCAGGGCGAAAAGGGAGCGCCGGTGAATTGCGTCCCGGTTGTTGATCCGTTGGTGATTGAGAATGATCCAGATGGCCAGGATGGTGTCGAGATCCGGTTCGTTGGCAAATATCTTCCATTCCCGGTCCCGCAGGTCCAGTCCTTTGACGCATACGATCAGGGCTTGCTCGCAAGTGGCCAGGGTGAAGGTCCGGACGCAACCCTCATGGTGGTCCAGATTGTAGACTTGTTTCTCGTGATCCAAGAAGGGTTCCGCCTGGGCGACCCCGTCCAAATAAATGGTTCCCGGAGGAGCCTTGCGCGCGGCCGAGGCGGTGACGGTCAGGCCGGCCTTGATGATAACCTGCAGGTTGGGGGCTTCTAAACAGGTCAACACCCGATCTGTTCCGACTTCTTTGATCGCATAACGATCAGGAAAAACGTGCCCGGTGGCATCCGGTTTGAGGGTAACGTTTTCCAGCACAAAGGGCACTTGATCGGTATCTTCCATGTCCGGAAATTATCCTGCGCTAAGATAAAACCCAGTGTTGCGAGTCATCAGTGAGCTATCCATCCATAACAATCACCGCAGGTAGGGTCAACAGGTTAATGGTTTGCCACCACGGCCTACGCTCCCCCCAAGATGGCCCCAGATTTCTTCAAAAATAAATTATTTTAATTGGTTATTAAGTTTTCCATGCTTGAGAAAGACAGTTTTAAGGTGCTTCCGCGAATCGCCGTTGGTTATCGCCTTGGACATAGATCCTTTGTAATCTCGAAAACATCTATTTTTATTTGATTTTTACAATAATTACAGGTAGACATAATCCTGTCTCTCACTAGCGGGCCGCTCCATGGCCAATCTACCCGACCCGATGAGCATTTAGACCCTGCCCGAAGCGACCGATACCCGCAATACCGGAACACGAACCGGCGATCGATAGCATGGGGACAGCCGGAAGATCATGATTCGCCTGATCCTAGCCTGCCACCTGGCCGTGTTCTTTTCAGGCGTCGGCGGTGCCTGGGGCGGCACCCTCTGCCCAAACATGGAAAGCCAGCTTACCGCCCCGGTCAGTGACATGGGCGAACGCGTATTTTCCATTGGATGCCCCAACAACCTGCAGGAGACCCTGTCGCCCGGCACCATCAACGGACCGCCCAGGCTGGTGAATGATCAACCCTTGCGGCAGGTGGAGATGAACATCTATCCTGGAAGCAGCGGCAGCCCGGTATTTGATGCCCGGGGCCAGTTGGTGGCCATGGTCAAAGGACGCTATCGGGGAACCACGACAGTGGGTTTTTTAACTCCGCTGGAAGCGATCACCACTTTTTTCCTCAATCAAAACGGATGATGCATCAAAAAGTGCCTTATGAATGGCAGCATCAGGCATCACCCGCCGAAGGTGTTTTTCAGTCTGGATATCCATCACGCACATCGCCTGCCGCAGCACGGACCAGATAGATGTGCAGCGCGATCAGCCCATAAGCCAGCGCCCCGCATAAAAACTGCTTGCGGCCACGAGGGTGCATAAAAGGGTCCCCCAAAGGATGTCCACGACCACCATGGCCAGGGGCCACCCCCTGATGGTGGCCATGTTGGTCAGGTCATAGGTGGCGTAGGTGAAAAAGCCGAACAGGGCACCCCAGACGACAGCCCGCCTGATGGACCCTTGGGCCAGGGCCGGTACCACCGCAACCACCAGAATGCCGACGATATAGATCAGGTAAAAGGCCATGGCCGCTGTCCAGTTGACCTGGTCGCTGAGAATAAAACCGATTTGTTTCTTGTAAAAACCACGCCCCAGGTATCCCAGCCAGATGATGTCGATGAGAAAAAAGACGGGGATCGTCAGCAGATAAAGTTTGATATAAAACGATACATTCATGAATCGCTCCTAAGATGATGGCCATGCCGCTTCACCTGGCTATTTTGGGTCGCGGATGTCCAATCAATGCCAATCGTTTGTCATTCCCCCTGGACGGGTCACCCGTGGTTCTTAGACGTGTGATCAACACCCTGCCAGGATCACAGAACGCATGGAGATGGACGCCAGATCGAACCCCGTGTTGAAAAAATGCACGCGATCCGCTTCATCACGCTGGGCCAGGACATAAATCAAGGGCAGTAAATGGTCCCAGGTCGGATGCGCAGTGTTTGCCAGTTCACCCAAGTTCTTAAAATTGACGACCGCTGCGTCTTCTCCCCGGTCGATGAATTCGGCCATTTTCCCGTCAAAGGCCACCGCCCAGTCGTAAGGTGGTGCATCGCTGCGCATGGCCCTCAGATTGTGCACGATATTGCCGCTGCCCATGATTAAAACGCCCTGTTTCCTCAATGGTTTCAACTGGCGGGCCATCTGGTAGTGGTTCCGGGGTGCCAACCGGTAATCCAGACTCAGCTGGAAGACGGGGATATCGGCTGCGGGAAGCAGTCGGCCCAGTACACACCACGCCCCGTGGTCAAGGCCCCATTCGTTATCGGCAATAATCCGGCGGGCATCCACCATATCCAGGACCTGCCGGGCGATGCCCGGGGCACCGGGCGCAGGATATTGCTGGTCGAAGAGTGGGAGGGGAAACCCGCTGAAATCGTGGATGGTCTTGGGTTGAGCGGTCACGCTAACTCTGGTCTCTCCCGGCGTCAACCAGTGGGCGGAGACGCAAAGGATGGCTTTCGGTCTTGGCAATCGAAAGCCAAGCGCATCCCAGACGGTGCTGAACACCGTGTCCTGGATGGCGTTCATGGGGTTGCCGTGGCCGACAAACAGAACCGGCATGGACCCGGTTTCCGATCCTGCCTTTAGTGCTTCAAATATGGGGGATAGATCAGCGATCACTGGCAGCGCCTTTGGCGGTATCTGGTTCGTTAACCCTTTACCTTAACCCTTAATCACTTATTTCTCACCCCACGACCTTGATCCGTCCCACAGCCGCTTCCACCGCATCGAGGATCTCGCCGGATCGCAATACGTTTAGCATGGTTTTCATATCCTTGTACAGCTCCCGGTCCTGAGCCATGTAGGGCACATGACGACGGATCACCCGGTAGGCCTCACGGGTGCCCTTGCCGGCCATCAATGGGCGCGTTTCAGTGAGCAGGTCATAGGCCTGGGCCGCGCAAAGCAGTTCGATGGCGATGACGCTCTCCACATTGGTGAGAATTTCTCGGCTCTGGCGAATGGCAATGGTGCCCATGCTCACATGATCCTCTTTGTTGGCGGAGGTGGGTATGGAATCCACGCAGGCTGGGTGGGCCAGTACCTTGTTTTCCGAAACCAGGGCGGCGGCGGCATATTGACCAATCATGAAACCGGAGTTGATTCCTCCTTGGCTGATCAGAAAGGCGGGCAGTTCACTGAGTTGCGGATTGACCAGCCGCTCGATGCGCCGCTCGGAAACGCTGCCCAGCTCCGCCAGTCCCATGGAGAGATAGTCGGCGGCCATGGCCACGGGTTGGCCGTGGAAATTGCCGCCCAGCCGCACCTCCTCGGTATCCGGGAATATCAGCGGATTGGTGGTCGTTGAATTGATTTCTATGTCGATGACCCGTCGGGCGTGGGCCACCGCATCCTTGCTGGCCCCGTGGATTTGGGGTGCACAGCGCAGCGTGTAGGCATCTTGAACCCGGGCGCAGCCTTCGTGAGAAGTAATGATCTCGCTATCCTCGGTCAGGCGCAGCATGTTGTCCGCGGTAACCAGCTGACCCGGATGGGGACGAACCTGGTGGATGCGCGGGTCAAACTCGCTGTTGGATCCCATTAGCACCTCGAGGGTCATGGCGCAGGCGATGTCCGCCATTTTGGACAGGCGCACCGCGTCGTTTACCACCAGTGCGCCGATGGCGGTCATCACCTGGGTGCCGTTAATCAGGGCCAGCCCCTCTCCTGCAGCAAGGGAAAGCGGGGCCAGCCCGATCTGATCCAGTGCCGCATCACCGGGAATTCGGTCTCCCCGATAAAACGCCTCACCTTTCCCAATGAGCACCAGGCCCAGGTGAGCCGTGGGCGCCAGATCACCGCTGGCCCCCACCGAGCCCTTCTCCGGGACCACCGGCGTCACCCCGTGGTTGAGAAAAGCGAGCAGGTATCGAATGGTCTCCATGCGGCAGCCGGAATAGCCCATGCACAGGTCGTGAACCCGCAGGGCCATGGTGGCCCGGACCACCGACTCGGGCAGCGGGTTGCCTACGCCGGCGGCATGACTCATCAGAATGTTCTCCTGAAGCCGGCGCGTGTCTTTCTCGGAGATGATGACGTTGCACAGGGCCCCGAACCCGGTGGTGATGCCGTAAATGATTCGCTTTTCCTTCATCCAGCGCTCGATCAGGGCGCTGGTTCTGGCCACGCGACCTTCTCCGGCCGCGGACACACCGACTTCGCGGGTTGATCGGGCCACGGTCACCAGGTCGTCAATCTTTATTTGCTTCTTATCCAAAAGTAATGGCTTCATGGTCATTGGTCTTCTCCCCGTTTTTTGGCAAACAACCCATCTACCGCCGCATCCACCGCATCGTCGTCGGCCAGAAAGGGGAGTGTTATCTGATCGCCGTTGTCATTGTCACGGTTGTAGGCAGCGGCCACGCCGATGGCATTTGGATTTCTGGCCCAGCTGCGTCTGGCGACCCCGCCCATGACGTCCCAGTTCATGGCCGAACGAATAATGCCGTCCACCCGTCGGCTGCCATCTAAAACCAGGCCGAAACCGCCGTTGATGGCCTTGCCGATGCCGGTACCCCCACCGTTGTGCAGCGCCACCAGGGACATCCCCCGGGCGGCGTTTCCCGCAAAGCAATGGGTGGCCATGTCTGCGGTGACGTTACTGCCGTCGGTGATGTTGGCGGTCTCCCGGAACGGCGAATCGGTGCCGCCGGGGTCGTGGTGGTCACGACCCAGCATGATCGGCCCCACCTCCTTATTTCTCACCATGGCATTGAAGGCCAGGGCGATTTGCATGCGTCCTTTTGCATCCTGGTAGAGAATTCTGGCCTGGCTGCCCACCACCAGCTGGTTCTTGCCGGCATCACGGATCCACACAAAGTTGTCGCGATCTTCGGGACGACGGTCGGGGTCGATGCAGGCCATGGCCGCCCGGTCGGTTTTTTCAAGGTCCTGCGGGTCACCGTTGAGGCAGACCCAGCGGAAAGGCCCGTAGCCGTAATCGAAGATGGGGCCCATGATGTCCTCGAAATAGGATGGGAATACGAAACCATCCTTCACATCCTTGCCGTTGCGGGCCACATCCGTGACCCCAGCGTCGAAGACGGCTTTCAAAAAGGCGTTGCCGTAGTCGAAGAAATAGGTGCCTCGTTGGGCCAGCGTCCGGATGAGCGCCATGTGTGTGGTGAGGCTGGCATCCACCAGTCGGCGAAACGATTGACGATCCTCGGCCAGCAGACGGGTGCGCTCCTCGAAACTGATACCCTGAGGGCAATAGCCGCCGTCGTAGACCACATGGCAGGAGGTCTGATCCGAAAGCAGATCAACGGGAATGTGATTGTCAACCATGTATTGCAGCAGGTCCACCACGTTGCCGTGGTAGGCGACAGAGAGAACCCGCTTTTCTTTTCTGGCCGTAAGGGCCGCTTTGAAAATCTCGGCCAGGTCGGCAGAAACCATGCTCACCCACCCCTGCCGGTGGCGGGTCTCTATACGTGATCCGTCCACCTCGGCAATCACGGACACGGCCCGGGCAATCTCGGCGGCCTTGGGCTGGGCACCGCTCATGCCCCCCAGTCCCGAGGAAACAAAAAGCAGACCGGATAGATCGCCGTCAGCCGGGACACCGCACATCTTGCGGCCGGCCCCCAGCAGGGTATTGTAAGTACCGTGGACGATGCCCTGGGGGCCGATATACATCCAGCCGCCGGCGGTCATCTGTCCGTAGGCGGAAACACCCATCTGGGCGGCGATCTCCCAGTCGTCCGGGTTGTCATAAAGCCCCACCATCAGGCCGTTGGTGATGATGGCCCGGGGCGTTTCCGGACCGGAGCGGAAGAGCCCCAAGGGGTGGCCGGACTGGACCACCAGCGTCTGGTCGTCGGTGAGCACCTCGAGGTATTTTTTAATCAGCCGGAACTGCATCCAGTTCTGGCAGACGCTGCCGGTCTCACCGTAGGTGACCAGCTCGCATGGGTAAAGGGCCACGTCGACATCCAGGTTGTTGTCCATCATCAGCTGGAAGGCGCGACCGGCCAGGCAGTTGCCCCGATAGTGCTCGATGGGCAGGGCTCGAATCTCGCCGTGGGGGCGAAAGCGGTAGCCATAGATGCGCCCGCGGGTCTTCAGCTCCGCCAGAAACTCGGGAATCAGGGTGGCGTGATGCTTGACGGGCACGTAGCGAAGGGCGTTTTTCAGGGCCACCGCAGTCTGGCTCCGGCTGAGCCGGAAACCCCGGTCCGGCGCACGGCGAACACCGGGGCGGAACTCTGGCATCTGAGGCAATGGACCGTCCAGACGAATTTTCATGGCTTCGGAGACATCAATATGGGTCGGCATGGCAACTCCTCGTTATTAAAAGCCAGTTCGCTTGTATATACATTTTATAAGTTCACTATACAACAATGTCACCTCGAGCGCCATATCGACCGCCGTCCGGCACTGGATTCGACCGTTGACCCGCTATTTCAATGGCCCGGCGGATGTGGTAGATAGATCAAATAGGAGGTTCTCCATGGCCCAATCCCCAACCGACCAATGCATCGTACTGCCTTTTCGAGCCGAGAACAGGCGTCCGTTTGACGGCACCGGCCTGGCCCTTCATTTTCTTGTGGGAAACGTCCTGGCCCTGCACACTGGCCTCAAGGAAATGTGGTTCGGCTGGCGGGTAAAAAAGATCTTTCCGGAAAAGGCGGCCCTGCAGGAATACTGCCGCGATGCGGCAGCCAAACTGGATTTGCTTCAGGTCAGCCGCTCTCAGAAGGTGCGTTTGTGGCTCTACGGCAATTTTTCGGACCCAACGGTAAACCTCCATTTTTTCGACGGGCAGGAACCGGATGTCCGCCACGCACCTGTCGATTTGCCGGTCTCCATTGACGACGGCCTGATCGGTTTTCGCACCCAATTGTTGAATTGGCTGGAATCCATGGGCCGGCCCATGCCGAAAGCGCAGGTCCAAGCAGGGCTGTGGCCCGAAACCATCGGTCATGAAGGCATGGATGCCGTGGGTCGAGCGCTGGAAGGGTTTTATATCTATTCGGCCTATGGGGACGACGGCCCCCTGGATGTGTCACCGTTTAAAAAGGCGGTTGCCGAGGCACCGGAATCGTTCATGGCTCATGATCTTCACGGCTGGGCACTTTACCGCAACAAGGACTATACGGCGGCAAAGCGCGCCTTTCTCACTGCGCTGAGAATCAATCCGGCGGGTACCGGGGCTATGTCCGGTCTGATGTGGTGCGGGGTTTACGGCAAGGATCTGGAGGAGGCCATGTTCTGGTCCGGCCGAAAAGCCGACATCTGCCGCCAGAACGTTCAGGCGGCCCGGGAGGCCGGGCGCCGACGATACGAAAAGGCCAACCCATAAAGATGCCGTCGCTGATGGACAAGACGCATCACAGTGCCATTTCCATGTATATGACACCGGAAAGCGGATTCTTGTAATACGGCCTACACGTTTGAAAACCGAGGCCGGTGTAAAGGGAAAGGGCCGGCCGCAATTTTTCCAGGGTATCCAGGCGCATACTCGCATAACCGGCTGTCCTGGCACGTTCGATCACCCGCAAGGCCAGTTTTTTGCCCACGCCCCGGCCCAGATGGGGGGGGCGGACATAGAGCCGTTTCATCTCGCAGACCCCTCGCGCCGATGGCCGCATGGCCACACACCCGGCTGCCTGTCCGGCCGCTGATGCCAGCAGCAGGGCACCTTGCGGGGGTGCGTACTTGCCGGGCAGGCTTGCCAGTTCCTCCTCGAAGCGTTGAAAGCATAGGTCCACCTGGAGAAACGCTTCGTATTCGCGAAACAGATTGCGAATGGTCTGGATCTGGGATGCGGTAGTCGCTGGCACAATCTCGATCATGGTGGATACCCGCTGGTGGCCGTTGAAGTGATATCTTATTACGGATTGTGCTAAAAGTGAAGCCAATTGAGGGGGTGCCATTTTCAGCCAGCCTCCGATTCATCACCACCATCAACAACAGGACCGCAACGACCATGACCGAACTGTTTGACATCTGTGGAATACCGGCATTTCTCGAACCGTGGATCAACCGGTTCTACACGCCGTTGGAAATCGACCTGCTGACCAACCTGAACGGGAAGGCGATGACGGCCGCTGAAGCCCGTCAAGCGCTTGGACCTGAATCAAGTGACAGCCTTCTCGAGCGTGCCTGGCGGCGCGGGGTGGTGCGGCGCCTGGACGACGGCCGGGTCACCCCGGCGGATTTCCACGTGCGCTTTGAAAGCTGGGCCCTGTCCATCGTGAAGGAGGCCAACCGGCAGGGCCTCATGCAAGGCGCCGAACTGGCCGTGGACAGCCAGGGCCGGCTCGATGGCGCCCTGTGCAACTGCTGCAATGACTGCTGCTTCCCCCACCAGCTGGCCAGGATTCTCGAAGTGGAGAAATTCTGGCCCCTGAGCCGCTATCTGGCTCAATTGTCGCCGGAACCATGCAATGGCTGCGGACGCTGTATACGCCGCTGCCCCTTTGACGCCATCACCCAGGCGAAGAAGAAAAAAGGAATGCCACCATCGACGCCCGTTATCGAAGCAAATCTGTGCCGGGGGTGCGGGGTGTGCGCCACCGGCTGCCCCCAGGAGGCCATTTGCATGCAGAAAATCAGGGCGTCGGAGCTGGAAACGTATTACGCTTAACGAGTTGTGTACCTATGCGCCCCTACCATTTCAAAACCCTTCGCGCACGATTGACGGCCCTGATGGTATCACCGGTAGTACTTATCCTGCTGGTCGCCGGTATTTCAGGTTTCATCTATGCCCGTGACGTCATGCTCGACCAATGGAACGAAAGCGTCATGCTGCAGCTTGAGCGGGCAGCACACGAGATCGAAATGCGACTTTCGCGTCCGGTGGAGTTGATGGAAATGTTCTCGCAAAGTGGTGCAGATTCTCCGGAAGCCGGTTTTTTGGAGGCCATCGTGCGCAAACTGGAAACCTTGCCTGGGGTGATCCAGGTCAATCTGAACTCGCATTTTTCGGCACCCCCGGGGCAGCGTCGCGGTGGTATGCGCAGCAACGGGGGACGTGGACGGTTCATGCGCTTTCATCGGGGCGCGTTTACGAAAATTACACCCCCAACAATCGATGAGCAACTTGGCGCACAGACCGTCAGCGTCACGATGGTCTTGATGGACACCTACGATACACCGGTTGGCAACCTGGAAATTATCATCAAGTTCGACTACCTGGTGGCAGACATCACCGCCAACGTCTGGTGGCAGAATGCCATGGCCTGCATTGCGGATCGGACATCAGGCAGGATCATCTTGACCAGCGGCCTGATGCAGGGCAGGGAGACGTTGGGCGAAACCGGCGATGCACTGGAGGGAAAGCTTCTGGAAGAGATCGATGAGGCATCTGCGGGGACGATCTGGGGACCCGGCATGCCGCCGGAACGCATAGCGGGCTTTCACAGCCTCGACACCTTCCCATGGGTGCTGGTGGTGTTTGCCGACGGCCAAGCCATTTTAGCCCCCATCATCAATTTCAGAAATGGATTTGTCATCGGTGCAGCGCTCCTGATTCTGGTCATCTACGGTGTCATTCGCCTTAACGTCGACCGCATGTCCGGCATCATCAGGCATCTTTCCCTGCGCGCCGGAACGGTTGCCAACGGTGAGTATGAAGAGAAAATCGAGGTGAAATCCCATGATGAAATCGGCCGGCTGGCCACCAGCTTCAACACCATGATCAACGGACTGCGGGAAAGGGACACGATCCGCAACACATTTGGACGGTATGTGGACCCGGATTTTGCCCGTATCCTGCTGGAGCAGCCAGAAGCCGGTCGGCTGGGGGGCAGGCTGCAGGAGGTGGCTATCCTGATGGCCGATATCCGAGGGTTCACACCCATGGCCGAACGCCTCTCTCCGGAAGCGACCATCGACATACTCAACCGGTATTTTTCAGCCATCATCCCACTGGTCCAGGAACACAGGGGTATCATCGTCGATTTTATCGGCGATGCCATCCTGGCCTTTTTTGAACCGGTTGACCAATCCATCGAGGCCACGGCCCATCGGTGTGTTCAGTGCGCCTTCGACATGCAGGCGGCGATGGAACGGCTCAACCGTGAGCTGGTCGATATTGATCTGCCTGTGCTGAGGATGGGCATCGGTGTCCACAGCGGGCCGGTGGTGGTGGGCAATATCGGATCGCAGGAACGGAAAAAATATGGTATCGTCGGCGCATCGGTAAATATCACCCAGCGCATTCAGGGAGAGTCGGGAGTAGGGGAGACGGTCGTCTCCGAGCCGGTGATCGACAAGGTCAGGTCCCGGGTCTCGGTGGTCCGTTCATTCTCAGCCACGCTCAAAGGTGTATCGACTCAGGTGAAGCTGTACGTCGTCCATCCGGACGAAAAACCAGAAAGGTAATTCAGTGACAGACAACCGAACGTTGTGGCTGCAAACCGCGATTGTCAGCGCCGTCAAGGCCGGCCAAGCCATCCTCGAGGTGTATAATTCAGCCGACATGGGCATTGAAAAGAAAGCGGACGATTCCCCCCTCACACTGGCTGATCGCCGTGCCCACACCATCATCAAGGCGGATATCAGCGGCTTCGGCATCCCCGTGCTCAGTGAGGAGGGGCGCGACATCCCTTTTGCCGAGCGCAAGCAATGGCAGCGCATGTGGATCGTCGATCCGCTGGACGGCACCAAGGAATTCATCAAGCGCAACGGAGAATTCACGGTGAATATTGCCCTTGCGGAAGGGGGTGCACCCACCATGGGGGTCATTTATGTTCCGGTAACCGACGCCCTCTACTTTGCCGATCGTGAACAGGGCGCTTTCAAAATCGATGCCTTTCAGCAGAGTGGGGTCGGCGAGAGGCCGCCCGGCGGGAATGGCGGTATGGAATCAATCATGAACGATGCGGTCCGCATGCCTCTGCAACGGGAGAAGGGCCGACCCTTTACGATCATGGGGAGCCGCTCCCACGCCACGCCGGAACTGGACGCATACGTGGAAACCATGCGGCAAAAACATGGCCAGGTGGCGTTCATTTCGTCGGGCAGCTCCCTGAAAATATGCCTGGTGGCCGAAGGCCGGGCGGACATCTATCCCCGGCTGGGCCCCACGATGGAGTGGGATACGGCCGCCGGCCAGGCCATCGCCGTTGCCAGCGGCGCGCAGGTGGTTCGCCATGATGACGGCGGCGCCCTGGCCTACAACAAAGAGAACCTGCTCAACCCCTGGTTCATCGTCAAACGGCCTTGAATCAGAGCGTTTTTATCGGGCAGCGACCGAAAGAAAAAACGCTTGACTTCACGAGCCCTGCCCTTTTATATGTAGGGTCACTTTTCGGGCGATTAACTCAGCGGGAGAGTGCCACCTTCACACGGTGGAAGTCACTGGTTCAAACCCAGTATCGCCCACCAATAAAATCAAAGGGTTAGCGGAAAATCGCTAACCTTCTTTTTTTGGAATGTGTCAAGATTTTAATCGGATAAAAAAGGACATCGTGAATGGGTGAGGATTTGAACACAAAGATTGACCGCTATGAAAAAGCCCTGGCTGCAATTGAGGATGAGGCCATGAAGATCATTACCGAAAATATGTCGGAAAAGGCCCAGGCAGGCTTGACTATGATCATATCCATGGCCCGGTATCGGGTTGATATAAGAGAATAACCCAGATCTCAAACAAAACCTTAAAGTCCAACCACAACCGACCGATAAAAAACAAGGAGCACGTACTTCTGCCCTGGTTTCAGCGCCTGGCTTGCCCTGATGCGTGCCCCCAACACAAATGAGCATGGTCAGTTTTTTCGGGGCTGGCCATGCTCGTCCACTTTTAGGATTCCATCCCCTCGAGCAATCGATTCAACCGATCATGCAGTATCGTTGTCCCCGTTGCGGGCCGTCCTGAATATCAGGATCAATGCCTCGGCGATCTGATCGTCGGTCAGTTCCTGGTTTTCCATAGGGCAATACAACCCATTCAATTCTGGAATTGTCGCCGGAATCAATAAGCTCGTGAATCATCGCGCGGAGATCGCCGTTCGTGATGTTACAGGTTGAGTTCATCGGCTTCAGTTTAGTCTGATGAGCCCTGCGGCACCAGAGGTGGAATTCCGTATCACGGTCGAAAGATTATTTGCAAATTTAAGCGATACCTGTATGTGGCGCAGACTACAGACTAGTTGGAGATACATTTATAGACCAAAATGTATTCAGTTTTGTTAAAGACTGCACGTACATGCCTTGTGAACTCGCTGATTAGGTAGAGAGGTCAGACACAAGATGTTGTATGAGGGTCCCGGAGAAGCCATCGAAGATGCACAGGAAAGATGGAAGATGCAGTCGAAACGGCGATATCAAATTCGGCTATTTTCGGATTGCAAATTTAAAAAACGTGGTAATTATCATGGAACATTTTGTTTTCGGCATACAAGTGCATCATAGAAGTTATCAGATCTTAATCTGACAAAATAGAAATGGTATTCAATTCAACGCTATATCGGAACAGACGCCATGCAACCATTATAGAATCTTAATTCATTTTTAAAACACCATAAGGCAAATACGCTCAATGAGAATTTAAAGCTCAGGAGATGTTTATGATTTTGATAAAGAATATTAACGGATTTGTTTTAGCCGCAGGACTCATAGCGACTTTGATGATCTCACATCCTGTGGCAGCTTCGGATGCGGGTTCACCGACAACGGATATGCTCTCCAACGCTTACACCGGCAAAGTTTATTCGCCCTATGCTAAACGAGGCATTTCCGAAAGGCCGTTGTGGGGCGATTCACACCTCCACACTTCGCTCTCGATGGATGCAGGTCTGTTTGGTAACCGCCTGTCTCCACGTGAAGCTTACCGCTTCGCTCGGGGTGAAGAAGTTGTCTCCTCAACCGGACAGGCGGTGCGCCTTTCTCGTCCCCTGGACTGGCTGGTGGTCGCTGACCATTCCGATGGCATGGGCATGGTGGGCGATCTTGCTGCCGGCAAGCCACAAATATTGGCCTTCGAGCAGGGTGCGCGCTGGAGCAAGGGCCTTGAGGAAGGCGGCGATGCGTCGGTTCAGGCGGCGCTCGACCTGATCTCAAACTTTTCGCAGGGCACAGTGGATCCCGCGTTGATGGCGCTTTATTCACCGGGCTCGAAACTCTACAAGAACCTGTGGGAAAAAGTCATCGACGACGCCGAGGCATTCAACGACCCTGGGCGGTTTACTGCACTCATTGGCTTTGAATGGACTTCATTGATCAAGGGCAATAACATGCATCGGGTCGTCATCATGCGGGATGGCGCAGTCCGTGCCAGACAGGTCGTGCCTTTTACAATGACGGCACCTCAAGGGAGCCCCGACCCCCGGGATTTATGGAAGTACCTGGCCAACTACGAAAAGAAGACTGATGGTGAAGTGCTGGCGATCGCACACAACGGAAATCTGTCCAACGGGATCATGTTTCCGCTGGAGGCGCAGTGGAACGGCACCAAGTTAGACGAGGCCTATGTTACCCAGCGCAGCAAGTGGGAACCGCTCTACGAAGCGACCCAGATCAAGGGTGACGGCGAAACCCATCCCTTTCTGTCACCTGACGACGAATTTGCCGACTACGAGACCTGGGATGTCGCCAATCTCGATGCCTCCGTGGCAAAGACCAACGATATGCTGGCCGGGGAATACGCCCGCGAGGCATTAAAGCGTGGCTTGGCGATCGAGAAACGGCTCGGGACCAATCCATACAAGTTCGGCATGATTGGCGCCACGGACAGCCATACATCACTGGCAACCGCCGAAGAAGACAATTTCTTTGGCAAACATAGCGGCTACGAGCCGAATCCGGGACGGATGAGTCATCCTTTCATGAAAACAGACAAAGGGGAAATAGTCGGTTGGCAGATGGTCGCATCGGGACTTGCTGCGGTGTGGGCAACCGAGAATACCCGCGAAGCCATATTTGATGCGATGCTACGAAAGGAAGTCTATGGAACAACCGGGCCACGAATGTCTGTGCGGATGTTTGGCGGTTGGGAATTTACCGACCGGGATATCAACTCTCGGATACCGGCCAATGTTGGTTATCAGAAAGGATCACCTATGGGCGGAGACCTGCGTGTGAAACCCGAGGGCGCGACCGCGCCGAACTTCATGGTCTATGCCTTGCGCGATCCGATTGGTGCCAATCTCGATCGTATCCAGATTGTGAAAGGCTGGCTCAATGCCGACGGCACAACACATGAGAAAGTATACGACGTTGTGTGGTCCGGTGAAAGAGTATTGGATAAGAAAGGAAAATTACCTGCTGTCGGCAACACCGTCGACGCTGCGACTGCTAGCTGGACCAATACCATCGGCGCAGCAGAATTGAGTGTGATCTGGACAGATCCCGATTTTGATGCGAAGCAGAAAGCTTTTTACTATGCGCGGGTCCTTGAAATACCAACCCCTCGCTGGTCAACCTATGATGCTTTCAGGTTTGGTATTGATCCGCCAGAGGGAGTACCCGTCTCGACCCAGGAGCGGGCCTACACATCACCCATCTGGTACACCCCGAAATCCTGACCCGAATGAAAACTTCAAGACTGCAGCGGTTCCTTAGGGAGCCGCTGTTACATTTCATCGTCATTGGCGGCCTGTTTTTTCTGATTTATGCCGCCGCTAATGACGCCATTGAAAACTCAACGGCTGTGATCCTCATCACCCCGGAACGAATTGGCCAGATAGCTGCTGAATACAACGTTGTCTGGAATCGGATGCCCACAGATGGGGAGCTTGATAGCCTGATTAAAGAGGAAGTCCGGTCAGAGGTTTATTACCGCGACGCTCTGGCGCTCGGCCTGGATAAAAACGATGCTATTGTCCGACGCCGGTTGCGGCAAAAGATGGAGTTTTTGACCGATACGGGTGTCTATTTACAGGAACCCGCCGCAGGTGAGTTGGAGACCTATTATGCAGCGAATAAACAGGCCTACCGGAGTGAACCGCGCCTGGCGTTCGAGCAAATCTACCTCGGCGAATCCCCCTCCGAAGAGACTGTTTCACAAACTATTAATACACTGCTGTCAAAACCGGCAATGGACCCATCCACACTGGGCCGGCGTACAGTTCTACCAGCGCAGCTTAAACTGTCACAACCGAATGCGATTGACAGTGTATTCGGCAAAGGGTTCTACAGCCAGATCGCTGAACTCGCTCCCGGAGAATGGGCCGGGCCTGTCACGTCCGCTTACGGCAAACACCTGATACGCACACTTGATGGCCAGTCTGCCCGCATGCCACCGTTGGAAGACATCCGTGATGCCGTATTGAAAGACTGGAAATCGGCAAAAGCAGACGAGAACCGTGAGCAGGATTATGCGAAACGTTTAAATCGCTACATCGTCGAAATACGCCTTAGCCAAACTGAAGAAACGGAGAATCGTTAGTGCTGACTCTGCGCAGGCATATTTTCGTGCTGGCAGTGCTCCTGATCAGTATCCCCGGTTTTTCTTATGGTCATGCATTACAACCCGGCTATCTTGAACTCCGCCTGGTCGACACTGATCTGTATTCGGTCTTGTGGAAGAAACCGGCGAGCAGCGGCAAACCTATGGCAATTTCTGCGGTGTTGCCAGAGAATTGTGATCAAGCCAAGCCACCACAAACGGTCTGGGACGGTTCGGCGTACCTTGCACGTTGGACCGCCCGCTGCGTGGACGGGATCGAAGGTGGCGAAATCCGGATCGACGGACTCGATAAAACATCGACTGATGTTCTTGTTCGATTCGTCTTCGCCAACGGCACCGTTGAGTCACGTCGCCTGACCCCGGGAGATTCATCCTTTACGGTTCCCGCGATACCGAGCCGTCTTGAAGTGGTGCGCACATACCTCATACTTGGTTTTAAGCACATACTTGATGGCATCGACCATCTCATGTTCGTTCTTGCACTTTTGATTCTGGTAAAAGATGTGCGTCGACTGATTGTAACTGTCACCGCATTCACCCTTGCTCACAGTCTTACGCTGGTCGGCGCAACGCTTGGACTGATCCGGATTCCCGGGCCACCCCTCGAGGCCGCGATCGCGTTGAGTATCATGTTTGTCGCTTCTGAAATCATGCACAGTCGATCAGGGAAAACGGGGCTTACAGAGAAGTGGCCCTGGGTTGTTGCGTTTATCTTCGGCCTGTTGCATGGTTTCGGTTTTGCTGGGGCGTTGGCGCAAATTGGTCTGCCGCAGTCATCGATTCCCGCTGCATTACTATTCTTCAACGTCGGCGTTGAGATCGGTCAGCTTTTCTTTATCGTTTGCGTACTCTCCATCATTGCACTGGCTGGAGCCATTATCCGCCGCATGAACATGCCACGAATGGCCTGGGCCCCAGCCGTGCCGCCGTATGTCATCGGCAGTGCTGCAGCCTTCTGGACCATTCAGCGCCTGGTCGATTTTTAAAGTATTAAAAATGGAGAAGAAAACAATTGCAGCAAAATGATCCACTTCAGTCTCGTTTAAATTTATTAGACCGTCGCCCTCGCTCTTGCTTTCCGGTAATAAGTTGCCAGTAAGGTGCTGGTCCAATCTGCACCGAGTGCTGAATCAATCGGTAGAAGAGAAGGCCGCGGGCATCGGAAGTTCGTCGATTAAAGCGAAACGTATACTCGTCAAGGTAGTAATCCAAATGTTTTTTACCTACGGCCCCTTGATGTGTCCCCATCAACCAGCGTTTCAGCAAGGAGGCTATACGATGAACACCAGGCAAAGCTACATGGGCTGGATCACCTGACGTAGAAAGAACAATTTTCTCACGGGTGTATCCATAGCGCGTAAGGGCATTGTAACCCTTCCAACCGTCGGTCAAAACGGCCGATCCAGGAAGGACCACTTGACGAACGAAACCCACAAGACTATCGCCACTCACATCCTGGACTCGACGCAGTCGAATGCGTCCAAATCCCTTGGGTTCATGAACCTCTACAGCTACGACTACAATCGCCTTCTTCTCAGTGTGTCGGCCGGATACACCTTTCTCTTCACCACCAACGTAAGTCTCGTCTACCTCGACGCGTCCGCTCAGGAGGTCGCGCCCAGGCCGCACCATAGCCCGGCGCAGTTTGTGAAGCCAAGTCCAAGCAGTTTGGTAGCTTCCCAACCCCAGAGATCTCTGCATCCCCAACGCACTGGCACCAAACTTTTGATTGGTCACATGCCAAGCTGCTTGAAACCACATCCGCAGAGGTTTGCGGGTACCGTCAAAAATCGTTCCTGCAGTTACCGAGGTCTGACGCTGACAGGTAGCGCATCGCATTTGTTTCCTATCTGTCATCCAGCCTTTGGTACCCTCGCAAGCCGGGCAGATAAAACCATTGGACCAACGCAGTTTGAGCAAATATGCTGCGCATGCATCTTCGGTTGGAAACCATTCATCAAATTCCTGTAAGGTCCGCGGATAGTCAACGCCGCCAACAGGATGGTTGTCAATAGGGTCGCTCATGAACCTACTATACACTTACGAGAGCGAAATGGATACCCCCTCAGGTTAAAATTATAATACTTATCTTTTTTGAATACATATAGCAGCTTATCCTCCCTTGTTCCTTGTAAGCGCGGCCTCTGGCCGCGAGCGTCCAGCCTGATCGGGAGGAATTTGAGGATCGTAAACAACTTATGGTTTCTATTAGTAGACAATCCCATATCAGATTCTAACGAAACCCACTATGTTGTGGTCCTGTAAAACTCTACTCCACTTGTGATTACATATTGTAACTTTGGTATTTGATATGAAGCATGTGGATTGTAGTATATTTAGACTAATCCCCGAATCAGCCTTCATTCAATTGCTGTGATTTCCACATCTATCCTGCCGATTCGGTCCTGACAACGGTTCAGGCCACCCTCTGCTTAAGATAGACGGTACAAAGCTGGCTACAGGCCAAAGTTGGGATAAGTTGGAGGTAGGTATATCGGCCAAAATTGATACGGGCCTGCTGTATACATCACGTACATGAAATGCGGACGCGATGATTAGGAAAAACGGTCAGGCACAAGATGTTGTATGTACCTGCTTTATAATAATATTCCAGGTGCATAGCAGATATAATATCCTCGGAAGACTGAAAGATTTGGACTCTATCAGATCATCAAGCGAAGGAATATAATTTTTTAGATTCTTTCAGGAAGGTTATGATCTCTTGAATTAAAATATCCGGACACTCCTCGATTACAAGATGACCTGCTTGAGGTACGATCACTAATTTGGAAGATTAAAGTATACGTCCGTTATTTTAGCCACTTGTGGCAATACATGCAGTCCATATTGGCTTATATCACCCCGCCGGTGGTGGTCATATTTGGGTTGGGTATTTTTTGGCGCCAGGGAACAGCGACAGCAGCTACGGTTACTCTGGCAGTGGGCATCCCCCTTGGTATATTGGGATGGGGTATAAATGAAATTGCATCTGTTTACCAAATTCAATTTCTCTAAGCTTGCGGCATGATGACCCTTTTCAGCAGATCGATTTTTATATGCACCAGCCTTGTCTCTCAGAAGCCCCCACCTGACCAAGTTGTCTCTTTGACATGGAATTATGATTTTTGGCGGTCTGAATCCAGACAACTACAAAAATTAACTTGGTACCGTGACTACCGAATTCAGTCTGCGGACTTACTGGCCAAGGCCCTGGCTATTGTTGTGGTTTGGTGGTAGAATAAAATCTTAATACTCATTTTGCATCATGAAAAAAGCCTATGCGCTTAATCTCGAGAATGAATTGGTTTGTTTTGCAATCTGGCATTTAAATCAGAGCGAGAAAAAACAGATTATTTTCTGCGGGATCAACTATTATTGATCATATTGAAATTTAATTTGCAGTGCGGCTATCATGACGATATCTTGCGCTAAGGCTTATTTTAACTGCCTTTTACAGAAGGAGGTTTTATGAAAACATCCTTTTCTGAAAGTGATAGACGACGGAAAATTGAGAGACGCAAGTACTATTTAACAATCCATTTTCCTGATCGAAGATCAGGAACGGACAGAAGGATAAGAATAGACCGAAGGGTCGATGTGTCTAACAGAAAGAAGAATGGCGAAGAGCGTAGGATGGGCTTGTAATTTATTGGGCCCAATTGGAGCATAGCTGCGTTTTCGTCCTGTAGGGAATTCCCTTTTTATAAATTGAACTGAAATAATGGGCCATTTTACTACAATTTAATTTCAACGAATGGTCTTTATCCTGGGTTTATGCCATAAAACACCCGGTTATCCTTCGTAAAAACTAATCCGTGGCAAAATTATACCGAAATACATCAACCTCTGTACAGCGATAGAAAGCAATTATCCGCTGCCATGTTGATTGAAAAAGACGCATTCAAGGCGACATCTTTTAGTGAGACTGATTCCAGGTACAGATCAGCAAAGATCGCCCGATACTTTTGATGTCGGAACCATTTAAATTTTAGGCTGCTTTTTCCCACTCATATCTTGAAGAATTAACGGGCGGACCCAACACTTATTTCGCACGAGAGTCCTATGCGGCTGGTATATTAGAAGGTTTAGAACACTATCAATTCATCATAAAAGCAAAAGGCGTGGTGGAATGACGAAACAGAACCTCATCTCAACCCTGCTCACTCGAACAGACCGCGAAGAATTCAAAGAGTACATAACTCTACTACTCGACGAGGAAAAGAAATTTTTTCTTCGCAATGAAATTTTACTGGTATTCCATGAATATTGCGACGCAAATAATAAAAAGAAACGCTTTCGTGAAAAATCCTCACTATTTTATTTTTTAAAAAAAATCCAAGAGCTTTTTATCAGCGATGGCCATATCGTAGTAGTACATCGCTACGATATTGCTAAGTACAACTTTTACCTACTGCGCCCGGACGGCGCCTACATGGAGGTCATTGACAGTGCCCGCTATCTGGAATTAAAGGATTATCACGTCATGGATAACGGCCGCCGACCCACGTCCCTCAAGATCGACTTTTTGCCCTTTCATGATTATACCCCTTCAATTAAAGACCCCCGTAATATCGGCGATGGCATTCGATACCTAAACAGTTACTTATGCAGTCAAATTTTTACTGCTCCGGACAAATGGCACGCTATATTGTTTGATTTCATCAAGTTGCATAAATACAAAGAAAAACAACTTCTGGTCAACGGGACCTTGATTAAGGATTTTGAAACTTTTTTCAGCGCGCTTGAGGCGGTTTTGAAATGGCTCCGAGAGCAAAAACCGGAGATACCCTATTCAAAGGTGGCATCTCGATTGAAGCGGGCAGGATTCGAAGTTGGATGGGGCCATACAGCGGGGCGCATCGCGGAAACCATGCGACTGCTCATTGATCTCATCAACGAACCCAATGCCACATTGTTGGGTCAGTTCATCTGCCGAGTACCCATGCCCTTGATTGCAAACATCGCAATGATATCGCCCCATGGATGGTTCGGGCAGTCCAATGTGTTTGGCAAGCCGGACACCGGTGGTCAGGTCATCTATATCCTCGATCAAGTCAGGGCCTTAGAAAAGCACCTGAAGAAAGAGATCAGGCTCACGGGTCTCGAGGTCACTCCCAAAATTACCATCCTAACCCGCCTGATCCCCAATGCCGGAGATACAACCTGCAACCAGCGCATAGAAAAAGTGTTTCAAACGGAAAATGCCTGGATCCTCCGGGTGCCGTTTAGAGATGCCCAGGGCAACATTCTTCAAGATTGGATCTCGCGGTTTAAGATCTGGCCCTACTTGGAAACCTTTGCCGATGATGCCGCTCAGGAACTACTCGGCGAATTCCGCCAGCGGCCCGATCTGATCATCGGCAACTATTCAGACGGCAATCTGGTGGCCACCTTGCTATCAGATAAGCTGAATGTAATCCATTGCACTATTGCCCACGCATTAGAAAAAACGAAATACCTTTTTTCAGATTTATTCTGGCAGCGAATGGAAAAGGACTACAACTTCTCCTTGCAGTTTACGGCCGATATGCTCTCCATGAACAAGGCTGATTTCATCATCACCAGCACCTATCAGGAAATATTCGGCACTGACGATACCATGGGGCAGTATGAATCCTATCAGTTTTTCACATTGCCTGATCTTTATCAGGTGGTTAACGGGGTAAATCTCTATGCCCCTAAGTTTAATGTCATTCCTCCTGGCGTCGATGAAACCCTCTATTTTCCATACGATAAAAAGGATAAACGTTTAACGCAGAAGGCCAAGACCTGGAAGCAGCGACTCTTTAACGACGAATCCGAAGATATCTTCGGCCAACTGGCCTATACCGCCAATCGTCCCATCTTCACCATGGCCCGTTTGGATCGAATTAAGAACATCACCGGTCTGATCGAAGCGTTTGGCATGAGCAAAATCTTGCAAAAGCACTGTAACCTCATCTTTGCAGCAGGTACCACGCAGGTAAAAAATTCTAAAGATAATGAGGAACGGGCAGAGATCCGTAAAGCCCATGCCTTAATCAAACACTACGATTTGGCTGACAAGGTACGTTGGCTACCCAGTATCAATAAACTGGATACCGGTGTGGTTTATCGGATAATTGCCCAACACCAGGGCATATTTGTCCAACCTGCCTTGTTTGAAGCCTTTGGATTGACCATCATTGAGGCGATGGCCTCTGGATTGCCCACTTTTGGACCAAAATTCGGCGGCCCCCTCGAAATCATCGAGTATGGGGTAAGCGGGTTTCTGCTTAATACGAGCGAACCAGCGCTGATCGCAGGAGGCTTGGAAAAATTTATACTGGAATGCGAGCAAGATTCCAGCTACTGGTATAAAATATCCAAAAACAGCGTGCGCCGGGTGGAGGAACACTTTACCTGGAAAAAATATAGCGAGACACTGATATTCCTGACCCGCCTTTACGGCTTCTGGCGCTATTCAGTGGCCAACAAAGGCCGGATCAAATTGGATCGCTACTGTGATTTTATTTACCATTTCCTTTTTCGAAAGCGAGCGGAAGATATAGCCTAAATGGTCTATCCAGTCGTGTCAAGCAAGGGCCACAATCAAAACATAAATGCATCCGGCCGCTTTGCTTAAGTAAGGCGCCACCTCAATCTATCTTCTTGGTTTACATGCCAACAAAAAACTGAGATATATGTCGATCTATCCCACGAAATCGTAACTTGGAAAACGACAGCTTACTTGCCATGCCTCCAAGTTGAAAAGATTCGAAGACAATGACGGATAGCCACTTTGTTACAAAATTGTGTTTTTGATTTGCAGAAAAATGCGGGGTGTCGATCGCGATAGATGGAAAAACAAGATTTTTCAGAAACGCTGCGGCGGTGGGATATAGCAGTTGTGTTGCTGATTTAATTATGTTGTTCGTTTGATTCCCCATTTCATTCCGTCTAATTCCATGAGGATTCAAAAATCCATATCATTCTTTTGATTCGATCCTCCTGTCGTTTCAAGCCGGTTGGAAGGAACGCCTGTCTGGCTCTGACGAACCGGATCTCTTGTACTTTGACCCACGATTTGCGACTGTAAAAGGAGATAGACAGAAAAGCCCGAAGCGGCAACTTCGGGCTTTATGCAAGAGCTACCGCAAGCATCTGGAAGCTCCCACACGATACTTTCCTTTTATTGCACCTTCCGGCTGTTTGCAAGGCCGGAGGCATGCCAAGGTGTTACTGATTCTCATTCAATGTCGCTGGTGTGATTTTACTTTTTGTGTCTGCAGAAGCTGTTTTAGAGGACAAGCCTATTGTTGTGACGAATGCCGTTGTGCGGGAAAGCGCAAAAATCATCGCAAGGCCGAAAGAAAATACCGCCAGACCCAAAAGGGCAAAAAGAACCACTGTGAATCTGAAAACCGTCGCAGACACGGCAATACGCAAAGAAAACAAAAAAACATGGATGATGCAACTTCAACACCCCGGCGCCCGTGGGCTATGAAGATGTTAACCCGCATAAAAAACTCTACCTGGCGTATCGATACAGGGCCATTTTGCCATTTTTGCGGTATTCGTGGCCGGATTGTGCGTTCTTTTCCCCGCCGCGGCTATGGTTAATTTGGGTCGGAAAGGGGTGCATGATGATAAAGAAGAAAGTTCTCAATCCTGATCGCATCAGGCGCATCCATGGTGGGTTCAGCTTCATCCCGCACCGGTTTCTTTGCGATGGTTTTTTGGCCTCGTTGCAGCAAAAGGAACTCCTTCTCTACCTGTTTCTGGTGCTCGCCTCTGATCGCCATGGACTCTCTTTCTACAGTTACGACTCCATTTGCACCCTACTGCAGATGGAGCTTGACCAGTACATCAACGCCAGAAACGGGCTGATCGACAAAGATCTGATCGCTTTTGACGGCACCGTTTTCCAGGTGCTGGAACTGCCTGCAACCTGTGTTTCGGCAAGTCAACACAAAGAGCAGAAGCGAGCAAGGAATCGGGCCACCATTGCCCGACTTGCCGGCCAGTCACTAAAGCGGATGGAAAGATGAGGAATGACACGGTAGCTGCCCTGGAACAGGTCATCCAGGACTATCTTCAGTGGATGGCCGTCAATGGGTATGCGAAAAGTACTCAGCAAGACTATAGACGAGTGCTCCGACATTTTCGAGCATTCATCAACTTGAAACGATATCGCTGGGACGAAATTTTTACCCGTCGCACACTGAATCGGTTTAAAAGGGCCAGAGGGATAATCCATGTCCATGCCGTAACCGGCCTGTCGCGCTATCTCCACGCCCAGAGAGAAATCGCCCAACCGATACGGGTCCGCAAAGCTTTACCCATTTTGCCGGCCATTTATGAACAGTACCTTTGTTATCGGAAAAAATACCGCCATGCATCCGATCGCCAGGCAGCCCACATTAGACGGGTGCTTTATCTGTTTGATAGTTATTGCCAACGAAACGATGTCCAACTTCGATCATTGAAGGTCGAGCATGTCGATGCCTTTCGGGATGAATGCTTTAACGGTTTTGCCAGTGCCACCCGCCGCGTTTACCGTATCTATCTACGGGGTTTTTTAAGCTACCTGTACGGTGAACGCCAGATATTGACGGCCGATCTGGCCCCTTTGGTGACCGGTCGGCGAGAATACGGCCGGGCCAAGCCGCCCAAGTTTTTACGGCCGGGTGAAGTGCGGCAGCTTTTCGATAGTCTCGATCCTTCCTCGGCCAGCGGCATCCGGACCTATGCCCTGGTGCATCTGGCTTACTCCATGGGCCTACGTTCCATAGAGATCAGCCAACTCCGTTTGAAAGATATCGGTTTTGGCCGTCAGTTGATGCGAATCAGCACGCGGAAAGGGGACAACCCGATTGAGCTTCCCATCCCCGAACATACACTCAAGGCGGTGGCGGCCTATATCATCGGTGCCAGACCGAAAACGAAACATCGCCGGTTGTTTTTAACCATACAACCGCCGTATCGACCGATGAAACCCAACACGATCTCGTTCCGGATCAGTGAAACCATGAAACAAGCCGGTTTGAATGCCAGCTCTTATTGGCTGCGTCACACCTATGCGCAGAACCTGCTCGAAGCCGGTGCGTCGATTTTTGATATCAAGGAGATGCTGGGCCACGACAAGATCGAGTCCACCAAAAAGTACCTGTGTGTGCATACCCGACTGATGCGTGAGGTGCTGTTCGATGAGACCCTTTGAAAGTGTTATGGCCAACCATCTGAACGATTATGCGGCTTATCGTGAAAAGCGCGGTTATGCCCTAAAAGCCATCTATCCGCCGCTGATTGCATTGGATCGATACCTGAAAGCCAACGCTGTCAGTTGGAAGCAATTGCAGCAGCCGGCCTTTTTCCTTCACTTGCGGGCCACCATCAGCCCGCATCCCAATACCACCAACCGGATGCTGTCTCATGTTCGCAGTCTCTTCGATTATTTAATCCGTCGGCAAATCGTTGCCGCCAATCCGCTCAAAGATATCCCGCCCGTGCCCGAGCGATATTTTGTTCCTTTTGTTTTCTCACCGGATCAAACCGAGAAGTTGCTACAACGCATCTGCAAAACGATCAGGCGCGACCCAGCCAATTTTATATTTGATCAGGGCGTTTATCTGGCCGTGGTAATGCTGGCCCGCTGCGGCATGCGCATCAACGAACCGTTGCATCTTTGCCGGCACCATTACCGGCCTGATGAAGGCAGCGTTTATATTGAACGGACCAAGTTCAGAAAAGATCGCCTGATACCGCTGCCCAAAGCAGTGATCGCTGGACTTGACAATTACCTGTCAGCACGCAATGCGTGTTGTCCGGATGACCAAAATCCTTACCTGTTGGCAGGAAGAAACGGCCAACCGCTCAAAGCGCAACGGGTCCGTACCATCTTTCATCGTGCCGTTGAAGCGATCGGCCTGAAGCAGCCCAAACGGATCATGGGCAACATGACCTTCGGATCGCCGGTACCCCATAGCCTTCGCCACTCGTATGCAATCAACACTCTAAGCCGGATCAAAGCCCGCGGTATCTCGCCTCAACAGGCGCTGCCGGTGCTGGCCGCATACATGGGTCATCGCAAATATCAGTACACCGCAGCCTATTTGAAGGTAAAAGATGCCGACGATCTTGCCGGCCTGATCGACTTCACCAAATCCCAATTGGATGTCGTATGAGACTATCAACGGTTATCCATCAATTTTTTGACAAGTATTTACCGCACATCAAGGGCGTGAGTCCGAACAGCATCAAGGCCTACCGCGACACCTTCAAACTGTTTTTGCCGTTTGCCGCAGACCGCTATGGCATCAAGGTCGGATCGCTATCGGTCCATCATCTTACCCCGGAGGTCATCCTCTCCTTTTTAGACCACCTCGAATCGGAACGCAAAAACAGCGCCAGAACGCGCAATCACCGTCTGGCAGCCATCAAGTCGCTGGCCAAGATGATCCGCTTCACCCATCCGCAATGGTCGGCATCGATGGATAAAATTGTCGTTATTCCCCAAAAGCGAACCCAGCGGCAACTGGTTGGGTTTTTATATCCCGAGGAGATCAATCAAGTCCTTAGCGCGGTAAATATCGACACGGCGCTGGGCTTTCGTGACTACACCATTTTGCACCTCTTGTTCGAGTCCGGCGCCCGTGCCAGTGAGATCGCACAGTTGAATCTGGATTACTTCAACCCCGAACGAGGGACATTGGCCATTTTAGGCAAAGGCAACCGCTTCCGCCAGGTCAATTTGTCTCCGACGACGGTGAAAATGATCAAGGCGTATACCATCAACCACCGCCGCCGACCAAAAGCCGATTACGCGAAACGGCTGTTCATCAGCCAGCATGGCAAGGCATTGACACGCCATGGCATCTATCGCCTTTGCCGGAAATACCTGCGGTTGGCACTATCGGAAAAACGGCTGGAAGTTCTCAATCCGGTTCACAGCTTTCGTCATTCCTGTGCAATAAACATGCTGGCATCCGGTTGCTCGGCAACTGACATTAAAAACCATTTGGGGCACGAAGATGTCCAATCCAGCATGGTTTATCTGCAGATGGATCTGCCGCGCCGGAGAAAAATCCAAGAACGGTTTACCGAATACACCCAAGCCGTATTGAGCCGTAATGCCGAGATAGAAGCGCTGATCGATAAAGAGGAAGAAGACGACATCATGACATGGCTGGATAGTCTCTAAACCCGGTGGCAACCTGTTTACCGGACACAAAAAGGTGCCTTGAAAGGGAATTTATTATGTTGCCAAGTTGAATGAAATGGGCGTGCTGAAAGTCGCTATGAAGTATGATATTATTGCAAAAACTATATCTTACAGCATCGTCACTTGTATCTTCTATCTTTTCAGCAAGATAGGCCAGATGACAACATAATAGCAGCTATCCCACGATTCATGTTTCGTGAGGTGCGTTCTGGCTAACATGAACTGCATGGAAGGCACGAACGAGGCTTCATTGCATTGTTCGAGTTCAAGCCATTGTTCTGCGTCTATTTCCTGTCGGCTCAAATGGCTATGGTTCAGCCTAAAGTACCATATATACCTTTTTTCGCAATATTGGGTAAAAGTAAACATAGAGGGAAATCCCACCACTGGAATAACTAATACCTAAAATTAGCTTAAATTACAGTTATATATAAACATGGGCGAAAATTGTTTAGCCAGCAGCTTTAGACGTTTTTTGTTGTGTGATACCTAATAATCAGTGTGATTATAAATAATATGGGGATTTTTCCCTCAAAATTTGAATTCGGAAAGACTCATATGGTATAAAAAATAAACTCGGAGGGGCCTCTTTTACAAATCTCTCAGGAACCCAATGGACATAAACCGGACCGGTGCTGCAAAGAGCCTTGCATTATAAACAGCGTTACCAGGCCACCACCCTCTACGATTACAGGAATGTCGGCCATGAAAAAATCACCCAGTCCGAAAAAAGGCAAAAAAAAACCGGCGGTAGCCAAACAACCGGAACCGCGGCCCTCGAGAACACAGAGCGCGTTTCCTATCGTCGGCATCGGCGCATCGGCCGGAGGGCTTGAGGCTATGGAACGGTTCTTAAAGCACGTGCCGCAAGGCAGCGGCATGGCCTTTGTCATCGTCCAGCACCTGGACCCGACCCACAAAGGCATCATGGTGGAACTGCTCCAGCGTACGACCCCCATGCCGGTCGTCCAGGTCAGGGACCGCCACAAAGTCGCGCCGGACCATGTCTATGTGATCCCACCCAATAAAGACATGTCGATCCTGCACGGAGTGCTGCACCTGCTTGCCCCGGCTGCGCCCCGCGGACTGCGCCTGCCGATCGATTTCTTTTTCCGCTCCCTGGCCGATGACTGCCAGGCGCGAAGCATCGGCGTCATCCTGTCGGGGATGGGCTCGGACGGCACGTTGGGCCTTAGGGCCATCAAGGAGAAAGCCGGAGTGGTCTTTGTACAGGCGCCTGCTTCGGCCAAGTTCGACGGCATGCCCAGAAGCGCCATCGACGCCGGCCTGGCCGACGTGGTCGCGCCGGCCGAAGAGTTGCCGGGCAGGATCAGCGGCTATTTAAAGCACGCCCCTCTTGCCGGCCAGTCCGATCTGGACCGGGAGGGCAAATCCCAGAGCGCCCTGGAAAAGGTCATCATCCTGCTCCGGGCCCAGACCGGCCACGATTTTTCTCTGTACAAAAAGAGCACCATCTACCGCCGTGTCGAGCGGCGCATGGGCTTGCACCAGATCGACAAGCTCGCCACCTATGTCCGGTTTCTGCGCGAGAATCCCCAGGAAATCGAGCTGCTCTTCAAGGAGCTTCTGATCGGGGTCACCAGTTTTTTCCGCGACCCGCCGGCGTGGGAGCAGTTGAAAGATAAGGTCATGCCGGCCCTGCTGGCGACCCATCCCAAAGGCGGGGCGCTAAGGGCCTGGACGTCGGGCTGTTCCACGGGCGAAGAAGCCTATTCCCTGGCCATGGTTTTCAAGGAGGCGGTGGAGAAGGTCAATCCCACCGGAAACTTTTCGCTGCAGGTCTTTGCCACTGACCTGGACCGGGATGCCATTGACAAGGCGCGCGCGGGCGTCTATCCGGAGAACATCGCCGCGGACATCTCCGCGGAGCGCCTGCGCCGGTTCTTTGTAAAGGACGAACACGGCTTCCGGGTGGCCAAGGAGATTCGTGAAATGGTGATCTTTGCTTCCCAGAACATGATCATGGACCCGCCCTTTACCAAACTCGACCTGCTGCTCTGCCGCAACCTGCTGATCTACCTGGACCAGGGAGATGCAAAAAAAGCTCATCCCCCTGTTTCACTACAGCCTGAACCCCGGTGGCGTCCTGTTCCTGGGCAACGCGGAGACCATCGGCGCCTTTACCGATCTGTTTGCCCCGTTGGCCAAAAAAGCGCGCATCTTCCGGCGGCTCGATTCCGCCCTGGCGGCGGAGCCGGTCGAATTTCCCTCGGCCTTTGTGCCCTATCCGCCGGCCGTTGCCAGCGCTCAGCCCCAGGTGCGGATTGCCGGCGCCAACCTCCAGGCCCTGGCCGACCAGCTTTTGTTGCAGCACTATTGCCCGGCGGCCGTGTTGACCAACGACAAAGGCGATATCCTCTATATCAGCGGGCGTACGGGCAAATACCTGGAGCCGGCGGCAGGCAAGGCTAACTGGAACCTCTTTGCCATGGCGCGTGAGGGGCTGCGCTACGAGCTGAACAGCGTATGGCAAAAGGCGCTGCGCCAAAAGACCGCGGCCAGCCTCAAGGGCGTGAAAGTGGAAACCAACGGCGGGATGCAGTCCGTGGACATCACCGTTCAGCCGATTAGCGAACCCGCAGCCCTGCAAGGGATGGTGCTGATTGTCTTTACGGACGTGACCACGCCTCCTGAACACCAAAGCCGCCAGCAAACGCCAAGCGGGCTTCCAGCCGTGGCGACACTCTGGCAGTGATGCAACGTCAACTCCAGCAGGCCCGCGAGGAGATTCAGACCTGCCGCGAACAGATGCAGACCTCCCAGGAAGAGCTCAAATCCACCAACGAGGAGTTGCAGTCCGCCAACGAAGAGCTGCAGAGCACCAACGAGGAACTGACCACCTCCAAGGAAGAGATGCAGTCGCTCAACGAGGAACTGCAGACGGTCAACCACGAACTGCAAGCCAAGGTGGACGAGCTGTCGTGGGCCAACAACGACATGAAGAACCTGCTCAACAGCACCGAGATCGCCACGCTGTTTCTGGACGATGAGCTCAACGTGCGCCGATTCACCACCCAGACCACCAGCATCATCAAGCTGATCGCCGGCGACGTGGGCCGGCCGATCACCGACATCGCCACCGATTTGGACTATCCGGGACTGGCCGTGGATGCGAACGAGGTGTTGCGCACCCTGGTCTTTATCGAGAAGCAGGTCGCCACGCGCGACGGGCGCTGGTTTTTAGTGCGCATCATGCCCTATCGCACCCTGGAGAACCGGATCGACGGTGTGGTGATCACCTTTTTGAACATCACCGTGGCCAAGACGTTGGAGATCCAACTGCGCCAGACCCGGTCGGAGACGGAAAAACGCGTGACCAAAGGGACATCATGAAAAAAGAGCGCAACGCTTCCGCGGACGCCGCCGCGCTGCGCCGCCGGGCAGAAGCGCAGCTGCGGGCGGCGAGACCAAAGGAGTCCCGGCCCGGAATGAGGCCGATACGCAGCGGCTCTTGCACGAGCTGCAGGTGCATCAGATCGAGCTGGAGATGCAAAACGAAGAGCTGCGTGAGTCGCGGGCGCAGGTGGAGGCGGTGCTGGAGCGATACACCGACCTGTACGACTTTGCCCCAGTGGGCTACTTGACCCTTGGACGCGACGGGTCGATCCGCCAGGTGAATCTGACCGCGGCGAACCTTTTGGGGGTGGAACGCGCTCGGTTGCCGAGGCGGCGTTTTGAGCTTTTCATTGACACACCAGAGCGGGCCGGCTTCCAAACCTTCCTGGACAAAGTACTTGCGAGCCACACCAAAGAGGTGTGCGAGGTGACGCTGCTGAAGAAAGATAAGGGGCCCTGCAGCGTCCAGATTACCGCCATCGTGTCCCAGGACGGTCGGGAATACCGCGTCACGATGGTGGACATCACCGAGCGCAAGCTGATCGAGCGCACGCAAATGTTCCTGTTGAATTCAGGCTGGTCGATCTCGGGCGAGGATTTTTTCAGTGCGCTGGCGCGCTACCTGGCCGAAACGCTGGACATGGACTATGTCTGCATCGATCGCCTGGAGGGGGGCGGCCTGGACGCCAAGACCGAGGCCGTCTACTTTGACGGCAAGTTCGAGGATAACTTGGTCTATGCTCTTAAAGACACCCCTTGCGGCGACGTTGTGGGAAAGACGATTTGTTCATTTCCCAGGGATGTGCGCCGTTTGTATCCCCGGGATGTGGCCCTCCAGCAGATGGGGGCCGAGTGCTATGTCGGAACCACCTTGTGGGATTCTCACGGGAAACCCATCGGTCTGATCGCCGTTATCGGGAAGCAACCGCGGGACAATCTCAGCCTGGCGGAAGCGATACTGAGGTTGGTGGCCATACGCGCGGCCGGTGAACTGGAACGACGACAGGCGGAGGCCGAAATGAAACGCCTGGCCAGCTTTCCCATGCTAAACCCCAGACCTGTCGTTGAAGTGGATGTGACCGGGCGCGTGCATTTCTGCAACCACGCCGCCGAGCAGATGTTACCTGGCCTTTGTGAGCGAGGGCCGAAGCATCCGTGGCTTGCGGATTGGGAAATGGTGATGGGCCACCTGAACGAGAGCCCGGACAAGTCCATGGTGCGCGAAGTGCCCGTCGATGAAAAATGGTACCAGCAAACGATGCATTTCGTGCAGGATGACCAGCGCGTCCGTATCTATGGGGCGGACATCACTGCGCGCAGGCAGGCCAGCGAAGCGCTGTTCAAAGCATATGATGAAGTGGAAAAGCGTGTTGTCGAACGGACTGCGGAACTCGTTCGATCCAATACTGAATTAGCTCTGGAAATACAGAAAAGAAAACAGATGCAAGACGAGCTGCGCTGTAAAGCTAATAGAATTAAAAGATAAAGCCATTGGTCTTGAAGAAGCCAACGTGGCGTTGAAAGTTTTGCTCAGGGAAATAGGAGCGGATAAAAACGAACTTGAAGAAAAAGTGTTGCTGAACATCAACCAACTGATTTTCCCCTATTTGGAAAAACTTAAACAAAGAAAATCGGATGCTAAAGTGAAGGCCTATTTAGACATCCTGGAATCCAATCTCAACGAAATCGTATCGCCATTGGTGCGTAACCTGGGGTCCAAATTCTTGCGGTTTTCGCATACGGAGCTTCAAGTTTCCAATCTCGTGCAACAGGGGAAAAGTACAAAGGAAATAGCAGCGATCATGAACCTGGCGAAAAGCACGATCGATTTTCATAGGAACAATATCAGGAGCGAAGTTGGGCATAAAGAATAAAAAAATCAACTTAATGACCTTCCTGTCCTCCCTTAAATAATATCTGGTATAGCCCCATATTCCCCTCATAACCTTCCAATCTTGAGTTATCCCGGCACAAAAGTAAAATAGTCCGTAAAGATATGATGCGGAGTCGAGCCACAGTCGCCTTGCGGTTCTGGTTTCATCACCATGGTTATTGCCTGATCCGCCTCGATGGACATATGCCTGCAACCATTTTTGCCGTTCGCTTCTATACAATGCCGCGCTATTCAAAGGAGGAAAAATGATATCCTCGCCATGTAGAACATGTTCAAAATGTAGCATGCCCAAAGACTTGTGTATGCAGGACTGCAAAAAAATAATGGAAATTCAGAAGCTTCAACAACATATGCACGCACCGCCTTATGCGAGGGGGATAAACACCGATTCCACTTCCTTCAGGGTCGCAGAGTCCATGACCTCAGAAGGCTGGTTAACATTCAATCTCCATTAAGTGCGGCAGGAATCCAGAGATTCCATCCGACAGGCTTAAATCCTGAGCATTCCGGAATCCGTATTTGGGACTTTGGGCGGAGGGTAAAACATGGTGGTGAATTCAAAAGCCAACATCCTTGTTGTGGATGATGATGAATTGATAAGAAATATAGTCTGCCTGCTGCTTTCCTCCCTGGGCTACCGGCCCACCCCGGCTCAGGATGCAACCGAAGCGATCGATTGTATGAAAAACAATAATAGTTTTCAATTGGTGCTGACTGATATCAACATGCCCCAAATAGACGGTTGGGAACTCGCTCTTCACATCAAGGAGCTTAAACCCGACATGCCAGTCGTTGCCCTCACCGGCGAAGCACCTAACGAAATTTTACCCAAGCTCCCCGGCAGCGGAATTGATCACGCCCTTTTCAAGCCAATTAAATTGGAGGTTTTAAGGGATGCAATGTCGAGCATCCTGCAGTCACAATGGATTAGATACGCCAGTTAGCACACATGCAGCGCTCTGAAGATTAGCCGCAAAGGTGAGAGAATACATATCGGTACTTAAGGCCAATAGAAAATTTTTAACAATCGGCACGTTTAGCGCTGACACTGTCACAGCCGTACAATACCGTTTCAATCTGGCCATAAAAACAGGTATCGCTCAGGACAATAGGTTTCCAGTTGTAACCAGAAGCCCTATGGCAACTGGTTTTCGTGCAACACGCCGGCATCATGATATCCTTTTAATGGGTAAGGGTATGCGGCGTGTTGCATATTCACCGATATTCGGAATAGTTCCTCTCTTCTTGACAAAAATAATAATGCCCGACGAAGAGATGAATGATCGATAGAACAATCCCAACCGATTTGGATCCATACGTGCCTTTATTTTTGATTGGGAAGGTAAAGACGGCGGCGGAAATAGATCGGAGACAATCCGCCAAGCATTGCCATAACGAATACCAGGCTTTGAAATAATCCGGCCGTGTTTTCGTTTTACCATTCGATCCTTCCCATGAAAAGAACAATGGCGTTGTCCGGCAGCCGACTTGGCAGCACTGTGGAAAAACGAAAAGGAGTTATAAAGTGGATTTGATCATGATCCGGACGGATTCTTCCGAAAGAGGCAACAGCATAGCATCCTGTCTGCGCACGCTATTTCCGCTGTGTGAAATAGTTGTGCAACCCGAAAACCTGGAGGACTTTGAAAATGTTCGCAAAGTACCGCCCCGTCCCACATATGATATCCGGGCGGACCGTTCGAAAGGCTGACCCGCCTCAACACGGAAGTAATTCGGGGAAACGCTCGTCATGATTCAATGAGAACGGGTCGCGTACCCTATCCAAGGAGGAAACATGATCGATAAACAGGCTTTGTGCGTAGAGATACGAAACCTTTATCCGGACATCGGCGAATGCGGAATAGATGTCAAGGCGGAGTACGATGAGGATCAAAAAACCTGGGTCGTGCATTTAAAAAAAGGCAATCACGCTTTGAAGACATATCTCGATGACGGCGATGCCGAAAAGTGCATGATCGGGGAAAAATGTGTGGGATTGAGCATTCAAGTGTCTCAATTGAAGGGAAATATCGAACGGATGTGCGGAGACCGGTAAGGTTGAATATATAACTTCATTTCTGGCAAAAGGAGAAAAAAATGGCGAAGAATTTGGAAATCTATAAGTGTGAGGCGTGTGGAAATATTGTAGAGGTGGTGCACGGCGGTGAAGGAGAGCTGGTCTGCTGCGGCCAGCCCATGGAAAAAATTACTGAAAACACGGTGGATGCTGCCAAGGAAAAACACGTACCCGTCGTCGAGAAGGTATCCGGCGGGGTCAAGGCTAAAGTCGGGAGCACAGCGCACCCCATGGAGGACAAACATTACATCGAGTGGATTGAAATAATAGCCCACGGCAAAGCCTATCGCCAATTTTTAGCGCCAGGTGAAAAGCCAGAGGCGACGTTCCAGATCGAGGCCGATAAGATTGCAGTAAGAGAATACTGCAATATTCATGGCCTTTGGAGTGCACGGTAAACAATCGCAAAAAAGCTGGTGGGGGGCTTGTCTTGGTCAGACCTTCGTTCATACTTGACGTACTTTTTCCAATGGCATTATTTAACTATGCACTCGTTTATTCGGTTGTTGGTTCCTAACCAATCAAAAACCAAATCATAAGGAGAATCGTCATGAAAGATTCAGGAAATGTTCATAAAAAAGTTCAGGAAATGTGTGATTGTTACACAACTACGGACCCACTTAAAGAGATGTCGATCCTTAAAAATGATCCCGACACAGAGAGTGCGGCAATAAAATGGGTTGCCCTGGCCGCCCTGCACGGTGTCAATTCAAACGCTGAGAAGATATCCATTTCCAGTGGTGAAGATGGCAAGACAACCGTGGTCGCCGAATATCGACTGGCGGAACTACCATCACCCGGTGATGAGGTTGGGCGCAAAGTATTCGAAACGTTCAGAGAGATTACGCATATCGAAGTCGACAAGGGGAAGACCGCTATGGCTTTGGGAATTCGCGACAGCAGTATCGAACTTAATATTGAAATCAACAAGGAGGACAATTGCAGGAAAATCACTATCGATTTCCCGTAAGGATAGGCGAATCGGGAGTAACCCAGCGCTGAAGCTATCCCACAGACCCGCCAATACCGGTGATTTCATCAGCATAGGTGTTGATCCGGCCGATAATATCCTGAACATCTTGCTCATCAATTTCAAGGTCTTGAAGTGTCTCAAGCAAATGGCCGACATATAACGCGAAATGGTGTTTGGTAATGCCTCTTCCATGGTGTACATGACCTAACGGTTTGCCGGTGTAGGTAATCGGTCCATCCAGAGCCGCGCTGAAAAACTCACGCTGCATGCGACGCAGTTTGTCCATGGATGTGTCTTTGAAAGGGTTTTAATTCCGGATCGGCAACCACGCGATAATAGAATTGATGGATCAATTTGGCAATCACTTGCTCCCCGCCGACGCGTTCAAAGAGTATTGGTTGTTTTGTAGACATTTT